>LCFW01000001.1 GCA_000999315.1 Candidatus Peregrinibacteria bacterium GW2011_GWF2_43_17
ATCATTCGTGCGTATATTGAGAACCAAGGTCAAGAAGATGCGGGACAAGCGAAGCTTGAACTACGCTAACCCCGCCTGCGTAAGCTGGCGGAAGTTTAGTTTCGCTGAGTCAACCCGAATCTGACGTTTTCTCCCCGGGGGGGATAAACGTCAATCTGTTAAATTATACAATATAGATCTCTATCGTTAGTTTTTGCGAGCTAATTTTTTGTATCCGCTTAACAGATCTGTGAAAAAACCGGGGTCTTTTTAGGGCAAGTTGTTTGACTCCGCCCTCCCGTTGTGTTATAAAATACTTATGGAATTTAAAACTGATATCGAGGCGACTTGCGAGATGCCGAAAAGTAGGACGATCGGTAGTTTTTATAATTTATTGGGCAAGATGGTTCGGCAAAAATATCCGGAGGTTTTTCAGGTGATGAGTAAGCATACCCCCCCAAATATTAGGAGTATGACCGATTTTTTTCTAAGTATGACCGGTTTTTTTGTTAATTTCGCGAAGGCTCATGGTGACGAAGATGGTAGCAAGCAAGATGTTATACTTTCGGGATGTATGGTTGAGTTCAGGAAATTTTTGCTCGAATTTAATTATTCAGGTGAGGAGCAAAGGCGAATTGTTCGCGAATTAATTTTCGTTGCCGATAGGGTTGAAATGGAATATCGAACGTCTTTTGCCGAATTGAAAATTACAGATGTTTCCGTGTCTTCGGATATGCCCGTTGGTGTTCCCGAGGATTTTTTGTTTCCGGTTGGTGAAGATATGTCGCTTGAAGACGCGCCCGTTGAAGAAAGAGTGACTGATGTCAACGCGGAAGCTTTTCTTGATAGGTTGGAGCGGGAGTTGGAAGACTCTTTTTTGTTCTTTGACTATTGGTATGCGAACGCCACCTATTTTCTTTATAACGCATGGAAACGTGAAACCGGAGAATGGGGCTTGACCAATATGCCTGCGGTTTCCGCTATCGGATTGTTGCATAGGTATTTCACTGTTGAAGTTCCCGATTGTCCGATAAGAAGGGAAGTAATTTCTTTTATTGAAAATTATTGTTTTTGGAATCACATAAGTTTGCCAGTGGGCAGTCATGACAGCTTGGCCGTCTAGCTTTGCAGGTTTCTCTTCCGTGGAAAATCATCTGCAAATGCAAGTCGTGCCAGTATCGCGACGGTATTTTCGACTTGAGGCATTTTTCTGTTTGTTCGGGTGTTTTTGTCGTGCAGATTCCGAGGCGGTTTGCGACTCGGTGGATGTGGGTGTCGACGGGAAAGGCGGGTTTGTTCCAAATTTGCGCCAGGATTACTTGTGCCGTTTTGGGGCCGACTCCGGGGAGCGTTTCGAGCTCCGGTTGCGTTTGCGGTATTTTCCCGTTGAAGTTTTTTATTAAAATTTCGCATGTTGCAATTATGTTGCGCGATTTTCCGTTAAACAGTCCGCAAGGTTTGATTATTCCGGCGAGTTTTTTTTGACCGAGGATGAGGATTTTTCCGGGTGTGTTCGCTTTTCCGAAGAGTTTGCGAGTTACAAGATTTACTTTTTTATCAGTGCATTGGGCCGAAAGAATTACGGCGATCAGGCACTCGAAAGGGGAGGTCCACTTTAGGGTCGGGGTGGGGTGCGGGTAGAGGCGGGAGAAGATTTTTACGATTTTTAAAATTGATTCTCGATCCATATCGTCATATGATTTCATCTTAATTATATTAATTATAACATTTAATATGGATGGAGAACCCGGATTTTCGGAAATTCCACAAGAGATTTATTTAAAGTATTCCGATTTGTTTCGTCGATTGATTGATCGCGAGGATTGCCTTTTGCAAGTAATGTTCAATGATAAAAGAGATGTAAATATACTTTTTGTTAATGATGGGCGTGCCATTTTTATGGAAGATGCTGTTTATTTGGCGTTTTTCAGTTCGTTTGTTGATGGACACGAAAATGGTAATTGCATGGAGATAGATCCCGATATCGCTTTTTTCTGTTTTTGGATTAAAAATACCGGGAAACTCGAAGGATTCTGCGGATTTTGGGAGGAGATGATTGGAGAGTGGGATCGATCCGTTCATGAATGGGCGCCAAATTACAGGTTTGACTTGCGGTTTGTTCCAGTTCCTAATCGTGAATTTCCCGGGGTGCGTATAAGTCTTGTGGATGCCGCCGGTATTATGTGATAAAAATGATTTTGGTATGTATATTTATGGTGCTCATATGTCGATCAGCGCTCGGAGAGCGCAATATAATCAAGTTGTTTCGCCAAAGCGAAACTCTTCAGATGGATTTATCTCTGCGCTTAAGGAGGCGCATGAGGTTTTGCATGTGAATGCCATGCAGATTTTCATGAAAAGCCCCAGGGGTATGGCGAAGACGAAATTGACTGCGGAGGAGGCGCGCGAGTTTCGGGCGTATTCCGCGAAGATCGGGTTTAAGTTTACGGTCGCGCACTGCTCATATCTTTTGAATTTTGCGAAGCCGGGGGCGGAATGGGCTTTGCAGTCTCTCGTGGATGACTTGAAAGGAGTGGAGATGCTTGATGGAGCGGGTGTCGTTTTGCATGTCGGGAAACATTTGGATTTGAGTGAGGGCGAGGCCTTTGATTTTTTAATAAAAAATCTCAAAAAAGTTCTTGAAGAAACAGATGGGCTTAAGGCGAAAATTATTCTTGAAAATACTGCCGGGCAGGGGACGGAGATGGGGAGAAGTTTCGAGGAACTTTCGGCGATTTATTCCGCGCTCGGGAAAAACAAGAGGGTTGTTTTTTGTTTGGATACATGTCATGCGTGGGCGTGGGGATATGATTTTACCAAACCCGAGAAAGTTTTTGACGAATTTGATAAAATTTTAGGATTAAAAAATCTCGAATTGATACATTTCAACGATGCGCTAAAAAGTCGCGGTTCGAGAGTTGATCGTCATGCGAATCTGGGAGAAGGGGAGATCGGTGATGCGAATTTGAAGGCGATAATCAGGTTTGCCGGGCGAGAATCGGTGCCGATGATAGTTGAGACGCCGGATATTGCCGGTGGGGTTCGGTATGTAGAGAACGCAGTTTCCTAATCGCTGTTTCCCGGCTTTTCCATTTTCGTAACCGTTTCAGACATGTCTATGTTAGTCAGCGATGTTGCGTCGAGAAGTTCGGCATCCAGTTCTTTCGATTCCGTCGTTAAATCTTCGTATGTCGTTTGCAGTTTGTCTAAAAGGTATCCTTTGGCCGATTTTTGGCTTGAAATATACAAATAGGTCAAAGTCGTTGAGAGCAGTAAAAATCCTATGACTCCGACAAGCAAATAATAAGTTGATTTTACTTCTTCGGAGAGAAGTTGCGAGCGATTATCGGTGATTTTTTTCGCTTTGTTTTTGTAGTAAAGATTAGTCATTTTCGATCCGATAAACAATTTCGTATTCCACGTCTATGACTCCTGCGCCCAGATGGCTGATCATTTGGAAAGCGGATTTTGAAAGATCCAAAACGTAACCGTCAACGTATGGACCGCGGTCGTTGATTTCGACTTCGACGGTTTGCCCGTTCGCGAGGTTGGTTACTCTTACGATCGTTCCGAACGGGAGAGTTTTGTGGGCGGCTGTGAGAAAACTTTGATCGAAAACTTCGCCGTTTGCGGTGTGGTCTCCGATAAACATGTCGGCGTAGTATGTCGCTTTGCCGTAATCAACTTCGCCGGAGTAATATCCGAGATTTTCATATCTGTAAATCAAGTACGAGAGTTCGGCTCTTGTGAGCGGGTGATCGGGGGATATATTGTTGCTTGAGTCTGCGTAAATCAGGCCGTTTTCGGAGCCGTAATTTATATAAGGCGCATACCATGCCGATTTGTCGGCATCTGCGAAAAACTCCTGATCGGCGGATGGTTGAATCGGGATGAGTTCGTTTGTGTTGACGAGCATTTTCATCGCTTCCGCGAGATTCACAGTTTCCTCCGGCTTAAACGTGCCGTTTCCGTAGCCGGAAATTATTTTGTTTTCAAGCCCTGTGATTATGTATTGGTAATACCATTCGTCACCCGAGATGTCGGTGAATTCCGATTCCTGATTCGATTCGGTGATGATTTCTTTGCCTGCGCTTTCGAGAATTATTTTCAAGGTTTCCACGCGATTGATTTCTTGATCCGGTTTGAAAGTTTCATCGCTGTATCCGGAGATGATGCCGTTTTCATAGAGGCTTAAAATTGCGTCGTAGTATTTCGTTCCCTCTTCCATATCGATAAAAGGCAAGCTCTCTGCGTTAGCTTGTGTAATCGCGAATAATAAAATTACGAATGTTGTTATGAGTTTCTTGGCCATAAATGTATTGCGTATGGAGCGCTTCGCCTGTCTGCCGACAGGCAGGCTTCCTTATCAGTCTTGAATGTATTGCGCGGGGAGTGCAGAGCTTCCTTGCGCTGTTAACTTAATTGTAACTTGCCTGAAGGCGCCTTGTCCCATGCTTTCGGTTGTTAAATCTTCAAATTCCGGTTGCATTAAGTGCATGTGGACAACTCTTCGGAAGTATGGGGACATCGGAGGGAGGGTTTGATTTTTCCCGGTTTCACGGACGTAAGCGGCTTTGCGGTTTGCCATTTCTATTACGCTGTCTTCTTGCCTTTTTCTGTAATCGTCAACGTCAATAATAATCGAGAAGTCTTTGTTTTCGTCGAACTGTCTGTAAACCAAAAGTTTCGCGATGGTTTGCAAAGCTTGAAGATTTTCTCCGTGCTTTCCGATTAGAAGGCTCGAGTCGTCCGATTTCAGGTTTATCTTGTACGTTTTTCCGTCGCTCTCTTTTTCAACGGTGACATTGCCAAGATGTATGTTCATGACATTGAACATCTTAACGATTAAATCTTTTATGTCATTTTCCATATGGTTTAGGTTGTTAAGATTTCTCGATGACTTTCACGGTGGGTTCTTTTTTATCTTTGCCTTCGCGGTTTACGATTATTTGCTGGATGATGCCGTATGAGGTGGAAACGCCCCAATAAAGCCCCACGCCGGCGGGTACGGAAGCCGTGAAGAATGCGATCATCAAAGGCATGAAATAGATCATCATTTTATTCGCTTGTTCTATATCGCCGGTTACGCTGTTTTCTTTTTTCGCCGGTTCTTTTTTATTCTTTTTTCGCGCCAAAGAAAGTTTCATTTGGGTGAATTGCAAGAGTCCGACCAATATCGGGAATACGTACAAGTCGTTTTTTGTCAGATCAAATGCGAGAAATTTGGTGTTTATGTTTGAAAGCAGGAAGTCTTTTTGAAAATCGTATAAGAAAATGACTTTGTCGGGGTTGAGTCCGTCTTTTATCGTGTAAAACAGCGCTATCAATATCGGGAATTGTATCAAAATCGGCAAGCAGCTCCCGAAAGGATTTACTTTGTTTTCTTGCCA
Organism: Candidatus Peregrinibacteria bacterium GW2011_GWF2_43_17; assembly: GCA_000999315.1. Taxonomy (GTDB): domain Bacteria; phylum Patescibacteriota; class Gracilibacteria; order UBA1369; family UBA12470; genus UBA12470. Next base: position 5,370 of record LCFW01000001.1, read on the forward strand.
GACGCGCATTGTTTCCATTGCGATTTTTTCCTGATTGCCTGCGTATTTCTGCTTGATTTCTTCGAGTTTCGGTTGTAAATCTTGCATCCTCTTTTGAGACCTGATCGCGTGTTGAGAGGGGATTAGTAAGATTGTCCTTATCAGGAGAGTTATTAAAATTATTCCGAGTGCCAAATAGTGTCCCGGGACGTTTTTTATTACGAATATAAGACCGTTATATATTGGTTTGAAGAATACTTCGCGCCAGAATTTCGTGGTTGCGCTCGGTTCTTCTATTGCGAATTCGTTGGAATAATAAGTTGTTCCTGTTGTCGGGTCGGTATATCGGATTTGATATGTTCCGATTTCGCTGAACAGGCTGTATGTCCAATATGAGTAACTTAAGCTTTTTTTCTCCTTTGGAGCTAAAGTTATGTCGGTGTATGCCGAGCAATCTATTTCGTGTGATGCCGTAATTTGGGTGAAAGCTTCTCCTTCTTTTCCAAATACGTCCAAATATTCCGACGGGCATTCGTTCTTGATTATGATTTCCGCAGAAGTGTTGTTTTGGATATAAATTCTAACTTCCTTCCCGTATGTGTAACTTCCTTTTTGTGTCGAGATGCCGATATCTCCTTGGGTCAGTACCGAGGTTGTGTCCACGGGTTCACTGCACCCTTTGCTCCACAGCGTTGCGAGGAGCAGAAATGTTACCAATAGTAATAGATTTTTTTTCATAAAGTTTTCAGCAGTTCTTTTTGAATCTCTTGGTAGGTCAGGCTTAGCGCGCTTGTTCGTGGCAGGATTACGGTTTTTCGCGGGCCTCTTTTCAAGATTTCTTCTATGTTGAGTCTTATTATTTCAAAAATTTGTCTTCTTAATCTGTTTCTTATCGTGGCTTTTTTGGAAATTTTGGCGCTTATCAATATTGAAAATCTGCTTTGACCGCTTTCGTCGGGAATTGATTTTGCGACGAAATATCGGGTTTTTATCATCTCTCCTTCTTCCAAAATCGACTTTATGCCGTCGCGCTTTGTCAGTTTGTACCTTTTTGGAAGCATTTTAATGAGTCAGTCTTTTGCGACCTCTCGCTCTTCTCGCTTTAATAACATTTCTACCTGTTCTTGTTTTATTTCTTTTCATAAAACCATGTCGTCGTTTCTTTCTTGTTTTATTGCCTTTGCTTATCATGTGAGATTTATTAAAAGTTTGCTTGTCTATTTTAGACGAGTTGGAATCTCAAGTCTAGTTGATTCTTTCAAGCCGATATAGTATCTTTTTGTCCGATCAATTAACTCTCTTTTTATGTTGGGTAAGCCAAAATATCATCATTCGTTCATAGGCAAGGAGAAGGTTGGTTTTTCAAAATCTTATCATTTGGAGTGGGATCCGGATTTGGGAGATGATGCCGCTCAGATAGTTTTAAATATAGATGTAAGGAGTAGTGCGGTACCTGGTGAAGAGGTTGCCGATGAGATTTTTGATGCGCTTAAAAATAATTTTTTTCAAGATCTCGAAAAAGATCCGTATACCAGGTTTGAGCAAAGTTTGAAAATGATGAACGATATTGTGAAAGAGAAGGAGTCTCAATACGGGATGAAATTTTTGCCGAATATAAATGTGATCGTTGCGATTATTACCGGCGGGACTTTGTACCTGTCGCAACATGGTGATGCCGAAGCTTATTTGGTCAGAAAGAGACATGTCAGTATTTTGAGCGAAGGTCTTCATGATTCTTCGACGATGGGGAAAGAGATGTTTGCGAATGTTGCGAGCGGAGGAATTATTCCGGGGGATAGATTGATTTATAGTACGGCGAGACTTTATAGATATGTTACGAAGATGGATCTTGCGAAGGTTTTTTCCGATCATAATGTCGGTACTGCGATTTCCGAACTTGCGAATCTTCTTTCGATGGAGGTGTCGGATAAAATTTCCGTTTCCGTCGTGGAGATGGTTGCGGTCGAAGAAAGTGGGACCGTTGCGGAGATACCCGATGAAGTTTCCAAGCGGGTTGTTACCGAAGGACTGTATTCCAAGTTTTCCAGAACTTTCGCCGATAACAAGGTCTTGAATTTCATATCCGGTAAAATATCGGATTTGAGGGAAATTCTTAATAAGTTGATGCAGAAAAACAGCGTTTTAAGCGAATGGAAAAGATTGGGCAGGGATAAGGTTTTGATCTCTTTGGTTCTTGTCGTTTTGGTTTTGATCGTTGGAATTTATTTGGTTAGAAATCAGGGTCAAAAACAGAAATACATAGAAGATCTTGAGGCTAAGCTCGAGCAGGTTTCAACCAAGATTAACGAGGCGCAAACAAAAGGTTCTTACGATAAAGATGCGGCGGCGGAGCTTCTTGACGAGGCCGAAACTGTTGCGATGGAGGTTTTAGCGTCCGGTTATTTGAGAGGCAGTGCGAGCGAATATTTGAATGCGGTGCAGGAACAGAGAGATTATTTGGACAATGTTATCAGGGTTGCCGATGCGACTTTGCTTGCCGATTTATCCGAGAAAAGGTCTACGGTGAGCGCTTTGGGTATAGTTCCTTATAACGACAGCTTGTATGTTTATGAGTATAACGGTTTGTATGAAATCGTTTTGGGTGAAGTGAAGGATCCTTTGACCATTGATGACGAAGAGGTTGTTATTTCCGGAGCTTATTTTGAGGATCAAGATACTATTTTGTTCTACACGCAAGATGGCGATATTATCGAATATAACGGGACGGATTTCAATTTCATGGATACGTCAGATGGTGATTTCCAGCTTGGCGTTGACACGGATCCTTATTCGAGCAAACTTTATATTTTGGATTCCGCAGGCGAACAAATTTGGAAATATTATAGAGAAAGGGACTCTTATGGCGGGGCGGAAGCTTATGTTCTTTCCGAAGATGTTGATTTGAGCAAAGCCGTTTCAATGGCGATCGACGGTTCGATTTGGGTTCTTAACAGCGATGGTACGATTTTGAAATTGGTTAGCGGTTCTCCTGAAGAGTACAACTTGGAAAGAGCTCCGCTCAGCGGATTCGAAGGTGCGGATAAGATTTATACCGCGTTCGAAAGCAATCAGGTTTACGTTCTCGATCCTGCGAATAACAGCGTACTCGTTTTCAACAAAGATTCGAAAGACGGCGATTTGGTTTATTCAACCAAATATGTGTTTGAGGGGTTGGATAATTTGAGAGACATTTATGTCGCGCAGAATGAAAACAGGATGTATTTGGTGACGGATACGCAGGTTTGGTACTACTCGTACTGATTTATTTTGTTCTGCTCACTAGGTCCTCGAGCGGTTTCTTAATGTAGTTCCTTTTAGGTGTCCGCTCTGCGGAGTCGTTCGCAGAACAAAATAAATCGGTAGCTCTTATTTGTTCACTAAGTCCTCGTTTCCCGTCCCGCTAAGCGGGACGGGAGCACTGCGAAGTCGTTCACAAAGCAAATTCAATAAGCCCCGTTTAGCGTTGCAGATATTTTCACATTATTGTTTTATTCTCTATATCGTGTGTGGTTTCGTATCCGTGTAGCATTTCGCGTGTATCACCTCTACTCCATAGTCGGGGAGAATGTCGTATTCGGGGATGATGTCCGGATAACCTTTAATAAATATAACGCGCTTGATTCCGCTTTCGGCGATCATTGATTCGCAAATCCTGCATGGGTGAGAGGTGACGTAGATGGTTCCGTCTTCACACGAGAGTCCTTTTTTTGCGAGTTCGGTGAATGCGTATTGTTCGGCGCAAAGTCCATAACAAAATTCTCTGCGTGTGCCGGAGGGGATTTTGTGTATGTCACGAATGCATCCTATTTTTGAGCAATCGTATATTGGATGAAAAGAGTTGGTTGTCTTGGCGATAATTTTGCCTTTTTTGTCTACGATTATCGAGCCAACTTTTGCGCGGAGACAGGTGGATTTTTGCTGGAGAGAGAGGAGTTGTTTTATGAATTTGTGATCTTCCGTGGTGAGATCTTTGTCGGTGGTTTTAATGTAGCTTTTGTTTTTCCTTTTGTGGGGGCGCATAAGATTATTTAAGAATCCAGGGGTAGGCGTTTCTTATTTCTTCGAGGATTGTTTCCGGTTTGAAAACTCCGAGTTCACAAATTATCCCGGTGATTTTGTCGGGGGAGCAGATTTCGAAAGCCGGATTGTGGATTTTGATCCCTTTCGGTGCGCGATCCCAAACTTCTTTTGCACTTCGTTGTTCGATCTCTTCGTCTTTGCCACCGAGCGTGTCGGGATCGAATTTCCAGAGGTCGGTGCATGAGTAAGAAGGAACGGAAAATTTCTGGGCGATTTCGAGCATGAGCGCGGTGCCGATTTTGTTTACAATTCTGCCGTCGGAAGTGATTGCGTCACAGCCGAACAGAAATAAATCTGATCCGCGGATGGCTTCGATTGCTGCGGAGTCTACGAAATGTTCTATGGGGATTTTCGCTTTGGCGATGTTGGTGGCAGTGATCCTGCCTTGGAATTTCGGGCGAGTTTCGGTGTTGTGGACGCGGACTTTTTTACCTTGTTTGTGGGCTTCGATAATTATTTTTTCGACTGTCGAAGAGTGACAGTGAGTGTAGATTGTCATGCCGCTTTTAATTCTTTTTGCGCCGATTTCTATGATGGATTTTTTTGAATCTTCGAAGTGTTTTGCCGCCTTTTTTGTGATGTTCGGATCTGTTTTGTAATTTGAAAGGCAGTAGGTGAGTGCGTTTCTAAGTGCCGGTTCGGTGGTACGAGCCTTTATGAGTTTCTGGGCGGATTTGAGAAGTTCGTTGTGGGATTTTTTCGCTTTTAATTCGAGTTCAAAAGCTTTTACGGCCGATACTGCGATAGAGGTTGCACCTTGGATTTTTAAATCCTTGATATCTTTTACTATCGAGTTGAAAGATTGCATATTATTTTATTATGTACGCACGTTCTTTTTGTGAAATCTCTTTTGCCAAGCGCATGCGATCTTCGTTGTTCGAGTGGATTTCGAATAACGTCTCACCTTTTTTAACTTTGTCGTCGAGTTTTTTCTTGAGTAAAAGTCCTCCTGCCGGGTCGAGTGGTGCTCCGGCAACGCGTGCGAGTTTCGATAAAATTTTGTTGTCGATGTGAGTTATTTTGCCGTCCTTACCTGTTTTAACTTGATAAACCAATCTGGCGTTTGGAGGCATGCGTTTTTTGCCTTGGGCTTCAATGATTCTTTCCATTTGTTGAAGAGCCATGCCGCTTTTGAGAATTTTTTTGGCTTTTCTGTAGCCGAATCCCATGATCGCTTTTCCGCCCATTTCTAGGAGAAGTCCGGCCATGTATAAAGCTTTCTCTTTCAAATCTTGCGGTGCATCGGGTTCGTTTCGAAGAACTTTCATGACATCTTGCGCTTCAAGCAAAGGGCCGATGCCATCGCCGATCGGTTGTGAGCCGTCGGAGAAAACAACTTTAACTTTCATACCTAACATTTTTCCGATTTTTATAAATCTGTCTTTTAGATGTTTAGCGTGTTTGAGGCTCGTGATTTTTACTTGGGGGCCGATTGGGATATCGATCAAGCATCTTTTTGCGCCGACGGAATGTTTTTTTGCCATTATTGAGGCGAGGAGCATGCCTTCCGGGTCGAGAGAAAGAGGATGTCTGACTCTTATCATGTGGTCGTCCGCGGCCGCCAAATCGACTCCGCCTCCCCAAGTCATGAATCCGCCGATTTTCCCCGCGATTTTTTGTAATTTTGGAGCGTCGACAGTTACGTTTGCAAGAACTTCCATTGTGTCGGCCGTTCCCGCCGGGCTTGTTATTGCTCGAGACGAAGTTTTTGGCATCAAAAGTCCTGCCGCCGTTACGATTGGTACGACGATTAGAGTTGTTCGGTTGCCGGGGACTCCTCCGATGCAATGTTTGTCGACGACAAGTTTGTTTCCGAAGTCGAGTTTTGAGCCGTGTTTAACGATTGATTTTGTCAGTGCGGCGGTTTCGGTGTTGTTAAGTCCGTGGATATAACATCCGGATACGAAGTAGGTCATTTCGATGTCGCTCAAGTCGTCTGCGGTAATGTCTTTTACGATCTCGTCTATTTCGTTTGGCTCGAGAACGTGACCTTCGAGTTTTTGCTTGATGTATTTGGTTGAAATCGGCTTGTCGCATACGGAAACCGTGAGCCTCTGGCCTCTTTTTGCTCGGAGCTCTTTCCATGCTTCCATGTATAAGCCGATGTGATCGTCCAAAAATCCTTCTTCGGAAATTTGAAGCATTGCCGTGAGTTCGTATTTGCCGTTTTTAACTCTTACGCGATCGCCGATGTGAAGGTCGAGCATGTGTGCCGTGCGATTGTTGAGAAGCACGATGTACTGCTTGCCACTCCTGATTTCTATACGATCGGGGATGAGTTTGAGCATGTGGTTTTTGTTATTTGTTTTTGTTTTTTTGTACGATAAATTTACCCACAGTTTAGCAGATGGATTTTTGAATTGGAAGCAGGATTTTATTCGTTTATCATCACTTTCCATCCTTCTTTTTCCAGCATTTTTTTGATTTTCCGAATCGAATTTTCGGATGGTGGCTTCGTCCCTTTAAGTTTGTATTTGAGGCCGAGGTGTTCCCATTTATAAATTCCGTGCGTGTGGTAGGGGAGAAGTTCGATCAGTTTGAAGCGTACGGTTTTCAAGAATTTTTTCAAAGCCCTCAAGTTGAAAAAAGTGTCGGTCCAGCCGGGCAAGACCATGTATCTGAATCTGATGTTTGCCTTTTTCTTGCTTAAGTAGCGGATATTTTCGAGTATCGGTTTGTTTGACTGGCCGGTTAGTTTCAGATGTTTTGTTTCGTTGAAATGTTTGAGGCTGATCATCCAAAGATCGGTGACCGGAATCAACCTGTCGAGTGTTTCTTTGGTTGTGAAACAAGACGTGTCGATTGTCGTATGAATGCCTTCTTGTTTACAAAGTGTGAAAAATTTCACAACGAAATTGGGTTGCATGATCGGATCGCCGCCCGAGAGAGTGACGCCGCCTCCCGAGGATTGAAAGTATGTTTTATATGGGATGATTTTTTTGAAAAGTTGTTCAGGCGTCATATCTTTGTAATCTTTCATGTCGAGCATGTCGACGTTGTGACAATAAAGGCAGCGAAGCGGGCAACCTTCCATGAAAATTACGAATCTGATGCCCGGGCCGTCGAGGGTGCCGAAGGTTTCGAAGGAGTGAATTTTACCCTTGATAGTCATTTTCTTGTTAGAAATTTTTATGAAACGTTCTCGAAATAACTTCTTGCTGTTGTTCTTTTGTCAGCTTGATGAAATTTACGGCGTAACCGGAGACGCGAATTGTTAATTGAGGATATTTTTCCGGGTGTTTCATTGCGTCTTGCAGTGTTTCTTTGTTGAGTACGTTTACGTTCAAATGAAATCCGTTTTTGCTGAAATATCCATCGAGCATGCCTCGCAGGTTTTCTACTCTTTGGGTGTTGTTTTTGCCGAGAGTTGATGGTGTGATTGAGAATGTGTTTGAAATGCCGTCGCGACAATCTTCGTAATGGAATTTTGCAACGGAATTGAGGGATGCAAGGGCGCCTGATTTGTCACGGTTGTGCATCGGGTTTGCGCCGGGGGCGAAAGGTTCGCCGGTTTTTCTGCCGTCTGGTGTTGAGCCGGTGTGATGACCGTATACGACGTTTGCGGTGATTGTCAGGAGGGAAAGAGTGTGTTCGGCGTTTCTGTAGGCCGGATATTTTCTTAAGCAGGTTATGAAGTGTTTTACAACCTCTTCGCCGATTTTATCAACTTCTTGGAGGTCGTTTCCGAATGCCGGATACTCGCCGACTATTTTGAAATCTTTGGCGATGCCTTTTGCATCTCGGATTGGATAAACTTTCGCGTTTTTGATTGCCGACAAACTGTCTATAACGATTGAAATTCCGGCGACTCCGAATGCCATGAATCTGTGGATTTTCAAATCATGCAGCGCCATTTCGGCGGATTCGTAATTGTATTTGTCGTGGCAGTAATGAATGATGTTCATGGTCTCCACGTATTTTCTGCAAAGCCAATCCATCAGTTTGAAAAACTCTTTTTTTACTTCGCGATAGTCGAGAGGTTTTTGATGTTTCAGTTTCGGGACTCCCTCGACCATTAACTCTCCGTCCATTTCGTCGCGACCTTGATTTACGGCTAATAGAAGCAGTTTTGGGAGGTTGCAACGTGCTCCGAAAAATTGCATTTGTTTGCCGATAGTCATTGCGGAGACGCAACAGGCGATTCCATAATCGTCGCCGTGTATCGGGCGCATAAGTTTGTCATTTTCGAATTGGATCGAGCTTGATTCGACTGAAACTTCGCAAGCGTAATTTTTGAATTTCTCAGGCAGATTTTGAGACCAAAGAATTGTTAAGTTCGGTTCCGGAGACGGGCCGAGATTTTCGAGAGTGCGTAAGAAGCGAAAAGCGGTTTTTGTAACCAGAGTTCTGCCATCTTTGCCTATGCCGCCGAGCACGCATGTGACCCAAGTCGGATCTCCCGCGAAAAGGTCGTTGTATTCGGGTGCGCGTAGGTGCCTCACGAGTCTTAATTTTATTACAAAATCATCTACGAATTGTTGTATTTCGGATTCGGTGTATTTGCCTCTGCGCAAATCTTTTTCTGCGTAAATGTCTATAAATGCATCTATTCTGCCCATGCTCATCGCGGCGCCGTCTTGTTCTTTCACGGAAGCCAAATATCCGAAGTATAACCATTGAATCGCTTCTTTGGTGTCTTCCGCCGGTCGGCTTATATCGAAGTTATAAGTTGCCGCCATCTCTTTTATTTCTTGCAGAGCGACGATCTGCTTGTGTGCCTCTTCGCGGAGCAACATGTTTTCTTCGTTCATGTAGGTGCATTGTTCGTTCAGCTCTTCCTGTTTTTCCGCGACGAGTCTGTCTATTCCGTAAAGCGCAACGCGTCTGTAGTCGCCGATTATTCTTCCTCTGCCGTAGTTGTCGGGGAGGCCGGTGATTATGCCTTTTGATCTGAATAATTTGTGCGTTTCGGGTGTGAAAAACTCTTTCCAGCCGTAGTAAATGTCGAAAACTGCGTCGTTGTGGTTTTTGATTACGTTTGTGTAGAGGTCTTTTACTTTCGGATCGAGATGATAGCCGAAAGATTCGCATGTCGAGTCTATGAGTTGGACTCCGCCTTTCGGTTTGATCGCTCTTACGAGTGGGATGTCGGTTTGAAGTCCGACGATTGATTCGTTGCGGCGGTCTATGTAGCCGGGTCCGTGACTTGTGATTGTTGAGGGGATTTTTGTGTCTATGCCGTAGATTCCGTCTCTTTTAAATTCAGTTCTCAGCAGTTTTTTTACTTGTTTGAAAACTTTTAGCGTTTTCTTGGTTGGGGGTGCGAGGAAATCTTTTCCACCCGTGTAAGGTTTGTAATTTTTCTGAATAAAATCTCTTAAATCCACATCCACTTGCCAATTTCCGGGATGAAATTTTTTATGGATATCGGGAATTTTAAATTTCTTATCCGGGTTTTTTGGGAGAAGATTTTTTATGCGTTGAGCCATTTTGTGTAGCTATTAGTTTTAAATAGCTTAACATTTCGGGGGTTGAATTCAAGTTTGATTCTTAAGGTGTGTATGTTATGATTTCCCCCAAGTTTTAAATGAAATAAAATATGAGCGAATCCGGGAGAATAGAGAGAGATGTCGAGGGTATATGTGATAGATTGACCTATATGGTGTCCGAATATCTTCTCGAAGAGGATGAGCCTAGGGGTATTATCAGGGCCGGTGGGATTGAGCCGTCGTTTGAACCCATGGGTCAAAGCAGGCTGTTGGTTAGAAACGATCCGGCGGTTATGGTGGCGCTTGAGTCTAGGGGACAGGTTGAAGAGTGGCTGAGGCATGAGTGTGAGAATCTCTCTGTTGCCAATGAAGATAATTCTCATACGGTCAGAAGTCCTCGTTTGGATGATCCGATGAGCGTTCGGGATACGGACGGATTGGTTGGGCGTGTTTTAGAATTAAAACGTATGGGTGTTGAAGAGATCGATCTTAGGCGCGGAGATAGATATAGGTTGATGAGGAAAGAACCCAAGTCCCCGGTTAGAATGGCATGTGATTATATTCGGGATGCGGGTATTTTTAAAATTAAAGGACCGATTTCTCCCGCCGATAATGCCGAAGAATTTAATGCGGCGGATTATGGTTTCCAGATCGATGGCACCCTTTTTGACGATTTGCATGAGGATTTTTTCGAGATAGGGTTGCCTAGAAATTTGACTCTTTTGATGTTGATGCAAAATCCAGGTTCTACCATTGAAACTCTCGTTGAGCAGGGGAGAGCTTTAAAAGTTACCGTTCCTCTCGGGATAAAATCGCCCGATGATGCTTTTCAAGAAGCGAGTAGGATTTATCCCGTTATCAAAGGTTTGCTTGCGCGACGTGAAGGAAGGCAGACCGTATCCGTACTGATGAGAGGTGTTTCGAAAGATGGCCGAGCGCAACCTTTCTCTTCGTATTTTCAGATACTCGAAGCTTCCCCGGGTAAGAGCTCAAATGGGATTGTGAGAGTGGTGCGAGGCGGGTGGAATGGCGTCATGCCGACCATGATGGTGCAATCTGCGTTTGGAGGGCCCGTACTCCTGCCCTTGGTTGATCGCGGTAATTTACCCGAAGATGGTATAAGGATGACCGCGTACAAATCGGTTTACGCCTATGAGCAGGACGGTGTTGGCGCGGAGATGTTTTTGTTTTGCGACGAATTAATTTAATTTTAAGAAATATGAAAAGGCTTGATGGAAATCGCGAACCTCTTGTCGGGAAATTCCCCGCATTTTTGCAGTTTGTCGGTGCATGGTTGGTTCGGCAATCGTGGTTTGTCGCTCTTCGTAGAGCGGTTGAGCATGTGGTAAACGGAGACGTGCCGGTGCCTCGGCATTGGGATATGACCGGGAACTTTGCGAGAATTCGTGCGATGTCTGCCGAAGCAACGCGTGGTATTGATGACGATAAAGAGAGCCAGGTTCCGCAAGAGCGGTCCGATGTCGCTATACAGTCGGTTCCGTTGCCGGAGCGACCCAGAGTTCAGTGTTGGGATATGACAGAAGAGTATGAGAGACTTGATGCATATTTGCGTGAGATGAATCGCTTGATAGACGAGAGCATTGCTCGGCATCGTGCCGAGGAGTTCGCAAGATGCAGAGTGCCTAGAGTTTCCGATGCCGTACCTCAGCATTGGGATATGACTGAAAAATTCGCGAGAATTCGTGCGATGGCGGCGAATGCGATGCCTCCCGATGATGATACCGTTCCGAAAGTGCCGCTTGTTCCAATAATAGATGCCTTGCAAACGATGGCCCGTCGTGGCGGGGGAGGAAGATCGGAAGATAATAATTGATATTGTGCCTCCCGCGTTTTATTTTCCGACGATTAGTTCCCAACTTTCTTTCGCGATTTGAAGTTCTTCGTTTGTCGGGATGACGAGTACGATAGGCTTGCCCGAGTTGATTTTGGCGATTTTCGAGAGAGGATATTCGGTTTTTTTGTTCTTTTTCGCGTTGAGTTCGATTTTCAAATAATCGCAAATCCATTTGCGGACGTACCATGCGTTTTCACCGACTCCTCCCGTGAAAACAAGCGCGTCGAGTTGACCGAGGGCGACCAAGTATGATCCCAAATATTTCGCGATTTTGTAGCAATAAATATCCAGCGCCAGTTTGGCTTTTTTGTCATGCTTGTTGAACCACGCGTCGCGAAGTTCTCTTACGTCGGATTTTCCGTAGAGGCCTTTTAAGCCGGATTCATAATTGAGAATTCCGTCTATCGTCGCAGGTTTTATCCCGCATTTTTCTATCAAGAATAAAATTATTGCCGGGTCGAGATCTCCGCACCTTGTTCCCATAACAACTCCTTCCAATGGGGTGAATCCCATAGAGGTGTCTATAACTTTTCCGTCTTTGATTGCGGTGATCGATGCGCCGTTGCCCAGATGACAGGTGATCAAGTGGCGGGCTTTTTTCGCTCCCAGGTATTTTATGGTTTCGCCGGCGACATATTTGTGGCTCGTGCCGTGAAAGCCGTAGCGTCTTATGCCGTATTTTTCATAAAAACTTGTCGGGAGACCGTAGAGATAAGCTTTCTCTTCCATTGTTTGATGAAAAGCGGTGTCGAATATCGCGATATTGGCGGATTTTTTAAGTAGTTTTTGGGCGGCCTTGATGCCTTCGAGGTTTGCCGGATTGTGGAGTGGGGCCAGATGCGAGAGGCGTTTTAATTCGTTAAAAATTTTAGTTGTGATTTTTGTTGCCGTTTTATATTTTTCTCCGCCGTGTACGATTCTGTGACCGACAGCTTTTATTTCGGAGAGGTCTTTTATCACTTTGCTTTCAAGCATTTTTTTAATGCAAAAATTTAGCGCTTGTTCGTGTTTCTTGATGCCGGGCGTATCGCAACAGCCGTGAGAGCTTTTATATTCGCAAAAAGGAAGACCGATTCCATCCGCATGCCCTTTATATAGGACTTTCCATTTCTTGGGGTCTATCAGTTGAATTTTCAAAGAGGAAGATCCCGCGTTTAATGTAAGTATGTACATTTTATTTTTGGGTTTGAAGTGAAGTTATCGCCGTAATGTTTACAATGTCTTCGACTTTGCATCCTCGGGAAACGTCGTTCATCGGTTTTTTCAGACCTTGCAAAACCGGGCCGATCGCCGTGTAGCCTCCGAGTCGTTCCATTAATTTGTATGCGATGTTGCCGGATTGGAGATCGGGGAATATGAGAACGTTCGCGTTGCCTTTCAGTTTTGAGCTTGGAAATTTTTTCGCGCAAATTTCGGGGATGATTGCGGCGTCAACTTGCATCTCGCCGTCTATTACGAGTTTCGGTTCTTCGTATTTCGCGAGTGCTACCGCCTCTCTGACTTTGTCTACGAAAGGATGGTCCGCCGATCTGTTTGTCGAGAATGAAAGCATGGCGACTTTCGGTTTGATGCCAAAGTCTTCAGCCGTTTTCGCCGTGTCGAGTGCGATGTGTGCGAGGTCGTGCGAGTTAGGTTCGATGTTGATCGCGCAATCTGCGAATAAAAGGAGTCTTTTTTCCAGCATCATGAAGAAAAATCCGGAAACCTTATGGAATTTCTCTTTGGTTTTGATGATTTGGAGCGCGGGTCTTACTTTTTCCGCCGTTGTGTAAAATGTTCCCGAAACCATTCCGTCCGCATCTTCCATGTGAACCATCATTGTTGCGAAATAGTTCGGCTTGATTACCGTTTTCCAGGCTTCTCTTTCTTCTCCGCCTCGAAGTTTTATGAATTCTTTGACGTATTTTGTTGTGAGAGGGGAGTCTTCCGGATCGATAAGTTGAACTCGTTTAAGGTCGAGTTTTACTCCCAATTTTTTCGCTCGTTTCAGTATCTCGATTTCTTTGCCGATCAGAATCGGTTTTGCGAGTTTCTGTCTTAAAATTTTTTTGGTTGCAAGAATTATGCGATCATCCATCGCGGCTTCGGGAAATACAATTTTGCCGGGTTTTCTTTTTGCGCGAGCTTTAATGTCGGCTATGAATTTTCGCATTTTTTGTTTGTTTAGGGTCGTCCTCAAATTTCATTTTTCGACGACCTGTTCTCCCGTTGATTTTAGCCCTTTAAATTTTTTAATCAAGCTTTCTTTCAGAAGCCAAGTTTTGTCTCGGATTACAATGAAAGGCATAAGTATCAGCATCTCCCAAGTCGGGATCGGCACGGTCAGATTTTTTATATTTCCTTGTTTTAAAGCTTTCAAAATCGCTTTCAATTCAAGTTTTTTCGCATATATTTCACAGTGTGTTTTGCCGAAGTTTTTCAAAGAATGAGTATCCGATGTTCCGATGAAAGGGAGGTTGTGTTTTTTCGCCAAAGCTTGTCCGCGTTTGTTGAAATTTATAAGCTTGGAGTACCACCACGAGCATTCTATCCCGTCGAAGCAGTCTATGTTTTTTTGTACGAGGTCGTTAAACATATTGAGTCCGGGAAAATAGGTGTGGGCCGAAAGTATGAAACAGTCGGAGTACTCTTTTTTGTATGTTCGCAGTGCGGCGAAAGTATGAATGTTCTCGGCGGACTTCGTTGCGTTAAGAATTACGACGTGTCTTGTCGGTGTTACCGACTGTTCCGTTCCGTGAATCAGCAAGATGCCTTTTCCTCGGGCGTAATTTGTCAGTTCTTCCGATCCGACGTAATGGTTGTGGCATGTTATCGCCAAAACTTTCACGCCTTTTTTGGCGGCATGATTTATCAACTCTTTATCCGAATATGTTATTGGGTCGTGAGGATCCGAGCTTGTGTGATTGTGGAGAGAGGTGAGAAATTTCATTGGATGGCGGATTCTTCGGTCGTTTCGGTGATTTTCGGTGATTCGTTTATTTGCTGGATGCTGTCTATTGCCGTGCCGATTGCGTCGGCGGCGTCTCCCAGATCTTCCGCGGCTTGGTTGATTTCGTTGTATTTTTCTTCTATTGCGTTCGTTTTTGTCTCCACTTCGCTTTTTACGTTTTCGTAACCTTCGGTGGCCTCTTTCGTGATTGTGCCGAAGAAGTTCGCCAGGTTGTTCTCCGCGTTACAGCCGGTAATGAACAGGATGCTCGATGCGAGCAGAATTGCAATTTTGTTTTTCATCTTTGTTGTGAAAAAAGTTTTTTAAAATCACCGTCGAAATTTTCAAGAAAATTGTGGATTCCGGTAACCTCTTCTTGAGTTATCGGACCGACTTTATCGCCGAGATTGCGAATTTTCAATCCTTGATGTTTGCGAAGTTCGCGATACCTGTTGATCGCTGCGTTTACAAGTGATTGCGTATTGCATTTCGGGCACTTGATATGAAGATAAATTTCATCTTTAAAAGACCCCAAAATCGTCATATCCGCTTCGCCGTGTTTGCTTTTACACGAGGGGCATGTAACTTCCCTTATCAACTGTTCCACAAGTGATCGGAATTCGCCGTATAACATAAATGGGCATTATAGACGCCCACAGTATAGTGGATTCGAGCCGTAAAGTTCAAGCGTTATTATGCGGCTTTGCTTGCGAAATGTTCGTTGTTGTTTGTTGTGATTTTTTGCGCAATTTCTTGTCTTAATCGGTCAATTTCTTTCCCGGAAATTCGTTCTTTTGAGATTGCGGTTCTCGAGCTTTCGTTAAGAGTTTTTCGCAATTTGCTTATCGCCATGAGTTTTGGTAACAATTTTGCTATTTTCAAGATTGCTTCCGGTGCAAATATTGCAACTATCGCGGTGGCTATGAGCGCCATGATTTTTGTGTCTTTTAACGATTCTTCTCCTATTTGTTCCGCGCTTGTGTCTTTCGGTGCTTCTAAAAGTCCCGCTTCAACCAAGAATCTTATACCTTCCGGGGCGGCCGATAACGGACCGAGCGGGAGGTATTTCGCCCACCTGCTGATCATAAGGGCTTTTATGTTGTCCGGCGTTTTATTCCATCCGTCTTCTACCTTATGCCAAGCTTCCGTTCTGTATATTCCCAACATGAAATTCGCGTATGCTCCGTCTGCCGCAGAGGGATGATCTTTCGCGATTTTTTCAAGAGCATCCGCACCTCTTAATATGGTGTCGAGTTCGTCAGTTTTTTTGCCCTTTTCACGGGATTCTGGTTCCTCGTAGTTATTGTTAATGGGTTGTTCTATTGGTTGCGCTGATTCTTCCGCCATGGTGTTTTTGTATTATTTTTAATACAATATTTTACCATTTCTACTGTAATTTGTCCAGGCAGAGGTCTATTCTTTTCATAGTTCGTTCTTTGCCGAGGCTTTCTATTACTTCGAATGTTCCCGGGGAGTATTGCTCTCCTGTCAGTGCGACTCTTAGAGGCCAGAGGACTTGGCCGTTTTTTAAGCCCAGTCGTTTTATGGTCCCTGTTAGGGTTTCTTGAACTTGTTGCAAAGTGAACTCTGTTAATGTCGCCAAATCTTTTTTGCTTTCTTCCAATGCTTTGGTTGCCGTTTCTTTATCAACCTTCATTTTTTCATTGAGGAGCAAGGCGAGGTCGAAGGGCGGTTCTTCTATCAAGAAGAATTTCAGCATGTCGGGAGCCTCTGCCAGTGTTTTCAGGCGTGTTTGGATGGTTTTTACGGCTTTAAGAAAATATATCGTTTTTTCGTCGGGGTCGTCGAAGTTTTTTTCTTCGATATCCGCGAAAGCGGTCTCTTCGAACCATTTGGTTTGCAATCTTGGCAGGATCAGTTTCGCAAGGTCTTCGGGAGTTTTTGATCTTAAATAGTGACCATTGAGCCAATCCAGTTTTTCCAGATTAAAGACCGCTCCCGCTTTTTGAACTCGTTCTATTGAGAATTTTTTAATTAAATCTTCAAGAGAGAAAAACTCTTCCGTTGTTCCCGGGTTCCAGCCGAGAAGCGCGATGAAATTGATGATAGCTTCTTTCAAATATCCTTTTATCATGTAATCTTCTGCGGCAACATCCCCTTGGCGTTTTGACAGTTTGGTTTTGTCCGGATTCAGGAGTAGCGGAAGGTGAGCGAATGTTGGCGGGTTCCAGCCGAAAGCGTTGTATAAGGCGATGTGTTTCGGCGTAGAAGGGAGCCACTCTTCGCCTCTGATTACGTGAGTTATGCCCATCAGATGATCGTCAACCACGTTTGCCAGATGGTAAGTCGGGAATCCGTCCGATTTTATAAGTACTTGATCGTCAACCGTTTTCGGATCAAACTCCATGTCGCCTCGGACCAGATCTTTGAACTTAATGGTGCCGCCACTTGGCATTTTTTGCCTGATTACGAAAGGTTCTTCCGCCGAGATTTTCTTCTCGATTTCTTCGGGTGTCAGTTTGAGGCATGCTCTGTCGTACATGGGGGCTCTTTTTTTCGCGATTTGGTCTTCGCGCATTTTCGTCAGTCGTTCTTCCGTGCAGAAGCATTTGTAGGCGTGCCCTTTTTCAAGGAGCGCTTCGGCGTGTTTTTTGTATATTTCGGTTCGTTTTGATTGAAAATACGGGCCTTCGTCGTATTCGATCCCAAACCATTTTAAAGTTCTTAACAAATTTTCAACCGCGCCTTCGACATATCTTTTTTGATCGGTGTCTTCAATACGCAAGACAAATTCGCCTTTGTTTTGGCGTGCGAACAGGTATGAATACAAGGCGGTTCTTAATCCTCCCACATGAAGTAATCCGGTTGGGGATGGGGCAAAGCGAGTTTTTATCATACAACTTAGAGTTTAGAGAAAAGTTCAAAGTTCAGATTATCAGTGCGGGATTGCGTTTTCAAGTTTCAGAGTGGTAAAATCCTTTCCGATATGGCAAGGAGAAGAAAACTTAAAACCAGTTATAGGAGAAAACTTCGAGGGCAGAATTTGAGCCTCGACGTTGAAGCTCATGTTATGAAAGATATCTGGGCGGTTTTTTATCTTACAATAGGGATTTTGACGATTTTGAGCATAAGGGGAAATTTGGGTTTTGTCGGGCAGTTGTGGATTGCGTTTTTGGATCCGGTTTTCGGGTGGGGGATTTTTGCCGTTCCCGTGCTGTTGATTATGATGTCGGTTTTTGAATTTTTTTCAAAAAAAATCAGTTTCGGGATTGCGAGATGGCTCGGAATGATGCTTATGATGGTTTCGGTTTTGGGGACGATACATTTATCCGTTCCGTCGGAAGATGTTTACGAAGTTGCCAAGGCGGGTGAATATGGAGGTTATATCGGTTTTGTCGGTAGTTTTATTTCAATGTCGGTGTTTGGAATCGCAGGTAGTTATGTGGTTTTCATGGCGATGATGATAGTGTCGGTTTTATTGATTTTTGATGTCTCTTTAATGGAAATTGTCGGACTTTTTAAGAAGGAAGAAAAGAAAGTGAAGAAAGAGGAAGTTGAAGAGGAGGATGAAGATTATTTTGATGATTTTGATGTGAATAAAATAAACATAGTTAAGCCGGAACAGATTGCGGTTGAGGAAAAAGAGTCGGTGAGGGAAGAAACAGTTTCTTTGAGAGAGGTGAAGGCGGAGGATTTGAAGGAAGATGTGAAGCTTGAGGCGAAAGAGGAAGAGGAGTTTGAATATGCGTTTCCCGATTTGGGCTGGTTGGATGCGACTATTGATAATATCGCGTTGGATCAAGCAGTTTTGAAAGATAATGCGGAAAAAATCAAGAATAAACTCGAGCAGTTTGGTATCAGAGTTGCGATGCACGACGTGCATGTCGGGCCGACGGTTGTTCAGTACTCTTTGAAACCGAGCGACGGAGTGAAATTGTCGAAAATTACAGCTTTGAAAAACGATATGGCGATGGCGCTTGCCGCTCCTTCGGTTCGTATCGAAGCGCCGATTCCGGGGAAAGCTCTTGTCGGTATAGAAGTCCCGAATATAGAGAGGGCTACCGTTAGATTGCGCGAGGTTATGGATACGCCCGAATATAAGGCTGTTCTTGGGAAGTTGAAATTGCCTTTGGGCAGAAGCGTAAGCGGTAAACCGATCATTGCGGATTTGGCCAAAATGCCGCATTTGCTTGTTGCCGGTGCGACTGGATCGGGTAAGTCGGTTTGCATGAATACTTTTCTGATGTCTTTTTTGTATAACAATTCTCCGAGAGATTTGAGGCTTATAATGGTGGATCCGAAAAGGGTTGAGTTGACCAATTATAATGGTATCCCGCATCTTTTAACTCCTGTTATAGTCGAACCGGATAAGGCGGCCACCGCTCTTCGTTGGGCTGTTGCGGAAATGACGCGAAGGTATAAGGTTTGCGCCGAAGCGAGACATAGAAGTATAGATGATTACAATGCCGATCCGAAGGTTCACGAGAAGATGCCGAAAATCGTGATAGTCATAGACGAGTTGGCGGATATGATGATGGCGGCGAAACAAGAGGTTGAGGCTTCGATTTGTAGAATTGCGCAAATGGCTCGCGCCGTCGGTATACATCTTTTGATAGCCACTCAAAGGCCTTCCGTTGATGTAATTACCGGTTTGATTAAGGCGAATATTCCGGCGAGAATCGCGTTTACCGTCGCTTCTTCGATAGATTCCAGAACCATACTTGATGGGATCGGAGCGGAAGATCTTCTTGGTCACGGAGACATGTTGTATTTGTCGGGTACGACAGGGAAGCCGCAAAGAGTGCAAGGTGTTTATGTCGGTTCGAAAGAGATTGAGAGAGTCACGAATAAAATTAAAATCGGCTATGATCCGTCTTATGACGATACGATCACTTCGGCTCAAACTGCCGGTCAGAGTATGGTTGGAATACCTGATAGCAGGTTGCTTGCCGAGTCCGGCGGTGCCGATGATCCGATGTATATAGAGGCTCTTGATTGTATAAAGAGATCGCGAAAAGCTTCTGCTTCGGCGTTGCAAAGGTATTTGAGGGTTGGTTACGCGAGGGCGTCTCGCTTGATAGATTTATTGGAAGAAAATGGTGCGATCGGACCGGCGAACGGGGCGAAGCCGAGGGATATATTTTTGGATAAGATTGAGTAGGAACGGGTGAAATTCCCCTAGTACGAAATTCTCGCTATTTCCCGCAACACTTCTTATATTTCTTTTCGCTTCCGCATGGGCACGGGTCATTTCTTCCCGCTTTTGGTTGTGATGTGTCGTAGGTGTTTCGGCTCACCGATTTTCCTCCCATAACACTTTCGATTTGGTCTTCGTTGGTTTTCATCGCTTTGGGTTCGTCGGCTTTCACGACTTGTTGCTCTTGCGGGCGGACTCTGATCTTGAAGAGGGTGTTGACGGTGGTTTTCTGGATGTTTTTTTGAAGTTCGCCGAAAAATTTATAGCCTTCGGATTTGTATTCGACAAGAGGATCTCGTTGGCCGTAGCTTCGGAGAGCGACGTTGTCACGCAAATGCGCCATTTCGTCTATGTGTTGCATCCAGAGGGTGTCTATGACGCGGAAATAGATCGATTTTTCGGCTTGGCGGAGGATTTTCGAGCCGTCTTTTTCATTCCAATCGGGGACCTCTTTTTCGCGTTCTTTGTATTCGGAAATCAGGTAGTTTTTAAGAATATCGATTAACATTTCTTCGTCTTCGATATTTTCTATTTGCGAAAGTAATAGCGGTTTGTGTTGGTCCTTGTGAATTGCATTGATGGTTTCGATCATTTCTTTGTAATCGAATTTGATACCTTTTTTGCGAACTTCTGCGCTTTGTGCCTGGGTCATGACGATGTTTTCCACCTCTTTTTCAAATAAAATCAAAAGTTCGTTGTAGGTATCTTCGGATTCGAGGAGTTTTCTGCGCTTTCGATACATTATCTCTCTGTGTTTGTTCATGATGTCGTCGTATTCGACCAAGTGTTTTCTGATGTCGAAATGTTTGCCTTCGACGGCTTTTTGAGCGCCTTCTATCGATTTTGAAATTCTGCCGTTTTGGATAACCATATCGTCCGGGACTCGTAAGAATTCCATCATTTTCTTGATGCCTTCGGCTCCGAATAAGCGCATTAAATCGTCTTCCATTGAAACGTAAAATTGCGTCTTGCCCGGGTCTCCTTGACGGCCTGCGCGGCCTCTTAACTGATTATCGATTCGACGTGATTCGTGCCTTTCCGTGCCCATGATATAAAGTCCGCCGAGTTCAACGACTCCTTCGCCGAGCTTGATGTCGGTTCCGCGACCCGCCATGTTGGTTGCGATCGTGACGGCTCCTTTTTGGCCCGCTTTTGACACTATTTCGGCTTCTTGTTCGTGGTATTTGGCGTTGAGAACTTTGTGTGGAACTGCATGGAGCTTTAGCAGTCTTGAAAGCATTTCAGATTTTTCAATCGAAACCGTACCTATCAAAACAGGCTGATTTTTCTGATAAAGCTCTTTTGTTTTTTCGACGATCGCTTGATATTTGCCTTTGAGATTTTTGTAAATCGCGTCGGATTCATCTATTCTGACAATGGGTTTGTTTGTGGGGATTGAAATTGTGTCCAAGTTGTAAATTGCCGCGAACTCTTCTGCTTCCGTCATCGCCGTGCCTGTCATGCCGGCGAGTTTTTTATACATTCTGAAATAATTCTGGAAAGTTATTGTCGCGAGCGTCTTACTCTCACGTTTAACCTCGACTTCTTCTTTCGCTTCGATGGCTTGGTGGAGGCCGGAAGAGTATCTGCGTCCCGGCATCAATCTGCCCGTGAACGCGTCAACGATTATCACTTCGCCATCTTTCACCATGTAGTCTATATCTTTTTTGTAGACCGTGTGGGCTTTGAGTGCTTGTTCGATGTGATTTACCTCTTGAAATCCTCCTTCGGTATAAATATTTTCCATTCCGAGAAGTCCTTCCATTTTTTTGATGCCGTCTTCGGTGAGGATGGCGGTTTTGATTTTTTCATCTATGTTGTAATCAGTGTTTTCTTTGAGTTGCGGGATTAAGCTGGCGTATTTTTTGTATTTACTTGTAGACTCTTCTGCCGGAGCTGAGATTATGAGCGGAGTTCTTGCTTCATCTATAAGAATTGAGTCGACTTCGTCCACGATCGCGTAGTGAAGTTCCCTTTGAACACATCTGTCCAAGGTTCTTGCCATATTGTCTCGAAGGTAGTCGAAGCCGAATTCGTTATTGGTGCCGTAGGTGACATCGCAAGCGTAAGCTTTTTTCTTGTCTTCGTGGGGTTGTTCGTGTTCGATGACTCCGACTGTTAATCCCAGGAATCTGTAAAGTTCGCCCATCCATTCGGCATCTCTGTTTGCCAAGTAACTGTTTACAGTGACGACGTGGACACCTTTGCCGGTTAGGGCGTTAAGATAGATTGGCATTGTGCATACGAGAGTTTTACCTTCACCGGTTTTCATCTCGGCGATTTTGCCTTGATGAAGGATGATGCCTCCTGTTATTTGCACGTCAAAGGGGACCATGTCCCATGTGACTTCGTGGCTTCTGACTTGATATTTTCTGCCGATCATTTTACGGCATGCGAATTTTACGAGGGCAAAAGCTTCCGGCAGAAGTTCATCCGGCGGTTCGCCGTTTTGAATGCGTTTTTTGAATTCATCCGTTTTGTTCGGGATATCTTCCGCTTTAAGCTCTTTTTGATATTTCTCCTCGAGTTGGTTTATGTGCTCAAGGAGTGGTTTTAACTTCCCGATTTGTTTTAAGTTGTAGTCCCCGAAAAATTTTTGAATGAGGGAGATCATATGGGGTAGTCCGATAGATGAATAGGCTGGGCGCATAATTGCCGTCCTCAAATTTCATTTTCGGACGGTTTGCTGATTGCCGAAGCAATATATCATTTCGTATGTGTGGTAGGAAGGTGAAAAAGTCCCCGATTTTCCGGGCATTTTCTCCCCGGGGAGAAAATGCCAACGGGAAAGGCTTGACAAAAGTCCCAAAGTTGGTTTAAGATGGCGCCCTTTAATTAATTTAATTATGATGATGACAAGCAGGCATATTGCTGGTAGCGGAAGAGACATATTACCTCCCATCGTACCGAAAGTCGCAGTTGCCGTGTTGGCTATTGGAGGGACAGTGATCGGAGCTATTGATTGTAATCGCGCTCATCGAAAGGAAGTACTGCAGAGAACCGGGCAAAATGAGGCTGTGGCGACGTATGGCGATGCGTGGACGCAAATTCAACCTATATGGGAGAAAGTCCAAGTGGGTTGTAATACCGGTATAGGTGATGTTTGTGCCGAGGTTTGGGGTTTTAAAAAAGCTATTATGGAGGCCGGTTTCGGTGAACCCAGGGTTTGTTGCAATAAGGTGCATGATAATGAACCGCATCCTTATTACGAAGCTACGATAGATATTTCTCCGGCTACCGATAGATGCAAGACTCTTCCGGATAGAGCTCGTTGCGACTGGTCCGTGTATCATGCCGGTCCGGATGGTTTTCAGTCCATATACTAGGGCCTGTGCACACTATAGCCAAGCAACTCCAAAGTTGCATAGACTCATACCAATTCTAACGGAAGTAATGAGATTTTCCTGTGTCAATCTATATATGCGGATTCATGGTTGCTTGGCTGTATTGGTTTCGATTGGAATATCGCAGATATTATAGCAGTTCAAGGAACGACGACGAAGTGATACTGGAAACAGACCGTCTTCCAATTTCATTGTCGGACGGTCTGAGCGCTCCTCGCGCCTCAAATCTGAATAATTTTCTCTTTAACCAATTCGGAACCAATAGTGTGCACAGGCCCTAGCTCGCTTTCCTTCTTTTCCCTATCGCCAATATGGTTTTTGCGATTATCTTGATGTCTTGAAGCGGAGACCAATTTTCGATGTAATAAGAGTCCAGGCGGACCTCTTCTTGGAAGGTTAAGTCGGATCGACCGGAGATTTGGGCGAGACCGGTTATGCCGGGCTTGATGGTGAGGAGGAATTTTTCGTGTTCTTTGTATTTTGCCACCTCTTCGGGGAGGTGGGGGCGCGGACCGACAATGCTCATCTCGCCTTTCAGGACGTTCCAGAATTGAGGGAGTTCGTCGAGGTCTGTTTTTCGGAGGAATCGGCCAGCGCGCGTGATTCGTGGATCGTTTTTGATTTTTACCAACGGGCCGTCTTGGCGGATGTTGTTGTCGGCCAGCTTTGTGTATCTCAGGTTGTGGGTGCCCGGGTGCATGGTTCTGAATTTGTAAAAGTTGAAAAGTTTGCCATATTGACCGACCCTTTTTACTTGACTTCCATCATCGAGATATTTGAATAAAATCGTGCCTTTGGAGTCGAGTTTTATGATTACGGAGATGATTGCGAAAGCCGGGCTTAAAACGATCAATCCGACGGATGCTCCTACCATGTCGAAAATTCTTTTCCATACTTTGCCCCATCCTTCGAGCGGGGTGGGTTTCATGGTTATCAGCGGGATGCCCGAGATTGAGTTTATATCTATATTTTTGGCGTGGATTTGAACCAGATCGGGGATGAAATGGTATTGGATTTGGTTTGATCTGCAGAAGTCTAAAATTTCGGGGGCCTCTTTTGCCCCCAATCTGTATTGGGTTTGCACGATCTCTTCGACTTTGTGTTTTTTGACGATCTTTTTCAAGTCTTCGAGAGTGTTGATTGCTCCTATGATTTCACAGCTTTTTATGTCGGGATCTTTTTCTCTTTTCAGGCAACCGATGATTTTGTAGTGGGGGTCTTTTTCAAACTCTTCCAAAATTTTCTCTGTCATTTTATTTGCGCTCAAAAACAGAACTCTTCTTTGACCGATTCCGATTCTGGCGAGAAGGTTTTGTATCAATCTTATCGTGGTTCTGCCACAACAGATCGTTATTGTTGATAAAATCCACCCATATCCGAGTACCAAGCGTGAGAAGAAAAATTCCCTGGAGAGAAAAAAGTAAGCGATGATTATCATCAGCCATGCCGATGTCAGAAATATCACTTTCAGGATTTCCTTCGAAAATCTTGTCGTGATTTTCAAGGAGTAGAGATTATTTAGCGCGAATATTGCGATCAAAAGTAGTGCCGTTTTCGCTATGAAAATCAGATATTCGTTCAGGAGCGGAAAGTTCATAATATCCACCGGCAGGGTCATTCCCGGAATCAGCGTTGAATAAGTTCTTAGCTTGAAAGCTATCATGAACGCGAAAATGACCATGAAAAAGTCCATGGGGATTTTCAGGAGACCAAAGATGATTTCGGAAGGTTTGCGCATGGGGAGAAAGTACACGGTATATAGTACACAGTACACAGCAGGATAGTCTACTTGAAGTCATGGGTAGTAAGTCGCATAGAGGACTCTTTTCGAAATATATGTTTAGAATACATTAACGCCTCCTTGTAAAGTCTTTGTTTTATTGTGTGATTTCCGGAATTTCACGGTTTTTAACCTGAATTGCTTGTTTTCGACTGTGTTTGTCTCGATTATTAACGCTTAACACGAATCTTGTTTTCAGGTATAATATTTCGATTTAAAAAAGATTTTCATATATGTCGATCATTGGCGGTTTAAATAACAATAAGGGAACGAAAGTATCATATGGGGTGATACTTGTTATTGGTATTTTCGTCATTTTCTCTTTTGTTGTGCTTGGCGGTAATCGCATATTGCAACTTCCCATTCGGGACTTTTCCGGTGTCGATCATATTCACGTTGTTGCCAGTCCTTTGATTTCCGTTTCGGATGGCGAGCATGTTTTTGTAAGGACTTCGGAAGAGTTTAAAGATAATTATTCAGAGATCAGCCTGACCTCTCTAAAATTGAATGTGTATGCCCTGGAAGTTTATATTTACGGTGCCGGCGATTCTTTGATCGGTACAACATTCGGGTCGATCATTATTCCCGTTGAAATTTCACCGGTTATGCGAATTGTTGCGATAGCCTTGTTTATGATTGTGTTTCTGATTTTTTTGTATAAAAAACCCAAAATCGAGCTGCTTGTTCTCAGGACGGCAATGGTGGGTAGTTTCATTATGCTTTGTATGATGCTTATCGTAGTAAAAATCGGCATAACGCCGACTTATTCGAGCGATACCTCTTTCGATGTTGGCGATGTGAATTCTTTACAATTCGATGAGTTGGTTGTCGATATGGAGGAGGATATACAGGAGCCGATATCCGAGCCGGTGGAAAGTACGGATATTGTTGAGGAAGTGACGGAAGAAGCGAGTGAAGAGGTCGAGTTGGATAAAGAAGTTAAACAAGACGAACCAGTGGAAAGCACAGAGATTGTTTCGGATGTTGTTGAGGAAGTGACGGAAGAAGCGAGTGAAGAGGTCGAACAAGATTTAACTGCCGAGAGTGATGAGGACTGGTTATCGGAAATATCTTTTGAGCAAGATGAACTTGGTGTGTGCCTTGATACGGTTCTGGAGATGTGGCAAAAAACAGATGCTGTTGATGAGGAGTTATCCTTGGTTGGCAAGTTGCAAAATCATGTAGATAATTTAACGGCATTTTTGTTGAAAGGGATGTTGATGGTGGACGTCTTGGACGTTAATGGTAAAACATCCAAGCTTGAGAAAAAAATCGAGAAGGTTTTGGCAACCGAAAGCGATGATATAACGGAAAATGTTGAAGAATCCGATAAAAAAGTTTCGAAACAAAGTGAGGAGGAAAAGTCCGAAGAAAATTCGACCGGAACAGGTTTCTCGGAGAAGGATGTTGAAGTTTCCGAACAAATTATAGAAGCGGAAGAAGCGAATGAGCTGACGGGAAGTGGCTATGTCGTTGAAGACGCAGAGGAAGATGAATTGACAGGGAGCGGCTACGCGGCTGAAATTGTTGAAGAGGTTGAGGAGGAAAAGTCCGAAGAAAATTCGACCGGAACAGGTTTCTCGGAGAAGGATGTTGAAGTTTCCGAACAAATTATAGAAGCGGAAGAAACGAATGAGCTGACGGGAAGCGGCTATGTCGTTGAAGACGCAGAGGAAGATGTTTTCGATGTTGACGATTTTCTGGCGGGATATGATGGTCCGGAGGAGTTTCTGAGGGGCTTGTTCGGGCTTGAGAATCTCGATGATTGCGCGGCGGTGTTCAATGCCGTCAACGAGCGGTCCGATTACGGCGAGTTTGTCGGTTGGCTGAACTCTTTTTTGGAGATGGTATCGTCGGATGAAGATATTAAAGAAGATGATATGGAGGATGTCGAAGTTTCAATTTTGGATGTAAATATTTTGCCGAATCCTGTATTTCTCGATTCGCAATTGAGTGTTGATTATATTCAACTGGATAATGACGTGGATGGTGTTAATTTCGAGTATCAATGGCAGAAAAAAAACGTTGACGAAGATTCTTATGCGGCGAATTTTTCCAACAAGAAAATGTTTGAAAGTTTGGAACTGAACGGGTCCGATTATTTTTACGATCCCGAGAAAATTGATATTGGTTTCTCTTTTGATTTTTATGGGCAAACTTATAATGAATTGTATTTATCGAAACAAGGCTTTGCGAGTTTTTCGGAAATACCGGATGGTTATGTGGCGGATTCCGAAATCGATATGCCGATAATCGCTCCATTCTTGGTTTATGAAGATATTTTTAATTCGAGAGAAACTTATATAGAGGTTCAAACTATCGGTTCGGAGGGTGAGCGCGAAGTCGTGGTGCAGTGGCATTTTGTTACCGGCGATCTTTGCGAGGAGTTTTTGATGCAATTGCATTTGTATGAAAAAGACGACTCGATATCGTTCCATTACGAGAAGAGTTTTGATTTCGTTAAGTCTTACGGTGTTTTCGTGGGTCTTAAATATGGTGACCGATTCGAATTTGTTATCGATGGCGATAAAGTTATTAACAGTTTCCGTTCAATTGTTATAACTCGCGAGTCCGGATTTGAGTTTGAGGATATCGTCGGGCAACAAAGTTCCGTTTTGACGGAGGTTCTTGCATGCGATTGGGATTACAGGGCCGTCTTGACGCCTTACGGTGACCATATTCATGGTGATACTTTTCATACCGCTTCCGTTACTCCGTTGTGTGAAGATTCCGGTGTTGACGAGCCGATTTCGGAAGATGATGTTGCCTGGTACGATTTGAGCGCTGTCCAGTTCAGGACTTATCCCGATGGTGAGAGGGTTGCCGTTCGGGGCTATGATCAGGTTTTGGGGATCTCGCTTGTCGATGAGATCGGACTTGAAGTGTTTTCCGGCACCAAAAGCTTTTATTTGACGGTCGGTTCGTTTATTGGCAGAAATAATGCGGAGAATACGATTGGCGTTGAAAATGTTTCTCTTTATATCGGTGAGGACGAGATTGTTGGAACCATAGATGGTGACAATAAATATTTCCAATTCGATCCTCAGCTTGCCATGACGGCTTATAACGAGAATGAAATTGTCAGTTTGAGGATTTTGTTTGATTCCAACAGGGGTCAAGATATTTACGATATAAATATTAGTTATGGAATCGTTGAGAATGTTCAGTAAAAAATTCGGCATAGTACTGATTGTGATTTTTTTGGGAATATTTCTTGTTGTTGGAGTTGGTCACGATAATTTCTTATTAAAACTGCTTAAAGACGATGTTGCTTTTACCGTTGTCGGTGTCACTCTATCTCCCGATACCACGCCTCCGGATACTCCTTTGGTATCGGTTTATTCCACATTGTGTGACAGTGTTGCGGGGGAAGTAATTTTAATGATAACAAGCGAATACGATGCCGATATTTATATCAATGATCAGTATGTGGATACGGTTGAAGATTCGAATGGTGTTATGTACGCTACTCTTCCCCTGTCCGACGGGCTTAACTATTTTACGATTTACGCGATTGATCCCTATGACAACAGGTCCCTTTCCACCGAAATCTTAGTGCAATGCGGTTCCGGTGGCGGTACGAGTGGCGGTACGAGTGGCGGTACGAGTGGCGGTGGTGCAGGTGGAACCAGGTTTGATGGCGGATCCGACGGTGGTGGTGGCACTGATGATGGTGAACCTGGTGATGGCGGATCCGACGGTGGTGGTGGCACTGATGATGGTGAACCTGGTGATGGCGGTACCGACGGTGGTGGTAGTGGCACTGATGATGGTGAACCTGGTGGTGGCGGTACCGACGGTGGTGGTCCTCAAGAATATCCCGATATATCAGAGCCTTATTTTGGAGATCAAGATTGGGTTTGGGATGAATCAAGCTCGATCTGGTATGATTCGGATTTTATTGAAACGGTTTATGATGGTGACGGGAAGGTGTCTTTCGATTGGAGTAAATTTCAATGGCAGGATTACGGATGGTCGTATTCCGGGTGGGAGGAACAAAGCGATGATGTTGCAGATCCCGTTTTTAGTGTGAACGAATATGTTGCCACTTCAAATTGGGAATTTTACGAGGGAAGTTTCAGTATTTACGGGCATGATCAAGAAAGTGTCGTTGTACAAGGGGACTTCTTGTTCGGTGATTATGCGTGGCAACAGCAGTATATAGGATTGTCTCCGGGTATGTACGATGTCGCGATTAATCCAAAAGCCGCTCTTACCGTAATTATAAGAAGTGTGGAAATACGGCAAGATGTTGTCGTTTATAATTTCGGAGATAATTTCGAAGTAGTGCTTGGCGATTTGTATGATGATAATGTTATCAATGCTCTTGATATGGCCGTTATGATTGACGAATATCAATCCGAGGGTGATTATATTTCGGATTTAACCGGAGACAGCGTCATCAATTCTCTGGATTTGGCAATTTTAATTTCCAATTACTATATGCAAGGTGATGATTCTATGTAAATAATTAAATAAATATGAAAACAAAAATAATGTCTTTTATCAAGTATATGTCGTGGAGGTTGCCGATTGCCATGTTTATTATTGTAAGTTTTGTGCCAAATGCCGCGGCGGCAAGGTTTTATCTTGAGAGTGTTACCGACATGGTTCAAGGCTGTCCCGCTACGGTTGCCGTCATGATCGATACGGAGAATTCCGATGTTTTGGCGGCCGATATGGCGATTACTTACGATGCCGATGAGCTTATGCCGAGCGAAATCAGAGTGGGGGATGCTTTACCCATGCAAGTTTTCAATCAAATTACCGGTGATCAAATTCAATTTAGCGCTTCGAGAGAGCCTGTAACCGGTAGTTTCAACGGCGTTGGGATTTTTGGATATATTGATTTCGTTGCCGGATATGCCGACGGCGGAAATTTTCTTTTTTCATCCGATTTGGAATTCGATAATGTTATTGCAAGCTCAAACATCGTGAATGTTATTACGGGAATCGAGAGTATGCTGTTCCAGTTTAGAGATAGGTACAACGTTGACGTGGATGGTGTCGGTTTTTGTACGGTTGATGCCATTCCTCCGACAGTTTCCCCGATCAGTCCCGCGGATTTGTCGGTCGGCAATGCTCTCGATACGGATGTGGTTTTTTCTTTGGAGGATGATCGTGTCGGTGTTGATATGGATACATTAAACTTTACCATAGACGGGATTTCTTATGATCGGTTATCGGATCAAGTTAATATAACGGAGGATGACGGGGTTTTCCTTGTGGAAGCGAATCCCGATGCGAATTTCGATTTGGGCAAAGATATTGTCGTGAGTGTATATGTTTGCGACAACAATGACGAGCCCGACCCGAATTGCGTCACCGACAGTTACAGCTTTATTGCCGATAAAGATTTGTTGTCGGAGCCGGTTGCCAAAATTGTTGAATTCGAAAAATTGCACGGAAGTTCCAATGATTGTTGCGACACCTGCGCGCAAATATTGTTTCCGTGGTGGATATTATTGATATTGCTGGTATTGTTGATTTCGAGTTGGCTTTATATTTTAAAACTTAAATCCAAATGAAAAAGAAGATTTGTTTCATTTGGATTGCGGCTCAAGCTTGTTTATTTGTAACGGTTTTTATCGTTCATGCGCAAACCTGCGTCGGTGGTGGAGTGCTTTCCATTAATTCCGTACCCGTTTTGGAAAGTTTCGGGTCAGCGAATGTTGACGTATACGATCAGGAATTGATCCATGTCTTTTCCGATTTTGTGCAGTTTGAAGATTCCAGAGCCGTCGCGCAAAGTTTTACTCTTTATGTCTCAGTTACGGATTTCGATGCCATATCTGTTGAAAATATTTCTATTATAAGCGATGAAGACGATATTATCGATTATAACGCGGAATGCGATAATGTAGAGGGCATTACGCTTCAGCACACTTCGTTTTCTTCATTTGTTGATACGGATAACGATGGGGTCTCTGACAATAAGGCGTTGGTTGTTGGTGATGACAGAACAAGAGTTGGCAATTATTCAATAAAACCCAAAATCAAACTTGTTGTTCCTGGTTCGTTATTGGCCGGTAATTACTCCTCGACTTTAACTTTTTCTATAATTTGATTTTTTTCTTGTTGTTTCTTTGATTCATGATCGTTACGAACAATCCCGCAATGATTATTATAAGCCCCGTTATTATATATTTGTAGTATGAGATTCCCGTTGTATTTGTTTTTGTCGCTTCTTTCATTTCCAATTCTTCCAGGAACTGTACGAACTCTTCTTTGTCCACCACTTCGACTTTTACCCGAAGACCGTTTCGTATGACGCTATTGATCGAGGTTCCTCCTTCGCTGTTTTCCGATGCGGAGATCGCATCACTAACGATAGCGGAAACTCCGCCCCAATATGTTCCGGTTGCGGTACCTTCCGGCAAGGTGAATGTCAATGTGATTGTCCCATATTCTCCCGGTTCAACGGTTACGGTTTTTGTTGAAAGGACGCCCCATTTTCCTATATGGCTTTGTTCTTTAGTATCGTCGGATAATGCGAAAAACCCATCCACTTCGGTTGTATTGCTGGCATCGTTTACGGAAACCGCGTATGAGTGGGTTTCCTCCGATAAATTAACGACAAGGAAATCGTCCGATACGGATTCTCCCGGGGCGACTTTCAATTCGATATAAGGCGATTCGTTGGTTACAAAATCATCTCTTTGCAGGGAGAATGTTCCCGCCAATGCGATTGGTATTAGCATGCTTAACGATGTGCCGATTACCAACATTCCGACGAGGATTCGTTTTTTTGACATGTGAAAAACGGGTTAAAGTTTTTTAAAAAGCGATGGTTGTTGCGCGATTACGATAAAGATTAATGCGCCGATTGTTATTATTCCCGAATACAGCAAGTATTCCGGTACCTTGTTTCTTCCGATCCATTTATCGTAGTGCTCTATTGTTCGAGGAGTATCGGTTACCGTAAGCAGGATTCTTGCTCCCGTTTCCAGCACGGTTACCAATTGCGTACCTTCTTCGTGAGGTACGACGTATGATCCAAACAATGCTCCGTAATATTCCTTATGGCTTGTGTTTTCCGGTATATCGATTTCGAAATTAACGGTTGTTTCTTCCTTGGGACCGAGTGTTATGATCGACTCGGATAACATTCCCCCCCACGAGCCTATATGTTCTTGAGTGTCATCATTGGTTTTCAAGGTGAAGTCTTTCAAGGTTGCTTCTTCCGTGGCGTCCGCAAATCTTAACGTGATTTCAACCGGCGTATTCTCGTAGTTTTTGATTATGAGGCTGTCCGAGATTTTCTCGCCGGGTTTTGCTTCATAGATGAACCAATAGGGATTCTCGGTATTCGGGTTGGTCGGTTTCAAGCCGATGCCTCCGGGGTTTCCTCGATCCGCGAAGACGTAAGCCAAAAGGCTTCCTATCAGAATCAATTCGATTATAACCAACAATATCAGTATTTTTTTTAATTTCATTTCAGTTGGTTTTTATTTTTTCGACGGTGGTATCAGTACTGTTGTTCCTTTGGGTATTTCGTAAGGCGCTTTGATTTTATTTATTTTCGCGAGCAGTTTCCAGTCCACATTGTTTGTTTTTGCAAGTTCCAGTACGCTCTCATCTCGCGACACGATTACTCTTTTACAGTTTTTCACGAGTGTCTCTTTTTTCCTTTCTCTTCCGTAAAGTATTGCGAATACTATTAGGAACAGTATGAAGCTGACCAGTAGTTCTTTTACGGGTATGATAATGAAGGTTATTGTTTTCTCCAGTGTTTCTTTTTCCGAACCTTCTTGGTCATCTCCCGACAATTGCGATAACAGTAGGGATTTTTCATATTCGATTTGCGTTGTCGCTTTGAAATAACCTATTATCGGCGGCGCTTCTTCCCAAAGCAATATGGTCGGTTCTATGGAGCTGTTACCCGGAGTTGCGTTTAAACTTGTTTCTATCGTTTCCGATGAGAAGATGCTTTCCAAGGTTACCGTTGCATTACTTGCCACTGTTACATTCCCATCGTTTTCCAGCGTGTAAGTCAAATAATGTTGACCGTTATCGTTTACGGAATGTTCATAACCGGTCCAGCTAAAGTCCATTATGACATCCCCTTTTACCGTTATATACATTCGCACACCTATGTTGATAACACTTTTCACGCTGGCGCCGCCGGACGAGACATCCTCTTCGGTATTTTTCTCGTCGGTTCCCGGACCGATCAAGAATCCGCCCGCGTAATCTCCCGGGCTTGCGTTTTCGGGTACCGTTAAGGTGAAAGAGCCTTTTACTTTTTCACCCGCATCCACCGTCATTGCGGTGGAGTCGTTAATTGTTATCCATTCTTGAATTCCACCTTCGCTTATGCCACAACCCAGTAGCGCAAAAGCTCCCTCCGATGTTGTTGTCGCCGTGGAAGGACAGATGATGATGTTTTGCGCGTAATCGGCTCCGTTATAAATTTCGAAAGTATCTTCGATTGTTTCTCCCGGATTTAATTCGTATGTAAACCATGAACTGATTTCACGTTCTTTGTCGCT
Organism: Candidatus Peregrinibacteria bacterium GW2011_GWF2_43_17; assembly: GCA_000999315.1. Lineage (GTDB taxonomy): Bacteria > Patescibacteriota > Gracilibacteria > UBA1369 > UBA12470 > UBA12470. The sequence continues at coordinate 38,416 of LCFW01000001.1, forward strand.
TGTCGGCATGATGCCCATACGTTCCTGAGCCATTGCCGGCTGACCGGTAATGCAAAATAATATTGTGGCAATCGCTCCCGCGTATGCCAATTTGAAAATTCCTGTCGTCTTTTTCATTAGTTTTTGTTTTAAAAAATAAGTTTGTTATTCTTCGATTGTTATGCCGATCGTCGTTGTGTCTACGGAAAATCCTTGGCTCACGAACACATCTCCTTGCGATATGAAATGTTCGACAGGGGCCGGATCCGTTTCTTCCGCGGATTCATTCGGTATTGCCTCGAAAGGTGGCAGTATGTTGCTTGCAGTTTGCAAGTTTGTTTGCAAATTGCTTGATGTGGCATCTCCCGATTTTCCCTGCGTGTTGATCTCCACGGTTATTATGGCTACGAAAGCCAAAGCGGAAACGAGAGCCGCGATAAGGGCTGTTCTGATCATGTTTTATATGGTTAATTGATTAACGGTTGTATGATAACGGGTTCCGTTTTTGTTTTCAAGTTGAAATCACATTTTTCAGAAGTTCCTTAAACAAAAAAACCTCTCCGTCAAGTGAAGAGGTTTTATTATGTTTCTTGCGAGCAAGTTTGTCTCAACTTTTCTTGAACTTAAGATATGGAGTAAGTAATGGTTGACGTATATGTTCCCGCCGCTTGTGAGCCCGGGATTGTCACGTCTATGGTTGGTGTGAACGTGCATGTGTCAACACGTACTACCGAAGTGTCTGCGGAGACTAAAGATTTGGCATCCGAGATTTCGCCTGTACCGGAGAACATTGCTACGGTGTTGTTTACTGTTACACCTGCAGTGCAGCCAGAGGATCCGACGGCTGTAAGAGTGGCATCGTTGTCACCGGACATTTCGAATTGTTGGTATGGGAAGTAATTCACCCCTGATGTGAAGTACTGAGCTGTGGCCACTAGAGAGTATCCGGCATTTGTAGATCTGAGATCTGAGAATTGTACCGGAGTGCTGAATGTTACGTCCCCAAGATCTTGAGAGCTGGTTGAAACGCTTGTGCCTGTGAAGTTAACGCTTGCAGGTACAGAATCGATCGTCAGTCCGGATATGCCTGAGATGACAACACTACTTGTCGTTTGCCCCGTTGTTGATGCGAAAGCGAAAGCGAAAAGCGTAACGTTTGCCATCAATGCGGCAACGATAACGAGGCCGCATAGTTTTTTGTTTTTCATTGTTTTGATGTTTTAATAAATGTGTTCCGGGGTTTTCACCCCTTTGTGAATGATTGTTGAGACAAATTGTCAAGGAACGTTTCGACCAGCTTTATTTATGCTGATCATGTTATTATAATACGGAAAATTATCATTGTCAATGCGGTATAATGGTAAATTTCCAACCGGTCTGTCAAAATAATTTTCTCGATTTTTTAATCCAATCAATTATGTCAGCCATGAATCCTGAATCGTTTCAAATGTCGGGATCGAAGCTGATGCGCTTGGCGGGAACTTGTTTGGTTATGAGCGGTTGCGGTGTTCCCGATCAAGGACCCGGACGTGCACCGCTTTCATTGGTTGAGGGGAATCGCGGAATAGAAATATACGATGTGGGTATGGCGTCTCATGTAACGGTTCCCGTTAAACAAGTTTACGTGCGCGATCTCGCGGGACTTACCGATGAGAACTTGGGTTCTTTGCCGTTTGAGCTTCAAGAATTATTGAAAGGTCCGAGACAACAGGTTAGTCTTTTATTGCATGATGGAGATTTTAGAGAAAAAGATGAAAACGGAGATACGGTTGTTCATTACAGAGTCGGTATGCGTCTTGACGATAGCGGTTCGTCTCCGGTTCCTCCGGCACCGTTTGTCCAGTTTGTGCTGGAAGAAGGTATTGTTGCTAACGAAGTGACGCCCGATAGCAATCCGAACTTGGCGATATGCGATGGTTGCGATCTTGTTTATCCCGCCGTCGCGCATCGTTTGAACGAGGAAACCGGAGAAACGGAAGCGTATCACATGGTTAGCGTAATGGGTGGTGATTTTTCGGAGTGTTCTTACGAGCCTTATATAAATGGGGAGCGTGTATGGGATCCCGTGTATGAAAATTGTGCGATTGTCAGTTGGCAACTTGATCGGAGCGAAGGCGCGGGCAGTGTGCCGCATAATACGCCGAACGGGGCGATGGCGTACAGTACTTATATGGAGCACGATGAAACGTTTACGACTTGCGGACGAGAAGATAATGTCGGATACCACGGTTCGTTTGCGATGGAACGTGGTAATACGGAAGAAGAGTTGTGTATTCCGGATTCCGAAACTCATACTTGGGAATCGTCTTTGAGTTTGGGTAATAATTCTCTCGATGTTTTGTTTTCGCCTCCCGAAGGTGATATGACCACGGCCGAGGGAGACGGAGTTGAAGCGCTGACAACCGGATATCACAATGTGTTTTCCAATAACGAGATGTTGGAATGTGCGCGCAGTAGATTCCTTTTTGCCGGCGATGCCATGGAACAATTATCCGTTTATGATCCGGGTACGCCTTCTTCGGGCAATGACATGCATTGCCTTCGTCCGATACAGAATCATGATGGCGATATAATGGGGATAAGATTTGAAGCGGACAGTACGTTGGGCTGGCCGCTTGATAATGAATGGTACGCTCAATTTGCTAATTTGAGTACCGGTCAAGTGTTATTGAATGTCACTTCAAATCGCACGTTGCCGGAAACGGGAACCGATTTTTGCGGTAATGTGGCTTATATATCCGCTGTTAACGAGAGCGGAGTCAAAGTTTTATATGAAGTTTATCCGGAGGATAATCCGCCCGCGGAGTGTGATTTGAGGGGCGAAATTGTTGATACGGGCGATACAGGTGATACCGGCGAGATCGTTGATACTGCGGATACGGATGATACAGGTGATATTGTTGATACGTCGGATACCGATAATGTTGTTGATACTGCGGATACTGGGAAAACCAACGACGATGAAGGTTGCGATTGCGGTTCGTCACATTTAAACGGAGCGGGATTGTCACCCTTGTTGCTTGGGTTTGCCGCACTTATAAGGAGAAAGCTCTACCGAATTTGAAATACGTGCGTTTCAGCGTTTCCGCCGATATATACCAGGTTCGTATTCGCGAATTCCAGGATTTCTTCGCTGGCGTAAAAGAGTTCTGTCGGCAGGTCCGGGTCGTTAACCGGCGTGCTCAAAACCATATAGTCGAATCCCGATTCTTGAAAAGCCGCCATTATTTTTTCCGAATCTCCGTCCCAAGCGGTATATAAGCAATTAAAGAAATCAATATATCTGTCCGAGTAAACTCTGGTATTGTTTTGATCGATAAAAAACAATAAGGAAGCGTTGTTCGTTATATAGATGGTGTCTTCCGGGTTTGAATTTAATATATTTGCCAGATATTCGTGTTCGGGGAATCGGTTATTCGCGAACTCCGAGTCGTTTATCAGTCCTGCCAAATACGGAGCTGTCAATTTTGTTCGCGACAAGAACCAATTGGAACGGTTCCAGAATGACATGAGCAGGAAAATTATTATGAGTGTCCACGTTAAGGTTCGGATTATTTTTTCTTTTGCTAGCAAATATTTAATCGCGATCGCCAGCCACATTAACAGGAATACGAATCCCGTTATTCCGTACCACAAAACCTGATTTGATATATAAAACCATATTATCCAATAAAAAATCCCTCCGGTTATAAATATTATCGGTATTTCCTCGCGGCGTTTAATGAAAGGTATTATTAATATCAACGGACAGATTGCCAAAAACAAGAATCCCGGATCGGTTGCCGGAGCCAGCGTGGAAGTGAGCATGGTTATGTCCCATGGACCGCGCATGATCCCGAATAAATTATCCGTATCGAGTTCGTATTTCACATAATCTCCGGTTGCGTTTCCCGGTGATGAGCAGATGGATGTGTCTATGTCGAATTCGTCGTATGAAATTTCGATTTTTTCTTCCGGCGGGTTTGACGACAAAACGTTGAATAAAGACGAAAAATCTTCATGTCCGGCAATGTTTATAGCGAACCATGGTAATATCGGCAAGGCTATGCCAAATATCATTACAGCGATACTTCCCAGCTTCCTTGTCAGTCCTCTTTTATTTTTTAGAATTATTATCACGATGCTGATCAAGAAAATGCCACCGGCGATCCAGTTAATCGGAGACGAGTAGCCCAATAACGCGAGTCCGAATAAAATGCCGCTGATTGCGCATACTTCCCCCCATCTTTTCAGCAGTTGCGAGCTTGCTAGCAGTATCAACGTGATTACCAAAAGCGCCGCCGTCAGTTTTATGCTTAATGCGAAGCCGGTCAGTAATCCACTTAAGAGGAGCCATTTGATGTTTTTGTTTTCTCTCCATTGATCGAATGCGAATATGCTTAAAATTGAAAAGAAAAACAGCGGCATCTCGACTTTGAGATCTATGTGACTGTGATAAAAAACGATCGGTAATGCGATAGTGATTGCGGATATTATCCATGCGATTTTTTCGTCCGAGTATTTTTTTACAAGGCTGAAAATTGCCAACGCTCCCATTGTCCCGTATAGAGATGTCAGTATTTGGGAAAGCGCGGTGTTTTTCGTGATTATCGTTCCGATGCTTTGTATCAGCGAGAAAGCATAAATACCCCAGTCGGATCGCACGAGACTTCCGGATTCCGCCAATAAGCGAGGCATGTTCATGTACTGGATCAAATCGTCGAAAGCCGATGGCCATGGCGAAATCACTTGAATGAAGTTCCAAGCGCTGAAGAATATTATTAAAAGAATCGCTATAAGTTGAATGTATGGGATGTCTTTGATCGGTTTTGTTCTGTACGTGATAATTTCGCGAATTGTTTTTTTTGTTTCGTTATGCTTTATTCCGATTAGGATTGTCGGAATTACTCCCAGTATCAGCGTCAAGCCGAATATATTCAGTTTTCCCGCGACAGCCGCTGTTAACAATAGTAGGCTGCTTATCATGGTTCCCGCGCCCAACGACAGGAGTATCGGGTTTGGTATTTTTTGTTCTTTAAATATCGTTTTCAAGAATAACCATCCGTATATGAAAAAGATGGTTAAGCTCCAACCTGCGAGTAGCAAGTATTTGGTCAGGCTTAGAATTATATTAAAAAGACCGTTAATCGGGTTGATGCTTTCGAAATACGGTGCTAAAGATTCCCAGTTTTCCGCGTATAGCTCTCGAGGGTTAGCGACGACCATGCCATCCGACAGTTCGATTTGGTCATAGGTGATTGACTCGCCTTGATATGTTTGCAGTATTTCGTTTGTTTCTATAATTGCAGGACCCCTGTAAATTTGAAAATCATCCCATACGAATCGGCTCCATGCCAATATTACAACCAGTATGAACGATGAAACTGCGATTGTCATAACGGAAAGTCCCTTATCGGATTTCGAGAATTTTCTTATTGCGATTATCGGTATGACAAATAAAACCAATACGAAAAGCAGATATTTCAATCCGTCGGCGATCGTTAAATCCGGGTTGATCGGGCTTATGAAGTCTTGATGTTCGTAAAAATAGAATCCGGTTATAATGAATGACCACATCAGATACAATATTATTCCCGCGGTTGATTTTATCTTTTGATATAACATTTTGTTCGATTATAAAACGGATAATAATCGGCGACTATAACGAACTATTGACGAATCATGCGAATTGCCTTAAAATACCCTCCTCGTAATATTTAACATACAATTGTATGACAATGGATTCACCAGGCCAACAGGGAGGGATATGTGAAGGATTGGACGAAACACAAATAGAAACATTGCGGGGACTTCTGAAAGCCGTAATTTTTCAAGGAATCGATCCGCAAAGAATAAGAGAGTTGCTTTTGGATACGAATAACGCTTTAAGGATTACGGTAAGCCCTGGTGTGGAGTTGGTGGACCCGGTAAGCGATTTTCTTAATGGAGGGTTGGTTGTAGTTGTCAGTGATAACTTTTCGATTCGAACCGAACTGGGGATTATACCGGTTGGAGCAAATATGCATATTGGTGAAAGGGTCGCCTTGGGGATATCCCAGGAAAGGGCAACGCAAGTAACGGTTGCCGCCAATGGAGAGATCATCGCCATTCCAAACACATTGGCGGAATTGGGATTCACATTGGCGGAACTGAATCAAATTGGTTTAAATGTCCTGAGAAATCCTCAATTAAGAACGATAAATGCCGTAGCAGTTGAAACCGATGGGCTCAGACCCGGCGTATCGGAAGGGGTTGATCCGGGCAGTAATTTGATGGAATATTTTCAAAATCTGTTGCCGGGTGAAGAATTTGAGCCGTTGGAACTAACTCGCGGAGTACTTCCAGAAAAACCCGGACATCTGTTGGTGATTACGGGTCCTATTGGGAATCCTATTCGTGTTAATGATAAACTAACCAGGCAGTTGGTTGCGTCTATAAGACCCCCCATCGTGGTTCATGAAACGATAGCGGTCGGTGGTGAGTCCACGGCAATTTTGATAGGGTCTTATGGCAATAGTGGGTTTTATATACCACTTACCGAAAATGTTCCCACATCGCGCACGGTGGAACAACAAGCAAGATTGATACGTATCGCTTTGGTGACGGGAGACGTAAAGCTTACAGATCAATCTGCGGCGATAGGAGATGCCCAGATGGGGTAGTGGGGATTGTGTAATTCTGTTATAATTATCTCGCAGTGTTCTTTGTAAATGCGCAGTTACCGGTTCCTTAATTGGGGCTGGAGGAAAGTCCGGACAATATAAGGAAAGGGAAGTCTCTAACGGAGATCGGTGCGGAACCTAACAAGACCGCATTAGGGAAAGTGCCACAGAGACAATACTATTTCTCACTTCGGTGAGAGAAAAAGGTGAAAAGTCCCGCTAAGCGGGGACATTATGCGTTTCTTTGGGGTCAAACCCCATGAAACGGTCAGAAGTTGGTAAACCCTTCCCGTTGCAAGGTGAGACTGGTAATCAAGGACAACTTTTATCCTTAAAAGCTTGATTACTCACCGCTCGAGTTCGTCAGCAATGGCGAACCCAGACAGATGACTGCTTAAATACAAAATCCGGCTTATAGTTTATGGGGGACACTGTTTTGCTTCCGACCTGCTACTTTTCCCGCTTCAGGGACGTCGTTCTCACTACTTTCCTAACTTCCCGAATTCTCTTTGAAAAAACAACGCCGTTTGCAAGCAGTCGCGAGCCTTTTCGTTTTCAGGTTCGACTTGGATGGCGTGATTGAGAAGTTTTATTGTGCGTTCGAATTTTTTCTCATTCAAATAACAGACCGAGAGGTCGCAAATAATGAGAACGTCGTCCGGCGATATTGCGAGAGCTCTTTCCATTAGGACGAGACCTTTTGTTCTGTTTTCGCCGTGGAAAATCGACCAGCCCAGACATCTTAATATTTCCGGGTGGTTGGGTTGAATTTTGTAAGCTTCTTCAAGATGGCTTATTGATCTCCTGAAATCGCCTGTCGAAGAGTAGGTGAATCCTATCAAATAGTGTGCGTTGGCGCTTCTCGGATTTAGTTTAAGAGCGCGAGTGAGTGATTTTAATGCTTTGTCGAATTCTCGCAGACTTAAGTAATTGTCGCCGAGTTCTTCATAAGCTTCGGCACATTCAAGGTCGTTAAGCAAGATTTTTTGGCAAATTGAAATAGCTTCTTGATGTTTGCCTTGAAGTTTCAACTTGTCGGCTTCGATAAGCGGATCTTGGTATGATGTAGTTTGATTGTCGTCGTACATTTGGAAGGATTTTCTTTTCTTTAAATCCCTCCATTATATCAGAAAATCAGGAGTCATTCAATCGAATTGCAGAAGATTTGTTCATCAATGGTCGTTTCGTTATATATGTCAGTGCTGACAAGTTCGCCTTGTTCCTTGATTATATCTTTCATCTCTTCAGTCATACTTGCGAAGTCGTCATTGTCTTCCGTGGCGCTGCCATATAATTCTGAAACCATGCTTGAGAAATAATACGAGATTCCTGTGTCGATTCCCTCGGTATGCTCCATGGAATAGATGCTATTTAAAGGCATGTCGTAGTCATAAAGATGTCTCAAAATCATTTCGATATTACTTTCTGACAAATTGTAAATTGCCGTTTCTCCCGAATTATCATTGTTGTTCCAGCTAAGTTCTGTTTTTCCGGTTTCACAAATCAAGAATTCCGAATGAAAATTTTCGTCGTCGTAATAATATTTTAAGACGATATTTTCTTCGTTTTCCGATCCAATAATATTGTGGTACCAATTGTCATCTCTCCATTCCGACCATGAGTCCCACCAGAAGCCGTTATATATTATTTTTGCAGCCTCTCCGCGTGTTAGAAAACTATCGGGTTCGAATTTCCATATTTCGTTATTGTGTCCGCTTATTAACCCCAGATTGTAAGCGGTCATAATATAAGGTGTTTGCGATTCATCCGTTACGTCGTGGAAAATATTATAAAAAATATTTCCTTCGTCATATTCAAAATATGTTTTGTTGAACCACCATTCTAAAGCCTCGGCTCTGGTAATCGGGTCGTTTGGTCGAAATTCTTCTAGCTCCATATTTATAATGCCGAAGCTATTTGCTTTTTCAAAATATGGATAATACCATTCTTCAGGTGCGTCGGGCTCTGTATAAAAAATAGATTTTACTAAAAGTATTTTTAAGAATTCTGCTCGCGTGATTGGTTGATCCGGGCGGAAATCACCGTTATAGCCGGTAATTGTCGGCTCTGCATTGTAGCTGTCATAAAACAGCTCATAAAGCTCGGTGATGTATTCTTGAGCCCAATGATTTTCAATATCATGAAAAGGGAGTGTTTCTTCCGTGGCATAAGATATTGAAGTTGTAGCGAGTAGGATGATTAACGAGGTAATTACGCAGGTGATTTTCCTCATATCTTTTTTGATTTTAAAAATTTTGTTAAATCATTTTTAAGGTCCGGTCTTTTTAATGCAAAATCTATGGTCGCTTTTATTAAGCCGAGTTTGTCGCCCGTGTCATACCTCGTTCCTTCGAGTTCGCAGGCGTATATTTTTTGTTCTTTCAAGAGTGAGCGAAAGCCGTCTATAAGCCTGATCTCTCCGTCTTTATGAGAAGACTTGGCTTTTTCAAGATGTTTGAAAATTTCAGGTGTACAGATGTATTTGCCGATAATGCCTAAGTTTGACGGAGCGTTTTCCGGTTTCGGTTTTTCAACCAAAGATTTTACTTCATGAGTTCTGCCTTTGCTTGAAAGCGGTTCGATAACGCCGTAACTTTCGGTATCTCCTTTCGGGATTTTTTCAACTGCGATTATGGATGATTTCGTTTGTTCGTATAAATCGATAAGTTGTTTTAATGCCGGCACTTTCCCGTCGACGATGTCGTCTCCGAAAAGGACTGCGAAAGGTTCATCGCCGACAACTTCTTTTGCGCATAAAATTGCGTGGCCGTCGCCGAGAGGTTCGGGTTGGCGAATGTAAATGAATTTCGCGAGTTTTTCGATTTTTTTAACCTCTTTGAGGAGGGCTGTTTTGCCTTTTTCGACGAGATTGTATTCGAGCTCGAAAGAGTGATCGAAGTGATCCTCGATGGCTCTTTTGCCTCGACCAGTGATGATTATTATTTCGGTGATGCCGGAATTTACCGCTTCCTCGACTATATATTGTATGACCGGCTTATCCACGATGGGAAGCATCTCTTTCGGGAGTGTTTTTGTTGCCGGAAGAAATCTTGTTCCGAAACCTGCCGCGGGCAGTACAGCTTTTCGTATCATGGTGTTAGCTTTTTTTAATTTTTACAATGCGCGTTTTTATGCGCTCGACTCGCGGAATTTTTATTACGAGTATGTTGTTTTTGAATTCGGCATCAACCTTGGTTGTGTCGACATCTTCCGGTAGAACGATTGAGCGCGAGAACATTCCCCAAAAACATTCTTGAATAAAGCAGTCCTCTTTATTGAGCGTTGTGCCGTTTGATCTTTCGCCTTTAATGGTGAGAACATTGTCCGTGACGGTTATCGAGACGTCTTCGGGTTTTACTCCGGCGACGGGTGCTACCACTGCGATTTCGTCTTTGCCTTGAAAGACGTCAACCGACAGCTGACCTTCAGGGTTTTTTTGTATATTGGTTTTCATGGGAGTTTTAAGTTAAGAGTGCTAGTCGTGTCAAATAGTTTGATGAACTCTTTTCTGTCGAGGGTCTCCTCTTTTATTAAAGTTTTTGCGATTTCGTGCAGTTGTTTTTCGTGTTTTTTCAAAATTTCCGTTGCTTGTTTGAGCGCTTTTTCCACGATTGATCTTACCATCGCATCTATTTTTGAAGCTATTTCTTCGGAGTAGGTGCGCATATGTTTAAAATCTTTTCCCAAGAAAATTTCGTCGTTGTTATCTCCGAAAATTGTTGGACCGAGGTCGCTCATGCCGTATTTCGTGACCATTTTGTGAGCGATTTTCGTGGCTCGTTCAAGGTCGTTTGAAGGGCCGGTCGAAACTTCACCGAACATCATTTTTTCCGTGGCGTATCCACCAAGCAGAGAAGCGAGTTCGTTTTCGAATTTCGTTTTTGAATATAGGTGCTTGTCTTCTTCAGGCAGGAACCATGTGACGCCGAGAGCCATGCCTCGTGATATTATCGAGATCTTATGGATAGGGTCGCATTCCGGGAGGAGGTGACCGACTATCGCGTGCCCGGTTTCGTGATATGCCGTGATCTCTTTTTCTTTTGCTGAAAGTACGCGCGATTTTCTTTCCGGGCCCATTACGACTTTTTCTATTGAAATTTCAAGGTCGTGTTGAGTTACGGATTTTTTATTGTTTTTTGCGGCCAGAATCGCGGCTTCGTTTGCCAGATTTTCCAAATCCGCTCCGGAGAAGCCAGGTGTTTGGCGCGCTATCCTTTCGAGTTCGGTGTTTTTTGCGAGAGGTTTGTTGCGAGTGTGAATTTTCAGTATTTCGGTGCGATCTTCGATGTCGGGTGTATCTATGACAACTCTTCGGTCGAAGCGGCCCGGTCTTAGCAGTGCCGGGTCGAGAACATCGGGTCTGTTTGTTGCCGCCATTACGATTACGTTTGTGTCTTGTTCAAAGCCGTCCATTTCCGTGAGGATTTGATTGAGAGTTTGTTCTCTTTCGTCGTGTCCTCCGCCCATGCCCGCGCCTCTGTGTCTGCCGACAGCGTCAATTTCATCTATGAAAACTATACATGGTGCATTTCTTTTTGCTTTCTTGAATAGGTCGCGGACGCGACTTGCGCCGACACCCACGAACATTTCCACGAATTCGGAACCGGATATATTAAAGAATGGAACGTTCGCTTCTCCGGCTACCGCTCTTGCCATTAATGTTTTGCCCGTGCCCGGTTGGCCGATCAAGATGACACCTTTCGGGATTTTCGCTCCCATCGAGGTGTATTTGCTCGGGTTTTTTAAGAAATCAACAATCTCGATCAACTCTTCTTTTGCTTCTCTTGCGCCAGCGACGTCTTTGAAAGTGGTTTTTTTCTTCTCCGGATCCGCGATGCGCGCTTGAGATTTGCCGAACGATAGAGCTTGGTTATTCGAGCTTGCGGCGGATTTCATCATGAATAGTAGGAACCCGATAATTAGTATGAAAGGTATCAGCGATACCGCGAGTTCCATCCATATGTTATTCGAAGTGGTGTCAATAACTTCCATGGCGATTCCGTCGGTTTTTGCGGGATCAACGGTCGCGAGAACTTCGGATAATGTTTGTCCGGACTCTTTTATCGTGTAGAAGTTCGCTCCTCCTGTTGTCGTGTAGTCGATTTTGTTGCTTGAAACTTGGATTGTCTCGACGATTTCGGAATTTATATCGCTTAAAAACGTATCGAGTGTGACTTTTTCGGGTGATTGCGGGCTCGGATTGAAAAATACATACAGTGCCGTCAGGACCAGAGTGATTACGACAATATATCCGAGTGTTGAAGATTTTTTTTGTTGTGCCATTTCGGTTTTGGAGGTTATTTAAGCTTTTTAATTTTACTCGCTTTGGCAGGACTGCTCCAGGAAATTTTCAAAATTTGTCCAGTTGTTTTGGTGATTTTGTATTTGTCCGCGATTGCAAGCCATCCGACACATATAATTTCTTTCCCGAGTTTTATTACCGGAATCTCTTTTCTTATCTCTTGCGGGATTTTTTTGTTGGTGAATAGGTCTTGGAGTTTTTGAGTTTTGCCGTTTAGGCCGAGCGGTTTGATTTTATCGCCGGGCTTGAATGTGGTTGCGCGGAGTTTTTTTATGTCGCCGATTTTGTCGAAGTCGAGAAAGATCGGGCGAGTTGTCAAAATTGAAAAAGTCGGTTTGGGAACCTCTGGAAAATGTGATTTCGTCGCGAAATTTCCATTCTTTCGAGCGAAAACGGTGAAGATCGACGAAGTCGTCCCGCTTAGCGGGACGTCGAGGAGGTATGAGCTGTTTGTAGCCGAAAGATGGGAATTGCAGTAGAAGGCATGTTTTCCAGAGGTTCCCTTGAGTTCTCCCGGAAGTGGCATTGCTTTCCCGTAGGCGATTTTCATGTTGAGTTTTTTTGTGCCGGTCTTGTTTTGCGCGATTAATTTTTTCAGTTCCGCGATATTTTTTTTGGAAAGGTTGCGGTTTGTTTTTAAAAGTACTGCCGATTGCAAATACGGGTGTAGTTTTGCGAATTTTTTTGTGTCGAACGAATCGGTCCAATGCTCGATTTCCGAGTCTATGAAAGCTTGTACCGATTTTAAATTTTCAATCGTTGAGAGGAAAGTTTTTTCCAAATTCGGATTTATTTTTTTGAGTTCGGGGATGATTTTTAGTCGGATTCGGTTGCGTGAATATTTCGGGTCCGAGTTTGACGAGTCTTTGCGGTAAGGGAGGTTGTGTTTTTTCAAATAAGATAAAATTTCCTGCTTGGTTGTGTTGAGAAGCGGGCGTTCGATTTTGTCGGACTTGATGCCGGTTAGCCCTCTTAAGCCTGTGCCGCGAGTTAAGTTGAGGATGAGAGTTTCAATCGAGTCGTTTAAGTGGTGGGCGGTTAAGATTTTTTCCGCGTTGTGTTTTTTTCTTACCCTTTCAAGGAAGTTATATCTGACGATGCGGGCGGTTTCTTCGTTTTTTTTGGGTAATGTGATTTTTTCGGTTTCGATAACGAGGTTGTATTTTTTTGCGATTTGTTTGCAAAAAAGTTCGTCCGCGTCGCTTTCTTGTCCGCGCAAGTTGTGGTTCAAGTGGGCGAGGATCGGTTTTTCACCTTTTGCGAGAAGTTTCTGCAAAAGGTAGATCGAGTCGGGTCCGCCGGAGAATGCAAGGATTTTTTTCATAATGTTCGAAGATTTATCTTTGCAACTTCTTCTTGATTATCGTCATCCGCTGCCATATTAAGCTGTTTTTTGCCGCAGAGTAAGCATTTGTGGATTATTTGGTACCCTTTGTTGCCTTTGTATTCGAGGCCGATCGGTTCCATGAGACCGTGGCACGGAGAGAGTCTGTCTCCCGGGAGGGTTTCGTCCACATGCATAGAGTGGAGGCACTTTGTGCAATGGTTTCGGCAAGAGCTTTTTGACGGGGGGACGAGGGTTCCGCAGTTCTTGCAAACGAATTTCTCGTTGATTTTTGGGGTTTTCATGTTTTTTCTCTTGCGAATAGGGAGAGTTGCTACTAGAATTTTATCAAATAAATTATAAATTATAAAATCAGGCTTATGAATCCAAAAGATCTTATGTACACGCAAAGGAGATTCTCGCTTTTACATTTCATCTCTTTCGCGGTTTTCGCGGGTGTGTTTGTTTTCGGTGTTTATACCTATATGGCAAAGATGACGCTCGATGCCAAGGTGCTTGATGCCGATTCTCAAATTGCGAATTTGACAACGCAAGTTGATGAGCTTGAGGCGCAAAATTTGAGTGAAGTTTCGTTGGCGCAACAGCTTCTTGCGAATGTCGAAGCTACGGAAATAAAATGGTCCGCTGTTATTACCGACCTTATAGCGACCACTCCTCTTTCCGTTTACTACTCTTCTTATTCCGGCAGTGAAGATGGCAAAGTTACGGTTGCCGGATTGGCCGATTCTTATGCGGCGGTTTCGGACCTTATAGATGCGTTGTCGGGTAAAGATGCGTTTGTCGGGGTTTTTGTGCCTTCGGTTGCGGCTACCGGTTCCGAAGATAATCCGGATATGGCGAGTTTCAATTTGACGTTCGATTACGAGGAATAATTTCTAAAATCATTAATTTAAATTTTTTTATGAAACGAACTTCAACAGCATTAAATCTTATGTCCGTAGTACTGCTTCTTGCGGTTGTTCTCGGACTTCTTTTCTTTGTTAATCCCATGAGAGCCGAAATCGGATTGATGGAGGTGAATCTTGCCGAGAAGGAACTGCAAGTTTCGGAACTTTCGGCTAAGGTTGCCGAACTTGAAGCCATTAAAGAAGAGGTTGGTTCTTCCGGCATTTCGGAGGACAAACTTCTTACGCAAGTTCCCGAAGGGATTTCCCAAGACGAATTGATTGTTGATTTGAGCGAACTTTCGACCACCGCGGGTATCGAACTTCACGGGATGAGTTTCAGTACGGTTGAGAGCGAAGATGGGGCGGGGGCTGTCAGCATATCCGCCAGTTTCGATGGGGATTATGAAGACTTGATCGGGTTTTTGCAGGCTGTCGAGGATAGTTCGAGGAAGATCAAGGTGAAGTCTATCAATGTTCAACTTTCTTCAGAAGACGATGTTGCGAAGGCGAGTTTCAGCTTATTGATGGAGGCGTATTACCAATAACTTAAAACTTAAAATTATGGACCTTAAGGATAAAAGCATTGATGAACTTCTTGCTCAGTTGAATGCGAAGGAAAGCAAGATTAAGGATGAGAAGATTGTTTACGGCGTTTATGATGCCGAGAAACAACCTCTCTGGGTCAGGGTGAATGATTTTCTTGTGGATAGAAGCAAGGTTAATCTTAGAGAGAAATCTTATTTTTTTCATTTGCTCGGGGTGATGCTTGATTCCGGTGTTCCGATTTTGAAATCTTTGCAGGTTTTGGTCAATAAAGTCGAAAATCCGCATTTCAGGAGAGTTGTGAATACATTGGCTTATGATGTTGAGCATGGGAGAAAATTTTCGGATGCGATGTCCAAGTTCCCGGATGTTTTCGATGACGCGGATGTCGGGGTTGTGAAGAGCGGGGAGGCGGTTGGGAATTTGAATCAAGTTTTGTTTAAATTGTCTAAGCAACAGGAGAGTTTGTATGCGCTTTATTTGACGGTGAAAGGGGCGCTCGTTTATCCGATTACGGTTTTGGCGGCGCTTGTTGTGGCGTTGTGGATCGTGATGACTTTCGTTATTCCGAAATTGAGTGAGTTTTTTACCGAGAGTGGCGTAAGTTTGCCGTGGATAACTTTGGCGGTTTTGGCGGTGAGCGATTTTGTGGCGAATTATTGGTGGGTGCTTATTATCGTTTTCTTGTTGCTGTTCTCGATGTGGAGTTTTTATGTGAATACGAAATTCGGCAGATTGAGATGGGATAGGTTTAAATTGAATATGCCGATTTGCGGGGAGCTTATCAGGAAGGCGACTTTGTCGAAATTATTAAGGATGCTTTCGGTTTTGACGCATTCCGGATTGGCGATAAATAAGACTTTGGGGATTTTGTCGGATGCGAGTGGAAATCAACTTTATAAAATCAAATTGAATGATGTGAGAAAAGCGGTTGAGAGGGGCGAGAAGATTTCAGAGTCTTTGGCGGATACGCCGTTTTTGTTTCCCGAGACCGTTACGCAGATGCTTCAAATAGGTGAGCAGTCGGCTTCTTTGAGCAAGACGGCGGAAAAAGTTGCGGATCATTATGAAATGGAAGTCGAACATGCGGTTAAAAATATGACGACGGCTATGGAGCCCGTGATTATAGTTTTGGTAGGTGTTGCGGTTGCGGTTGTCGCACTTTCCATTTTGGGTCCGATATTCTCGTTGAGCGACATTGTTCAATAATTATGCAAGTTTTAAAACAAAAGAAGGGTTTCACTTTAATAGAGCTCCTCGTGGTTATTTCGATTATCGGGATTTTGGCAACGATCGTGATTGCCGATTATAACGGCGAGATAAAGAGGAATCGGGTGCGAGTTGCCGGGGAAACTTTGTATGGAGAGTTGCAATATATGAGAACGATGGTTTCGAGCGGAAGTTCGGATGGGGTGACGGGTGATTTGTATTGTTGGGGGATCGCCTTGAGCGAATCGGAATTCGAGAAAATTTATATTAAGTATGTTGATGGGATCGGATGCGATTATTCCGCGTTGACTGTTGATAAGGAGATTTATTTGGGGTCCGGGATTTCTGCGGGTTTTGATGATGGGTTTTCGGGCGGATATGTTTTCTTCGTGCCGCCGTTTGCCGATATGTATGTTTTTGATGAAAATTTTTCCGATTTGACGGCGAGCTTGAGCGGGCTCAATGTGGTTTTGAGCGGAGGGGGAACCGATTTGCAGAGAATCGTGAGTTTCGATTTTTTAACCGATAATTTTGCGTTAAATGAATAAAAAGGGTTTTACATTGGTGGAAGTTTTGATAGCCGTTGCGGTGCTTGCGACGACGCTGACCGCTATGGCGACTTTGGTGATAGTGACGATGAGGGCGAATCAGGCGAATATGAATACTTTGCAAGCTTATTATCTTGCCGAGCAGGGGATTGAGGCGATGCGAAATACGCGAGATTCGAATTGGCTGCAAAATTACTCTTGGAATAAAGGTTTCGCTTGTACGGCCGATTTCGAAGAAGTCTATTTCACGATAGACGAGGATGTTGCGGGGCAAGTTCCGTTTCTTAGTTTTGATGGTACGAGAATGTTTACGACTCTGGGTGAGAATAATGACCCTTGGGAGATAAATTTAATCTCTTCTTCGAATTTGGAGGCGGGGACGAGGATTTATAAGGTTGCGGAGACGGAAGGTTATTTTCGGTATACTCATGATGATAGTGGCGAAGCAACATTTTTTTACAGTTATATAAAAGTTTATTATGAGACTTGCGGTGGAGAAGCGGAAGTCAGTTCGGTGGTTTTTTGGAATGAGAGGGGCAGTGATCGCGAAGTGGTTTTGACAACATATTTAACAAATTGGAAGGAGTGAAAAAAACGAATTTAAAAGCGGGGTTTACGTTAATCGAGATGATTGTTTCCATCTGTATCTTTACGATTTTCATTTCGATGCTCGCAGGTACTTATTTGTATATCGCGAGAGCGCAAAGAGAGACCGCGGAGGCGAGGAAGGTTTATTCGGGGTTGAGAGATGTTGTCGAAGAGATTTCTGAAGAGGTTAAATTGAGCGGTATTTATTACGATTGTTATTCTGGGGTTTTGGTCGGAGTGAACGAGTGTTCGACTTATTTCGATTTGGCTCGGGGCAGTGTCGCGACTTCCTTGGCTTTGATGGATGATGAGAATTTAAAAATTTTTGTTTTGGAGGATGGAAAAGTCGGGGTGAAGGAGTATGAGTATAGCGATGGCTTGTGGGTGCCAAAAACGAGCTCTTATCTTTCCGGAGAAGATTTCAATGTGGACAGTTTTTATTTCGGGATTTTCCCTGCCGAGGATCCGTCCGACAATTATGAGGATTTATCGGTTCAGTATCAGCCGCATGTTACGTTGTATGTTTCGGTCTCTTCGGAGGGCGGGACGGAGCTGGATTTGCAAACATCAATATCCGTAAGAAAGTATGAATAATTTTAAACATAAAGAAGGGAGTGCGCTTTTGGTCGCGATATTGATTATGGCGGTTTTGTTGGTTTTCGGGCTCGGGATAAACATATTGATTGTTATGGAAATGAAGGCGGAGAGAGGGCTGGTTTCGGGCGGGCAAGCTTATTATTCGGCGGAGGGGGCGGTTGAAATGGCGATGTATGATGTTGTTACAAATATGAAGGGGTATGAGGTTGTTGATGAGGCGGGGTCTTTGAGCAACGAGGCGGATTATGTTTATTCGATAGAGGCGATGGGTGAGACGTGGCCTTGTTATGAGTACGGCGATAAGATTTATACGGATGATGCGGGCGCTATGTGGAGAGTGCTTGAAACGGAGGAGTCGGTGATGATTCCGCTTTTTGATGATGCGGGGAAAATTACGAATTTTACGTTATATTATTATACGATGGATGAGGGAGGAATTTTCCCAACCGGAGAGGTTTTGAGGTGGAAAGTTATCGGGATAAACGAAGACAGCGGGCTTACGGAAGCGATTTCGGCTTATGATATATTGATGGGGTTCCCGAGTTCTTTCGAGTCCGCGATGAAGACGGGTGGATATTATATGGATATTGGAACGACTTGGGGCGGCAGGGAGTATGAGTATCTCGAAGCGAATCTGAAAAGTTTTCTCGAGTTGCACAGTTACAATTATTTGACCGTTACGAATGTTGTAAATGAAGAGAGCGATATGGAGTATGATTTGTATGTGCGGATGAGCGATGCGAATGTGGAGTTCGTTTGCGAATATGTGAAAGTTGTAGCTGACGGAACGTTCGGCGATTATGTGCAGAAAATAGATTCGTTTATGAAAGAGGGAGAGCCTTTGCCGGTGTTTGATTTCGTGTTGTGGGAAAAAGACTTATAAATCCTTTTAGTATATCTGGCGAGTTGGTTAGCGACCTGGTAAACTGATAGAGAGATTTTTTAACTTTTTTTATGGCTCAGAAAGATAAGTTTTATATCACAACAGCGATAGCTTATGTGAATGCCGCGCCGCATATCGGGTTTGCGATGGAGGTTTTGCAAGCCGATTGTTTGGCGAGATATCACCGAGTGATAGGGGATGATGTGTGGTTTTTGACGGGAGTGGACGAGCACGGATCGAAGATTAAGCAGACCGCGAAAGATCAAGGTGTTGCGCCTCAAGATATTTTGGATAAGTACACGCCGCTTTTTCAGGATTTGGGTAAAAGTTTGAATTTTTCAAATAATGATTTTATAAGAACAAGCGAGGAGAGGCATAAAACGGGTGCGAAGAAGTTGTGGCGCAAATTGATCGAGGCGGGTGATATTTACAGATCGAAATATCAAGGTTTCTATTGCGTGGGTTGCGAGGCGTTTGTTACCGAGAAGGATTTGGTTGATGGTAAATGTCCCGAGCATAATAAGAAGCCCGAGTTGATTACGGAGGAAAATCATTTTTTCAAGTTGTCGAAATATTCGAAAAAAATTGCCGATTTGATCAGGTCGGACGAGCTTAAGATTTTGCCGGAGGCAAGAAAGAATGAGATTTTGTCGCTTTGCGAAGAGGGGCTTACCGATGTCAGTTTTTCGAGACCGAAAAGCCACTTGGACTGGGGGATATCGGTGCCGGATGACGACGACCAGGTTATGTATGTTTGGTGCGACGCTTTGTCGAATTATATTACGGCGTTGGGATATGCGGGCGAGGAAGAGAAATTCGGGAGATATTGGCCGGCGGATGTGCATCTGATAGGGAAGGGGATTTTGAGGTTTCATGCGGGGGTTTGGATCGGGATGCTTTTGTCGGCGAAGTTGCCTTTGCCGAGAGCGATTTATGTTCACGGGTATATAACTTCCGACGGACAGAAAATGTCGAAAAGTATCGGCAATGTTATTGATCCTTTTGCGGTTACCGAGAAGTACGGAGTTGATTCGATCAGGTATTTCTTGCTTCGGGAGATTCCGACTTCGGAGGATGGGGATTTCAGCGATATGAGATTCAAGGTGGTTTATGAAAGTGAACTTGCGGATAATTTCGGGAATTTGTTTGCGAGGGTTTTGGCGATGACGGAAAAGTATTTCGGAGGAGTTGTGCCGGAGATTTCGTCGGATGCCAGAATGGTGAATTTGTTGAAAGACGCTTGGTTTGAGTATGACAAGTATTTTAATAATTTTGATCTTAAAAAAGCTTGCGAGGAGATTGTGAAGGTTGCCGTGGTGGCGAATCAGTATGTCGAGGACAATAAACCTTGGCAGTTGGCTAAAACGGATAAGGATGCGCTTGGACGGGTTATGTATAATTTGCTCGAGGTTCTGCGCCAGATTGCTTGCATGCTTTATCCTTTTATTCCAGGGACGGCGGATGCGATGTTGAAAAGCTTAGGGATGGGGAAGATTTATGATGAAGGGACTTCGGTCGAGTTCAGGAAGTGGGGGTTTTTGAAAAAAGGCGGGAAGGTTGAAAAGGTCGGGGTGCTGTTTCCGAAGGAAAATCGCTAGCGATTAGGATATTTTTCCATCCCTCCGTTTGAGCCTCCGGTTCGGTTGTTTCTTCCGCGTTTTCTTGTTCCGATACGTCGGTCGTGAGGACGACTCTTATTACAAATCTTACAATCGAGTATGAAAGCATAATGATGAGTAGACCGGCTATTGACCACATAATGCCCTTTTTGGCTTTATCTATTTTGTCTTGCTGGCCGAATGAACTGGCGTATGAGAGAGCGTTTGCGACAAGGAAATATACCGCGATGACGCCGACTATTCCGAGAAGTCCGCTTACCAAGTCCGCGAGTACGTATGTTACCGCCGTTGCGCCATAATCACCACCTTCAGTGCTTTCGTTTTGATCCGCCCGAGATTCGGCGATGTTTGACGGTTGATACTCTTCCGGTACTTCGTATGCGGCGAAAGCCGTTTTGCAAAGCGGCAGAAGTAGGACGAGTGTCGTGATTGCGATTAAGATTTTTTTCATTTTTAAAAATTTATATTCGATATGCCGCTGACCAGCGCGTATGAAAGGGCGACCACGATAATGCCTACGATTGAGTAAAGAATGATATTTGTAGCCTTTTTAACGTCTTCTTCGTTGCCTCTTGCCGTAACATACAGAATGCCCGAGTAAACCAATGCCACGAATACTATCGTGCTGGTTATATACAGAATGATATTTATCGCTTTCGGGAGAACGTCCTTTATTAAATCGCCTCCCGGCAGAGATGCTCTTTGTGAGTTGGGAGACTTTTCTATCAATTCTTCTTCGGATGGCAAAAGTTCGTTGAGTTTGTCGTCCAATGTGGCTTCTTCCGCTTGCGCCGTGTCGGCTTTGAATATATTCGCATCCAAATTCAACGAGCCGATAATTGATACTATCGCGTATGAGAATATGGCAAGTAAGAGGCCTACCAGAGCGAATATGATGGTTTTTTTGGCCGAGCCCACTTGTTCATCGTTGCCGTAAGCTGTCAAGAGTCTTATGCCTCCGATAAGCATTCCGACAAACGATACGACTCCGACTATGCCTATAAATCCGGCTATGAAGCCGGGGATGGCTTGGTTTTTGAAGTAATCCTGGACGTCTTGTTGCGAAGCTCCTTCCGTCGCTCCGGGTAAAAGGTCAGGTTTCGGGATGGTTGGGGCTACGGTGTTTGTGTCTTCTTCTTCGGTCGGGGTGTCGTTGGCTGTGGCGTTCGCGATTTTTGCCAAAGACGGAGTGACAAGGTTGAGCGCGATGACTGCGAATGTGAGAAGTATTAAGATTTTTTTCATATTAATTTGTGAAAAATGTTGGGTTGATCGTGTAAAGTATCAATGCCGATAAAAACAGGAGCGCCAAACCCGCGAGAGCCTGAGTGATTCTGTTTTTCGCGGAACTGATATCTTCTCCTCTCGATGCGGTGATTTGGATGCCGCTAATGACTATGAGAAGGACGCAAATGATGCCGACGATGCTTGCCGCCCATCTGTAAAGTTGCATCGCGTAAAATTTGAGCAAGTTGATGCCGGAAGTTGAGATGATGAGCTGGATCGGGGTGCATAAGTCGGCGATGTTTTCGCAGGCTACCGGGTCATCTTCGTATACGCTTATGATTTCGCTTGTGCACCTGCCGTCTTCCGTGAGGGAGTCTTTACAGCAGTAACCTTTGTAGGCGCTTACTATAATCGAACCCGATATGGCTGTTTCCGAATTTTCGGATGATAAAGATTCGGAAAGTTCCACTACGCGGGCCGTTTTTGGGTCGAAATCATTTCCAAGCATAGAGCCTGCTTTTTCTTCGATGAATGTCGTGAATGAGTATGATGCGGTTGTCGGGTCGTCGTCTTCACATTTGTGTGTGAGTTTTTCTTCGGTTAACGCATCCTCCGCTGTATCCGCGAGCGCTATTGCGTTCGGCAGAAACAGAAGCAGTAAAAGCGAGATCGAAATTAAGATTTTAGCTTTGAACATATAGAAGAGATTGAACGAATGTTACGAGTATGTACGAAGTCAGAGAGAGTATCAGACCGATAATCGCTTGAGTGATGATGGCTTTACCTTTTTGGACTTTGCTGTCGTCGCCTTGCGAGGAGAGCATGAGCAAGCCTCCGATTATGATCAGAATCATGCAGAATGTGCCGATAACTTTTATAAGAAAATCTATTACGTCGAGGATGAAGCCGAGGATTGGTGCTTGATCCTCGTCGTCAAGATAGCCTTGTTCTTGTCCTTCTGTTGTCAGAAGTTCTCCAACGTCAAAGGATCCCAAACTGTCGTATGTCGGTGTATCGGGCGTAGGGTCGGTGTCGGATCCGCTTGCACCCGAGTCGATTCCCGTATCTGTGGTGCTTTCCTCCGCCATCGCGATGTTCGTTTGAGCGATCAGAAGGGTTGTAATTGCCAAGATTGTGAGTACGAATTTTTTAATCATATGTTTTTAATCTTCAAATTCCATCGGTAAATATTTCATGGCTTCTTCTTTTGTGATTTTGCCTGTGGTGGCCAATTCCAAAAGTGAGCGTTTCATGGTTTGCATGCCTTCGTTCCTGCTGGTTTCGATAACGGTGTCTATTTGATGCGTGGCTCCTTTTCTGATCAGGTTCGCAGTGGCATGATTTTGGAGCATGAATTCAACCGCGGGGACTTGGGATTTCGAGTCGGCCGTTTTGACAAGTCTTTGCCAAATTATCGCTTTTAATATTTCCGCGAGCTGGGCTTTGATTTGATTTTGCTGATCCGAAGGGAAGACGTCTACGATTCTGCTTATAGTTTTGGCGGTTCCGCTTGTGTGTACCGTGGAAAGGACCAGATGTCCCGTTTCCGCGGCCGTTATCGCGAGTGAAATTGTTTCCAAGTCGCGCATTTCACCGACGAGAATGACATCGGGACTTTCTCTCAAAGATGATCTTAAAGCTTGCGCGAAATTTTTGCAGTGTGGGCCGACTTCGCGTTGATTGATTATCGAACGTGCCGGTTTGTGAATATATTCGACCGGATCTTCGATTGTGATTATGTGTTTCGGGTATTTCTGGTTTATTTCGTTTATGATTGAAGCCAAAGTCGTTGATTTGCCGCATCCCGTCGGACCTGTTACGAGCACGAGTCCGCTGTTCATGTCTACGATTTGACGGATTGCTTGCGGGAGCCCCAACTCCTCAAACTTCGGGATATCGGCGGCGATCAATCTGAAAACCCCGCCTATTCCGTTTCTTTGTTTGAAAACATTTACTCTGAAGTTTGCAATTTCCGGGACGGAAACCGAAAAATCAAGATCTTCCCCGGAGTCGAATAATTGTTTTTGTTTATCCGAAAGAAGTTCGAAAATATACTCTTCCGTGGCTTCGCGAGTCAGTACGGGGTGGTCCTTGATTGCGACGATATCTCCGTTGATTCTGAGGCATGGTTTCGCACCCGCTTCGAGTAACAGATCCGACGCCTTATATTGATTTACCGTTTTTAGAAGTTTGTCGAGCTTTAACATTGAGGTGTTTTAATCGTATTATTATACCATAGAAAGCGGAATTACAGAAGACAGAATTACAGAAAAAAGATAAAAATCCCTTTCGGCTACAAACAGCTACGTAATTCAGAGTTTAATCCCTTATTTCCGCGAAAATCTTCTTTATATCGTCATAAGATTCAACTTGGACCAGTTTACTTCTGTATTTTGATGCGTCTTTGAATCCTTTGATGTATGCGGCGAGATGTTTTCGCATTTCAAGAAGTCCTCTTCGGCCGCGCATTTTTATGTCTATTTTTGCGTGTTTGAGAATAAGCGGGATTTTTTCTTCGAGAGAGGTTGGTGGAGTATATTTCTTTCCTGTTAATGCGGATGCGATTTCGGCCATAATCCACGGATTGCCGAAAGTTGCTCTGCCGACCATGATGCCATCGAGTTTTTTGAGCCTTTTTAGGGCGATTTCGGCTGACGTGATGTCGCCGTTGCCGATGACCGGGATTTTCAGGTGTTTTTTTGCGAGGTAAATCGGTTCCCAGTCGGCTTTGCCCGAGAAGCCTTGCGCGGTTGTTCTGCCGTGGATTGTTAGCGCTTGTATGCCCGTTTGTTCCAGCATTTTTATGAAATCCAGAAATTGTTTTTCGTTGTAAGTTTTAAATCCGATGCGCATTTTTACGGATACGGGGAGCCTGGTTGCTTTTACGGTTGTGCGGGCGATCTCTTCAGCGAGTTTCGGTGTAGTCAAGAGAGCCGAACCGTGCATTGAGTTCACAACTTTTCTTGCCGGGCAACCCATGTTTATGTCTATTCCGTCGGCGCCTTGGCTTGCTACGATTTTTGCGGCTTCGCTGAAAAAATCCGGGTTTTTGCCGAAAAGTTGGACTATAAACGGGCGTTCTTTCTTTTTGTTAAATTCTAAAAATTCCAGAGTTTTCTCACCTCCGAATTTTATGCCATCAGCGCTTATTAATTCTGTTACGCAAATGGTTTCCGGTGCGATTTCTTTTACGATTTGTCGAAAAGGGGAGTCGGTGTATCCTGCCATCGGGGCGAGGAGGAGCATGGGTTTTTTATATTTCGACCAAGAAAACGGCATAGACGAATAGACTAATAGACTTATAGCCACATAGTACCATGGTTTTATTTCTTGACCTTAACTTTCGGTTTGGACTCTTCCGCGTTTGTGATGAAAATTACGTTTTCGGATGCCTCGTCTCTGTAGTCCGGATGATCGTTGACGCTTGCGCCGGTTGTAAGGATTGTATTTTCGGTTTCTTCTTCAAAAAGTCCCGCCAAGATGTATTCGGTTTCATATCCCGCGTAAGAATAAGCAAATACGTTCCCGGCAGAGTCGGTTTGTCCGTCCATCGGATCGTATGGCATTTCATCTCCAAGCAATGCAACCAGTTCGTTCGTATCCGGATATGAGCTGTTTTCCTCGAAATATTTTTCAACCGACTCTTCGATGATTTGTAAATCCGCAAGCCTTTGGTTGTTTCTGATTTCGGTTTCCGATACCTCTTCCTTGGGTTGTTCTTCGGTGACAGGTTCTTTTTCCGGTGCTGTTTTTTCGATTTTATTTCCGAAAATCTTGAAATATATGAAAACTCCGCCTCCGATTATCGCGGCGATCAATATTATGGCTATCAAATTAAGCAAAATTCCGTGAGAAGGTTTTTTTGCTATTGGTGTTTCTGTCGAAATTATCGTTTCTTCAAGTTTCGGCGTTTCGAGTTCCGCCAATATGGTTTTCGCTGATTGGTTTGTCGGATCTATTTCGAGAACTTCTTTGCATCCCGTGATGGCATCATCTTTTTTGCCTTGAGCTTGCCATTCTTTGATTTGAGTAATGGCGTCTTGGATGGTTGCGTTTTGAGGTTGTTGATTTATTGGGTCCATAATTTTTTAAAATAAATTGTCGGATTTTTCGGAGCCGAGTTTGGGGATTACGTTCTCGATAGCTCCCCATTCGCTCTCGCCGTGATCGGGTACCACAAGGGTGATTTCGTCGCCGGATTCGGCTTTGAAATATGTTACCGATGCGAGAAGTACGTTGTATGCATGTCCTTCGGCCAATACTTTGTATTTGCCATCTTCGTATGTCAGGACGCCTTTAATTTTCTTTCTTTCGATCGGACCGATTTGTTTATAAAGGAACGTGCCGTCTTCTTTGATTGTTAATTTAAGGACATCACCCGGTATCAGTTTCGATTTGGATGCGTAATTTGCCGGGACGGGATAAGTTTTTTGGTTCGGACCTATCATATTTTGCCCGTCAAAAACTCCTTCAATAATTTGGTCCTCTCCGTCTTCGCCGACAGAAAGTTCGGCCGCGGCTTTTTCGAGTTTTTCTTTTGCACCGGACTTGCCTCCGGCGATTTCGTTTAAGATTTTTTTCGCCGATTTCAAATTGCTTTCCGCCGTTTCCAGCATTTCTTTAGCCAAAGCAATTTTTGCCACTTGAGATGCCATAAATTATTTGTTTTTATTTTTGTATCTGTAAATTATACCAAAAAAACGTTCGACTTTCAATGCCAATATTCGAGGGGTGTTTTTAACTAGTTTAACATATAGACAACCTTGTCTCCCGTTTGACCGGATATCCGGAGGTCTATGTATTTCAAATCCTCCTCATAAATATCGAGCTTTGGGAGTGATAATTTGAGCTTGAGGAGTTGTTCGTCTACCGTAAGTTCCGTGTCCAGCCACACATAAAAATATCTTTCGGTTTGCAGGTGTACTTCGCGTGCGATTTTGTAGTAAGTGGTGTCCAAAATTTGCATGCCGAATTTGCTTTCAAAATCGTTTATCGCTTCAAGGATAAATTGTAAAATCTCGGGTTTTATCACTTCTTGATTCTCGGTCGGGACCTTATCCGTTTCGAAATAGACGTAGGGGAGTGAAAGGTCTTCCGTATCCGTATTTATGGCGATCCCGTTTTCATTTATTATGAATTTTCTGCTTATGCCGTCTTGTTCATATATCAGGTTTGCAACCATCGCGTATTCTTCAAGTTCAAGGATGAGCGTGCCCGGCAGGGATTTCTTAATATTGACTTTTTTGTATTGCGGGTAGGTTGATTTCAAATAATTTTCTTCGTCGGCTTCGTTTAACAAAAAGATGTTTGTGCCTTTGAAGTTTTGCATGTAGGCGAGTATCGGATTTTCGTCTTCGACTTGAATTTGGTCATGGTCGTAATCCGTTTTTTTTATCGCGAAAATATCGGAAATTATAAATATGTAAGAAATGCCGTAGAGGGTTAACCCTATTAATATGAGGACGATCGGTCTTAATATTTTCGAGAAACGTCTTTGAGTGAGTCTGTTTTTCAGAATTTTCTTTTCGGTGTTTGTTTCGAGAAATCCGGTTTTTTTAATCGGTTTCTTTCTTGTTATATTCGAAAGATTCGGGCGGTAATGCCCCATAGTGCCCATGGTTTTTCCGATTCTTTTCTTTTTGAAAAAAAACATTCGTGTTTGTTTTGCTCAAAACAGCTAGCAGTTCTCGAGAAACGCTTGTTTTGCCGCCTTAATGGCGTCTTGTCTTGCCACGCTTTTTATTCTTGCCTTGGCTTTATTCTTCTTGACCCTTTGTTTGCTCTTGGGTCTCGTGATGTTTACTTTTGTGTAGCCGTGTTGATGGCTTGCCAATCCGCTTGTCATAGGGGTAAAATTAATAGATAGTAGATAGTAGGTTTAGTGGCATCCGCCGTCGCAGTTTCCGCAACAACCTCCGCATCCTCCGTCTTCTTTTAGGTTGGGGTTGTTTATTTTAAACCCGTCGGCTTCTTTAATAAAGTCTATTTCGCATCCGTCTATTAAAGGGATGCTTTCTTTCGGTACCGCGATCGTGATTTCGCCTGATTTGGTCGTGACAGAGTTTTTTTCACTTTTCTCGATGAAATCCATGTAATATTGGAAGCCCGCGCACCCTCCCGGGAATACGTCGAACTTCAATATATATCCGATTTTCTTTTCCGCTTTTTGCATCTTTTTAACCTCGCTTGCCGCCGTTTTGGTGAGTTTTATTTTCATGAGAATGATGATTCAAGAATATGTGTTTCGTTTGGAATTGCGATGTCCGTTGCCACTTCTTTTGTTACGATGATCTCGGTGTAGCTCTCGAAATCTATGGTCGTGTCCGTGGATTGATAATCAAATGTCCAAGAGGTTTCGTTTTTCTGAAGAGTGCCCAAATTCATGGTTGAGAAAGGGCTCAATCTTACCAGCCAAATTATATACGAGGATCCTTCTTCCGGATCGGGGAGCGTGGTTTCCAGGGTTAAGTCGTATGCGCCATTTTCGAAATATCGTGAAGCCGTACCTTTTACGCTTGAATCCAAAGGATCCGTCAGGTTGGCTTCACTGTCGAATTGGGTTTTCATCATGTTTGCCGACAGGAAAGGCGTGATTGCGGTTCCCAAGAACAGCATTACGAGAATTAACGGGATTGCGGACGACATTATTTTTTTGCTTGATAACATGGTTTCCGATGATTTAAATTTACATGCCTCGCAAGCTTAATTTTTTTTAATCCATTTGTAAATGGAATCTGATGTGAGTATACTTTTTTTACTTATGGGGATTTTAAAGAATAAAAAATTCTTGGGTTTGGTGGCGGTTGTCGCAGTACTTCTGTTTGGATATTTCAAGTGTTCCTCGAATGGTGATTCGACGGAGTATGAATTTGCGGATGCTTCTTATCGGGATGTTCTTCAAGAGGTTTCCGTGACCGGTACGGTGGAGGCCGATCCGAAGATAGAATTAAGATTTCAGATTTCGGGAGAGGTTAGCGCTGTGAATGTCGAAGTTGGGGATAGCGTTTTGGCGGGGAATACTTTGGCGGCGCTGGATGCCACTTCTTTATCCATTAAAAAACAGTCGGCCGAGGCGGATTTGGCTTTGGCGCAAGCGAAATATGATCAGGCAATTGCCGGCAGTACCGATGAAGCGATAGTTGTTGCGCAGGCATCTTTGGATAAGGCGCAGGCGGATTTTGATAAAGCGAATCAAGATTATGAAAGTACTCAGGTTTTGGCTGAAGAGTCTTTGAATTCTGCGCAGTTGGTTTATGATTCGGCTTTGACCGATTATGATAATGCGTTGGCTACTTATGGCGAAGATGTTGTTCATGCGTATGAGGATTTATATAACAAAGTTGACTCTTCTTTGAGCGAGGTGAATGACGCAATGCGCGATCTTGATAATATATTGGGAGTTGATGATGAGGATGTGAATGATGATTTTGAATTGGCGCTTGAGACTGCAAGTGCTGGACAATATGAGAGTGCTCAATCGGAATATGAAGATGTTTCGTGGAGTTATGATGCTTTGTTTGCCGATTTTGCCTTGGCTGATATGAGCGATTATACAGGTATAGACTCTTTTGCCGATAGGGCCTATGCGTTACTTTCCGATTTGGATAATTTGCTTGATGATGTTGATGCGCTTTTGGTTGATACTCCCGCAATTGGCGGATATTCGCAGACTGTTAAGGATTCAAAAAGGACCATAGTTGCATCTGAAATTACGGATATTGCCAATGCTATTTCCGGATTGTCTTCCGCGATGCAAACTGCCGAGTCGGCAGTTACATCCGAAGATACGAGTTTGAAAAGTGCGGAAGATGCTTTGTTTTCTGCGGAACAAGCTTTGAGCGAGGCGCAAGTACAGGCCGATTCCAATGTTGCTTCTGCCGAGGCGTCTCTCGCGGTTTACGAAGCGTTGGTTGCACAGGCGCAGGCGAGCTTGGATGAGGTTGAAGCTGGGCCGAGGGATGTGGATTTGGCTGGTCTCCAAGCTTCAATAGATAGTGCGCAGGCGGCGTTGGATTTGGCGCAGTATAATTTGTCTTTGGCTTATTTGACCGCTCCGGTTTCGGGAATAATTACCGAGGTTAGTTATGATATTGGTGAAAATATTTCAAGCGCGGATGTATTTTTGGTCATGGTTTCGAGCGATTATCAAGTGACCGCAAATGTTTCGGAGACCGATATTGCGAATGTGAAGGTTGGAGATAAGGTGAGCATGACTTTGGACGCTTTTTCTTATGATAAAATTTTTGATGGCGAAATTATTCAAATAGACCCGGCGGAAACAGTTGTGCAGGGCGTGATTTATTATCAAGTGAAGGCGGCTTTCGTATTGCAGGATTCGGAGATAAAGCCTGGGATGACTGCGAACATGGATATTGTTACCGCGGAATTGGCGGATGTGTTAGCGATACCTGTGAAAGCGCTTAAATATGATGAGGCGAGGACTTATGTTTTACAGGTTAATTCGTTGACTGGCGAGATGTATGAGGCCGATGTTGAGGTTGGAGTGAAGGGTGATCAATATGTTGAGGTGTTAAGTGGGCTTGCGGATGGGGATCAGGTGGTGACGTACGTGAGGGAGTAGAGCCGAGGTGTTAAAGATAATTCTGAAACTTGCGGATCTTGATGTTGCCGAGTTATACGGTGATGAACTCTTGGATTATTATTTCCTACCTTCAAACCTGTTTCTTGATATGAACGATCGAGCATGGTATGCGCCTGATGTTACTTATTCATACATGCAAGGAATCGTTCCGGAACAACAAGTCACCCTCGGTGAAATGGCGAAAATATTGGTGTTGGTGGGGAGGTTGTGGTAGTTGCAATCGCTCTTGTTTATTTTTCGGCGAATTGATACTCTTTTTGAGTAAAAAATCTTAACAAAAACTACCATGTCTATGGAAAAAACATTAGTGCTCGTGAAGCCGGATGCTATTCAGAGAGGGTTGATAGGGGAGATAGTTTCAAGATTTGAGAAGAAGGGGCTGAAGCTTGTTGGGATGAAAATGATGACGCTTGATGAGGCTATTTTGAGGGAACATTATGCGCATTTGGCGGACAAGCCGTTTTTCGGCAGTTTGAGCAAGTTTATGATGAAAAATCCTGTTATTGCGATGTGCTGGGAGGGGCTTGAATGCGTGAACGCGGTCAGGTTGCTTTGCGGTATTACAAAGGCGAGATCGGCTGAGGCCGGCTCAATCAGAGGCGATTTGGCGATGAGTGTCAGTTGTAATGTCGTGCACGCTTCGGACTCGGTTGAAAATGCTGGGAAAGAGGTGAAGAGGTTTTTTAAGGATGGTGAAATTTTTGATTACAAAAAGACGGAGTTCGAACATGTGTATGCGGAGGATGAGATGTAGGAAAGGGTGATGATTTTACAAAAAACGACGACGTTTTGTAATTCCCCCCAGGTGTAAAGTTGCCAGTACTAAATCCCCCAAGTTCGTACCTGTTGGGCCGGTTATGATTAAGCCGCCGGTTTTTTTGAAGAAGTGGTAAGAGTCGTTGTTTTTCAAGTACGGGAGAGGGGAGACGCCTTGTTTGAGCGTGTCTGAGTTGGCGATTGCGCCTGCGACTTTTTCGGGGCAAAAGCCGTCGACACCGTCGGTGCCGATTGAGAGGATTTCGATTTTCGGGTTTGTGTGGATTGCGGCGAGGACGAACTCTTGGTTTCGGCCGCCTGCGCCTTTGCCTTTGACCGTTACGGTCGTTTCACCGGTCAGGATGTAGATCGCTTTCGGGTCGGTGATTTTGCGGGCGATTTCTGCGGCTTTGATGCGACATTCGCCTTTCAGGTTTGTGTCGAGAATTATTGGTTTCAGGCCTTTTTTCTTGATGATTTTTGCGACAGTGTTGGCTGTGGTTTCGTGGTTTGCGAGGATTTTTGATTTTATGTTTTTAAAAATTTTGTCACCAGGTTTTGGGGTTTCGACGAGTAGTTTTCCATATTTTTTCAAAATCTTAAAAGCGTCTTCGCGAGTTGTCGGATCGGGAGAGAGTGGGCCGGAAGCGATCGAGCTTAAATCGTCACCGAGGACGTCGGAGATGACGAGGTTTAGGCAGGTTGCGGGGTAGAGAGCTTTTGCCAAGAACCCGCCTTTTATTTGTGAGAGATGTTTTCTGACGGTGTTGATTTCCTGGATGGTTGCTCCGGACTTGAGGAGAGAGGAGGTGATTTTGATTTTATCTTTTAAAGAGATGCCTTTTGCGGGAAGCGGCATGAGGGCTGAGCCGCCACCTGATATTAGGCTGATTACGAGATCGTTTTTGTCGGCTTTTTTTGCGATTTTTAAAATCTCTTTTGCGCCTTTTACGCCGTTTGCGTTTGGCAGTGGGTGAGAGGCGTTTAAGTATTTGATTTTTTTGAGTTTTGGAGGCGTTTCGCCTTCGGGGATCGTTATGAAGCCTTCGGTGATTTCCAGGTGTTTCTCGACAGCTTCCGCCATTTTTGATGCGCCTTTTCCCGTTCCGATTACAAAAATTCGTTCGTAAGAGCCGAACGAGTGTTTTTTAAGTTCGGTTGTTACCAAATGCGCCGGATTTATTTTTTTCAAAACCTCTTTTGCGATTTTAACGAGCATTGAGGAATTCTTTATTTACCAAATATTGAGGTTCTTTGCCTGATAAGACATCTACGATATTTTGGACGGCGATGAGGCCCATGTTGGTTCTCGTGCCGGTTGTTGCCGATCCTACGTGAGGTGCGAGGATAATATTGTGGAGGTCTTTTAAGCCGGGTTTCATTTTCGGTTCGTCTTCAAAAACATCCAAGCCCGCGCCGAAAATTCTCTCAGCTTTTAGGGCTTCCACCAGCGCAACTTCGTCTACTACGGGTCCTCGGGATGTGTTTACCAAGATTGCGGTTTTTTTCATCCAGCTTAAGTTTTTCTCGTTAATTAAATGGTGTGTTTCGGGATAATAATTCACATGAACCGAAATGAAGTCACTTTCGCGACAAAGCGTCTCCATGTCGACTTTTTTAGCTCCGGTTTCTTTTTCGAGCGTTTCGTTGCCCTTGAGATCCGTATAAAGAATTTTCATACCAAATCCATGTGCCATTTTTTTTGCAACATTTTCACCGATCCTGCCCGCTCCGACTATGCCGAGAGTTTTTCCAGTGATGTCTTGTCCCAAAAGTAACATTGGTCCCCAACCTGTAAATTTTTCTTGACGCATCATGGTGTCCGATTCGACGACTCTTCTTGCCATTGCGAACATCAGCGTGATTGCCATGTCGGCGGTTGCGTCATCAAGAACGCCCGGAGTGTTTGTGATCATAACTCCTCTTTCACCGGCAGCTTTTAGGTCTATGTTGTTGAAGCCGACTGCGTAGTTTGAGAATATTTTGCAGTTTTTTCCTGCGGCATCGAGGACTTCGCCATCAATTTTATCTGTCAAAAGACAAAGTACCGCGTCGCGACCTTTTACTTTTTCTAAAAGTTCTTCGCGAGTTAAAACGCGATCATCCGGATTTATTTCAAACTCTCCCAGTTTTTCTTTCAAAAGATCGAGTGCGCCTTGTGGTATTTTTCTTGTGACGTAGATGTTGGGCATAGATTGGAGATTTGAGATTAGAGATTTAAGAGGTAATCTTTGATTTTTGTGAGACCGTCTTTAATTTGTTCCGGGGTTGAGACGTAAGACATTCTTACGAAGTCGTCGCCATAGAGTCCGAATACTGTTCCCGGGAGGATTAAGACGTGAGCTTCGCGCATGATTTTGTCGCAAAGTTCGGCTGAGGTTATTCCCAGCTTGTCTAAGATTTTTCTAACATTGATCATTAAGTAGAAAGCGCCTTTCGGAGATTTACAGCTCATGCCCGGAATTTCGTTGACCATGGAGACCATTAAATCTCTGCGAGCTTTGTACTCTTTTAACATTTCGTCGACTGCCGTTTGTGGGCCGGTTAGTGCTTCAACTGCGGCGTACTGAGCCATTGTGTTTACGCATGAAATGTCGTTGCAAGCGAGTTGCTCCAAGTATTTCGCCATTTCGCGATTTTTGGTGACTCCCCATCCGATTCTGTAACCTGTCATTGCGTATGTTTTCGAGCATCCGTTAAGGATTACTGTTCGATCCGGCATGCCTGCGAATTTTGTGATCGAAACGTGTTTCCCTTCGTGGACCATTCTGTCGTAAATTTCGTCAGAGAGAACCCAAAGATCGTGTTTTACCGCTAATGCTGCGATCTTTTCAAGAAGTTCTTCTGTCAAAACTCCTCCAGTTGGATTTTGAGGAGAGTTTATAATTATGAGTTTCGTTTTCGGAGTAATTAATTTCTCGAGGTCTCCGGCGGTGAAGTTGAAATCGTTTGCTTCGGTTAGTTGTATTGGGATGATTTTGCCTCCCAAATATTCGGTTACAGATCCGTAGATTGGGTAAGCCGGATTTGGGACGATAACCTCGTCGCCTTCGTCTATCAATGCGTTGATGGTGTAGAACATTATCGGTTTTCCGCCTGCGACTACTACGGTGTCTTCTGCGGCGTAAGGCGTGTAAGAATATTGTGAATGATATTTTGCGATAGCCTCTCTAAGCGCAGGGATGCCCGGAGTTGCCGTGTAGTGTGTTTGGTTGTCGTTGACCGCTTTGATTGTTGCGTCTTTGATGTTTTTTGGCGTGTCGAAACCCGGTTCGCCTATTTGCAGGTATACGAGTTTAATTCCGGAATCTTTTTCGAACTGTTTGGCTTTCGTTATAACGGAGAAAGCATTTTCGGTGCCGAGTCGCGGCATGCGTTTGGAGAAGGGTTTCATATGATGGGGTAGTTAACTATTTGATTTTTTGCGGAGTATGACTTTTAGGGATTTCTCAATGATATCTTTCGAGGTGATGCCGTATTTTCGCATCAATTCTTTTGGTGTGCCGGATTCCCCGAATGTGTCGTTGATTCCGACCATTTCGACGGGGACGGGGAGGTTTTGTGCGAGTACTTCTATAACTGCGCTACCCATGCCGCCCGCGAGTTGATGTTCTTCGGCGGTGACGACGCATTTCGTTTTTTTAACCGAATTTAATATTGTGTTTTTGTCTAACGGTTTTATTGTATGTAAATTTATGACTTCTGTCGATACTCCTTTTGTTGCCAAGAATTCTGCCGCGTTGAGTGATTCCGCCACCATCGTTCCGCAAGCTATTATTGTTATATCTTCTCCTTCTTGCATGATATTTGCTTTTCCTATCTCGAAAGGCGAGTCCGGTTTGGTCACTGCCGGTGTTTTTTCTCTGCCGAATCTGATGTAAACCGGACCGTTTATTTCAACCGAAGCCAAGACGGCTTTTTTGGTTTCGTAATAGTCCGCCGGTGCCAAAACCGTCATATTTGGAAGAACACGCATTATTGTTAACTCTTCAAGCGCTTGGTGTGTTGCGCCGTCAGGGCCTACCGAAATTCCGCCGTGCGCGCCTCCGAATTTCACGTTTAATTGTCCGTAGCAAATCGAGGTTCTGATCTGTTCCCATGCTCTGCCCGATACGAAAACGCCGTATGTTGCAACGAACGGTATGAGACCGGTTAGCGATAGTCCGCCCGCGACGTTTATCATGTTTTGTTCCGCGATTCCCATGTCGAAAAATCTTTTCGGGAATTTGTCTTTGAAAAGACAGGTTAGGGTTGATTTCGCCAGGTCTGCGTCGAGGACTACCACTTTAGGATTTTTTTCTCCTAGTTCGAGGAGTGCGTCCGCCCAGCCTTGGCGTGCCAACATTAATTCTCTTTCGGCCATATTATTAATTTTTAAGTTGTAGTTCAGCTAGTGCTTTTTCCATCTCTTCTTTAGATGGCGCTTTGCCGTGCCAGCCCGCTTGGTTTTCCATAAATGATACGCCTTTGCCTTTTATCGTGTGGGCGATTATTGCGGTTGGTCTGCCTTTTAGAGTTAGAGCTTTTTTGAGCGCTTGTCTGATTTGATCAAAATTATGACCGTCTATTATGAGGACGTTCCAGTTGAAACTTTTAAATTTCTCATCTAGAGGATGGACTCCCATGACATCTTCGACGTTGCCGTCTATTTGCAGTTTGTTGTAATCAACCAATGCGCATAAATTGTCGAGTTTGTAATGTGCCGCCGACATTATTGCCTCCCAGCTTTGACCTTCTTGTAAGTCGCCTTCACTTGTCATTGCGAAAACTCTGTTCGGTTTGCCCTGATGTTTTAAGCCGAGGGCCACTCCTGTTGCGATTGACAAGTTTTGACCGAGCGAGCCGCCGGACATTTCGATTCCTCTCGGGGAGAATCTCGAAGGATGTCCTTGAAGTTCGGATCCCAGTTTTCTGAATGTGAGAAGCATTTTCGGATCGAAATATCCGACTCTTGCCAGAATCGAATATATTGCCGGAGTGATGTGGCATTTGCAAAAAATCATTCTGTCTCTTTCTTCCCATTCCGTGTCCTCGGTATCGTGTTTTAAGAATTCGTTATACAGAACTACGAGCATGTCCACCGCCGATAAAGATCCGCCGGGATGGCCGGAACCTGCGGCGCAAGTCATTTCGACTATGTCGCGGCGCATTTGAAGCGCCTTTTGTTGAAGCTCGAGTTCGGTGAGTCGAATTGGGTATTTCATATGTTAGGGGGTAGGAGGTAGTTCGTAGGGTATAGTGAACGAGAGATTTTCGTTTTGCAACTTTTATCCTGTATTTCGCGTTGATTTGTTTGCTGAAATAAGGTGGGGAATAAGACTGTAGACCGTAGATAGTAGACGGCAGATTGTAGATTTCCGAGAACAGATGGAGTTTCTCTGTAAAATTTGGTATAATTAGAAGATAAAAAAACAATAAAAAAACATGACGGCTCCTACGCCCGAGAAAAAAGAGAGTAAGTCTGATAAATCGTTGTCTTCGAAAACGGTCGAGCAACTTTTTATGGAAACCGTTGATGCGATGGAGGAGACCGGGATGACGCCAAAGGAGCAGGCAGCTTTGACCGAACTTAAGAGAGGTTATGATGAAAAAAAGCTTAAATTGACCCTAGATACTCTCTCAGAGGTTGACGGGATGAAGGCCGAGATTGATGAGTTTTTGACCGATAAGATTTTGACTCCTGGAGAGAAAATGAAACTTGATTCGAATATCGCGGATGATTTGGCGAGAGAAACGGTTGAAGAAGCTATTAATGGACAGGTTTCGGATGTTGAGAAAATTTCCGATTTGCGAGCGCTTTCTCTAGATCAACTTAGGGATTTGGAATCCAAACATGAAGGGATTTTATTTTATGCTTTTACGGATTTTGTTTCGTCGGATACAAAAGTTGATTTCGCGAATTATAAAAGTTGGTATAAGGCACCTAAAGATGGAGATGAGTTTAAAATAAATTTTCATGGTAATCAGGAGGCTTATTGGAAGCTTGGGGCCGGAGATATACTCCCGCCTACGGTTAGAGGAGTCACGGTTTATGTCGGAGGAGATAAGAGTAATGTTCGTGCAAGCGAAAGGAGAGTTGGTTTAAAAGGTGGCGGTTTTTTTGATGAGCAGGGGTATATACCGGTTTTTACTTCCGATGTTGTTAGGGTTGGCGCGATACAGATGGATTTTGATCAAAAATATAGGAAGGCTGATGGTGGTTTAGATTTTGATAAATATGATGCCGAGGTTGGTGTTTCCGATCGAGAATATGTTGATGAAAAAAGGGCTGAAGGTGTTCCTGTTTCCAAATATCATTCCGGAGATTCGTTAAGTGATTCCGACAAAGAGGGGATGGGTTTGGATAAAAAAGTTAAAGGTAGAAAAATAGATGATATTATAAGAAATCAGCCTGATTTGTATTATTATGCACATTCGGCGCGCGAGAAGTATTCTGCGCAGACAGGTATCGATGTTCCGGAAAGTATTATGTTCTCGATAATGAAACATGAGTCCGGATTTAGAGTCGATGTTTTGAACAAGCAGGGAAGTGGCGCAGGTGGACTTTTTCAATTTATACCATCCACTTGGAACGAGTTTTTGAAAGATAATCCGTGGGTTTATCAAAAGATGGCGGAGTCTCCAAAGTGGAAAAATAAAGATCAAATGGAGTGGAGGTTTAACCCCGAGATTATGATTTATGCCGGATATTGGTTGGCGACAAAGAGTTTGAAATATGTTTATGCGAAAAAAGAGCAGATTACTTATAGCAAGTTTGCGGAAAGCGGTTTCGCAAAAACCGGGAAGATTGAGGCTAACGAAGCGTGGATTTTGTATCTAACTCATCATGACGGGTATGACGGTGCGGTTAGAAGGTTTAAATATCTCGGCTGTAAGGAGAAAGGCATGAGTGAATCCGAGGCGGCGCGTACGGCGGAACTGACGAAATTTCAAATGTATAATTATACGTTTAAGAACGGCAAGACAGTTTACGATACCAGCAAAATTGTTGCCGATAAAAAGGCAAAATGGATTATGGGGATTTGCAAAGATACGATGAAAACCGCCGTGAAATATGATGAGGATTTGAAAGGGGTGGAGGTGCCGGAAGAGGGGACGGGGTGGGGATGGTAGAAATTTTATAACTAAATTATGGAAAGGCTTCCTACAAAAAGAAAAGTTCTTAATCCGACATTAAGTGATCGGGATTATGTCGAAGCTCTGACTGCTGGATTTCCGAGGGTGGCTTTGATTAAGATCCAAATAAAGTCTGGATGTACGTCAAGTGTTCTCGTTGGTACTCAACTTGATGGGATATTGCAGGTTCCAATCGTTGTGGGTGGTCGTGTTCGATTCGATGAGGGCAAGAGTTCGGTAAGCGAGATTGTCGAGGTTAGAGTTGAAGCGGACGGCAAGATCTTTTTGGAAACCGCGACATCGGTTTATAGATTGCGTATTGATCAAACTCACGCCGGCAGATTTCGTTCTTTGCAATATTTGAGGCGCGGATATTTGGATTTTGATGAACAAATACCGAACGGTTTTTATGACGGAGGGCACAAAATGCAATTTGCCATTGATTCCGATGGGCGATTGGAATGCGAATCGTCCGACAGAGAACTTATTTTCGTTGATGCAATTCGTGACACATGTTTGCAATCCAAAGTCGAAGGTGCCCGCAAATTTATTGAATCGGCTCCCACCACACAGGCGAAGATCCAAATGCTTGCCATGTTTGTTTCCAATGCGCTTGGAGGTTCCCAGATGGTGGCGGACGGATATGGCGATATTGTTCAATTGACCGAGGCGAATATTCAACGTTGCAAGATTTCCAGGGCGAATGTTGACGATGTTGTTCTCCTGGGTTATTTGAATCATGGTGTTTGCAGGCATAGAGCGATACTTTTTAAATATCTTGCTGATCGTTTAGGTATTCAATCGAGACTTGTTAGAGGTAAACAAGCCAGAGATCAATGGCACTGTTGGAATGTGGTCGAACTCGATGGTAAAAATTATATTGTTGACGTTATGCAACAGCCGTGGAAACTTATCGAAGAGGGGAGTCCCGAGGTTGATATTTATAGGAGAGCGACTCATGAAAAAGGCAGGCGTATTTTTGCGGGTATGGGTGGTGGAAGTATCGTTATAGGCAAGTAGCTACTTGCCAATTAACATTGACCGGTTTAGAATCCGGCTCCTATGGAGAATCTCAATCCGCATATCGAAGAATTGGACCCTGATGTTTTGTATCATTTGGGGTTGGATTCGAGCATAGATTTGAAGGCGATGTTCGGGAATGTGAAATATGTTTGTATGGGTGGAAGCGCCGATAGGGCGGAAGATTTTTTGGTAAAAGCTGCCGAACAGTTGGAATTGGATTTGGGAGAAATCGAGCATGGACCGCTGGTTGACGATTTGCCAAAAAAGATTGGGCGCATTATGGGGACCACTGCGTTTCGTGTTTTGCGCGCTCTCGGTTTGCATCCGGAGCGAAATCGTGTTTTGCGCAAGTTGATAGTTCAACCGATAGGGAAGAAGGAGCGCTTCTCGATGTTTAAACTCGGTCCGATTATATTTGTAAATCATGGGATGGGGATGCCTTCTTTGTCTATTCTTCTTCATGAAATTACGAAATTATTGTATCATGCCGGGGTTGAAGATCCGATTTTTATAAGAGTTGGGACTTCCGGTGGTGTGGGAGTTGAGGGGGGTGATGTCGTTGTGACTATCGGAGCGTTGAATGGCGAGTTGGAACCTTTCAGGGAGCATATTGTGTTGGGGGAAAGGAGAAGATGGCCTGCGGATATTGACCCCGAATTGGCTCAGGAAATTTTGTCTTGCGCAGGGAGATTTCATGTTGTGCTGGGTAAAACTCTCGGAACCGACGATTTTTATGAAGGGCAGGGAAGACTGGATGGTGCGCTTAATCCCGGGTATACTGAAGCGGATAAGATGATTTTCTTAAGAAAAGCTCATGAGGCCGGAGTTAGAAATATAGAGATGGAAAGCACCGAATTTGTCGTGTTTTGTCGCAGGGCGGGGATAAAATGCGCCATTGTGTGCGCGGCTTTGTTGAATAGGCTTAATGGTGATCAGGTGAAGGCTACTCCAGTGCAGTTGGCTCGGTTCTCCGATAATGCCGAGAGTGTTGTTTTGAATTTCATTAAGAGTAGACAGTAGACTGTAGGGTGTCCGAG
This sequence comes from Candidatus Peregrinibacteria bacterium GW2011_GWF2_43_17, assembly GCA_000999315.1. Classification (GTDB taxonomy): domain Bacteria; phylum Patescibacteriota; class Gracilibacteria; order UBA1369; family UBA12470; genus UBA12470. Next base: position 78,318 of record LCFW01000001.1, read on the forward strand.
AATGAATTTTTTTTAAAAAATTCATTCTCATTGTCGGACGGTCTGGGGGTTGGTGTATCATTGTTATGCATGCTAATCAAAAATTTCGAAAATCAGGAGAGGTTCGGGGATTTTTTGGCTTCGGTTGGGGTTACGAGTCCCGGAGTGATGATGATGAGCGGGAAAGGTATTTTAAGGGTAATCGATATCCCCGAGATGGATTTGCGGGCGGCGAATATTTTCAAACAGGAGGCTTTGTCGATCGGGGCGGAGTTGGCTCTACCACGGGAGGCGGCTGGCTTGAAGGCGAAAAAGGTTAGGGGGGTTTTAATCGCGACTAATAAACAGCTTGAAGTTCTTTATATGAAATTGAAGATGCAGCCTTTTGGGCTTCGGAAAATTGGGGATGAGTTGATGCGCGTTTGTTCGGTTTATGGGAGGACCGAGTTTTCACTTCGGTCTCCGCATGGGCGCGAGGTTGTTCTTGGGCATGCGGTTATGGGGATTTTGAATGTGACGCCGGACAGTTTTTCCGATGGTGGAAAAATTTTTGATATTAAAAAAGCTGTTAAAAGGGCGAAAGAGATGGTGGCCGAAGGGGCTCGGATTATAGATATAGGAGGGGAGTCTACGGGACCGAATTCCAAAAATGTTTCGGCTGGCGAGGAGCTTAAACGAGTTTTGCCGGTGTTGAAGGCGGTGAGGAAAGCTCTGCCGGAAATTTTTATATCAATAGATACTTATAAATCTTCGGTTGCGAAGGTGTGTGTTGAGGCCGGGGCGGATATGGTTAACGATGTGACTGCCGGGAGAGGTGATAAAAAAATGTTTAAAGTCTTGGCCGAGTTGAAGGTGCCGATGGTGTTGATGTATGCGAAAGATGCGACTCCGAGGACGAGTGTGCGTGCGGTGGAATATAAGGATGTGGTGAGGACCGTTTATGATTTTTTGAAAGATAGGATCGAGGTTGCGATTGCGGCCGGGGTGAATTTTGAGAATGTGGTTGTGGATCCGGGGATGGGCATGTTTGTGAGTGCGGAGCCCGGGTATAGTTTTGAAATAGTGAAAAGATTGGCGGAATTGCGAGGGCTGGGCAGGCCGATTTTGGTTGGGGCGTCGAGGAAAAGTTTTTTGGGAGGGGAGATGAGTCAGCGGCTTTGCGGTTCTGTGGCTTGTGCTTGCGCTGCATTGATGAATGGTGCGAAAATTGTCAGGGTGCATGATGTGGGGGAGAGCGTTGGGGCTTTAAATGTAATTAAAAAGTTATGTTAGTATCGAGAGAGTTCAAATTCGATTCGGCGCATTTTTTGCCCGCATATAAGGGAAAGTGTGAAAATTTGCACGGGCATACTTATAAATTGAGGGTGACGTTTGAAGGTGAGCCCGATAAGGAGGGAATGGTGGTGGATTTTGCGAGAATTAAAGAGATCGTTGGGGGAAAAGTTCTTGCGGAATTGGATCATAAAAATCTGAATGATGTTATCGCGAATCCCTCGGCGGAAAACATTGCTGCGTGGATTTGGGGGAAGCTTGAGGGCGGGATTGATGGGGTGAAGTTGTATGCGGTGAGAGTGTGGGAGACGGAAGGGTGCTTTGTCGAGGTGCTCGCGCGGGACCGTGAGGCATGTTAAAATTTGCCTCGTGGAAAGCACTCTTATAGAAATCAGCAATGTCTCCAAAGTTTATGGAGTCGACGGGGCGCAGACGCATGCGCTTCGCGGGGTTGGTTTTGAGATACATGTTGGTGAATTTGTTGCGATAATCGGACAGAGCGGTTCCGGCAAGTCTACGCTTATGAATATTATCGGATTTCTCGATACCGTTACGACCGGGCATTATAAATTCAAAGGGCAAAATGTTACGACTTTTACCGATGATCAGCTCGCTCATATCAGAAACAGAGAGATTGGGTTTGTTTTTCAATCCTTTAATCTTTTGCCGAGAACCAGCTCACTTGATAATGTTAGGATGCCGCTTGTGTATGCGGGAGTTTCGGATTCCGAGCAGATCGAGAGAGGAAAAGAGGTCCTTAAAATGGTCGGGCTTGAGCATAGAATGGGGCATATGCCGAATCAGCTTTCGGGTGGTCAACAACAGAGGGTTGCGATTGCGAGAGCGCTTATCAATAAGCCGAGTTTGATTTTGGCGGATGAGCCGACGGGTAATCTCGATACCGAGTCCGGGAAAGATGTTATGAAGATTTTTGATAAACTCAATAAAGATGGGCATACGGTTATTTTGGTTACGCATGAGAAAAATATAGCGGCGCACGCGAAAAGGGTTATTGAGGTTTTGGATGGTAGGATTGTTAGAGATGAAAAAAACGGACACAATGTATGATTTCGTTCAATCATTTAAGGTAGCTTTTGCCTCTCTTGTAAAAAATAAAATGAGGGCTTTTTTGACCAGTTTGGGGATAATGATCGGGATTGCGTCGGTTATTATGGTGGTTTCTATCGGGTCGGGTGCTCAAAGTTTAATTTTGAATCAAATAAAAAGTGTCGGGAGTAATTTGATAAGCATATTGCCGGGTGGAAGAATTGAAGATGGGCCTCCGGCGGCTGTTTTGGGGGTGACGATCACGACTTTGAATTTGGATGATTTTGAGGCGCTGAGTGATTCTGCAAATGTGCCTAACGCGGTTGCCATTACTCCTTATGTGAAAGGGAATGCGACTATGACTTATAATGGAAATACGATGGATGCTTTTTTCAATGGTGTTTCTTATATGTTTCCCGAGGTTGAGGATATTACGGTTGCCAATGGGAGATTTTTTACCGAAATCGAGCAAGACGGGATGCAAAAGGTTGTGGTTATAGGGAGCCAAGTTGCGGAAGAGCTTTTTAACGGGACTGATCCGATCGGGCAAAATATAAAAATTAAGAGAGAGTCGTTTCAGGTTATCGGGGTGATTGAATCGAGAGGCGTGACAGCTTTTCAAAATAGGGATGATCAGGTTTATGTTCCCGTGACGGTCGCACAAAAGATTCTTCTCGGTATAGATTATGTAAGTTTGATAAGAGTAAAAGTTGATAGCGATCAAAATATTGAGCGAGCGATTTATGATATAGAGCAAACTATTCGAGTTACTCATAATGTTAGAGATCCGAAGGATGATGATTTTATGGTTGAAAGTCTTGATACGGCGGTTGCGATGCTTACCACCATTACCGATGTTCTTAAGTTTTTTTTGGCGGCGATAGCGGCGGTTTCTTTGATTATCGGAGGGATAGGAATAATGAATATCATGTTGATATCCGTGACGGAGAGGACTCGTGAAATTGGGCTGAGGAAAGCGCTTGGGGCGAAGAGGAGGAGGATCCTTGAGCAGTTTTTGTTTGAGTCTATCGTTGTGACTCTTGTCGGTGGTATCGCCGGGATTGTTTTGGGGAGTGCGATATCGGCCTCGGTGGCTTTTGGAGCCAGAAGTGCGGGGTATGATTGGGATTTGGTAATCTCTTTACGGGCTATATTTGTGGCATTCGTGGTGTCGTGTTTTGTGGGGGTTGTGTTTGGTTATTATCCGGCGCAAAAGGCGGCGAGGTTGAATCCGATAGAGGCGCTGAGGCACGAATAGCTGGACAAAAAAAACGTTTATGATATTTTTAGGTTGGATTTTATTTTTTAATAAAAACAAAACATGGCAGATGGGAAAAAATGTTCTTGCGAATCGTCCTGTAAGGGGATTGTGGTTTTTCTTGTTGGGTTGGTTGTCGGAGGCGTGATAATGGGCGTTTTCGCGATGTTCGGGAAGTTGGATTTTCTGAGTGATGCGATAACGAAATCGCAGCTTACAGGTACGCAACCGGGTGTTTTGATACAACAAGATGCTAGCGGGAATTGGTATCAGAGTTCGGAGCCAACCGTTACGGGTACTTGGGTAAAAGTTGAGACCGGTTCGTTGGTTAAGCTCGTAAGCGGACAAACTTTCCAAACTCAAGATGGTCGAGAGGTGTCACTTCAGGCTGACGCTTGGTTGCAGACCTATGATATATCTTGGGTTCAATTTTCCGATGCCACCACTACGGTTTTGAAACAGGGTGCTTGGGTGAAATTGCCGAACGATATGGTCTTCAAGGCTAAGGCGGGTGGTGTTGTAAATCTTCCGAAAGATACGGTTGTACAACTTTTGTCCAATGCGAATGTTGAATTGGAGGAGAGAACGTCCGATGCGGAAATAATGCCGTTATAAAGACTCTTGAAATCCTTGTATGATTGGGTCAACGTATACCCGGAATGTTTCCAATTCCGGGTGTGTGGTAAAATAGTCCGAGATTGTTTTTACCGTTTCGTGTCCTCTGACGATATTGATGGTGCGTTCTTCATTTCGTGAATGCTTGAGGTTTTCTATGATTATTTCCAATCTGGTTGCGTGCATGAATAGAATTTTTTGTGCCGTAAATCTTATTTCGTCGGGCGATATGGATCCGATCATTTCCACTGTGTTTTGATATTCGTCTTCGCCTCTTCTGAATAATTCCATGTTGTTCAGGAGGGTGCCGCCAAGGTGCAAGAAGTTTATTAAAAATACGCGACCTTGCAGTTCCAATCCGAAATAGCCGTTTTCAGATGCTGTTTCGATTAATTCTCGGGTAAATTGTATGATCCCGTCTAGCCGTTCCGGTTCGATTTTTCCGCCGATTGATGCTCTGGTTATTCCAGTTCTTGGCAAGTATAATGCCCTTTCGATATAACTTTTTTGTTTTCTTTTTTCTGCGGGAGTTTCTTCGAGATTTGTTTTAAGTTCATCTTCGTATTCCGAAAGCGCTTGTTCGCGGGTTTTATCTCCGAGGTCGCCTTCTTTCAGGAGCCCTCGCAGTAATTTGTATCCTCGCGTGAGCAGTTTTAAAGTTGCGAACTCTTCTTTGAGTTTTTCATCCGTGATTTCTTCGGAGTTTATGGATTCCAGTATGGCTATCGAAGCGTCTATCTCTTTAATCCTCTCGTTAGGCGGAACTTCGTCGGATTTGTGGAAGTGCAAACTGGCGGTGTAAATTCGAAGTTCGATGTCGCTTTCCGGTACTTCGCGGCTTAGTTTTTCCAAGCTTGCCGTGGCGAGATTAATATCTTTATTGGCATAGTGAACTTTGCATGTGAGCTTGAGCAGTGCGATTTTTTGAGCTTGAGATTGCGGTAGACTTGCGGCTCTCGAGAGCGCTTCTTTGTTATCTCTGCCGATTGTAAGATTGTTCTCTATCAGGAGAAGATATGCGTCCAGGATTTGGCTTGGGTCTTGCGGCTCACGGATTGATTTTAAAAATCTTTCAAGCAAATATGTCGCTCTTGTCAGTTCTCCTTTGGCGGTAAGAGTTTTTACATGCGATATTACGGTTTCGATTACCGCTGGTCGTGAAGTTAAATCGAGTCGTTCGCAAATTTGGACATATTTTTCCGGGGTATCTGTGCCTGTTCGCGCGTTGATTTCGATCTCGTCTATTTCGTTCGGTGTCGGTTTCAAGTTGTCCAACGCTATCGCTGTTTGTGCGAAGAAAGAATTTTTGAATCTTAGCGGTGGTGGTCCGGGTTCCAATATTTCGTTGCGATATAGCATCCTCAAGGGTACCGTAATATTTGTGCCGGCTATTTTTGCAAGTTCTTTTATGCTACATTCCGCGCCGATTGCTACCAGGATTTTGAGCAGTTTTCTTGCGGGTTCCGATTTTTCCACTTCTTGTGTTTTTTCTCTTACGATTCCTTCTTGAAATTCCGTCATTGTGGCTCTTACGGTTATTTCCGCGGCTTTGCTTTCATCAAAAGCGGCTGAGCCTTTGTTGATGGCTGAAGCTTTTAATAAATCCGACAGAAGAGCTCGAACAAGCGTTGGGTTGCGCCTGCCGTTTGTTTCCGGAATTTCTCTTTGTATGTAGTTTATTAGATGTATGTCCGGTTCGGTTTCTATCTGTAATATGTTTTGTATTGTTGAGGTGATCTCTTCCGAAGTTACTCCTCTGATTTTAAAAGTATCGCACGTATTTCCCGTTTTTCCTGTGGATATTAATATTATGCGTGCTCTGTAAAGTATCTTTTGAGAATATTCGTCCATTTTGTGTATGTTGGGGCATGCGATTCCCAAATTTTCTATCAGATTAAGTATGGTCGTGAGTTCGTTTTCCACGGTTGTCGGTTCCGTTGGTATTTTCGACTTTTCGGCAAGTTCTTTATATATGCTTGCCCATATTTTTTGTTGATTTGCGGCGATTCCCATTTTTTCCATCCAGCTTTCAAAATCTTCTTTTGACGGGAATAATTTTCGGAGTATTTCCGATATGCCTCTGAAAGGGATATCTTCCTGATATTCATCCGTGACAATCATGTATTTGTTTGTTCGAATTGCCGTTTCTCGTAGAATCGAGTGTTTGCCGACTCCGGTTTCGCCTTCGAGGTGTATATGTTTGCCAGCTGTTAATGTCGAAATAGTTTCTACAAGGTTGATTACTTCGGATTCGCTGGCTGTAAACGGCGGGGTTTCCGGCAGTTCGAAACTGTCGCATGTTGTTACCTGATGAACTCCGATTCTTCGCAAATTCAAAGGGCCTTCGATTTTGATTCCGCGCGGGCTTATTCGTGCCGTTTCCAGTCTTTCCTTGGCGTTTCTCCCGATTCGAATTCGTCCCATCGTTCTTTCTCCGATGTCGATTCCTTCCGGTATGTTTGCGGTTGTCGCGTGTCCCAATCTTGCAGTTACGTTTATGGCGTCCGATATGTCGGCGGTAAGTGTGTCCGGCGTGAGAATTCTTCCGCTTTCGGTTCCTATTTGCAGTACTTCTCCGAGTTCTTCGGTCAATCTGTTTACAAATCTTGCCAATCTTTCTTCTTGCTTGAATGGGCTTGAACCTTGCGCGCCGAGTATGACGATTGCTCTTTTCTCCCCTTTTTCTATTTCTATGTGTAAAACTTTCGCATCGAATTGATCGGCGAGGCTTTCCAAATATCGTTCCCATGTAAGGATCGTATCTCCCGATTTTGCCGGTGTTTTGATATAGATTGAAGTTGCTCTTCTTTCGGTTGGTTCTTCGAGTTGTACTGCGGCCGGGGTTATGGTTGATGCGACGACCGCCATCTGTTTTTTCACCTCATCTATAAGTCTTGTCATGTCGTTCGGTGGACGTGTGTTTTTGAAAAAATGTATTGCCGATGGCGGCGGTTCTCCCAGTGTGACTGATTCGGGTGTCGGGTAACCTTCGGTTTTTTGACCGTTGTCGAGATATATGCTGACATCGCCGCCGTGTTTTTTATGTCCGTCTTGCGCCGAGAGGGCTTGATCGGATGCGGGTCCTTCCACGACAACTTTTCCGTAAGGGGTCTTTGTTATCGTATATTTGCCTCTGCCTATTCCTATGTGCGATCTTTTGCCGGCGTTTATCAAATTTCTCGATAATGTTTCGGCGAATCTTATGTCTTCGTTGTTTTCCGGATTTTCGCATACGCATATGATTTCATCTCCGATGGTTTTTATGAATTTTACTTTTGGGAAGTATCTTATTGTTTCAAAAAACGGTTCAAAAAAGGTTTCGCCGAAATTTCTTGCCGTTTCAGCTTCTCCGAGTTCGTGCGTTATTCCCGAGAAGCCTTCGGCATCTATTCTTATCACGCTTCCTTGATACTCTTTTGTGCCTACGAACTCTTTTTCTTCGGCCGATTCGAGAAGATGGACTATTCCGTTTATACGGGTTGTGAATTTTTGTTCAAAAAGTATCAAAAGATCTCTTAATTGCGGGAAATCCGGGTGGTTTAGAATTGCCGTTGTTGCCGTTTTGTCCAGGAAGGGGAGCCTGAGTTTTAATAGTGCGCGATATAAGCCGTGTTCTTGCGCGACAGCTTCTTTGACGACTGGACGTTCTCTGATTTCGCATTCCGCTTTTCTTATGTCGAAAAATTTTGATGGGTTTTCTAGAAGTGCAAGCCATGTTAGATAGCCTCGGGGTTTGCCGAGCACATCCGCCGTTCTTTCCGCCGTTTCTTCCCTTAGAGGTAGTGGCGAAGTTGGTGTGGGTGTTGTTGTTGCGACTGTTTCTTGCTGCGGAGTTTCGTTTGGGCCCATATTGTTTTTCGAAGGGCGCAATTCTGACAGGAATGTGGTGTTTTGTCAATCGGTAACGGATGTGGTAAGATAGGAATTGATGATTTCTTCGTATTTAAAGTTATCTCTGACGGCTCTTCGTGCGAATAAGATGCGAACGCTTTTGACGACTATAGGTATAGTTATCGGGATGATGATGGTGATTGTGGTTTTTTCTCTCGGACATGCGACGCAGGCGATAGTTACCGCACAACTTGAGTCTTATGGTGCCAATACGATTGTTGTCGAGGTTAAAACGCCGGGTGTTTCGGAAATGAGTCCCGGGTCGGCTACGGCGATGATGGAAGGCGTTACGGTTGCGACTTTGAAAGAAGAAGATATGGAAGATGCGTTTTTGATTCCCGGGGTGACCGATGGTTATGCCGCAGTAATGGGGCTTGAACGCATTGTTTCGGTTTATGATGATCAGCAATATATGATTCAGGGGGTTTCGGCATCTTTTATAGATATAGATCAAAGCGATGTCGAATACGGGAGATTTTTTACTGCGTCGGAGGATAAAAGTTTGGCTCGGGTTGTCGTTCTCGGGAAAGGTGTTGCGGAGGAATTATTTCCCGATGTGGATCCCTTGGGGCAGAGTGTGAGGATAGGGGAGCTGAATTTTAAAATTATAGGAGTGATGGAGTCGCTCGGAGTGGTCTTTTTTCAAAACATGGATGATATGGTTTACTTGCCACTGAATACGACGCAGAAATTGATTATGGGTATAGATTATGTTCCTTATTTTTTGTTGCAGGTTGAAAATGAAGAGATGGTGGAGGCGATTAAAAACGATGTTATCGCACTTCTCGATCAGAGGCATGATATTGTCGGTGAAGATAAGAGAGATTTTCGTGTGACGACGATGGATGAAGCGATTTCTATGATGGATGGCGTTACCGGAGCTTTGCAGATTTTATTGATAGTTTTGGCAGGAATTTCGTTGGTGGTCGGTGGAGTGGGGGTGATGAATGTGATGTTTGTCGCCGTTACCGAACGTACGCGCGAAATAGGGCTTAGAAAAGCTGTCGGTGCTACGTCGCGCGCCGTGCTTTGTCAGTTTCTGTGCGAGTCGGTTTTGGTAACTTTCGTTGGCGGGGTGCTTGGGATTTTGCTCGGGCTGATGGTGGTTTGGTTGTCTGTCGTTGTTGCCGGCTTGGTTGGAGTTGAAATCGAGTTTTTTGTGCCCGTCGGAGGAATTATTTTGGCGATAGGGGCGGCTTTCGCGGAAGGAATTTTGTTCGGTGTTTATCCTGCGAAAAAGGCGGCGGGGTTGAATCCGATTGAGAGCTTGAGGTACGAGTAGGAAAATTTTGAGTTCTTCGCAAACGGCATCGCTTACTGTTTCGGGTATTGAAACAGTATCGCTGCTGAAGTTTGCTCAAAACTCAAAATTTTCTTTTGATTGGGTGGATAAATTCTTCATGAACGGCTTCGCTTTCTGATTTTTTCAGGCTACATGCCTGCCTGCCGGTAGGCGGGTACGCCTTCAAAAATCCGGAAGCGCTGCAGATGTTCACTCTGAATATTGATTTAAGATTTTCGCAAACGGCATCGCTTACTGTTTCTAATACCTTCTCCTCGCTTCCTCAAAGCAAACTTCTCTTTCGCAAACTTCTTCTTCGGCGGCGGATTCGTCCAGTATTTCCTCTTCGAAAGAGTCGTAGAAGAAGTTTTTTAGATTTTGTCCGGCGGGGAAGTAGATTGTTGTTTCGGGGATGCCTTTTTTGTCTCGCGTGATGTCGGGTCCCAAGTGCGGATTCAGTTCGTCGAAGTCTCGTTTGGATATTGCGAGGTTGTTTGTTACGGTCGAGTATTTTAGTGTTGCAACGGGGATTTGAGGGATCAGAATTTCTTGGTTTATGGAAAGGTTGTCGGGATTGAATTCAGGATCTTTTTGCAGGTTGAATGCGATTAACCCGGCAACGGTTTTGTTATGGGCGAGTGAGATGCTTGTGAGAGTATCTCCTTCTTTGACGACGTATGTTATGGGTTTTTTTTGTCGTTTGTATACGATATGCGCCGATTCCAATTGTGGCGCTTGCGGTTCTGTTTCTCCCATGTTCCGGAAAATTTCTCTTGCGGTGAAAAATTTGTGTAGGTAGTTTTTTTGTTCTTCGGTTGCGTCTTGCGATTCCAGATATGCTTTTACATCGCCGCGATATTTTTCATATTGTTTTTGAACACCTTCTTTCCCCAGATTGAAGCCCAATATCGCCCAGCTCCATGCCAATGTTAGATCGTAAATTTCCGAGAGGATTTTTGCCGTGGTTTCGGCGGCGCGAAGGACCGATTTCCTTTCATCTATGTAATTTGGTACCACTTTTAATCCCAATCTTTCTGCGGTTGATTCTTTCAATTGAAAAATCCCGACCGCTTCGCCATTTACGGCAGTGGGATCACAGCAAGATTCAGTATACGCGAGATATACCAGCTCGTCCGGGATGCCGTGATCTTTGAAAATTTGTCTGACTTGCGGAAGATATTTGCCGAATTTGCGCCATTCGGTTTTTTCTTCCGGCGTGGCGTGTTTTTCGGATTGGCGTATCCAAGCGGGGATTGCTATCGGAGACCTCTTGAGTTCCTCCGGAGTTGGTTCGGTTTGCGGCAGGTCTTCTGTTGTTTTTTCAAAAAATTTCATAAAATTTATTTTTAATCGCCGTTTTCAGTTCTTGAAATCCTTCTTTTTGCAAAGCGGAGATGGTGACCGGATTTAGGTATGCGTATGTTTTCAAAATCTTCTGTTTGTCTTTTACCATATCCATTTTGTTCAGAACATAGAGTTGAGGTTTTTTGTCACATTCGAGATCTTTTAAGATTTTTTCAACTGTGTCGATTTTTTCGTAAATTTTGAGGTCCGCGGCGTCTATTATATGCAAAACCAGATCCGCTTCGGTGACCTCTTCGAGTGTTGTGATAAAAGATTCAAAAAGCAGTGGTGGAAGGTCTTGGATGAATCCGATTGTGTCGGCAAGCAAAACGGTGCGTGGGAAATCTTCTATGTAAAGTGAGCCGAGTTTGGTTTCCAGTGTCGCGAAAAGTTTATTCGCCGTGTAGGCGTTTTTCTTGTGAGTGATTTGTTTTAACAGGGTTGATTTTCCGGAGTTTGTGTAGCCTACGATTGCAACCGTTAGGAAGCCTTGGCGTTTTCTTCTTTGGCGTTGGCCGGAGTGGACTTTTTGTATCGATTCCAGTTTTTTCTCGATTGCTCGGATTTGATCTCTCAGGTGTTCGCGTTTGAGCTCGAGGAGTTTTTCACCTTTACCTCTTGTTACTGTTCCCGTGCCGCCTCTTTGTTGGGCGTGGCCGGCTTGTTTTCCGAATAATCTTGGGAATTCGTATTTCAAGAAAGCCAGCCTGATTTGTAGTCGAGCTTTTTCCGTGCGTGCGTGTTTGGCGAAAATTTTCAGAATTAACTCGAATCGATCCATAACTTCACAATCTATCATCAAGGTAAGGTTGTGGAACTGATTGGCTTTCATGAATCCATTTATCACTACCATTGTTGCCCCGAGTTCTTTTTGAAGTTTCACTACCTCTTCGGCTTTGCCCGATCCGATATATGTTTTTGCAGATGGTCTGCCGCGTTTTTGGATTATTTTTAAAATCGTGACTCCGCCGAAAGTGTCTATCAGCCTTTCAAGCTCCTCGAGTCTTTCGAGTGCCTCTCTTTTGTTCATTCCGGGAGGAATCACATCTATTATGATGGCCTTTTCTCCTCCGGGTGTCAGCGGGTGTTCGTAGTCGCGCATAGATTAAGTTTATCGCGTTTGGTACAGATATCTAGTTGTCAGCCCGAGCCTTTCGTGTTATAATTGTATGATTATTTTTAATAAAAATCTCTATGGATGCAAATCAAGATGCGACCTTGGCGGGTGCGATGACGAATGTCGGTAAGAAATCGGGAGATGCTTCTTCTCAAGTGGTTCCCGATGTGCGATTAGCCGATGGTGGTTTGGCTTGGTACGCTTTATTGGATCAAAATCCGCAAGAGGGCGCAGGTGTGATTCTTAGAGAGCGAGATGCGCGGCAAGCTTATTCGGAATGTCTTGCGAGAGATTCTCAGGCCGTTGAGTCATGTCGCGGGAAAACATGGGAAGAGGCCAGAAAGGTTCTCAGCGGAATTCTTCACCGTGACAATTAGTCGTGGTGTCTTATATACTTTAAATATAAAATAAAAATGCAAAAGGAGTATATCAATTTGAAATTAAACCCTTTAAAAGGTGGCAAGTATATGCTTGCAGTTTTCCACTTGGTTCCGAAGCCCGGAGAAGATTTTTTGAGTTGTGCGTCTGAAGTTGCGTCGGAGTCCAGCACAGGTTCAAATTTGAGAGTCGGTACGGCGACGAAATTCTCGGACAATTTGAATGCAATAGTTTATAAAATCGATAAGAAGAAAAATCTGGTTTGGATCGCTTTTCCGTGGAAGATTTTTGATAGGGGAGGGAATGTGCAAAATATTCTTACTTATGTTGTTGGGAATGTTTTCGGGATGGGTGATTTATCGGCTTTGAAAGCGCTTGATTGTTGGTTCCCGAAGGAGATGCTTGAACATTATGATGGTCCTGCGACTACGATTCATGATTTGAAAAAATATTTAGGTGTTAAGGGGCGTCCGGTTTTGGGTACGATTGTTAAGCCGAAAATAGGCTTGAAGCCGAAACAATTCGCTGATGTTTGTTATAAGTTCTGGAAAGGCGGAGGCGATTTCGTGAAATTCGATGAGCCGCAAGCCGATCAAGAGTTTTGTCCTTTTAAGGAAGCTATTGATGAGATAGTTAAGGCTATGGCCAAAGTCGAGAAGGAGACCGGTAAGAAAAAAGTTATGTCGATTAATATTTCCGCGGCAGATTTTATGACTATGCAAAAGAGGGCCGAATATGTGATCAAAAAGATGAAAAAGGGAAGTTATGCTTTCTTGGTTGACGGACTTACTGCCGGGTGGACTGCCGTGCAGACCGCTCGAAGGATGTGGCCTGGTGTTTTTCTCCATTTTCATAGGGCCGGGCATGGTGCTATGACAAGACCCGAGAATCCTATCGGATATACCGTGCCATTTATGACCAAAATGGGAAGATTGGCCGGGGCGTCGGGTATGCATACCGGTACTGCAGGGATAGGGAAGATGGAAGGAAGTGCGAAAGAGGATGTAATGGCGGCTCATCATGCTTTGTTTGCCAAGTCCGAGGGTGATTTCTTTGATCAGGATTGGTATGGGATGAAGCCGATGTGTCCGATTGCGTCCGGTGGATTGAATCCTATTTTGCTCAAACCTTTTGCCGATGTCGTTGGCACGACGGATTTTATTACAACTATGGGTGGAGGTGTTCATTCGCATCCGGGTGGAACGGAGAAAGGCGCTATGGCTTTAGTGCAGGCGTGTGATGCATGGAAGAAAGGAATTTCGATTAAAGAGTATGCTAAAAATCATAAAGAGCTTGCGCAGGCGATCGGGTTTTATAAGGAGAAGGTGGGGTATTCGAAGAAGTACCTGTAGAATGCGTAATGTTTTGATGTTTCTCTTGACTTCGATTTCAATCGCCTATAACATATCAATGCTCATTGATATGTTTCTCCATGAAGAATTTTAAAAAACTTGCAAGGCAATTCAAGGTTCTCTCCGACCCCAACAGATTAAAAATACTTCATTTGTTGTCGTCGGGGGAGAAGTGTGTTTGTCATATCGAAGGGGCGTTGGGGCTTGATCAAAATTTGGTTTCTCATCACTTAAAGGTTTTGAAAAACGAAGGATTTATAAATGTTTGCAAATGTGGGAAGTGGAGGCATTATTCTTTAAATAAAAAATCTATTTTATGTTTAAATACATTGCGGATTATATCTCGTACGACTTGTTAAATCTCGTTTCTGGCGTGCATTTGGCGGATAGTGTGAATTTTTTTGTTTATGACATGCTGAAGATTTCGTTTTTGGTTTTAGTGGTGGTGTCGGTGATAGCCTTTTTCAGGACTTATGTCAGACCGGAGAAGATTAAGGATATGATGGCGCATCTCAGGTTCGGATTGGGAAATTTGATTGCGGCGATGTTTGGGGCGGCAACACCCTTTTGTTCGTGTTCGTCAATTCCGTTGTTTATCGGTTTTGTGAAGGCGAAAATTCCTCTTTCGATAGCGTTTTCTTTTTTGGTGACGTCGCCACTTGTGAACGAAGTTGCGTTTGTGATTATGGGCGGACTTTTCGGGTGGAAAGTCGCGATCGCTTATGCTATGGCGGGGATTACTTTAGGGGTGGTTTCAGGGTTGATTATTGGGATTTTCAATATGGATTCGGAGCTGATTTTGGAGAAGGGGAGCTTTGCTTCATGTGTTACTCAAAAAGATCTGCCGCGTGATTTTGAAAGTAGAGTTAAATATGCCGTTTCCGACGGGTGGGATACTTTTAAAAATATTTTCCCATATTTGTTTCTGGGTGTGTTTATCGGAGCCGCGATACATGGCTTTGTGCCACAAGAGTTTTTTATGAATTATGTCGGCAAATACGAATTGCTTTCGGTGCCGATTGCCGTTTTGATAGGGGTGCCGATTTATGCCGGTTGTTCGACGATCGCTCCGACGATTTTTACAATTACCGCCGGAGGTGTGCCGCTCGGGACGTCGTTGGCTTTCATGATGGCGATTGCCGGACTTTCTTTGCCCGAAGCCGTCATGCTTAAAAAAGTTATGAGCATGAAATTATTGGCTTTGTTCTTCGGGGTGGTGGCGGTTGGGATAACTATAATCGGGTATTTGTTCAATTTTCTATTCCCCAATTAGCAATAACATCATTAGTCCGATTCCCATCAATATTGCAATAAATTGAACGAATGATTTTGAGAGTTTTACTTCTTTGTGAAGCTCGGGGATTAAGTCCGATCCCGCGATGTAGATAAATCCGCCGGCCGTCAGGGGTACTATTATCGAAGTAAAATTTTCGGCGTGTGAGCCTATTGCGAGCGCGATTATCGCTCCGATGATTGCGGAAAGTGCCGAGATGAAGTTGTAAATTATGGCTTTCTTTGGTTTAATTCCCGCGTATAAAAGAACTCCGAAGTCGCCGATTTCCTGGGGAATTTCGTGGAGGATTACGGCGATTGTCGTGGCGATTCCAAGTTCTATACTGACGCTGTAACTTCCCGCGATTACCATGCCGTCTATTAAATTGTGGACTCCATCTCCGACCAAATTCATTGTGGCAAGGTGATGTGGGTGAGAGTCGCATGAAATTTCGTGGCAGTGGCGCCAATGGACGATTTTTTCAAGAATGAAAAATATTAAAATTCCTGCGATTACGTATAGCGAGATTGAATTTGAGAAACCATTTTCTTCAATGGACTCCGGTATCAAGTGGAGCAGAGCATCTCCGAGCAATGCTCCTGCGGAAAATGCAACCATGAATAACAAAATGGATTTGAGTTTTTCTTTTGTAAAAAGTACCGCCACGACTCCTATTACGGATATGATGCTGACTATCAGCACGCTACCGATTGTGTAGAGCCAAATTGAGTTCATGGAAGAGGATTTTAAGTCGTTTCGCGACTGCTACATCTCGTTCATGTCCACTTTTCTCGGAACTAATTTTATGGATGGGATTGAGATCAGCGTGATCACGAATTTTATCAAAATATTGCTGATAATTATTTGCAGTACGATGTCGAATGGCATGGCGCCGTAGAATGCGATTAAGCTGAAGAGGATGCTGTCCACAACCAATGCGATTCCGTTTGATGCGAGAACGGCTGTCATGTCGCCGACTTTTTTATAAATCATACTGAAGATTTCCGTGTCTATCAGTTCGGCAATGATTTGGGCGACGATTGAACCGATTGTTATGCGCCAAATCGGGAGAAGGATTTTTTCAAAAGCCTCTTGGTACGGCCACGTTGGGTCAGCCGGTAAAGCGGCTACTGCGATGAAAAGCAGAACCATGACGAGGTTAAGCAGACCGGCGATGACAACAACTTGGCGTGAGTTTTTTTTGCCCCAAGTTTTATGAACGAAGTCTCTTAAAGTGAATGTGAATGGATAGATTATTGTTCCGCCGTCAACCGCGAGGTTAAGGAGGGGAAGTATCGCGATTTTCGTGGAAAGTATGTTCGCGAAAATCTGAAAGGAGACGTACAAGGAGGCACTGAGAAGACCGAGGTTGAGTTTTTTCATTTGGGTATGAGGTTAGTAAGGAGATTGTGTTCCTGTCTGCCCTGCCTTTGCCGGCAGGCAGGCGGTAGGCAGGCGCAATCGGTTTGAATGTATTGCGCATGGAGCGTCCCGTCAAGCGGGACTTCCTTGCGCTACTATCTTCCGAAAATTACCGTGTCAGCCAATACTCCGTTTTCGTAAGTTTGCATGGTGGTTCCGATCAAGAGATATAGTTCCGATTTATCTGTCGAGACTCCGACGTAGGCTCTCGAACCTGCCGTAAAAGTTGTGGTTGTTGTATCGCCGCTTATGTAGGTGATAAGCAAGGTGCCTTTTCTGATATTTAGCGAATAAGATGAGATTGTGCTGTAATCGGGTGTTGGTTCCGATTCGGTTATGCTCGATACGGTTGGAAATCCCGTATAATAATAAATTCCGGCGTCATCTTCCATGATGTAGATCGTGGTGCCGTTTAGTGAAACCCCTTCTTGGTTGTCTCCCGTGAGAGTGTAGTGGTGGATTTCTGTGTACGCGAGTGTTGTCGGGTCATAAGTTCCGAGTGCGATTCTGTCCGGGCTGTCCCAAATTTGATATAAAGTGCCGTCTTGCATATACATCCCTGCTAAGTCGGTGTAACCGTTTAATGGTGCGAAAGAGCCTATGTAAGTTACGCTACTGCCGGTTCCGAGTTTTGTGACGTGGGTGTAGCCGGTTCCTTGATGCCCGATTAGGAAATTATCATTTGCAGGGTCGTATACAAGCGCTTCGAGGCACGAGCCGGTTGTTGGACAACTGATGGATGAAAGGTTCCATGTATTTCCCGTAAGAGTTCTTGTTGTCGGGTTGAATTCGGCAATTGATTGAGGGTATTCGTATAGCAGGTATAGGTATGAACCTTTTGAGGTGATACCTTCCAGGTCCCCTCCGACGTATGTGCCGGATTTGCTACTTCCGTCTGAGTTCATTGACCATACATATCCGTTATCGCTTACCACCCATAATTGGTTTCCATAGATTGTTGAGCCGCTGGGTTCGGTTACCGAGCCGCTGTTTATTTCCGTGCCCGAAGATGCCGGCCATGCGTCGGCCGCGATTGCGAGCGGGATTGAGATTATGAGTCCCAATGTGAGTATGATTGATGAAAACTTGAAGATTTTCATGTTTGTTTTTTGGTTAGGATATATTAGCTGGTTGATTTTAGCATGAATTTATGGTGACGCGTACAATTTATTCTTTGCTAATCTATTGAATATGGTTTATAGTCTCCGCCGTTTCGGATTTTTCTAAATTTTAATAGAAGTGAATATTTATAATATCGCTATTGTCGCTCACGTAGATCACGGCAAAACGACGCTTGTTGATGCGCTGCTTAAGGCGAGTGAGACTTTTGATGCTCGTAAAGGTATTGAAGAGCGTGCGATGGATACGAATGATCAGGAGAAGGAGAGGGGGATTACGATTTACGCCAAGAATGCGTCGATTGTTTATAAAAATTCGAAAATAAATATAGTTGATACGCCGGGTCATGCCGATTTCGGATCGGAAGTGGAGCGTGTTCTTAGGACGGTCGATGCCGTTATTTTGGTTATTGATGCTTATGAAGGGCCGATGCCTCAGACAAAGTTCGTTTTGAAGAAGTCTCTTGAGTTGGGGCATAAGGTTTTGGTTTTGATAAATAAAATCGATAAGCCGACTGCCAGACCGAATAAGGTTGTGGATTTGACTTTCGATTTGTTTGCAAAGCTTGGAGCTTCGAACGAGCAGCTGGATTTTCCTTATATGTATGCAAATGCGAAGGCTGGAGTTGCGATTCGAAAACTTGCCGATAAACAAGTGAATATAAATCCGTTTTTAGATTTTATTCTGGAATATGTTAAGCCGGCTACTTCAAAGATTGATGCACCTTTCAAGATGCAACCTGCGACTCTTTCTTATGATAATTTTCTTGGTCGTATAGTGGTTGGACGTGTTTTCGAAGGTGTTTTGAAGGTGAATCAAGATGTGACGATTATTCGTCCAAATGGGGAAAAGAGGTTCGGTCGTGTTACGAAATTATTTACTTTTGAAGGGATGAATAGAGTGGAGGTGTCCGAAGTTAGTGGTGGAGATATCGTTGCGATTGCCGGATTGCCCGATGCTTATGTTGGCGAGACGATTACGACCGATTCCGACAGCAAGCCGTTATCTGCAATCAGGGTTGATCCGCCGACGCTTGCTGTGGAGTTTCGAGTTAACGATTCGCCTTTTGCCGGCAGGGAAGGGACTATGGTTACCGGTAGGCATATCAAAGAACGACTTGAGAGAGAATTGCAGACGAATGTGGGTCTTAGAATTGAGCTTCAAAGCGATAGCGATGCGGTTCGTGTTTACGGGAGAGGGGAGATGCATATTGCAGTTTTAATAGAGACTATGCGCAGAGAAGGTTTTGAACTTCAAATATCTCAGCCCGAGGTAATTATGAGAGATATTGATGGTGTTCAGCATGAGCCGATC
Source organism: Candidatus Peregrinibacteria bacterium GW2011_GWF2_43_17 (assembly GCA_000999315.1). Classification (GTDB taxonomy): domain Bacteria; phylum Patescibacteriota; class Gracilibacteria; order UBA1369; family UBA12470; genus UBA12470. Next base: position 96,981 of record LCFW01000001.1, read on the forward strand.
GAGCTTGCGATTGTCACTGTGCCTGACGAGATGTCCGGTATGGTTATTGAAAAATTGGCTAAGCGAAAAGGGGTGATGATCAATATGCAATCCGAGAATGGGAATACGCAGATGGAGTTCGAAATTCCTACGAGAGGACTTCTTGGTTTCAGGTCGCAATTTCTCGTTATGACGCGAGGAGAAGGGACGCTTTATCATTCTTTTGATCGTTTTGAGCCTTATAAAGGTAAAATCAACAAACGTACCGTGGGTTCGATTATTTCCGGTGAAACCGGTGGGGCTATGGCTTATTCTCTTTGGAAATTACAGGAGAGAGGTCCGCTTTTTATCAAACCTCAAACGCAAGTTTACGCCGGTATGGTGATCGGCGAGCATAATCAGGGGACCGATATTACCGTGAATCCGATTAAAAACAAGAGGCTTACAAATATGCGCGCTTCTTGCGCCGATGAGGCGATTTATTTGGTGCCTATTGTTCCTATGACTCTCGAAAAGGCGATCGAGTATATTTCCGCCGATGAGTATGCCGAAATTACACCTATTCATATCAGGCTTAGGAAGAAATTGTTGACGGAGAATGATAGGAAGATTGGGAGGAGAGAGGAATGATATTATTTTTTTGTCATGAAAAAAATTCTCAAAACTTTTCTTATTTTCGGTCCAATTTTTATTGTATTTCTGATGCTTTTTGTCAGATTCGCTTATGGTTTTGTGCTTTATCCGGCTCCTAATGATGAAGGTCCGATTCTTCTCGAGGGTTTTGAAATTATTAATACAGAAGGGGTTGAGTTTCTTTATTCTCCTGCTGAAGGTGGTTTGCAGACGATTGTCTATTTTCATGGGAATAACGAGACTTTGAAAGATATTACTTATATTGCTGAGGAGTATGTTTCATATGGGCTTGGGATTGCGATGATGGAGTATCCCGGTTATGGGGATTTGGATGGCGATCCGAGTGAGGAGTTGATTTATGCTTCTGCGAATACGGTTTTTGATTATTTGAACGAGCAGGGGATTGCGAATGATGAGATTGTTGTAATCGGGTATTCTCTCGGAACCGGAGTTGCGACGGAGATGGCTTACAGGGGTTTTGGAATGAAACTTGTTTTAATAGCTCCCTATACGTCAGTTCCCGATGTTGCCGAAAGGTTCTTGCCATTTTTGCCCGTGGATTTTCTTATACCGGAACATTTTGATACATATGAAAAATCTGCGAGTATCGTTGTTCCGACATTGATAATTCACGGTACTGCCGATAAAACTATTCCGTATGATATGGGGGTTACTTTAAGTCAGATATTTCAAAATGCCGAGTTCGGTGGTCAGCAAGGGAAGGGACATCATGATTATTTCGATGACGAGACGATCGGGGTGGTTGCGGAATTTGTGACACGCTTATAAAAGGACGTGTATTATGTGCTTGTTTAATAAATGGTTCCCCTAAATAGCATTTCTCGCAATAAACGATCTCGGGTCTTTCCGGTGCGTAAGTTGTGTACATTTCTTCATCACTTATCTCAAATGGCTGATAGCAGTTTTTGCAGGTTTGTTGGGGCATGGATGTTGTTTGACGAACTCTGAATTTTTCAATTTATCTGTGCGAAAAGCACGACGTAATTTTTTCCGTATGCCTTGGCGCATTTCGGGCAGGTGGTGTAAGAAAAATATATTTTCTTTAATTCTTTCCCTTTGTTTTTCACGTACTCTTCCACTTCTTTTGCCCACTTGCCGGCATTTTGATAGGGGCCTTCGAAAACTTTTGTTAAAAAGGTGCCGGAAATCGTTGCTATTTGCGTGCTTGGAACTTCCTTGGAAACATCAATGTAAATATCAGAACCCCAGAGCGAATTTTCATCTGTTAACATTAGTTGATGTTCCGATTCTGCGCTCGCCGTTTCGATCAACTTCATGTTTTTTACCACTTTCCGGCCAAAATTTAGCGGGATATGCAAGAAACTTGTGACGTGATCTTTCACAAAAATTTTATCTTTCCACGTAATTTCTTTATCTTGCCATGGTTCGGGATTGAATTGTTCGCAACAGCCGGTTGGGGTGATCGATTGGGGCATGGGTTTATTTATTTAAATTTAAACATTCTTATTTTACTATTTTCTGTAAATTTATCATACGACAAACTATTTGTTTTATTGACTTTCCGGGTAAATTTCGCTATTATTATTCTGTAAAGGGACAATAATGTCCTATTAGGGAAACGATATGTTGTTTATAGACTTTCAAAATCAGTTCTCCGTTTATCCTGTATTTTCTCTGCAAGATATAAGAAAAGTTGTTGATAATTTTTCTTATCGTCAGTTAGATCGTTGGGAAAAGAAGGGCTATTTAAAGAAGATAAAGAGAGGTTTTTATTGTTTCAGTACTCAAGATGTTAATCGGGATTTTCTCTTTTATGTGGCAAATAAGATTTATGCGCCTTCGTATGTTTCTCTTGAGATGGCTTTGAAGCATTATGGATTTATTCCGGAAGAGATTTTCCAGATAACTTCCGTCGGTACCAAAAAGACAACCGGTTTTGAAATTCCTGTTGGGAATTTTAGTTATAGGCAAATTAAGCCGAGTCTTTTTTGGGGCTATCGGTTGGTGGAATTTGGTCGACAAAAGATGCTTTTAGCCGAACCGGAGAAAGCCGTTTTGGATTACTTATACATTCATTCCAATCTCAAGACTCCCGAGGATTTCTTGGGGATGCGTATCAATGTTGATGAATTCAAGATGCAAATTAGTATTGATAGATTTCAAAAGTATTTAGAGGTTTTTGACAATAAGACGCTTTCCAAGCGTGCGAAAATATTTTTAACAACTATCCAACGTGATAACGCTTGATCAAATATTGGCTACATATCCGGAGGATTTACGAGCTTTCAAGGAAAGTATTTTGAAGGAATATTTGCAGTACAAGATTTTAAATAGCATTTTTAATAGCAAATATGCGGGCAAGTTGGCCTTTTTGGGTGGTACCGCTTTAAGGATTATTTATGGGAGTACGAGATTTTCAGAGGATTTGGATTTTGACAGTTTTGCGCTGACCGAACAGGAATTTACGGATTTAAGTAAGGTTATTCAGAAGGATCTTTCGCTTGAAGGGCTCGGAGTAGAGGTGAGCACGGTTACTAGGAATGCCTATCGGATTAAGATTCGCATTCCGAAGTTGCTTTTTGATTCAGGTCTTTCGGCGATGAGTGAACATAAAATTCTCATTCAGGTTGATACCGTTCCACAAAATTTCGAATATGCGCCGGAGAAGCCACTTCTCAATAAGTTTGATGTTTTTACGCAAATTAATGCGGTTCCAAAGGATATACTCCTTGCTCAAAAGATTTTTGCTTCGGTCAATCGCAAGCGCATTATGGGGCGCGATTTTTTCGATATTGTTTTTTTGCATGGTATTGGTGCCAAGCCGAATTTTGATTATTTGAAAAAGAATATTGGGGTTGGGAGTGCGTCTGAATTAAAGAACTATATGCTAAAAAAGATTGCCAATTTCGATTTTGAAGAGTTGGCGCAAGATGTCGAGCCACTGCTTTTCGACCCTAGGGACAAGAAGAAGGTCGTGATGTTTCGGGAGTTTGTGGGATTGCTTTCGCAATAATTGTATTTCGCATTCGCGAAACGGCTTAATGTAGAGGACCAAATGAGCGTCCCGCTAGGCGGGACGAGGCTTGAATGTATTGCGCATGAAGCCCCCGCTTAGCGGGGTTTCTTGCGCTGTGGCTCCGCGGACTGGGCTCGAACCAGTAACCTACCGATTAACAGTCGGTTGCTCTACCATTGAGCTACCGCGGAATGTTATTTGTGAGGTTCCTGCAAAAGTATTCTTTCTACTGCATTTTATAAATTTTCGCTGCAAATCGTTCATTACTCGTTGTCGTATCTAATTTGATACGTCTTCCTCGTGCTTCACGATTTTCGCTGAAAATTTATAAAAATCGTATTGAAATTATACTTTTGCAGGAACCTCTTTTTTAAAGATCAGAATCATACGTCCCACAATCTGGTTTTTGCGAGCGTAGAAAAGTCCTTTTTGCGTAAGAGCGGGAATACTATATCCAAGACCTTCCGCCTTGTAAATGAGACTTGCAAGGATTACGGGGGATGGTTTTAAGTTGAAAAACGGGATTGCCAGTACGACAGTTGTTCCTTTTGGTATTTCTGTCTTCAGAAAATCCAAGTAAATGTTTTCGAGATCGTCCAATGTTTTTTGCGCTTCTGTCGGTGTAGGGATGTGTCTTTGCGGTGGACCCAAATAAGATTCTGTTACGATTGCGATGTTCTTGCCGAATTTGGTGTAATCCGTTGCGGTAAGCTTGGTCGCATCTTTTTGGCTTATTTCAAGAAGATTGCCTTTTGGTTGGAATTCTTTTTTAAACCATTCGATATTTATCTTTGTGTCGAAGACCGCTTTTTCACTTATGTCGTATGCGGTCGAATCGAAGCCCATTAGGATTGTTTCTTGTGAAATTGTGCCGGAGCCACAGAATGGATCGATGACGATTGTGCCTTTTTTAGGTTTTGCGAGATTTATCATCACTTGTGCCAGTTTTGGAGGGAGCATGCCCGAGAGTCCGTCTCTTTTTGGGCGGCCGTAATCTCTTTTACTGTATGCGTCTATATTTTGGACTGCGATTGTTTCCGTGAGGTAGTTTTTTTCTTCTCCAAACACGACGTTTATGTCTTGGCAGTGGGCTGAGCCGGCGCTTGAGAGGTTTTCTGCATCTTGATTCAAGTAGCGCGAGCTTATATCTTCCGCTTTCAGTGTTTCTTTTGCGGCCTTAAGAAGTTTTTTTAACAGGTTTGTTTGTGATGGATAGACGTTAATTCCATATATGAACTTTCCTTCACCTTTCTCGATATCTTGGATCTCTTTTTTAATTATTTCGGTAAAATTTACCGGCATTTTTTTCGGGAGTTCTTGTACGATTTTACTGATTTTGATGGTGCCTCCCAAGTGATCTATTATACCCGGGTTTACATCTTCTTCGACTAGCGCGAACCCGTATTTTTCGACATTGAAAGATTTTAAATTCGGGTAAAAAGATTGAAGCTCCGCTATGCAGATTTCAGTTTCACGACCGAGATGGAAGAGGTAGGGCATTAGGATATTAGGTTTTAGCTGTGACTATCTATAACAGAATTGTCTTTAAGCGCAAGGTGGAAATTTTTGTTTTTTTGAAATATTTTGGTAACTTTAAACTCCAATAATTTTAACAAAATAAACATGGCTTATTCATTGAACAGAGCACAAGTTATCGGAAATCTTACTCGCGATCCTGAACTTAGAACTATCCCGAGCGGGACTGCGGTTTGCGGTTTTGCGGTTGCTACCAATGCGGTTTGGACAGATGCGAGCGGACAGAAACAAGAGAGAGCCGAGTTCCACAATATCGTTTGCTGGAGTCGAATGGCAGAAATTGCCGGACAATATCTTAAAAAAGGAAGCAAGGTTTATGTTGACGGTAGGTTGCAGACTCGCGATTGGACGGGTGATGACGGAGTTAAAAGGTATAGAACGGAAATAGTTGCCGAGAATTTGATCATTCTGGACTCGAAAGGTGGTCATTCCGGCGCGCCAATTTCATCTTCAGAGAGGAAACAGTCCAGTATAAAAGAGGATAAGGAAGATCAGGTTGAAGATTTTGAGGATGCTAAGAAAGTTAAGAAAGCGAAAAAAGAGGTTGAGGAAGAGGTGACGGTGGATGATTTGCCGTTCTAGAGTTACAGAAACGCTCTCTGGCTGAATCCATTAGACCATTAGGCTGTTTTATGGTACAATTATCTGATCCCTACTTTTCTTGGGCGTCCGGCTTGCCCATCAAAAGTTCCCTCTCTTTGCCACGGCATTCATGAGGGACAAAAAATAAAAACAAATTGGACAAAAACGCTTCACTTTTCAAGAGTAGAAGCATAAAAAAATCCAAAATAAAAAGTGACCGGTGGCGATCCTGTCAAAAAACATTACTCGCCAAAGAACGGTAGAGGATCAAGGGCTCAAAAAACCCAGAAAGCCGGTAATAGTCCACCGCTCTTTATACACTTAAAGAGCATACGGAGGAGGTTCGCAGTAATGTGAGCCTCTTTCTTTTTGTTGATTCCCAGGTGTCGCGGATGTTAAAGTTCTCTTAGTATGAAAGGAAAACTTTTTTTAATCTTGGGGTCGTCGGGGTCCGGGAAGGGCGTTGTTCTTTCCGCTTTGAGGGAGAAACATCCCGAGTGGATTTTTCCATTGTCTTGTACTACTCGTGAAAAAAGACCTTATGAAAAAGATGGCGAGGTTTATAATTTTATATCTAAAGAAGAGTTTAAGAAGAAAATTGATAGGGGAGAGTTTCTTGAGTATGCGGTGGTGCATCAGGATAATTATTATGGAACGCTTAAGGAGCCTATTCTTGATGCATTAGGAGCTGGTAAGACAGTCGTGAGAGAGGTTGATGTTCAAGGTTTACGCTCGATAAGAGAGATTATTTTGAAAGATCAGCTTGTATCTATATTTTTGATTGTAAAATCGTGGGATGTTTTAAAGTTGCGGATTTTGGGTAGAAGCAAGATGAGTGATGAGGAGCTTGAGCGCAGGCATCAGAGTTATATGATTGAAAAAGAGTGGGAAAAAGAGTGCGACTTTGTGATTGAAAGTGTGAGTGGTGAACAGGAGACGGTGACTTCCGAAGTTGAGAAGGTGATATCGGGGGAGTAGTTGAAAAAAGTCGCGTTTTCCGTTAGGATTTCCATGCTTTTTGATGTTGGGGAGTAGCCAAGTGGTAAGGCAGTGGACTCTGAATCCACCATTCGTAGGTTCGACCCCTACCTCCCCAGCCAGTTAGGGCAGTCAGCTAATTCTATATATGCGGATTCATGGTTGCTTGGCTGTATCCAATAATGTCTCATTAAAAACTTACTTATTTCATAGCTGCCGTTGTTCCCCAATCGCATGCAGTTTTTTCACGAGCCAGTTGTTCAAAAAATTCTACAGGGACTGTATGTTCAGCCCCACGACCTTCACAACCATCCGTTATGCAGGAAGCATATAAACGTGTGCCGCCCCCGGTATCGCTAAATCCAAGTATACGATCGACTGTTGGCTTGAATCCTTTCTCCGCCGTGCAAAATCCGACGGTCATTGCCTCCAAGTCACCTAAGACAGCCAATCTTTCATCTGTGCGAGCAAACCACCTTCTTCCACCCGGATAAAGTGGCAACTCATCAGGAGTACAATAGTTGAAAGTTACATGTCTGAACAGCTGAGGATCATAGTAAGTCGTTTCACATTTTTCAGGTTCAGCGCTGTGAAATCCTTCAAAGACAATCGGGAAATGCCATTCGTCGTGACCACTTGTCCCATAAGAATAATAATGAGTACCCATATTAGGGGTAAAGCTATAGGGATTTCTAATCTGCTCACAATAAGCCGGGAAAACCAAGTCTTCATCGGCAATGTTTAATGTCGTCTCTCGTCCGCCTACATGATATGAGTGGACCACAATGGAATACGTAGGAAAATCAAAATCGACTCCGGTACTGCGATAGATGGGAGGCTCTGTTGGAGCAAAACGATCGATATCTTGAATTGGATTATCGTCAATCAGAGCTTGCTGTGCGAAGAGTAGGCTATCTGTCCAGGCTTCGATGGGATCAAAGGGCACATTCGCACAATTGCCATGCTCGTAGTATGTACAATCTGCATGTTCAAGTCCTTGCTGTGTGGCCTCGGCGCGTTGTTTATCGAAATGGCGCATTGCCAAGTAGTAAAAGGTCGTGCTGTACCATTCGGCCCACTTAGACCACTGCCCGGAATAAACATCACTTGAGCCATCGGTTTCAGTTTCCCAAGTCGAGGGGTTTACTTCCAACTCAAAACGTCCATGAGGAGTATGAGGAGCTTTTAAGATGATTTCAAATTCATTCCCAACTATGGTGGCTCCTTGAACATCCGGTGTACCCACTTGATCCAAGACCATGCTCGTTAGCCGCGTTTGAAGTTCCATAAGCATCATGATGGCTTGAAGCATGTCGTCATATTCGGCACAATTGGGAGCATATTGATCCAGTCTTTTTTGATATTCATCCAGCTTACCGCTTACCTCTTTTAAAATAGGAGTGGCTTTTTCTAAAGTATTCGGAATTTTTAATGTTTTGGAATAATGAGCGACTTCCTCTTGGGCGGTTGTCACTTCCTCAAACTGCTCGCGTTCAATTCCCAAAATTTGTGCAAAATCAAGATATTGGAAAAGCATAAACCGTTCCTCCAAAGCATCGAAATCAGTTTTGAAAGCTTCAAATTCTACCAAAGCCTGCGGATTACCTCTCAGAACATAGGGAGCGATCGGTTTCAATTGTGTTTCAAAAAGTCGTTCCATATCAACGCGAAGACCTGTTGACGTTCGGTATCGGTAATCTTCGAGAACCTTCCGACAGTCAGTAGGACTAAGTTCCATTCCTCGAACAATAGGAACGATCATTTCAGTAAAAATAGGATCTTTCGTAGGTTCGGTCGGAAGAATCAACGACGTGCCCCGGGCTCTGGCTTGATTGGATGTGTTTACATGGTCCCACCATTGATCTGAAAAAGAGCGATAACGCACGAGCATCCCTTGTGCTACTCCCCTTTCACTAAAGAATCGAATTTCGGTGGTCATAGGTTCCACACGCCCTTCGCTTTCTGACAATTTAGCCAAAAAAGTTTGCAAGCGATCTGTGACTTTATCGGTTTCAGCTACAAAAGAGATGGCCTCAGTTGTTTGTTCTTGATTACCCATTGCAAGAGCGGGTGGTAATAGACTGGTAGCTGCAAGGCCTAAAGCTAAGGGTCGTAAAGACATTGATCAAAGTTAAAAATAGGGTATTAATTTAGCATGTTTTACAAAAAATGTCCAAAGGATTGGGAGCTTCATTGATAGATCGGTGATAGCGAAGCAAACGGCTATTTTATAGCACTTCCTTATCCGGAGGTGGTACGATTGTGAGCCAACTTTCTTGTTCGGAGAGCTGTCTTTCAAGATTTGCGATTCCGGTCGGATTTGTTGTGGCTTTTAACCTTGCGCGCATCTCCTTTTGCGCCTTGCCGGATTTGACAGCCATGATTGCTTGAAATATTTCCATACTGACGGGGCCTCTGCAGTCTTCGCCTTCGTGGGAGATTTTGATTAACTCGCCATCTTCATGGATTTCATTTGTTTCCGGATCTACCGAGCCCACTTGAATTTCGTGTATCGGAGCGATTGCGGCGGCGGTGCCGACTGCGACAGCTTCCATATCTCCTTCTTTTGTCATTGAGGCCAGTTCATTCGGCGATATATCTCGTTCTTCCACTGTCCATCCTTTTTCTCGCGCCAAATCCAATATTGTTCTCCTCGTTATGCTGTTTAAAAGTGTTCCATGTGCGAGAGATGGCGTGATGATTCGGTGTTTTCCGTCGGGGCTTCTTTTGATAAATATGACGCTGGATGCGTTTGTTTCTTCGATTCTATCTCCGGCGGAGTTGGTGAAAATTACGCCGGCCATGCCTTTCTTTCCGGCTTTTCCTATCAAATCTATTGTTCCCGAGTAGTGACCATCTGCTTTAAGTTTTCCGGCGTTTCCGCCTTCCGCGACTCTTGCTCTTCCCTTTGCCATGAAGAATTTTTTTCTGCCGCGAGTGAAATAACTTTCGGCACTGCCTATCGGAATTGCGCACATCAGAAGCGTGAATCTTCCGGAATTGCCGACTTTTAATTGCGGACCGTGATCGAACCAATCTGGTCTAACGTACAATCTTCCTTTCCCCGCGGGAGGGATGTAAGCCCAGTTCGCTTGAATTGTTTCCATAACCATTTTTTCGAAAAGAGCGTATGGGATTTTGGGCATTCCAAGCCATTCTCCGCCTTGAGACATTCTGTTCCAGTGTTCTTTCAGTCTGAAAACCGTTACTTCACCATCATCATTCATTTCGACTCCGATACCTTCGAAAAGTCCCGTTCCGTATTGTTTGATCTGTTCGAGCGGGTTGCAGGCGTAATCCATGTTCGGGACTACGACTTCGCCGTCCCAATCTCCATTGGGTTTTTCTATTTTTTCTCCTGTTGCAGGATCGCTATCCGCCGTGTCGCACGTTGCGATTACGAGGTGACTTGTTCTTGAGTAAAAAGGTCCGAATCCCAAAGCGTCGGCTTCCGCCGCGTCTACCATTTCTTGCGGATCCATTGGTTTTCTGAATCCTGCGGCGTGCATATTTCTCGGCATTCTTACCAAAGCGATGAAGCGACCTTCTTCATTAACCGGTTCCGATTCTCCGATTGTATTCCACGGATATATCGGCGTGCCGAATCTGTCGAAGGCATCTTTTCTTATTGTAGGGACCCATCCACGAGCGAACAATTCAGGTGCCAATTGTCTGAAAATTGGCAAAGTATCCATTGAAAATGTTTCTATTTTTCTTGGGTCTGTACCTAAAACCGCTTTTGCGATTCTTGCCATTATTCCCCCGCGTTCATTTGTGCCGAGAGCAGGGAAAGATTCGAATCTGTTTGTCGTAGTGTCCGTTGCAGGGTCGTATTCATGTATCATTCTTTCACTGTCGTTTAGTATTCTATTTGTCGCTCTTCTGTCTGGATTTATTCCTCTTTGTTCGTCTGTCAACGGAGTTGGTATGTCCAATGTGGCGGGGCGATTGATGTGGTCGGATGGTTCCATATTTTTGATTTAAAAAATAGGGGGTTATAATATCCGTGAATTTGTTGGTGAGTCAAGGTATTGGTTATATAATGATTGGTGAGGTTTTCGTAAAAGTGTTCTTTTATCCTTTACAATATGGATTATTTAATTGGTATCGGGATTATGGTCGCATTTTTTGCGCTTTTGACTTTTTTCGGCAAAAAAAGAATTAAACAGGGGAAGGCGGAGAAGCATTGGAAGGATTACTAAAAATTTGTCATGATTGAATCTTTTCTGGATATTTTTCGGTCTTGTCCTCCACTTCTATTTTTCATAGGGTCGGTTTTGGGTGGGGAAGAGGTGATTCTGACTTTTGCGTTCATGGTTGCGCAAGGGTTTGCGACCGAGATAGATTTGTTTATTTATTGTTATTTGGGGACATTGTTTTCGGATATATGCTGGTTTTTATCGGGGAGGCATTATTTCAAGAAGCTCTCTTTTTTCGAAAAGTTGTCGGTGAAATATAATCGTATCGTGAGGTTTCTCAAGAAGGTTTCCGGGCGTCCGTTTGTTCTTTTATTTATTACGAAATTCATTTACGGGACGCGAATTTTTACCATTATTTATGTCGGGCTCGAAGGGCTGAAATTATCGAAATTTATCCTTTATAATATATTCGTGATTTCGGCTTGGTTGCCTGTGGTTTTGGCTGTCGGATGGCTTGCCGGCAGGGGAATGTCGGGTGTTGTAAATATTTATGAAAATACGGGGCTTGCGCTTTTGGGTATTTTGGTATTTATTATCGTTACTGTTTTGATAAGGAGTTTTATCAGTAAGAAAGCCATTAAATGAAGAAAACAGCGGCTATTGTACCCGCTTATAATGAAGCTACTCGAATAGGCAAGGTGCTTGAAGTTTTGATTAAGACAAAAGGATTGGACGAGATAATAGTTATAGATGACGGTTCCGCCGATGATACTTTCGAAGAGGCAAAAAAATTTCCCGTCAGATGTTTTAGAAATGAAAAAAACATTGGCAAGGCGGCGACTATGCAAAGAGGAGTGGATTTGACTTCTGCCGAATGTTTTTTCTTTTGCGATGCGGATTTGAGGGGGCTCCGCCCCGAAATAATAGAAGAAACGATTAAGCCTGTTGCGAGCGGTAGAACGGATATGTTTATTGCCGTTAGGGCCCATGCGAGTCATAGGTATATTAAATCCGTAGGTTTATTGTCCGGGGAGAGGGTTCTTACTCGTGAACTTTGGGACATGACGCCGAGTTTTTATAAATACAGATTCAGGATTGAGTTCGGGCTTAACAGGTTTGCTGAATTTTATGGAAAAGGTTTTGATTACAAAGTCTTTGAGAATTATTATTGTACGCTTAAAGAGGTTAAGTATGGTTTTTGGAAAGGGTTTTCGAGGAGGATGTGGATGTATTTTGATATCTTGAGTGCGTATTTGTTTTTTTATCTTTTGCATGTGCCGAAAACGGTTAAACTTTTCAGAAGATATATTATCGGGTCGTTTTGTTCGCTTTTGATGTTTTTGATGGGTACGTTTTTTATATTTACCGCTACGAAAAAAGGGTATTGGCTCGTGATTGGATTTATAAGGAGGGAATTGTTGGAAGATCCGAATGCTTCATTATCTTTGTTTGTGTTGCGTCATTTGAGAGATTTTACGATAAATATTTCCGTCGTTTTGGCGATTGTGTTCTTGGTGCTTGGAACGGGAATATTGCTTCTGAATTTGTTAAAAATCTTCTGGTTGAGGCGACTGAAAGCGTAAGTTAGTGTGCACAGGCTCTAGGCGCTAAGTTTTTTGATTGTTTCGATCGTTAGCATTGTATTTGCTCCCGTTGCTCCGTATGGGCAACATATTTTGTCTGTTGTTTCGGCCCATGCGGTTCCGCCCATATCGAGGTGGGCGAATGGTGTGTTTTTGACGAAAGCTTTTAAGAATGCGCCGCCCATGATTACGCCGGCGCGGATATTTACGTGTTTCGATGAATTTGTGATGTCGGAGATCGTGCCTTTTACTTTTTCGCAATAATCTTCGTAAAGAGGAAGTTCCCAAACCGGTTCGTCAACTTCTTTGGCTGACTCTTCGATGGCTTTCTTGAGGGTTTTGTCGGTTACCATGAATGGTGTTATGTCGTAGCCGAGCGCTACAGTTGCCGCACCTGTTAGCGTCGCGATTGAAATTATGTGCGATGGTTTCAATTCTTTTTCCGTGTAAGCGATAGTGTCTGCGAGAATCATTCTGCCTTCGGCGTCCGTGTTAAGTATTTCTATGGTTTTTCCGTTGTATGCGGTAATGATGTCACCCGGGCGGATTGACTTTGAGCCTATGAGGTTTTCAGCGAGGCCGAGTACGCCTATGACGTGACCCTTGAAGTTGTTTTGCGAAAGCCATCTGATGATTCCAAGAACCGTGCATGCGCCGGCTTTGTCCAAGTGCATTGTTTCGATGTGGCCGGTCGGTTTAAGGTTTAGCCCGCCGCTATCGAAAGTTATACCTTTGCCGATAATGGCGATCGGTTTTGTGTTCGGCTTCGGATCGTTTTTGTATTCGAGAGTTACGATGTACGGACCGTCTTGGCTGCTTTTGCCGATTGCCATGAGTGCGCCCATTCCCATTTTTTCGAGCTTGGAGCGATCGAGAATGTTGATTTTTATATTTTTAAATTCTTTCGCGATTTTTTTCGCGGTTTCGACCATGTTTTTTGGGCCCATGTCGTTTGATGTCGTGTTGACGAGATCTCTTGTGTAGATTGTCGCCCCTACCATTGTTTGAAGTTCCGTTGCTTTGGCGGCGAGAGCTTTTGCGTTTTTATCACATATGGTTACCGACGTCAGTTTGTGACCTTTTTTCTTCGGATTTGTTATGTATTTGTCAAATTTATATCCTTTTAAAATCATTGCTGCCGCAAGCCAAACGCCCTCGTCGTTTTTCGTATTTATTATCGCGATCGTTTTAGATTTAGTCTTTTCAATGGGTTGGGCAAGCATGGATCCCGCTTTTTTGATTTTGTGCAGGTCGCATTTTTTTTCATCCCCGAGTCCGATTAATATTGCGATTTTATATTTGCCGTTTTTTTGATTGCAAAGCATTAATGTTTGTCCGAATCCGCCTTCAAAAATTTTCCTGTCGATTGCGCTTGTCGTTTCTTGCAAATTGCATTTCGACAGGTGCTTTTTGATTTCCGCAAGTATGGTTTTCGATTTGTAAATGGGTAAAATCAGCATATCCGCCGATTCGATTTTTACTGATGTTTTGAATAACATGGTAATGTGTAAAATTAGTAGTATGGAAAATATACGACTTTATTATCGGGTTCCGCAAGTGTGATTTTTTTGCGCGCAAAAAAATCACCACTACCCTCTTTTTATTTTCCAAACCACTTCCTGTATCAATCTGCCCGGGATGGTGAAGCCGGCGGCTTTTTTATGGCCTCCGCCTCCGAACATACCCGCAAGTTGAGTGAGGTCTATCATGTCGTCTTGAGTTCTAAACGATCCTTTTATGTTGCCTTTTCTGTCTTCGGCGAGAAGAATTGCGAATTTGCTGTCGGGTACGGAGTTCAAATAATCTATCACTCCGCTCAAATCTTCCGGCGATGCGTTCAAGTCGTCGAAATCGTTTTCGGTGACGGCGGAAACGGTGGCGTTTTTATCATTCAATCTGGCTCTCGATAGAACGCGTCCCCAAAGTTTCAATTGATTGATTCTGTTGGAGTGGAATTGATTTTTTACTATTGATTTATAATCAGCACCCTTTGCTGTCAGATTCGATGCTATTTTGAGCGTGAGCGAGTTGGTGTTTGAATGTCTGAAGCTTCCGGTATCTCCGTAAAGTCCGTTTAGGAGGCATGTTGCGATATCTCGTGTTATTTGTATGCCGAGATATTCAAGTAGGAAATAGATTATGGAAACGGTTGCGGAGGCGGTTGTGTCTACGATATTGATTACTCCAAAATTTTCATTTGACGGATGATGATCTATGTTTATAAGAATTGTTTTGGACGGATCCAGGATTTCGGGATAATCTTTTTCAAATTTCATCATGTATGCGGCTCCACAGTCTATTGCGAAAATTATGTCGAATGAAGAAGGATTTATGGCGTTTTTTATCGTGTCGGCTTTGGGAAGAAATTGCAGGTTTGTCGGGATCGGGTCTTTCGCGAAAGATTCGACGTTTTTGCCGATGCTTTCCAGTCCCATTTTGAGGGCAAGGCTTGCGCCGATCGTGTCGCTGTCGGGACCTTTATGTGAAATTATGGCGATATTGCTTGATCTCGCGATCAGCTCTTTTATTTGCGCGAATTCTTGTAAATAGGCGTTTGACACTTTTTAGCTTTTAAAAGGATATTTAAATATATCTTTCCCGTGATGTCGTCAATAGGGGAGAGCGTATTTTTGTTGACAGTGAAATTATTCCAGCATTTTTATTATCTTTTGTCCGAAATCTTTTGCCGATGTCGGGCCGTCTGCGGTAACGAGGTCGATGTCTTCTACAACGGGTTCTTGGATGCGTATTACTTCTTGATTTACAAATTCCGTTATGGCCGGTTCGCTCGGGAACGATGTAGCTTTTTTACCTGTTAAAACCCCGGATTTTGCCAGAATATATGGCGCGATGCAGATTGCGGCAAGTTTTTTACCGAGTTCTTTGGCCCTTTTGACCAGGTCGATAACCTCTTTGTAGTCGGCAAGTGCGACCGCTCCCGGTCCGCCGATTAGTATAAGGATGTCGTAATCTTCAATATGGACGTTGCGTATAGGTAAATCTATTTGTGCGGTTCTGCCTCGGCTTCCTTTGGCGGTTCCGGATTCGGTGCTTGTTATTACTGTTTTAATCCCTGCTGTTTCAAGTATTTTTTTAGGCTCGAAAAGTTCTTCGTCACGGAAGTTTTCTTTTGCGATGAGGAAGAGGGCGGTTTTCATTGGGAGATTAGAGTTTTTATATAGTTATATGCGCTGTAGGCGGCTTTTACGCCTTCGGCGACTCCGGTTATCGCTTGTTTCCATTCGCTGTCCGTAACGTCTCCTGCTGCGTAAAATCCTTCGATGTTGGTTTTACTCATGCGGTCTATTTTGATTTCATTTTTTTCGTTCATAGTGATCCCGAGGTCTTTTACCATTTCGGTTTGTGCGACTCGTCCGATTTCGACAAACAGTCCGTCGAGTTCGAGTTCTTTGCCGGTATCGAATTTAACTTTTCTAAGTTTTGTGTCTCCGATGATTTCTATGATGTTGGTTTTGGTGATTACTTCGATTTTTGGACTTTCTTCCATTCGTTTTCGGTTTATCGGTTCGGGTCTTATGTTTTCTCCTCTGTAGATTATGTAAACTTTGCTTGCGAATCCGGCGAGCATGATTGATTCTTTGACAGATGAATCCGATCCGCCGACAACGGCGACGATTTTGTTGCGGAAAAATGGTCCATCGCATGTGGCGCAATATGATACGCCTTTGTTTGCGAACTCTTCTTCGCCTTTAACTCCGAGTTTGCGATGATGAGTGCCGGTTGCGAAAATGATTGTTTGTGATTCGTAGGTGTTTTTATCTGTTGTTACCTTGAATCCGTTTTCTGTTTTTTCTATGCTTTTAGCTGCTTCGTCTTTCATTTCCGCTCCGACAGATTTCGCGTGGCTCAAAATGTTTTCCGCGAGTTCGAAGCCGGATAGGCTTTTAAATCCGGGGTAGTTCTCTACAAGATGAGTTTTGGTGATTGTGCCTCCGAAAAAGTCACTTAAAATCAGAGTGTTTAAGCCGAATCTTTTGGCGTAAATTGCCGCTCCAAGGCCGGAAACGCCGCCGCCGATAATGATTGTTTGGTACATGTTTTAGAGTTACAGAAAGCAGAATTACAGAATGCAGATTTGATTATAGTTTTATTTTCAGATAAAAAAAAGCCCCCTCATGGCGGGGGCTTATGTGTGTTGCGGGTTTTACTCGCAAGTTTTCGTGTATTCTCCTTTTGATATTACTTTTTCAAGTTTTACATCATTTACGTCGTCGGTTTCCGGTTTGCCGGCCTCGAAATTGGAAAATTCTATAGTGGCTGTTCCTTCTATTCTACATTCAATTTGAGCCTCGTCTTCTGCCGTGAACAGTTCTTCATCGTTAAGTTCGAACATTGCTTTTGCATCTTCTTGGTTTGAGAATCTTACGTTGTTGAAGCCTGCCAAGATCGATGGTGCCATCTCCTTATCTATTGAGAAAAATAAACTTTTATTATACATAACTCCTTCACCGGTCATTTCGAAATATTGTCCGGTGACAGTGTATGTTTCGACTTCAGGTGTGACCGTTGCCGTGTCCGGTTCCGGGATGATGATTTCCGCAGGGGTATCTTCTTCTGTCGGCATATTGTTTTCACTTGAGGTACAGCCCGTCATAAGGCTCGTTGTGGCAATAAGTAATAATATTGCCGGGATGATTCTTTTCATGTTTTTTGGGTTAAAAATACAACTTGGATTGTACAGTTGTTTTTACTGTAGCGCCAATGCGTAGTTTGCGCCTGCAGTTGCCAGGGCAAAAAGAGAGACGATGCATCCTGTTGTTATCGTTGATACAAACAGGATGGTGAGAGTTGTTGCAAGTGTCTTGGCCATTTTTGGTATTGTTAATAGACACTTGTATAATACAAAAGATGGCTTTTATTACACGAAAAGTCGACTTTTCGTTGTTTTAAAATTCCAAGCCTTCTTTCGCCCTTATCCCTTTTTGGAATGGATGTTTAATCTCTTTCATTTCGGTGACAAGATCTCCGATTTCAGTGAATTCTTTGGGGGCGTTTCTGCCGGTAAGGATGAAATCCGTGTTCGTGTGTTTTTCGGTGATTTCGATTATTTCTTTCGGATTTAAAATTCCAAGCGAACAAGCCACATTTATTTCGTCTAAGATGGTCAGATCGGGGGAGAAGGATTGAAGTTCTTTTTTTAATATTTCTAATCCGTTTTTTGCGGCTTTTTGATGTTCTGCTTTTTTGGTGTGGTCTCCTTTTATTTGATAAAAACCTTTTCCGCAAAGGTGAAGTTTTAAGTTTCGGTTTTTGAGTGTTTTTAGAAATAAAATTTCGCCCGACTGTTCTTCTTTTATGAATTGAATAATGAGGACTTTTTTATCACGTCCTAATGTTCGAATGGCGGTTCCGATTGCGGAAGTTGTTTTGCCTTTGCCGTTGCCTGTGAGGACGAGGATCATTTTGTTTTTGTTTTGGAGTCTCGCTTAGAGTGAGGCCTGTCGACAGGCAGGTTTTCTAAGCGCTTAAGCCGCTTTCTTCATTGTTGACAACCCTTCCAAGTGGAATTTTTGTTTTGTCATTTCTTGATATTTACCCAATAGGGCCGCTGATTTTCTTTCCGCCATTTCGGCGAGATCCTTCTCTTTTTCGCCGCTGATTTTTTGGCCTGTCATGGCTTCTATTGTCATTAAGAGGGCTTGTACGATTTTGTCTTGAACCATCTGTTCTATATTGCTCTTTTGTTGTGTTTCGGTTGCCAAATTCACTTCCCTTTCGCCGGCTTTGTTGACGAATCTTGCGCGATTGTAACGGTCGTTTTTATTGCTACTTATCGTTCTTTCTTGCAACAGCTCGGTTTTGATATTGTCTATTTCGCTTTTTTCGACTCCGCCGCGTCGAAGTTGTGCCATATCCATTGTGTGGAACTCCTCTTCTTTTGCCGTTCTTTGATCTACAGTTACCTCTCCATCGGTTAAGTCATGAATCATCGTTGCTTTTTCTTCTGCTTCTTTGCCGGCTTTTGCTCCGAGTGTTTTCGCTTGTCTTTTCCCGGCGTCGGTTACTCCGAGTACCATTTGCGCTTCGTAAGTTTTCTTTGCCATGATGTCTGCCAACATTACCGCTTCGCCCGACTGAGTCCCGCCGAATACCATCCTGAGTTTGTCTCCGAATATCGACATGCCTTTTTCTGTTTCCAGGACGTCTTCCCATTCTTTTGTGCCGGATTCGTTTTTGGTATCTTTTTCGAGAGCTTTCAAGAGGACGATTTTGTCTTCCTTGTCCAAATTGAAAAAGTCATTATTGGCATCTTTTGTTTTTTGCGGCAAAGCTTCGTATCTGTCTGCGAGATTTTTACGATCTTTGCCTTCCATCAAATGGTATGCTTTCAAATAATTCGCCTGTTCGTCGTAGCTTAAGTGTATGAACTCTTCCATCATTTTCGGCCACTCTTTTGCAGATATTTCTCTAGGTGAGTTTGTAATGAGTTTTAAGTATTCCTGAGCAATAGGGTTGTCTTTTTGGTGCTCCATTTTCTCGAATGAAGCCATTAAGGCTTTTCTTTCGCTGTATCCCAAATCTTCATGCCATTTTTGTTCGTGATCTTGAGTCAAAGATTTTGGCAGTGCTTCGAATTTGGCTTGCAGTTGTCTTCTTTCGGGCAGGTATTCGGTTTCCAGTACATGTTGCGCGTATTTTATCTCGTCAAAGTTTTTTCTTTCGCGTATCCATTTTTTAAATTCAGCCGCCGGTTTTTTGCCGAAAAGTTTTTCGTTTTGGTCTATTCCTTCTTCGTAAGCTTTTATCATTTCATCGTACTCTTTTTGCAATTTATCCAAAGTTTCCCTGAAAGAGTCTTTTTCGAGGTCGCCTTTGTCCACCATTTTGAAAAATTCTCCTTGTACGGCTATCGGAGCTTTTATGGCGTCTTTGTAAGTCGTTTCGGTATCTTTTAGAACATCATATCTTGTTTTACCCAGAGAGGCTCTGCCCATCTCTTTTTGTATCGCTTTTATATATGCTTTAAATGTGCGGGGGGATTGCGATTTCAACTTCTCGACTCTTTTTTTATGTTTCATCTCTTCCGGTTTGATCTTATCCATGTGTGCCAGTTCCTTGGCGCCTTCTTTCGGACTCAAAGTTTTTATATGCTTGAGCCATCCTTGCGATAAATCATTCCCCAAAATTTCATCTTCATCCTTGTCCCTCATCCCTGTAAGTTTTTTCTCCGCTTCTTTTAAAATAATCTCTTTTAATAGTGCCTCCGCGCGTTCAATTTGAGAGTCGTTTTTCAATTCTCTTGTCTGTATTGCTCGGTCCAATTGGTCAAGCTCGGCACTTTCTCCCTTGAGCGCTTTTTGGGTTGCCCTGATGGAGCTAGATAAATCGGCTAGTTTTTCTTGTCGAAAACCATCGTTATTGTTTGCGGCTTCCAAATGCTTGCCAAGTCCGCGGAGAATGCCGTCTTCTCTCCTGATAATATCGTTGGAATCGCGATCTTCGAGGGCTTCTGCGGGCATTTCGTATGATTAAATATAGAGCGTTACAATACCTCTTTTTGCCAATAAGTCAAGCGTTGTTTCAGGTTAGGCAACGGAACAAGCCGAGTAGCTACATTGTGGGCAGTGCATGCAGCCTTCATTCATTATCAATTTGCTTCCGCAGTCCGGGCATTTTCCTTCCTTTTTGACTTCCGCTTTTGATTGCGCGATATAGGTTGAGGTTTTGATTGTCTGATGTTCTCTTTCGGAGATTTTTTTGCCTTTCACCTCTCCGATATTCAAAACTTGGTTGTCGCGACTTCCATCTCTGTAAACTGTGATACCCTTACATCCCATTTTGTAAGCCATTATGTAAGATTTCTCGATGTCTTTGGTGGTGGCGTAATGCGGGAAGTTGACCGTTTTGGATACCGCTGAATCTATATATTTTTGTGCCAATCCTTGAATTTCGACATGCCATTCCGGTGTTATGTCTTGCGCCGTTACGAAAACCTTTTTTGTGGATTCCGGTATCCCTTCTATGTCTTGTATAGAGCCGAGTCTTGCGATTTCCCTCATGAGATCTTCAGAGTAAAATCCTTTTTCTCTGGCAACTTTTTCAAAATATTTGTTTGTGTAAATCAATTCTGTGCCGTCCATGACGTTTTTGATGTATGAAATTGCGAAGTTCGGTTCGATTCCGCCCGATGCCTCGGCGATCATGCCGATTGTTCCTGTTGGAGCTATCGTTGTTTGACATGCGTTTCTGATTTTTATGCCTTTTTTCTCGTAAGAACTGCCTTTCCATGTTGGGAATACGCCTCTTTTTTCGGCAAGTTCGACAGATTTATTTTCAGCTTCATCTCTCATGAATCCCAAGATCTTTTCCGTCATTTTCATCCCTTCTTCGGAGTTGTATGGAATATCCAATCTATATAGAAGATCTGCGAATCCCATGATCCCAAGTCCTATTTTACGTGAGTTTCTGCTGACTTCTGCGATCTTGGGGATTGGGAAGTTGTTCATGTCTATTACGTTGTCCAAGAAATGTACCGACGTGTGTATTATTTCTCTGAATTTGTCCCAATCGATGTCATCTCCCGCTACGATTTTGTTTAAGTTTACCGAGCCCAAGTTGCATGATTCGTAAGCTTTCAAAGGTTGTTCTCCGCATGGGTTGGTGCTTTCGATCGGACCGGTGTGCGGGATTTTGTCCGCTTTGTTCATCGTATCTATAAAAATCACTCCCGGATCGCCGTTTTTCCATGCCATGTCGAGGATCAGATCAAAAACATGTCTTGCAGGTAAAGTTCGGATCGGTTGACCGTTTCTTGGATTGCAAAGCTCATATTCGGTGCCTTTTTCAAGTGCCTCCATGAATTTATCCGTGATCGCTACCGAGATGTTGAAGTTCGTCAAGGTCACCATGTCCGATTTCATCGTGATGAAGTCCAAAATATCCGGATGATCTATTCGAAGTATGCCCATATTTGCTCCTCGTCTTTTCCCGCCTTGCTTGATTACATCTGTTGCAATGTCGAATACTCTCATGAATGAAAGTGGGCCGGACGAGACGCCCGTTGTTGATTTAACGCAGTCGTTTCGCGGGCGTAGGCGTGAGAATGAGAAGCCTGTGCCGCCCCCGCTTTTGTGAATGAGAGCGGCATTTTTTACGGCTTCAAATATCTCCTCCATTGAATCTCCCACGGGTAATACGAAACAAGCTGAAAGTTGTTGAATATCTGTTCCTGCATTCATCAAGGTTGGTGAATTTGGCAAGAATTCCAAGTTAGTCATCAATTTGTAAAATTTCTCTTCCGTTTCCTCTTGATTCCCGGTTTTGTAATTTTTCTCCGCCGTTGCGATATTTTTTGCTACTCTTCTGAACATATCTTCCGGAGACTCTTTTATTTTTCCGTTCTCGTCTTTTAAAAGGTATCTTCTTTCCAAAACCTGTAGAGCGTTCAAGCTTAATGGTAGGGAAGTGGTTTTCCCCATGATTGCTTTCTGCTGTTCCCTTATTTCAGACCTTTTTTGTCTATAAAGTATGTAGGCTTTTGCGGTTTTGGCGTGTTTGCGTTCGATCAACATGTTCTCAACCAAGTCTTGTACTTGTTCGACAGTTGGGTTGCTTTTGCCCTTGAAAAGGATGTTTAAAAGTTTCTCGATTTCGATTGATATGTTTTCCGCGATCGTTCTGTCTTGTCCGCCAACTGACTCCGCCGCTTTCCAAATCGCCTCCGTGATTTTCTCGCGGTTAAAATCCGTAACGCTACCATCTCTTTTGATGATTTTTTTCATGATTTATATTTGTTTAGGTGGTTTTAGGTAGATTTTTTGTCACAACAAACCAGGGCTCCTTTCGAGCTTTCCTGTAGAGTGGTTTCTTATCCCTTGGCCACTATATATTGTGTGTCTTTGTCTGACGAGCCACAATATATTGATGTTGGTCCGTGCTTGCAAGACTTATTTTGAAAAGCGAATTTACAGTTTTTTGGAATGGGGTTTGAAATAACTTGCAACCGGTAGTTGATGATTTTTTGTACGCAAAAAATCATTACTATGCGACCATTATCGTACCATCCCCATTATCTGATAAATCAACTTTGCCGCGGCGAAGTCGGAAGATTTCTCGTTTTTGTTCGGGGCCAATTCGACGATGTCGAAGCCGACGATTTTTTTTGTTTTTGCAACTTCTTTTATGAAATCTAAAACTTCGTACCATGTTAGTCCTCCCGGTTCAGGGGTGCCGGTTGACGGGAGTACTGATGGATCGAATACGTCGAGGTCTATTGTCAGGTAAATTTTGTCGGTTAGAAGAGAGATGGCTTTTTTAATCCAATCTTTTTTGCCGTGAATATCTTTTGCGAAGAATACTCTTTTCTCATCAATTTTTTCGGAAGTGTCCATGCTGCGAATTCCAACTTGAACGACTTGTGCGACTTCTTTGGCGCGAGCCATTATGCATGCGTGATTGTGAGATGATCCCAGGTATGTGTCTCGCATGTCGCTGTGTGCGTCCAGTTGTAATACCGAGATTTTTTGTTTTTTCGCGTGCGCTCTTATTGCTCCTATACTTACCGAATGTTCGCCTCCGAGTAGAACCGTTGTTTTATTGTTTTTCAAATGATCCGAAACTCTTTTTTCGACCTCTTTTGACATTTTTTCGGGAGAAGATTTTTCGCTAACCGGCTTATCCGTAAAAATACCTTTTTTATAAGGTTCAGAGCCGGTGTCTATGTCGTAAAGTTCCATGTTGCACGATGCGTCTATAATCGCGGCAGGTCCTTTGTTGGCGCCTTTGCCCCAAGTGCTTGTTCCGTCATATGGGACAGGTACGACTACGAATTTCGCGGCCTTATAAGATGCGAAATTTTCCGGGATACCTCCAAAATTTGATTGTTTGGTCATGTGAAAGTGATTTTTATTTGGAGTTTCGTTGGCACGAAACTAACTTATTTATATAAGTCACGGAATCGCTTCGCTTTCCGTGACTACCACCCAAATAGTTTTCCTACATCATCGGGCGTTTCTCGTTTTCTTATTAAGGTTACGTCGCCATTTTGTACGATAACTTTTGCCGGGGCGGCGTTGAGGCAGTGATGATTCGTGAAGCTGTCTTGATAGTTTCCGGTGTTTAAGAACGCTATATATTGAGGAGTGCCGTTTTCCAGGTCTTCAAGTCTTGGAAGCAGAATGTAATTGCCGCCGGCGGTATATTTGTCGTCGGAATCGCATGAAAGTCCTGCCAGCCAGGTTCTTGTAAGTTTTTTGTTTCTCGCGTTATTGACCGGTACGAGGTGCCATTGTTTGTGGATTGCCCAGGTGTCTAGCATGTGAGTTTGGAAGCTGCCGTCTATTATGTACCATTTTTTTGCCGATGCTTTTGGAATAAGTTTTTCCGAGACGATTGAGAATACTGTGATTTGCGCCGGTGCCGCTACGTGACTGCCCCATTCGCATATTATGTTTGGTGGTTGCAGTTCGTTTTCCGTGCAATATTTTTCTAAAAATCTTACTATCCTGTATACGATGCTTTTCATCGGAAATAATTTTTTCTTGTGAAAGTTTCCCGGGAATCCTCCGCCAATATCTATCGTGTCCAACGATGGGTTGGTTTTCTTAAGTACGCTGAAAATTTCCATTGCCTTTTGAAGTGGTCTTATAACGTCTTGCTCTTTTCTTATTTCAGATCCGGTGTGGTAGTGAAGCATTGTTAGATTTCTGATTTTTTCCGCCGAGAAAAGTTCGTCGATTGAAATACCGTGTCGTTCGAATTTTTTGTCCCAATATGAATCAACTTTTACTCCAAGATCTACACGTAGACCGATTTGTCCGCGGAATTTTCGTAAAAGTTCCAATTCGGAAAGATCTTCAATGATCGGGACGATGTCGAGTCCGTTGCTTTTCAGTTCCGCGATTAGTGCAAGGTATGGTTCCGTTTTCGGGCCGTTGCAGACAACTTTTATATGAGAATTGAATCTGTGTTGTTGCCAAAGGCGTTTAACCACCCAAAGTTCGTTTGCGGATGTGATTTCAAGATTGCCGCCTTCGCTTATGATTGGTAATACAAATTCCCGGTTTTGGTTAACCTTCATCGGGTAGTGGTAGTAGAACTGTCCTTTATATTTGTATTCGCGGATTGCGTCGTCGAATGTGTCTATCAAATCTTCCACTCTTTGTTCGATGACGTAAGGCATCATGATTTTGAGCGGTGTGCCGAACTTTTCCGCGATTTCGCGGACGTTGTATTGATAATTGCCTTCGTTAATTAGCAGGTCGCCGTCTTTTGATATGTCGAAGTATTGAGTGTTTAATTCTTTTCGTCCGAGCTTCCAGAACTTTCTGAAGTTGTTCGAATTTTTCTTCCGGGCAGATTTATTTCCCACCTGCTTATATTTTTTTTAGAACAGAATTGATATAGCAGTTTTATTTTTTCAGTGCAAGAAGATTTTTTTGAAATAGTCTAAACGTTGAAATGACAGGCTGTCCGACAATGAACCTTTTAAAGAAAACTCATTGTTTTTAAATTTGCTTAATGATTCGCTATGCTTTTTGCTATCTGTTCCACAGAATAACATTTTACGCGTCAATCCTTCGCTTGTTTAGGACCGTCCTCCAATTTCATTGTCGGACGGTCTGGCTTATTTCCGCATAATCTTTTCGTATGCGGTTAAAGTTCCGATTATCAGTGCGGATGCAAAATAGGGGAGAATATCTGTGAGTTTTTTTTCTTCTTCTGTGTTTTCTATTTCGATTAGAGCGGGTGTTTGTGTTTCCAGGTCTGTCGTGGCCTCTTCTTGTGTTGTGTTTGCCGTGCCTTTTGCTGGAAGAGTCCATTGCCATCCGTTTTCTGTCAGTGTGAAGCTTTTATCTTCTTTGGAATCTTCGTATGCGATTTTTTCGATCTCTTCGTCTTGGGAGATAATTCTCACTTCATCGGCGGTGTTGTTTAAAGTTATTCCCGATTCGGAGTCGGTGATTATTTTATATTCGGACGGATATAAAATTCCGGACAATGCGTACGGCTTGCTTCCTTCTTTGCCGTCATCCAAAAAATAGCCGGCAAGATCGATTGCGGTGTCGGATGTGTTTGCAATTTCTATCCATTCTAATCCGTCGTCGGATCCTTCCGGATTCGGGAATACTTCCATTATGGTCGGCGGCGAGCCGCTTGCGTTGTTCCAAGCGAGTCCTTCATATGATTTTGCGATTTGGATTGTGATTGCCGGGTCAAGATTTTCATCCAAAATTCTTACCTCATCATTTTCGTTGTTTATTGAAATTTCTGTTTCCGAGGATTTTAAAATTATCTCGCCGAGAGGTTGGATCGAGATTTCGTTTAGGCTATATGGGCTATTTTCGCCTTCTTTGTCGTCCAAAAAAAGGTCGTCGAGATGGACTTCTTCGTTCGATGTGTTTTTAATTATAACGTACTCTTCTCCGAAATCTTTGCCTTCGGGATTTGCCATAATTTCAACAATTTCGATTTGCGCGGGAATGTCGAGCATATCCGTTTACTAACATACGGATGTTAAAATTAGGTTAAAAAGCGAAGTTGCGGGTTTTATCGAAGTTTGACAACCAAATGGCCGCGGAAATAGTCCGGGATTACGATATCGGTGTAATTCAAAATGTAATCCAACGCGGCATCATATTTCGCTCTCAGAGTGCTTTCCGGGTCTGGACTTAACGAATATGTGTAGTAGTCGAAAATAATATATCCGTATCCCAATGCTTTCAATCTTGTTGTCAGAAGATCCGGATCCCTTTCAATATATAAACAGTTGAAGTCGTCCAAATATTGATCGTTGTAAGTTCTCCAAAAATTGTCTTCGATGTAGTAATTTAATGCGGTGCCAACTTTCCATATCAAGTCGTTTTGTCCGTCTTGATCGGTTTCGAAAAGGTCGTGGACGTCGAGAGCGTATGTGAAAATACTGGTTATGGCCTGATCTTTGTTAACGGTATCGGCTGTGTAAAGCAACAATGTAGCTTTGCCCAAGTTATCCAATCTGAACATCAAAGACGAGATGAGAAAGATTGTCACGATTATTTTTATCGCTTTGTTCCCGAATTTGAAGTCTTTTTCATAGTTATCTGTCAAAACCGCCACGAGAAGCGCAAGCAGTGCAAATCCGCTTATGCCGTACCAAATCACTCCGTTTGCGGTTATCAGCCAAATGAACCAATAGATTGCGGTTCCCATGGCGAGGAGTTTCACTTCATGATTTTTAAAGTGGTCTCTTTTTACAAATAAAATCAATCCCGGTATCAATGCCAAAAAGATCCATCCGATATCAACGTAGATTCCTGATACTCCGTCGTCATTCATGGTGAGATGCCATGGCAGGGTAATGATTCTTTGTACAATTGGTGAGTAGCCGATATATCTGTCCATTTCCTCATGCAGACCGGTGTTTTCGCATAAGTCCCTATCGAGACCGTACTCTTCTTCCAACATTTGATAATCTATTGTCGGTTGCGCCGATTTTCCGCCCACCAAGAGTCCCGGATTTAACGAATGGTTTTCGGTGTAGTTTTTTATCATCCACGGCATGAAAACCAGCAAGCTTGTTGCGACCATGATTCCCGGGAAGGTCAGTTTTTTAATTGAGCTTCTGTCCGTGATGAATTTTATTATTAGCGGTATTAAAGATATTCCCGCTAAGGCGAGACCGATTATTTGAGCATATTCTCCCGTGATTCCGTAATCACTTCCTATGTTGACTGTGCCTTGAGTTATAAACAGGCCGATTGCCAACATGATGCCGCTTATCAAGCCCGAAATTTTAAACTCTTTATATAAAAGGATAACAAACAGGGTCATGATTAACATCATCGATGTGATTTTTATTCCGAAACAAAATCCCAAAAGAGCGCCGGCTATGCCCAGGTAGACCAGTTTTTCTCGTTTGTCCGACGAATTCAACGCTTTTATAAAGCTTATTATCGAAATCGTTCCGATTGCGAGATGGGCGAGGTCCACCTTGTTATCTTCGGCGGAGTGAAATAGCATCATCGGAGTTAAATAAATCGCCGCAATTGCCATTAATGTTGAACCGAACGAAGAGTATTTTCTTATGAGTATGTAGAGTGCAACGAGAGCTATAAGCGATGGATAAAATCCCGTGAGGTTGAGTGCGATTGTGATCCAATCAAACATGACAAATCCGAGGTTTGTGATAAGTTCCCAATAATATACGCCGCCGGTTTGAATCAAGCTTCCCGATTCGGAGACTCTTTTTGCGATGTTTACATATTGGTTCATGCCGTCCCAGCCTCTCGGTAGCGGGGAGATGTTGTCTATGAAATTTGCGGATATCGCTACCGCTAAAATTGCCAATGTCAGGAGGCTGAAATTGAGAGCTTTTGTTTCCGCGATATATTCGTATTTGAAAGTTTTCTTGAGGATTTCGAAGGAGGATTTCCAACTTATTGCCGTTAATATTATGAAAGCCGTTACGGTTGCGACTTGGTTATATTGTCCGACGCTTGCGAGTATAAAAGTTATAATTGCGGTTATCGCGAGCCCGAGTCCCAGAGAAATTATCAATGTTTCTTTATCGAGTTCGTTTTTCTTTATTAAAAATTTGAGCAGAGTGTTGCCGATAGACATTGTTACCAAAGTTATCAACGAAAGAATCAGGATGATTGCGACACTTTTTGTTATAAGACCAAATTGGATATCCCAGAAAGTCGGCATTACGAAATATTTTTGCAGTTCTTGCGGGATCCAGTCGAAAGATTCCCTTGTGCCTTCCAATGAAGATTGACTTACCGCAATAAGCGTTTGATCATCTTCTATGACGGATGTGTCGGCGACCATGACGAGCTCTTCTTCGGATTGATCATAAAAAAGGTTATCGCCGGTATAAAAAGACGGAGATACAACATAAAAAGCGAAATTTCCCATTATATATATCAAAATTCCCAATATTGCGACGATTCGTAATGCGGTTAATTTAAACCTTAATATCGTTTGATCGTTGTTGAACCATTTGTATAAGGCGTAGCAACCGTATGTCAGAGGTATCAGAAGTATGAAAAACACCCATTTCTCAAAAGATAACCAGCTTCCTTTGAAGTAGGCGTGATTTGTGAAGTAATAGTATATGACAGCAGAAATCCACGATAACGCAACTACATTTTTAACGATTTTTAGATACATGTTGTTTGTTTAGGCTGGGGCAACTTTATTTCCTTCTGTTCCGGAAGTCAATGCGGCCGTATTGACATTGGGATGTGCGTAGTCTAGATTTTCATTGTAATTTATTAAATCAAAACTTTTAGACGAGAGTTCGATAAACTTAAACCATAGTCTTATAGTGCTAAGTTCATAGTTCTAAGTTCCAAGTCCTAAGGCATAAGTTTCAAACAGAGACCGTTCTCTTGTTCTAGGGGTGGTAACCGAAAAATCAAAATGGGTACAACCGCGTATATTGTATTGCTGGCTATAGGGCTGGCTGTTGGTGGAGGGGTGGGTTTTTATATCAGAAATAATCAGAAAAAACAGGAGGAGATGAAGGCCGAGGAGGAAAAGCAACGCATACTTCGTGATGCCGATGCAAAGGTTAGGGAGTTGCTTTTCGAAGCCAAAAATGAAGCTTGGAAAATCCAAGAAGATGCCAAAAAAGAAGAACGTGAACGAAGGACTAAATTACAGGCTGTGGAAGAGAGGTTGGTGAAGAAGGAGGATGCTTTGGATCAAAGACTTGATGGTGCCGAGAAGTTAAAGGAGGAACTTGAAGGTAAAATCAACTCTGTAAAACAGCTCAAACTCGAAGTTCAAGCGATTTACGAGCAGCAAAAAGGTCAACTTGAGGAGGTTGCAAAATTGAGCAAAGATGAAGCCAGGCAACTTCTTTTGAAAAAAGTTGAAGAGGAGTCCAAAGATGAGATAGTCGCTTATGTTAAAAAACTTGAAGTTCAGCTGAGAGAAGAGGCTGACGGCAAGGCGAAACATATTATCGCTGACGCGATCCAGAAATATGCCGCCGAAACTGCGGTTGAATCTACGGCTACGATAGTGGCTTTGCCAAACGATGAAATGAAAGGTCGTATTATCGGTAGGGAAGGTAGGAATATCAATACTTTTGAAGAGATTACGGGTGTTGATGTGATAGTTGACGATACGCCAGGTTCGATAATCATAAGCGGTTTTGATCTTGTCAGGAGATATATTGCGAAAATCGCTTTAGAAAGACTCGTAGAGGATGGAAGAATTCATCCGGCTAGGATTGAGGAGATGGTTACTCGTGTCAAAGAGGAGGTTAATACTTTGATTAAAGAATTGGGAGAAAAAGCGGCTGTCGAGACAGGCGTTGTTGGTTTGCCAATGAATCTGATCAAAATACTTGGTCGTTTGAAGTTCCGTGTCAGTTACGGGCAGAATGTTTTGAAACATTCCATGGAGGTTGCGTTTTTGGCGGCGCATATGGCGACAGAGCTTAAGGCTGATGCGAATATATGCAGGAAGGCGGGCTTGCTCCATGATATAGGCAAGGCCGTGGATCACGAGATTCAAGGCCGTCATGCTCTTATCGGTCGTGATATTTTGAAAAAATTTGGCATAACGCCCGAAGTGATTCATTGTGTCGAGGCTCATGAAGGTGATGTCGAAGCGGAGAGTCTTGAGGCTAAAATTGTTCAAGCGGCGAATTTGATTTCCGTTGCGAGACCGGGTGCCAATAGGGAAAATCTTGATAACTTCTTAAAGAGGCTTGATGAAATCGAAAATGTTGCGGACTCTTTTGACGGTGTTAAAAAATCTTACGCCATTCAGGCCGGCAGAGAGGTTCGCATATTTGTTGATCCCGAGAAGGTTGACGATTTGCAAGCCATAAAACTGTCGCATGAAATAGCCAAAAAAATCGAAAACGACTTGAGATATCCGGGACAGGTGAAAGTCGAGGTTATAAGGGAAAGAAGGACCGAGATTTTTGCGGAGTAGCAGGTCGGAGCGGAGCGAACGATCTTAGGCAGTGTTCACATATATTTTTTACGATGGTTGGCGCATAACATGTCTGGATTCACGACATGAGGAGCGCGCAGACCGTCCGACAATGAAATTGGAGGACGGTCCTAAACAAGCGAAGGATTGACGCGTAAAATGTTATTCTGTGCAACAGATAGCAAAAAGCATTGCGA
>LCFW01000002.1 GCA_000999315.1 Candidatus Peregrinibacteria bacterium GW2011_GWF2_43_17
AAGTGGAATTCGTGTCGAAATTTCGCAACATTTCACGAAACAACCTTGTGCGTTGCGCGGTCAAGGTTTTAATGTAAAAATCGCCTCCGCCCCCACGTCATAGCACGCCGAACCCGTGTCGGGATTTCACGAAAAACCTACGATAATTCGATACGACAACGTTTCGTCATACAGTCGGCTTACCATCGGCAAGAGCATCGGCAAGAGCCCGATCTGAATCCTCATCCATGTTATCGTTATCCAAATCCTCGGGAGGCAGTGATCTTACCAAGGCCGCCATATCACGTTGCCATTGACCAAGCCCCAAATAAATATCGGAAGGACCGGATTGCGGACCAACCCCCATGTTTGTACATGTACGACCTCGCAGAGTGGCTTCTTCAGGTTTGTTATCATTTTGTTCTGTTCCCATGATCCCAATTTTATCAGATCGCGACGCCATGCCAAGTATTCGTATGCTAACAAAATTTGCTCACCCCTCGATTTTATGTTATCCTCCACCAGCTTATTTCGCGTTCAATCTTCTTAACTCTTTATCCCATGCACGCCGATCACATATATGTAAAGAAAGCCAGAATTCACAATCTCAAGAGCATAGATGTAAAAATCCCGCGCGACAAAATGACGGTTATTACGGGTTTGTCGGGGTCGGGGAAATCATCATTGGCTTTCGATACTATTTATGCCGAAGGGCAAAGAAGATACGTGGAAAGTCTTTCGACTTACGCGCGACAATTTCTACAACTTATGGATAAGCCGGAAGTCGAATCGATAGAAGGCCTTTCGCCGGCAATTTCAATAGATCAAAAAACAGCAACCAGGAATCCTCGTTCAACCGTCGGTACAGTCACGGAGATTTATGATTTCTTGAGATTACTTTTTGCGAAAATCGGCCACCCGCACTGCTATAAATGCGGCAAGGCGATCACCAGGCAAAACCCGAGCCAAATAGTTGACCATGTCGCCGCCATGGAAGAGGGAAGGCGAGTGCTTTTATTGTCACCTGTTATAAACGACAGAAAAGGCGGGATTCAAAAAGCCATAGAGAACATAAAAAAAGAAGGTTTTGTCAGAGTTGTTTTGGATGGCGAAATGTACAGCATCTTGGAAGTCCCAGAACTTGATGAGAATAAAAAACATTCACTCGATATAGTCGTAGACAGATTGATCGTTAAAGATCTCGGAAAAATGGTCCAAAAGCTGACGTCCGGACAAGAAATAGACCTGCCGAATCCGAACAGAACGCGACTTGCCGACTCGATAGAAACGGCGCTCAAACATGGCAATGGATCGGTTATAGTTCAAGATCATGAAACAAAAGAGAGGCAAATATTTTCCGAAAAATTCGCATGTGCGGATTGCGGAATAAGCTTGCCGGAAATCGAGCCGAGAAATTTTTCTTTCAACAGTCCTCACGGCGCATGCGAACAATGTCACGGACTCGGTACGAAATTGGAAGTCGACCCTGACCTCGTAATTCCAAACAAATCGCTTTCGATAAGCGAAGGAGCGATAATACCTTGGGCGGCAACAACATCGCATTTGAGTTGGTACAACAGGATTCTCGAGGCGGTAGCCACAAAACATAAGTTCTCGATAGACGTGGCGGTTTCGGAAATGGATGAAGAAGATTTGAAAAAAGTTTTCTACGGGACAGGCGATGAAAAATATAGCGTCAAAATGGAATCCCTCGATGGAAACGGAGCTTTTGAAGGAGAATATAAGACGAGGTTTGAAGGCGTGATTCCGAATTTGGAAAGAAGATATTTGGAAACAGACTCGGACTACATAAGAAGAAAAATCGAAGATTACATGCGCGTGCTCAAATGCCCGAAATGTCACGGCAAAAGGCTTAAAAAAGAGATGCTTTCGGTAATTGTGAATGGGAAATCCATCATAGATACGACGGAATTTTCGATAGCATCGGCAAAAGATTTTTTTGAGAGCTTGAATCTGACCGAAATGGAGAAAATAATCGCCGAGCCGATTTTAAAAGAGGTTCTCAACAGATTGAAATTCTTAAACAACGTCGGTATATCGTATCTCACTTTGGACAGAGCGGCAAACACTCTTTCCGGCGGGGAAGCGCAAAGAATCAGGCTTGCGACACAAATCGGTTCTCACCTTGTCGGAGTCCTTTACGTTCTCGACGAGCCTTCGATAGGTTTGCACCAAAACGACAACGAAAAATTAATAAAAACCCTCCACTCGCTTCGTGACATAGGTAATACCGTGATCGTGGTTGAACACGACATAGACACCATGCTCGCGGCCGATTATATCCTCGATATCGGACCGGGCGCGGGTAAACACGGCGGAGAGGTGGTTTTCGCCGGCACGCCCGAAGAAATTTTAAAAGACAAAACATCGATAACCGGCCAATATCTTTCAGGTAAGAAGCAAATACCCATCCCTGAAAAAAGGCGAGAAGGAAACGGCAAATTCATAGAAATTCTAGGCGCATGCGAGCACAATTTGAAAGATATAGATGTAAAATTGCCTCTCGGCACTTTCGTCGGCATTTCGGGTGTCTCCGGTTCCGGCAAATCAACTCTTATTAATGATATTTTGGTCAAAAAAGTTTCGGCGACAATAAACAGATCGAAAGTTTTTGCCGGCGCACACAGAGAAATCCGAGGCATTGAACATTTGGATAGGCTCATCAACATCGATCAATCGCCGATAGGCAGAACGCCGAGATCGAATCCGGCGACATATACCGGAGTATTCACAGACGTAAGAGAACTTTTCGCATCAACGCCCGACGCGAAAATGCGCGGCTACAAACCCGGCAGATTCAGTTTCAACGTCAAGGGCGGACGTTGCGAGGCTTGCCAGGGCGACGGCATCAAGAAAATCGAAATGCACTTCCTCCCGGATGTCTACGTCCCTTGCGAGGTTTGTAAGGGTAAAAGATACAACCAAGAAGCCCTCGAAATTACTTACAGGGGCAAAAATATATCCGACGTCCTCGATATGACGGTTGATGAAGCGTTGGAGTTTTTCAGGTCTATCCCGGCAGTTAAAACCAAACTCAAAACACTCTCCGAAGTCGGCTTGGGATATATACATTTGGGACAGCCGGCAACAACTTTGTCGGGAGGCGAGGCCCAGAGAATAAAATTGGCGACCGAGCTTTGCAAAAGAGCTACGGGTCAAACGCTCTATGTTCTAGACGAGCCTACAACCGGTTTACATTTTGAAGATGTTAAAAGGCTTCTGGATGTTTTGCAGAAACTGGTTGATAAAGGCAACACGGTGCTCACAATCGAACACAATTTGGATGTCATTAAGTCGGTAGACTATATTATAGATTTGGGACCCGAAGGAGGAGACGAAGGAGGGGAAATAACGGGGGTGGGTACGCCGGAAGAAATAGCGAAAGAGAAAAAGTCATATACGGGGAAGTGGTTGGCAAAGGTGGGGCTGTAGCGGGACGGGAAATTTGTCTTTTGCACAATATGGGGTACTTTTGATATTTAACGGGATTTAATAAAATATAATCAGATTAGATAAAACATCTTTAATTCTTTTAAAGCAAAACAAATAGCATCAAACGCAACTAAAAATTTATAAAACCATTTTAAACTCGCGAAAATATGATAAACTTTAACTCGTAAACAAAAACAAAAACAAAAATTTGAAAAATTAAACAAAGAGTGTTATAATTAAACAAAGTTAAACAAAATTAAATCAAAGAGATCATGAGCGGTAGCCTTATGACACCCGAGCAAGTGGCCAAGACACTTCAACTACACCATTTGACGGTGCTTAAGCTCATCAAGCAAAGAAAACTTAGGGCAATTAAATTTGGACGCGTTTATAGAATAAGGGAAAGCGATCTGGATTCATTCTTGGACAAAAGCTACTCCTAACCTCACATATGCTGTTAAACTGTCTAAACTGCGGCAAATCCGTCTCGAACAGAAAAGAGTTCTGTCCATACTGTCGCCACGAAATTCCGGTCTATCTGCAAGAAACGAGGCAACAACGAAGTCTCACGCGAAGCTTGATCAAAACAAACTGCAAGGGGACGATAATGTCGGTGGTGAAACGATAGATTTAGGCAGTGTTCACATATATTTTTTGCATCGTAAAAAATATATGTGAACACTGCCTAGTTCCCGCACTGCTTCTTCGCAATCTTATGTGCCAATTTTTTCGCGTTCGGTATATCGGTTTTGGATGAAATGGTCAATATCCCCTCGAGTTCCTGCAAGCTCGCCGACAAAGCCGAAGATATTTCGGCACCACCTTCACTATATAAAGTTTTATATTTTGCCAAAAGTTGAGCTTCGTTATATTCGGTGTCGTAAGTGTCGAGCGCATCGACGTAAGAGTCAAAAGATTCGACTATGCCGCTGTTGTACGACGAATCGGGAAATCCGGGGAAACTCGTCGTGGGATCAAAAAAGAAATCGAAATGTTTTTGGAAAAATCCTTCCTCGTCGTTTTTTGGCGCATCTTTGGCTCCGGCCTCGGCGGGTGTATCTTCGTTATCGTCTTCGGATTGGAATGCTTCTTTTATCGCGTCAACGGTTTCGCCGATGTGGTTCCATTTCTCAACAACTCCGCTCCATCCGCAAGCGCCGGTTAGATAGTTTTCGATATTATCGGAGTATTTTTCAATAAAAGAATAAAAATAAACGTCGAAATCGGGTCCTTCAAACCACTCTTGTTCGGTAACGAATTTTCCATACATTTCATCATATAAAAACCCTTCCAAATATACGCCTATCTCGGACGACAGCGTCTCGATTTCGCTACCCGTCATGGACTCCAAAGCCGAACTTGCCGCATTTCTGACAAAATAAAGCTCCATTCGTTTCGCCTTATATTCGGTTTCCATGTCGCTTAAGCCGTTGTAGTCGCACGCGTAATATTTTTCTCTTATGGATTCGCGAATCGAATCAAGTTCTTCTTCCAAGGCGAAAATATCTTCGACCTCGCACATGTTTTTGGTGAAAATATCGTACCAATACACGGAGAAATCCTGGAGGTCTATAACCGTAGAAAGAAAAGATACAAATCCTTTGCCACACTCGGTATCCTCGTCGGCGGCATATGAAACTGGGACACAAAACATAACCGCCATAAGCGGACTCAAAATCCAAATTGTAATTTTTTTAATCATTCGATGTAATCTTTTTTAGATATCGAATCCAAATACAATTGCGCGTCGAGAAGTAAAAGTTCAATCGCGGTAAAGAAAGAGTTTGTTTGAGCCATCTCATAAGAAAGAGCCTGATACATGGTGTTCATATCGGAAAGTTGCGTCGCTATCGAATACTCGGTCAAAGCTTCTATTTGTGTTTCCAATTCCTGCATCGTTAGGTTAAGGATTTCATCGGTGCTGGCGACCAAAGAAGTCGTGCCGTAAGTGCTTTGTACCAAAGCGGTATATTTATCGGTTAAAGAAGAATAATCGGAGGCGACTGCGCCGGTTGTCGTATTCGGATATAAAGCCTCTTTTAAATTCGCGACTATATCACCCACGGAAACGACGATATCATCGTTCGGCGGAGTCAAAATCGGATTGGTAAGAACAAAAACGCCGAAACTCGGGATCAATGCCGAAAAAGAAGATTTACAAGTCGCATCTTCCATCATACTTCCGGTCAACTTGCTCGGACTTAAGTCGTGCGAAGTGACATCCGCGAGAGTTTGTTTGATATAACTTATATGGCAAGCGATACAATTGTCGGTCTCTTGATAAGAATAATCTTCGTCATCGCCGGTTATGAAATTGATTTCCAGACATAAAATATCATCGCAAGGGAGTTCTCTCGACCAATCGGCGGATTCGGGACCTTCCAAAGAGTTGTAAAAATCATCTGCGGCGGTCGGTTCCGCTGTCGAGGCGGTTGCGTCGGTGCCATTATCGTCGGACTTTCCGCCACCATTGTCGGCCGAACTTTCAGCGGTGTCGGATGATTCGGAGCCAACGGCGCTTTCTTGGAAATCGGATATCGCGCCGGAAAGAGTATCGTCATCGAAACATTCGAGCTTACTCTCGGAAATATCTTCGGCTGTATCTTCTTCGGACTTCTCGGCTCCCTCGGCGGATACGGCATCGGATGTGGATGCGGATTCGGATTCCGATTCGGATGTCACGGTATCGTCACTGGTGGCGGAAACGGCTTCTCCTTCATAAGATCTTGTCAAATCTTCATCCGTCTCCGCGGAATCGTCATCGCCGGAAACAGAATCATCGCCGGTCCAAGTGTCGGTTACGCCTGCGAACAATATGTATTCAATGGTTTTTAAATCCGTGATCAAGTCGAAACCCGAATCGGAAGTGTCGCCATTCGCGTACATTTCGTTGGTTTCGGTTTGGACGGAAAGTTCGCTTCTTAAAGATTCATTGGCCAAAGCGTTGTAAAAATACGTTTTCATTACCGCGCTTTTTTCATATCGTCCTTGTATAGTGCTCAAATCTTCGATTTCTTCGTATTCGCTGGCGGAAGAATCAAAAACCGTCATCGGATCCGCGCCCAACAAACTCCCATCGGTATTTCCGTCAACTATGGCGGTTACATAATCTAGATTGGAATCGCTCGTGCCATAACCGAAATAAGTTGCGGTAGATTCGAGAGCGGCGGTAGCCGGCTCGACTTTGACTTTATCATAAACATAATAATATAAATTTTGTCCGTTATCTTTGTATTTGTCTCCCGACGAGTCGTCCATCGTCTTATAATACTCTTCCCACTCTCCGAAAACAACGGGAGCGAAAGAGTACAAAGAGACGATCACCACAACGGCTATCAGTATTTTGGAGCCCCATTTTTGATCGAAAGTTTTTTTCATTATTTGCAGTCCGTTGTTGATGCGTCAATAAAATCACTGGGCCACTCAGCGAGAGTGGTTCTGAAATCCGCCAAGGCGGAATTATAAGACTCAAGAACTTTTATAATATCTTGATACTCTTTATGCAGGGGATACATTATTTGAAACTCATTATAAACCGCCAATGCCATATCGAGAGCTTTGAGCGCATACTCTTTTTCCAAAGATATGATTTGACTGCGCGAGGCGGCGTATTCGGTCATTTCGGAAATAGTTGTGGAGGCTTGAGAAGCGTCGGTGGCGTAAGCCGCATGCTCCTGTAAGCCGGCAAGAAAATCCATATATTCAACGATCGCGGATTCCGCGACACAGTAAGTCGAAACATTTTCATCGGTGCAAGGGCTATCATCCGAAGGCGGTTCGGTGATCGGATCTTCCGCCTCAACCATAATCTCAAGTTTATCATTGAAAATCTTATTGATGTTTTCATGATAAGCGGATATCGCATCTTCCAAATCGCCGTAATTTTCTCTCCCGTATTTGCCAGTTTCGTCGTCATCCGCGGCGGAAATAATATTGTAATTCACGAATATCGCCATGATTATAAACGCGAGGCAGACTCTCCAATTTTTAAAAACCGTTATATGCATAAATTTTACATTTTGATACATTGCTTCAGAAATCCCGGGAACATATCGGACATTTTTTTCAAATAAGCGTTTACATATCCGACATCGGTCGTCATATCGCGAAGTTTTTCATTGAGCCATTTGTACTCTTCCAAAAGGGCGGTGGTTTTTTTACCTGCCGAGCTCGACGCCACTTGCGTTACCAAAACCCTCTCGTTGGCTTCCACATGCTCATCTATGATGCCCTGGCATTCGGCTATTTTGTCGGTAACATCCACGAGGCTTTTACCGCCGGCCGTGGCAAGCGTGCCGTCCAAAGCTTCTTGAGCGGCCGCTTCATACGCGTTTTGCGCCTCCAAAACCAAATCCACAAGACCGGAATTTTGCTCCTCGCTGGTTAAAACCTGATTCCAAAACTCCTCCAACGCCGGATCGGCGGCGCTTAAATACGCCATAATCGCCGTGTTGCAATCAAACTCGCTAGAGGCCGTTTCGGTTGCCGTTTCTCCCACTGACGCTTCTTCGCCTTCTTCCGCCAAAGTGATAATCCCGACATCGACAACCGCGCTTAAAACAATCACGAACAAAAAGAACAACAATATGTCCGTAACTGGTTTTTTTATTTTTATTTTCATTCTGACAATGAATATTCGTTACTTATTGCGTAAACTTCCGTATTGTCTGTGTTCGTAATCGCAGTATAAATGATATCGCCGGCCATCGCATCTTGTCCGTTTTCTATCGAAGAAGGACATGGGCAATACAAACACTCATCGGTAACAAAATAGATGCCCGGATCCAACTCCAGGAGCAGAGATCCGCTTATATAATCATCAGAAGGATCTAGGGGATCCGATCCTCTGTTCACCTCTACTCCATCGGGGATTCCTCCGTCGTCGGTGTCGGCATCATTTGGGTCCGTACCATACAAATCGGTTTCATCGTTATTATTTAACGTGTCACCATCCCAATCATCGTCGGTATAGTCGAGAGGGTCCGTACCAAGGGAAGCTTCCTCGCCATCATATACGCCTCCATCATCCGTGTCGGAATCCGTAGGATCCGATGCGTAAATATTATTTTCTTCCCAATCGCTTAAGCCATCGCCGTCATAATCCACTTCATAGCAGTTATAAGCTTGTAAAGCCCTGACCGACATCTCTACAAATTCGTATCTGGTTATTTCATGTGTCGGATCGGCGGCCTCTTCCGCCGTAAGTATGAAACTTTCATCTCCCGCAGGAGAAATCAAATACGGAGTCAAATCCTGAGCTATTTGCATATACGGTTCATACCAAGGTTCACCGACAGCAATATCTCCCAGATTTATAAATCCTTCTTTATCCAAAGCTTCAAGTATTATTTTTGCCGCCTCGGCTCGCGTTATACTCGCACCCGGTTTAAACGGAGCCATCCCGTTCGAATCAAGCTCGCCGAGATAGCCGGTAATGAAATCTCTCAAATAAGACTCTTTTGTCTCATCATAATACCAAGCCCCGCTTTCATAAGAGATATCGTTAAACACACTCGGAGCCAAAGAAGCCTCGTCGCTCGGCGTTATACAAAGTATCGCCAAAATAATCTTGGTAAATTCCGCCCTGTTTATTTCTTGATCGGGCATGAAGTAAGTAAGTCCATCAACATCGTAACCGCTCAAAATGCCTTTCTCCACCATGTCGTAAATATCTATAAACAAAGGATCGTCAATCGAAATATCTTCGAAAGGCTCGACGACCGGGGACAACGGATCCATATCATTTATAAATTCGGTGTAATCGGAAATTCCGTCATCATCGGAATCCGAATCGAACAAATCGGTTCCCAATGTCGCTTCTTGAATATTGCTTAAGGAGTCGCCGTCGGAATCTTCGGCATCATCGAAGTTGTCTAAAGGATCGAGTCCGTAAATAAGCTCGATTTCATCGGACACCCCGCCACCATCGGAATCTTCTTGCGCCATGTCGGAAGAGCCCTCCGACATCAATGGCAAACCAAGGTTTTGAGTGGTCTCTTCATAAACCGAATCGGAACTCGGAGAAATAAATATTTCAGCCATAACATCGCCCTCGTAATCCAAATTGATCATAAGCGGCTCACTCAAATAATCGGCATCCTTCAGCGACAAATCGAAATTATCGTTAAGCAGATAAATATTTCCGTCGGATGTCGCCAGCGCGGCCCTTTCGCCGTCTTTTATGACCTCGATTCCACCGGGGAATAGGGGATCGGAGGCGCCTATTTTATTAATCTCGAATTCGAAATCATTAAGCACTTTCATGTGAACGCCATTCAGTCCGAGTATGGTCTCGGCGGTGAACTCGAAATCCGACTCTTGAACCGTGACATCAACATTTGAATCCGTAACCAAAAGAATACTTTGCAAAATTTCACCGGTGGCAATCTCATAAACAATCAACCTCGTCGGCCACTCAAGATCGGTTGGTAAAACATCAACGCCGTATCTTTCATCCGTAGATAAAAGTTGAAGGGTCGAAGGATCGAACTCAGCAATAACCTCGCCATCACTATTTAAAATCAAAATAATGTCATCCAAATCCAGCCCCTCAATCTTATAATTGCCATCCGAATCGGTGTAATATTTGCCGTTTTCATCGGCGGTATCGGTAATTACTTGTTCGATAATGCCATCTCGATCTCTTATCAAAATAAACGGCATGTCGCCGGCCGCCGGATCGGTATAGCCCGTAACTTCGTT
Source organism: Candidatus Peregrinibacteria bacterium GW2011_GWF2_43_17 (assembly GCA_000999315.1). Classification (GTDB taxonomy): domain Bacteria; phylum Patescibacteriota; class Gracilibacteria; order UBA1369; family UBA12470; genus UBA12470. The sequence goes on from LCFW01000002.1 coordinate 10,135, forward strand.
ATTTACGGTGGAAACGGTACTTATGTAAATATCCGGCACGTAAACATTTATCGTGATGGTTTGAATCGCCGTATTGCCGGCTTCATCAATCGCTTGCAATTCAACATACTGCTCGCCGACTTCGTCATAAGGTCCGACTTCAAATGTCGCCTCTCCCGCAACTCCATCCCAATAATAAGCGACGATATCGGACTCGGTATCAAAGGACCCTTCTGCGGAAAGCGTCATGGTGCTGAATATCGCCAAATCTTTAGTCAAAGGTCCCACATCTATATAAGGGGTGCTTTCATCGGCGCAAATTTGCGGCGCCAACAAAACGGCGTTGGACGAAGTCGAATACTCTCCTTCGGCGCTTACACTCCAAACTTTCGCGTAATAATTGCCGTTATCGAGCGTTATATCCAAAGTCGGATTTGCCGGATCGGACAACTCTTTATAATAATAAACTTGCCCGTTCGCAATCGAGACGGTTCCTCCATACAACAAGGCTACGGTCGCACTTCCCGAATCGGAGTCCGCAATATCTCCTTCAAATAACAACATTCCTTCCGCCAAAGGTTGCTCGACTTGCCTGTTCTCTTCGGAGGTATCTATGATTTCAACTCCGCCGTTTTCAACTCTGAAATCGAAATCAAAAGTGAAATTAGTGGGGACGACGAACACGGTGTTTTCTTTCAAAATCAGACTCATTTCGGATCCGCCGAGAGGGGAAAGATCAATCGTGATTTCGCTGTCCTGCAATGTATGTATGATGTCGCCGTTCGTAACGGTAGTTTCGCCGTTTTTATAAACCGGAATTCTCAAATAAGAGTTCAAAATCAAGCCGCCATTACTTTCACTCACATAAGCGAACCCTTTTGAGATTTCGCTCAAAATAAACGGTGCATTTGCGGGGATCATTATCAAATCTTCATACGAACTTGCCAAAATAAGTTCGGAATCGCCGGTTATTTCGGTGCCGCCGGTATAAGAATTCCCGGTGGAATCGCTTAATGTCAAAGACTCGTTCTCGGGAGAATTTAATACGCTGATAATCCCAAGCGGAGGATCATCGAAATCAAAAGATGACGGACTTTCATAATATCGCACCTCGTAACCGACCGAATCCGTTTCCGACGAGAATGTCATATTGGCCTCTTCGTTACCTATATCGTTGCTGGCAAACAAATTGATACTCACTTCATTCGGCATAAAATAATCCAAGCTGGCAAGTCTCGGAACGCCGGAATAGTTGTCGAGATCGGAAGGATCATCGGAGTAATTTTCTTTTAAATAAACGGAGCCTCCATAACTGTAAACAATGTCATCATCGCCATCATTATCCATGTCGAACATAACTATCGAACTGTCCGCGGAAGCTTCGCCCGTATAACTTATGAGACGTTCGCTGACCTCCTCTTCTTCGTTGTAAATGAACAATCCTTTTGTGATCGGAGTAAGCGCGTTGTAAGAGGAGTCGGAGGTGTCATCTTCGGTAGTATCGGCAAACAATTCATTTACCGTGTCGGTCATATTTTCTTCAATATCGCTCAAATCTTCGCCAGTCAAATCGGCAGTCTCTTCCAAAGACTCGACAAAATCTCCGGCATTCGTCCATTCGCCATCATTGGTGTAGTCGGCAAGCAAATAAGGAGAGTCTTGAACTATCAGCCTGCCCAGACCGTCCCATCCGCTTCCCTCAATTTCATCATTTAACTCTTCGCTGTTTTCAACATAAGCCACCAATTGATCTTTCAGTTGAATCAAAGACGACGACGCGGTACCGGCCAGCAAATCTTCATATTGACCGTAATCTTTATAGGCGACTTCATCGTAAGAGGGGAGCTCCTCGGGCGCTACGGTATGTTGTCCGGCAACCAAAGAGATATCACCCGACATCGCATCATTATATTCGGCGACTTTTTCATTCAAATTCTCAAGCGCCTGCACAAACAGTACTCCTTGTTCGATTAAAATTTGATCTTCGTAAGAGCCAAGATCAACATCCACGTCGATTTCGGTGACGGTCTCGGCGGCATCCGTGACGGCGTCCGAACCCTCTTGCAAGACATCCGTTACTCCTGAAGAAACCTCATTAAATCCGGACACAAAAGCCGTCGGCAAAACATTCCAAACATCGGCGACCTGTTGCACGGCGTCAACTATAAACGTGGTTTCCGCGGACAAATTCATTCTTGCGATAATTTCAATCCTTTGAACGAAATCGAAAGAGATCGAAGATGAACTGAACGACGCACTCACATCAAACGGGAATACGACATCAAGCGGTCTTTGAGTGAGATCTTCCATCTTGGTCTTGAGCTGGTTCTCCGGCGTAGGCATCAAACCTTGCCATACCAAACAAACGATTCTGATTATATTGCCTATGACTTTCAACGCCACTTCGATTTCAGCATCCAAAGAAGGAACTTCCGGCGGAGGCGGTATATCGGGTAAATCCGGCAAAGACAAAGAAGGAAGTTCCGGCAAATCCGGCAAATCGGGCGGATTTGGCAGTAACGGGATGGAAGGTATTTCAAGCGCAACGCCGATAGTTGGCAAGCCGGGCAGGTCGAGAGATGGTATATCGGGCAAAATCATCGGCTCGGCCTTAAAATCGAGCTCCGGTATGGTAAATTCAACTCCGGCCTGTATTTGCGAAATATCCAAAACTATATCCGGCAATTTCGGCAGATCTATAATCGGGATATCGGGTATAAAGACAAACAATTTCATTAAAAGTTCCATCAAACTGCCTCTTTGCGTCTTGCAACTTCCGCAGGAGTCTTGATAATCGATCGCAACTTGGAAAAGAGCTTTCCAGCTTTTGAAAGCGTCAATAACATCTTTCACAAACTGTCCCCAAGCTTCCACTCGTTCCATGTTCAAGAAAACATAGCCTCCGAAATAACTGACAATCGCGTCTATCCAACACACTATTTGTTCGACCAAAAGCACAATCGCTTGTCTGTATTCGATAATCTTCATCGGCAATTCCAAATATTCGTCAATTGTTTGTATATTGGCCTCAACATTCGCGATAAGTTCATCAATACCTTGGACTTCGAGATTGAAACCGTTTTCAACCCAATCCTCGCGGATTTCATCCCATTGCGCTTTGACATTCTTAAGCCATAATTCAGCCTCTTCTTTATATTTCAAAAACTCTTCCTGCGATAAACTTGGCACAACCAATGTCACCGGCGTCACCTTGATATTCACTATCGGCAAACTGTTTACCAAAGTAAGAACTTTTGAAAGCCCGTTCAAATCGGTACTCTTCAACCCCGACCAACTTGTCGAAGGCACGAAAGAACTCGCGATGGATGACAAATCCGGCAAAATCAAATATATATCGGGCAAATCCAGCATTTGCGTAATCTCAAACTTCTGCCGTTTCCACCACTCGGTGAATATCGAAGGAAATCCCGGCACTTGGATATTTGAATCGAAAGAAGACGAAACTTCGTAACTTCCCAAATTGTAATTGTTAAATCCGCCACTGTTCCCGCCTCCGCCCGAAGACGATCCCGAATCCGATGAAAATATGGTGGAAGCCCCTTCCGTAATCATCGCCCCGGCCGCCGACAGCGCGGCGGAAATGGCCGAATTGATCGTGTCGCATATGCCGGTCGCCTGCAATATCGGCAAGTTGAAAGCCCAGCACATTCCGGTCGGATAAGGTCCGACACAAAACGCGGTTGCGATCCCCAACGTGGTTGTTATATCCAAATAGATTCTCAAGAAAGAAGTCGGCGCGTCGCATACGAATCCGATACACACAAACGGCGGTGGCGACATCACTCCGAAAATCGGGAAACCGGGGAAATATCCGGTCGGGACACCGAAGAAATTAAAAGCACCCATGCTCAAAAAAGCCACATTCAGCGGACTCGCTATGCATCCTCCACCGCATATGAATGACGACAAAACCTCTTCAACCGCACCCGCAACCTCATCCGACACAAGTTCCACATCAACATCAAGACTCAGCGCCTCTGCATCCGGCACTCCGTCGTCCTCACTCTCTTCGCTTTCTATAGCCATTTGCGAGATATCGTCAACATTCGGCACCAAATCCCAGTCGTCAATCAGTCCGTCCGAATCGGCATCGTTATTTCGCTGGCTCATGATACTGTCCAAAAACGCCGGCAATTCATCCTCTTCTTCGGTCTCGAGATCGTCCGGCGTGCCGTTATCGTTATTGTCCGTATCGAAATCTATATTCGGGAGCCCGGCATTTGCCAAAACTTCTTCTATAAGATTTTTGGAAACCTCTTCGGTGTCAACCGCATCCGAAGTCGTTTCCGTATAATTGATTTTCCTTGTTCCGGTAAGCAAACTCAAAACTCTTCCATCGGACTCTATGTAAGAGCCGTTCGAGTAGAAATAAACAACCTGCCCGGTCGGGTTTCCGACAGGGGAGGCGACAACATCCGGATAATCGTCATCAACATAATCGTCAAAATCGTTTCCCGTGGAAATATTCACTTGCGGGACTGACAAAACATAAGCGCTGTAAGAAATATCAATGCTGTCTCCCGCGGGCAAAGTGATGCCGCGAATTACAAAAGGCTTGTCGGTGGCGCCGGTCTCGATAATTTCCATGCCGTCGAAACTTTCCAAATCGGGATCGATAAGTCCCGACACGGTATCCGCGAGATACAAATCATCTATCTGCGCAGTCGAAGAGTTCGTAAGTGTTATCGTATATTCTATTTCATCTCCGGGTTCGACGATGCCACCGTTGACATCAACCCCGTATTTTGAAGCCGATTGAGCCTGCACGAAAGCAACCTCTTCCATCACTTGCGCATCTCCCGAATCAATTTCAAGCGAACCAATATCGGTACCCAAAATATCTGCAAAATACCCATCGAGATTGTTATCTCCGAATTTTTCATCAAAGGATGAGAAGCCCGACGCCGCATCTATCGGCAAATCATAAGTGGTTGCGTCATCCTCGATCGTCATCCCTTCATAATAAACAAAAACCTCTTCCGCCAAATTCGCCTCGTCATCAACTTTTATACCGAGATTGCCCAAATAATCACCCTCGCCGTCTATCTTGCCGTTTTTATTATAGAAAACTTTAATCGTTCCGACATTATCCGACGTAATCAAATCGGCGTAATCATCATTATTCATGTCCTCCGCCAATATTTGATAAACCTGATCGCCTGTATCCAGATCCAAATTTTCTCTTATAAACTGCCCCTCGTTATTTTTATAAACATAAACGCAAACTTCACCCTCGATACACGCATCTTCAGTGGTCACAACGAGATCTTCATATCCGTCCAAATCGAAATCCGCATGGTCGAAACTCAAAATCCCCGTAACTATATTCAACAAAGTTCCGCGATCCTTAAATCGTTCTTCCGAATCGTAATTTTGTAAAAGTTTAATCTCGCCGGTTTCATAAGCGATCAATAAATCTTGTAGCCCGTCATTGTTGTAATCCAACGGCACCATGTCTTTAATCGTATCTGAACTTGATAAAAGCATTCTGCCGATGTCTTTGGTATAACCCAGCGTATTTACGTCGTTTTGATCATGTATTGAAATTGTCGGGTCGCCGAGCAGTACGCCGATTTCGGAAACCGCATACTTGTTGGATTCGCCAGCCGTGTTGCCGCCCGAAAATAATAAAATATTTTTGTTATCGCCATCGAATCCGATTCCCCCTTCGTTCTGTGCTTTATCCAAAGAAGTATAGCCCAAGGATGGAGCTTGGCTCGACGGCAGAGTTGATAAATTATCAACCAAGAAACAACCTTTCGGATCCATACTCGAATTGCCGCTGAATGAAAGTTCGAAACCGTATTCGGTACTCTCGTACTGCTTTATGTAAACTCCCGGATCAAGAGATTTATAACCGCTCAAATCAAAATCCATGTCGAGAAGATGCACGTCGTCGAACGAATTCGGCACGAGCAAAACTGTCGCGATTTCAACACCTCCGACAGTAACCGCGATCGCCGGATAATCGTAATTCGTATTAACACTTAAGTCGTAATTTGCGGAGAATAATTTAATTTGTCCGTTGGCGGAAAGTCTCAAGATTTCATTGTCGTCATAAAGCAAACTCAAAGAATTATTCAGCTTGGAGAATTTTTTCTTGATCGAATAATCTTCCGAATTCACCGCGATGTAAGCTCCCGGATCCGCGACCTGCGTCAAATCGGTACTCTCGTAAACACCGTTGGCTTCGTCGAGAATTATCAAAATTTCCGCTAAAGTGAGATTCGCGGGGTTATCTTGCCAAATAATCTTCATCGGCAAATCTTCGCTCCCTCCGGGGATAACATCTTCAACCAAGAAATTACCCTCGATAAGGGTGCTTTTACCAGTCGAATCCAATTGCATCAAGCGCTTATGCGGTTCCGGCTCATCCAGCAAACTTATCACTGCCTCGGTCTTGCCGTTGAATAAAAACCACCCTCCGAAATAATCTTCATAAGTGACTTGCCCGACCGAAGCGCCAAGAAGATTCGCATACAAAACATTCGGATCGATATCTTGCATCTCTTCGCTGGTCAAATCGCTTCTCACGCTTAAATTCAAAGTCCCCGACATCAAATTGTTTGCCGACGCGACAACATTCATAAATCCGCTCACATTGCCGGCGGTTGCCGTAAATGTTGCGGTGCCTTCGCTCGTATAAATCATGTCGTCGCTCAAACTTCCATACTCTTGCGACGCCTCGGTAAGCCGAACTTCGACCTCCGTGGCCGAATCGTTATAGGCGAAATTTCCATATTGATCGTAAGCTTTCAAAACGATCTCTTTATCCTCCTCGGTCATGATCTCAACATTCCCATCCGAGGTATCCAATCTCAATTCATGCACGGGTCCGGGCTCGAGAGTAATCAGCGCACTTCCGGGGTCGGTTCCCAAAGAAGACGCCATCACATAAGCATCTCCGGCTACGGTACTTGCCAAGAACGTTCCGGTTCCGGTCCCATCCGACAACTGAATTTCCGATGCCGAAATCAGAGATCCGAAAGTATCGTCAAGGACGTTCAAAACGACATTCGGATTAAAGCCGGCAAGTATATTCCCGGCGGAATCTTTCGCATAAACATCAAACGCGGTTTCCGAATAACCGTCCGCGGTCAAAACCGAATTAACAGAATCAACTTCAAGATAAATCCCCTCCAAAACGCTAATATCCAAGTTGTTACCGTAATTACCCAGATTTGCAGTCAACGTGGTCGTCCCTGCATCTTCGCTCGATATAATCGCAAAAGTGGCATACCCTTCATAAGTTGTAATTTGTATGCCGGACAAAGTATCATCCTCATCCATAACATCCGTAAGCGTGCTTCCGCCCGAAATATCGAGAGTGACAATATAAGGTTCGCCGTACGCGATATTCCCATATTGATCATAAAGCATCAAAATCCCGTCCATTTTGTTCACACCGCCGGCCGACATAACCGTAGATTCCGTCATAAATTCGAGGTGAATCGGTTCGCCCGGATAAACATCAACCTCTGTCGTCTCGGCGGGGTAGCCGCTGGTGATTTCGGCGGTTACTTGCACAATCCCGGAATTCGTTTTTGCGATGACGGAAGTTTCCGCGATGCCGTCTTTCACCGCGACATTTTGACGATCAATCTCCGCGTAATCCGCTCCGTCCGATATTATGAATGTAACGACGCTAGAGTCATCTTCGATATCTATCTCTCCATCTTCATCCAAAACTTCCGCTCTCAAATACAAAGTCGAATATCCATCGGCGGGCAATTTGCTTAAATAAACAATATTTTCACTTATAATCGTTTCTACGTAATCCTCCGAAGAATAAACGAAATCTCTTTGCCAATTTTCTCCTACAGCGTAAACACCCGACTCCAATTCCGATATCCAATTATCATCGCTTGTATCGAGAGGGTCCGTCCCATACAAAAGCTCCAGCCCGTCTATAACCCCACCATCGTCGGTATCCGGATCATAAGGATTCAGCCCGTAATTATTTTCGCCGTTATCGCTTATAAAATCGCCGTCGAAATCAATAAACCCAATATCGACAGGCTCGGTGAATTCATACTCGTTCAAATAATCGTCGGAGGAGTCGAGCGGATCCGTTCCGTAAACAACCTCCGCGAAATCCGACACACCGCCTTTATCGGTATCCCATTCGTTAGGATCGGTGCCGTAAGAATAACCCTCCTCATTGTCCGATAAAAAGTCGAAATCCGCATCATTCAGTCTGCAATCATTTATTTCTATCAAATGCACTATCATCATCGCGAATTCCGCCCTTGTGATATTGCCGGTGAGCCAATTCACAAAAGTCCCGCCCGAAGATATTTGATCATCAAACCAATCTTTAAACATATCCCCGCTGTAATGATCAACCTCTATGAATTTGTCTGTCGGGAACAATCCCAATTCCTGCGCTTTCAAAACATAATTGTAATACCAAGGCTTGTCGGTTCCGGCGTAATCGCTGGAGGAATAAGCGTTCGAATCGGACAATTTCTCTGCCGCCTCCAAAATAACTTTCGCCGCTTCGGCTCTGCTTATGTAATTTGAAGGCAAGTAATAACCTTCAAAGTCCCCACTTTTATATCCGGAAATCAACTCCTCGTTTTTAGACTCCGCGACGCAGTAATAAAGGCCGTCGGAAATATTCGTATCCGGGAACGGATCGGAATTGTATTCCCCGGCAACCTCCGCTTGTACCGCCTCTGCGAAATCGTTGCAATATATGCAAAGCCCTCCAAGATTCAACTTGGTGAACTCCTCGCGCGTTATTGCTTTATCCGGTTTAAACGTGCCATCTTCATATCCGCCAATCACTCCGCGCAAATATAACTCCAGCACGTTGGCATAAGCCAGGTGTTCGGCATTCATATCGGAAAATAGGGGAGCACCGCTTGAATTCAAAGGATCATAGCCGTTTTCCACCTCTTCCCAATCGCCGTATCCATCCGAGTCGGTATCCGGCAAAATCAAATTTGTTCCGATCGTATATTCGAACAAATCGTTAAGCCCGTCCGAATCCGTATCGGGCAACGACGACTCCGCGGATGCGGTTTTTATATCAAATAAACTTAAATAATCTTTACTGTTTTCGGGCTCTATAATCTCAACGCTCGGCTCTTCGAAATTCACTCCGATTCTTACCTCGCCAACCTTAATCTCCGCAACATTTATATCCATCACGGACGCAAAATTCGGATCTTTAAGCGACAAAGAAACATCAAGATCCTCTCGCACGAAAACTTGTCCGTTGCTCTTTATCGCCGCGACCGGCCTATCCTCGTTTTCCCAAACCCAAACTTCATCCGTCGAGCCTTGTTTGAACTGAAAATAATAATTATCCGAATCGTTGGTGTCCATCGCTTCCACGTTTTGATTTCCCGTAAACTCGCTCAAGCTCCTCTCTCCCTCTTGAATAACAATCTCTTCAACTTTCGGCACGACATATAAAACGCCGTAATCGTTGAAACTTATTCTCGTCGGCAAATCGGCTTTCGCCGGCAGAATTTCGGTCGTAACCGACTCGTCCGAAAACTCAATCGCACCGGTTTCCGCATCAACGGTGACCGCAACTTCGCCGGCTCCATTTAATAACACCAAATCTTCAAGCTCGGTACTTGTATAAATTTTCTCGGTTGTAACGGTCTCAACATCATAAGTGTAAACCTTAACTCTTCTGGAAGTGCTGGTCAGATATGTATAATCGGAGTTGTTAACATAATCGTTGTTGAGAGCTTGCGCTTGGAGCATCATCTCTCCCGCTTTTTGGGTTGTGGTTAGAGTGAAACTCGCTCGACCTTGGTAAACCGTGGCAGGATTCTCGCTGGTTATTTGCCCGTACTCGTCACCTTCGATCAAATAAAGTTCAACTTGAGTAAAATTATCTTCGGTATTCAAAGCGCCATATTGATCTTTCAATTCCACGGTTACTTCGATACCGCTCACGCCGTCGGCATAAAGCATCTTCGAATTATCGGCTGATATTTTTATGTAATCCGACACGGCGGCGCTGTCGGCAATCCCGTCATCATCCGAATCATAAGCGCGACTTGAATCGGTACTGTCGCCGACACAAGCGCTTTCCGCTCCTCCGGCGCAACCAACCGAAACCGGCATCGAACTCCCAACCGTGGAAAGCGAATCGATCCACACCAAAATCATCTCGAGCCAAGTGAGAAGATCCACAGCCTCAAAAGAGTCCTCCTCGGCTTCATCGCTATCAACCGGATCTTCTTGTTTCGGCAAAGCGTCGGGGTTGTAATTCAAGTCCGGATTATTTAATTCGGTATCGGGATCGTCAACTTTCGCTTCGCCATTGAATCCGAAATCATATCCGAGCTGATTTCCGCTACCGACTATATAGGCGACTTCGTATCCGTTATCCGGGTCCGAAATAAAAGCGTCGTCTTCACCCAAATAGTGCGACATCACATACTCATGTTTCTCATCTATATTCATATGCATCCACGCGAGCGCGTCTTCAATCATTGCCTCATCCATGTAGTCCACAAAATAATCTTCAAGCAAAGTTTCATACGCATCTCCGCCTTCCATCTCCGCAATTACGGAGTCGGTATCTTGCAACATATAATAAAAATCCGCCGCATTTTCCGCGTCAAAAACATTCGGATAATAGATTTCCGCATACTCTTCATTTTGATCCTGAAAAGAAACAAATCTCGGATCGTCTATCGGCAAAGCTTCCGAAAACTGAGTGTCAACTTGCGCGGTGATCGTCGCGGATGTCGGCGCTTTATGTTCAAAAACGCTTGATATCGAATAAGCCTCGCTTTCGTCGGTCGTGAAAGCGTCCTCGAAAACACTGATCGTTTCATAGAAAGACGGATCCTCCTCGTCTTTCACGTAATATTTATTCACATAAACGTCGATGGACTCTATATAATCGTCATCAACTTCGAGCGTATATCCTCCCGTATCTCCGGTCAAAAACGCATTCAAATCATCTTGGCTGTCGGGATCGTAACCGATCATCTCAAACACATCGGCGAGATCCATATATCTGTCTATTTCGGGCATCTCGTCCTCATCGTAATCATCCTCAAGCTCGTCAATCATGTAATCGTAATCGTAAACCGGAATATCGTACAAACTCGGGTAAGGTATATCGTAAGCGCCATCATCATCTCCCAATTCATCAATGATGTCTCGTACTTGCATGGCGAAATCTTCCTCATCGTAATCGCCGTCTCCGTCTTGATCGTCGGTATCATCCTCATCAAAAAGTTTACTAACCTCTTTCGTGAACTCTTCGGCGTAATAAATATATCCCTTTTTATCTTCTTCAAATAAATGGAGAAAAGTTTCCCCCCAACTGTCATCGGTGAAGAAAGAAGTTATAAAAGTATCTCCCAAAAACCCCTTAAGTTCCCGGAAATTATTACAAGCTCTGTAGTCAGGTGTTAAAGATTCATCGCCTCCGTTTTCCGCCGTAATCTCTTTTGTTCCGACATTGCTTTTAACCGATTCACTCGCTATTTCGGGGAAGCAAAAAGTCAGATCGGCGATGTCATCCCCGTAAACTTCCATATTCGCATAACTTCCGTAACATCCGCCATAAGGCTCACCCTCTTCTTCGTACTCTCCCGCGGTGTTGTAATCGTAAACCCGGAGCCCCTCGACCAACTGCGCACCACCTTCTTCGTCGTCATAAGTACCCATATACTCCGAACATTGTTGCACCTTCGTAACTTCCAAAACCGGCTGTCCCAATATAACTATGTCAAAAGGATTCGGGATGCCAAAACTGGAAGTCACCGAATGATTCACGAAATAAATCGGATCTCCCAAAACCGAAGGTCCATCCTCGAAATTAAATTCAAGTTGAATATTAACATTCGCAATAAAAGAAATATCCCTCTGTACATTCTCCACAAAAGAGTCAACTTGCGTTTCGGCAAGATCGTTTACGGCGCGTAAATAAGTGATGGTGAACTCATCTTTTTTACCTATCAAGGACATCGGCGAATCCAAATCACTGCTCGTAGATCCGTCCGAATCGGTATAGCTCGACCAATATCTGCCCGTATAATCGACAAACTCTCCCGTTTCGGCAACAACTTTCTCAAAAAGCTCGTAATATCTTTTCGTCAGCTGTTCAAAAAAAGTCTTGGTTTGTATATCCGGCAAATCATCGAAAGCCGAAGTGTCGTCATCATCGCTCTCTCCCATATCTTCATCCTGTGTACCATCGCCGTCCCCGTCATTGTCGGTATCGGTATCTTCATCGCAATAACCATCTTCATCGTCATCCCATTCGGGATGATAAATCACCTCCGCATCATAACACCTGTCGTCAATCTCGATCATACTTGTTTGCAAAGTCCCTTCATTGTTATCCCTGTCTATCTCTGTCCAGCAAACATCACCTTCCGGGCAAACATAAGGGTCTTCATCCATGAACAAAGCCCCCCACTCTTCTTGTAAATCTTCATCTCTTAATTTGAATAAAAACGGACTCGATTTTTTCTCGGGGTCCCATCCCGCCATAAGTTCAACACCCGTTGGCCATCCATCATCATCCGTATCGCGCCCGTCATTATCATCATCAACATTGCAAGCGCCCGGGCATCCGTCGGAGTTAAGATCGCCGACGGTATCTTCATCGATTTTCCCGTCTCCGTCATTGTCGTTATCCGCAATTCCGTCTTCATCAATACTGCCATCTTGATCGTTATCTATTTCGTCAAAAGGATCGCCGGGATCCTCGTCTACCAAGTCATCCCCATCATTATCTATCCCGTCTTCGGGATCTTCGTCCACCAATCCATCCTCATCATTATCCAAATTATCTCCGGCGGAAACCGTACCTACGGCCTCAATATACAAATCTTCCGCAAGATGTTTGTTATATCTGTTGTAAGCCACAGTTTCCCAATTGTCCGTAAATCTGTCATAAGCCGCAAAAGACTCTTTGCTGATAGCTTTCTCTTCCGCGACCATATCCCCGTAAAAAAGCTTCTGGTCGAACTCCGAATACTCTGTCACACCAAGATGATATAGGTGATTTTTATCAAAATATTCCGCCAACTGATTACCCGCCTCATTGCTATCATCCGATGGTGGCACTATGACTCCATGCCAAATCTCAGGTTCAAGCTCAACCGCACTCGCGTTTCTCTCGAAATTCCCCGTCTGTTCATTGAAAATATAAACTTTATCTTCGAAATCCGTATAAGGAAGCATGCTCAAAAACTTATTCCCGTCTTTTGTAACCACCGGCAAAGCGACATCTCCAACAACGACAATACCTACCAAGTGGTTCTCCTCTCCTTCGATATCATCCCCGTCAAAATAAAGTTTCTCCAAAACCGCGGAAATTTCCTCCGGCGTCTTTCCCGAATTAACCTGAATAATCAAAGACTTGGTCATCGCCAACTCCGCCTGCACGTCATATCCGTATCTGTCTATCCTTTCCGCCAAAGTATCATCTCCCAAATATGATCCGTATTCATTATTCAATCCATCGTATCCGTTCGCATCATTATAAACATCGCTATCAACAAGTATCGCCACAATCCCATACTCCTCAACAACGGGCTTGCTATACGAGAGATCGAAAGTAAAAGTTTGTGATATGAAAACAAGTACGACAAGCCAACTTGCAATTACCCTTTTAAAAGAGGAAAAAATCGACATCCGTTTTTCTTGATTTTTGTTTATAAAAATTATACCTAAAATAACGGATTGAAAACAACACGAAAAACACCTATTTTTTCGTCCGATGGTAAAACGACTTTACAGGCGAGAAAATGTTATAAAAAAAAGAGGCCCGCGAAGACCTCTTTTTGAAATTTGAACTTTTGTAAGAATTAATACATGATGAAATAACCTTCGTTAGCTTCGGAATAATCAATCAGCGTCGGAGGATAAGACGCATCGGCGGCGGCATTGGGTTTGTCATAAACAAATTCCATCCCGATTTCTGGCAATTCCAGAATTGCAGTTACTGCATATTTAGTCAAATTACCGCCATCATCGGGTATAATGGAAACAACGTAATCGCTACAACCAACGGTGCCAAAAGCCGCATTTACAGTACCGCTCGGATCGGTTGGGATGGATCCGTAACTCTCGAGACCGGTTAAAGTACTGACGCAATAAGCCGTACCTGCGGCTACGCCGGCAATGATATCCGTTGTCCCATCAAACGTCCCATTATCCAGCAAGAAGTATTCAAGCAAAGTCGCAACGGATTGCACATCGCTTTGCCTCCTGCCATCTCTTGCGGTGGCGCTTCCTCCGATAATTCTCGGTACCAGCGCTACAGCCAAGATACCGATGATTGTTACTACGATGAGTAACTCGATAAGGGTAAATCCTTTTCGTTTCATTTTTTGTATTTGTTAAATTCTTGAAATCACCAAGAATTATACGATTTTCGAGGAAAGAATCAAATGATTTTCCTACAAAGCATCCGCCACGTCCGTCAGGCTCATTATCGGTTGCATTATCGCGGCAACAAGCCCTCCGACGCTCAAGCCCATTATCACAAGGATAGCCGGTTCAAGCATTTTTGAAAGACCGCTTATCATGTCATCAACTTGATCTTCATAAAATTCCGCGACCTTTTCGCAAACCTCATCAACTTTTGCGGTTTGTTCGCCGACGCTGATCATCGAAACGACCATTTCGGGGAACAAGAATTTCGAATCGTTCAGGTTTTCTCCGAGAGGAATACCTTGCGCCACATCTTCGGCCGCCATAAGAATTCTCTTTCTGTAAACTTCGTTACCGACCGCATTCGCGCTTATTTCGAGTGCTTTGACTATCGCCACGCCGCTTTTCATAAGACTCGCAAGATTTCTGGCGAATCTCGATATTGCGACTTTTCTGAAAATATCTCCGAATTTCGGTATCTTCAAAAGATAGTAATGTATGTAATATTTTCCGGTTTTCGTTTGTTTGAAAAGCCAAACTCCCAAAATCGCAATCAGAATCACGAGTCCAGATTCGATATAATGTTTTTGCGCGATTTCGCTCATAGCCATAAGAACCTTGGTGGATGTCGGAAGCTCGGTACCCGCTTGTTCGAAAATACCGGAGATTTTCGGTACAACCGCGACCAACATAATTACGATTGCGATTATTAAAATCGCAACCACCGACGCAGGATAAATCATCGCTCCTTTAACTTTCCTTATCAACCCCGCACTTTTTTCGACCTGTACCGCAATTTGTTTCAAAACCTCATTCAACTTGCCGGTAGCCTCGCCGCTTCTTACCATGCCGACTTCCGCTTCGCCGAAAATCTTAGGAAATGCCGACATCGCATCGGACAATTTCCCGCCCGTTTCAACCTTTTTTGCCAAATCTCGAATTATCAACTTCATCTTCATATTGGTCATTTGGTCCGAAAGGACATACAAAGACCTGATTAAAGGTACTCCCGCATTTATCATCACCGAAAGCAATTCGAAAAACGTAACTCTGTCCATAACGGTGACACCGCTGAAGCTTTGAACATACATGTTCACTTTCTGATAGAAATCCACCAAAATGTTCCCGGAAGTTCCTATCCGTTCCAGATCGGCGGGCGCGACCTCGTTCAAGGCTTTCAGCCTCGCCTCGTCCTCGGTACTCAATCCGATGTCCAACCTCACTTCTTGTTTGTTATTCTCCATATATTTTTATAAGTATTTTTCTACGGTCTTTCCTCCCCGTGTCTCGCCACCCTGTAAACCTCTTCGAGCGTCGTTAACCCTTTCAACGCCTTGATTACGCCATCTTGTTCAAGAGTAACCATGCCGGCGGTTTTAATAGCCGCCTCTTCGATCTCCATTGCGGTGGCTCTTTTTAATATAAGTCTTCGCAATTCATTATTCATTTGCAAAACTTCGTATAAACCGACCCTTCCTTTATATCCGATATTGTCGCATTCAGGGCATCCTTTCCCATGATAGAACTTGGGATTTGATAAAAGACTTTTATCGATTTCCACGTTAGCCGGCAATAAAGCGATAGCCTCTTTGACTATCTGCATAGTACTTTCATCGGCTTGTATCTCTTCTTTGCATTTGTCGCAAACTTTTCTTACAAGTCTTTGAGCGATAATCGTGTTTATTGTGGAAGTCATCAAAAACGGCGGCACTCCCATATTATCTATACGAGTTAAAGTCTCAATCGCGCTGTTCGTATGTATTGTAGAAAGTACCAAGTGACCGGTTAGAGAAGCCTCGATTGCAACGTCTATTGTTTCACGATCGCGGATTTCTCCGACCATTATGATGTTCGGATCTTGACGCAAGGCGGTCCTAAGACCGAACGCGAAAGTATAATCTATATCGGGATGCACTTGGCTTTGATTCAAACCTTCCATTTGGATTTCAACCGGATCTTCAATTGTTAAAATGTTCACTTCCGGCTTATTCAAGCGGTGTAAACATGAATACAAAGTGGTCGTTTTACCCGAACCCGTAGGTCCGGTAGTGAGAACTATGCCGTTTGGCATATTCAAACTCTCTTCGATAGCTTTCAAAGCCGGTCCGCTCAATCCCAATTCCGGCAAATCCGGAATGGTTCGCGATTGATCTTGGATACGCATAACAACTTTTTCACCGTTGGAAGTTGGCAGAGTGGAAATACGAAGGTCCATCTCTCTTCCGTCCGCGGTTGTCACTTGGCTTCTTCCGTCTTGCGGGATTCTTTGTTCATCTATTTTCAAATTCGACATGATTTTTATTCTCGAAATCACAGCCGGATGTATATTCGGCGGATACTCGACAATTCTCCTAAGAACACCATCAATTCTAAACCTGATTCTTACGAAATTTTTCTCCGGTTCGATATGCACGTCGCTGGCTCTGCTTTCTATGGCATAAGACAGCGCGCTCATCACCAGTTGAGGAATGTTACCCGCTATAATCGAATCCTGTAATTGTTGAAGTTTTACGTCGGCCATTTTAATTTTGAAAATAAGCGTTCAAATCCAAAGTATAAGACATGAGTTCTTCATCTTCCCCGCTTTGAAAATCTATGGAAACGTTGTCTATGGACATAAGCCTTATGCCACTGTCCAGATTGCCCGAAGTTTCTATATATTCGAGAAATTTATAAAAATTATCTTCCGAGCTATCAATGGACATATCAATGGGCAATATCCGATATTGAGAGTCGGCGGAAACCGAACTGTTACCGTAAGAGATGCTGCTTATGAAAAACGAACTGTTGGAAAAATTATTGGCAACCTCGAACTCGTCAAAAGCCCTTGTCAAAGACGTTAAATCTTCCTCGCTCGGGAAAACATCGGACAGCCCGTCGTTTTTAGCCGAAGTCGTATCTTGGTAAGTCAACTTGGCGGAACTGATGTCGTCATCCATATCTCTGATGGCATCATTCACGCCAATGAAAGAGTCGGTGAGCGAAGTTTCATAATCATAATAATCCAAATAAGTGGTCACTTTCAGGTAGCCGAAAAGACACAAGCTCACAAGCAAAAACAGTGCCACGAAGGTCTCGATTTTGTTTTTAATTTTATCCATATATGTTTTTTAAAAAATTTCGTCAACCTCGACTTTTTCGCTATCTTCTTCCTCGCTGATAATGCTCACCTTCTCATCTCTCGAATCTTCGCCTTCTTGAATCTTGAACTCTATCCTGAATTGAGCTTCATACCCATCTTCGTTGGATGAAGATTTGCTAAAAGCTCTTTCGGTTACATCCATAAACAAAGCGGACTCTTCCAGCGCATCCAACAGATTGGCGATCAAGGTGAAATTCCTCGTATCGTCGGTTTGGGTCGTCCCGTCCAAAAAGATCGTTTTATCATTAGAATCGAAAGTGTAAGACGAATAAGATATATCGCTTTCTATGGCGCTGTTATACAACGGGTCGACTTCTTTTGTTATTTCGTCGATTTCCGTGATTATATTTGACCATTCCTGTCTTTCGGATTTGATTTTGCTGATAATAGTAAAATTATCCTCCGTTATAGAGCTGAGATCGGCAACCAAAGCTTCTATGGTTTCGTCGGCAAGGTCCGAATCCGTATTGATGGCAACAACCTCTTTGACAAAAGCGCCATTTTTAAACAAAGCCAAAGCTCCGCTCAAAGCGATGTCCGCGGATTCCGCGATTTTACTTTCCATATAAGTTATCGTGGCATCCTTAAACAGATATTCCGTAGTAAGGGTTCCGTCGGATTTAAACTCAATTCCTATCGGGTAAGCATCTTCCTGCAACTTGTTTTGAGCCATCGAAAGTGCCAATTTCAAATCATCGTAAAGATCTTCGATTTCGGATTCCAAAGAGGTTTTTTCAATGGAAGTGGTATATGCGGAGTCATATTGATTCGTCTTGTTGATATAAGAATCGGCGAGAAATGAAAAACTGTCGAGATATTCGTAAGCGATCATGTAGTTGTCGGTATTGAGTTCCGCCTGCGCCTCCTTCAAACTTTCGGCCATGTCGGCGGATTCGGCTTTTATATTGATGCCCATTGGGTTAAAACTCGCCCCCGTTGTCAGATAAGAGCCGACAAGCAACAAGAACCATAAAAACACCGTTAATTTCAGGAAACTTCCTCCGAAACGAGAGGGCTTTTCGACAATATTCAGGGCGTCAATTTTCGGTTTCGGTCCCAGAACGGAAGTCGCATCGGTTTTCTTCATTACCGACTCCACGACATCGTTTTTCTCCTGTTGTTTTGCCAAATCCTCATCGAAAATATTGGTAAAAACGTTGCCCTTCGGCTCCTCTTTGATCAAATTTGGAAAAAGTTTTTTTGCCGGCATAAGTTTATTTTTAATTTTTATCTATATATATTACCCTAAAAAGGAGAAAAAAGCAACCATCCGGTAGCCCAAAAGAAAACCCCTGTGGGAACAAGGGTTTTCTGAAATTCTGCTTTCTGTCAACTCTGTAACTCTATTTCAACGTTACCGTCGCGCCAGCCGCTTCCAATTTCTTCTTGGCATCATCGGCGACATCTTTCTTGGCGCCTTGAACAACTACTTTTGGAGCACCGTCAACGATATCTTTCGCCTCTTTCAAACCGAGGTTTGTTAACTCTTTTACAACCTTGATTACGCCGATCTTCTGAGCACCGGCGGAAGTCAATTCAACATCAAAGGTATCTTTCTCGGGAGCGGCGGCGGCACCGGCGCCTCCTCCGGCGGCAACCATTGCTACTGGAGCGGCGGCACTAACGCCAAACTCTTTCTCCATGGCTTTTACCAAATCGGCAACTTCCATGAGAGACATTTTCTTTACAGCCTCGAGTACTTTTTCGGCTTCAGCCGACAATTTTACTTCTTCAGACATGTTTGTAATGGGTTAGAATATATATATTTAAGATTTTGCTAATTTTGCCCTGTAAGCTTCCAAAGCGTAGACAAGTTTCCTTGTAACGCCTGCAAGAGCGTTGGCGAAACCGCTTGCCGGAGCGTTGAGCGAGCCGAGCATTTTCGCAAGAAGTTCTTCTCTGCTTGCCAACTTGCTCAAAGCGACAACTTCCTCTTTGCTTAAAATTTTGCCTTCCATAAGCCCTCCGAGAAGTTTTAAGGCCTCGTATTTCTTGCTCATTTCGGCAATGACTTTTGCGGCAGAAATCTCGTCACCATAAGAGAAAAGAGCAGCGACAGGTCCGTCCATGAGGTCATCCGGGATGTCATTATAGCCATGTTTTTTGGCGGCTATCTTGATCAAAGTCTTCTTCGCAATTTTGCAACCGACCTTCTTTTCGCGCAGAGCCCTCCTTACCTTGGAGAAATCTTTTACAGTTATTCCGGCGTATCCGGAGAAAACGATAGATTTCGCCCCTTCGAATTTTTTCTCGACATCGGCGAGAATTTCAGACTTACGTTGTTTTGTTATCGTCATATTTTTAACCGGTTAAAAAATAACACTGTCGGTTATGATCTGTGCCTCGGCGGGGCTTACTTGTTGTTCCCGCTGTCTTCAGCAACAATGTAATTCTACGCATGTTTGAGGAAAAGGCAAGAGCAAAATCTCATCTTCACTCCAAACGACGAACTCTGTAATATTGGGCTATGTCCAATCTACTCCAAAACCTCGAATCCTTCTTGTCAGCTTCAAAAACAAAACCACCTCTCATAATAGTTCTCGGTCCCACGGCTTCCGGCAAAACGGCTTTATCGGTTAAACTCGCGCAAAAATATAACGGAGAGATCGTTTCCGCCGATTCGCGTCAGATTTACAGGTATATGGATGTCGGAACGGATAAAATATCCGCAAAAGATACAGGTGGAATTAAGCATTATATGATAGATATAAAAAATCCGGACCAGGTTTTCACGATGGCCGATTATCAAAGAGAAGCGACTCATTCCATAGGAGAGATTTTAAATAAAGGCAAAACCCCATTCTTGGTTGGAGGCACGGGCCTCTATATTAATGCGATAGCTGAAAGTTACGAACTGGATTCGGCTCCTCCGGATACGGCATTAAGAAAAGAATTGGAGACCGAACTGTCGGAGAAGGGAGCTACGGCTTTACACGATATGCTAAAAGAACTGGATCCGTTATCGGCATCGAAAATTCACCCGAATAATCACAGATATCTCATAAGAGCTCTTGAGATAAATTTAAAATCGGGCAAACCGAAAGGAAATCGTAAAGGCGAATCCAAATACGAAATTTTCAAGATAGGAATAGATTGGCCGAGAGAAGAACTTTACGACAGAATAAATAAAAGGGTGGAAGAACAGATAGGGCGCGGGATTTTAAATGAAATAAAAACATTGCTGAATCAAGGATACTCGCGTAGTCTGCCGTCTATGACAGGGTTGGGATATAAAGAGTTTTTCCCATATCTGGATGGTGAAAAGTCGATCGAGGAGTGCCTGGAAGATTTGAAGCAAAACACGAGAAATTACGCGAAAAGACAGATGACTTGGTTCGGGCGCGACGATACAATATATTGGATTACTCCGGGGGAGCTTGAGTAGGGGGCGGCCGTGTGGGGGTTGGTGTTGCGAATACGTTTTGTGCAATGCGGAGGCGTGTTTTTGTGTGCGAAAATCGGGGCGAATTCCGATACGAAATTGATGCGAGGTGTTGATGTGCTACGATGCGAAGTTTCTTCGCGAAATTCCGACACGGGTTCGGCGTGCTACGACGTGGTGGCAGTGCGATTTTTGCATCAAAATCCCGACCGCGCAATGTGCGGGGTTTCGTGAAATTTCGACACAAAATTGATGCGCTACGGAAGTGTGTCTTTTTGCGCGAAAATTGACGCGAATTTCGATACAAATTCAGCACGCCGCAACGCGAAAAAGGTGAGCCCACCACCACTACGTGAAAAGTCCAGTCGGGATGGTGGATTTCCTCCTGTTAAAGTGGTATAAGGAAGACACGATTTAACCGCAAAAATATGAGAAACATACATGCCGAATTTGTGAAGTATGGGAAGAACGCGAAATATTGGCTGAGACGGTGCGAAATGTTACTGCCGGAGATAGCGAAACAAGAGATTTGGAAGAAAAAGCGATTCACGAGTATTTATGAATACGCGGCTAAATTAGCTGGGATGAATCACGAAAAGGTGAACAACTGCTTGCGAATCATGAAGCATATAGAGGATAAGCCGGAATTGCTTCAGGTTGCTCGGGAGAAAGGACTTGGAGCCGTGAGACCCGTTGCGGTGATAGCGACGAAAGAAACTGCGAAGTTGTGGGCGGAGAAGATCGAAGTAATGAGCAAGCATACTCTCGAAACATATATAAAAGATTATAAGAAGGAGGGGATCTGCCCCGGGGCAGACCAACAACAGGAGGTGACGATCAAACTTACCCCAAAACTTGCCAAGAAGTTCGAAGCGTTCAAGAAGAGAGCCGACTTCGAAACCCTGCTTGAGAAGTTCATGGACGAAGTTGAGACGCAGCCCAAGCCCGAACCCGTGAAAACAGAGTCGCCCTACATTCCTGTCGCAATCAAGAAGTACGTTGCCACCAAAACCAACGGCATCTGTGCCCATCCCGACTGCAACAAACCCGCGGAAGTTTTTCATCACACCAAGAGGTTCTCCCTTAATCACGAGCACAATCCCGACCAAATCACACCGTTATGCAAGGCTCATCACGACCTCTGCCATCTCGGTCTCATCGCCAACGAAGAATCTCAACCTTACGAGTGGCAACTCCTCGCTTTTCCGGATACGACCAATCCGAAATACGAAGTGGACCAGCTCGTGCAGGCGTACAAGACGGGGTGAAACCGCCCTTTGCGGAAATTCGCCGTAGCTCAATCCGCGCGATTCGCATTGGTCGTAAATTCGCCAATACGCTATACTCGAATCATGAAAAACGCTTTCCAAAAACTCATAGATATCGCAAAAAAACTCCGTTCGGATACGGGTTGTCCTTGGGATAGAGAGCAAACGATAGAATCTATGCTCAAATGTGTCGAAGAAGAGTCGCAAGAAGTTTCCGAAGCCATACAAAAAGGTGATTACGTCAATCTTCGCGAGGAACTTGGGGATCTGCTTTTTCAAATAGTGATGATCGGCCAAATCGCATCCGAGAGAAAACTTTTCACAATGAAAGAAGTGATGGAAGATATCGCGCAAAAACTTATAGATCGTCATTCGTGGGTTTTTGGCAAAGATAAAGTTTCAACACCCGAAGAAGCGATTGCTCAATGGAAGAAAAACAAGAAAAAATCATGAACTGGGAAATTTTAAATAAAGAAAAAAATCTTACCGCTTTCGAAAAAATCCTCAAAAACAGGGGATTCGCCTTAAGCGATCTCGAAAACGAAAATACTCACGACCCGTATCTTTTTACGGATATGGCTCGCGCTGTCGAAAAAATAAAAACCGCGATAAAAAACAAAGACAGGATAATGATTTTCGGTGACTACGACGCGGATGGCATAACGGGTACGGCAATCTTATTTCGCATCCTTTCAAATCTTGGAGCGCAAGTTTCTTACAGAATTCCGCACCGAGAACACGATGGCTATGGTTTGAGTGAAAAATTCGTGGATGAATTTATAAAACTCGACATAAAACTCTTAATCACGGTAGACTGCGGCATTTCCTCCGGAAAAGAGGTCGGGAAAGCGCTAAACAACGGGATCGAAACAATAATTACGGATCACCACGAAATTCCCAAAAAAACACCCGACGTTTACGCGATAATCCACCCGAAACTTGAAGAAAAATACCCGTACAAAGATCTCTCCGGCGCAGGAGTGGCGCTCAAGCTCGCTCAAGCTCTGCAAAATGATCCGCTGGAAAATTACTTCGATCTCGCGGCAATCGGCACAATCGCCGACGTTATGCCTTTAACAGGAGAAAACAGAGCGATAGCCAGAAAAGGATTGCGACAAATGTCAGAAACGTCTTGGTCCGGATTAGCGGCTCTTATAAAAGTTTCCGACGTAAAAAAAGAAGATCTTATAAATATGGAAAGTGCTACGGTCGGTTACAGATTGGCACCCAGGCTTAACGCCGCCGGCAGAATCAGCGATCCTTATATAAGTATAAAACTTCTTACCACGGACGATCTCGCAAAAACGCAAGAAATTTCACAAAAACTGAACGATCTTAACCTGGAAAGGCAAGCTTCCATCAAGGAAATTCTTGAAAATATAAAATATAACGCGGATTCAGACATAATATTCGCGGAAGGCAAATGGCCCAAGGGTCTCCTCGGGCTTATCGCAGGAAGAATCAGCGAAAAAGAAAACAGACCGGTGCTCGCGATGTCTAAATCCGATGGGGTGGTGACAGGTTCGGCAAGGTCACCGAAATATTTTGATATAACGGCGGGACTGACGAGGCAACACAGGTTCCTCAAACATTATGGAGGCCATAAAAAAGCGGCGGGATTCAGCTTGCAAGTCGACAACCTCGACTCTTTCAAAAACGCGTTTCTTTCGGATGCATCTAAAATCGAGATTGAAGACAAGAAAATAGAAGTGGATTGCGAACTTGATCCGAAGGAAAACCTAAACGAATTGGTTTCGAATTTGGGGAAATTGAGGCCTTTTGGAGAGGGGAATTATGAGCCGAAAGTCTTGCTCCGCAAATTGACGATAATTGAATCGAAAAAAGTTGGAGGTGAAAAACATCTGAAATTAAGATGTAAATTCGGAGGGAAAGAACTATCTTTTATCAAATTCAACAACAATCTCAACGTCGAAAAAGGGGATAAAATAGATACGGTTTGCAGGATTAACGGAGGAGGGGATAGCTTGGTGGTGGAAGATTTGAAAACGCTATAAAACACCGGCGCAATGCTCGCGACGGCGTTTTTCGGCTTGCAAAAGCCACCATGAGTGCTAGAATCCCGTCCTATAAAGAGCGTTTAGCCATTGACCAGGAGGCAAAAGTATTATATAATTTCACGAATAACTTAAAAAGATGGGCTTAAACACGGAAGAACAAATAGTGAATCTCCTCGAGAAGAGTCAAAAGATTCTGATTCTTCCTTCGAACCCGCCGGACGGCGACTCGCTCGGTGCCGCGTTATCTCTTTACTTGATACTTAAAAAACTTGGCAAAGAGCCAACCGTTATCTGTTCCGATCCGATTCCAAGCGCTCTTCAGTTTCTTCCGACGATTCATGCCATATCGAGAAATTTCAGCGGGGCGGAAGATTTCATAGTGACGCTGGATTGCAGGCAAGCCGATGTGGATACGATTAAATACGAAGTCGAGCAAGACAAGGTAAATATCATAATCACTCCAAAGAAAGGCAGATTTGCGGACAAAGATGTCACTTTGCATTATGGCGAAGCGAAATACGACCTTTTGATAACCGTGGATACCGGCGATCTTCAGCAATTGGGTAAAATTTACGAGCAAAACCCGGATATGTTCTACTCCATCCCGGTTATCAATATAGATCATCATGCTTCGAATGCGGAATTCGGCAGAGTGAACTTGATAGACATCACGGCATCTTCAACTACGGAAATTTTGGTTCCTGTGATTGAAAAACTTGAAGCCAAGACGGGGCAAAAACTTATAGATGCGGATATCGCAACCTTGCTTCTCACGGGAATTATTACGGATACGGGCAGTTTCCAACATTCGAACACGACTCCGAGGGCGTTTGCGATTGCCGCGCACTTGCTGGATTTCGGCGCACGCCAACAAGAAATAATAAAATACGTTTACAGAACAAAAAGTCTCCAAATGTTGAAACTTTGGGGCAAAGTGCTTTCAAAAATAAAATATGACGAGGCAAGCCAAATCGTATGGTCCACAATCACGCTTGAAGACTTGCAAGAAACGGGTGGCGCATCCGACGACTCGGCGGGAATTATAGATGAATTGCTTTCAAACGCGCCGGGCGCACAAATCGTACTTTTGATAAAAGAAAAGGAGCCGGGCTTGATCTCGGTTAGCATCAGAACTCCTGGCAAAGGGGCGAACGCAAACGATATAGCGAAAATCTTTGGTGGCGGCGGTCACCCGAAAGCCGCGGGATGCAGAATAAAAGGGATGTCTTTCGCGGAGGCTGAAATTTTAATCATAAAAAAGATAAAAGAGTACAAGGCGGGAACTCTCGAAGAGTCGGCTTTGCCGCATATGCAACCGGCTGAAATTAAAGTGCCGGAAATTCCGCGCAAAATTCAAACTGTAGCCGACCTGATAGGTGACCCGCTCGCGAATGTGAAATTGCAAAAACCGGAAGTCGTACCCGCCGCGAGACCGGGCGGTGAAGATTTGCTTTTGCAAGATTTCAGGAAAAGAAGACAGGAAGAAGAACGCATAAAAGATATGACAAAAAGGTTTTTCTCGGAAGGTGGAAAAGACGAGCCGACGGTGGAAGATATGATGAATCTTGGCATGAAATAAAGTTCCGTACTCATTATATTTCCGCATTCGTACTCACGTTCGTCACATCGTCATCTTCGTCGAGCGCTTCCATCAAAGCGACGATTTTATCGGCAACGGATTTATCATCTATTTTCATCGTCGTTTTTGGTGCCAAAGTTAATTCTTGCGACTCGACTTTGAATCCGAACTCTTTCAATTTGTTCGCAACCGTGCCCAGTTGATTTGGTTCGGTAAATACATCCATCACGGAGTCGGCGATTTTAATATCCGACGCACCGGCATCTATGGCTTGCAGTTCGGCTTCTTCGGTATTTTTACCTTCGATGTTAACTAATACAATACCTTTTCTGGCAAAAAGATAACTGACGCACCCGGCAGACCCGAGATTTCCACCATGTTTCGAAAAAACGGTTCTGATATTCGAAACGGAGCGATTTTTGTTGTCGGTAATGGTTTGCACGCAAAAAGCCACTCCTCCGGGTCCGTAACCTTCGTAAGCGACCTCAACCAATTGAGAGGCGTCTTTATTCGCACCGGTACCTTTTTTAATAGCTTTATCTATATTGGCGTTCGGCATATTATCGGCCTTCGCGTTATCCACCGCCAATCTGAGAGAAGGGTTCATGCAGGGGTCGCCTCCGCCTCTTGCGGCGATTTCTATAAGCTTGGAATGCTTGGAAAAAATCTTGCCTTTTTGAGCATCGAGTAATCCCTTTTTATGCTTGATTGTGTGCCACTTACTATGTCCGGACATGATTCAATTATATTAAGGTTATCAAGCGATAGCTTTTGAAACCGCAGTCGCCACCCCTTCATCAAAAATCGAAGGGATTATTTTTTCGGCGGTTGGATTCTTAACCAATCCGGCAAGCGCTTTCGCGGCGGAAATTTTCATTTCCGTAGTGATCGCGGGAACTCTATTATCCAAAGCGCCTCTAAAAATTCCCGGGAATACGAGCGCATTATTAACTTGATTCGGTAGATCGCTCCTACCGGTAGCAACGATTTTCGCACCGGCAACAGCCGCTTCTTCAGGTGTAATTTCCGGCGTCGGATTTGCCATTGCGAAAACAATCGCATCTTGCGCCATACTCTTCACCATGCCTCCGGTTACAATCCCGGGCACCGAAATACCTATAAACACATCCGCACCTTTCATAATATCCGCCAAAGTTCCCGCGCTACCGCCTCCTATTAACTCGGCAATCTCTTCTTTCGCGTGATTCATCCCTTGTTTTCTGCCTTTGTAAATCGATCCGGCGCTGTCGGCGATTGCGATATGTTTGGCGCCATAAGAAAGAAGAAGTTTCAAGACGGCGGTCCCGGCGGCTCCGGCGCCGCTTATGGCGATTTTCACCGTGGAAACATCTTTGGAAACAACTTTCAAAGCATTTATCAATCCCGCGAGTACGGCTATGGCAGTTCCATGTTGATCATCGTGAAAAACAGGTATCGGGAGCTCTTCCGAAAGCCTTCTTTCTATCTCAAAACATCTTGGAGCGGAAATATCCTCGAGATTTATTCCACCGAATTGCGGGGCGATATTTTTGACTGTGCGAATAATCTCTTCAGGATCTTGTGTCGCCAAACATATCGGTATTGCGTCTATTCCCGCGAATTTTTTAAATAACAAAGCTTTCCCTTCCATAACCGGATAACCCGCCAATCCTCCGATATTTCCAAGTCCGAGAACGGCGGATCCATCGGTCACAATCGCAACCATGTTTCCTTTGGGAGTGAGTTCGTAAGCCTTTGCCGGATTCTTGGCGATAACCTGACAGGGCGCCGCAACCCCGGGAGTATAATAAACGCTCAAATCTTCTTTTGAATTTATAGAAACTTTCGGCTCAATCTTAATTTTGCCTCTGTGTTTTTTGTGCTCCTCAATTGAAATTCGTCCAAAATCCATACTATGTGTGTCAAAACGCCGTCGTACTTCCTTCTTGTATATCCAAAATCACATCATAAGACCTTTCATGTTTCAGTGTGACGTCGGCACCCGCGCTGTAATAATAATCAACCGGCCCTGTCCCTACTCCAATCGTATCCGTTTCAATCAAAACTTTATCACTAAACAGCGAGAGCACGTAAGTTCCCATATCGTCAACTTGTATCAGGGATCTGGCTTCCTCCAAAACAGCCTCCCATTCCGTCGGGGTGGTTGTCGCGTCTTCGACATATTCGGCGCTCATCTCGATGCCGAAAATTTCATCATAAGAATTTTCAAATAAAAATCCCTTTCCACAGCTCCCATACATAGCCAAAACGGTTCCGTTATCCAAGTACATATAAGTATCCGTAACTTTCTCAATATCATCCTCGTAAACAAACTGCAAAACCGCCATCCCGTTTATATAACTCTCCGAAAAAGTCACAATCCCCCGATCCCCAAAATCAAAAGCGGCAATCACCTCGCTAAAGAACTCATCATCGCTCAATCCTTCGGCATTCGGATTAACCGCCAACACAACCTTCGCGGAATTCGGATACTCCCGTTCCCAATTTGTCTGATTATTCCCCTCGTCCCGATTCCAAAGTATCACGCTCCCGTCGTCCACATTGATAATCTGCCAATCGTAAGGATATTTAACGAGGTAACCGAGCTCGTTTTGGTAATACTGCCAGTTTGTACTTATATCAAATTCCGAAAGTCCTTTTTCATCGATATACATGAGCCTGTATATGATCTCCGCCAGTTCCGCCCTCGTAATTTCGTATTCGGCATGCATAAGACCGTCGTCGAGAGGCTCGATAAGATTTAAACTCTTCGCATATTCGGCATACGGAGCATACCAAACCCCGATACCGACATCATTATAAGGAGAATCTTCAACAACGACATCAGCGACATCCACCTTGTTTGCCAAAAGCAAAATTTTCAAAACCTCCGCGAGATTTATATTTTGACCCGGCTTGAAAGTATTATCGTCGTATCCGTTCACAATTCCGCTTGAATAAGCCTCGTTTATATATTTCAAATACCACGCGTCGTCCTCCAAATCGGAGAAAGGAAACTCGTAAATTCCACTTTCCGCAATCTCAATTCCGCTTCCTAGAAGTATTATTTTCAAAGCTTCCGCCCTTGTGACTTTTTGATCCGGCTTAAAAGTCCCATTGCTGTATCCCTCGATTATCCCGTGATCCTCCAAGAAAGTTATCGCCGCATAATATCGGTATCCCTCCGATACATCCGTAAAACTCGCCTTCGCCAGAGGCACCAACATGCACGCAACCAAAATTGAACACAGAAACTTTTTCATGCTTTCTTTTTAGCAAAAATTTTAATAATGGAAAACCCGAAAATTACAATACAGAGCCACTGCGAGATCGTCAGTCCGAAATATCTCGGATCCGAACAACATTCGAGATCGCTCGCTCTCAAGAAATCCACGAAAAATCTCATCACGCTATACATTCCCAGAAACATGAGCGCCATCCCGCCCACGGTTTTGATTTTATTTTTTAAAAACAACAAAACGAAAAATATCAAAAGCGCTCCCAACGACAGATACAAAGAGACCTCGTGCCTCAAGAAATTTTCACCATTAAAATAAGACCCGATTCCGAACCTCTCAATCGGCGCACCGATATGATCTCCTATCAAAAAGCACCCCTGCCTCCCGATCGCATAACCGAGCGCCATCCCCGGCGCCATAATATCGGCAATCTCCCAAAAACGCAGTTTCTTCGATTTCATATAAATAAAAATCCCCAAAAGCGCCGCAAAAAAACCGCCGAGAAAAACCAACCCGCCCTCCCAGACCTTAAAAACATCGAGCAAATTATCACGAAAATTTTCCCAATAAAGAGCCGCATACGCCAACCGCGACCCGATCATGGAAGTAATGACCGCAATTATAAACATATCGTAAAAATAGTCGGCCTTGATTCCCCTCTTCTTCGCCTCTTTTATAGATAGAAAGAGTCCCGCCAACATCCCCAGCGCGACCAGAAGTCCCCAAACTTGAATATGTACGGGTCCTATCGGTATTTGAGTGATTTTTGTGAACTCCATTTTGTTTTTTTAGAAATTTTTACTCACTCGGCAACCCACACCCTCCCGCCGTGGCAAGCTCCAAAAAAGTCTTTCCGCCCGGATTTCCCAGAAACTCGCCTCCTATTTTCCATGTGGGGTAACCTTCGATCTCGGCGTCGTCGCACTCCTCCGAGTTAAAATCGCAATTCACAAAATCCACCTTCGAAAAAGACCCTTCAAAAGCATCTTCAAACATTTTTTTCTGCTCCGCACAAGCCGAACACCAATCCGTTCCATACATCACGATATCCGCATCGCTGAGACACTCCGCGAAATCCTCGGTCGTATACGAAGCGTTCGCGATAAAATAGCCCGCAACGATTACCGCAATCGCCACAACTCCCCCCGCAATTAAATATACATTCTTCATAATATGTGTCTATAAGTCTATTCGTCTATCGGACTACCCATGTCAATACAGAACTTCTCCCGGCGAATACTTGTCCAACTTGTCATCCCCGATAAGCTTAATCACTTCCTCTATCACGGTATCGTGAGGAACGGTTCTTTGTTGTCCCTTTGCCATGTTTCTGATGATAATTACGCCTTCTCTCACTTCGGTTATTCCGAGTATAAGAGTGTAAGGAACCTTGAATTTGTCAGCCAATCTGAGTTGCGCCTTCATACTGCCTTTTCCGAGAGCGCCGACAGCTTTGACGCCTCTTTCGCGGAGATCGTTAAGGAGAGTTAAGCATTTTTTCTTGGCATCATCTCCGAGTTGAGCGACAAAAATATGTATATCATCCTTGGAAGGAACGCGCACGTTCTCTTTTTTCATATTTGCGATAATACGTTCGATTCCGGCCGCATATCCGACACCGGGAGTGGGTAACCCGCCCATAAGTTCGGCAAGTCCGTCATATCTTCCGCCGCCTCCGATCGCGTTTTGAGCTCCTTGCGTCTTATCCCAAACTTCAAAAACGGTTCCGGTATAATAATCGAGTCCGCGAACAAGTTTCGGATTTTCGACGAATTCGATTTTCAACTCCGTTAAATAATCTTTTAATTTTGTATGAAACTCTTTGCATTCGGGGCACCTGTACTGGTCGAATTTTGGTGCAAGTTGTGCGAGAATTTGGCAGTCTTCTTGTTTGCAATCAAGAAGTCTTAACGGATTCTTATGCAGTCTGTTCTGGCAATCTTCGCAAAGCGATCTTTCTTTACCTATATAAAAATTAACAAGATCCTGCTTATATTTTCCTCTGCATTTCGGGCATCCGATATTGTTTATTTGGATGGTAAAAAGGTGAGCTATGCCGAGATCCTGATTTATCCTGTTTGCCAAATCGATAACTTGAGCATCAAGAGCCGGATCGCTCTCGCCGATGATTTCAAGCCCTATCTGCCAAAACTGTCTATACCTGCCTTTTTGCGGCTTGTCATAGCGGAAATGCGGCTCAATATAATAGAGCTGTACCGGTTGAGGCCACTCTTTCATACCGTGTTGAATATAAGCCCTGACGACACCGGCGGTACTTTCCGGCTTCATGGTCAAACTTCGCTCGTTTCTGTCGGTAAAAGTGTACATTTCTTTGCCGACTATGTCGGTCGCATCTCCGATTCCGCGCTGAAAAACATCGGTAAATTCAAGGATCGGTGTAGTTATGCGCTTATAACCGGCCTGTCTCGCTCGATGACGAACAACCTTTTTAATATAGGTGAAATACTCATGCATATCCGGCAAAATATCGTGCATGCCGAGAGGATTTTGCCTCTTGTCTGCCTCAGTTTGTTGCGCTTGCGTGTTTTCGTCAGTCATTTTTATTGAAAATTTAAAATTTGAACGCTAAAAACAATTATACAGGTTAAAAAACTATTAGCAACCTTCCTTGCGCCAAGTGCAATCCAAGTCGACAAAACGAATGGGAAAGTCAGGGCAGGCAATCCCATATAAGACATCCCTTGGATGACAAATACGGATAAGGCTGCGGATAATAACGCATAAGGTATCAAAGATTTTTTCTCGGAGAAGGCGATAGCGCATAAAACCGCGTTAAACCCGTAAATCCCGATATTTATCGAATCCAAGGAGAATCCTAGCAAATAAGCGATACCCATGCCCAGAGCCGAACCGGCGAGTCCGTATAAAGCCGCAGACCTCGAGTTCACCAGAAGCGCTACAAAGAAAATTGCACCGGTTATTATACTTCCTTGGAACATCACTTGTCCGATACCCATCGAAACAGATGACAACGCGTCTAAACCGTTCATGCTCGCAGATTCGCTAACATTCGCAGGAATAAGATCGAAATTTTTAATCAAAAATATCAAAATCCAAGTCGAAAGTATGAACGGGAAAGTATAAGGATGCAGATTTTTCTTCACCATGAAATTCATAATCACCGACGATAAAATCGCTCCAATAATCAGAAGCAGAAAGGCCAAAGCCGTAGGTTGAAAGAAAAACAAAACCGCAATCCCGACGAGCACGCCGTTGAACCCAAAAAGTCCATCTTCGATATTCTTATAACGTAGTATGTAAGCCGTAAAAGTCCCGGCAACCAGTCCGACGACAGTCCCAATCCCCATCAGCCACGAATTATAAAAAATCCCTGCCAAAAAAAGCAGCCCTGTGATCGAATTCTTTTGCAACATGACTTGGCCAACACCACGGAGGAAGGTTTTGAGATATTTCATATGGATTTTTTTAAATTTCTGCTTGCCATAAAATATCCCGCCCCCGCCACCATCGCCCCGTTATCCGTGCAATATTCGATCCGCGTTGGACATCTCAAAATCGCTTCGGTTCCCAATCTCTCCGCAACCATCTTCCGAAGTCTCTTATTCGCCGAAACGCCACCTGCCAAATGGACCTCTTTCGCGCCAAATTTTCGTGCCGCTCTGATTAGTTTCTCAGATAAAACGTCGCAAACCGCCTCTTCAAAACTTCCGGCGCAATCAGCCTTGAATTCGTCGGTCAACTCGTTTTTCGCGATAACTCTGGCAACTTCGCTTTTCAATCCAGAAAAACTGAAATCGAAACTATCTTTTCCAAGCCATGCTCGCGGGAATTTGTATTTTGCCGTGCCTTTTTCCGCGATTTTCGAGATCGCAGGTCCACCGGGGTATCCAAGTTCGAGCAATCTGGCAACCTTATCGAAAGCCTCTCCCGCCGCATCGTCGAGCGTTTCACCGAGCACCTCGAAATCGCAATGTCCTTTCATCAGCACGAGCTCATTATGTCCGCCCGAAACGGTCAAAACGAGAATAGGGAATTTAATTTCATCAATATCGCGATCAAGCCAATTCGCATAAATGTGCCCATGAATGTGATTCACATGGATGAGAGGTTTTCTTGATGCCAAAGCAAGAGTGGACGCAGTAACTATACCTGTTAAAAGAGAACTTATTAGCCCCGGCTCCTTCGTGACGGCTATCGCATCAATATCGTCGAAACCGACCTTCGCCACCCTTAGCGCCTCATCCAAAACAGGAATGATTTTCAATATATGCTCTCTGGCGGCAATCTCAGGCACAACCCCTCCAAGCTCTTTATGCAAATCTATTTGTGAAAAAATGACGTTGCTCAAAACCTTCGTACCGTTTTCAACTACGGCGACTGCAGTCTCATCGCAAGATGTTTCGAAAGCGAGGATTTTCATGGCAAAGATTATTATGGCCGTCCCGGGACGGCCACCTGTCATGCGGCAGATCTTATATAATTTACCATTACAAGAAGTAACAAAACGCATTTTTGGCAAATTTACCCTTGACATCTTGCTAAAAAAAACCATAATTAAGTCGTAAATAACCAAAAATCACATGACTTTTGATCGATCAGTCCAAGGAAAAACAGTCGAAAGTGAAGAAAGTAGAAAACCAGAATTATCCGCAGAGGAAAAACTAGCTCATGATGCGAAGGGGCTTATTGATGTTGCAAAACGCAAATACCATAGGGGTATAATAACCGTGGATGAAGCTTTCGGGATGCTCTCAAGAGGCGAAGACCAAAAGTTTCATACGGACAGTGCAGAGGGATTTAAATTAAAAAGAGCCATCTCTATCGAAATAAAGAACGGAACATTAGAATTCACAGAAGAACAAAAAGCATTGTTATCTACCATAAAGACTCGTTTTGAAACTCAGTCAACTCTCCATCAAGGAATACAATGGATGGATGTGGAGTCTTCTCTTCGCGGCAATACGGAAGCTTTTGCGGCCCTTAAATATATGGAAGAAACCGGTGGCGAACCTGATGTGCTCAGGGTTGAAGGTGGCGAATTTGTTTTCACGGATACATCAGCGGAAAGCCCGTCTGGCAGAAGAAATAAATCTCATATTGATGCTACAGGAATAATAAAACCTATTAGCGGTCTAGAACTTACAAGTGAAGATGATTACATGTATTTGCAAGGTCTGAAACCTGTCGATTCGAATTCATGGAGTTGGTTAGGGAAGCCTTCGGCAGGCAGAGATCCGCTTGCTGCCGGCGATGCGCTCGATGGTCGTCGCCGTGGTGGCTCTGTGGATGTGCATCCGGACAATGCTGACGATCCCTATGAGCGCAGGGGTTTCCGTTGCTCGCTAAGGGTCAAAAAATCTTAAACTTTGGATCCTTGAATTTTCCTTTCTTCTTTGTTTCTTGCATTTTTTATGTAACATTTGAACCGCACGGTGAATAGTCACCCCGCTATGCGGGGCTACCGTCGAGATGTTCTTTCTCCAAAAAAACTTTGAATTCGAAAAGAAGTTTTGAAAGGACATCGGAATAATTTTAGACCCTTAGGTTTGAGTGGAGTTTATCTCGCTTGTCGGGATGAAAAAAGCAAACCAATGCACACTTTATGGCTGTGGCTGTAAAAGTGTTTCGGACGAACTCCATCAACAACTTGCTGCCGGAAATGCGCTCAATGGTAATCGCAATGGTGACAATGTGAATGTGAATCCGAACAATGCTGACAATCACAATGAGAACAGGGGTTTCCGTTGCTCGATAAGGGTCTAATTGTTTTGCATGGACTTGAGCCATCCGCCCAACATTCTTCCGATTTCAGCGGTTTCGGATTGAAGTTGGAAAATTTTTGTTTCGTTCGCAAGTTTAAGATCGAGCAAAAGTCGAAGTTTCAAAGTGATTATTTCAAGCATTGCGTTTGCTTTTATGAGATATTGAGCTTTTGCCGGTTTTGGAGCGTTTTTCGCCATAATCAAGTATTCCAATAACGATAAAATGTTTTGCTCAAGACTTGCGCCAAGCGAGAATCTCCATCTTTTTGGCAAATGAGACCAAAGATCGGTAAAATGCTTATAAAGATCATAACTCCGCGTGATGATTGATAATGATTCCATAGATTTGAGCTTAAGTAATATTTGGAAGTGTTGGTTTGAATATAAGAAAGGAAAGAAAATCGGTCGCGAGTTCTTAATATTCCAAGATAAGTTGGAAGCGAATATTCAATCGATTCATGCCGACTTGAATTTCGGAGAATATCGGCATGGAGAATACCGTACATTCACGGTACGAGATAATAAAAAGAGAGAAATTTCAGTGGCGGAGATTCGCGATCGAGTAGTCCATAGATTGGTTTATAATTATTTGGTGCCGATTTTTGATAAAACTTTTATTTATGACGCTTGGTCGTGCAGAAAAGGGAAAGGTCTTTTGGGGTCAATCGAACGAGCGCAAAGCTTCACGAATTCTTATCCGAATTGTTTTATTTGGCGAGCGGATATAAGGAAATTTTTTGACAATGTGGATCGCGAAATTCTATTTAAACTTATTGAAAGAAAAATAAAAGATAAAAAAGCACTTCGGATTATCGGAGAAATAATCGAAAGTTATCCATGCGGGATTTCGATAGGGAATTTAACAAGCCAGATTTTCTCAAATATATATCTGAACGAATTGGATCGTTACATAAAACATGAAATAAAACCTTTGGCATATCTGCGTTATGGCGATGATTTCATCGTTTTGAGGGAATTAAAATATGAATCAATAAACGACAAGAGCCAAATAACGGATTTTTTAAAACAGAATTTACGACTTGATATTCATACGGAGAACAATCAAATTTTCAAAGCGAAACACGGATTGAAATTTCTCGGATGTGTAATATATCCAAAAGGCAGAACGCTTAACGAAAGAGCATGGAATACAATTAAGTGCAATTTGGACATGCGAAATTTATCAAGCTATCACGGACTCATGAAAAAGCACTCAAGTCGCAAAAAAATAAGACAATTCAACTGGCTTTTGTGCTAAAATCGAAGCCGATGGAAAACACTTCGCTAGAGATTGTGAAACTTCTCAAATCCAAAGGCCACTCCGCCTACTGGGCCGGTGGTTGTGTTCGCGATATGCTTTTAGGCACGCAACCGAAAGATTACGACATAGTCACAAGCGCGAAGCCTGACGAAATCGAAAAACTTCTCGAACACACGATTCCGATAGGGAAGGAGTTCGGAGTAATTTTAGCTGTAAAAAACGGACACCATTTCGAGATTGCAACATTTAGATCGGACAGCGGATACTCGGACGGTAGAAGACCTGACGCGATAACATTTACTCACGCCGAAGACGACGCAAAGAGACGGGACTTCACAATTAACGGACTTTTTTTCGACCCGATTGAAAAAAAACTGCACGATTTCGTTGATGGAAAAAGAGACATTGCCGACAAAATCATAAAATTCATCGGCGACCCTCATGAAAGAATTTTGGAAGATCATTTGCGAATAATTCGCGCAATTAGATTTAAATCCACTTTGGATTTTCAATATCACCCCGATACTTACAAAGCGATCAAACATCACTCTCATCTATCGGCGAAGGTTTCAGGTGAACGCCTGCGCGACGAACTCAATAAAATGATCGCGGGCGACAATCCGATCCGCGCATTTTCGGACATGGAAGATACAGGAGTACTGCAACATGTCATTCCCGAATTAGTTGAGTTGAAAGGTGTCGCGCAACCGCTTGAATTTCACCACGAAGGTGACGTTTGGGATCACACAATGCAATGCTTGAAATCGCTTCAACCTCATCATACTTTGCGAGAAAGATGGGCGGTTTTATTTCACGATATAGCCAAGCCGAAAACTTTTGCCCAAAAAGAGAGAATCAGATACGACAAGCACCCCGAAGAGTCTGCAAAAATGGCAACGAAAATCCTGGATCGTCTAAAATTTCCTCGTGCTTTTATAAAAGAAGTGGCATGGGCGATCGAGCACCATTTCAACATGAAGCAAATTATCGAGATGGAAAAAGGCAGACAACGAAAATGGTTTTTACATAAAGAGTTCCCGACATTGATGACGGTTTTCAAAGCCGATATAGCAGGCACGACTCCAAGTGATTACACGATGTTTAATACGCTTTCCGAGATTTACGAATTGGCGAAAAAAGAGTTGGGCGATGGTCCGAAAAAACTTATAACCGGCGAAGAAGTAATGGAAATATTAGGTATGTCTCCGGGCGCGAAGGTTGGCGAAATCCTCGATGAGATTCATGAAAGACAACTTGCGGGGGAGATAAAGACAAAGAAGGATGCGATTAGATGGGTTAGTGGACGCGAATAGCGGGATTTATTTATGCCATCTTCTTCCCCCTCAGCACCTTGATGCTCTCTTTCTTATATAAAACTAATCCTCCTAATCCGAAAACAACGGTGATAATGTTGATCAATATCCCTATAACAGGGATAGCGCAAGCGACAAATAAAATCAGCATCCCAAATGCCATTCTCCCGAAATCTCCCCAGAACGCTACGTCTTTCCCCGGTTTCAAAATCAAACTGCCGATAAAATAACTGACAAAAATTTTCGCAAAAGGCCACATAATCAGAAGCCCAAGCCACAATATGAATATAACCTTGTAGCCGACCACAGTGAGGATCAAAAGCACAGAAACAACAGGTAGCCCGATCAACAACAAAAGTCCGTAGAATATCGCATTACCGTAACTTTTCTTACCAAGCTCGGTGTATTTTCGGAAGCTGTACGGAAACGCAAGCAAAACGATAACTCCCAAAAAAAGCAAAGCCAAATACGAGAAAAATTTCATACCCAGATGCATATTTGCCCCAAATCCTCCAACCTCTTCTTTGATCTCTTCCGTATTCAAAAATTGCGACTCTTTGACAGTTACGGTTCCCGTAACAACTCCATCGGGTATCTCGGCATTTTCCTTGTATGCGTAAGCCAAATTCCCTCCAATCTTTGCCGAGGAGTCTATTTTGAAATAATCGGACGCGAGCAAATCAACATTGCCGGTAATATTTCCCCCGATAAACAAAGTGCCCGCCGCAATATACAGATTGGTCAAACTTCCTTTAAAATTCGCAGATCCCGCCGCTCCGTAAACATTTCCGGCAACGGCGCTGTTCGCGGAGCAGGTAACCTCTCCACCCGCCATGATTAAATCATCTCCGATTTTCCCGTTTATTGTAACGTATCCGCCTCCGATTCTGACATCATCGCTTACCAAACCGTTCAGCACTATATTCCCACCGAGTATAAAAAGGTCACCCTCGATATTACCATCTATTTCAACCTCTCCGGCAACGACAATTAAGTCACCTTTCACTTGCGATGTTACGGTTGTTGTCCCGCCAATCAAATACAAATCATCCTCAATCAAAACGTCCTCTACGGTTAAAAGTTCGCCATTCCTGATATCTGTTGCCAAAGCGGGAGACGCGATAAACAGCGTCCCCAAAATTGCCAAGACGGCATAAAGAGCGATCAGTTTTTTCATTTTTGTTTTTATTAAAATCTTTCCATTCCGGATAAATATAACAAAAATGAAGGAATCACTCAAATCCAATTGCCGCTCGGTTAACAAGTGTTAACTATTGCGTCATTGGTTAACATGCGTTAATATACAAACATCATGGATAAAAAATATCTTACAACTTCAGAGGCGGCGAAATTGCTCGGCATAAGCAGAGTGGCGGTTTTTAAAAAAATAAAAAAAGGCGAAATACAGGCTATCAAAGCAGGGAGAAATTATTTGATATATAACGAAGATACAACAGGTGGGAATACGGGAAAAAACATAGAGAAATCCGTAAACAGGGTGGTTCGCGAATATGGAGAAGCCATTAAACTTCTCGGAGATGAATAAAAAACTTACGGTAAAAGATGTCGAATTAATTGCTCATAAGTTAGCAAAGAAAATAATGGAATGGGACGAGCCTATCCCGGATTTTTCGACACGATTTCCGAACATACTTGAAAGCTGTCTGGCAATTCCTTTCCAAACATTCGACAAAAAATCTCTTTATCAAGGGCTATTAGAAAAAGCATCGATTTTATTTTATTTAATGATAAAAAACCATCCTTTTCAAAACGGGAATAAAAGAATAGCGGTAACAACTCTGTTGGTTTTTTTATCGATGAATGGGAAATGGATAAAAATTTCCAATCAGGAACTTTATAATTTCGCCATATGGGTTGCCCAAAGCTCACCGCAATTCAAAGACGAAG
The DNA here is from genome assembly GCA_000999315.1 of Candidatus Peregrinibacteria bacterium GW2011_GWF2_43_17. Taxonomy (GTDB): domain Bacteria; phylum Patescibacteriota; class Gracilibacteria; order UBA1369; family UBA12470; genus UBA12470. The sequence continues at coordinate 49,338 of LCFW01000002.1, forward strand.
TTATTCAAGCGATAAATAAGTTTCTAAAAAAATATCTCACATTGATATAGCCACCCTCGCCACATTCTCAATATGGTAAGTATGTGGGAACATATCGACCGGTTGAACGTATTCGACTTTGTATCCTTGAGTCTCGAAAATCTTCAAGTCTCTCGCCAGATTTGCCGGATCGCAAGAAACATACACGACAACTTTTGGCTTAAAATCAACGATTTTTAAAACAACTTTTTCCCCAAGTCCGGCGCGAGGCGGATCAACAATGACCACATCGGGAGTATCCGGTATTTCAAGAATATTTTTGTCGACATCTCCCGCTTTGAACCACGAATTTTCTATGCCGTTCAAAATCGCGTTTTGTTTCGCATTTTTTATAGCGCTCTCGTTGATCTCAAGTCCATAAATCTTCTTCGCTTTATGTGCGCAAAAAAGTCCGATTGTACCCGTCCCGCAATATAAATCAAAGACGACCTCTGCTCCCGTTAACCCAGCCGCCTTGATAGCTTCCGAATATAAGATTTCAGCTTGTCTCGTGTTGGGCTGAAAAAAAGCTTGCGGTGAAATTTTGAATTTTAGAACAGTGCCATCTTCCGTCGTGAGCTCTTCGCGTATTGTCGGTTTCCCGGCCAGTAAAAATTCTTGTATTTGGGTTTTTATGCCACGTTTTTTAGTCACTAAAGACCAATAAATCGAGACGACTTCGGGCATATCGGCGAAAATTTCCACAAACTCTTTTTGTAGAGGGAAATCTACGCAAGTCACCAAATTGATCATTATTTCTCCGGTATTTTTGCTATCTCTGACATAGAGTGACGACAGCTTGTCGAATGAAAGATTATTTTTTTTGGCAAAATCTCTAACTCGCGCAAGAATCTTCGCAACTTTCTCAGACTGTAAAAAACATTCTTCGATATCGAAAACATCTATGTGTTTTCCACGAGGATGTAGTCCAAGCCTCAAATCAGGGTCGTCTTTTGACGAATTCCCAAAGGAAAACTCCATTTTATTTCTATAAAACCACGGATCTTTACAGCCGATTATTGGGCGAACAAGAGTATCTGTATCTTTGAACCCGCCGGTGAATTTCAGTGCTTCTTTAACCTGTTCTTGTTTGAATTTCAGCTGCTCTTCATAAGGCAACATTTGCCAAAAACATCCGCCGCATAATGGAAAATGTTTACACTTCGGTTTTATTCTGGATGGCGATGGCTCAACCACTTCGATCAAATCCGCTTCGACATAATTTTTCTTGCTTCTCCTGACGCGTGCAGAAACGACATCGCCCGGGATGACACCTTCCACGAAAACCTTTTTACCATCTTCAAGTATGCCGATCCCGCTGCCTCCGAAAGCCAGTTTATTGATTTTAACCCGTAAAATTTGCCCTTTTGTCATATGGAACATACTATACGTCTATGAGTCTACGTATGACCATTCTAAAAGTCGGCAAACTAAAAAGCGAATATATCGAAATCGAATCCGAATTTGTAAAAAGATTACGACCTTTCGCCAATCTTGAAATAAAAACTTTTAAAGAGTCGGCGCTTTTATCAAAAAGCATACCAAAGGACGCATTTGTAATCGTACTGGATACCGGTGGCAAACAATTTTCATCCGAAGAGTTCTCAAAAATAATTTCAAAAGAAAAAGATTTCGGTTCGGGCCACATCGTGTTCGTCATAGGTGGCCCTTATGGCTTAAATGAGGCATTGCCATCAAATTTGAAGCTTTCATTTTCGAGAATGACTTTCACGCATCAATACGCATATATAATTCTTTTGGAGCAAATCTACAGAGCGTTTACAATACTGATCGGTAAAAATTATCATCACTAAATGTTATTCAAGATCCTCATCACAATACTGGCAACAATCTCCTCTATCCCGTCTCAGTTCTTGCAAGATACGGTGATGTTCGCTGCTCACAAAGCCGGTGCTTATGGAAAATTAATCTACGTTCGCACAATTGAGCCTGAACCTGAAGATCCGACAGAGATTTTTCTTTTCGGTGACGCGATGTTAGGTCGTTATATCGGGACTTTGATGGAAAAATACGAAGAGTCGGATCCAACATTTCCTTTGACGCATTTGTCCGAAATAATCTTGGCTTATTCAGACGATCCGGAGATCATTGGCGTAAATCTCGAAGGTCCGCTTGCGGATTATCAAATTTCTTACGGCGAATTTTACTTCAGAGTGGATCCTTCCGCGGCAACTCTTTTGGCTGATCAGGGAGTGAATTTTGCGCTGCTCGCAAACAATCACATGACGAATCAAGGCGAGGGAGGTTACGAGCAAACTAAAAATTATCTTACCGAAGCTGGCATAAATTACGTCGGAGATCCAAACGAAATAAATGATTTTTCATCATATATACAAGAAGTGAACGGATTGAAAATAGGCTGGCTCGGGTTTAATGAAATACAGGCAACGTTGGACTACGAAAAAGCTGTCGAGCTTACAAAAGAGATCGCCGAACAAGCAGACTTCACAATAGTGGCGATTCACTGGGGAACAGAGTATGCGAATGTGCCGTCCGGGACGATACAAGATCACGCGCATGATTTCGTAGATGCCGGTGCGGACATGGTTTGGGGGACTCATCCGCATGTAATTCAGTCGATAGAAAATTATGGGGATGGAATGATTTTCTATTCGCTTGGAGATTTTATTTTCGATCAGTATTGGTCGGCCGGAACACAGGAGGGCTTGGGGGTAATGGTGACTATTGAAGATGATGTTTCCAATCCAACGTACACATTAATTCCCGTCAAATTAACGGATAACGTTGGCGATCCTTATTTGATGGACGAGTCTGGACGAACGGGGATGCTTGGGAGGCTGAAATCTTACTCTGAGCAAATCGGCGTGATTACCGATGGGAATATGAATTTCGAAACTGGGATCTTGAAGCCATGGTAGTTATTTCTTGGATATTCTCTTGAGTACAAGTTCGTATCCGCCTTCTCCGTCTTTAAGCCAATGGCCGACCCTTGTGATAGTCGAGGTGCTTATTCCGGTCTTCTTGGCAATCTCGCGATAGGGAACTCCTTTCGCAATCATTTGTGCGGCAATCCATCTTTCCGACATAGCTCTGATCTCGGTTATAGTGCAAAGATCGCGCAAAAACTTCCTGGCTTCGTCAGGAGTTCTCAGCAATAAGAGTGCCTTATGAAGCTGTTTCAGGTCGTCAGTACTGCCCAATTTCTTTGTAGATTTTTTCACAAAAAAATCTTACTCCGCAGAAAAAGTATTGACAAGTCTGGGCGCATAATATAATATCCCGACTGTATTAACGTATTAAAACATGATAACGCTCGCAGTTTACAAAAAGCATCACCCGGCCCATTGCCGCTAAATGATATGATTTTTTTGTATTTATGCGGCTCTAAGAACTATTTAGGGCCTTTTTATAATTTAAATTAATTAATATGGAAGCACAGGTTATGAAAGCAAAATTGTTGTGTCTTGGCGCTAGGACTCCGGAGGGATTAAAAGAATCATTGCTGGATATACAAAATCCTGGAAGACAAAAAAGAGCCGGACTTGGATATGGGGTTTACGCGGACGTGGAAGACGAAAAAGGCACGGAATTTACAGTTAATATAGATGCTTTTTCGTTATTTGCACCAACATCTCCGATAGTAATGGACGGAGATCCTAATAATTTGAGGTTTTTCGAAATTGAAACAGGTGAACAACTGGGAACCGGGACCGTTGTTAAAAAACCAACATGGATAAATGAAAAATTAACTTCAGGCAAAACGGCAGGGCAAGTCATACAGCCACACAGTCCAAATGATCTGACTACGTTGATAAGTTCAGGGACAAGATGCTCACTATTTGATACCGGAGAACAATGTTTGTTTTGCTCCCTCGATGGTAAAGGCGTTGTGCCTAAATCGGAAGAGGATATAGAAGAAGCACTTGGAATTGCACTTAGTCGGAATTCGGAATACAGATTGATTTCGAGTTCATCATTTTCAAGAAATCCAAGAGAAGTTTTAAGAAAAATAGAAACGATTAAAAAAAGATTTCCAAACTTAGTTATAGCTCTTGAAACAGTTCCGTTTGGTGATAAGCGAATGTATCAAGAAGCAAAAACGGCTGGAGCGGATGCTATGATGATGAATTTGGAATGTTATTCGGATGAGGCAAGACGTCGATTATGTCCAGGGAAATCGAAAATTGATAAAAAAGAGTATTTCGATGGTTTCGAAGAATCAGTTAAGGTTTTTGGGCCTAGCAATACTACGTCATGTTTGATTGTTGGGATGGAACCGGTCGAATCATCCATGGCAGGTGTGAGAGCACTAATTGAAGCTGGCGTCGTCCCGGAAGTAATTCCATGGCGAGCCAACTTGCCAGAAGGAACAAGTTTACCGAACTGGATGCTCCCAACAAACCCAATCGATCTGGTTAGAGTGCAAGTGGTTGCCGAAACAGAAATGTCAAAAAAAGAACTTTTGCCAAATGCGGGATGTCTAAGATGCGGGATGTGCCAAATTGCACAAAGAAATTTCAGGAGAAAGATCGAGTTCGTAAAGCTTGGATAGTTTTAGTGCCAAGGTGCCGGGGAATGAGGTCTACCCGGCACTTTCCACAAATCGCTTCTGTAATCCTGTTTTTCGTGCTATAATTACAAGACTAAAAACAAACACACATGAAATTCATTTCTTACGGTGCCGCTAGGGAAGTGACGGGATCACGCCACATGATTATTTCAAATGGCAAAAAATTGCTACTTGATTGTGGTCTTTTTCAAGGTCGCAGAAAAGAAGCGGAAGAAAAAAATAAAACTTTCCCGTTTGATCCTAAAACAGTTGATGCGATGATTTTGTCGCACGCTCATATCGATCACTGCGGCAATATCCCGACACTCGTCAAAAACGGATACAAAAACCCGATTTACTGTACTCCGGCGACCAAAGATCTTTGTTTTTACATGTTGCGCGATAGCGCATTTATCCATGAAAAAGAGGCGGAATATTTGAATGAAAAAAAGATGAAGAAAGGTGAAGAATTGATAAAACCGCTTTATACGCAGGAAGATGTCGACGCGGCGTTAAAACTTTTTCAAGAAGTAAATTTAAACGAAACATTCGAGCCGTTACCCGGATTCAAAATCACTCTTCGTGAAGCAGGTCACATATTGGGATCCGCGATGTTGCAAATGGAGATTACGGATGAAAAAGGCATTGCACACAAAATAGTATTTACCGGAGATCTTGGACGCAGAGAGTTACCCGTCCTGAAAGACCCTTTTAAAATCGAAGACGCGGAAATACTAATTACAGAGTCGACTTACGGTGAAAGATTGCACGAGCCGATGTCGACAGCCGAAGGGAAACTCGCGGAAATAATAAACAAAACCGTCGAAAGAGGCGGCAAAATAATCATCCCGGCATTTGCTCTTGAACGTACTCAGGAGCTGGTTTATTCGTTAAACGGTCTTATGAGCGTTGGGAAAATCTCAAGAGACTTAGCCGTTTTCGTAGACAGTCCGCTTGCGGTAAACGTCACGGAAGTTTTCAGAAAACATAAAGAATGTTATGACATTGAAACGTTAAAGAAATTTACAGACCACAACAAAGATCCGTTCGGCTTCTCGATGCTTAAATATATTTCCGATGTCGAAGACTCGAAAGCCTTAAATGGCAGGCATGGTCCGTTCATCATCATATCGGGTTCGGGGATGTGCGAATTCGGTCGCGTGCTTCACCATTTGCGAAACAATATAGATGATCACAGAAACACAATTATAGTTGTCGGCTATATGGCTGAAAACACGCTTGGTCGCAAAATCAAAGAAAAACGAAAAATCGTAAACATCTTCGGTAAACCTCACAGACTTGAATGCGATGTAGAAATAATAGATGCATATTCGGCACACGCGGACAGATCGGACTTGCTGGATTTCGCCACTCACATCAAAGGACTTAAGAAAATATTCGTCGTCCACGGCGAAGAAAAATCACAAATGGCTTTCAAGGGCGCCCTGATTGCAAATGGTTTTAACTGGGTACAAATCCCGCAATTCGGCGAAGAGTTTGAAATATAAGTGAAAAACCTATAAATTTATCAAGGTTTTTTATTTATAAAGCAAAAAGATGAAAGAAATTATCTCGACACCAAGCGCTCCCAAGGCGGTTGGTCCTTATTCTCAAGCGGTAAAAGCGAACGGATTTATATTCTGTTCCGGCCAACTTCCCTATGCGAAAGAAGGGCAACTTATTTCGGAAGACGCTGGTGAACAAGCAAAACAGTGTATGGAAAATTTAAAATCAATTCTGGAATCGATCGGTTCGAATCTCGATAAAGTCGTTAAAACGACGATTTTTCTTTCGGACATGAACAATTTCAAAATCGTTAATGAAATATACGGATCTTTTTTTAAGTCGGAGCCTCCTGCAAGAGTAACGATACAAGTCGCAAGATTGCCTTTTGATGTAAAAGTTGAAATAGACGCGGTAGCAGTATCATAGCGTGCACAAATCATAATTTTCAAAATGCCAAAAATAAATTTCGGCGGCACAATCGAACGAGTTATAACAAGAAAAGAGTTCCCGCTTAAGAAAGCTCGTCAAGTATTAAAAAACGAAACGATCGCAATTATCGGATATGGCGTACAAGGGCAAGCTCAATCGTTAAATTTAAAAGATAACGGATTTAATGTCATAGTCGGGCAAAGAAAAGGTAAGAGTTGGGGAAAAGCCAAAAAAGATGGTTGGGCTCCGGCAAAAAATCTTTTCTCGATAAAAAAAGCATGCCAAAAAGGCACGATAATTTGTTACACGCTCTCCGACGCGGGACAAAAAAAGATATGGGGAAAAATCAAAAAGTATTTAACAAAAGGAAAAACCCTTAGTTTCGCACACGGTTTTTCGATAGTGTATCAAGATCAAACCGAAGTAATCCCACCTGAGGACATAGATGTCATTATGGCGGCTCCAAAAGGTCCGGGGATACTCGTGAGAGAGAAAGGAGTGGGTGCAAGCTATGCGATATACCAAGATGTAACAGGCAAGGCGAAACAAAAAGCACTCGCGCTTTGCATGGGCATTAATTCCACTTGTATATACGAAACAACTTTCAAAAAGGAAGTATATGGGGATTTGACGGGAGAAAGAGGAGTATTGGTTGGTGCAATGGCAGGGTTGATGGAGGCTCAATATAACGAACTAAGGAAACGTGGTCACACGCCGAGCGAAGCATTTAACGAAACCGTCGAAGAGGCGACAAGAAATTTGATCCCGTTAATAGATAAAAACGGCATGGAATGGATGTTTGCGAACTGTTCAACCACGGCTCAAAGGGGTGCATTGGATTGGAGGCACGAATTCAGAAAAGCCGTCGAGCCGGTTTTCAAACGCTTATATGACAGTGTAGAGAGCGGGCATGAAACAAAAATAGTCCTCAAAGCCAACAGTTCGCCAAATTACAGGAGCAAACTTGCAAAAGAATTAAAAGAATTGGGAGATTCGGAGATGTGGAAAGCGGGGAAGGCCGTAAGACAATTACGATATTTATGATACTTTTTTAGAGTGCGCAATCATATATCCCATCCCGGGATTATGCCTGGACGGGCAAACTTTCACTTTGTATCCGTTTTTCTCGAGCTTAGTCTTTAAATCCGAACTTCGCATATTTTCCGTGTATTCATGATATTCAATAAAAAAAACCGGAATTTTTGCGAACACGGTATCCGGCAAATTGGCAAATATATCGAATTCGGATCCTTCGCAATCCATCTTAACAACGTCGCATTGACCGATTTTATTTAAAATCTTTTCCAAAGTCGTGGCGTTAACCTTTTTTTTATTCGCCCCAGCCATCACAAGAGAATGATTATGTGAATCACTGCTGATGTATAAATCGACAGAACCTTCTTTGACGGAAACGGCGGAATTTTTTGAAAATACGTTTTGGATACCATTTCGCATCAGATTGGCTTTCAATTCTTGAAAATTTTTTTCTTCAGGCTCGAAAGTATAAATCGGTACTGTGGGATTCAGACTTCTCGCATACAAAACAAAAAATCCTTTATGTGCCCCTATATCGATAATCGAATTTTTGGCAGTTTTAAGATAAGGCTCGAGATTTAAATACTCTCTATCTTCAAAAATTTCCCTTATGACCGACTCGTCGGCATCGGAAGAGATTTCAACATTAAATTTGCGATTTAAAAAAGAAATTTGGCGCATAGCGAATCAAATCATACATTAATTTACATAACGGGGGTAGATTCCCTTCGTTTTTCATGTTATAATATAGGGATAAAAAATAAAAACTTAAAGCATGTATAACTTCTTGAAAAGGGTCGGCTTGATAGCGGGGATATTGCTTGCTTTCCATTATGTTCCGACAGCTTCAGCGGCAAGTTTTGTTGTTGATACTCTTACGGATGAAGCAAGCGACGGAGAGTGTGTTCTGGATACGACTCTTAGAGAAGCGGTTGCTTGCGCGGATGCCAATGCCGAATCGGATACGATTACCTTTGGTGTTGCGGGAACAATTACTTTAGCGGCCAATCTTTCGGGAATGGGAGATGTAAATGGTGTTGATATTGATGCGAATGGCAATATCACATTGGATTGCGGAAATACTTACACCTTGGCGACGGAAGGTACGAACACGACTTTTCGCGGATTTACAATCAGCAATGCGACAACTTTTTATGTTGCAGGCACGAGTACTACGGTGGGAGGGACCGATGTGACAGATAGAAATATTTTTTACGGTGCGGGTGCAAATATGGACATAAGAACACAAGGAACCAGTCTTATTAAGAATAATTATATCGGTGTTCAAGGAGATGGTATTACCAAAAGTGTTGCGGCAACCGCTATGTTGGTAGCCAGCATGACGGGCAATTTGACCATTCAGGGCAATGTAATTGCCGGTGGCGGCGGAGCGGCCATTAACGTCTTTACGAGTAATACCGGAGATTTGTATATAAAAGGGAATAAAATCGGAATTGGCGCAGATGGTGTCACGGATTTGAACCCGGCTAATGGGATTAATGCCAGTAGCGCTTATTCCGGGAAATTAACTATTGGCGGCACAGCCAATGGCGACGGAAATACAATTTCCGGAGCCAGCAGTTACGGGATTATAATAGCCGGCACATTGACGGGCGGTGCCGAGATTCAAGGCAATTATATAGGTACAAGATTGGATGGACTGGTTGCGGTTGGCAATGCCAATGATGGGATTTCCGTTTCAAGCGCCTGTAGCGGAGGAAGCGGCTGTTTAATCGGCGGATCTGTCGCAGGAGCAAGAAATGTTATTTCGGGCAATGGTGGTGCCGACGGAATTGAATTTGGCAGTGGGTCCAGCGGATGGCAAGTTTATAATAACTATATAGGTATTAGCGCTACGGGTACCGGCGCGATTGCAAATGGATATGGAGTTGCAATTACGGGCACAGCTACAAATATTTCAATCGGAGAAACCGGAGCGTCTCCGTCAACTCACAATGTGATCTCGGGGAATACGGGATACGGGATAGATGTTTCCACAACAGGAGGAACCATTGCGATAAACGGTAATTACATCGGACTTCATCCGGACGGTTATACGGCAATAGCAAACGGGATTGATGGCATTCGTATTCAAAGCGGCGCGAACAGCGTTACTATCGGTAATTCTTCCGCAACTTCTCCTACCAATGTGATTTCCGGAAATACCGGTATGGGTATTCTTCTTCAAGGTAATGCAGTTTTGTACTCTTCGATGATTGGTTTGAATATTGATGGAACCGGCGCGGTTGCAAATGGGTCGTATGGTGTTTATATAAATTCTTCAGGACCCGCTGTCGGTTATTCCAGTCTTACGGCAGGGTACAATGTTATATCGGGGAATGCGGATTCGGGAATTTTTGTTGATAATCTCGACTCATCCGATACCGCAACGATATCTGGTAATTTAATTGGTACGAATCTAAGTGGAAACAGCGCGATTCCAAATAGCGGACATGGTATAAAAGTTAATACCAATAACACCGGAGGGATTTTAAATGTCGGGGATTCAAGTTCGGCAAACGTCACCAATGTTATTTCCGGCAATACCACCGATGGTATAAACGCGGGTACCAGCAGTGTAAGTTTGCGAGTTTTTAGCTCGCATATCGGTACAAACAAAGCGGGAACGGGCGCTATTGCGAACGTAGATGGGATAGACATAACGGGTTCCGCCTTCACAATCGGAGCCAATAGTTTAACAACAGGTTTAAATCTTATATCCGGGAATTCAGGAACAGGCGTATATCTGCGCGAGAATGGAGCCGCCGGGACCGTTAGTGGAAATATTATAGGTTTGAATCTTGCCGGTGATGCGGATTTCGGAAATACATGGGCGGGAGTTTTTGTTGAAAATGCGAGTACGGGAGTTGTTTTCGGAAGTTCTGTGGCGACCGATGCTACAAATGTAGTTTCAGGAAACAACGGTATTGGTGTTTCTTTTGAAAATTCCACCGGTGTGAAAATTTATTCCACTTATGTGGGTTCGAACAAGGCGGGTACAGGAATGGTTGCAAACGGGAGCAGTGCGTTGCATCTCGAGCATACTGCTGGAGTCACTGCAGGTAATACAACTTCCGCAGGACAAAATCTTTTTGCAGGCAACGCTTCGTTACTGTTCTCATATCAATCTTCGGTTATCGCAAAAGGGAACATAATGGGTACGGATATCACGGGAACTGTTGATATGTGCGGAGGAACTATCGGGGTTGTTCCGGGATTAAATACGGTTCTCGGGTCAACAACCGCCGGAGAAGGAAACGAAATAGCTTATTGTGATTATGGTGTGTATGCCGGAGGAGATACGGGCGGAAATTTATGGAGAGGAAATAATTTTCACAACCACAACATTAAGGATGTTTTGATTGAGGATAAATCAAATTTCCCATTGGTCGGTACAACCGTTACAACCGCGACAACATCGGCGGTTATCGGTACAACAAGTTGGGCTAACGGCACGCTCGTTGATATTTACAGTAGACCGACAGCGGGAGGAGCAATGACTTATGAAGGTACCGCAACAGTTTCAGGTGGAGCGTTCGCACTTTATAAAGACTTTGCGGCTCAGGGTGATTACAAATACATTTTGAGTGCGACCGACGGTACAAATTCAGGTCAGTTTACTGATGAGTATGCCGTTACTGCCGACGTCACAGCTCCGACAGACCTCGTTGTCACAAGCACAACCGGTCATTCAACCGCGACAGCGGCATATACATTTACAGGCACAAAAGAGGCTTATTCAAGCGTTGAAAGAGATGGAAGCGGATGGATAGCGGTAGATAGCGCGATAGCATGGACATATCCGATAACGCTGACGGAGGGAGCGAACACATTCAACGTTTGCTCGGTTGATTATAGCAACAATCGCTCCGGAACGGGTTCATATACGATAACACTCGATACCGCGGCGCCATCCGCACCGACGCTTTCATATTCATCAAATGTAACCGGTACAACGGCATCGATTACGGTTACCGGTGAAGCGGGCACATCGATTTATGTAAACAATGTGGATACCGGAACGGATGTTGGAGGAGGTGGAAGTTCGGCGATCTCCGTAAGTGTCACGTCGGGTATATCGAACAGTTATGTAATAAAACTTGTTGATGCCGCCTCAAATCCGTCGTCAACGGTTACGGCAACAATACAAGGAGGAGACCCTATCGTGTATGGAGGCGGGAGTAGCGGCGGAAGCAATAATGAAGAAGAGTCTATGGATGAATCCGAAACGGAAGAAGAAACAGAAGAGATTTTAGCCGGCGAAGAAGAAGTCACGGAAGAAAATTACGATGAAGAGATAGAAGACCCTGTTATAGAAGTCACAGAAGTCATCGAAAACGCACAAGAAAACACACAAGAAGAAACACCTCCGATAATCCAAATTGAAGAAGGACCGATTGTCACGGAACAAATTTCAAACGATAGCGTGATAGTCACTTATCAGGAGCCGGTCGAAGAAAATTCGGAAGAAAACGAAATTGTAATGATTGAAATCACAATCGACAAAACAAACGTACAAGCCGCCTCCACGATTGTCGACATGGATACCGAAGTTTTCTTGGACATGAAAGAAGTTTTTGAAGCAATCCTCGAAGATGAAGATGGCGACAATATTTCAGATGTATGGGAGGAAAATTACCTTGGAGATATGGATTTCGATGGGACAAAAGACACGGACAGAGACGGCCTTACGGACTTGGAAGAGTATACATACGGGGTGGATCCCACAAACAGAGATTCGGATACGGACGGATTATCCGACATGGTGGAAGTTTACGGACTTGGTACGGACCCGACCACTTGGGATAGCGATGGAGACTGGATCAGCGACGTCGAAGAGGTGTTTAGAGGCACATCGCCGATGGAATTTACCGCCAGAACGAAAGAAATAGATACATCGGTATACGGCGTATATCAGGATAGTGATGCCGATGGTATCAGCGATTATATGGAAGAGTACAACAATACGGATCCATACGCGGAAGATACGGATGGAGACGGCCTTACGGATGCCGACGAAATGAACTACGACACGAATCCAAACAGCGTTAATCAAGTATCAACAGGTAGCCTTTCTACAAAATTCTCGAACATCGAGTACGGCAAAACCATGAAGTCGTCAAAAACACTGCTTATGGGTACGTCCACCCCGAATTCACACGTTCTGATAACGATCATGGATTCGGATAATCAGCCTGTATTGTTCTTGGAAGGGGATACCGACGGGAATGGAATATTTGCGGTTTATGCGGATAAAACACTTGTAAACGGCGCATACAAAATTTTCGTTGTAGGAATGGATAAAAATGATAACGCGAAAACAACATCGAGGATAACGGAATTCAAAGTTGACGATACTTCGGAAGTCGGAGAAATAAATTCATTGAAATTCGACGATTCGAGTATCGGCACGCCAAGACCCAAACTCACGGCTATGGCGAAACCAGGAATGATAATATTCGGCACATGGAAAAGCTTCGTATTTACATCCGTACTTATGTCTGATGCGATGACCGGCGAATTTACGGTGGAAGCTCCGGCTGACCTTGAAGTCGGCGATCATACGGTTTATTTCTATCCGGTGGGCCCGATAACGGGAGTACAAGGCGAGGTTATGATGGTGAATTTCGCGGTTATGGGAGAAGAATCGTTGCAAGATGACGGAGGTGCGATACCATCTTCGCAAAACAACAACAATTCTTATATTCTCATGGCGCTATTAATTCTCTTGGTATTTGCCGGCGGATATATCTTTTACAAAAAATCCGCACGAGGCAGGGAAGAAGAAAAGAAATTGATAGGGAAATTGTAATACCAATTCGCGCTCAAATAGTATTGTGCGAATGTTTTGCGCGAGATATTTCTTTGAGCGCGAATTGGTATAAGCGCTATGCCATAAAAGAGTCGACATGCTCTCGTATTCTTGCTATAACGGCTTCCAATAACGCGCCACGAACAACATTACTTGCATCTCCTTTGGTGGAGTCCGCGGGCTTTTTTTCAATACCATTCCATGGGAAATCTCTTCCGGGAACAAAATCGAACCCGTTATACCCGTTACGCTTTTTAGCTACAATTCTAAAACCTGGGATTTCCCTCATATCACGAGGATATCCTCTTAAATGGTTTCGATTATCAGATATAACCATCCCAAATGAGAAACCGGGATTTTCCGATAAAGCTTCACGTAATTTAGCAGCAACATCCGCAAGTTCGCCAACCAATACGTTATCCAGTCGAATAGGTCGGGTTGACGTTACGGAAACCATACTGCGCCCGGATTCATCAGGTGGATTTGTCCATACGCGTGTGTCCGGGAAAACGATTTCCAAAGTGGCAAGACCGGAGTCGGGTCTTCTAACGGAAATACCGGGCTGGTCAGACCTTGCAGGCTCTTCCGCCAATTTGCGTACGGCGACAAGAAAAGTATCATTTCTCTGTTTTAGCTGTTCAGCATTCATGTTCGAAAAATTAAAGAGTCATACTTTTATAGGAAATCGAGGTTTTTGTAAAGGGGATCCTGAATAGTATATCGGCTTGTCAAAAATATAGAAAAAATATTGACAAAAAAGACCAATACGGTAAAATTACCCTCTCTTAGCCAAACAATCTATCCGTTAAAAAGATCCTAATGTCGAAAGAAGCAAGACCAACCAATCAAGAACAACTCGCAGATGAATTTAGAAGATTCTATAGTCCGGAAGAAGAGGAAAGCTTTGGTGCCATTCAAGCTTTAAGTTATCTGGTTGTACTGGGATCCGCATTCATGGGTAAGGCTGTTAGAGATGGTGTCAGGTGGACACGGGCTAAAATTCATCAATTGACGGGGCGAAATTAAACCTCTCGAGTCTATAGCAAGCGGACTAACCTTGTGACATAGTAAATTCAATCAATCTTTGAGTTGCCTCCCTTTCCGCATCTAATGTCGATTCATAGAAGATGCATTCATAAGCTACGTCATGACCGTCAAGAGCCTCAAATAAAACAACAAGCTGGTTACCGGGCAGATAAAATGTGTCATTTTTTCCGTAAACTCTTCGCTCCAATATCCCCGGAACTGTTCTCGCTAGCCTCCCCCTGAACAGCCGCACTAATTCCGGTTTATCCGTTGAGACTTCTATTATTTCGCCGGGCTTCATTATCCCGACAGTGCCTTTCATACCGCATGGCGCCGTGTAATTAAGGCTACGGCCGTAAGGATGGTATTCGTTTGATGTTACGGCGTGTTCTTTCATATCATTAAAAATTATGTAGAAAACATAACATATCAATTCGAGATTCTTATGTCTATAAAAAAAGACACTACGAATAAAGATATTTGCTTGTAAACCAGTAAAATGCCATAATTTATATGTTGTTTAATTAAGTCAACTATGGAGATTGTTAGGCTTAAAAAGCTTGGAATGACCCAAAAAGAAATCGGTTTTTATCTAAAACTTCTTGAGTACGGAGAGTCCGGAGTGAACAATCTTTCGCGTAGCCTCGGAGAAAATCGTACATCCACCTATAGCCTTTTAAAGACAATGCAGAAAAGAGGTTTTGTGTCTTTCTACGTCAAAAACAATCTGAAAATCTTTGTGCCTACCGATCCCGCCATACTGATTAGTCAATTTGTCGATGGCGCAAATAGCCTAAAAAAACTTTTACCCGAACTTCTGGCGGTCCACAATAAATACGGGAAAATAAAACCTAAAATTACTTTTTACGAAGGTGTGGATGGAATTAAGCAAATTGGCGAACTTTTACTTGAAGTTCCCGGCTCAACAAGGCTGAGTTTTATGGGGATAGACAAAAATATTCATCCGGAAATAGAGAGATATTATGAGGAAGATTTCATTAATCGTAGGATTGAAGCAGGAATCACTTATCGAGGGATAGTGACCGGCAAACTCCCTATGGGTAATAAATATAAGGCGACGGAAAAAGGGCAGTTGAGGGTTTTAAAGTACATTGATTCCAAAAAATTCCCTATCAGAATTCATATAGATATTTTCCCAAAAAATAAAGTTGCCCTGTACTCATACCATAAGGATGACTTAATGGGTGTTGTCATTGAACATGAAAATTTTTACAACACGATGAAAACGGTGTTCGAGCTGGCATGGGCCGGTGTGGATACTGGTTTATCTAGCCCAAAGCATGTCTCTTGTTATCTCGAATCTGCCTGAAGCTTCGGCCATATCTAATAAACTTACTCCACGATTTGTTCTTGCGATATGTGCCGCACCAGTTACGGTTGCGATTTTGGAATCATTTGGAAGTCTTCCGGCTAATGTTTTCAAAACTGCCCACATTGTTCGGTCACGTTGGTCAATTAGAGCCGTATCCCCTTGTCGTATAGTATTCGCAAAACTAGGTTCCGTTGATCGATCACCATGTCTTGACCATGCTTTCTTTGCTTCTGCAAGATTGGCGGTTATTTTGGCGAGTTGCTCTTTTATTAATTGTTTTCTGGCTTGACGATTTAATCTTCCTACCTGTTGGATAACGCTTTGAGTTGCTAATCTCGCATGTGTAGAAACAGCGCGTATATTTTGAACTGGTTCATCTCTAAAAAAATCAACTTCTACCGCTGGAGTTTCAGATTTGTACCCATCTACAGCAGTAATATCTCTCAATTGTCCATCTCTTTCAAAAATAATTAAAACCTCTAAACCATCTGAAGCCGAAAGTTGATTAATTACTTCGAGTGCAACCTTTCTTGCCTCTAAATTTACTTCATGACTTTCTCTACTGCCTTCGACAAGAATATGGTCTGGAGCAAAATTACGTAAGGCAGATTTTATTTTATTTCCTCCATCCCTATCAAAGTGATTCGTGCCGAGTAGTAATAATTGAGTCATAGGTTTATTTATTACATCCTTCAACTTTTATAGCTTGAGAATTAATAATTAAGTTTCAAGCCATACGTTAAAAACAGGCCATTGTCAATTTTCTGGAGCACCTTATGGCACGAAGTGCGGACCAGCCTAGTAACATTATAATAATTGGCTTATAATTTTTATGTTTTTTATTAAAACAAATATGAAAAAAACATTACAACTTTTAATAGGATTTTTGTTTTTTGTGAAAATAATTCCTTCTTACGCTTATTTTTCAGATATTAATACTGAAAATCAGTTTTATGAAGCAGTTTTATATGCACAAGAACAAGGAATTATTGATGGATATGATGATAATACTTTCCGTCCTGACAATAATATAAACAGAGCGGAATTTGTAAAAATAATAATGGGATCTGTTTTTGATGTTGAAGAAATATCAGGAGAAAATTGTTTCTCTGATGTGTCAAACGAATGGTTCGCGAAATATGTATGTACTGCTAAAACAAATTCAATAATCCAGGGGTATCCTGACGGGCTGTTCCATCCTGAATATGATATTTCTTTTACCGAAGCTGCAAAAATTATTCTTCTTGGATTTGAGGTTGAAATAAACTCTGATGAAGATATTTGGTATAGACCTTTTATCCAAAACTTATCAGACAAAAAGGCTATCCCCACAACAATTACGGAGATTGATAAAAAAATTACTCGTGGAGAAATGGTGGAAATTATTTATAGGCTTAAAGAAAATATATTGAATTTTGATTCGATGATTTATCAAGATGATGTTTTGACTTTTACTTGGTATCAACCAACTCCGAAGACCTCATGGCAATGGCAATTATCAGGAGATATAGATACGGCTTATGATGTTGATATGTATGATATTGATCTTTTCGATACTCCTCAAAGTATTATTGATGAGTTGCATTCGGAAAATAAAAAAGTTATTTGTTATTTTTCAGCTGGAAGTTTTGAAGAATTTCGAGATGATGCCGAAGATTTTCCGGAAGAAATTTTAGGGGAAGAACTTGAAGGATGGGAGGATGAAAAATGGCTGGATGTTTCAAATTATCAAGAATTTGCTTCAATAATGGAAGATAGACTGGATTTAGCCGTAGAGAAAGAATGTGATGGTGTAGAGCCTGATAATATGGATGGATATGCGAATGATAGTGGATTTGATTTAACTTATGATGATCAAGTTGTTTATAGCAAATGGATTGCCGAAGAAGCTCATGAAAGAAATTTATCCGTGGGGCTTAAAAATGCGTTGGATCAAATCGATGATGTGATTGATTATTTTGATTTTGCCGTAAATGAACAATGCTTCGAATATGATGAGTGCGATCTATTAATCGAATTTATAGATCAAAATAAAGCTGTTTTCGGTGTCGAATATGAACTTGAACCACAGGAATTTTGTGTTTCGGCGAATGAAATGAGTTTTAGTTGGCTCAAAATGGATTATGAATTAGATGGCGGAAGAATTGGATGTGAAGAATTTTAAAAAGGAGATTGCTATCCTCAGACCGTCCGACAATGAAATTGGAGGACGGTCCTAAACAAGCGAAGGATTGACGCGTAAAATGTTATTCTGTGCAACAGATAGCAAAAAGCATTGTTTTCTTAAAAAAGTTCATTGTCGGACAGCCTGCAATCAGCTTATAATAAAAGGCCGTCCGGTCCCTGCGGGACCTACCGGCTCTGGAGCAGGTAAGGGGAATTGAACCCCTCTCTCAGCCTTGGCAAGGCTGCATAATAGCCACTATACGATACCTGCAAATTTTTAAAGAAGCGCAGTCAAATTTATATTAAAGGAGACTAATTTTCAAGATAAAAGTTAAGAAACCTTCACCTGCCTCTTCATAATTCCCAAAATCACCTGATTGGTTCCCGCCATCCCTTCAACCGTAATTTGAGCCAAATTTTGCAAAGTTTCTTCCGCGGAGAACCCGATAATTCCATTCGGTCCCGAAGCATGATATCCATCCAGAGCTGAAAAAGCCGCAGAAAGCGCCGAATGAGCCGAACTCGCAACCTTAACGGCACATCCGAGATTGGCTCCGTTGCAAAACATCCCGCCAAGATCGTTCGCGACATTATCAATCGCGTAAGTGATTAATTTCAAATCGTGTTTTTCTTGATAAACGCAACCCGCCGCCGCTCCGACACCCGCCGCAATGGCACAATGACAGATAGGGGACAATTCGCCCGCAAAAGCTTTCACATAAGCATTCAAAAGATGCGACAAGGCGATACTTCGTAAAACGCGCTCTTCGGCAATCTTGAAATATTTCCCCCAAAAATACGGTACCAAAATCGCAACCAAGCCTTGGTTGCCACTTCCGCCACTGCTCATAACCGGGAAAGGCATCCCCGACATACGTCCATCGGCCGCCGCCGCAATGGCGATCTTCGTATCGGGAAACAACCCTTTTTTATTTATACCCGTTTCGATCAGCTTTTTAAGCTCGGCGGAATATAAATTATATTTGGCTCCCTCTGCTGATGCTTTAAGGTTCATCTCAATCCCTTCTTCGATATATTTAAGGTCTTTTTTCGTTGCCTTATCGGCTTCATTTATCAAATCGCGAATCGTCAGGCATCTTAATTTATCTCTGTATTTATCAATCCCGTTTCCGCCTTTTAAATGAGTTTTGATCAAATTAACTCCGTTTTTTTTCAGTTCAATCAAATTTGTATGTCCGCAAGCTATCGTTGCAATCCCTTCTCCAGTATTGGTTTTAATTTTAACTTTTATATAAAGTCCTTTTTTTTCAAAATTCGACTTCAAAATAACCTGTTTAGTCGCTATCAACTTCTTGGCTTCCTTGAGGTCGCGATCCTTCACGTTTTTTAAAAGATGCAATCCGTCTTTCGGGTTGCAACACAAAGCTCCCAGCGCCGCCGCAACCGGGATCCCCGTCGCTCCTTTCGCCCCCGGAATAAAAACATTCATCCCGTTTTTAAAAGTTCCGGGATCCGTTTCGACAACAATCCTCCACACCTTACCGCCAATCGCTTTGCTCGCATAAGCGCATGCCAAAGCCACGGAAACCGGCTCGGTGCAACCCATCGCCGGCACAACCTCGTGCTGTAAAATTTCGGTAAGTATTGTCATATTACTCCGCGTCTTTCTTTGACAAGTTGTACCTGCCTTCTCTGTCCACTTCCATCAATTTAACCTTGATAACGTCGCCGACTTTTACCACATCTTCAACCCGATCCACCCTCTTTTTATCAAGTTTAGAGATATGAACGAGCCCTTGTTTGCCGGGGGTAAACTCAACGAAAGCTCCGAACTCCATAATCTTCATAACTTTGCCTTCGTAAACTTTTCCGACTTCCGGATCCATGACAATGCTCTTGATCCAATTCATAGCTTTTTCGCCACTTACCTGGTTTGGAGCTGTGACCATGACCAACCCATCATCCTCGATGTCTATTTCAACGCCGCATTCGGCTGTAATTTTCTGAATGGTCTCGCCACCCTTCCCGATAACTTCGCGTATTTTCTCCGGATTAATTTTGATACTTGTTATCAAAGGCGCATAAGGAGACATCACCGTTCTTGGAGAGGGGAGCGCCTCGAGCATTTTCGACATAATCTCGGCTCTGCCCGTTTTTGCTTTTGTTAAAGCTTCTTTCATGATTTCTACAGTCAGCCCTTTGACCTTAATATCCATCTGCAAAGCGGTGATTCCTTTATCGGTTCCCGTAACTTTGAAATCCATGTCGCCGGCGAAATCTTCCATTCCTTGTATATCCGTCAAAATCACATATTTACCACCTTTTGTCAGGACCCCTTCAACGTTTTCCGTGACCAATCCCATCGCGATTCCGGCAACCGGAGATTTAATAGGTACGCCAGCATCCATCAAACTCAAAGTTGATCCGCAAACCGATGCCATTGAGCTCGAACCGTTGCAAGACAATATTTCGGAAACAACCCTCATCGTATAAGCGAAATTATTTTTATCCGGGAGCATCGGCTCAAGCGCCCTTTCCGCAAGATGACCGTGCCCGATTTCCCTTCTGGAAGCGCTTCTTAGAGGTCTCGCCTCGCCGGTGGAATAAGGAGGGAAATTATAGTGATGCATATATCTTTTCGTCTCGTCGTTGTCCATCGTGTCTATAATCTGAGCGGCGCCGGGAGCTCCGAGAGTTGTTATGGTCAAAGCTTGAGTCTCTCCTCTTTGGAACAAAGCTGACCCGTGCGTTCTTGGCAAAAGTCCGACTGCACATTTGATCGGTCGGATTTCGCTGTCTTTTCTGCCATCCAATCTGATGCCTTTCTCAAGGATATTTTTCCTCATTCTCTTTTTAAAAACCGTATCAAGGCATTCCATAAGCTCTTTCTGAGTGAAAACCTCCTCTTCGATTTGTTTCGCGTATTTCTCGAGCAACTTGGCTTCCAAAACATGCAACTTGTCCTTAACTTCCGCCTTTGTTACACCTTTTATCGTATCCAAATCAGCTTCGGTGATCGTATCTGCGATAGCTTTTTCCGCTTCTTCGTTCGTTGGTTGCTCGGAATATTCCCTTTTCTTTACATTAACTTTTTTGACCAGTTCCAACTGAAGTTCGCAAAGTTTCTTAATATGTTTGTGAGCCAAATCCAAAGCTTCAAGCATGATATCTTCCGACACTTCTTTCGCGCCGGCTTCAACCATGGTGATCGCATCAATCGTTCCGGCAACTATCAAATTAAGAGTGCCTTCTTCCTCTTGTTTATAGGTTGGATTTACAACCAATTTGCCATCAATCATCCCGATTCTGACACCCGCGACCGGTCCTTGGAAAGGCATACCCGAAAGCATTAAAGCGGCCGAAGCGGCCGTAAGAGCGGTTGTTCCCGGGTCCACCTCCATATCCGCCGATAAAACGGTACAAATAACCTGCACATCATTTCTCATCATCTTCGGGAAAAGCGGTCTCAGCGGGCGATCTATCAGCCTGGATGTCAAAACCGCATTGTCCGACGGTCTGCCTTCTCTTTTTACAAACCTGCTACCGCTAATTTTGCCACTGGCATAAAACTTCTCTTCGTAATCCACCATTAACGGGAAGAAATCAGTCCCTTGGCGCACCTCTCCCATCGTAGCGCTGGATAAAACGCAAGTATCACCCAAAGAAGCGATAATCGAGCCGTGAGCTTGTTTTGCCAAAGCACCCGTCTCCAAAGTGAATTTTCTCCCTTCGAAATCGAGGGAGACCGAAACAGCGTCCAACATATTTTTACAAATTAAAAAATATACCTTAAGAAGCAAGTTCGGAGATACGAAAACATATGCCCGAATCCACCTCTTAAGCCGTCCTTGACCAATACCATATTTTCAAAGAACCTATTTCCTTAAATCGAGAGCATCGATAACCTTATCGTACGCACCTTTATTCTTATTCTTTAAATAATTCAAAAGCCCTCTTCTCTTGCCAACCATTTTAATAAGCCCTCTTCTGGAATGATTATCTTTCAAATGTTTTTTAAGATGTCCGCTTAAGTCGTTGATTTTCTGAGTCAAAATCGCAACTTGAACTTGCGGAGATCCGGTATCTTTCTCGTGTAAAGCATGCTTCTTGATAATTTTTTTCTTATTTTCGCTCTTCATTATTAAATTGGTTATATAAATTTTCTACAAAAGAAATTTTACCCAAAACAGATAACAAAATCAAGCCTCGTTTTACAAAAGCGGGGAATATAGCAGGAAACACTTGACGAGTCGCCACTCGCAGTATATAATTCGACACCTCTCGGTTAATTTTTAATCAAAAAAATATGAATCCAAGCAAAGAAATACTCCCTGCGGGCAAAGCAACTGTTTTAACTGCGCTTATGACTCTCGCAAGCGCATGTACAAGCGACAACGGTCCATATGTTGATAATGACGATACATATGTTGCAACGGATGATACGGACGTAGAAGATACCAGCGATACGGTAACAACTCCGACGGAATGTAGCGACGGAATAGATAATGATGGTAATGGTGTTGCGGATGCCAACGACACGAATTGCTACGGTTCGAACGGTCAATACGACGCCGCCAGAACTGCGGAAAGAGTTCAACAATGCAGGGACGGTTTGGACAACGACGGCGATGGACTTATAGACTCGGCCGACATGGGACAATGTCCGACAGGTTGGTCGGATCTCGAAGCGGCGGAATGTAACGACGGGTTAGATAATGACAACGATGGCTGGACGGACTCCTCAGATGCCGCAACGGGTACGGTTTCCCCGGATCCGCAATGCGTGAATCAGTATGATATTTCCGAAACGGAAGCCGGCGCTCAATATCCGGCGGGACTTGAATCTTATTATGAAGGACTTGCGACTCCCGACACCGGCAACACGACTCTTTTACTGAATACAAGAGAAGCGATAAGAGAGACTTGGCAAAAAGTCGTAGACTTAAGAGTTTCATAAATTACCATTTGGTCAGTCTAGGTTTAATCTCCCCTTTAGAATAAAAAAGTCTCGTGTAAAAGCGGGACTTTTTTTCACCTACAACCACCTCTTCATCTTGAAGAAAATCAACATCGTCAAAGATATAACCGCCATCCCTCCTATTATAAGGAAATACGCGACGGGATGTTCGCCCATCGGCAAATCCACATTCATACCGTAAAAGCCGGTCAAAACCGTCAACGGAAGCATAGTCGCGGAAAAAATAGTCAAAACCTTGATAACATCGTTGGTTTTATGCGAAATGATGGATTCATTTGTTTCTTGAAGTGAAATTACCAAATCTTTCATGCTCTCCAGATTTCCCCAGATTTTCTCAACTTTATCCACAAGGTC
This sequence comes from Candidatus Peregrinibacteria bacterium GW2011_GWF2_43_17, assembly GCA_000999315.1. GTDB lineage: Bacteria > Patescibacteriota > Gracilibacteria > UBA1369 > UBA12470 > UBA12470. Next base: position 72,487 of record LCFW01000002.1, read on the forward strand.
ATCGAAATAAAGATCGAGATTTTCCGGCAAAAATCTTTTATTTTTATGCTCCAATTGCGCGATTACGGTCCTTTGCGGTCCCATAACTCTCCTGAATGTGATTATGTCTTTTTTCAGACCGAGAATGTCCCTGAGCATATCTTTTTGCTCTTGGCCGGAACCGAAAACGCTCAATTCTATCGTCTTAATGTTTTTTGAAACCTGATCGAGCAAGAAAAATACATGATCCAACATCGTATCCACTATTTCATATAGCAAAAATCCCGTTCCGTTCGACATGGTTTTCTTTCTGCTCTTTAAAGAAGATCTACACCTTTCAAAAACATCCATCAGCGGATACAAAACCCCATCATGTATGGTTATCAAATAATCGTGTCCCATGAAAACATCGATCTCTTCAATTACCACGGCGTTTTTCCTTTTATCAAAATGGGGGAAATGCAGAATTATAAAAAGGTACTTGTCGTATTCATCAATTTTCGATCTTTGATTCTCGGATGCGCAATCTTCGAGATCGAGCTCATGGAATTTATATTTTCTTTTGAGCTCGGCAAAAACAGCTTGATCGGGGGCGACAATATCCACCCACTTGAACTTCTTAAATCTTACGGTTTCTACTTTTGGATTTGTTTCTATCATCAATTTGGATGACTAAGCTTTAATTTAGAAGTTCGATATGATAAAGTCAACACAAATGGATTATAAAAGTATCATCAGGGACGCGTGGATACTTACGAAACAGAATAAAAAACTTTTCTGGTATTGGGCTTTCGTGCCGGCGATATTTACCGTTATGTTCGGGATATTGAATTTCGTTTATCAGGTGATGGCTTTCAGATACTCGCCGTTGATGAGCGATACGCATAACAGCGGAGGTTTTCTGGGAGTGCTCTTTGAATGGATTTATGATTTTGTGGATAAAAATACTTCGATTGGCATAGTGATGATTGTCATAGTTGCGATTTTGGGACTTGTTTATTTCGTATATCCGACATTTTGCCAGGTTTCATTGATACAATTGATAGCGCGTATAAAAAACAAGCAGAATATCAGCATGATAGACGGGATAACTTACGGAGCCTTGGGGTTTCTGAAGTTGTTTGAATATCATATGATTATTAAAATGTTTGGAATTATCACAATGGTTACCGAGGCGATGTTTGTTTTGAGAAACTTCGGATGGGATTTGTTTGAAATCATATTGATCCCGTTTGTCCTGTTTTCGATATTCGCATTAATCGTGAAGCTTTTCTTGTCTTATACGGATTTTTATATAGTTATAGATGAGGAAAACGTGATCAAGAGTATGGCGAAAAGCATGAAGCTGGTTATTTTAAACTGGCGTCATACGATTCTTCTTTTGATATTGATGCTACTTATCAGCGTAAGAATAGTCATAAACATTATTTTGGTACTGCTTGTGCCGTCTTTGATATTTTTGGCGGCGGGACTGCTTGCGACCTTAACGCTTGAAACGGTGGGAATAGTTATCGGCGCGTTGGTTGGAATAGCGGGGTTGATTTTCGCGGCATATTTAACAGGAGTACTTGAAATATTTTCAAATGCGGTTTGGGTATTCACATTCTTGGATTTGACGGATGCCGGAGAGGTGAGCGCCAGGGCTAAAGGGATCGTCCAGCAAGAAGAAAAATAATATAGAACATGGCGAAAGCCAGAAGACCTTTCGACATGTAGTCGTACCTTCTTTTATATTTCAAATCGGGGTTTTTTCGCCTGCGAATCTGGTAAATCACGATATCAAGGGCGTAAGAAAAAAGAATCAATAACGACAAATAAACATAAATATTTTCATTAAAATAGATCTTGTTAAATACGGGTTGATACAAAGTTTCGCCCAGGTAACCCGAGACAAAAATAATGATTCCGATATGAAAAAACTGATCTATGAAAAAAGGATAAATGTTTTTCCCGGTATTGAATTTTTTATCATACCAAACTTTCAACCAGTCTTGCACGAAATGAGTAAAAACAACGACAGCCAACCCGATCCACATTCCTCCTTGATTTAAATAAGGAACGAATAAAGCCGTCAAAATTATCAATAAAACAAGGACGTGCACGAGCACGCCGAGCCAACTTCTCTCTTTCCATGCAACGAGCTTGGAAGGTTGAAATAAAAAATCCGCGGCCAGATGTCCAAGAATGAATATGGAGGTGATCATTTGTTTTCGGAATAACGTTCTTTAACGATATTTTCAATGATTTTACGAGCTTCGTCGTTGGCTACGAGCAGTGCGTCGAAGTCGGATTTTTTCAGGATAAAAACTTCCGCATCCTCAATCACCTTTGCGGAAGCGTTTCGCGGCAAATCGGAAACCAAAGCCATTTCGCCGAAAAAAGAGCCTTTGCCGAGCTTGGCTATCTCTTTGTTGCCTTTATAGATTTGGATGACGCCGCTTTTCAGGATATACATGGCGCCGGCGGGGTTACCTTCTTCAAACAGCTGATAACCGGCGGGATAGTACTGCATGGTTATATCTTTGATAATCTTATCGTGAATCTTCTCATCCAAGGTTGCGAATAACGGGATTTGTTTGAGTATCGGCAAAATTGAGAATTCAGTCATTTTTTTGTGATTAAATCTTAAAAATTATACCAAAAAACGAGATGGGTAGTGCGTTTAGGGGTTGACATATGCAGCAAGATGTTATACAATATAACGTAAGATAGAAATTTATGGAATACATCCAGTCACTAAATACGCGTGCGAAACTGATAATAATAATCTTGTCCATATTTATTGTAAGTATGACTGTCGGTTTGCTTGCCTTCGGTGTCGATATAAAAGGAGATTCTATACATATGGCTCCGATGCACAACATTACGAGCGATATGATTATGGTGCCCCAAGGGGAGAAGGAATGACGCGTGATCGAGATGGCGCGCGATTGCGCTAGAATTTCTTGGTGCGTTGCGGACATGGTGGATATATGATTCCGCTTGTTTTTCTTGCCCTTGTTCACGCGAAAAAAAAGTAAGTAACATCCCCCCACCCGCGGTTTTTGCCTGTTTGCGTTATTCGATTTCTTCAATACTGCCCTCGGTCATTGAGAAACGAACAGTCGGGCCATTATTTAATGTCACCATATAAGAATCGACACCGATTTTCACAAGACTGACTACGGTAAAACGTAAAAAGTCCTTTGCGTATGCCGAAATACTTTCAACCCTTTTTGGAGTTAACGCCAACCTTTCACCGACCTTTATTTCATCGGCACGGAATTCCCGACCATCGTCAAGTCTTATTGCGAATTTGAGTTCGCGATTTGTGCTAACCAACCCTTTCAACGCTTGTTCCTCCGGAATATCTTCCGTGCTGCCGCCAGGTATATCAACCATAATATTTTATGTTAAATAATCCCGATAAACGATACTACAATCAGCACCTCAAGTCAACATACCCTCGTGCCTCTGTTTGCAGTATGATTCACCAGTAATTTTAATCTTAAAATAATGCAAAAGATAAAAAACTACGCTCACTCGAAAGTTGAAAAAAAATGGCGCGCCGATTGGTCAAAGAAAAAACTTTACAAGACAGATCTCAAATCGAAAAAACCGAAATATTACAATCTCGTAATGTTTCCTTATCCATCCGGGGACAAGCTTCACATAGGGCATTGGTACAGTTACGCGCCGGCCGACTCATGGGGGAGATATATGACGATGAAAGGCTTCAACGTTTTTCAGCCGATAGGTTTCGATTCTTTCGGGCTTCCGGCCGAAAATTATGCGATCAAAACCGGGATTCATCCCGCAAAAACAACCAAGACCAACATAAAATACATGCGCAAGCAGTTGGGCGATATGGGCGCAGGTTGGGACTGGGATGCCGAGGTTGTGACGTGTGAGCCCGATTATTACCGTTGGACGCAGTGGATTTTCATTAAAATGTACGAAAAAGGGTTGGTTTATAAAAAAACCGCTCCTGTAAATTGGTGTCCGGGTTGCAAGACCGTACTTGCCAACGAACAAGCGCAAGACGGGACCTGCGAGCGTTGTGACAGTCCGGTAACGAAGAAGGATTTGAGTCAGTGGTTTTTTGCCATAAAAAAATACGCGGAAGAACTTTTAAATTACGACGGGTTGGATTGGCCCGAGAAAACGCGATTGATGCAGGAATATTGGATAGGGAAAAGTTATGGTGTGGATATAAATTTCAAACTTGAGAATAGCGAAGAAACATTGGTCGCATATACCACAAGACCGGATACGCTTTACAGCGTGACATTTATAGTCATTGCGCCGGAACATCCGATAGTGGACAAATTGGTTAAAGGCACAAAATATGAACAAGAAGTCAAACATGTCGCCGAAGAAGTTAAAAAACAAAACTTGATTGAACGTGCTTCCGAAGGTGGCAAAAACAAAATCGGAGCTTTCACGGGCAAATACGCGATCAACCCTGCAACAGGAGAAAAAATACCTGTTTATATCGCAAACTTCGTACTTATGTATGGGACGGGAATTGTAATGGCGGATGCTCATGACCAAAGAGATTTCGAATTCGCAAGAAAATACAAAATCCCTCTTAAATTCGTGATTTCAAAAGATGGCAAACCGACAGATCCGAAAGATGCAAGCGAAGCTTTCATCGATGACGGGATTTTATTTAATTCGGGAGAATTTTCAGGGATAAACAATAAGGAGGCGCTACCGAAAATGGCAAGTTGGCTCGAAAAAAACGGTAACGGCAAAAAAACCGTAAATTACAAACTCCGCGACTGGCTTATCTCCCGCCAAAGATATTGGGGCGCTCCAATTCCGGTTGTTTATTGCGACAAGTGCGGCGAGGTGCCGGTACCGGAAAAAGATTTGCCGGTTTTGTTGCCGACAGATGTTGATTTCAAGCCGAGCGGTGACGGAAAATCCCCATTAAATACGTCGAAAAAATTCATAAATACAACCTGCCCGAAATGCAAAAGTCCGGCGAGAAGAGAGACTGAAACCATGGACACATTCGTTTGCTCGAGCTGGTACTTTTTGAGATACCCGTCGGGCAATTTGAAAGATAAACCTTTCGACACAAAAATGCTCGACAAATGGCTTCCCGTGGACATGTATATAGGTGGTCCGGAGCACGCGTGCATGCACCTTTTGTATGCGAGATTTATTCACAAAGCTCTGCACGATTTGGGTTATGTGGAATCAAAAGAACCTTTCAAAAGACTTGTGCATCAAGGGATGATAACGAAAGATGGCGCGAAGATGTCGAAATCAAAAGGGAACGTCGTCAGCCCGGATGAGTTTGTAAAACAATACGGAAGCGACGTTTTCAGGATGTATTTGATGTTTATGGGCCCTTTCACTCAAGGCGGAGATTGGAACGATAAAGGGATCATGGGCATAAAAAGATTCGTGGACAGATTTTGGAAACTTATAAATGAAAAAGACGGCAAGGAGAGTCCGAATTTGATACATAAAGCGATAAAAAAAGTCACAGAGGAGATGGATAAAATGCACTTCAACACGGCGATATCCACGATCATGGAATTGATAAATGGAGCATCTGAAGGGGCTTCAAAAGAAACAAAGAAAATGGCGGCACAACTTATAGCTCCGCTCGCTCCACATCTTGCGGAAGAGTGTTGGATGACACTGGGTGAGAAAGAAAGCGTGTTTTTATCCGAGTGGCCTAAATACGATCCGGCCCTTGTAGTTGATGACAAAATAACCATCGCAATCCAAGTTAACGGGAAATTGAGAGGTACAATCGAGGTGCCGAACTCTGCGGAAAAAGAGTTTGTAATAAAAACCGCAAAAGAGGCGGAAAACATCAAGAAATATCTCGTTGGCATGACGACGATCAAGGAGATTTATGTACCCGGGAAACTGATTAGCTTGGTAGTAAAACCTTCTTAAAATGGGATTTTTGCTCGCAATAAATACGGCTTTAAGTAAAACCGAAATCGCATTTTTGGATGGGCGAAATATCCTCAAAGAAGATTCATGGATTTCTTCGGCGGACGAGAGCTCGAAGATACTTCCTTACGTAGAGAAAACGATGTCCGAATTAGGATTAACTTTTAAAGATTTGACTGCGCTTTTTGTCGTCAAAGGTCCCGGTCCTTTTACGTCGCTCCGAGTTGGGATAACGATAGTGAACACTTTGGAATATCTGTTGAAAATCCCGATTTATACAATGAATACGTTCGAACTTTTAAAATTAAAAGCGGCGACAACAGAGCCTTTATTGACGATTATCGAAGGTGGTGGTGAAACGAAATTTTCAAAAAAATTCCCCGATGGAAACGAGCCGATTATGGGACCGATTGAAAAACATTTCACCGATAAAAAGATTCTTTGCATTTCCGATTTGAAAGAAAATCCATCTTGGCTAAATAAAATCCCGACAGCGAAATTGTTAACATTCGGCGAAGCGCTTCTCGAAGTTGACTTTAAAAAACTCGAAAAAACGAGCATGATAAAACCATTATATTTAAGACCACCAAACGTAACCAAGAAAAAATGACGCCAGACCCGCTGCATTGTAACAATTCGTCACGAAATACAACAAATTCGAGCGAAAATGTCGAAGCGCGAGGAAAACGTATCAGATTGGATACGATGACGAGCGATAAGACATTTGCAGCCGAATTTGTAAATTGCAGTAGAATTGCTTACAGTGCGGCGGGTCTGTTATATACCGTAGCAACACCGATAGGGAATCTTTCCGACATAACTTACAGAGCCGTTGAAGTTTTGAAGTCGGTGGATTTGATCGTCGCAGAAGATACTCGCCACTCAAAGGTTCTCCTTGATAAATATGGCATTACAAAGCCGCTGGAAAGTTTTCACGCGCATTCTGACGACTCGAAACTCGATTTATTGATTCGCAAATTACTTGCCGGCGAAAACTTGGCGTTGATATCGGATGCGGGAACGCCGGGGATTTCGGACCCGGGATTCAGATTGATAAGTAAGGCGGTTGAGTTGGGTGTGAAAGTTATCCCGATACCTGGCGCAAGCGCTTTTTTAACAGGTTTGCAAGCGGCGGGTCTGCCGACAGACAAATTCATTTATTTGGGATTCTTGCCGATCAAAAAAGGCAGGCAAACTTTGTTTAAAAAAATAGCGGAAGAAGAAAAAACGATTGTGTTTTACGAGTCTCCTCATAGGATTCAAAAGACGCTTTCGCAAATTGCGGAATTTATGCCGGGCAGGTATATTTCGGTCGCGCGCGAACTTACAAAAATATATGAAGAATTTATCGCCGGACCGGTTGAAGAAGTTGCCAAGAAAGTTAAGCCGAAAGGCGAGTTCGTAGTGATGATCGCGCCAAAAGATTTTAAAAAATTCAACAGATGAAAAAGGGGTTATCTCTGATCGAAATCATTGTAGTCGTGACAATCATGGCGCTGATTGCGACATTTTCAATTAAGGCTTGGTCCTACCATCTCGTCAGAGCGGAGTTCGACAATTCAGTACTTACGATCGTGGGGATTTTTCAAGAAGCGCGAAATTATTCCACGAAAAATCTCGGGGACGAAGTGACTTATGATACGATTTATTACGTTGAACAAACCGCAAGCGGGATTATAAAAATTTCAGGAGATCAGTCCGACGTTATCGAAGAGTATGATTTGAGCGACTCGGTTGCGATTAGTCCGGAAACTTGGCAAGTCTCTTACGAGGCGCCGTATGCGGATTTCACGGTTGTAGATGGGGGAGATGCAGATGGGAATTTGGTTTTAACCGTGGATTCGCTAAAAGGGGATTTGAGTGAAACTATTACGGTCAGGGTGCTGTCGGGGATTGCGGAGAGATGATATGGCATTGTGTCTGCTTGACAAAACCCCGCAAAGCATTTACAATTCCGCCCTTATCATAATTTAAACAACTTATATGCAATCTCAACACGCTCCTGAAGGTAGTCGTTCGAATTTGGGCAAAACATTGGCGTTGATGGCCGGATTACTCTTGTCGGGCACGGCAAATGCAGAAGAAGGAATACAAGTATCTCCTCGATCTTTGGCGGAAAATTGTCAAGTTCCGGGCAGTATGACACTTGCGACATTGGAAAGTACTGCGAAAACCTTTGGGATGGCTTTGGGAACAGCTTTAACGGTTACGGACGAAGATCGTCAATTGGCTCAAACTCGCGCAAGACAAGAGCTTGAAACAGGTAAAGCGGACTTAACGGGAAGTCTTGGTGGTATAACCAGAGGACTTAAACAGACAAAATCGGAGATAGCGGAACTGAAAGAGAGCATAACGATGGGAACTCCGATTGCCGCATTTGTGAATGGCGGAGAAAAACAAACGGAATTAAAACGGTTAATAGGGCGATTGGATATGCAAGAAGAGACTTTATATACTGTGCAAACAGTCGACATTCCATTACTTCAGACAAGCGTTAACATCGGAGATGGAGGAATTATAAAATATGATGTACAACAAGCTTTTCATGACCTCGACGCCACGTGTCACATAACTTGCTCGGCGGAAGTTGTTAGGCATGTTCTTGATAGTCGAGCTTTCCCCGTCACGTCGACTAAACCCGGAAGAACTCGGGGTGATGTTGTTGATCCTTTAGTCGGATTTATTGGAACAAAAGGTGTACGTGATGAAGGAGTGGCGTATTTATTAAGCCCTGAAGAACCCAATCCTCTTTGGGAATTTGTTTCGGAAATCGATAGATTAACGGTGCGAGCCGACGGATTGATTACAGACGCGACCACTTTAACCGCTCAAGTTGCTCAACTTGACTTGCAAGAATAATACAATCCGTTTTACCTTCGGTGTGCCTTTCTTTTCAGCAACTCCGACTTCCTCTTCTCGAGTCCGCACAAGAGTTGCCTGACCGCGTGTATTAAATTGTCCAAAACATCCAAGTTATCCCAATATTTCCCGCGAGAGAAAAACTTCCCGATCATATTCACATATCGCTCGATGGATTTGGATACAAACCCGTTATCGGCGTTCACTATCGTGAATGTCGCGTTTAATCCTTGATTTTCGTTTGGGAGTTTTTTCATAAATCTTCAATGCCGGTTATTTCCACACCGGTGAAATAATACTTAATAATTTCTTCATAAGTATTGCCGTTTTCGGCGGCAGAGGTTGCTCCGCATCCGCTCAAGCCGACTCCATGACCGGAGAAACTGTCACTTTCGCATAACGGGTCGGAAACGCTGATCAAATAAGGAGTATCGGTCCAGCCCCAAACCTCTTCGGCGCTTTTGGTTTCGGTGCCATCGCTAGAGCTGAAATAAGGCGTTTTCACAAGTTCTCCTTCGTAAGTGACAACCAAACCGTAAGTCACCTCCACTGCGGAAACCATGTTCGGAGCCCTTGATTCATATCCGTAACCTAAATATTTTTGGCAATGGTCGGGGTCATCATCCAAATCGTAAGGCATATCGGGGAACTTCTCATCGATTTCAATGTAATAAAGGGCGTAAGTTCTTGCCAAAATCGCCATGGTCTTTAGTTTCTCGGTAGGCGAGCTGTTCGATTCCTCGGCGATACCTTTTACATAACTCTCAAGTGGCAACTCGTTGATTACGTTAAGTTCGCCATCAACCTCACGCACTTCAAGATAACCTCGATACATGTTGTCGTTAAGCTCGGTGTTCCACGACGGTCTGTTTTCAAAATTTTCTATCTCCATGATAACTTCGCTATTTGCCGGCTTAAATACCGGATAAGCGTTCAAAACCCAAGCGAATCCGCCGGATTTTACCTGATACGAGTTGTCGCTTGCCAATGAGATTTCAACCTTATTGTCTTCATCGAAATATCTTATTAATTTATCATTTGAATACATTGAAAAATCTCCATCCGCAGTGATTATCGGAGCCTCTCCATCGTAACTTATCTTAACCCTCACATCCGGCTGATCATATCCTCCGCTTTCGCCACCTTCCACAACAGAGAATTCATAATAAAAATAACTTTGTGTTAAATTTCGTCCCTCGACTCGCGGCTTAAGCATGACCTTGTAATCTCCGACAGCACTTGGTGCTTCTATGGTGAACTTTATTTTACCGGTTTCTTCCGACTCAACGGAACTTTCAACCAAATAATAATCCGAAACTTCAATCCCGTAATATTTCAAAAATCCAACTGTAAGATTGTCATCCGTCCAAGTTTGATAACCCGTATTCAAAAGCTCAACCCAAACTTCCGCTTCTTCGTTCGGATAAAACTCAATCTTGTCGCTCTTCTCAACGAAACTCGCTTGTTCCGAAGTGTTGTAAACCAGTATCTCGAAATAACTATCTTCCGCTTCTTCCGCAGAACTCACACCATCAAAATAAAGTGCAAAATGCTCTTCATAAGTACCGGCTTCTTCCGGTCCGGTTACGGTAAATGTAAACGTCGCAATCTCTCCGGGAGCAACCTCGTTTTCAATCATCAAAACATCATCGGGGATCAACTCATCTCCTCTCAAATAAACAGGATAATCGCCGTTATTTCTCCATATGACATTGCCCGTATTTTCAAGCTCAATCGTGATTTCCGTCTCCTCCTCGTTTTCAATCTTTTCATCTTCGATATCGATATTTTCAACTTCATAAGTCAGCTCGGGGAACTCGGCGTAAACCGGCAAAGTCATATAATTTGACGTCTTTTCATCCCCATTGAAAATCGGTGTCAGTTCGAAACTCACAAATCCTCCAAGAATATTTGTATTCAAAGTCATGTTAAAAGTTGCCGTTTCGCCGGGCGTAACCGAATTTTCAACCATATAAGCTTTATCCAAATCGACAATCCTGTCTGCGGAATAATCGGTATTGGCAGTCAAATATGTGCTTTCATTCCATGTCGCAGTACCTATATTTTTAAGCTCAAAAGTAATCGCTTCTTCACTCTCCGGGTCCATATAAATCGTTTCCCAATCGGTTAAAGCCTCGTAAGCGAACTCTTCATCCCCGTCATATTCGTAGACGCTCGTGCCTTCAATCGAAGACCTCAAATAGGGGAGTAAATCATAAACATAATCTCCCGGGCACGCAGTCGCATCCACATCTCTATGACCGAGCAGATTAGCGATTACCGCTCCTCTGAATCTCGAAGAACCCTCAACATCTATATTGAACTCATCGGCTTTATCTTGTATCAAAGCCATCAAGCTCACCAACGCTTCATAACTCGGTGCGACATTTTCATAATTTCCCAAAAGCGCAATACCTATCGAACCGACGTTATATCCGGCCGCATGACCGCCTACCACACCATCACCTCCATACCTGCCTTCATAAATATTTCCTTCTTGATCAATAATATAATTGTATCCGATATCGCCCCACCCTTTTGTAATTGCATGATAATAATAAATCGCTCGTATTGCCGCCTCGGGATCATCGAGATTGGAAGTTGTCGCGGTGTGGTGAATTATAAATTTATCAACATCTTCCGGGTATTCGAGAGCCCAAGAAAGCCTTTCTCCATCCTCATATTTCACGATGTCATCAATCTCAAGTTCGCTGTCATACGCCCCATCCCATAATTCCGTTTCTATGGCTGAAGAAAGTCCGTCATCGTCTTCAAGGGCTCCTTCATCTCCATCATAAAATCTATAACTTTCGTCAGTTCCCCACTCTTCTCGCGAAATAATATTTAAATCATCTTTAAAAATCAGCTTTTGCAAACTCGCATCCAAATCGCTCAAAAATCCTCCGCCGGATTTCACCGACGTATCCATATATTGGAAAGTGATATCTTCCAAATAAGGTGTTTCCGATGTGTCATCGGTATGCATAACTATCTTATATTGGAAAGCTTCCGCTTGATCGGTCGCGACGAAACTGTAAGAAGTCGTCAAATCTGCGGTCCTGTCCTCTTCATCCCTATCCACAGATAACCATTCCGTCCATTTGTATCCATCAAAAAATTTTATAAAAATTTCACTCGACGTTTGATCGGGCACGTTTTCATGCCACTTTAAGCCAACCGCATTGAAAGCGAAATCCGCATAAATTTCTTTTGATATGAAAATCTTATCCTCATCGTAGTTGGACGAAATATCGCTCACCGAAGCCGAAAGTCCGGCAGAAAGCGAAAGCTTAACCTCTTGACTGATTTCGTCAAACTTAACCTCGGATTCCGCCTTTGACACAGTTAATGTCTGTACGAAAAGCGAGCAGATCAAGGTAAAAATCAGTATGTGAGAGATTTTTTTCATCTATAAATTATAACACGTTTAAGACGGATTTGATACCATAATACGGTTGACAAAAGCTCGATTCCTAGACGAAAACAACTATCTAATATGGACTCAAAAATCCTCACTGTGTACTATACAACATGTACTCAAATCACTAATCTCAAAACTACCCATGGCGAAAATATTCACGGATGCCGATTTCCAACAAGAAGTCCTGGATTATAAAGGTTTAGCGGTCGTAGATTTCTTTGCCGAATGGTGCGGTCCTTGCAAAATGCTCGCCCCAATCATTGAACAATTGGCAGAAGAAAACAAAGATGTGAAGATAGGGAAGGTGAATGTTGATGAAAGTATGAATACGGCAAGACAATACGAAGTCATGAGTATTCCGGCAATCATATTCTTCAAAGATGGCCAAATCGTAGCTCAAATGGTCGGCATGAAGTCGAAAGGGGATTTGGAAGCGAAGATAAAGGAACTTAAATAAAATTTATATGTCAGGAGAAATACCACCTGCAATAGAAAGACTTAAGCAACAAGCGTTGGACGGGGATCCGGACAATGCTTTAACAAGTTTATATATTCGAGGGATACTGAATGGATCGCGAGAAGAGGTAGCAGCAGCTCGTACCGTAATAAATGAAATCCTAGATATGAAATCTGGCGATGCAAGAAGGGTACTTTTGAAAACTAAAATATAGATTCTTGCTTGTTACTACCGTGGATTCTGCCGAGATTCTTTTTTGTTTTTTCCGCAAACCTGATGTATTTCCCGCAATGTTCGCAATCAATTCGTATCGGGCTATCCGGCGTTTTTTGGCTTAAAATCCCCTTTGTTTCCTTGTTGCATTTTGTGCAAAAGAAATCCGCAGTTTTTTTATTGGAAGGGATGGAGGCGATTTTCGAAGCCTGTTCACGAGCGAGTTCATCGCACTGATTGTTGTATTTGTTCTTAGCGTGACCTTTTACCCACTCCCATTTAATTGTAAAGTCTGCAAATTCCGAAAGACGCTTCCAAAGATCGGTATTTTTCTTCGTTTTCCAGTTTTCGGTCATCGTTTTTATTACCAAACTCGAATCGCTTTTCACGGTTATGGAAGGTGGATTTTTAAAATTTTTTCCAACCCACTCGAAAGCCTTAATAACCCCGAGAAGCTCCATCCTGTTGTTGGTCGTATCAGGTTCGTTACCGCAAAGCTTCGTAACTTTGCCTTCATGAATTATTAAAGCCGCCCAACCTCCCGGTCCGGGATTCCCAAGCGAACTTCCATCGGTATAAATCGTAATGCTCATCGGAGAACACTTTAAGTTCCGCTTGCGAATTCGTCAAATTTCAGATTAAATTTACAGCGTCAGCGAGCGGGTATAGTACATCGGTAGTACGTGTGCTTCCCAAGCATGAGAGACGGGTTCGACTCCCGTTACCCGCTCCACGAACTCAATGGATGGCTTAAGTAAGCCGTTTTTCATCAAGAAAGAACCTTTCTTGAATACCGCGTTACAAAACTTTCTCCGGTAAATCTTTTCCTACTTCGCCAATGTAAACGCGAGACATACGTTTATCTGATGAATCTTTGCCGGTATTATCCTGTGCGACATGCACACACCAGCCTGTTTCTGATTTTCTGCCAGAAATAACTTCTTGCGCCCGATTTATATCGATTAATTTTATAAATGGTCCTAATTTCTTAGAGATCTCAAATCCTTCTTGTGTTTCTGCCCTTCTAAAAAAATCAAAATTTACGCCACTATGCCTAAATGCTCCGGTAGTCATATTGCTATCCATGAAATCTTGTAAAAAGTGGGTTCCCCATGATGAAGTTGGCTCTCCCGGGAAAAGTTCCATCGCACCTGCGGCATTCGAAAAATTTGCAAAACGTGCTTTTAATCCGGAGGCATCCTCTTCCGACCCCCACCTTAACGGAGTTACGATGAGATACTTTCCTTTTTTACCTTCACCTGCAAACATTTCATTTATCCTTTGGACTGTGCTCCTAACGTCTCTGTCTCTCGGCCCTAATTCTGTAAAAATTTTTGGATCTATAAAAACCAAGTGGGTTATGTCCGTGCAGTGCGTTGCATTCATTGCTTCGTCACTGGTAAGCAATACTCTTTCGTTGGGAATATTTGCCGGCATATTTGAAGGATGCATATTTTCCGGAATATTTTGAGGTCGGCATTGTACCAATTTTATATCAAATTTCCCGGTTTTTGCGTTTTGCTGAACTGTAAATTCGCAATCCACATCATATCCAAGTTGATATTTTAATTTTTGAAGAATGTATTCTATTGCTAATGGTATCTCCGTATAATACATAACGCCTTTCAATGAAAGTTGTTTCCATCTTTCTCCTTCAAGTCCATAGGATTGAATTGCGCCTGAAAGGCCACCTTCACTTTGTAAGTCTGTGTATGGCCTAGTTTCCTTACGGTTTGCTCTTAAATTTATAACGGTCATTCCCACTTGTGGACGAAGGTCTCCATATCCAGCTTTTGGTGCGTCCAGCATTGCGTATCTTCCGCCATTGTTTACCGCTTGTTCTCCAAGTCCTGCGACTGTTATCATGGCGCCTTTTAAAGGATCCTTCCCCATTGATTGAGTCGCGTGAGACATCCCCACTATGGCAAAATCCGGATAGAAGTAGTCTCCGTGACGATCTCCATTCAAAAATTGCACCAAAATCCCCATCTCCTCATCTTCTACAAGGAGACCCTTCTGTTTTCTGTACTCCATCACATCTTTTGAGAATACGGAAGCGTAAACTGTCAAAATTGCCTGTTTGAATTCCATAAAATCCGCTTCAACATCATCGCTTGAGTTTGCCAATTCCACGCTCTCATATTTCCCGGCGAATGCCGCCCCTATGCGGTCCTCAAGCTCACTTGATGATCTGATTATTATCGGACGGCCGTGCATTTCCATAAAAAGTACGCGAAGTTGCCTTTCTATATGCTCCGGAAATTTTGCTTCCAACATGCCTTTCTGAATTTGTCCGTGAATCTCGTCCGGTGCCGATCCACCGTCCGTGTAATATCTTTTCAAGATTGCCGAATCTGCAACTCCCGGATTTGTATTCACTACAGATTCGAAAACTCTTGATCCGATAAATCTGGATTCATTTTCGGCGAAAGTTATTCCCTCCAATGTTCTTTTTCTTTCACCTGGTCGGAACCTATGAGCTACATCAAATTGCCTGTCAAATTCCGGCGTATCTTGCTCCAATGCCGCATAAGCAAGAAGCACCCCTGTGGATTTCCCTCCGATTCTTCCATCTGCAAGGCTATCCGGCATTTGGTTAAGAATTGCATCGATATATCTTGATGTGAAAAATTTGCTGGCTCTTTCTATAAGCTGACCATTTGCTGTTACGAGTCTTCTTATCAAAAATTCCAATGCCGTACCCCTTACTTTATTCATAAAGTCTGAATGATTTTCGTCTTCCGCCAATTTAAGAATGTCCAAGAGTTCGTTCGTTGGTACTTGTTCGGTTATGGCAATTTTTAGCCGTTTATTTTCTACGTCCACATATTTTCTCCCAGTTTTATGTGATGGATCAGTTCTTTCGAATCTTGCTCTTATCATACCGAGTTTTATTCTTGCAGCTTCGTCTCCCAGTGTTGCCAATGCCCTTAAGCATATTTCAGTTCTTATTCTTCTCATTCTTTCCGCAAATACTTCACCATCTTCTTGCTCTAGCGGATTACTCAAACCTTCAGTTAGTTGCTCTTCTATAGCACGTTGCTGTGCTCTCTCATGTATCTCTTGGATGTCACCAGCTATCCCCTCATCGTATACAAGATGCCTTATTGCAGCCCAAATTTTTGATTGAATTTCTGGGATTCCTTCTTTTGCGTGTTGTTTGAATTCGTCTAAAAAAGCTACTGCCCTACCACTCGTTACAGTAGTTCTGAGCTTTAATAGTGACTCTTCAGATAAATATTCTGGTTTTTGAGACTGAAACATTTTTTATCGTGCATTTAAATTTACTTGGGGGCGAACCTATCACAAAGTACGGATCGAATCAACTATGTGTATGACTTGATGAAAAATAATTACAAGTTCAATAAGCCATACGGCGACAGTGGCGATCAGACCGGTAGCCAGTTCCGGAAAGTGAAACGATTCCGGAACTTCTATTATTAAGCTGTTTTGCCTGCCTACCGGACAGGCAGGCGAATGCAAAACTCAAGACCGAACGGCCCATATTATCAAGTTGATTGCACCTGCTTGTCGGCAGACAGGTACGCAATCTCAATATTTCTTATATCTTCTATATTCTCTTGAAATCCACTCAAAGGTACGATATACTGAAAACAGACTTATCGTACCCTTTATGGCAAAAGCGCAATACTTATCGAAAAACACAGTATCTACACTGGAATCGAAACTTAAAGAATTAAAAGCTTTGAGGCCTATTCCGGCAACCGTATTCAGTAAAATAAGGGAGCAGTTTCAGATAGAGATGACTTACAACTCAAATGCCATAGAAGGGAATTCGCTGACATTAAAGGAGACTTTTTGGGTTGTTCAAGAAGGCTTAACGATAAAAGAAAAACCTTTAAAGGATCATTTGGAAGCGAAAAATCATGATGAGGCTTTGGATTTTATGTATGAACTCACAGATAGCAAAAAGCAAAATACAATTTCAGAACATCTGATTAGACAATTACATCAATTGGTTGTTCAGGATTCGCAAAGAGATATAGCGGGGAAGTATAGGGATGGTGATGTGTATATATCGGGAGCGGAGCATAGACCGTCAAGCCACATGGAAGTGCCAATAAAAATGCACGAGTTGATTAAATGGCTTAGCAAGAATAAGACAAAACATCATATAGTTGAACTTGCGGCATTGTTGCATCATAAGATGGTTAATATTCATCCGTTTTGGGATGGCAACGGAAGAATATCTCGACTCGTGATGAATATATTGATTCTAAACGCGGGATATCCTTTGGCGATTATTTTGAAAAATGACAGAAAAAGGTACTACCGAGTTTTATCGTTGGCGGATAAGGGCGAATATAAGCCAATTTGCGAATTTGTCGCACAAGCGGTTATGCGAAGTCTGAATATTTATTTAAAAGTATTGAAACCGACCAAAGCCAAAAACAAACAGTTTATAAGCTTGAAAGAGTTGAGCAAAGGATCAAGTTATTCGGCAACCTATCTTAGGAAATTAGCGACTCAGGGAAAAATTGAAGCAATCAAGGAGAAAAGGAACTGGCTATCTACAAGAGAGGCTCTAAAAAACTACATGGATTCGTTAAGATAAGTGCCAACCAAACCAGTGTGTACATCCTCTATGATGGAGCTCCAAACGGAAAAATGCGAAGCATTCTTTGCGCAATACATTCAAGCTGATTGCGCCTGCCTGTTGGCTTGCCTAACCGGCAAGCAGGCAGACAGGAAAGCAATTTCCTTCGGGAATTTCGGCAATGACATACCGAATTTCCACGTTATTTCCCATTTCTACCTGTAATTCGTAAACTGCAACGGCAATTCGACCACTTTTTCGGTCTTAAACATCGCTATAACAGCTTGCAACTCATCCCTTGATTTCGAAGAAACTCTTACGGTTTGTCCCTGAATGCTCGGTTTTGTCTTGGGGAAGCGCTCTCTGATAATTGCTGAAACTTTTTTTGCGGTCTCTTGATCGAGAGCTTTTATGAGTTCGACCGTATACCTTACGTTCGTTCCACCCATCTTTTCCATATCTTTTTTCTTGAGAATTTTTGGTGAAAGTTTTCTGTTGATAATTTTCTGCAATAAAGTCTCAAAAGTTGCGTTCAGAGCGTACTCCGACGGAGCGGTGATAGTTATCGCGGTATCACTTTGATCCATAGTGATTCCAAGCGTTTTCAAGTCATATCTTGTCAAAATCTCACGCCTTGCCTGATCGACGGCATTTGTAAGCTCGTGTACATTGAAATCACATACGATATCCATTGATGAATCGGAAGCCATAGATTTTTAGGTTAATATTTCACAAACATTCTACTAAAATGGAGCCGATGAATACAGATCAATTAAAAAAACTGCGGGAAGTTGCAACTTTTATCCAATCCGAAATAAGCTCGTTCGGGAATATCAGTTTTCGCGATGGCGATAAATTTCAAATAACAAAAACCGGAGCAGTTCTGAACGACCTAACAGAAGGAGATTTCGTTCCGCCATTGAAGAAAAACAATCCATCCTCGGAGACGAAACTGCATGCTTTTATATATAAAAAAAGACCGGAAATAAATTGGATAATCCATTTGCACGACGATTTTGTTCTCAAAAACGCAAAAAAACTCAACTTACCAACGACAAAAAAAGAGCAACCTTTCGGCACACAAGCTCTCGTTGATGAAGTTGGGCAAATACTCGGTCTGCACAATTATATAATCATGAAAAATCATGGTATCATCGCACTCGGTTCTTCGCTTGATGATACGATAGATTTGATAATAAAAATTCATGGTCAAAACGATTGAGTGGAAAAACGGCGCGGCTTACATCATCGATCAAACTCTTTTGCCGAAAAAATATAAGATTATCAAGTGCGATACTGTTTTGAAAATTCGGACGGCGATTAAAAAACTTCAAATCAGAGGCGCCCCTGCAATCGGTATCGCGGCGGCTTTCGGGATGGTAATCGCATACGAAAAATTTAAAAATGATCCCGACTACAAACACGAGATGCGGGAAGCCGTAAAATATCTCGCAAGTTCGCGCCCAACCGCAGTAAATCTGTCATGGGCTCTTAATAGGATAATGAAAGTTGTGGATAGGGGAGGTGATGTTAAAAAAGAGGCTTTGAAAATTTTCGAAGAAGATAAGAAAATCTGCAGATTGATCGGCAAACACGGAGAAAAATTAATCCAGAAAAACGCGACGATTATCACGCATTGCAACGCCGGAGGGCTTGCAACCGCCGATTATGGTACGGCGCTTGCCTGTATCTACTCTGCGCATGAGAAAGGCAAAAAGCTCAAAGTATTCGCCGATGAAACGAGACCTCTTCTTCAAGGCTCGCGCCTCACGAACTGGGAACTTACACGTTCCGGTATAGATACGACGATTATTTGCGACAACATGGCGGCGCACGTTATGGAAACACGAAAAATAGACCTGGTAATAGTCGGTGCCGATCGAATCGCGGCGAATGGCGACACGGCGAACAAAATAGGGACTTACGGGCTTGCGCTGGCCGCAAAAGCGCACAAGATTCCTTTCTACGTTGCGGCTCCGATTTCAACTTTCGATCTCAAATTAAAATCCGGTAAACAAATTCCAATAGAGGAGCGCAGTTCGAAAGAAGTGGTAAAATTTAAAGCAAAAGTTTATAACCCGGCATTCGATGTCACGCCGGCGAATTTAATAACAGGTATAATCACCGAAAAAGGCATAATTAAAAATCTAAAAAAAATCACATCATGGATCTCAAAAAAGTAATCCGCAACATCCCCGATTTTCCAAAAAAAGGAATAATTTTCAAAGACATCACGCCGTTACTCGCCGATCCGACCGCTTTCAAATTTGCGGTTGATCAAATGACCGATTTTGCGCGAGCACAAGGCGCAAAAGCTATTGTCGGGATAGATTCGAGAGGTTTTATATTCGGCAGTGTAATAGCTTATAAATTGGGAATAAAATTCGTCCCGGTACGAAAAAAAGGAAAACTCCCATACAAAGCGATTTCAGAAAAATACAATCTTGAATACGGCACGGCTGAGATTGAAATTCACGAAGACGCTCTCGCCAAAGGCGAAAAAGTTTTAATCGTCGACGACCTTCTCGCAACAGGAGGTACAATGAAGGCAACCTGCAATCTGGTTGAGAAACTTGGTGCGGAAATTTGCGGAATTGCTTTCGTAATCAATCTCACCTTCTTGAATGGCATGGAAAAGATCAAAAATTACAAAACTTTAACTTTGATAGATTATGAATAAAGCACAAATTGGCATATTCGGCGGTTCGGGCTTTTACGATTTTTTAAAAAATGCAAAAGAGATCGAGATGGACACGCCATACGGCAAACCGTCCGGCAAAATAGTTCTTGGGGAATATAAAGGTAAGAAAATCGCATTCATGCCGCGTCACGGCGAAGGCCACAAATATCCTCCTCACAAAATCCCATATCGCGCAAACATGTGGGCTTTCAAAGAACTAGGAGTAAAATTCGTATTGGGGCCATGCGCTTCGGGCAGTTTGCGTCCAGAAATAGAACCGGGCGATTTCGTGATTTGTGATCAGTTTATAGACAGAACCAAAGGACGTAACGATACATATTACGAAGGGCCAAAAGTTGCCCATGTGGAAGCGGCAAATCCGTATTGCGCAAATCTCGGTGAAATAGCGGCGGAAGAAGCTCAAAAACTTGGAATAAAAGCGCATCAAGGTGGAACTGTTGTAGTTATAGAAGGCCCTCGTTTTTCTACAAAAGCCGAAAGTAAATGGTTCTCAAGCGCCGGTTTTGACGTTATAAATATGACACAATATCCGGAGTGTATTTTGGCGCGCGAACTTGAAATGTGTTACGCGGGGATATGCCTGATAACAGATTACGATGTTGGACTCGTCGACTATCCCGATATCAAACCGGTGACGATCGAAGATGTATTGAAAATTTTCAAAGAGAACAATGAGAAATTACGAAATCTACTCTTCGCAATAATAGAAAGAATAAACATCGAAGAGTCTTGTGAATGTCATTCGGCGATGAAAAGCTCAGTCGTTAGCGCTTAGGAAATCCCGCTCAATGCAATCTCATTATTAATTGACTGCACTGACCCCCGCAATCCTCCCCGTCGCCCAAGCCGCCTGCAGATTAAATCCGCCCGTGACTCCGTCTATATCCAAAACCTCTCCGCCAAAATATAATCCGTGGCATATTTTCGATTCCATTGTTTTCGGATCAACTTCATCGAGAGAAATGCCGCCGGCTGTAACAAATTCGTTTCCGCCAGCTCTGCCGATTACCGCGAATTCACAGTTTTTTATGAATTCAACAGATTTGTTTATCTCATTTTTGCCGACTGCCGCGTTTTTGCCTTTGAATTTGCTTGTTGCCGATTTGGGAACGAATTTCGCCAACGTATTTGCGAAATCTTTCTTTGGGCTTGAAGAGATTTCATTTTTAATATCTTGTAAAACATCTTCTCGGCTTAGATCCGGTGCAAAATCGATAAACAACTTAGCAGGATTTTTATCATCAAAATCCGCATAAGCGGCCAAAGCCGATAAAGCGAATATGGCAGGCCCGCTGATTCCCGAGTGAGTAAAAACAAAAGGTCCTTCATATTCATATTTATCCGTGCCGTAACGCAACCTCAATCCGGCTTTCTTAACCGTTACTCCAGCCAAATCCATAGGATCGGCGAGTTTCAAAGCGCTCAAACTCGGTACCAATTTCGTTATTGTGTGACCGAAAGATTGCGCGATTTCATAAGATCCTCCTCCAGCGGCCAAAATCATTTTATTCACAGTAAGCAATTTGCGATCTTGCAGGTCGAGTTCAAAACCATCGCGTACTTTTTTCACACTCAGCACTTCATTCGACATAAGCATTTTAACTTTGTGTTTATCGAAAATTTTCATAAAAACCGAAATAACATCCATACTTTTGTCAGATGCTGGGAAAACCCTCATGTCATCTTCAACTTTTGTGCGGAGCTTGTGATCTAGGAACCATTTTCTGGCTTTTTCAGGAGAAAATTCATACATTGCATATTTAAGAAATTTCGCGCCTCGCGGATATCTTTTCAAAATCTCTTTTATGTCAGTTAATCCTGTGGTCAAATTGCACCTTCCTCCACCCGTTAATAAAACTTTCTGACCAATATCGGAATTTTTATCTATCAAAAAAATATTACCGTGGAGGTCGCTCTCGCAAATTGTCGCGCAAGCCATCATGCCCGCCGCCCCCGCTCCAATTATCGCAATTGTTTTCATGAGTATATGGTAACAAAAAACCGGGAAGAAAAACATCTTACCCGGCTTTGCTAAAAGAGGAAATGCAAACTATTTGCATTTCTTGCAACCTTTCTTCTTCGAAACCTTCTTAACTTTCTTTACTGTCTTCTTTGCTTTCTTAGCAACTTTTTTTGTTTTTTTCTTTGCGGCCATTTTTTTGTTTTTATTAAAGTACAAAAGCCTCTAATCGCAGAATAGGGTGCATTTTAAAATTTAGCAACATATAATTTACTTATGAAGATTTTAATTATCGGAAATTACGGCGCAAAAAACTTCGGAGATGAACTTGTCTTAAAGGCGATTTTGAAAATTTTCGCACATGGGAATTACAACTTCACGGCACTGTCCGCAGACCCGCGTGAGACTGAAAAAATACATGGAATCAGGGCCGAATATTTTTTCCCAGCAGGCTTGCATTCACTCCTGAAATTTTGCTTTTTCAAGACGCTCAAAATATATAAGCAAAGCAATCTTGTGATTTTTGGTGGAGGGACGTTGTTTACCGACGAAGACAAGAAGGCGATTTTCATTTGGACGATGCAAATTCTTCCGGCGATTTTGATGAAGAAAAAAATAATTTGTTTCAGGCAGGGGATAGGCCCAATCAAAAATCCGATTAGCAGATTTTTAATAAAATTCTTGTTTAACAAATTTTCTGAAATAAGTGTGCGCGACAAAAATTCCAAAAAAATCTTAGAATCACTAGGCATCAAAAAAGAAATCAAAGTGGAAAGAGATCCGGTTTTCGAACTTGAAATGCCGAAGTCGCATGGCGAAAAACTGCTGATCGCTTTGAGGAAATGGAAAGGAGTTGACGAGAAATTCATAAGCAAGCTGATAGAATTCTTGAAGTCTGTAAAAATGCCAATAAATCTGTTGGTTTTTGATAAAAGCGGGGGGGACAGAGAAATCGCGGAGCAAATCGCAAAACAAATTGATGTCGAAATTACCGAAGTCGATTTCACAAACTACGAAAAAGTTTTCGCCGAAGGCAAAGCGGGGATTCACATGAGACTCCACGCGAATATAATCTCTTTCATGTGCGGTCTGCCATGCATCGGTTTTGCTTACGAATCAAAAGTCGAAAATTTATTTGAAGATATGGGAAAAGGGGAGTGGGTGATTTCCATGGAAGGGTTTTCGGTGGATGAGCTTAAAAAGAAAATGGGATGAGGCTGCAGCTCGGAAAGGCGTACGGCGAGCTTGACGCGTCGACCGCTTTGTGTCAGAATCCCTTTTCTGTAAAGAATTTACGTATGTATAACCCTGATCTAAGAAAGTATTTTCAAACCAGTAGAGAAGTTGTCCTTCCCGGTATTAAAGAAAGGATAATGCTTCCTCGTGATGTATGGTTTCGTTATGATGGAGAAGTTCGTTCGCTATCCGGAAATATAGCTCGAACTGAATTAATTATTCGTGGTCTTATAGAACTTGATAGAACCAGGCTTGAGCACGTTCTTGACTGGCCTATTGATTCTTTTGCAATATTTGTAGGACAAAGCGAGGTGCGAGCTAGGATCCCACTTATTGAAGATACCGCCGCCTGCTGCGCTCATCACCAAATCGACTCAGATGCCACGTTAGGTGATGGACCTCAAGCCTATGTTATAGCTAAGAAACGTGAACTTGGCGTACCAGGTAGTATTTTCGCCGACGGACACGAGAGTGGAGAATTTCTACAGAGAATCAGACGGCAATTATTTATGCAGGATGCTTTGAACAAAGCAGGAGTGAAATTGAATGCACTCGCTTATCATGGCGAAGATTTCGCCGATATTGGAGGTTTATTAGCTTTAAGAAAAGTGTTTGCCACAAATTTAATGAATCAACTTCCTACCTTCAAACATCGCGAACCGGTTTTGCCGGAACAAGTAGATGCTTTTTTAAGATAAAAATATGTACAGACCGTCCGACAATGAAATTGGAGGACGGTCCTAAACAAGCGAAGGATTGACGCGTAAAATGTTATTCTGTGCAACAGATAGCAAAAAGCATTGCGGCGTTTTCTTAAAAAAGTTCATTGTCGGACAGCCTGGGCTTAATAATATGGACCGTACGCTCATGTCTTATATTTATTGCAAAAAACAATCAACTGGTTCGCTCCCTATGCCGGAGTCGCAGAAAAACACCAGTTGTTTTTCCTGAAAGAGTTTCCAGTCTTGATCCAAGTCGGAATTTAACAAGAAGCGAGATTGCTATCGCAATATATCAGTATTTACAGAATCGATGATGGATTGACTTGTTAATGTTGGGAGAAATGTTTTAAGCCATTATGCAAACCCACTCTAAATATCCGATAAAGGCAGGACATACATTCGGCCTTCAGACAAATCGAAATCCTTTGGGATAATAATGGTTTGTATTAAGACCATAAACAATAAATCCTAACCTAAAATCTCATGGAAGCGTATTGCGTAAAATGTAAGGCAAAGAAAGAAATGTCTGACGCGAAAGAAGTAAAAATGAAAAATGGACGCAAGGCTATGAAGGGGAAATGCCCCGTTTGTGGCACTGGAATGTATAGGATTCTTGGAAAGTAAAAAGGCCACTCACAAGAAATACCAAAAACGTTAATCGCTAAACTAATAGTGTTTGCGATTTTTGATGTTGCACTTGGATTTGCTGTTTCAAAGAAGTTTCACTTTCCGGAACGACTTGATAATATTGCGCTCGTGATCGCTGATGCCTGTCTGCCGACAGGCAGGCTTCCCGAGCGCTCTGGAGCGGGTGAGCGGAATCGAACCGCCCTCTTCAGCTTGGAAGGCTGACATAATGAGCCACTATACGACACCCGCGAATTTTTAAAACAGCACGAATTCAAAACAATTATCTCCTTTTTCTTCTGGCGACCTTGAGTTCGGCCAAAGCTTTCGCAAGTTGAGAAGAGGCACCAACGAACTCTTGATCGGAAACATGTCTCTTGCCTTCTTGGAATGCTTTTAACATCTCTTCGGCCTTCTCTTTGGCTTCCATGGCTTTCTTTTCGTCGATTTCATCGACACGCATGGCGCTGTCAGCAATGATATTTATGATATTCCCGGGCTTTACCTCCATAAATCCGCCGGAAACGGCGATGTAAATCATGTCCGGAGAATAAATACCTTCTCCATCGTTGACTTTCATTTTCAATTCGCCGGCCTCAAGTGTTGCGACAAGAGGAATATGATTCGGGAGCACGGTGATTTCACCCATTTTTGTCGGAGCGGTGATCTGTTTCACCTTGCCCTTGAAAAGGACTTTATCAAGCGTGACTATATCGAGATCTATGTATTTTTCCGCCATACTTATGTGTTTGTTACCTCATCTATTCCACCTTTCATGTAGAAAGCTTCTTCGGGTACATTATCATGTTTGCCTTCAAGAATCTCCTTAAATCCTCTCACTGTCTCCGCCAATGTAACGTATTTGCCCGGTCTGCCGGTAAACACTTCGGCTACACAGAACGGTTGAGATAAGAATTTCTGGATTTTTCTTGCTCGTGATACTACAAGCTTATCTTCCGGACTTAACTCTTCCATACCCAAGATTGCGATAATATCTTGAAGATCTTTATATCTCTGCAAAACTCTTTGTGTTTCGCGAGCTACGGCGTAGTGATCTTCACCGACGATATTCGGATCAAGAACGGTAGAAGTTGAATCAAGAGGATCGACAGCAGGGTATATACCAAGCTCGGTCAAAGCTCTCGAAAGAACTACAGTTGAGTCCAAGTGAGTGAAAGTCGTAGCCGGAGCCGGATCGGTAAGATCGTCGGCCGGTACGTATATGGCTTGTACGGACGTGATTGAACCTTTCTTTGTAGATGTAATTCTTTCCTGCAATCGTCCCATTTCAGTAGCAAGGTTTGGTTGATAACCTACGGCCGAAGGCATACGTCCCAATAGGGCGGATACCTCGGAACCGGCCTGTGTGAAACGGAATATATTATCTACGAAGAGAAGAATATCTCTACCTTCTTCATCGCGGAAATATTCAGACATAGTCAAAGCGGCGAGAGCAACTCGTAATCTGGCTCCCGGTGGTTCGTTCATTTGACCGAACACCATGGCTACTTTGTCGATAACTCCGGAATTTATCATCTCATGATAAAGGTCGTTACCTTCACGTGTTCTTTCTCCAACACCGGCGAAAACAGAATAACCTCCGTGTTGTGCGGCAATATTGTGGATTAACTCTTGGATCAAAACCGTTTTACCTACACCGGCTCCACCGAAAAGACCCACTTTGCCTCCCTTAACGAAAGGAGCGATAAGGTCGACAACCTTGATACCGGTTTCAAAAACCTCCGTTTTAACATTCAACTCATCAAACTCGGGAGGATCTCTGTGAATTGGCAATCTGCTCTTTGTAACGATCTCTTTTTTACCATCAACCGTGTCACCGAGTACGTTTAGCAAGCGACCCAAAACTTCTTTGCCTACAGGTACCGAAATCGGAGCTCCGGTATCGGTAACTTTCATGCCTCTTTTCAAACCGTCGGTGGAAGCCATGGCAACGGTCCTAACTTCGCTTTCACCGATGTGTTGCTCAACTTCCAAGACGATTTTCTTGCCATCTTTTTCAACTTCGAGAGCGTTGAAAATGGCTGGTAGATGACCTTCAAAGGCGACGTCAATAACTACGCCGATGATTTTTGTAATTGTTCCTTGATTTTTCATATAATTTATTATTTATTAATTTTTTAATGCTTCAACGCCGCCTACGATTTCAGCTATCTCTTGAGTAATCGACGACTGTCTCAACTTGTTATATGTCAGGGTCAATAAATCGATCAATTCACCTGCGGCCTCGGTTGCATTCTTCATCGCAACCATTCTGGAACTATGTTCGGAAGCGGAACCTTCCAAAACGGATTGATAAATTTGCATCTCGACAAATCTTGGCAAAATATCATCCAAAACTTCACTTGGAGTAGGTTCAAATACATACTCGTAATCAACTTCGGCACCGGCTTCAGCATCTTTTTTATTCGTATAAACATCTTTCAAAAAATTCGTTATATCTTTTCCAAGAGGAACGACCCTTTTTACAACAGGTTTTTGTTTCAAAATAGACAAGAAATGAGTGTAAACGATATAAACCCTGTCGTAATTTCCTTTCTTATAAGCTTCGAGCAAATACTTCGTAACCGGACTGATATCGAGTAGGGAAGGATTGTCGGCAACATCCGAGAAATCCGCCTCGACTTTGTGCCCGAGTCTGAATAAAGCATCGCGACCCTTTTTGCCCAATGTCACAAACGTATATTCGCCATCTTTCCCGCCAATAAATTCAATTGTTTTACGGATTGCGTTTGAATTCAAAGATCCGCACAACCCTTTGTTTGATGTTATCAAAAGCACCAAATACTTTTTACCATCACTTTTTTTAAGAAGATAATGAGGATAATTTGGAACTTTTTCGGAGATACTGGCTAAAATTTCAAGTGCTTTTTCGGAATAACTTTTCACCTTAAGAACCTGATCTTGAGCTTTTCTCATTTTGCTCGCAGAGACCATTTCCATAGCTTTCGTTACGGAACGGATCCCTTTGATAGATTTTATCCTGCGTCTTAAATCTAAACCTTTAGCCATGCTATTATAGGGAGTTTAAAAGAGATTTTAATTGTTCTTCGATTTCAGGTGTGAATTCCCTCTGCACTCTTATTTTTTCAGTCAAACCCTTGTGAGTGGTATCGAGCCTTTCGCAAAGTCTGACTTCATAATCGGCAACCTTTGCAATTTCAACAGTATCCAAATATCCGTTTGTAGCCGCGTAAAGTATGCATACCTGTTTTTCAACCGGAAGTGGGACATATTGCTTCTGTTTCAAAACTTCAACAAGCCTCTTTCCTCTTTCAAGTTTCTTTTTTGTGCCTTCATCAAGATCCGAACCGAATTGAGCAAACGCTTCAAGCTCTCTGAACTGAGCCAACTCAAGCCTCAACCTTCCGGCAACTTTCTTCATGGCTTTTGTCTGAGCCGAAGCACCTACGCGTGATACGGACAAACCTGTATTTAAAGCCGGTCTTACGCCTTTATAGAACAAGTCGGTCTCGAGATAAATCTGACCGTCCGTGATTGAAATTACGTTTGTAGGGATGTAAGCGGATACATCGCCGGACTGCGTTTCAATAATTGGCAACGCCGTCAAAGATCCTCCGCCGAAATCTTTACTCAATTTCGCAGCTCTTTCCAAAAGTCTGCTGTGGAGATAGAAAACGTCACCCGGATAAGCTTCTCTTCCCGGAGGTCTGCGTAGAAGCAGCGACATTTCTCTGTAAGCTACGGCATGCTTTGAAAGATCGTCATAAACGACCAAGGCGTCCTGCCCTTTATCCAAGAAATATTCACCCATAGCGCAACCTGCGTAAGGAGCAATATAGTTAAGAGGAGCCGGATCGGCGGATGTACCGACAACAACGATCGAATGTTCCATCGCACCTCTCTTTTCGAGTTCGCTTACCAATCTCGCAACTTTTGACTCTCTTTGTCCGATAGCGACATATATTGATATAACACCTGAATCTTTTTGGTTGACAATGGTATCTACAACGATCGCAGTTTTACCTGTTTGCCTATCTCCGATCACGAGCTCTCTTTGTCCTCGTCCGATTGGGATAACGCTGTCTATGGCTTTCAAGCCTGTTTGCAGAGGAGTATTTACTGATTGTCTCGTAATAACGCCTGAAGCGATTCTTTCAACAGGGTAATATTTCTCCGCTTTGATTGGTCCTTTGCCGTCGAGAGGTTCGCCAAGAGGGTTTACAACTCTGCCAACCAGCTCTTCGCCAACCGGAACCTGCAAAATTTTGCCTGTTCTTTTGACTTCCATGCCTTCGTGGATTTTCTCGTAATTGCCCATGATAACCGTACCGACGATTTCATCTTCAAGGTTCAAAACCAATCCGAATACGCCGGTATCTCCAAACTGGACCATCTCCGACATCATTACGTCGGAAAGACCGTATATGCGAGCGACGCCGTCGCCGGCTTCTATAACATAACCTACTTCTTCCAGGTCGGAAGAGATGTCAACGCCTTGAATGCTTTTCTTGAGATTTTCAAGTAAAACATTAAGTTTTTCTTTCTTTTTGGTGTCCATATTAAATTTTAAGTTATTTAACTTTTGAAAAATTTTCAGCCAAAATATTTAATTTTCTCTTGAGAGAGCAGTTCATCATTTTCCCATCGACTTCAAATATGGCTCCGCCCAAAACCGACTCATCCATAGTCTCGCTAAACTCAATAATCTCTTTCCCGAGAATCTTTTTCAAAGAGTTCGACATGTCTTCCGTTTGCTTGGCGTTTAAACCTGTTGCTGTCCTTACTTTCACTCTGGCTATTGAAAAATTCGAATCACGAAGTTTTTTCAAACTCATTATTATATCCGGCAAATATTTCATGCTCTTCCCGGAGATAAGCAGTCCCATCAACGAAGCAATATCCTTCTTGTTTTTAAGATCGGTAAAAAACATACCGGCAACCTTCTTCTTATTATCCAAAGCAATTTTCGGGTGATTTAAAATCACATTGATGCTTTTATCCTCAGTATAAACATCGAAGAAAAATTCCAATCTGGATATGACCTCAGTAACCTCATGTAAAGAATTATCTTTTATGAGGTCCCATAGGGCCTGTGCATAAGTTTTAGTCCTGATCCTCATTTTATTTGGTTAATGAAAGCTCCTTTATCGAATCGTTGACCAAGTGAGCCTTGGTCTTCTCATCGAGTTTGTCGGCAAGCAGTTTTTCAACGACAACCAAGCTCATCTTTACAATGTGGTCTTGGATATCGCTCATCATCTGCTCCTTTTCGTGTTCCATATCCTTTTTGGCTTTTGCAAGCATTGAAGAAACTTCTCGATTTGTCTCGAGTAAAATATTATTGCGGGCGCTTTCTCCGATTTCTTTCGCTTCCGCAATTATTCTCTCGGTTTCTTTTTTGCTGGCGGAGAGTTTTTCAGAAATCTCTTCTTGAAGTTTCTTGTTTCTCTCTTCAATTTCTTTAGCTTGTTGCAAACTTCCTTCAATTTTCTCTCTCCTTTTATCCAAAACCGACAAAATCGGTTTATATACGAATTTGTAAAGGACAATAAAAAGTATCGCAAAATTTACCATTTGCGCGACAATAAGGTGCCATTCAAGGCCGAACTTTTCAGCTATTTCTGCCATTTTTTGAATTAGTTAGTGACCTTTAGACGAACTTCAAAACCAAAGCCATTACCAATGCGTAGATGGCGATTGACTCAGCGAAAGCCAAGCCAAGAATCATGTTGCCTTGTATTTTTCCGCTGGCTTCCGGATTCCTGCCTGAAGCGTTTACTGCGTTTGAAGCGATAATACCGATCGCCATTCCGGGACCGAGGGCCGCTCCTGCCATGATGATTGCGATT
This sequence comes from Candidatus Peregrinibacteria bacterium GW2011_GWF2_43_17, assembly GCA_000999315.1. GTDB lineage: Bacteria > Patescibacteriota > Gracilibacteria > UBA1369 > UBA12470 > UBA12470. Next base: position 102,952 of record LCFW01000002.1, read on the forward strand.
GCAAGTTCTGTCATGTTTTTTTAGGGTTAAATTTTATATAAATACTACTGACAAAAAATCTTAGTGTTCCGCATGAGACGCGATGTTGGTGAATACAAGAGTTAGAACCGAGAAGATCAAAGCTTGTATAAACCCGGCAAACATCTCAATGCCCATGAAGGGGATAGGTACTATAAAAGGCACCAAGCTGAACATAACTATAAGTAGAACATCTCCGGCAAACACATTGCCGAAAAGACGAAAAGAGAATGAAAGTATCTTGATCGTCTCCGCAACCAATTCGAGTATTCCGACGAAGAACATAATCGGGCTCTTGAAATTGAAAAATTTCGAAAGATAAGACTTAACACCTACATTTTTGATCGCGACAACCTGGGTAAAAGTAACGGATATAACGGCTATTGCGATTGTCATATTAAGGTCGCTATTTGCGGAACGGAACAACGGTACAAAAATCTCTTCCCCTTCATGGACCTCGTTGAAACCTATCGAACCGACACCCGGCAGAAGTCCGAGCCAGTTATTGAAAAGTACAAATATAAAGAAAGTGGATATTACGGCAAAAACTTGTTTGGCAAGAGGACATCTGCCCGTAACGCTTTCGATGACAGACATAAGTCCTTCAATCAACATCTCTACAAAGTTATAAAACTTGCTCTTCAAATCACACTTTTTGGTGGAAAGCAGAATTACGAAAATAATAAGCGTGGTTACGGTTATCATGGACATAAGAATCGTGTTCGTGACTACGAACTCTCCAATATGACCGATAGGTTCTGCTTTTGTAGAAATTTCCATATTCTTACATTATTCCTAATTCTAAGAAGATTTCTCTGATCCTCTTATAGAGGAGGAGTGAGGAGGCCAATATCGACAACCCGACGCCAATCAGTATGAACAAAGGCTCTGTGCCGAACTTGCCATCCAGGTAGAAACCAATGCCACCGAAAATCAATATCGGAACCGCTATCATTACTCCAAACTCTGTTCCAAGTGACAATAAATTCACTTTCTGCGGAGCCGAGTTTTTAAGAGGCGTAAACATTCGCTTCTCCTGTAAATTTCCCCAAAAATTTCACTTAATCCTAGCAAGTTATAAAATAACAATCAAGGAGAAATTTTTTAGGTTTTCTTAAGGTTTAAAAAGTCAAAAAGACAACTTTTCGGGCAAACTTTCAACAAGAAACCGATATATGTCTAGAGTTGCGAGATGGTTTTTTTTTGCTATCCTACGGCAGTCATGAAAATCATACCTAAAATCATCATAGTGGCGATGTTGGTTGTTATGGGTCTCGTATTGTGGCAAATGTCCATGCAAATATCGGCATTGGAAAGCCAAATAAACGACATTACCCAAACGACGGACCAAGCTTTCTTGGCCACGGGATACATATCCGATTTCGGCACCGATATTAACGAAATAAGAGAACTTCTTCTGTTGCCAACGAAAGATTACTCGTTGATTGACGAAGAAAATACCGAAACGGATGAGGAGGACGAAGTGATCACGAATATGTTCAAATACATAAGCGATGTAAGTGACTCTATAAGAGCATCGCAAGTTATTTTCGAACTCGACACTTTTTTTAACTCCGCGGAAACGAAAGCTCTCCTTGCGGAGAAAGGTTTATCGAGAGAAGAGGGGAACTATCTCATAAAAGATGCATCTTCGATAAAAATAATCGAAATATCCGTATCGGATTCCGGTTACTGCAATATTGAAACTTATTTTGGAGAGGTGATTACGACGGAGGGGACTTCGGCAGAAGCTATAAGCGAGTTTGAGAACACGATTAATAATTTGGATTCGATAAAAGAAAAAATAAACAAAGTCGAATCGGCGAGAGCGACGTTGAAAACGATATTATACGAATCGGGAGCCGCCCATGATGCGCTGACAGCCAAAGGCATGTGGACGGATACGGAAACGGATGGAGAGTTGTCGTTCGACTACAATTTGGTGAACCAAGATCAAGCGGTTTTGGCGACAGTTTCTTTGAGCAAAGAGGACCCGACATTCATAACTTGGGGTACATCGGGTGGCGAAAAACAACAGATGGATATTGACGCCATCAAAATGGCGGAACTTATCAACGGGCTGAATTCCGGCACCATTCTTGAAAACAAAATCGCGGAAAATAAAACCAAGATGGAAAGTTTACTTCAAGATGCTGGTTTCCAAACCGCGCTTCTGGACAACGGTTTAAATATGTCGAGCGCCAGAGAAGATGATGCGGGCATTTCTTACGACATAACAGATTCGACAGGGGCGGTTTTAAGCACGGTTTATGTTGATAAAAAAACCGGCAAAGTGATGGTGAAAACCGCAGACGGTAGTAGCGTCATGGAACTTATTTCCGCCGTTAGCGACGATTTTGGTAAAAAAAAACTTTGGATTTGCCCGAATCATTACCTGATTATGGGAGTAGCCTGAAAGTATCGGAGGAAGAGTTGAACATATTGATTTGCGGCAAAAACGGCTCCAACGTGGATACGATTATTTTCACAAATATAAATGCGGAGAAAAACAAGGTGACGATGATCAGTATCCCGCGCGATCTTTATTACGAAGATAAAAAAATCAACAGCGTCTATTTCTACTACGGAATGGACGAATTCATTTCTCAAATAGAGAAAATAATAGGCAGGGAAATAGACAAATATATGCTCGTGGACATGTACGTTTTCGCCGATATAATAGATCTGATGGGTGGCATAGACATAACGCTCGAGGAAGATTTAATAGATCCGAGTTATGTGACTTATGACAGCGGTGTATGGAGCACTCTTTATTATCCCGCCGGAGATTATCATTTGAACGGCACTCAAACATTGCGAGTCGCGCGTTCTCGCCATTATTCATCCGATTACGATAGGGCGGAGCGCCAACAGATGATTTTGGAGGCTATTAAAGCAAAAGCACTGGACATGGGAATCGAAGACACCGGAACCCTTTATGAAATGGTCGAGACGGTCTTGGATGATACGGAAACAGATATAAGTTTAAACGAAGCCCTGCTTTATTATGTTAAGTACAAAGATTACGAAATCGCTCGCGGGAACGTGATCAGTACCGGTAATGTACTTCAAACCGAACACGAATACGTGAACTACGACACTTCCGCCAGCGAAGAGGTCTGCGACGAAATCACCGGAATCTGCGAAATCAAAAACTTCGTCTACACCTTACTACCGTATGAAGGCAACTGGGACTATATCAAGTGGTATGTTGACGGGGTGCTGGGGGAGTAAACAGCAAGCAAATATTTTGTATTGTGAACGATTCCGCAGTACTCCCGTTCAACTTCCAAGAACGGGAAACGAGGACTTAGTGAACAATACAAAATATTTGCCTCTGGTGCCGAGGGGCGGAATTGAACCGCCGACGCAAGGATTTTCAGTCCTTCGCTCTACCACTGAGCTACCTCGGCAAACTTTTATCAAAGACAAAAAGCAGTTTATAGAAACGGTGTCGCTAATTCAATGGCATTTTGAAAACATAAATGATATAAGTAACCACCTATAACTCAAGTAACGATGGAAAATTGCAGACACGAATGGGTGGAAAGCACGGAAGCTCTATGCAATGACTTCAGTAATATAAGAGAACAGTTCGGACTCGAACGCGAAGATTTTCAAGAATGGCTGGCAAGGAGAGCATGGGAGGAAAGCCAAGCGTTCATTAACGGGTTCAGAGCGTTTGTGTGCGAACGCTGTAACGCTATGGAGGTTTTACATCAAGAAGATCACAGATCGTTACCGCCCCTTCCTAAAACCGAAGAACAACAAAACGCAGCATGGAGACAAAGATGGGGGAACATGCCAAAAAAACCGCCAACGAATTCCTCGGGCGATACCGGCAACATTATCATTATTGGTCGCCCAAGAGTCCTATGGAGACGACGCGATGACGAAAATCGCTAGTAATACATCTCCAACAAATCCACGATCGAATTATGTGCATCTATCAGCTCGTCATAATATACAAATACATAATCGTAATCAGCACTGTTTTCCCCGGTTACCAATCCGGCTTTCGAATCATCGATAATATTTTTTACCCCCGCTTCATAACTTGTCAGAGTGCCCAAATAGCCGGTTTCGAAAGCGCTAAACAAGCTGTCGTAATCGCTTGAATATATCGCGGAAACTTCTTGTTCCTCTTCGGCATGTTTGGAAACGAGGCTGTTATAAATATCTTCCAATCCGGTAACGTCCGGATTCGTAAAATCCCAATAAGAAAGAGTGTCCGACGCTTCTTCCGCCAAATCGGAAAGTAAAGTCAGTGAGACGCCGATTTTCTCAACCGGATCGGTTGAATCCTCATTGAGTTCTCCTCGAGCTTCCTTTTGCGCTCCGGAAATCAAATCGAACAAGGCGGCTTGCGAACCTATGGTGTCGTAATAATTATTAATTATCGTCTCATCCAAAGTCGCGGCGTAAGAAACGTCGTTTTTATATTCGCTCGAGCTGTAATAATCGGCCGCTTCTTTATAAGAGGTGAGAAATGTTTCATAACCGGCGAGATATGTCTTCGCGGCATATTCGATGGCGCCTTCTTTTGTGTCATCGGCGATATCCATATTTTCGGATAATAAGTCGGTCTTCGCTTGCTCCAAATCGGCGACGACGGTACCATAATAAGATCCGTAAAAAAATATTTCATCATCGACCGTTACGGCTTCCGGCACATAATAAAGATAATCGTTGAAAGCATAATCAAGATTGTCGGCGAGAGGATTCAAATAATCTATATAAGTGTTGAGATACTCGTTTTCATCCATCGTTGAAGAAAGGAAATTATATTCAAACTGACAACCACTCAACAAAGATATCGTAATAACCGCAAGTAAGATTTTTTTCATTGTTTTTTTGTTTAGGTTTTAACAGAGAACTTATACGTTAAATCTTAGAAAATTTCAAATTTAATATCTTCGGGTGGCACGCCGTTTGCCAACAAATATTGTTTCATTTCATCTGTCATGGATTTATTTCCGCACATGTAAACTCTTATATTTTCAAAATCCATTGCGGTTTTAGGTACGATTTCGGTGACGCGACCAACCAACCCTGTCCAATCGCCTTCAGGTTTGGAAAGCGTTAATTTCAAATCTAAATCTTTGTATTTTTCTGCCCAAAAAATATCTTTCGCGTGCCTGAGGCCCCAAAACAAAGTCCCGCCTTTATTCTCTTCGATCATTGCGTTTATCGGGGCGATTCCGGTGCCGGTAGCGATAAAAACAATATTCTTTTTTGGATTCTCATCAAAAACAAAATGTCCGAAAGGTCCACTCAAAGAGAGTTCCGCTCCGACATCAAGTCCGGCTAAAAATCGGGAACCCCTCCCGTCGGGAAGAATTTTCACAATGAGAGAGAACTTATTGTCGACTCCTCCGCGCGTGGTTATCGAATATGCTCTGCGAGCTTTCGGCTCTTTGCCATCCAAGACATCGACCATGATAAATTGTCCACTTTTATGCTGAAAACCAGGTTCGACTTCGATATCAAATTGGATGACATCGTACGTCAGCTCTTTTTTTACAACCAGTTTTCCTTTAAAGTTCCCCATGTCATGAGCATTTTAATTTTCAAACGTACTTAAAACAATGAGAAAGAGTTTGTATTGTCAGCCGATCAGAGTTGATGCGATCGAGAAAATCGCTGGTAAAATTTCGAAATCCGCCGATATTGTCGAAATATGGCTCGATCATTTGAAAGACCTTGATTTTGAAAAACTTTTAAAAATAAAAAACAAAAAACTTTTCTTATACGTGTTGAAAAGCAAACGCGAGCAAGGAAAATTCAAAGGCTCCGAAAAATCGAGAGTCGAACTTTTAATCAAATCATTAAATTACGGTGCGGACTATGTGGATATAGATATAAAAACCGACATCGCACTCATTAAAAAACTTCTCAAGGTCGCAAAATCCCAAAAAGTAAAAACGATAATTTCGTATCACGATTTTGAAAAAACGCCGACAAACCTCCACGCAATTTACAAAAAAATCTCAACTCTAAACCCCGACATAATTAAATTTTCAACCAAAATCAACAAAGTTCACGACATCGCCGAACTTTTTTCTCTCTTAAAGAATAACAAGAAGAAAATCATTACGCTCGGCATGGGCGAAAAGGGGGAAATCACAAGAATCCTTGCGCCCAAACTGGGCAACTACTTATACTATGCGCCGTTACACAAAGAAGATAAGACCGCAGACGGTCAATTAACTTACGAAGAACTTAACAACTATTGGCAATGAGTCTCAAAATCGGAATTGTAGGGTTACCAAACGTCGGGAAATCAACTATTTTTAATGCACTCACCAGGTCGAAAGGCGCGGCTGTCGCGAATTATCCGTTCTGCACAATCGAGCCGAACGTCGGAGTTGTCGAGGTGCCGGATGAGAGACTTAAGAAACTTGCGGAGATGGTAAGCCCGGAGAAAATCGTGCCGACAATCATAGAGTTCGTAGATATCGCCGGTCTTGTGAAAGGTGCGAGCGAAGGGGAAGGGCTGGGAAACAAATTTTTATCACATATCAGAGAGTGCGACGCTATAGCACAAGTTGTAAGGGTTTTTGAAGACTCGAATATAACGCACGTGCATGAAAAAATAGATCCTAAACGCGACATTGAAATTATAGAGTCGGAGTTGCTTCTTGCCGACTTGCAAACTCTCGAGAATAGGCTTCTAAAAGCCAAATCCAACGCCAAGTCCGGCAAAAAAGAAGAGATTAAATATGCCGAACTTTTAGAGCGCATGAACGTCGAAATGGACAAGGGCAAACTTGCATCGCGAATTGAAATGACAAAAGAAGAATTGGAGATGATTAGGGATCTTCATCTTCTGACGGCGAAACCGATAATGTATATCGCGAATGTTCATGAAAACGAAATTGGTTCTTTTGACAGCGATGAAGTCAGAGCTAAACTCGGTCTCCCGAAAGAAGCAAAAATCATCCCGATTTCGGCTAAAATAGAAGAAGAACTCGGCGGATTTTCAAAAGAAGAAGCGCAGGAATTTCTTGCGGGCTTGGGCATGAAAGAAACCGGCTTGAATGTGCTTATCAGAGACGCTTATGACTTGCTCAAATTGCGCACATATTTCACCGCCGGACCGAAAGAAGTAAAAGCTTGGACAATCCATATCGGAGATTTAGCTCCACGAGCCGCCGGCGTTATCCATACGGATTTCGAAAAAGGTTTCATAAAAGCCGAAGTCATCGGTTACAACGATTACGTCTTTTGCGGTGGGGAAGTCGGGGCAAAAGACAAAGGTGTCTTGAGAATCGAAGGGAAAGAGTACGAAGTGAAAGACGGAGATGTGATGCACTTCAGGTTTGCGGTTTAAAAATAAAAACTACGCTTGAAACCGGAATAAACTCATACGACTATCCGCATCCATTTGACTCCAAAACACCACTTCCGCTATTATCCTCCAAGCAAAAATTAATCTATAACCAAACACGCAAATGAAAAAACTTATCGCATTGGCGATAACTATCACAATGGTGGGAGCTTTTTCGGGTTGTTTCAAGACGGCCGTAGAAAATGCAGTTAATTCCGCCATTGAAGATGCGTTGGAAGAGAGCACAGTATCTTCCGGCGATTCTACAGCGCCAACAGATTGGCCGAGCGATTTCCCGATGAATGGCGACTGGGCGATCAGCGGGTCTTCCAGCTCATCGTCGAACGGATCGGTATACCTTTCGGTAACGCAAACATGCGATGATTGCACGGCGGACGAAGTTATCAATTACTATAAGGAAACAATGTTGGCGCAAGGATGGACAGACGGCGGCACTTCGACATACAGCGACGAATGGGGAGATTCAACCTCAATCAGTTTCAACAAAGACAACTACTACAAATATGCGAGTGTTGATTACAGTACTTGGGAATACGAGGGGTACACGGACATTTCCATCTATCTTTCATACAGCGAATATTCATACTAAGAATTCTTTTTAAGCAAAAAGCCCTGAGTCCGCAACGACTTGGGGCTTTTTAAAATATCATATGATACTATGTATTTGACACTACGAACTTTGCATTATGCAAGTCATTCCATGTTTCTACATCCAGGACGGTAAATGTGTCTCTCTGTATAAAGGGCAACAAAATAAACAAAAAAAGATATACTTCACGGAACCTCTGCAAATGGCCAGACTTTTTGATATGCAGGGAGCGAAAAAACTGCAAATTATCGATCTTAACGGAAGTATTACCGGCGAACTTGGGAATGCGCGCTTGATTCAAAAAATCTGTAAAGATATAAAATCCGAAGTCCAACTTGGAGGCGGTATAAGAAAAATCGGAGATATGGAAAAAGCTTTCGAGCTTGGTGCGAGCAGGGTGGTGCTCGGAGTTTCATCCATAGCGATATTGAAATCGGCGCTTAAAAAATACGGCGGTGAAAAAATAATCATGGGTATCAAGGCGAGACACAATATCGTAGATACCGATTTAATGCTTGAAGGCAAAATCCCGGAAGTGACTTTGCTTGCAAAAGAGGTGAAAGAAATAGGAGTTACCCAAATTATTTACAAAGATCTTGAAGCCGAAGGAACTCTTTATCATCCGAATTTCGACATGATAGAAAAAATCATCTACGAAACGGGCGGGGAAGTGGATGTTTACAGTTCCGGTGGAGTTGCCGATGCATATGATTTGAAACTGCTGAAAGATACGGGAGCGGCGGGTGTAATAATCAACCGTGCGTTTATGGAAAACGAATTATCTTTTCCAGACCTTAACAATATCTTTCACTGAACTCACTGCCATTAAGGCTTCATCAAGATGCCGAAGATTATTGACTTCGATCGTCATGCTTAGACGTTTTTGCATATTTGAATCCGCATTCAAGTCCTTGATTTGGCTTATGTTCACTCCTAAATTGGAAAACAACATCGCGATATCCCTTAAAAATCCAACTCGATCTTTGAAAATTATATTTATCTCAACCTGATAAGAAGATTGAGTCCCTTTTGCGGGCGGCGTACCAAGCAACTCTTCATGTGAATAGAGGGTATGAATCACGTTCTTAACGTTTATATCTCCGTTACCGATTAAAATAACCAGCTCCCGTTTACTTTTCACGCTAAAATTCTTTAGGAATTCGTTTTCCGCTTTGGATGACATTTTTTTCAACTCGCTTATACCGAGAAGTTTCAACTCTTGCCCCAGCAACTGCAATCCGGCGTTATAATTTTTTTGAGTACTCTGCTTCTTGAAAAATTCTTTAATTCTGGTTTTGGCCAGACCGGTTTTGGCAAATTGCAACCATTCGCGTTTGGGTCCGAGCACTTTATCGGAAATTTCGATTTTCACAGTGTCGCCGGTTTTAAGTTGTGCGGTTGGAGTGACAGGTTCGCCATTGATTTCGGCCGACAATAAATGATCGCCGATATCGCTATGTATATGATAAGCGAAATCCACGACATTGGATCCATAGGGGAGATCTATTACATCGCCTCGAGGCGTAAATACGAAAATTCTATCTTGAAAAATGTCGAATTTCATGCCATCTACGAAATCGTTGGAAGTTCTGGCTTCTTTCTGTATATCCAATATTTTCTTTGCCCAATCGGCGTGTTTCCTGAACACTTCGCCGATTTTTTGTTTTTTCGCTTTCGAATAGTCGTAAAAATAATGGGCGGCGATTCCATATTCGTCATCGAGATGCATTTGCTTGGTTCTTATTTGGAATTCCGTAATCACGCCATCTATTCCGAACACGGTGGTGTGTATACTTCTGTATCCGTTAACTTTCGGGACGGCGATGTAATCTTTAATCCTTTTGGGTTTTGGTTTGAAAGTTTGATGTATGGCACCGAGAGCCAAATAGCATTCATCAACATTATTTACGATTACGCGTAGCGCGATCAGGTCATAAATGTCCTTGAATTGTCGTCCGGTTCTGACCATTTTTTTATAAATGCTGTAAAGATTTTTCTTCCTTGCGTAAATTTCCGCATTTATTCCTCTGGATTTCACGGCGCTTTTCGCAATTTTCAATGTTTCTTTTAATATGTGATCGTTTCTAATCGCGCTTTGTTCAACGAGAGAGTTCATTCTTGAGTAATCGGTCGGATAAATGTGCTCGAAACACAAATCTTCCATTTCGAATTTGATTTCCCAAATGCCGAGAAGATTCGCAACCGGCACGTATATTTCGAGAGTTTCGTTTGCGATAAGAAGTTTTTTTGATTCGTTTTTGATATTACCGAGCGTCCGCATATTGTGTAACCTATCCGCAAGTTTCACTAAAATTATTCTCAAGTCTTTCGCGCTGTGCAGAAAAAGTCTTTTCAAAGATTCAATCTGTCGGTCCGCCATGTTGTGCTTATAATAAACACGCGATAACTTGGTTACACCTTCCACCAAAAATGCAACCTTCTTACCGAATTTCCCCCCCACATCCTTTAAACTATAGCCGGTATCCTCGGGCACGTCGTGCAAAAGAGCCGTTATAAGCATATCTTCATCGGCTTGCAGATTCGTTAAAATCATACAAGTTTCCAGCGGATGAGTTATATATGGCGAGCCATCATCTCTTTTCTGATTTTTGTGAGCCTCTTCGGCGAAGGAATAAGCGTCAAGAATTTTTTGCTCGTTAAGATCGGGCATATATTTTTTAGCCGCCCTGATGATTTGGGAGATATTCATTTAAGTGGTTTTTTGTGGTAATTTTATTATATATGACAAAAGTTGCAATCGCCATGTCGGGGGGAATAGACTCGTCGGTCACAGCCGCAATCTTAAAAGATCAAGGATATGACTGTTTTGGAGTCCATATGCATAACGGCACCGCTTCGGCGCCCAAAAACATAGAAGATGCGGCGAAATCCGCCAAGAAAATAGGGATTCCTTTTTACGTTATTGATTTGAAAAAAGTTTTTGAAGAGAAAATTTTAAAATATTATTTGGACACTTACAAAAAAGGGCATACGCCGAATCCGTGTGTCGTTTGCAACAAATATGTGAAATTCGGAGAGTTGATGACAAAGGTGCGCGGGATGGGGGCGGATTTTTTGGCTACGGGTCACTACGCGAGAATTAAAAAGAACAAAAATATTTACGAACTCCATGCCGGAGCCGATCCGAAAAAAGATCAGAGTTATTTCCTTTATCGGCTTACACAGGCGCAACTTAAGCACGTCATGTTCCCGCTCGGTGACACAACGAAAGAAAAAACAAAAGCTTTCGGGAAAGAATATGGCTTGCGTTCTGCAATCGAAAGAGACGAAAGCCAAGGAATATGCTTCATTCCGGATAAATTTTATACCGATTTTCTAAAAAACCATCTCCCGAAATCGTGTTTCGAAGAGGGTCTGATTATAGACATGGATGGCACGAAACGCGGGCGCCACAGAGGATTGCCTTACTACACATGCGGACAAAGGAAAGGGCTTTTTATAGGAGGACTGAAAGAGCCGTATTATGTGATCAAAACGGATTACAAAAACAACACTCTTTTTGTTGGCGGAGATAAATATTTATGGCACAAAGAAATTTACGCAAAAGAGTTGAGTTTCATATCGGGTAAAACGCCAAGCAAAACATTCACGGCAAACGCTCGCACAAGGCACCTTGGCACACTCGAAAAGGCCAAGGTCGAAATTTTAAATAAGAATACGGCGAAGGTGGTGTTCGCGAAACCGGTCAGGGCTTTCACCGAAGGACAATCGATAGTTTTCTATAAGGGATCGAAAGTGATTGGCGGGGGGACTATGAGATGGAATCAATAAAACAACAGGCATGTGTTCTTCAGGATCGCGCGTCTTTTTGGCGTAAAACAATCTGCCGAATCGTCAACCACCCCTGGTTGAAAAAAAACTCAAAAAGGAATATAATTTAATGAATAACTATATCTGTAAATGGCTCATAAATTAACCATCGAAGAAATAGTAAAAAAAGTTGACCGCAAAATCGACTCATTCAGGGAAGCCGAATTTTACAGGATAGATTTTCCCGAAGAAGGCGTGCCTTTCGATATAAATCAGGCTTTGGCATTGGAGCTGTCGCAAAACAGCATCATTACATTTACTGATAAAATAATCGGCATCGCGAAAACTCTTGCGATTTCAATTACATTATTTTTCGTATTCTTTCTGTTATTTAACGCGAAAGCTTACTTCGAGATCATGAAAGATGATGTGTTCGATCTTTTAACATATCAAAGCGAACGAATCGCAGAAACGCCACAACAACCGCCCGAACAAGAGTTGATAGTTTTAAGCAAAGATCCATCTGCCCAAAAACAACAATTCTCGGAATTGGATCTGGCAATAACACCGCCAGACAACAGATTGATAATACCATCGATAGGCAAGGATGTTCCTATAGCGGAAGTGGATTCAGCCGCCATCACGGACCCGAACTGGACCAATCTAAATGACGACATCTTAAACGCGCTCAAAAGCGGCGTGGTGAGATATCCCGGTACCGCTTTGCCTGGAGAATACGGCAATACATTCATAACCGGCCACAGCAGTTATTATTTCTGGGATGACGGCCAATACAAAGAGATTTTCGCCCTCTTATCCGAGGTACAAGTCGGAGAAGAAATCGAGGTTTATTATAATCAGCAAAAATTTATTTATGAAATTACCGAAAAAAAAGAAGTCATGCCATCGGAAGTGGATGTTTTAAGCCAGCCGACGGACCAAAAACAGATCACATTGATGACTTGTACGCCGGTAGGGACGAATTTGAAGAGGCTGATAGTCAAGGGTAATCTCATGGATGAGTAGCCACCCCCTAAGCGTTGTTCAACTTTGCCAAAATATCTTCCTGCGCCTTCTGATCTTCGACCGCCGCGACAGACTCTTGAGCTTTTCGTTCTTCGCGCGCCTTTTTCGTTTGGAACTCTTTCCACTCGATGGCGTGCTTATCGTTAATTCTTTTTAATTCTTTCTCGTATTCGTTATCCAATTTTGCGAGTTGTTCTCTTTCTTTCATCAAAATCCCGCGCAATTTCACGACCTGATCCTCTGTCATTATCGGCAAAATTTGGAACCAGTAATTCCTCTCGGCATCGGTCATGGATTCGGTCTCTTTTATAAGTTTAACCAAATCCGGAAATTTATTTGCGACCTCGTCGGGTATGACAAATTGTGTCGCATTGGTTCCTGATTGTTGTGCCGCGTCCGCCATATTCGTCTTTGTTTTCGGATGTTATTTTAGATTGTTTTTGAAATAAATCAATTAAGCCTGTGAAGCATCCGCCACTCTGGGAGCAGATTGAATAAAACCGTTTGCCGGATCCGCAATGAATTCCGCGAGAGGTAACGTGTCTTGACTGCCATCGCTTGGCGCTTTTGCCACAACCTGATCATAAATCGCTTTTACGATCTCAAAATCCGCCTGATAATCACTTGGCAAATCCTCAACATCGAGAGACTCTTTGTCATTGCCGTTTTTTGCCAACTCTTTAAGTTTAGCGACGGTAAACTCGGTATTGAAAAGCGAATAACAAAGTGCCTCTTTCTTGCCGACTTTATTGCCACCGACTATAAGATTTTCCAGCCACGTTGTTGCGGCCGTTTGGTTTTCTTTAAAAGTCTTGAAAGTCACAGCCTCATCGCCATCTTTCGGATGGCTAATCACCTTTTGTTTATTTGTGATCAAGTCGAGAAAAACCTCTTTTGTCTCCGATGGTGACATCGTACCTATCAAACCGTCAAACATACCACCGGGATTGAAATTCAAAAGCGCCACAAATGCCGCCGCCAAAGTCGCCAAAAACCCGTTTTTAGACTGCATCAGTCTGTCTAAAATACCTTGAAGGCCGGTTTGCCCCGTACTGATGGCGTCACCGATAGCATCACCGATCGTCTCATCGGTTCCTTCCGTAGCGCTTATTGTATCATCCTCCGCCTTTTTCTTATCGCGCATCTCGGCAACTTTTGTTTTGAATTCGGAAGGTTTTTCAATTGAAACAAGAGTGCTCGCATCGTATTCCCCCGTATTGAATTTTTCGGTTTGAAGTTTTTCTATCGCGGATGTTCTGTATTTCACGAATAACTCTTTGTATTTTGTTTCAAATTCTGCGACCTTGGCTTGCCTTTGGTCGATGGCGACAGTTATGTTCTCCGGCTTAAATTCCAACACTTCTGTTAAAAGAGCCTCGACTTCTTGTTTTGATGTCGCATCCATATCGGAAAAATCTTTCAAAACTGTGAGTTCGGATTCAACTGTTCCATGTCGCGTTGCCAACTCTTTTGAGGTGATAGTTTCTTCGAGTTTTGCAATAACTTTATCAAGACATTCCGTTTTGAATATATCCATCAGCTCGGGAACATCATCTTCATCATCCCAGTCTCCGTCCATCAACTCTTCGGATAAAGTTGTAAGCTCGTAGAAATCAGGATCATCACTCTCCATCTTTGATAAAAGTTCGGGTTTTCGAAGATAGCCGGGGTGAGATTTTAAATAAGTTTCAACTGCGCTATTCATATCTTCTTTTGCGCCAGGCAAATTTCTCACCAAACTCATCAATTTTGTGACGGAAGAACTTTGCTCGGGGCTCAATTCCACTCCCGTTTTTACTTGTTCTGATGGCATAAATTTTTAAATTACAAAAACATCTCCCCACTCTTTCTCGGCCGCCTCTTTTTGCAATCTTAACCAGTGAACGCGGTTCTCGAATTGGTAGGCGTTATTCGAAAAAGGGGATTTGTAATAGTTATAGATTTCACGCACGCTTGTAAGCATATTAAAAGCATGCTGATCGACTTTTCCTCGAGTTAATTCGGGCAATTTGTCGTAAACGGGTTGATTTATCAGTGTTGAAGGGGCATATAAATTTATCTTTTTGCTGTCGACCAAACTGACTATCAAATTAACAAGCGCCATGTCTTGGTCATCCATTGCTGAAGACTTTTCAACAGGAGTATTTACGACTTTTTGCGTATCGGCTGCGATAGGCATATTGTCGGTCTTGGGATCGAAATATGGATTGTATTGGCCTGATGATTTGAAAACCATCGTTGAGTTTTTATGTTTTTTATCTTAAAATTATACCAGATTTATGGATAAATTGAAAGCCAAAGACCGCATCGAAAAGCTTCGTTCCAAGATCAACGAACTTAATTACAAGTATTTCGTTTTGAACGAATCAGAAGTCGAGGAATCCGTTCGTGATTCCCTCAAGAAGGAGTTGATTTCGCTGGAGACAGAGTTCCCCGAGTTCATAACGCTGGAATCGCCAACACAACGGGTTGGGAGTGCCCTTTCGGCCAAGTTTGCGAAAATCACTCACAAGACGCGCAAATGGAGCCTTCAAGACGTTTTTTCCGACGAAGAAATTCGGGATTGGTTCGAAAGAATTAAAAGATTTGCTCCGAATGAGAAGTACGATTTCCTTACGGAATTGAAAATAGATGGTCTCAACATCACTCTATGGTACGAAGAGGGTCGGTTGGTGAAAGCTCTCACGCGCGGCAACGGGGTTGAGGGTGAGGATGTGACGCATGCGATCAGAGCGATCGAGAGTGTTCCGCTCGAGTTGCGTGAAAAGGTTACGATTGATGTTGGGGGAGAGGTTTATATGCCGAAAAAGAGTCTGGAGAAGTTAAACGCGCGTTCAGAAGAGAAATTCGCGAATCCCAGAAACGCCGCCGCCGGAAGCGTTAGGCAGCTCGACCCGAGTGTGACGGCAAGCCGCGATTTGGATATGTTCTTCTACGAGATAGGTGCCGGTGAGCTTCCGACTGCGCCAAAAACGCAGGAGGAGCTTATGCGAACATTGCAACGGCTCGGCCTCAAAACAGACACTCACTTCAAACACCACGACAATATCGAATCGGTAATTAAGTTCTGCAAATCTTGGGCGGAAAAAAGGGACAGTTTGCCTTATGAAATCGACGGAATCGTGATCAAGGTTAACAGCTTGGAAACTCATAAGTCGCTTGGTTTCACCGCGAAGGCGCCGAGATACGCAGTCGCTTATAAATTCCCCGCTTCGCAAGTCTCGAGCAAAGTGCTCGACATAATCGTTCAGGTCGGTCGCACAGGCGCGCTCACGCCTGTAGCCGTGCTCACGCCGACTCTTGTCGCCGGTTCGACTGTGTCGCGCGCAACGCTCCACAACGAAGACGAAATCGAGCGCAAAGATATCAGGATTGGCGACACGGTGATTATTCAGAAGGCGGGCGATGTGATTCCGGAAGTCGTCGCGAGTTTGCCGGATTTGAGGACGGGTTCTGAAAAGAAGTTCAAGTTTCCTACGGTGTGTCCGATTTGTGGAAGCGCGGTTGTGAAACCGGACGGCGAGGCGATTGCGAGATGCAGTAATGAGAAATGTTTTGCGATTAGACGCGAGTCGCTTATCCATTTTGCGACGGCTCTGAATATAGATGGTCTGGGTGAGAAAATAGTTGATCTTTTGATTGAGGAAGGTCTTGTCCGCACCCCCGTTGATATTTTTGAGTTGGATAAAGACGACTTGTTTGGTTTGGAATCTTTTAAGGATAAAAAAACTGAAAATCTCCTTAGGGCGATAGATGTTTCGAAAGATGTCACGCTTGATAAATTCATTTTCGCGCTTGGGATCAGACATGTTGGCGCACAGACGAGCGGCTTGATCGGGAGGTTTCTTCAAGGTAAGTCGGTTCCGACGGAGTTGATGCACGCGCCTAAACGAAAACCGAAAGAAACGGCACAAGTTTCGATGTTCGGCGACGAACCGGTAGAGGTGGAGGCGGGAGATGTTTTTCCAATTACGGCCGTGATTTATTTGATGAAGCAGGTGAGTCTTGAAGAGTTGCAACATATCGAGGGAATTGGCGAAAAGGTCGCCGAATCTTTTTATGAATGGTTTAGCGACAGCGAAAATATCAAGATGCTCGAAGGCTTGTTTGAGAGTGGCGTAAATGTCTTAAAGATGCCGGCGGTTAAGGTGAAAGAAGGCGTTACGGGGAAGGTGTTCGTTTTGACGGGCACAATGGCGAGCATGTCGCGCGGTCAGGCAAAAGAACTGATTGTTCGGGGTGGTGGCTACGTCTCGGGGTCGGTAAGCGGTAAGACGGATTATGTTGTGGCGGGAGAGGAGGCGGGAAGTAAATTAAAAAAGGCGAAGGAGTTGGGGGTGAGGGTGATAAACGAGGGGGAGTTTGGGGAGATGATGGGGTAGGAATACATCTAGGTAGAAAGATTTTGGAAAGATGTAGATTATTTAACTGCCTGCATTGTGTTTCCAATAATTCCATCAAGTTTTTCATAGAGACCAGATGGGTCGAATTTCAAATCCTCTAACTGCTCTTGATTAATTGTTACTGATTGATTTAATTGTTGTTTAGATATTTCCATTTGTTCGTTAGATGCACTCCGTGAAAAATAAAGACCTATTATTGAGATAATAAGTGCGGAGATAGCAAGAAGGGTTGCTATAAGTGATGATGAATTAGCATTTTTTAATTCTTCATGTTCAAGCAACCTAAATCTTGATTCCAAAGTTAAAACATAAGGGATGTCTGCCTTTAGGGTAGTGCAACCCCAATTGTACTTGCCTTGATCTAATGGCACATACATTGAACAGACCAAATTCGCCAATCTGAATTCGTTTATATTTACTCTCTTCCTTTCTAGTTGTTTTATTAAATCAGAAAATTTTATTCCTTCTTCGATTTTGTCTTTCCCGAATTTTAAAATTTCTATGTATAAGTCATTTTTCCTAAACATATTTGTGAATAATTTATATTTGGCACAAATTAACATTACCTTTGTTTGAACCCCCGGGCAACTCTGTTAACAGGCCGGTAGCGAAGCGAACGATCAATTATTATGAGTTTGATTGCTAATGCAATCTCCTCATAAAATTCTCCCCGGGGAGAAAACCCAGCTGCTGTTTAAACAAATCTTAATGTTATTGAATTCAATAACATTAAAACACTGAAAATCCAAATCCCGTGACAAACAGCTTCCAACTCACTTAATCCTTTTTCCACCTCGCCTCTTCGGCAAATAATTCTCTTTGGACACCACAGATCTGCCAATCTCATGCTCCAATGCTTTTCTCGCAGTACCGGCGATTTTGCCACCTCTTTCGGCATCTTTTTTAAGCTTGGGCACGCCTTTTGAATTATCGATGCGATGAATTTCGGTTGTTGATCTCTCGCCAAGCATGGTGAAGATCAGCTCGAAATCATCCATGTGATCACGTAAATTTTCTCGTTTCAATCCTTTCAGATCCTTATATTCACTTGGGGTTACGCCAAAAGTGGCTTTTGATATTTCGGCGGTTAATATCTCGTAATCTTTTTGCTCTTGCGCGCCTCGTTTCTGCCATTCGTCGGTCAATTCTTCACGAATAGCAATCCCGCGCATTCGTTTCTCAATCCATTCTTCCGGATAACCTTTCAGTTTATACAACATGCGTGTTCGTTTGGTCGCCAGTTCAGGATTTTCTATTTCTTGTACTCGCTCGTAACCGACTTTTGCCAGCCAACGCTTAAACGGCTCGGCTTTAGGGGAGGGGATTGATTGAATGATACGGAAAATACCTTCGGTGTTTGCGCAATTCATTTTCTGGATGCCTCCTTCTGTTAATATGTCAAGGGTGTGTACAATTTGTACATATCCTTTTGCCAATTCCGGATCACGATATTTCATACGTTGAATATATTGTTTTGGATTGCTTGAGTCCATAAGGGCTAAAACGACATCTTCAACCACAAACCACCACTCATTATTATGGAGAGTTTTTCTGATTCTTGTGCCTTTGAATAGCGCTATTTTTGTAGTTTGATTGTCCATTCGCCAGATAGTATATCACGCAGACATTAAATTTTTATGAAAAAACAAAGGGGGGGGGGCGATTTGCCCCCCCCCCTTTGACCGGCCTGCCCCGCCTTGCGGTGGTTCAAACCTGTTAACCATTTTTAATGTTATTGAATTCGATAACATTAAAACAAAAAGCGGGACGATTTATTAGTTTGGTAGAAAATTCGGGAATCCTGAATTTTCTCATCCATTCGACGAAATCAAATAGTCGTATTTTATGCTTTCCTCAACCTGTTGCAGGCCGTCCTAGGACGTCTCACCCACAAACCTTTGTATCAAATAGCACCCGCACAAAACCGGCCTAAATCCAGCCGGCCACGCACCGGGGATCTCCTCCGATATCTCTTCGCCCAACGATACGATTTGATCCATGCTCGCCGCCCTCTCATGTTTCAGCGGTACCACCAACACGCGATCTCCATCTCTTTTCAGCGCGCCAATTATCCCTCGAGCATTTTTATCGCGCAAAAATCCCATCAAAAAGAAAAATTTCTCACCAGGATACTTGGCATCCAATCGTTCACGCAAAAGTTTCGCGCTTTCGACCGTGTGAGCCATATCAAACACGCACTCTTGCCCAAAAACCTCTTTGATTTCAAATCTCGCAGGCAAATCAGCACGTACTTCGCCGACCACTATACCCAAATACCCAAGCACTCTTCTTGCCACCTCTTCATTCGATCCCGCCTCGTCAAACCTGAACAATTTGGCCCCACCTCTTACCACAGCCAACTTCTCCGCCTCAATCTTCTCGATAGTATCTCCAAGAATTTCGGCATGCTCTTTTTCCATCCTTGTCAAAACCACAACCTTGGGCTCTTTCGCGACATTCGTCGCATCCAATCTGCCACCCAACCCGGCCTCAACAACCGCATATTCAACCCCGATATCGGCAAAATATTTAAACATGCAAATCGTCAAAAACTCGAAAAAAGTAAAATCGCCCGGATTCAACATCGAAGCAACTTCCAAAACGACTTTCTCAAGTTCTTCATCCGTAATTTCTTCTCCGTTCACCCTGATTCTCTCATTCATCCTGTAAATATGCGGAGAATAATACGAACCGACCGTATGACCGGCGCCAATCAGTCCTTGCTCAATCATTCGTACCGTCGAACCTTTTCCCTTCGATCCGACAACATGAATAAAAACATACTTGTCCTGTGGATTTCCCATCTTGCGAAGCGTCTCTTTCACCCTCGCGAGCCCGGCCTCAAAATCCGGTTTCTTCCCGGTCTTCTCGTAATTCGCCAACTTGTCGAAAATATGATTTATATTCAAAATATGCGCTGTTATCCCTCCGAAACCTCCCATCCCAAATCCGCAACCGCTTTATCAACCGCATCGTTAGCTTTTTCTTTGTGTCCGATGTTCACTTTGCCAAGTTCGCAATTCAACTTAACGCTCTTTGCGAAAACCTTTTTGAACGCTCTTTCGATAACGTCGTGACCTTGAACATTGTTGATTTTTTCAAGATGAAAATTCGTAGCGAAACTTACGGTAATTTCCGCATCCGTCACTTTCGTCACAACACCTGTCTGGAAAGATCTTTTAATCGCTGGATTATCTATGTTTTCAAGAATTCTCGGAAAATTTCGTTTCACGCTTTCGAGCGAAAGATCAATGACGTAGTCGGCCTTTTCTTGCTCTGCGACAATTAAAGGTTCCTCCTCGTCCGGTACCGATTTCGTTTCTTCTTTTTTAGAAACTTTTTTCTCTACTTTTTCCTCAACACTTACCACGCCAACCGAACATATTTTAATCACTGCCATTTCAAGAGGTAATTGCGGTATTACGGCGCTTCTGCCGATTTCGTAAGCCCACTGAAATTGATCGATCATCTCCACGAGCAAAACCGTTTTCGCATGGTCATTTTCTTTGACGGCCGCAAGCATTTGATCCCTCAAGAATTCCAAGAAGTCTTTCGCGAATTGATTTAAATCATATCCGTCAAAATAAATTTCATTAATTGTTGAAAGAGCCTTCGCGGTATCCTTTTCTACAATTTGAGAATAAAGTTGCTCGATCGCTTTAAATCCGGCAACTCCAAGACTTTCCTTCACCGATGCATAAGTCAACTTGCCTTCGGATGTCAGTTGATCCATGAGCCCAATCGCATCTCTAAGCCCTCCGTCAACATTTCTGGCAATCAGCTCAAGCGCGTCGAGTTCCGCATCAACGCTTTCTTGTTGAGCGATATATCCCAAACGTGCCACAATGGATTTTATTGAAATTCTTTTAAAATCAAACCTCTGACATCTCGAAATTATTGTCTCCAAAACCTTATGTGCTTCCGTCGTCGCGAGTATGAAATAAACGTGAGATGGTGGCTCTTCAAGAGTTTTCAAAAGTGCGTTAAAAGCATCTTTGCTCAACATGTGAACCTCGTCGATGATGTAAACCTTAGCCCTCGCCCTTGTCGGCGCGAAATTGATCTTTTCCTTGAGCGCGCGCATCTCGTCTATGCTCCTGTTGGAAGCAGCATCGATTTCTATCAAATCTATGAGTCTGCCATCCGAAGCTCCCAAACAAAATTCGCACTTCTCGCACGGTTCGCCGCCTTCTTGGAGATCGGTACAATTTATAGCTTTCGCGACCAGTCTCGCCGTAGTGGTCTTGCCGGTGCCTCTTGGCCCGCAAAACAAGTAAGCATGCGAAATACTCCCACCTTTTATTGCATTCAAAAGTGTCTGTCTGATGTTGTCCTGTCCGACCAGATGATTGAAACTTTGCGGCCTATATTTTCTATATAAAGCAATTTCAGCCATTAGATTTTTTGTAAGGTGGCAATTTTAACCTAACATATTTATAAAGTCCACGTTTCCCTCACCGCTTTCTTTATCCCATTAATAAAAATTTCTTTCCCAAACTTCTCCGCATGTTTCCTTATATCCATATAATTATAATTTTTCTCATTTAATAAAAGTCTCGCCATTCCATCCTCAATTCCGGTCAATGTCGGTTCGTAAAAAAACTCACCTGTGATACCCGGCACAACCGTCTCGGTCGCTCCGCCCCTTCCATAAGCCAAAACCGGCTTGCCACACGCCATCGCCTCTACCGGCACAATCCCGAAATCATCCTCTCCGGCAAAAATCACCCCTCTGGAATTTTCCATATACTCTTTCACAATGTCGTCATCTTTAAACCCAAGAAAATCTATATTCGGCCCTGACATTTTTTCAAGTTCGCTTCTCGCATTTCCGTCTCCGATAATTACAAGCCTCATCCCCGTCCTGTTAAAAAGCGATATCGCCAAATCAATCCTTTTATAAGGCGTTAAAGTTGAAACTATCAAAAAATAATTTTCATTCGTATTTCTGGCAGTAAATCTGTCGACATCAACAGGAGGAAAAACAACGTCCGCATCACGTCTGTAATATTTCGAAATTCTATCTTTTACCGTCTGTGAATTGGCAAGATATTTATCAACTCTATCCGAAGCGAGCTTGTCCCACATTCGTATTTTTTCGAGTCTTTTTAAAACAAATCTCTTCGTAAATTCTGAAATTCTCTGCTCGTTTAAATAATTGTGCGTCCAGTCCCACGCATAGCGCATAGGAGAGTGGCAATAACAGAGATGTTTTGTACGCAAATTTGTGACAATCCCGTGCGCATACGCATTGCTCGAGCTGATCACCATATCGAATTTGCTCAAATCAAATTGTTCCACAACCATCGGCATGAACGGAAAAAGGTATTTGTGCCTCTTCCGCATAAACCCCGGCAACTTCTTCAAGCATGACATTTTCACTTTGTCTTTCGGGAAAACCGACCCGCAAACTTTTTCATCATAAAGCAAAGTATAAATCGGAGCCTTGGGATACATCTTCGAAAGTTCAAATAGGACCCTTTCGGCGCCCCCCAAACGAATCAAGAAATCATGTACGAGTGCAACTTGCAATTTTTCTATTTTTAAGAACAAAATCACTCTAACCTATTGCATAAAATTTGAAAAGTTTTCTCCGCACTCTTTTCCCAATCAAATCCGCTCAACCTCTCATATCCCATCCCGACCATCCTTTCGCGCATCGGCAAATCGCGAATCATTTCACTTATCCCAATAGCGATATCCTCTTCGCTCTTCGGATCCACATAATAACAAGCTGCCCCACCAACTTCACGCAAAGGTTCGATATTTGATGCCAACACGGGCACCCCCGCCTTAAAAGCTTCCAAAACCGGCATTCCAAACCCTTCATACAAAGATACAAAACAAAACATGTAAGCGTTTTTCAATAACGTCGCCTTCTTATTCTCATCTACGTATCCCGTAAAAATCACTCTCTCATGACTCGGTTTTTTGATTTTTCCCGCACCGTCACCGTCTTTCCCCGCCAAAACCAATTTGAAATCATAAAGCGGCAACGATGAAAAGGCATTAATAAGCCTCATCAGGTTCTTTTTATTCTCAATCCTGCCGATAAAAAGTAAATATTTGCCATCATCTATATGCCGTCCCGGGACGGCATTTTCGTTCACCCCATGATGAATAACCTCGATTTTCTCCTTAGGACAGCTATAAACACTCCGAAGTTCGTTTGCCGTAAATTTGCTCGGCGCAATAATTTTCGTCGCATATTTAACCGCATATTTCGTGCTCCATCTCAAATATTTTCGTTGTTTCCACGTATAAACTTCGGGGTACCTTTCAAACGCGATATCGTGAATCATCATCACGCTCTTTTTCGGTCTGATTAAAGGCAAAACATGCGAAGGCACAAACAAAACGTCAGGTTTATGTTTGAAAATTTCCCAAGAAAGTCCAACCAGTGTCCACAATCTTTTTCTTTTGATTAAAACCTGATCCGTTTTCGGGAAATCGTCTGAAAATTCACGCACATAAAGCCTCACATTATGCCCATCTTTTTTCGCCAACTTATAAATTCGTCTTATGATTTCATAAGAGTACTTCTCAACTCCGGTTGATTGTTCGTGTCCGTATCGAGATGCGTCGATTGCTATTAGCATAGATAATTTTAGTATAACATGTTTTGTGATTATGAGGATTTTCTGTTAAAACTATTTCCATGGGAAATACATGTAAAACTTTGGCTTTGGTTGGGGTCTTTGGTGCGACAGGGTGTGGAACCCCCGAAGTTTGTCGCCAAGAAGGGCTGAACGTAAATATGCTTAATGCCGATGTATCCTGGACATCCGTATATCGCGGAACTGACGCCGAATATCAACGTTGCGTAGATGCGGTGAAATATGATCGTGATTGCGGATCGGTAAGAGATGCCGGTTTGGAAATCAGACAAAATCTTTTAGATTGGTTCTATTGCGACAGCGATGGGGATCCAACTGCGAGCAATCCGTATTTGTCGCCAGAATCTTTTTATAGCATGATTGACGTCGCAAATCGGAATAGCGTTGGTGATTGCAGTACGGTGGTTGATTATGAAAAAGCTTGTATCGGTGACATGTTGGAACGGATTAGTTGCGATGCCGATGGTCAACTGTATGAACAATTGGAACGCAAGGGAACTCCTCGGGGTCTTGCAAAATAAAAAATAAGTCATCCGCCGTGCCCCAACACCACAGCATAGACCTCCTTTACTCCGGCACCCTTCAGCACCCTCGCGCATTCACTCAAAGTCGTGCCTGTCGTGCATACATCGTCGACGAGTATAATTTTTTTGTTCAGTAGCTTCGGCAATGCGCTTGGATGAACTGTGAAAGCACCATTTAAATTCTCCAGTCTTTCGTACCTTGCAAGCTCGGCTTGCGGTTTTGTATTGCGGGTCCGTTTGATCGCCGGCACGATCTGCCAATCGAGATTTTTTATGAGTTCGAAAGATTGGTTAAATCCTCTCCATTTTTCTCTTTTGGGATGAAGCGGAACCGGGACCAAAACAAACGAACTTTTATCAAAATTTTTCTCAAGAAAATCCAAAATATCATACTCGAACAATCGCGGAATATCCCGCAGAAATCTGTATTTCATGGACTTGATGACTTTCTGCAAAACGCCACTATTTTCATACCGATAAATCGCACAAACGAAGTCCAAGTGGGGGAGAGAGATTCGCCGGCAAACTTTTTTTATAGATAAAAAACAACCTCGGCACAAAATATCGCCATCGCGCTCGCAACAAACGCATTTTTTCGGAAAAATGATATTTAAGATGGAATTTAAAACTCGCATACACCATAATTAAGCACACAAATGTTAAAAAAAGATTAAAAATGGCACGCGAAAAATCTGCAGGAATTATTCTTTACAGAACAGAAAGCGGTAAAAGACATTACCTGCTTCTTCATTACCCGCACGGGCACTGGGATTTCCCGAAAGGGCATATTGAACTTGGGGAAAGCGAAAAAAACGCCGCTTTGCGTGAGACTAAAGAGGAAACGCGGATAGGGCAGATCGATTTAGACCCCGGCTTTAAAGAAGAAATTAAATACATATTCGCCAGAGGGTCCGAAAAAATCCTCAAAATCGTAGTTTTCTTTTTGGGCGAAACGACCCGAGAGGACGTCTTTCTATCCGAAGAACACATAAATTACAAGTGGTTGCCATACGAATTTGCATACAAGATGACAACTTTTGAAAACGCAAAAGAAATTCTTGAGAAAGCGGAAGAGTATTTGAAAAATCGTTCGTCTCAAAGTCAATAATGCCGACCTTTTATTGCAAAATTGCAAGATTCGGGTTGAAAAAGATGTCTTATGAAAATACAATGCTTGCGCTAAGGGCGGTTAACTCGGTTGGGGAGCCATCAGCCAGGGCTTGAAAAGCCCAATATAGAATAGGCACATGTGCTCTCGAAGCGAAAATCGTTTAGGCAAGTCGAAACGTTCGGAAAATACAAATCGGGCGGTTAGCTCAGTTGGCTAGAGCACATCGTTGACGTCGATGGGGTCAGTGGTTCGAATCCACTACCGCCCACCACAGAAAAAAGTCGACAAAGTTAACAAAGTACTCTGTTAATTCTTCGAAAGCCAACTCGAAATTATGGAGTAACAAACTCGTATTTATCTGTTTCTGGGTTTTGGGTAGCGAGTAAATTTCCGAAAAACTCACCGTTTAACTCGATTTTTAAACTAAACGCATTTGTTAAATTGGCGGAAGGAGTTGCAGTAATTGTAACTTCTCCTTCAGTCACACCATTATTATCATTTGATAAGCGCGCAAGCATGCTGTTTAAAAAAGGTTCACTTAGCGAATTTTTATCTAGACCGACAACATTAACTGTAAAATTCAATTGTCTTTTTTCAGTAGGCATAGTAGCTCTGACCGCACCAAGTGCTTCTTCAAAACCAGGGTGAGTTGGTTCGCTTGGATCTGGCATCGGTTCAGTAGTCGGTATTGTTTCCCCGTCATATGCAACCGGTTCTCTCGCGACATATCCTTGCATTTCAGTTGGTAACTCTCCTTCGGGAGGATCAATTTTTATAATTTCTCCATTTCCTAATGTATTTGGTGTCATAATAAATAGGTTAATTTACGAGACTAAACGATACCACTTCTTCTTCCTCTTGTCAATGACGACTCGGAATCTAAACATGCGAAAAACCGCTTCCCTCAGCGCAAAAACCCGAAAACGAACAGAAAATAAGTAGAAAAAGGCGTGTTACCACAGGCCAAGAAAGCGAAGCGGTTCTTGGTCGATATTATCAAGCCGATTGTGCAAGCAATCTCCTTATCAGAAAAAGTCGACAAAGTACTCTGTTAAGACTTATCTCTTTCACATTCTTTTCACATCTTCCTCACAATTGATTCACTAATCTAAAATATAAATTAGTCGTGTTTCGTGATGATTATATCATCATTAAAACTCGATATGGAAGCCACTTGCTAAACAGATTTCCAGCGCCTACTATTCTCATACATGATGAAAACAATACTAATAATTGAAGACGACCATCATATCGCCGATCTGGTGAAGCTTTATTGTGAAAAAGAAGGCTTCAGAGCGATAACAGCGTACGATGGCGAAGAGGGATTGGAGTTGACGCGCAAAACGAGTCTGGCATGCGTGATTTTGGATCTTATGCTCCCGAAAAAAGACGGTATGGAGGTGCTGAAAGAAATTCGCACCGAACAAGATACACCGGTGATTATTTTGACTGCAAAAGAAGAGGAGATTGAAAAAATTCTCGGACTTGAAATCGGAGCTGACGATTACGTGACGAAACCTTTTAGTCCAAAAGAATTAATTGCGAGAATAAAAGCGGTTTTGAGGCGCACAAACAGAGCGGTTAAAACGCAAGACACGATAAGTATAAAAAATTTGCTCATAAACGGTAGCAAATTTGAGGTCAAAAAAGGTTCGAAAGTTATTGAATTGTCAGTCCTTGAGTTTAAACTTTTGCAAGTATTGGCATCCAGCCCTGGAAGGGTTTTTACAAGAGAGCAGCTTATGGCGAGTATTTACGATAGCGGATCGAAACTGGTATTCGATAGGACGATAGATGTTCATATAAAAAACCTAAGAAAGAAGCTTGGAGATGATCCGAAAAAGCCTGATTATATAGAGTCGATTTTCGGAATGGGATATAAATTTAAAGAAGATGAATAAAAACGTTCAAATCAAATTGTTCCTCGGATTTATAGCGATTCTTCTTGCAACAGTCGTGATAGTATCGATTGCTTCACATTATATTTTGACGAGGGAATTCAATCATCTTATCGGAGAGGAAAACTTCATGAGATTCAGGGAATTCGATGAGGCACAGGGAAATCATTTTTTCGATAGTATGAAAATGACATTTGCGTTAACCGCATTGATCGGGAGCGTACTTGCGGTTATCGCGAGTTTTATTTTTTCGAGATATTTAATAACTCCAATTAAGAAGGTTATAGATACGACCAAAAAAATATCAAAAGGCGATTATAAAACACGAGTCGAGGTTAGTTCTGAAGATGAAGTGGGAGAGTTGTGCAAAGCCGTTAACAAAATGGCGGAAGGGCTCGAGGAAACGGAGAGGTTGAGGCACGAATTGGTTTCGAATGTGGCGCATGAATTGGCGACTCCGCTTACAAATATAAGCGGATATCTTGAAGCGATGAGCGACGGTACCATAAAAGATGAACAATTGACCAAGAGTACTCTAAAGCTTTTGCAAGATGAAACGAACAGACTGACGCTTATGGTGAATGACGTGCGTGCGTTATCATCGGTTGAGAATCCGAACATGCAATTAACGCAGAAGCATTACAACTTAAATGATTTGATAAATGAAATAGTTTCGAAGATGCGTCCGAAATATGACAAAAAACAGATTAATGTGTCAGTTGAAATACCAGACGGGATTGCGGAGATTCTTGTTGATAAAGATAAATTTTCTCAAATAATAATCAATTTGTTAAGCAATTCGGTTGCATATACCCCAAAAGATGGATTTATAAGAGTTTCAGCGTCGGAAGACGGGGAATACATATCGGTAACTGTTGAAGATACAGGCATCGGGATACCGAAAAAAGATCTAAACCGCATATTTGAAAGATTTTATCGGACAGATAAATCGCGTTCGAGAAAAACCGGAGGAACGGGAGTCGGCTTGGCGATTGTAAAAGGTCTAATGGAGGCGCACGGAGGAGATGTGTTTGCGGAAAGCGAAGAGGGCAAAGGATCTAAATTTATATGTAAATTCCCGAAGATTTAACTTCACGGGTTTTTCATATATTTTTCATATTTGTTGTAACATGGAAGATTATGCTCCGGTTGTTTTTATAATTTATTGAAACATGAAAAAAATAATTGTAATCGGGCTGATCGCAGCGCTTTCAGGTTTCATAGGGTATTCGGTATTTTACAAAACTGAAGCTGTATCGGAAGAGTATGTTGTATTGGGGAAAATACAAAAAGGAAACATATCTCTTTCGATTCAGTCGTCGGGACAAGTAAGTAATGCTGACGAAATAGAATTAAACCCGGACAAATCCGGAATAGTTGGAACGATACATGTTGAAGAAGATCAATATGTTTCCGAGGGTGATCCAATTATGTCTTTTGATACAACCGATTCCGAGATGGCGGTTAGGTCAGCGGAAATAGATCTCGAAAAAGCACAACTCGCACTTGAAGAGTTACAAGAACCGGTTGACGAAATGGATATCAAAAACGCGGAGAATTCAGTGACTCAAGCGGAAAATGACCTTACCCAACTGACAAGCCAATACGAAACAGCTTATGCGAATAAACAGGATGATATTGCCGACCTTGAAGCGGATTACCCAACCGCTTATAATTCGGCTTTCAATGCGGCGACGGAAATATTTGTCGGATTGCCGGATGTGCTTGAAAGCATGGACGATATAGTTCAAGGACATAATATGGCCCAAAACATGACGGATATAACATACTATTTAAATTCGACTTCGGGCGATGACAGAGATCCTATATCCGCTCAAAAAGATAAGGTTATAACCGCTTACTATGCCTCACTTGCGAGTTACGATACTGCGCTCGATTCTTATCAGGAAATATCAAGAGAGAATACGGATCAAATTGAAATTTTGGCTGACGCAACTTATGAAGCCGTATATGACATGTCGGAGGCTCTAAAAGAACTGGATGTGTTTTTGGCGCTTGTATATGACGAGGTAGGATCAGGTTTTCTATATGCGGATGTGTTGTCATCGCAGAGAACGGATATCTCAAACTCTTCTGGAACAATTAATCCAATATTGACATCTATATATGACGAAATTGAAAATATAGATGGGATTTCCGAATCGATAACTGACGCGCAAGAAGAGCTTGAAGATTTAACAAGTGAATATGAATTAAACAAACAGGATTTGGAATTAACTTTGGAAGGAAAAGAATTAGACCTTGAAGACATCCAGAGTACAAGTGCTACAGACTTGGAAATCAGGGCTCAAGAATTGACAATAGAAGAAAAAGAAAACGCATTGAGCTCTGCGCAAAATGACTATGAAGATAATTTCGTTTACGCACCAATATCCGGATACATTTCAGAGTTGGATATAGATGTTGGAGAAACTGTTTCGACATCAACGGTTGTTGCAACTCTTATAGACGACTCCAAACAAATAGTTGTGTCTTTAAACGAACTGGATGTGCTTGATGTTAAAGTTGGACAATCGGCTGTTGTAACATTTGACGCAATAGAAGGATTGGAAGCTGATGCTATCGTAGTGGAAAGATCGGATACGGGTGATGTGAATAGTGGTGTTGTTTCTTACGACATAACTCTTTCGATATTGAACGAAGACGAGCGTATTTTGACCGGGATGTCAGCGGATGTTGATATTGTTTTGATCAGCAGTGATGATGTTTTGTTAATTCCACAGACGGCTATAAAAGAGGATACAGACGGTAAATATGCCGAAGTTGTTACGAATATCGATCAGTTAGCGAAAAAATCTTTTTATCTGCCATCCGAATTAACAACAGAGAAAAAATATCTCGAGATTGGAGAAGAAGATGATACGAACGCGGAAGTTATTTCCGGATTAAACGAAGGAGATTTGATAGTTTTAATGACAACCATTGTTTTGTCTTCGGAAGAAGATACTACGCTAAGTACACCATTTAGCGGTGGAGGAGGGGAAATGCCAAGTGGGGATATGGGAAGCGGTCCGCCAAGCATGTAAAATCAAAAAATGAAAACGATTATAAAACTTAACGATATTAGAAAATCTTATAGCACGGGTGCCTTGGAAGTGGAGGTGCTAAAAGGTATTCATATAGATGTGAAAGAAGGAGAATTTCTCGCTATAATGGGTCCTTCCGGTTCGGGAAAATCAACATTGATGAACATACTTGGATGTTTGGATAAGGCGACTTCGGGAGAATATTTTTTAAACGAAATAGATGTTTCAGGTTTGAACGCTAACGAACTGGCAAAGATAAGGAGTGAACATATAGGATTTGTTTTCCAGTCTTTTAACCTTTTGCCACGATCGGTTGTTGAGAATGTCGGGTTGCCATTAATTTATAATAAAAAGTTTTCAAAACATGAGAGGCTTGAATTGATAAAAAAAGCTCTCGATTCCGCGAATCTCGAAAAAGAAAGATGGCATCATAAACCAAATGAATTATCGGGAGGACAATGCCAGCGTATCGCAATAGCACGCGCTTTAGTAACGAATCCTGCGATTATTCTCGCCGATGAGCCTACGGGCGCATTGGACAGCAAAACGGGAGAATTTATTTTGGAGACTTTTAAAAGAATAAATAAAGACGAAGGTCGTACAATTGTGATGATTACTCATGAGCATGATGTAGCGGCTCACGCTGATAGAATAATTTCAATTAAAGACGGAATTGTATATGAGAATCCATGACCTTTTCGGGCAAACATGGGCAAGTATAGAAGCAAACAAAGCTCGTTCAAGCTTGACGATACTTGGTATTGTAATCGGTATCGCATCGGTAATTATAATGCTTTCGATAGGGCAGGGCGCTCAATCTTCCGTGCAAGATTCGATTGAGTCGATAGGCACCAATTTATTGACGATTTCTCCGGGTGCTTCAAAAGGAAGTTCGGGATTGAGCATGGGGCAGGGTACATCAGAGACCTTAACGGAGAATGATATCAATCTTGTACAGTCTTATTTGCCTTCACTTGCAGGGATTACAAAAATAAGCTCGGGAAAATATCAAGCTGTTGTAACAGGAGGAACAAACACAAATGCAAGCGTATATGGTGTAGATAGCGACTATCAAGAAGTGAAGGAGGTTGAAATGTTGCAAGGTAGATTTTTTGCATCGGATGATGAAGACTCATTATCAAAAGTGGCTGTGCTCGGATATGGAGTATATGAGGATTTATTTGGAGCAAACGGAATTAATGTGCTTAATCAGCAAGTCGAGATAAATGAAGTTAATTTCCGTATCGTAGGAGTTGTGCAAGAAACAGGTGTTACGGAAGATAATTTGATATACGCACCGATTACAACTGTTCAGCATTATTTAACAGGTTCGAATTCTTTGTCTTCTGTAATTGTAAAAACAGAAGAAGGAGATGATATAACCGTTGTGAAAACCGCCATTGAAGATATCTTGAGATTTTCTCATGGGATTGGTGCGGATGACGATGATGATTTTTCGGTTACGGAACCTTCCTCTTTTCTCGAGACAGCTTCGGAAATAACAGGGGTGTTTACCATTCTGCTGGCTTGTATAGCCGGAATATCTCTGGTTGTAGGCGGGATAGGAATTATGAATATGATGCTGACTACGGTTTCAGAAAGGACGAGAGAAATAGGCGTTAGAAAATCTATCGGAGCAACGGAATTTGATATTAATATGCAGTTTTTGCTCGAATCTTTATTGTTAACACTCATCGGAGGATTGCTCGGACTTGGCATTGGAATAGCTATTGCAAAAATAATTTCGGGATTAGGACTTGTAACAACAGTTATAACTCCATCATCGGTTATGTTGGCGGTTGGAGTTTCGAGTTTTATAGGTGTTATTTTCGGATATTATCCTGCTCAAAAAGCATCCAGATTGGATCCGATAGAAGCGCTAAGGCATGAGTGATAAAACCGCTTCCCTCAGCGCAAAAACCCGAAAACGAACAGGAAATAAGTAGAAACATGCGTGTTACCACAGGCCGGAAGCGAACCTGCCTGCCGGCAGGCAGGGCGGACGGCCCATATTATCAAGCCGTCCCGCTAAGCGGGACTCCTTTACAGAAAAAGTCGACAAAGGTAAAAAGTCATTATTCCGATACGGTAAACCTTATCACTGCTTTATCATAATTATCGATTTTTCAGATATTGATAAATGGCAACCGCAACTTCATCGCGCGTCATTAAACGAGCCGGTTCCAGATTAACACCTCGGTTTGGAAGCAAGTCGTACTCTTCAGCAATGCCTACATATTGGGCAAACCAATCTTCAGAATCTACATCTTCATACGAATACTCCAAATCGGTATCAAGTCCGAATGTTAATGTGAACATCTTTAAGAATTCAGCGGTATTTACAGTGTTTTGCGGTCTGAAATTGCCATCGGAATAGCCGATAATAATGCCTAAATCAGCAGCTTTTACTATATAAGAAACATACCATTGTCCTTCAACAACATCAGGAAATTGTCCGTTGTTTTCCATGTCTTCAACAGATTCATATCGAGCTAAAAGTAAAAATTTGGCCGCTTCAGCTCGATTTACTTCTCGAGAGCCTTTAAATTCGCCATCCGGATACCCTCCGATAATGGCACGACGGTAAAGTTCGGCCGCAGCTTGTCCTTCGATATAAGCGATATTCGTATCCGGGAAAGGATTCTCATAAGCTTCTATATTTACAAGTACTTCATCTTCAAAACCAGCAGGAGGAATGGAAACGGTACTCGTTTGTTCCGTAACAAAATTATCAATCAATACGCATTCATTTTCGGAACGGACATAACCTTCTTCACAAGAAAAACTGTAATTTGAGGTTAATACTCCATCTTCGATCTTATCTATACAGGTTGAAGGAACCGAATGTTCTGGAGGATTTTCACATGCGGGGATAGGATCTACGCACTCGCCGTCATACTCAACATAAGGGGATTCGCAAACCAGGCATTCGCTATCACACACACAAAGATTTCCTTCTATTGAATAACCTTCTTCACATTCAAAAGAGTAGTTTTCGATATAAACTCCATCTTCGATTTTATCTATACAGGTCGAAGGAACGGAATGCGCAGGAGGATTCTCGCAAGCGGGAATGGGATCGGTACAAACTCCTTCATATTCAACATAAGGAGATTCGCAAGTTACTGCCAAAACCAAAGGGATGGCAACAAATGAAATAATCGCTAAACCAAACAAAATGATCAGTTTTTTCATGAGATATTGTTTTTATTTTTAACTTTTAACTTTTAACATAGAAATCATACTCCTTTCTATTAACTTGTATACTTTTTATGAGGCTTTTACGGTTACATGTTCAACAAGGGGATTTTGACAATAACGGCAATATACGGAGGACAAGACATAAAGGAACTTTACGAGAGAACAGAACAAAAAAAGAGGGATATAAAATCAGACAAAGTACTCTGTTAATTTTTTGCAGCGGTCGGAAAATGTTTCTTTTAAACCATCTTGCACTAACACTGTTAGTGCGCTATACTTTTGATAGCAAGCACCTATAACTATAACCGACATGACAACTTTAACAATTCGTATAGATGAAGCACTTAAGATGAGAGCTTCCGCGCAAGCCGATAAACTTGGAGTGCCTCTTACTTTTATTATAAAAAGCGCTCTGATTAATTTTGTTGAGTCGCCAAAGATTGTTATAGGAGAACCTCAAGAAGTGATCGTTACATCGGATATCCAGTCGAAAATGGATAAAATAGGGGAATTATTATCTTGAAAATGAAGCTTATAATTACATCTTCAATTAAGAAGGTTGAATTTGAGCCTGTAAAAGGCATTTTTGATCTGGACATTATTAAAACTGCGGCAAAAAAATCATTACAAGGATTAGGCGATACGATAAAAAGTTCAACAAAAATATTGGGAACATGTTTGAAAAAAGTTTATTTAACCAGTTCTTCAGGATCAGGAAGAGTAATATTTTTACTTAAACTAAATAGCGGGAAATCTGTTCTGGTAATGATAAGACTGAAAAATGACAAAAAGGTTGGAGCGAATATGACAGTACGAAATCCGAACTTCACAAAAATTCTCGACAAAAATTTAGATATCATTTTGGATGATTTGCAAAAAGGGAAATATGAAGAATTAGATTTGTAATTTCGCTTCCCTCAGCGCAAAAGCCCAAGTGGTGCAATTGAGGGGTAAAATGCGGGTCGGAAATCAAAAACACCAGGACGATAATCTTGACTTTTGTCAAATTTTCGGTATACTCAAAAACTCATCATTTAACTTCAAGAAAATGTCTATTCTAAAACCTTCAGCAATTCTATTGCCACTCTTGGCAACAGCTTGTCCAAAAACTTTAGAATTGCAACAAGGTTTCCAGGTAGTGCCAACCGTTGTAGAACAGGCTAACGCTTGTGCTGAAGAATTACATAACGCACGTGTTGCGTACCAAAATATAATCGGCGATACAGACGATCATAACCCGGGTTATACCGTACTTGGAGGAGCTATTGTAGACCCATCAGGTATGGAGCAAATAAATGACGTTTATGACACTTCGGAATACGGATTTTATCAAATACAAGTTGTAGATGAAAATTATACTATGGCTCTAACAAGACAAGGGGTATACGAAACTATATTAACAGACGGTACTTTTGGCATAGATCCTAATACGGAACATGAATTTAATATAGATGGATCAAATCGTCCTAGTATTATAAATGCTAAACAGTGGCTTTCTAATCGTTTTGTCCGTCCTCTAGCAGGCAGATATTACGAATTCCAATCTGAATTGTTCTCAAGTGCCAGAATGCCAGACCGAGAAACTCAAGATTGGTTAGTTCGATTCAATAATGCATGTAGAGCAAGTTTGGAAATTTTAAAAGATGTAGAAAGATAAGTTGGATAGGTCGAAAACGAACTGTTACCGATGTTTCTCATCTTCCGCACTCTAAAGCCGCAAACGAGACTCTTTTTCATGGTTGATTGGCTCTATCATTTTGAATCCTTCCAGTATTGCGTCGCACAAGAAATCTTCAAGTAAACTTGAGTCTCCTTGAACCTGAGCTTTATTCAAGAATGTGTAATATAACTGTTTTTTTTCTTGTCTGATTATTGCAGGAGGCATGTTTTGTCTGATCAACATTGCACTTATGATGAGTCTGCCAACTCTCCCGTTCCCATCACTAAATGGATGAATTTTTTCGAAGTTGCTGTGGATATTCGCTATTTGTTTGATTTTGTCCTTTGGTAATCCATTTATGGATTTTCCCAATTCAATCATCAGAATTGGCACTTTAACATAGTTTGATGTAGGTACATTTGATCCGACGATTCGTACTCCATGTCTTCTGTAAAATCCGGCATCATCTCTAATTCCATTCATTAAAATACTGTGCAGTTTTAGCACTAAATCTTCATTTATATTGTTTTTCTTCAATGATAGATATTGGAACAAATACTGTATTGCCGCCTGATGATTTTTTACTTCCATTTGTTCAACCAGTGTTTTGTTTGGCAGAACTTTATTATGGAATAGTATCGCTCCCGTTTCATTCTCGTTAAGGGTGCTTCCTTCTATGGAATTAGTGTGATACGTGAGTAGAAGTGTGAACTCGTCCATAATATCCGGTCGAGCGAGAATAGTTTTTAAAATATTCTTATATTTTTTACTTTTTGAAATAATCAGCTCTTTTTTTGCCTGTAAAACATTTTCCGGGATTATTTTTTGTCCGGTATATTCTTTGTAAATCTCGTCGATTAAAATTTGCGCTTTTCGATGAGGAATTGATTTGCCGTTTATCCAACTGTTTAAGGTTGCAAAAGACACGTCAAACTTTTGAGCAAGAGCTTCTTGAGTTAGCCTGGAGAGGCTTTTGATTAATTTTAATTTTTCCGATATTGTCATGATTCAATTATATAAAACTTTATAAAGTTTGTCAACGGCCATGTTTTTTATAAAGTTTTAAGTCTTTGCATTAATTCGCGATTTCTCCCTTTTGAAAGTCATTAAAAACCTACCTGCCGGTAGGCAGGCAGAAAATAAGTAGAAACATGTATGTTACAAGAAGTGAAAAAGCTATACGAAAAAACAGGACAATTGTAGACAGTTTGTTGTTTATATTGTATGTTGTGCGCATGAAACATTTAGATTACATACAGGAGTCGAAGAAAAAGACAGCCCATAATGCTGTGGTTTTTCCGAATCCGTAAATTTGTAATCTGAAATATCCCGATTAAGAAAAGCCCGGCAGGGGCTTTTTTGTTTTTGATATGGAAAAAACAAGACAACATATTGGTATCTTGAAACACGAAAAAATCGGTTATGCCGAGGAGTTATTACTTGAAATTCTTAAAACAACAGGTGCGATCGCCAACATAATCAACCCTTGCGATATCGTATTCGGCGATAACACCGAACAATTTCCCGATATCGTCTTGGCTCGTTGCGAATTATCCTCATTTTCCGACATGGCCTTGTCGGCTTATCTGACCTATTTCGGAGAATGTCTGGGACGTGGTATCCCGGTAGTTAATTCAAGGGAATTTTTATTGCGCGGACAAGACAAATATCTCACACATCAAGCTTTGCATAATCATATGGTGGGAATTGGGATAACGGACGACATCAATCCGCCAACTTGGTTTGTTCATAACAAAGAACAAGCCTACGCGATTGCCCTTGGAGAAATTTCTAACATGGGTTCTGTAGTTCTCAAACATCCTTGTTCCGGACGGGGAGAGGGGGTTTATTTGGTTCGAAACGAAGAAGAGTTAGTGACTGTCCTTAGCGGTTTTTTTGCAAACGCCAATCAGCCGATTTTGATTCAAAGAACCATACAAAAAGAGACTAACGAACAAGGAGGATATAGGGATATGCGTCTGTGGGTTTGCCGCGATCATGAAACCGATGAGCCTCAAGTGGTTGGCGCTTTTTATCGAAACGCGGAACCGGGAAAATTTCATACGAATATTTGCCGGGGTTCATGCGTTTCAAGAATGGAAAAAGTTGATGACAGATTGGCTTATTACGCAAAACTGGTTATGGATGCCACACAAGGAGATGTTGCGGGGCTCGATTTTGTCAAAGACATGGACGGAAAATATTGGTTCGAAGAGGTGAATATCGCTTTTGAAACATCCCCCGAAGCTGTTCGGTTGGTTGGTGCGGAAATTTGGTACAAAGTCGCTCGTTTACTACGGGCAAGAATGCATTTCCATACAGCAAATTCGCCTATTGTAAATTTTTGTCATAAAATACCAATAGTCATCCACTAATCTTGCCATGCAAAAAAAATCTTAATCGCGCTAATCATTTTAGCTCCAAGCACATGCAACATGTGCAAAGATAAGAAATTACTCCTCGCGGGCTTGCAGGCGCACCATTTTTATGTTATAGTTAAAACGTGAAATTATTAATTCAAAAAATAAGAAATATATTCTATGGATAATACAGGTTCACAAGGTGGTTACAACCCGGGTGGATATACTCCGCCTTCATTTTTGCAAAGTAACGGAGGAGCAAATCCGCCACCGCCACCACCACCACCGCTACCCGTACAACCTCCGGTAACGCAACCGATTCAATCGCTCCCGCAAAAGCCTGTTGTCCCTCCACCAAGCCCTCAAGGATTTGGTTATATGCCACCACCATCTCCGCCACCTTATAATCCATATTATCAGCAAACCCCACCGCCTTCACCACCAACAGGAGGGGGATTCGGATACCAACCTTCATATCAGCAACCGCCAAGACCGGCGACACCGCCACCTTCTTATCAATCATATAACGGATTTACGCCACCACCGCCGCAGTCACCACCGCGACCGATGATGCAACCACCGGCACCGCAACCTTACGGGCAACCTCAGGGTTTCGGAGCACCATTGCCTCCATCTCAACCACAAAATTTAGGCAATCCAATGCCACCACCCCGTCCGCAACCGAACTTCGGTTCGATGCCGCCACCGCCACCCGCACCAATGCCGGGAGGCTTCGGCGGGGGAGGATTTGACGATTTCGGATTCGGTGGAGGAGGAGGTTTCGGAGGCGGAGCGCCAAAACCCGACCCGGCGCTTGCGAACTACAAGTTTTGGGATCACATGAAAGATTTCAAAACGACAATAAAAATCCCACCTCACAACCTGAAATTTGATGAAACTTATTTCATTAAACTTCTTGCCGGCTCGATCTCTCTCATGAAAGACGAGAAGAAAAGAATCGTGGATTCAATCCCGAAATTGAGACAAGAACAAGTTGATGAACTTATAAAAATTTTGGAAGAAGAAAAAGAAAAATTCATCGAACTTTCGCCGAAACACGCCGCCCAACTTAAAAAACTCGAAGACGAGCACAAGCAAGATTGGAAAGACATTGAAATAATGTACGAACAAGACTCCAAAAAGAAACAGGAGCAAACGCAGGTTGACGATATCAAGAAGCAACTTGGACTTTAACGATTTTCAGCCGATTCGTCAGATCCTCAGAACTTTTTAGTCTAACCTTGATGTAATTTCTCGTGGTACCCGTGAAGACGCCGTTTTTTTGCCGTTCAAACAAAACCTCCATATCCGAGCCTATAAATTTTTCCAAATATTTTTTCCTCAAATCCGCAGACAGTTTCCTGATCTGCGACGCCCTTGTCGCCTTGATCGGGTAGGGGACTTGTCCTTTCGCTTTTGCGGCGGGGGTCCCTTCTCGTTTTGAATATTTAAAAGTATGAACTTTCGCAAATTCGACATCCGATATGAATCGCAAACTCTCTTGATGTTCGAGTTCGGTTTCACCCGGAAACCCCGTTATGATATCGGTGGTTATTGCGATATCGGGCGCAACATTTCGCGTCTTCGCTATTAATTTTTTAAAATCCGCCGCTTTGTAGTGCCTGCCCATTCTTACAAGCACACCATCGCATCCGGATTGCGCGCATACATGCAGATGTTGGCAAAAGTTCTTATGTTTTAAAACATCGGCAACCTTTTCATTGAATAAAAAAGGCTCCAGAGAACTTATTCTTATTCTGAAATCAAATCGATCCAAAAGTTCTTTTGCGAGATCCCAAAAACAAAGTTCGCCGTCTTTCCATTCGCCTATATTTATGCCGGTCAAAACAATCTCTTTCGCGCCCTTGTCGGTCAAATCAGCCGCCTCTCGCAGTATATCTTTATAAGGCTTGCTTTTACATTTGCCTCTGGCAAAAGGGACTATGCAATAAGTGCAAAAATTTTCACACCCGTCTTGGATTTTTAAATTCGAACGAGTTACAAAAAGATCATGAGATTCCGGCTTAACATCGGTTGTGCCGAGATACTTGATTATTTCGGCGGGCTCTTTTGCTATAAAATCTATACCATCGATTTTCTCAAAATGCTCGCGGGCGACTCTCGGTCCGCACCCGAAAACAATAACTTTTTTGTCACCCTTTAAAAACGGATAAAACTCTTGGCGCGACTTTCTGTCCGCGGTATGCGTAACCGTGCAAGTATTGACGATAACGGTGTCGGCTTTGCGCGGATCGGATACGAACAAATGACCCATTGAGCACAATTTATCGATAAGTTTTTCAGACTCATATCTGTTTGCCCTGCACCCGAGCGTTTTGACAAAAATTTTCATTTATAATAAGTTTAAAGAGAGACCTCTGCGAAAGTACAATTTTAATACGAAATATGCAATCTTTGAGCGAAAACAATGAAGCGCGACAAAAGCGTATCAGAAAAAGATACGTTGAGGAGCGATGAATTGTTTGTAGCCAAAGAGTGCATATTGCAGTAAAAAGAGTACTTTTGCAGAGGTCTCAAGAAGAAAGACTTTTAAAACAAAAATAAAATGAAAAAAATACTGGCAACTTGCAGCATATTGCTTATAACGTCGTTCGCATACGGATGTAAAAACGAAAATCCGGAAACGGATATCATCTCGGATCAGGAAGAAACTGTGGAAGAAGGGGTTGCAGAAGAGGTGTCGGAAGAAACAACCGCCGGATTGGAAGAAGTTGAGAAATACGAAGAAATCTTGAATGATGACGCTTCGACGGCGGAAAATTGTTCGGA
Source organism: Candidatus Peregrinibacteria bacterium GW2011_GWF2_43_17 (assembly GCA_000999315.1). Taxonomy (GTDB): domain Bacteria; phylum Patescibacteriota; class Gracilibacteria; order UBA1369; family UBA12470; genus UBA12470. Next base: position 143,318 of record LCFW01000002.1, read on the forward strand.
AATCGAAAATGCGGAAGTTAAGCTGACCTGCGAACAAAAATTCATCTACGAAAAAGCTGTCGGGAACAAAGATGCGACCATGTGCGAACAACTTGAAAATCAAACGGATCAAGAATCTTGCGTTTCGGATGTGAGTAACGGATTGTAAAAAGGCGAAAACTCCCTTTATCTTATGCCCAACTTGCCGTTTATCGTAGTTACCGATGACTGCAAGGTGGATATCGATGATGACAATGATGTTACGGTTGTCGTTAAACTATTAACCGATGTTTGAGTCGCATATCCCCGCGAGCCGACCCACGTTTGAGTTGCATATGATTTGCCCGTAACCCAAGTTTGCGTGGCATAACCGTTGTCGGTCAAATAATCCCCCATTGTTGTCTCGACTTCGGCCGCAAAATCGGCCATGACGTCGGCGCTTCCGAGAATTATGTCAGTTATACTATCCGTAAAACCGTAAATCGGATCATTGACAAGTGCATCCGCAATATCCATGGTCATATATGACTGATTATCATTCCACCAAGTCGCGGCGAATTCATGAGATGCGGTGGTAGTGGAAGATTCAACTTCCGCATCGGAACTGTAACATATCGCTTGCGCGTAAAGTTCATTATATAGGCTCATCGTGATGCATGAATTGTCACTTATGGAATTTCTATACCAGTAATCCGACGACGGGCCTCCGATACAGCTGATAATTTGATCGTCGACCTCACAAGAAGCGGTAGTTGTCCAAACAAGCGAGGAACCTTCTGCGCCGGATGTGCTTACCTCGTTCCCGTAATCGGTAGTTCTTACATAAAAGTATCCTATGGAATCGGCCACCAAAGCTCCGGTAACCGATAAATCTCCTCCGATTTCGATTTCGGTTGAAGTTGGAATAATTGCCGGAGTTCGTATGGCGGTACTGGCGGTAATTATTCCTGTTGCCTTAATATTGCCGTCATCAACATTGCCGACAACGGTTCCTATTTTTAAAGCTGTAAAATTCGGTATCACTTCATCATCGGCCGCAAAACTCATCCCAACGGCGAAAACACATACGATCAAGGCCGAAATTAACGCCAAGGTAACTCTTGCGGGATACTTTTTTGTTTCCATAATGTTTATTTTGTTAGTTATAAATCATATGATTATACCATAAAAATGCCCGCCAGGCAAACTCAGCCAAGATAAAATTAAGACAACTCCATCACCAAACTCACAACTTTCGCCGCTTGCCCCCTTGTCATCGAATCCGAAGGTCCGAATCTGCCATCTCCATATCCGCTTACGAGCTCATTTTCGTAAGCCGTCATAACATAGTAATAAAACCAATAACCGACTTTAACATCATCAAAAACATCAGCACCTTCATATTCGAGTAAATTCATAGAAAATCCTTCGAAAATTATCTTCAAAGCCTCGGCGCGATTAACCTCCTGATCGGGCTTGAAACTGCCATCGTCGTAACCGCTTATAATCCCAAGTTCATAAGCCTTTTCAACATATTTCCAATGCCAATCGGTATTATCGACATCGCTGAAATATCCTTTGTAAGTCATACCTGAAACGCTCGTATCCGTCGCCTCAAGTACAACCTTCAAAAGCTCGGCCCTGGTGATGTTTTGATCCGGTTTCATATCCCCGCTGTACCCTTTCATAACACCCAAATCTTTCAACTCTTCAAGATAAACCGATGCCCAATGAATATTTATGGTCTCATAAGCTGTCGAAACTTCGCCATCCTCATCTTTAACTTCGAGTCTGATTACAAAATCTCCGGTTCCATCATCTTCGTTGAAATAATGGCTTGTTGATTCCGTATGGGTAAAACTCGTATCAAAAGTTAAATCGCTTTCACCGTTATAATCAAAATCCCATCTGAACCAGAGGTCATCGAAATCAGTTTGTCCGTCTTCGGAAGAAGTTGCATCGAAAGTAAAAGAGGTTGAATAGGTGCCGGAAGTCGGATCGACAGTGAAATCGGCGTAAGGAGAAGTATTTGAAAGAACGGTAATCGATTGGCTGGCTTCAGCTGTCTGCTCTTCGGGATCTTTTACCTGTAAAATCGCATCATACTCGCCCGATTCATCAAAATAGTGAGATGTTGTTTTGTCTGTCGAAAATTCGGTATCCCAGGTGCCATCACCATCAAAATCCCATCTGATTTCCAAATATGCCGACTTGTATTGATCGTCCGAGCAAGCTCCCGCATCGAAATCAAATTCAACGCCGGGCGTGGCGGAAGTCGGATCAACTTCAAAAGTCGCATAAGGAGCGGTATTGGTAACGACTTTTATCTCATAAGCAACTACCGCGACGTTACCGTCAAGGTCGCGTATTTCCATAGTCACTTCATATTCACCGGCCTCAAGATATTGATGATAAGCATATTTATCATTCGACCAGGTTGTATCAAATTCGCTGTCGCCTTCGTAATCCCACCTGACTTCGAGTTGACTCGTATAATCTTCTTCATCGCTTGAAGAAGTTGAATTAAAAGTGAATTCGGTTGCGGTAGTACCGACATCATCATCTGCAAGATGGCTGTCGGAAGAGACTGTAAATTTTGCCTCCGGTGCAAAACCTTCTCCGGCGATAGTTATATCAACTCTTGCCTCATCGGTATTTCCATCGCTATCTCGAACTTGCAAAATTACTTCATAGTCACCATAAACACCATATTTATGATTTGAGGTTTCCTCACTCGACCAATCGGTATCAAAAACTCCATCACCTTCATAATCCCACCTGTATTCGAGATCTGAATAATCTTGTGAATCGAAAGAACTTTCGGCGGAAAAATAAAAAGTCGTATCTTCATTGCCGCTGGATGGATAATATTCTATCGAAGCATCGGGTTCTTCAGAATTATTCCCAACTGTAATAATCCCTCCGCTGGAAGCGTTGTCAGTTTCATAACCGCAAATTGTCACAGTCGACTCGTCCGGGGATAAAACTTCCAAACAGGGCGTATAATAACCGACAGTTCCATAAGTATGTTGTATTTCCGCGGCACCCATATAATCCGTATCCCATTCGAAATCTCCATCGAAATCCCATCGATATTCAAAATCGGATAACGAATATTCAACCGTGGTTGTTGTATCTATATCGAAAGTAAAATCAGTATAAATATCTCCTTCTTCGGGCGTGACAGTAAACTCGGTTTCAAAAGGTAAATCGTCGGAAATTTCAATCTCGGCCCAAGTGTCATCCGTATATCCATCTTCATCTTTCACCTCAACTTTAACTTGGATTGTGCCGGTGTCATCATATTGATAAGTTGTAGTGGGATCATCGGTCCAATCTGTCCATCCGGACACACCGGAATTGTAATTCCACCTATACTCAAGAGTGTCATGGAAACCTCTGCTGTCGACAGAATCGGATGCGTCAAACACAAACGTTGTTCTTGTGGTTCCAACACTTGGAGAGACGCTTAAAGAAGCCGTTGGTCCGAGATCCGCGGCAACAGCAAAAGATACGATCGATAATGAAAATAAAAATAACGTTAATCGTGTGGAAATTCTCATAAGCCGATTCTAACAAGGATTCACGAATCCACAAAGGTTTTTGTTGTTGTCGAGCTCATATCTGCACGCTCCTATTACAAGCTTGTAATAGGAAGGAAGCCATGAGCGAGGCAATAACAAAAATCGCTAGTATGCTCTTGCAAAATAAACCTTATGACTCGATTTTTCTCCGCAATACACGCATTTGCATTTTGTATTCTCTTCTTTGATTACCCTTATCGTTGCCTTCGTTTCTTCTTGGATCTTCTGTTCGCAAGTTTCTTTACCACACCAGCCGGTGACGAGGAATCCGCCTTTTTCTTCGAGAATTTTTTTGAAATCTTCATATGTGCCGATCTCCGAAGTCATTTCTTCTCTGAATTTCAATGCCTGCTCATACATGTTTTCTTGTATTTGATCCAAAAGTTTCGGCACTGCGGTAAACAATTCCGAAATTTCCAAAGAGGTTTTTTCGCTCGTATCCCTTCTCGCCAAAATGCATGAGTTTTTAGCCAAATCGCGCGGTCCGATCTCGATTCTCAGAGGCACGCCTTTGACCTCCCACTCCGTGAATTTAAATCCGGGAGTATATGTGTCTCGTTCATCAATCAAAACCCTGAATCTTTTTAAATCGCTTGCTATCTGTCGAGCCGCTTTCAAAACCGTTTCGCGCTCTTCGCCATCGGTTTTATAAATCGGTACGATCACAACTTGCGTCGGCGCGACTTTCGGAGGAAGTCTTAACCCTTTTTCGTCTCCATGTACGACGATCAGTGTACCAATCAGTCTTGTAGAAACGCCCCACGATGTTTGCCAAACTTTTTGCAAAGCACCGTTTTCATCCTGATAGTTGATATTGAAAGATTCCGCAAAAGTCATCCCAAGATTGTGCGATGTCCCGGCCTGTATCGCCTTGCCATCTTTTGCGAGAGCTTCGGTCGATAGGGTATAAAGAGCTCCGGCGAATTTCTCCTTGTCGCTTTTTCGTCCCGTCAAAACCGGCAAAGCCAAGAAGTCACGATCAAAATCTTCATACATTTTTAAAGCGCGATGAGCCTCTTCATCAGCTCCCGCCTTGTCTTTGTGGGCCGTGTGTCCTTCTTGCCACAAAAACTCAGTTGTTCGCAAAAATGGTCGCGTTCTCATTTCCCATCTGACGATGTTAGCCCATTGATTTATTTTCAAAGGCAGATCGCGATAACTTTTAATCCAATCTGAAAAAGTGTCATACATAATAGTCTCGGAAGTTGGTCTGATCACCAAATTCTCGGTAAGTTTTTTACCGCCTCCATGAGTCACAACCGCGCACTCCGGCATAAAACCTTCAACGTGTTCTTTTTCTCTTTGAAGGAAACTTTCGGGAATAAGAAGAGGAAAATAAACATTTTTTACATCGGCCGCCTTAATTCGAGAATCGAGCTCACGCTGGATATTTTCCCATATCGCATAGCCGTAAGGTTTTATAACCATGCAACCTTTAACCTTCGAGTAATCGGCAAGCTCGGCCACCTTAACGATATCGAGATACCATTGAGAAAAGTCTTGAGATTGAGATGTGATTTTGGACATAAATACGTCAGTGAGTTTATCAGATTACAGCACAAGGAAGCAAAGCGTTCCATGCGCCATACTACTACTCCACCACCCTTATCTTAATATTTTCCTGTACATTCGGTATTGTCGGTGCCCATACCGGCCAAGATTTTATTTCAACCGTATTTATCTCATCCAAATCTTGGATGTACTCTTTTGCTTCTTCGACCGGCATACCGGCTATATGATCTTTTATTTTCTTAACCAATCTCGCTCCGCTCTCTTCTTCCGGATCCAAAACATACTCTTCTATACCCTTAATTGAGGCCGTGATTTTTATTTTGCTTGCGGATTCATCAATATCGATAGTTTCGTAATACATGGACTCTTCATCTATGGACTTCAACTGTTTCTCGGGGCTCTTTTTCAACTTGAGTTCGTTTCTCAAAATATTTACAAGCTCGCTTTGGTTATAAGCTATACCTTTAATATACATCGTTCCGGTTACTTGGAAGCTGTCTATTTGTTCATTCTCGACATCGGGGACGGTGATGGAAATATCTCCGGTTTCAAAAGCATAATCTCCGGTCAAAAGCACAAGATCCGTTCCTTGTTCCGTATTCAAAGAGTCAACCTTTGTTTGTAAAGTGGATTGAGCCGCATCATAGAGAGAACTTTCGGCCTGCTCGTAAGCCGCTACCAGATCTTCGGCGATAACATACTTCGTAACTACGGTTTCTCCGTCACTCATCGCGACGGCATTTTCACCATACAAAACCGTCTGGCTGGCTTCCCTTAAACCCGGGAGTACAAAATGTGTGCCCGCCGACAAATTGCCTCTGTCGCCGATTACTTGATCATCGGCATCTTTTTCGTCGGCGATAACATAAACATCAAGCTTACCCGGTCCAGCTTCGGTTGCCGCCGGAACAGACACAAATTGCTGAGTCCTAAATATAACTCCATCCGGGCTCTGGAGCCTAGTGAAAGCAACCAAGTCCCATTTATTCTCGCCCTCATTTGTAAGAGTGATCGTGCCTGTCGCATTTTCTCCGCTGAACAATTGCCCCGTTGCATTGTAAGCGATTCCGATTTCGACAACCGACTCGATTTCATAAGAAGCTATCGTGTGGGTCGGATGTGAATCCAACTCGATTGCGTTCACATCGGCATCGGCAAGCGTGATATTCGCGCTAACTTCGAGGACATTTGATTCCGGCGTTAAATATATTGTCGTGCCCGGCAATGCCACATAGAAAATTATGAGAAGCATCGTGACGCTGGCGATAACCAAGGTTGTAAGCGTCTTTCTGCTCGGTCCGTAATATCCGAACTGTTTTTTCTCCTTGATGAGTTTTCTGTATTTTTTCTGCGCATCCCATAAGGATTTGAAACTCAACCCTTTCTTTTTATTTTTGAACTCTTTTACTATTTCCAAAATCGAAACTTTTTTCTGTGGGATTCTGGAAGGGGAGTAATCTTCATACTCATTCGCCGTTGCGCTTAGCGGCTGTATTTTTAATTGAGGATTTAAAATCGTTTGAGTGACCTTATTATTGTCATCTATTTTGTCAAAAACTTTTATCCCGGCTTGAAGAGCGAGTTTGGTGCCGACGGGATCCGTGGTTATTATGAAAACCACTTTCTCCATATCGGAAAATTTTCTTTTTAAAATTTTCAAATTCACGACGCTTTGCAAAAGTACGGCGCGCTCCGGGACAACCAAATATATATCGTTGAATTGAAGTTTTTTAACACGATCGTAAACCGACGTTATCTCCTCGTCGAGTTCAATGTAAACAACCTTTTTCTTTGCAACCTTTTTGGCTGGTGTCTCTTCGGATTGTTCCTTGTTTTTATTTTTGTTTTCTTCTGGCATGTTTTTTTTGAGATTGCCTCAAACCTGCATTAATCGCACAACTTTTCTCAATAATTTCGTGAGAATTTTTTCTTCACCGGCAAGTTCAAGCGCCAAATTGGCGATGGCCATCGGGGTGACATCCTGCGAATCTTTTAGTTTTTTTGTTTCATCGATAATATTACTGACATGTTTCGGTTTTAGAAAGCTGATTTGCGGTTTTCTGGCAAAAGGAAGCGTTTTATACCAATCACTGCCATCCAAAACCTCTTTGATTTCCGGCAGATGCGATCCCCCTCCGCAAAGATAAATTTGAGAGGGGAGTATGTCCACATTTACAAATTCACTAAGGGTTAAAGCGACTCCGGTAAGCCAAACTTCACAGTCGCTCACTAGAGATTCTTTCACGATTTTACTGGACTGTTTTTCGAGTTGATCATCCGAATAAGCGATTTTTATTTCTTCAGCTTCTTGAAAAGAAACATTCAGGCTTTGAGCCAATCTTTTCGTGAAACTTCTGCCTCCCAAAGTGAACATTTTCGTGCCTTCGACTCCACCATCTCTGACAACTGCGATGTCTGTCGTTCCGCCTCCGATATCAATAAAAATCCCGCTGAAACTTCCCGTATCTTCATGTCCCATGCATCTTGCGACAGCGTAAGGTTCGGCTGTTATTGCCAATAAATCGAGATCGAGTTCGGCCGCGATTGTTTGCAAAGCGCCGAAATGTACCAAGGGAGCGAAAGCGTTAAATACGCTCATCGTGACTTCTCTGCCTTGGAATCCGACAGGGTTCGAAACCTTATAGCCATCAATTCTCACATCAACTATTGCCGCGTTAACAAGTTTTACATCAATTTCGTTGTAGCCGCTTTCAAAAGCCAACTGCGCTCTGACTTGGTCAAAAGCCTTCCATTGAACCTTGTGAACGATATTTTTTAATTCGTCGAGATTGATTTTCAAACTCGGATCGCTCCTGGTGTATTTAATTGTCGAAGTCGCACCTTTCACGAGCTCTCCGGCAATACCCATGATTAGCTGTTCAGCCCTTACTCCGGCCATTTTTTCAGCTTCGTAGATTGCATCTCTACAGTTGTCTATGACGCCGGCTATATCCGTTACGACTCCGCTTTGCATTTCTCCGAGATTTTGTCTGCGTTTGCCAACTCCCAAAACCGCACCGTTTCTTCCGCGAGCATCACATACAAGGGCCTTAACGAATTCTGTCCCTATATCCAGGGAGAGAAAATAATGTCCTGACTTTACGGCCTGAGGTCTTTTGAAAAAATCAAACATGAATAGGGAAAATAAGTGCTAGTTAAATTTACTCGAAGTAGGGGGTGGAAGACAATACCATTACCACATCCGCTTGACATTACGATAAAAACAATTACAATAATCGCCTTTACTATTAACATTTGATCACATGTCAGAAGGTAATATGGTCGGTCATTACGAGATTGGTGTACGAGAAAATGAAACCATGAATGTCATTAGTGATCGCAATGAGGTTATCCCGAGTGTTTTGCAACTGTTAAGAAGAAGATCTCCAGATATCTTGGCAAATATGGGTGTCGCTGGAGATATGGAACCGGTGGGAGTTTATAAGCATCTTGTTATGGATCCGACTAGGCGCGCAAGATTACATGAGATATTGGGATCTTTGATTAATGATGGGGATTTGGTTATTGGCGACGAAGGCGGCCCTTGCGGTGCCGGAATCGATATCGTAGATCGCCACGCGGAGATTCTGAACGATTTGGCTGATAACGAATTACGCACAGGATTTTTCCCTCTTATAGGATGTGAAGGGGAACAAATTGGTGCGGTTTTTTCTTTGCGATTCGATTTGTACAAAGAATTGAAAAGAATTTACAGGGAAAAAGATGGCGAGAATATGTTACAACGCATCTTGGCCGCAGTCGTTCCCGGTGGCGGAGCCGTCAAGGATGCTTTTTCCACAGAAGACCGATATGGCATAGGAGCGAAATTCGGGAAGATTGTTGAATGTTTACAAAGACATAAGGTGAATAACGATTTGAGTATTCAGATATTGGAATTTTTCGGTCGAGAATTTTTCAAGCAGGAAACGAAAATGAATTCGAGAGCCGTCGAATGTTTGATCGCTAGCGTTTCTGGAGCATACAAAACCGACCCACGGAAATTTGCTATGCTTAATGCCGACGGAAGTGGGGAATGCAAAAAAGCGGCATCAAGCGGGGACAGTGAAATTGACACAGCAATATTAGATTTCGTTGTTGATGCACTGGCATGCAAGGATACAACAATACGCAGAATGATAGTCGATGTGCTGGGAATGGCAGATTGTAGCGGATTGTTTCTCGTACCTCCTGCGGATAGCGATACTGATGATAGGCAGCTTGATGTCCAAGATATCGAGCAAATATGTACACTGTGGCTGGGAAGACGCAGCCTTCGTTACACTAATCCCACAAGGAGTGACGCCGCTATGCTAATGGAAGAACAATCCGATACGGGATTGCTTTCCGCATTATGCGATTTCGTCGGAACAATGTATGGGGGAGAAGATAAAAGAGTGACGATTAAAATCACTATGATTTTAGCGAAAATATTAGCAGTAACATGTGTATTAAATGATGGATACGTGAGAAAGGAAACAATGTCTGTGAGAAGAACTTCTTCGAATATAGAATTTGTACGAGAGATTCTTGCCGGTGCGACAACCGCACCGGATCTTGCAGTTTTAGTTACAGATGATAAAGCGAAAAGAGGTTTAGAGTATATTGTCAATTGCGGGGGAAGAAACGAAACGATCAAAGATCGGTTGATTTTAATGCTGAATACCGCCGGAGGAAACCTCGCGGTTTTAGGGAGTATTGAAGGAGAAAAAAGATTCAAAGAGATTGTGAATGCCAAATTGCCTGACGTGATCAGTCCGATAAGAACTGTCGCAAGGATGTTGGCGGAAGAAAAGCCGATAAAAGATATATTGGAAGAAGAAAATACGGCTTGGCGAATAACGCAGGTGAGTGATATCCAAGAGATAATGAGATAATATAGTCCTCTCCAAATAACATCTCTCGCAATAAACGAATTCAGACCCTATATCGAGAGCGAAAAAATTAGGGGGTGGAATACAAGGGGTTTTTATGCGACAGGTTCTTCTTCCCTCTTCCGAAATAACTCTTCCGCAAATAAATGCAAGAATTTTTCCGTATCACGGAAGGGACCGTAATAACGCTTTAAATCATCAATAGGGTTGTCATAAATTACACAAAAACGGTCATCATCATATCCACGATCACGTAAATATCTATTGATTTCGGAACAAACAGCTCTTAACGCTTTTTCACATGCCTTCTGGACCACAACAAGGGTAGTCACACTGTAATTCGCGGCAATTTCTCTGAAAAAAAGTTCATGTTGGTATTTCTCTTCCAGCAGAGTGCCAAAAGTTAAACGACCTATGTTTTCATGACGTGCGGCTCTTTTAGGGATAATATCCATAGGAGTAAGCACGTCCGCAATATAACTTCTAATTCCGGCAACGAGTTCCGCAACCTCATTGTCGGGGAGTATCAGTTTCTCGCGAGTACGAGATTGGGGATCAATTCGGCGACATACTTCGATTCTTGGCGTATCCATATTTTTAAATTAAATATTAAAGATTCCCATACTAAAAAATCCTCAGTCGTTTTTCAAAACCCTCATACCAAAAACGCCCCCCAAAAGGCGCCCTGTCAACCCGTCAAGCAATTCCCGACGGCTTGGGAAAGCCATTATCCGCTAACCGCATCCAGATGACATTTTTCACAACAAACGATTTCAGGTCTATTCGGCCCGAATGAACTTTTAATATCAACTCCGCACTTCATACAGTTTCTATCCCACAACGCTCGTGGATTTCTGGCGGACATCCTTCTTTTTCTGCGACATTCGGGACACATTTGCGGAACCGGGAAATCGATTTTTTCATACAAAGCCAACTCTTGCGATATCAGACGATAATTTTTCCCGCAATTTGTACAAATAGGGAGCCCGGCAACCATCTCGGCCCGGTTATCCGGGTCAGCCCATCCGTAACCGAGAGATATCGCTGCCTCTTTTTTCAGCGGGAAATAATCTTGCGCGATAGTTTCATTATAAGCGAAGGGGGAGATCGCGATCGGGAAAAATCGACCATATTCGCCGGTGTTTTTCATGTATTCGATAATACGGTTTTTCATAACCTCGTAATTTTCTTTCGAATACTGCTTGTTAAGGATGCAATACTGATTTTTATGGAGAGAAACGCACCCGAAACAATTATTACTTGTGCGGCAAAACAAACAATATTCGAGAAAACTGGATTTTGGCCAAATAAGTACCGACGATTTAATATCGTAATTGCCGGGACATCCGACAACTTGATGACAAAGTTCCGAATCGGGGACGCCGATGCTGTCTGTGCAATTTCTGGCTTTAATCCCGAGAGTACAATTTTCGCAATCTTGAGACTCAACCATGTCGAAACAATTTTGGCAGTTTTTGGATCTGATTAAATTATCTCCATACGAATTCACGCAATTATCAATTTCGGCGAATTTGTGCGGGAATTTGATTTTGAAATTATTAAACTCGTGTAAAAACTCTGCGGTATGATTCACGATTTTTCTTCTGAACTCATCAAACTGTTCTTGTGTGCACGGCTGATTGAAAATTTGCAAATTCTTATTTCTGAAATCCACGCATCCGATACACTTTTCACAATTTCGACAATCGTAACAAAACAAAGAGTCCGTACACGAACTGCAGTTTTGCAAGAAAGCACTGCTGTAACATCTTTTTGAATCTATTGACTCGTAAACAAGCTCGGAATCGCTTACGAATATGCAGTCCGAACAATCTTTGCATCTGAATATATAGCTTGAATATAAAGAATCCTGATTATAATCCGAACTCGAAACCATATAGCAATTTTTGTTCCACATCGCATAATTCGTATAATCGGAATTCTCCGAATCGCCGATGACGAGAGAAACGAGAGGAGCTTTTCTTAAAAGTTCGGCAAACTGCTCGAAAAACGGACGGGTAAAATCGAAATCTCGACCATAAGACAGAGGGTCCCATTTATCGCTCCACCAGCACTCATTACAATAAACCGTATGAGGCGAAGCAGGATGAAAAATTGAAATCACAGACTTCTTACACGAATCGCACGTCCTTTTGTAAAAGGAATTTTCATTTCTGTAGGCGTATAATTGTTGATTATTCATGCCAACATAATAGGGGGAAAAGATGATTTTTAAACCGACCCATGCCAAAAAGAGCCGCTAATGGGAGCAAATTAATCCGTAATGAAATTCCCGAATCGGTGGGAAATTACAGCGTGCTCGAATAAATAAAATCCTTATAAAAATCCGCCGTCGTCTTCGAATCTATCAATGTTGCGCAAATATCTCCGATATTATCCAAATTCCAGATGTAGACCAGATTATTGCCTTCAAACGCATTAATCCATATCGGTTTGTTCGAATAGGTTTTAACCATTTTCGTAACTCTGTTTTCCGACGTGTCGTAATCGGTAATTTCTTTCGTATGCGGCCCGTTGCCAACAAGACCCAGAAGACAATTCGCTTTCTTGGCGCGATTTTGAATGAAATTTTTCTCAAGAGGAATAAGACTTTTTTTATTATTAAAAGACTCCCAATTCCCGAACACCAGATTGGTGGAAAAATCCATCTCGGAGAGCTCAAGATACTTGTCATAAACCTGTTCTCCGCGGAGAGTCTCGATATTGGGTATATTCGAATTCGGAACAAAAGATCTGAATTGATTTATCGTTTTGAGTTCGGTTATCAGCCTGCGTTCATTCCTTTGCTTGTTTTCGAGATTTCTGATCAATCCGGAGAGAGAGATCGGCTTGAGGCTGGTTTCCCACGACCCTGGAGCGGAAGTAATAAGTTCTAGCGATTTAAGCTTGTCGAAAGCTCTATAAGCATTGGATTTGGAATACTTATATGATTTGTAAAAATCCGCTATGGAACAGCCGGGATTGCCTATCGCAAACAGATACAAATCAGCCTCCTCTTTCTTGAGGCCGGATTTCAGGAGTAGTGACTTGAGCTTCTTATCGAGTTCCATATCGCGCATATTCTGCTATAAAAACGACCAGAAGTCAAGCGCGATTAATAACAGCCCATTTGGGCATACTGCAAGTTAATACTTATATGTTCGGTCGTCCCTCTTCGAAATGGTATTTATATGATTCTCGTCTCCGATCTTTTCAAATATAATCCTGAAATTGCCAACTCTTGCGCGAAAAATATTGCTATGTCCCCTCAATTTTTTTACATCAAGTTGATTCAAATCGTTTTCTGAAATAAGCCTGATAGCCAGAATCAGTCTTTTTCGTTCTTCGCTCGATCGCTTGTTTAAAAATTTAAAAATCTTATCCATGCTTTTTTTCGAAATCCAACATTTTGTTCAGCAGTTTTTTTGCGCTTATGCCTTTCTTCTTGCCGCCATCGGTAAAATCAACCAGCTCTTCCCATTTATCATCAGCCTCGATGCTTTCGACAGGTGTGATTTTAAATGCTGGCACAGACCTCCTGATTACAATAACCGTATCGCCTTGGTCAACCATATCGGCAAAATATGAAAGATTATTTCGGAATTCTTTTATTGAAACGACTTTACTCATAAAATGTATTTTAAGTGTACACTACAAATATACCTCAAAAGTACAAATGATGTCAATTGTCTTGTGTCTTGCTCTCTACTTATACCATTCCGATCCCGACTCAAACTTCACCTTGTTCCTGCTCTTATCTTGAAACCTCTCAATAGCCAACTCCACCAGTCGATTGATAAGCGCCTCATAAGAAAGCCCGCTCGCTTGCCACATCTTCGGGTACATGCTGATGGAAGTGAAGCCGGGGATTGTATTGATTTCATTTAGGAAAAACTTCTCGGATTTTCTATCCAAAAACAGATCGACTCTCGACATGCCGGCGCCATCAACAGCCTTAAACGCCTTAAGCGCCAATTTCTGCGCCTCCGCCTTCTGTTCGGGAGTCAAATCTGCGGGTACGCGCGAAGTCGATTTCCCATCCACGTATTTATCATTAAAATCATAAAACTCACCCCCGACGATGATCTCACCGGGTTCGGCAACCTGTATGTCATCATTACCAAGCACAGCCAGCTCGATTTCACGAGCATCTACGCCTTGTTCAACCACTACTTTGCGATCAAACTGCATCGCCAATTCTATGGCTTTCATGAGCCCTTCGCGGTCTTTCACCTTGGAAATCCCAACACTCGACCCCATATTAACCGGCTTAACAAACAGAGGAAATTTTAATTTATTTAAAATTTCCTCTATAACAATCTCGCGATTCGTCTCCCACTCCTTCCTCAAGAACCCTACATAAGGTACCTGAGGCAAGCCGGCTTGTTCCCAAACCACTTTCGTCATAAGTTTATCCATCGCAACAGATGATGCCATCACTCCGCATCCGACGTAAGGAATTCCGGCAATCTCAAACAAGCCTTGAATGGTGCCGTCCTCGCCATAAGGTCCGTGCAAGACGGGGAATACGACATCGAGTTTTCTAAGTTCGGCCATGATGTTTTCTTTCGAAGTGTTTTTGTTACCGCCTTCCTTTAACGCATCGAGACTTCCCGGTCCGAAAATCCACTGTCCATCGGTAGTGATGCCAATTAAGGAAACATCGTACTTATCGGGATTGAGTGCCTTGATTACGTTCCCTGCAGATACGAGCGAAACCTCGTGTTCTCCGCTTCTGCCTCCGAAGACAACACCAATTTTAATTTTGAGCATAAAATTTATTTGATTAGTCGAAATAAAAATACCACGCTTGTGGGAGAAGGTCTACCGGCAGTTTGACATACGGAACTTTTACCGTATTATAATTGCCGCTTGGTAAATTTAATCTAACAATCCGTATATGGGCAAAGAATTATTCACAAGAACGAATCCGTTAAGTGGAGAGCAAGCGCAACATATAGATACGAGACGCACTGCGCATCTTGCGGAAGGGGATCAGCGCCGACGCGATGTGGTCGCTTTAATAAGTATTGCGCGGCAAACATATGATAGAGAAATCGTAACAGTCGGCGAAGTTCTGGATTTTGCACTGAGGGAGGGCGATCATTTGCTTACGTTGAGAAGGACAATAGCGGGACAACTAAAACAAGCCGCCGCGAAAAGACATGAGTGCACGTTGCAACGTGGTTAATCATAGTTGCTTAGTACAAGATTTGCGATTGACAACAATAACTCTCGGTGAGTACAATCTCACCGCATGTTCACTATGTGACCATTAGTCTACTCATCTATCGAACCACCTCATATGCATCGAGGAGTCGCAACATTTACGCTTGATCACGGGACATGTCCCAAATGGCTTTTCGAAAGAATGGTGAAACTGGGTCGGGAAATGATATATGTTCTTATAGCCGAACATGGTCCTGACGAATTCATTAAAAGAATAGGGGACCCGGCATGGTTCCAGTCTTTGGGTACGGTTTTGGCGTTCGATTGGAACGCGAGCGGGCTTACGACGATTTTGACGGCATCGCTCAAAGAATCAATTAGAGGGATTGAAAAAGATATTGGTGTTTTTATTTGTGGCGGTAAAGGTAAAACTTCACTAAAAACTCCGGATCAAATTAAATATTGGGCTTCAAGATTAAGTTTGCCAAATACGTCGGCTCAAAATTTAGTTTATAACTCTAAAATGAGTGCCAAAGTTGACAGCTCCTTAATCCAAGACGGTTATCAGCTTTATCATCACGCATTTTTCTTTTCCAAAAATGGTGCATGGGCGGTTGTCCAGCAGGGGATGAATAAAGAATCGAAAACAGCGAGGAGATACCATTGGTCATCGATGAACGCGAAAGATCTGATAGAAGAGCCACATTCCGGGATAATTTCGGCCTCAATTTTGAAAAAACCGGTCTTGAATCTGACTGCCAAGAAAAGCGCGAGTAACAGAACTCTTGCAGTCGAACTTATAAACTCGAATTACAATACAGTCATGAAAGATGTTGAACTTCTGCGCAAACACTCATCTCATCTTTCACAGTCAATAAGTTTCAAAAAAAACAACGAGCAATTATCACTTCTTAATCTTGAAGATACGGAATTCAAAGTCCACCCCATAATTGCCGAAGATTTTTCGAGGAGCAAATATTTAGAGAAAATCTTATGGCTCGTTTGCGAAAAAAAACCGAAAACTTACGAAGATTTTATAAGGATGGAAGGAGTCGGCCCGAAAACTGTCCGAGCCTTATCTCTTATCTCGGAAGTAATATACGGTGCCGAAGCATCATACAAAGATCCCGCCAGATACAGCTTCGCCCACGGTGGCAAAGACGCGACTCCATATCCGGTAGACAGAGCAACTTATGATAAAAATATCGAACTCTTGAGTAATGCCGTCAAGAAAACGCGGCTAAGTCAGTGCGAGAAAAATCGTATGCTTCATCCTCTCGTCAGCTCCCAGCTCCCATACAGCGCCTTCTTTCCATA
This sequence comes from Candidatus Peregrinibacteria bacterium GW2011_GWF2_43_17, assembly GCA_000999315.1. Lineage (GTDB taxonomy): Bacteria > Patescibacteriota > Gracilibacteria > UBA1369 > UBA12470 > UBA12470. Next base: position 159,729 of record LCFW01000002.1, read on the forward strand.
ATGTTTCGCCCATAATCTCTCCCCGTAACTGAAATGCCACCATTCGTCCGGAAAATTAAAAAATCCCATATCTACCAGTATCGAATAGGGGATCATCCTGTTCAAATGCCATTTATATCCCGGCGTACCCTCTTTCGCCGATTTGAAATGCATCGTATAAGAACTTACATCGAAAAGATCAAAAGGCGTTCCCATATCAAGTTCGTGCCCACCTTTATCTACCAAAGTTAAATCAAGAGCCGCGCCCGTGTTATGTGGCGAAGGTTTTTTATAATCAAAACTTGGTCTCATTACGAATTTTTCAGTAGCCCTTTTGACCCTCGTTGGAGCCCGGAGTGGATGTTTGCGAATAATATTTTTGTACAACCCTAAATAAAGGACGGTTTGAGTTCCCAAAGTCCTGTATCCGTCCCAGATTTTAAAATTCCAACCTTGAGGAAGCTCTTTTTTAGCATCAAGCAGTCTGCGGAGGACTCCCTCTCTCGCGGTAACCACATCGTTATCCGATATCCCGGCTTTAAAATAAGAGGGATCGCTCAAAAACCCGAACTTTCTTACATCAATAAGTTCTTCATTATTTAATTTAAACGACATATCTCGGGATCCTATCATTTATTCGTGCGGTTACTTCATAATTTATACTGTTCGCCCAATCGGCAAATTGTTCGGCAGATATGCTCTCATCTCCTTGAGATCCTATTAAAACAACTTCATCTTCAAGTTTAACATCAGGTATATCCGTAACATCAACCATGGTTATATTCATGCAAACACGTCCTCTTACCGGTGCCCTTTTACCATTTATCAAAACATGAGCCTTATTGGAAAGTTCTCGATCGTATCCGTCATAATATCCGACCGGCAAAATTGCGATTTTGGAGTCTCTCGAAGTGCGGCAGGTGCAACCATAACCGATATACTCTCCGGTGGGAACTTTTTTGATTTGCGTAACCAGAGTTTTCCAGGTTAAAGCGGGCTTCAAAGATATTTCATGCTTGGACTCTTGTTGAACCGAAATTCTTGTTTCGGCGGATGGCCACATGCCGTAAGCCGATATTCCGATTCTTACCATGTCGAAATATGTTTCGGGAAAAAGCATCGCCGCGGCGCTATTTGCGCAATGTCTCATCCGGGGATTTAAGTTGTCAGACATCTTCTTGAATTTCTCAAGTTGCGACATCGCGAACGAATGATCGAGAGTATCCTCTATGTTCGCAAAATGGGTTGCCGTCCCTTCTAATTGTATAAATTTTGTGTTCACGAAAAACTCTTTAAAAACGCTTAAATCTTCATCTCGAATGCCTTGTCTGTTATTGCCGGTTTCCAGCTTTAAATGAACATTTACCGGCTTCCCGATCTTTTCAAGTTCTACAAGTGTTTCAAGATTATAAACAACCAATCTCAAATCCAATTCGGAAATTTTATGCAAATCCTTCAAAGGCACATATCCCATGACGTAAATAGGGGCGGTGATACCTGCATTTCTCAATGCTTCAGCTTCATAGAGTGCATTTACGTTTAACCAATCGGCGCCATTTTTAATCATCAAATTCGCAGACTCAACGATTCCATGACCATAGGCATTAGCTTTAACACAACAAGAGAGAAGAACTTTAGCGCCCACCAAAGATCTGAAAAGCTTAAGGTTATGAGCAATTGCCAAAGATGAAATTTCTACAAAAGTCGTATTTTCCATGACTCGGATGATACATAAATTGCCATTCGGATACTACTTGACATAATGCATAGTACGTTGTAAAATGCAATAATAATTGCGGCAAAAAAGCCTTTTCAAATATCTAACCAACATCTAACCAAAACAAAAATGAACAACGAAAAATTCTCACTTCAAAGAATCCTTGTCGGTATCCTCATCGGATTTACGGCTGTCGCGGGATTCTCGGGAGTGGGCCGATTAACTCAAGCAAACCTTTTTAACAATATGTTTGCGTGGGTATTGGGCAATGAAACAGAAACATGTTATTACGACATGACCGGCGCATATGTATGCGGTGACAACGGCACATATGGCGATTACGGTGCATGTTACGATTCGATGGGCAATTATATCTGTGGCGACAACGGCGGAGGATATGACGATTACTATGATGATTATTCGTATGGCGATGAAGGGGACTGCTATTACGACAGCACGGGCACATATGTATGTGGTGATGGGAATTATTATAACGGCGAAGAAGGTTGTTACTACGACAGTACCGGTATATACGTATGTGGTGATGGTGAGTATAACGACTCATATTCCTGCTATGATTCGACGGGGAATTACACTTGCGAAGATGACGAAACATACGACAATTACGAAGACAATTACGAAGACGAATACGATTATAATTATGAAGACGAATGTGAAGGTGACCAATGTGGTGGCGAAATGGATGAAGAATGGAAAGCGGATGAGATGGAAAATATGGCTGAAATGCTTGAGGAATCGGAAGATTGGGCCGAAGATATTGGAGACGCGGCTGAGGAGGCTACCGATTGGCTTGAAGACATAACAGATAGGCAAGAAGATTGGCAGGAAGAGTTGGATGAAAACGCGGAAGATGATTATCTCGCGGACGAACAGGTAGCTTTACTTGAATTGGCAATTGCATATTGCGAAACGGCATATCCGGAAATAGAAGATGCCGCTTCGGAACTTACAGCTCTTATCGCGGACGCTGAAGAGTCGAAGCAAGCTATGGAAGACGCTTATACTGCGTTTGTAGCGGGTGGCTCGACAGATTCGTCTGCATTCTGGACAGCCCAATCCGCTTCCGGAGTTAACGATTGGAGAGATGTTTGGAGAAGCAAGGCGGAAATGTATGGGAGATTGGTAAATTATTACGACTTCTTGATGGAGGCTGGCAGAATCGAAACGGAATCCGATATGACGGTTGAAGAAATCGGAGGCGAATTCGCGGAAGCGGTAGCTTATGCGGAAACGGCTCTTTCAACGGTTCCGACATTGTTGGACACGGAGCTCGATACTTTAATTGCCAACGCGGAAGCTGAAATCGCGGCGGGCGAAGAAGCGTGGAGAGTGATAGACGATATCAGAGATTTCTTTGATGATTTAAGAGACGATTACATGGATGACAAAGATATGTGGGACTCCATGGAATCGGGTTGGGATATGGTAAAACTAAAAGAGATGCAAAATTTTATGACAAACGAGCTTGCAATGATTAAAGAAGATATAGCATGGGTTGGCGAAGAACTTGATGAATTGGAAGGAGAAGGCAAAGACGTCTCGGAAGCCAGAGCGATCATAGAAGAGGTCAATGCGCTCTTAGCCGAACTGGAAGTGACGACCGATGCAGAAGAAATGGAAGATTTGTTTAAAGACTTGGAACAAATGGGTAAGAAAGCCGAGAAAGAAATGCAAAAACTCGGTATCGAATTCGGTAAATACGATAGAGAAGTGTATGCCGAAACAATAGACGTAAACGATCCGGATGCTTTATTGGCATTATTGCAAAATGTACCGGATAGCGTACTCGAACAAGTTATCGAAATGCTTCTTAACAACGTAACATCCGAACAGATTGAAACATTTATCGAATACGGTACGAAGTACGAAGACATAGGATTCTTTGACAGTGCGTCAATCGCGTACATGGATGAAGATACGCTTGATGCGATGATTGAAGATAAATTGGCGATTTTGGAAGAGTTGGATGGTAAAATCGCCGAACGTACCGATGAATTAAACACTTTGATAAACGATCTCGCGAGTTATAACTTCTATGGAGACACCGCGGATCAAGCCGTTGAATTGATAGCGAACTTGGCGGAAGAGGGAGAAGGAGTTGATATCGAAGAGTACCAAAATGAAATCGACGATTTGAAAGAAGAGGCGAGAGAAGAAAAATATGACGATGGAATAATACCGTTTATGGATGTTGACGACGATCAATGGTACACATCTTACGTTTGGGATGTTAAAGAAGACGGCTACGTCGGTGGTTACAAAGACGCCGAAGGTGAACTTACAGGTTACTACGGTCCGAGCGACAATGTTACGGTTGGTGAAATATTAAAGATGACACTTGAAGCTTCGGACGAGGGAACAGGTACGGATACACCTTCAAACCCATACGCGCAAGATCACTGGAGCGCAGGTTACTTCGATAAAGCCGAAGAGTTGGATATGTCCGTAGTTGAGGATATGACCCGAAATCCGGATGAGCAAGCGACAAGAGGCGAGGTTATACAATCTCTATTCGAATCATTTGAAATGGAAATTCCGGATTATGCAAGTCAACAATTCAACGATGTCCCGACGGATCATGAATATGCCGATGCAATCCAATACGCTTACGACCTTGGAATCATAAGCGGCGATCAGGGTCTTGGTGAAACATTTAGACCGGATGACGCTGTCAACAGAGCCGAAACGGCAAAAATGATAGATGAGTTCATCGAAACAATGGAATTGGAAGAGTTCTAAAAACACAAAACAAAAGAGTCAGACCGTCCGACAATAAAATTGGAGGACGAGTCAAAAAGACCATAGTAAAAAAAGGAGGTCCGGCTGGACCTCCTTTTTTTTATCAATTACTATGGAGACCTCTGCAAAAGTACCCTTTTTACTGCAATATGCACTCTTTGGCTACAAACAATTCATCGCTCCTCGTCGTATCTTTTTCTGATACGTTTTTGTCGCGCTTCATTGTTTTCGCTCAAAGATTGCATATTTCGTATTAAAATTGTACTTTTGCAGAGGTCTCTATGGACTATGAATTATGGACTACGAACTTTCAATAAAAACTTTTCTCAACAAACATCCCGGCTACTCGAAGGAGTTCGAACTTTCGGGTAACAAACATTTTGACGAATTCGAATTATCATCGGAGGTGACTCTGCGAGCCAAGCTTTTAAAACTGGAAGAAGGCATCAATGTGGCAATCGAAAACCTCGAAACAACCGCCCCCCAACCCTGTCGCAAATGTCTCAAACATTTTACGGAAAAGATCAAAGTCCCGTGTGCCGAAAGGATTTATTGGTTTCACCAACCGAAAGAAGCCGATTTGGATGAAATATTCCTGGTAAACCTAAAAACGCAAAAAATAGATTTAACGGAACTGCTACGCCAAGAAATTCTCTTGCATTTACCGACTTATCAGGTATGCTCTAAAAGCTGTAAAGGTCTATGCCACACATGCGGCAAAAACTTGAATGAAGAAAAATGCCGATGTAAACCCGAAGAACCACCGACCTATAAACCTCTCCAAGACCTCAAAAACATCTTAAAATAACTAATATGGCTAAGCATCCAGTACCAAAGCGTAAAACCGAGAAATCGAGGACCAAAAGACGCTATCATCAATACGTCAACCGTGTCATAACCAAACTCGAAGAAGGCATCAGATTGGTGGACTGCCCGAGTTGTGGCGAATCCATGGTTATGCACCATATGTGCGCATCGTGCGGAAAACATAGGGGCAAAGATATGATTGATAAATCCAAAGAGCTTTCAAAAATCACAAAAATCAAAGCATAATGGCAAGCCATCGCCATCTAGCAAGGATGATAGTCGCTCAGGCTATATTTGCCATTGAGTTCCGTAAGGAAAACAAGGGTATGATTTTAGATTATCTGCTTGATGAATTCGGTGAAAAAGTCGGTGAAAAAGAGTTTCCCAAGAAACTTTTGGAGGGCGTTTTGAAACATAAAAGAAAAATCGGGAAAGAAATCGTAGCCGCCGCACCCGAATGGCCTCTCGACAGAATTTCGAAACTTGATAGGGCCATTCTTGAAATCGGGATTTATGAACTTATGTATGAAGATGATATCCCGCCACTCGTTACAATCAATGAAGCGGTTGAATTGGCGAAAGAAATCGGCAACGATAACTCTCACAAGTTCGTCAATGGTGTTTTGAGTACCGTAATGCACAAATATTGTCCAAATAAAACAAAATAAACATGGATAAAAAATATCGCGATTTTGAAAAACTTATATCTGTAAAATTTAAAAATAAAAACCTTCTCGACCAAGCTTTTGTCCACAAGTCTTATGTGAACGAAGCATCGAAAAACAAAGAACATAACGAGAGATTGGAATTTTTAGGAGATGCGGTTTTGGAACTCGTGGTTACCGAATTTTTATTTGCAAATTACAACCGTCCCGAAGGAGAACTTACCAATTTCAGATCGGCCCTTGTCAGGGGAGCTAATTTGGCTGAAATAGCCAGGAAATTAAATCTCGGACAATATTTATATCTCGGCAAAGGTGAAGAAAAATCGGGCGGCAGGCAGAAAGGATATATTCTCGCGAACTCAGTTGAAGCGCTTATCGGAGCCATATTCTTGGATCAGGGATATAAGAAGTGTCATGAGTTTATTACCAAATTCATAGTTTCTTATCTGGGAGAGATTTTGGCGAAAGGGCTGGATGTTGACCCGAAATCACGTTTACAGGAAATCGCACAATCGAAATTCAATGTGACGCCGATATACAAACTTATTTCGGAATCCGGGCCCGATCATAGCAAAATTTTCGTGATGGGCGTGTTTATAGGTGAAGAGAAATTCGGCGAAGGTACGGGTTCAAGCAAGCAACAAGCTGAACAAAACGCCGCCGCTGATGCGATAGAAAAGAAAAAGTATAAAATGGTAGACGGTAGAAGATAGTTAACGACTGAGTACGAAATAAAGCGCCAAACTAAGGATCCCTCCATCCAAAAACGCACTGAACAAAAGGAGTCCAAGGCTTATTTCACGTTCTTTCCCTAAAATGCGAGCCTTAACTTTTTGTTTGTTCTCGAAAAAAGTTACCGTATAAAGCAGAACGCAAAGGACCGCCGCAAAGAAAATGATGTATTTAAGCATAATATTTTTCCATGAATTTTTTCATCAAAGCTTCGGCTTTGGCTTTAACTTTTTTGTCGTTTATGCCGACTTTTAATTTCCGTTGAAGTTTTTCGATCGTATCGGCGCCTTCGAGTACCGCCTCTTCGATATCCTTATCCGTTATTTTCGTGTCGGGATCTATGACGACAAAACCTTCGGTTACGATGCGTTTATATTGTTCGGATTTTCTAAAATAGTCGTTGATAGCTTTTCTAAGGGCTTTATCGCCAAGGACCGAGCAGTGAATTTTACGCGGAGGAAGGCCGCCCAATCTTGCCAAAATATCTTGAGGCTTAAGTTTCAAAGCATTCTCGATTTTCATGCCGCCTTTTTCGGTGACCATAACCGATAGCATAGAGGTTGAAGCGATGGCGGAAGCGCATCCGAAGGTCTGCCATTTTAAGTCCCGAATGCGGTCGTTTTTTTTATCAATTTTCACCCACAATTTCATCATATCTCCGCAAGCCGGCGAACCTACGACTCCGATGCCGTCATATTTCGACTCGTCGAATTTTTTAATATCTTCGACAAGATTCTGAGGATGGAAAAAGTGAGATTTAACAGATGAAGAATAAACCCATCTGTTGTTGTTTGCCGATACGTCGGCATCGTTTTTAACTATTTTTATAGGCATAAATGAATTATTTGTAATGAATTGAACCTCGCCCGCTTTGAATTTCATCGGAGTTGAGATTGAGGGGCGAAATACGGCGTAAAATCTCGACAACTTTATTTGTGACTTCAATAACAAAATCGACATCCTTATCGGTGGTGGAATGACCGAGAGTAAATCTGATACTGCCATGCGCGGCTTCATAAGGGAGACCCAAAGCGGTAATTACATGAGAGGGGTCTAAGCTTTTCGAAGTGCAAGCCGAACCGGTTGATGCATAAATTCCCAATTCGTTTAAGAATAAAATTATAGACTCGCCTTCGACATCGAGGATCGTAACATTCACGTTGTTTGGAAGTCTTTTAACGGGGTGACCGTTAAGAAAACATTTTGGGATTTTTGTTAAACCTTTAATCAGTTTGTCTCGTAATTTGATCAGTCGTTTATTCTCTTCGGGAGCGTTTTTTTGAGCGAGTTCAAGCGCTTTCGCGAAACCTATAATCCCGGGGACATTTTCCGTACCGCTACGGAGACCGCGTTCCTGTCCACCGCCATAAATTATCGGCTCAAGTTTGATACCGGACTTCACATATAAACATCCGACGCCTTTCGGTCCGTAAATTTTCGATCCGTTAAGGGTCAAAAGATCGACGCCGAGTTTTTTGACGTTTATAGGGAGAGTACCTCCGGCTTGGCACGCATCCGTATGGAATAAAACGCCTTTTTTATGGCATACATCAGCCAATTCTTTGATTGGCTCAATCGTACCAACTTCGTTATTGGCATACATCAGTGAAACCAGAATGGTTTCCGTCTTAATCTCTTTTGAAAGTTGAGCAGGATCAATGAGCCCATACTTATCTACAGGCAAAATGGTTACCGTAAACCCTTCTTTTTCAAGATGTTTAACCGTATCCAAAACGGCATGATGCTCGATAGCGGAAGTAATGATATGTCCGCGACCTTTCGCACGAGCAACACCTAATATCGCAAGGTTGTCGGACTCGGTCCCGCTTCCCGTAAAAACAACTTCGTTCGCAGAGCACCCAAGTATTTTTGAAACTCTGGCGCGAGCGTCTTGCAAAGCCTCTCCCGCCTTAAGACCTATTTCATAAAACGCCGAAGGATTCCCGAACTCCTCCGTAAAATATGGGTCCGCCGCCTTCTTCACCGCGGGATCGACGGGAGTCGTCGCCGCATGGTCAAGATATATATGGCGTTTCTTATAAGCCTTGAGGAGCTTGTTGATATCTGAATTTACGGACATAGGATAACTTGTAACTAATAACTTGTAATATAAATATAGCAAAATTTTCGGTATTCGGCATTCGAAATTCGATATTCTTCTTCAAAACGGCCTTTTCACATTCGGCCAGCCTTTCCAGACCGTAATCCCGCACCATCTTGGACCCTCGGGACATGGCATGTCGCTCCCGAATCTCCTATTGAAACACGGTGGTCCGATATGTTTCGCCAACCTCGGATGTACGGCCGCAACTTGCTCGAATTCATCGCGAGAAGCATCATAAATCTCTAATTGCGCGCTAAAACACAGTCGGAGTCTCCACTTATGTAAGAAATTCAAGAAAGACCCATTTTGAATGAATCTGACATTAACCGCATTCGGTAACAAGTAACACGCATATTCCGCCTTCACATCCATATCAATCAGACGATTTTTAGAATCCCAAAGCATATCCATAATCTCCTTATAAAGCGCGGAAGCTTCGCTGTTTTTCTCAACAATACTCGGTGTGTAGTAATCAGGTCTCAATGTGTGAACCTTCGATAACATAGGCCTGCAGGCCGGCGTCATTCTGTGACGTTGATCTTGCGAATCGGCGGTATGACTTAGGCGTTTCTTAAAAACATAATTCACATTATTCAGCGCTCGCATAACAGGAGAGTGCGCCCAATTATTGAGAGTATCGAGCAGATATGGATTTTTTCCCGGATTTAAAATCTCTTCAAGGATCTCATCGGTACTTTTCACGCATCCGGTAGCGATTCTTACAGACTCGGCGACAATCTCTTCCGCATTTTTATCGTAGGAGATAAGTTTAGAATTCTTTCCTCCGAGATCTATATCAAAACTCGATCCCAAATCGGCATCATGCAAAAACTTATTTTCAAGAGTCTCCTCGATAATCCCTTCGCCAATTCTACTGATGAAATCCGGATCAACCTTGCGAACCTCCTCAACCATCGCCGCAACAACTTCACGAGCCTCGGTCGGACAATCGCAAGCATTCGCCATCCTTATGTATCTTTTCAAGACAAGTCCGGAAATCGTATGGTAAAGGCTTGTGCTGGCGCAAATCGGCAAAACGTATCTGCCATTTTCTATAGCCTTTTTCTCTGAATCGATTCTGATATTTTTCTCATCCTGGCCTTTTATGCGGCCGATGCCGGACATCAGCTTGAAATTATCCTCTTTCAACAGTTCGGAAATGCGCGAATAAGCCGACCACGCCTTGCTTACGGCGTCTTTATATATGCTCGCCGCCTTATCGTCCATTTTCGGCGCATAAACGGCAATCTGATCCATAACGACATACCTCTGAGAAGTCTGATCTGAATTATAGAAAGGATGAGAATGTAAAAAACTCCAAACGCACTGTCTCGAAACTCCGCTAATGCCAAAAACGAAAGTCGCATGCTGAAAGGGGGTATGATGTCCTGCATGAAAAATCGCCTCCCCGATCCTTGTCCGTTGTCCTTCGGTAACATCTTTCGGGTCAACTACCGAAGGGCTGTAGCAAGTTCTCGCACTGGCGATCGAAAGATCATATGCGGCTGGCGTATAAGATATAAGTTTAACTTGCGGTTTTTGAGGTGAAAATTCTGGCATCGGAATAAAGATACTTGCGAAAGTGGAATTTGCAAATCGAACTCGTAACTGCTCGCAAGTTTTATTCCCGGGAATAAAACTCAAAAAGTTTTCTACGGGGTCAATCTGTTAAGCTACTCGCTGTTTCGTGATAAAGACGGTTTTCGGGCCAGAGAACCGTTACTCGAACTTCCCTTGACATCTTGCCAAAAAAAACTATAGTTCGGGCCTCTAATCATAACAAATCAAAATATGCCTTTAGCAGAAGAAATATCAGGATTAGAAGAGGAAGAAGCACTTACAGAGCCGGAAGCACAAGCTCTTGATGGTTACAGAGTACAACTTGATAATCTTCGAGCCGGCAATAAACCCGAATGGGAAGTTGTACAGGGAAGATTGCTCGCAAACGGCAAGAACAAGCTCAAATTGGCGATGGCTCTTGAACAAACTGTGATATTCGGAGTGGACGCAAGTGAGCAAATATTGTTTTCCGATGGTGGAAATGAAGTCCCTGAATGCACAAAAGGGAAAAACTATTCAGATACGATGACTGCCATAAAAGACAAATACGAGCTGTTTGACAAGACTCTCATGCGACAATGGGAAACAGCAACAGGAAAACATTTCGTAAATAGCACGTGGTCATGGCTTACATCTGCGCGTTGTGCCTACTTCTCTTTTTCGGACTATAGGCGGGTCTCTGTGGAAGAGCGCGTCAATCCGAAGCATGGTCTTCCTTACAGGGGCGCGCGTCGCATGCTAAGGGTCTAGTCGCTTCATAAGCGACCTCTCTTATAAGTTTTGATTCTGCAAATGCAAAGCTCTTTTTTTGTTTTCAAATGAAACATGGAAGATACGAAAGATCTCAAAAGATTCAATTGGCTTCTATTGCGAAATCCACATTGCATTTATCAGGTAGTTATGCTATCCTGTACATAGATGTACAAGATAATCATTCGAAATGCCTACTCAGTCCGATAGAATTGTGATTTTAGCCCGGCAACCTTATCCGATTTTCCATACGAGGGATCTGGCGCGCTTGTGGAATATAAAAAATCTCAACACCCTATATACGCTCCTCAAGCGTTATACGAAAAAAGGTATACTGTTTCGTATCTATAAAGGACTTTATTCGCTGGTGCAACCGAAGAATCTCGACCCTATGCTTTTGGGGACCAAAGCATTGCACGGTTATGCTTATATAAGTACCGAAACAATACTAGTTGAAAAAGGTATTATAACTCAAATAATTCATAATTATACGCTTGTTAGCGACTGCTCGCGTCGTTTCCGAATCGGTCAGCACTCTTTTGTCAGTCGCCAACTGGATGACAAGTTTTTATATAATACGGCAGGAATTATTGAAGAGAATGGGATAATGAAAGCCACGATGGAGCGAGCTGTCGCAGATATGCTATATTTCAATCCGAAAGCTTATTTTGACGGGATGAATTTAATAAATTTCAATAAGGTTCGTGCTCTTCAAAAAGAGATTGGATATCCGTTAACAAGCATTTCTCATGTTACTTCCGCATAAACAAGATACGATTCACAAAGCATGGTTGCTCAGATTGCTGACGGCGATCTGTGAAGACACTCTATTGTCATCATGTTTGGGGTTCAAAGGAGGAACTTGCGCCGCTCTGCGCAATTTCTTAAATCGTTTCTCCGTTGATTTGGACTTCGACCTGTTAATAGATGAGAAAAAAATCCCGGATGTTAGATTGGCTCTGGAAAAAATTTTTAGGAACTTAGAATTGATAATAAGTGATAAAAGCGCAAAAACTTCGCAGTATTTTCTTAAATATCCAACGGAAAAGACGAAACATCGCAATACGATCAAATTGGACATGTCGTTTCCCGTACCGAAAGCCAATACTTACGAAATGGTACGCCTTATGGAAATCGATCGCGTAGTGCAATGCCAAACATTGGAAACGATAGTTGCCAATAAATTCATTACACTTATCGCTCGTTTCGAACGAACCGGAAAAGTAGCCGGGAGAGATCTCTTCGATATACATCATTTCTTGCTGCAAGGTTACCCATACAGTAGAGAAGTGATTATTGAACAAAGGAAAAAGTCGCTACCGGTTTTTTTCAAGGAATTGATCGGTTTTATAGAAAAACGCGTGACAAATACGCTGATTGACCAAGACTTGAATCACTTGTTGCCACAAACCGAATTTCAGGCGATTCGAAAAATTCTCAAACAAGAAACATTAATGATGTTAAAAACAGAACTTAATACCGCAAATGTTTAAATGGCTCCTAAATCTATTCTCTCCATACGCCAATCCTTTTGAAAAAAAGGTTGGCAAGTTTTTCAAAAGTATCAAGGCGAACAGCAACCCAATAGATGTACAGATGCGCCTCCGGGATTTGATGCAAGAAAATTTAGTGTGTGTGAACCTTTTCATGGAGAAAAAATACAAAAATTACAAATATCTCAAAAAAAGTGTTCGCAAACAGATGTACGCCAACGTCCAAATATTGAACAAAGAATTTGATCAATACGCGGCGACTCAATCTGTTATTCCAAGTATCGAAATGCCGAAAGGCATGGAGGAAAAAATCAAACATCTTTATACGATAATGTCTTATTTGAGACCCGGCCAACATTATGAATATGAGAAGGCGGCGAACTTTGGCAAACTTTTAAAAGATCCTACCAAAGAGAAACTGATAGGGGATTGCAACCAGATAGTTACGCTTTATTCCCATCTGTATGCTCGCAAATATCCGATTTCGGATTTAAAGATAAAAATCCTTCCGGGGCATGTATGTCTCCATTTTGAAGGATTGGATATAGAAGCCACGAATGGGACTTTCAAAAAGTACGAAGAGTTTGATTACCTCCTTCCGATTACGGAGATAATTTCAACAAATATTATGGATGTGACGGACTCGACTGCCGAAGTCGGCTCAATAGATCCGCGCACAATCGTGAAACGCGCCCAACTGGCTTATATGATAAGCAGTATGCAAGATTTGGTTACAAAAAATCTCAATATAGCTTACAGAAACCTGGGTGTTTCGCTTATGAACGAGCACAATTACGAATCCGCGATATTTTTCTTGGAGAAACTTGGCGACATTGATCTGATAAAAACCGCTTACCGTAACGCCTCTATCCATTACTTGAACAAAAAAGATTTCAAAAAAGCATCATACTACGTCGAAAAATCAGACGATGAAAAACTCAAAAAAACCATAATCCGCAATCAAGGAATAACCTATTACAACAAGAAAAATTACAAAAAAGCGTCCGAATATTTTCAAAAAATGGGCGATCTCGAGATGGTCAAAGCATGCAAAATGGGGGAATACAGTCTGTTGTCACAAAAGATTAGAGGTGTGAAAACCGTTGCCGACGCAAAAAAACACAGATCCGTTTATCAACATATGCTCGAACTTGCCACTTCTGCCGGAGACGAAAAAGCGGCGGCCTCGGCAAGGGATACGTTGGCCAAGATTTGAGAGTCGCGAGTAAGAAAATTGTTCAAGAAGAAAACGAAGCCGTCCGAGTAATAAAGATAGATATTTTTTGTTATGAACGATTCCGCAGCGATCCTATTCTACTTCCAGGAATAGGATTTAGATATTGTCACGAGTGATTCTGCAACGCTACAGTTCTGGTTGCAAACAAGAACTGTGAAGCTCTACAAATAATATAAAGATAAAAAATATACTTACGAAGACATCTGCAGTGCTTCTGTTTTTCTGGAGGCGTACATGCTAGCCGCAAGAAAAACAGAAAACGAAGCCGTCTGAGTAAGTATATTTTTTATCCGTGGTGGGCATGAGAGGACTCGAACCTCCAATCCCTTGCGGGAACTAGCTCCTGAAGCTAGCGCGTCTGCCATTTCGCCACATGCCCTGGACGGGTTTCAGAATAGCAATTCCCGAAGGGTATATCAAACTTCAAAACATTTGTTGACAGATTTTTATTTAAAAAGTACGATACTTTCCTTTAATGTTTTTATCTATGAATATTGAAAATCCCAACAGAACAAGAAAGCAGTTGATTATAGGCGCAGTTTTAAGCTTAGTCGCGGCGGGAGGAATAGCAAATTTTACTTGCGGTCGCGATCAAGCACGAAAAAATTCACAAGGGGATCAAGGAACGGATCAAGTGAATGATGATGACTTCGTCGATACGGCTTATGAACCGGCTTTGGAAGGAGATGACGAAAAACAAGTAGGTGCTTATAAAGACCAGGACGACGATGAACAACAATTATCATGGAGAGAAGATGAGGTTTTCAAAGATGCAGGTCGGGAATTACGACTAAGATGCGAAGCTCTATTAAAAGACCTCAAAGGTTTAAAATTAGAATTGGAAGAATGGAAACCTGGCGACGAATTGCCGAATTGGGTAACTACTTCTCATTGTGATAATAATGTAATTTTTTTAATGTCATCTGGAGATAGTTCAAAAGTTGACGAAAACGAAAGACCGGAAGATGCTTGGAGTTTTGAGTATTATCAAACTCCTCCATTAAGAGAACTTCAACAAGGTTATAATTACCAACTCAGCTACTCTCCACCCGCTACAGGGGATGTAGGAAGTCCAACGGAGTTCGAAGGGAAGCTTTTCTCCACGGGTAGTAGTACGGCATGCAAAGAAGAAGGTGAAGAATTGAAATTTGTTGTAGAAACTCAAGATAGGGGGGATGCAGAGGACGATGCAACACGAATAACAGGCAAGATTTGCGCACCCAATACGAGAGAAGTTATAGAAGAAACTCCAATACCGGAGGTGGTTGAGGAAGCCAGAGAAGTTTGCGATATGATCACAGGGGTAAGAGAAGAATATACGGCGGCGCAAGAACAACAAGCGGAATAACGTCTTTCACGAAAAACCCGAAAATAATCTTGTGGTGGGCCTGGATGGGATCGAACCATCGACCAATCGGTTATGCTTATCACTATCGTTTTCACGACCCCTTTCGGGTTTGTAATCTGGACTATACCTTATCCCGAATAGCGGGACCCTGCCGTCTAGTCTCTACACCTTTCCCCAGTCATATAATGCGGGGGACTTGGCTCGGGATTACCATCGTAGCGAATAAACGCTATTTTAGGCTCCCCCGAATTTGACAGGTTGTCGTTAACAAATTACTTCGTTAACAGCCCTATGATATTGATGCGTATGGGTCAAGAATCACTTTAGCATCCATATCCTTAAGCCGACTGCTCTAACCACTGAGCTACAGGCCCAAATTATCAAAAAACATCAAAAAGATTCTAATATAGAAGCCTCAACAAAAAAAGCCCATTTCACGAAACCGTAGGACTTTATTTCTTTTTCCCGTCGGCAACCTTCAACATCCTTGCCAAAGAGGATTTCTTTCTGTTGGCGTTATTCTTGTGAATGATGTGTTTCTTGGTGGCCATATCTATTTCCTTCTGAGCTTTAGCTAAAAGCTTCTTGGCATCTTCAATCTTTCCCGCCTTGATAAGGTCGTTGAATGTTCTTAGAACTTTTCTCAACTTTGCCCTGAGATTATAATTCGTTTTCTGGTTTTTCCTGGACTTGCGTAAAGCCTTTTTGGCGGCTGATGTTATTGGCATATTTGTATATTCTAAATCTATAAAAGCGACGCAAACTATATGGGAAAACATTCTGTAAGTCAAATAAACTTTGATTTTCAGCATACTTTTTAACAAAAATTTAACTTTTGCATGCTATTTTCCCTGTCGAAAATCCTTTAAAGGCGCGCTCAAAAAGACAATTTCAAAGATTTTTTAACCAAAATAAAGATGAAAAAAAGAGTACTATCTCTTCTTCTGTTAATATTGCTTATTTACCCAAACGGATTTTGGGCTTATCAAACGGCATCGGCATCTTCGCTCGATGTCGTTATAAACGAAGTGGCATGGGCGGGATCGCTGGACAGCTCAAGCGACGAATGGATCGAGCTTAAAAACAATACGGATACGACAATGGACCTCACGGGCTGGTCTATTTCGGACGACGGAACTTCGACATATACGCTTTCGGGCGTAATTCCGGCAAACGGCTATTTCCTGATCGAGAGCAATGAAAACGCGGTTTCCACAATCACGGCCGACTTGGTAATCTCGTTATCTTTGGCTAATACAGGCGATTCATTGATTCTGCTCGATTCAAGTGGAAATACGATAGATACGGTTAATGCTTCCGGGGGTATGTGGGTCGGTGGCGACAATACGACGAAAGCGACTATGGAAAGAATTGATTCCGAACTTTCCGGAGATTCGAATTTCGGCACTTGTGTAACCGGAATTTTGGGTACGCCAAAAAGTTTAAATTCGGTAAGTTTCAGCGAAACGGGAACGAAAGTCAATTTAACGGTATCGAATCCGACACCGACAATCGGTGAGACCATCACGGTGACGGCAACCGTTTCCGATGTTGATGAACTTTTTTCTTACGGTTTGGATATAAATTACGATCCGACGATATTGGATTATCAATCTTCCGCTAAAGGGACATTTTTAAGCGAATCGGGATCCGCAACCACCTCATTTAATGCCGAACTTGAAGATGGCACAGAGGGGATATTGGTTGTTGGAGAAGCGAGAACGGCAACAGAAAAAACGGGCATTTCGGGCGATGGAACTCTTTTTACGATCATATTCACGGTGATAGACAATGTCGGAGAAGAATCGGAGATTACGATATCGGACAGTTTCCTTTCGAATACGGCATCGGATATCGAAGCGAATTTCAACTCGGTATCAATTGAAATGATGGCTGACGCTTCGCAAGTCGGTGATGCACAAATCGAAGAAGGAACGGAGAGATATTCATTAAATCTCACTTGGACTGCGCCATCCGGCGGAGCAAGTTTGTATAGGATTTTAAGAATGAACCAAGAAGGTGATTTCGAAGAGCTGG
The DNA here is from genome assembly GCA_000999315.1 of Candidatus Peregrinibacteria bacterium GW2011_GWF2_43_17. Classification (GTDB taxonomy): domain Bacteria; phylum Patescibacteriota; class Gracilibacteria; order UBA1369; family UBA12470; genus UBA12470. The sequence continues at coordinate 176,918 of LCFW01000002.1, forward strand.
GAACGGCGACCGGTACGACTTATACGGATAATTCCGACATAATTCCGGATGTCGCATATACTTATCAAATCATAACGGTGTTGGGCGGTTCGGAAAGTACGCCAACTACGGTAGAAGGTTCCGATAGCAGAGGCGTAAAAGGTGACAACAACAGATCCGACAGAATTGACGGAAGGGATTTGGACAGTTTGGCGAAACATTTCGGCGAAACTTATTCGGACTCAGCATACGAAGCCCTCATAGACACGACTTATGACGGCAACATTGATGGCAGCGACTTAATAGATATAGGGATAAATTGGGCCGCAACATACGGTGGCTGATTTAAGCGCAAGCCAGACCGGAGGAGATCTCATCATTCGCTAAAAGCAATTCGGGGTCTCCTCCATAAACCACTCTAATCATGAAAAAAATCTTAATCGCGCTTACCACAATTCTCGTTCTACCGATTACGGCCCTGGCCAATGCCGACGAAATTAATATCGCGAAATTTGAAGACGGCGAAAATCTTCAAATCGCAATAAAAACGGACGGAATTCAGGAAGAATCCATAGGCTTGGCATTCGAACTTTATTACGATTCGTTATCGCTGGAATACTTGTCTTACGATCTCGGGAATTTCTTTGAACAAGGCGGTGAACCTATTTACTTGGTCAGCGAAGGATTTTCCGAAAAAGGATCGAAAATAGTTGCCGGTATAACTTTACGAAGGACGGACGCACAAGTGTCCGCAAGCGGAGATATTATTTTTCTGAATTTTAAAATACTTAAGAAAACGGAAAGCACGCTCGATTTCGAACACACGGTGATTTCTCGAATTGACGAGAATGGCAAAAGAAAAGATTTAGAGAATATAAATTGGATAAATTACGAAATAACCTTTTCGGAGGAAGTTAAAACGGTGGGAATCATAGTTGAAGCACAAGCCGTACCTGAAACCAAACCAAATCTGTTTTCAGCCTCGTTAATCGCAATTCCGGACTTGCCAATCGCAATCCCGATAACAATAGCGAGCATTTTAATATGCATTGGAGTTTGTTATATTCTTTTCCGAAAATTTAAAAAATCCAATGCAATTAAAACATCCGCTGATACTCGCATCGAAAAGCCCTCGGAGGAAAGCCCTTCTGCAGGAGATTGGGCTGGAATTTGAAATTGATCCGGCAAGAAATTTCAAAGAGAAAAAAACAGCCGAAGATATCACGCCGACAGCGTTGGTCATTCACAATGCGGAAGGCAAAGCGCTCGAAATCGCGCAAAAACACAAAAACTCCTATATCCTTGGTGTAGACACAATCGGCGCTTATCAAAACCACATACTCAATAAGCCGAAAGACTTCGAAGATGCGAAAAGGATGCTCAAGATTTTAAGCGGCACGACTCACGAAGTCTTGTCGGGCTTATGTTTTGTATTAACGGGAGAAAAAGGACAGATTGTAAAAAAGAAAACATGCGCCGAACGCACATCGGTCACATTCGCCAAAATGAGCGAACAGGAAATCGAAAGCTACATCAATTCCGGCGAATCAATGGATAAAGCCGCTGCATTTGCAATTCAAGGACTCGGCTCTCTTTTTATAGAAAAAATAGACGGAGATTATTTTAATGTTATCGGTCTTCCTGTTTTCAGGCTTGGCAGAATTTTTAAAGAATTCGGAGAACGGCTTGTCGGATAATTAAATTGCAGGTATTCTCATGAATGTTCAACTCGTGAATTTTAAAACAAAAATAAAATGTCAAAAAAAGGCGGCAAAATAGCCTTGGCGCTTGGGCTCATAACTGGCGCATTAACAGGTATATTATTTGCTCCGCAAAAAGGTAAAGAATTGCGAAGTAAAATCATGAACGAAAGAAAAAGCGGAGGCTCGGGAGCGAAAGCTGTCGGTGACGATGTGAAACAAATGGGAGCTGACATTTTCGATATTATGAAGAAAATTGCAGCAACCGAAGAAGTGAAAGGCTTCATGGGACAAGCCAAAGAAAAAGCGCTCGAAATGGCAAACGTAAAGAAGGAAGATCTTGATGAATTGGTCAAAAAAGCTTATGAAAAAGCCGATCAAATGAAAAAACTCGTGAAAGATTATGCCGAATGCAAAAAATCCAAAATTAAGAAAGCGGTTAAAAAGTCCAAGAAATCCAAAAAATAATTCCGTAATAGGGATCATAGGCGGTCGTGGCAAGATGGGTTCCGTATTTGCCGATTTTTTTACAAAAAACGGATACGAAGTTTTGATTTCAGATATAAACACGAAACTTACAGCCGCAGATCTCGTAAAGCAATCCGACATCATAATAATTTCGGTTCCTATTAATAAAACGGCGGATGTAATTAAGAAAATCATCCCGGGACTCGGAGCGTCGAAGTTGGTTATGGATTTTACTTCAGTTAAAGAGATGCCGATTCATGAAATGATGAAAAGCAAAGCCGCCGTAATCGGCTTGCATCCCATGTTTAACGACACGACTTTCGGTCCGGGACAAAAGATTTTGATATGTCCGAAAAGACCGAAACATTGGATGCCATGGGTGCATGAAATTTTCGTGGGGGAAGGTGGATTTATTCTACATGAAATGTCCGAATCGGATCACGATAAGCTCATGAGCATCGTTCAATGCATGGTTCATTTTGCGGAATTCGCTTTTGGGAAAGCGTTACAAGAAAGGGGACTTAAGGTGGAAGAAATTTTGCCTTTTTCAAGTCCCGCATCGGCACTGAAAATAGAAATCGCATCGAGATTATTGTCTCAAGATGCAAATTTATACGGCAATATACAAATCGCAAGCGACTACAACATGGAGGTGATAGACACTTTCATTGAATGTTCGAAAGAACTTGCAAACATAGTCAGGAGAAAAGATTTGCAAGAGTTTGAAAAATATTTCAACGAAGCGGCTCGATTCCTGGGCTCATATAAAGATAAAGCTCAAAAAGAGAGTGACTGGATTATCTTGAATTGGCTCGGAAAATTCGATAAAAAACCAACAATCGAACAAAAAAAGTGTTCAACAGGCGATATCGCGATTTTAGGCCCGGAGAAGTCGTATTCTCACTTTGCGGCCGGTGAAATTTCGAAGAAATTTCACTTAAAAAACAGTATGCATTTGGCTCTTAGCATAGAAGATGTTTTCGACTTGGTTGCAAGTAAAAAAGCGGTAGCCGGAATAGTACCTATAGAAAATATTTTGGAAGGCACAATAAGAGAAGCGATAGATGGTCTTTTCCGCAACAACGTGAAAATCATAGGGGAGATAAAAGTTCCGATTCACCACTGTCTTTGCGCTCCAGATAAGAATACCAAAATAACCGCGATTTATTCTCATCCTCAAGGATTTAAACAATCTTCAAAATTTATCAAGAAACATTACAAGAGGGCGGAATTGAATTTTAAACCGAGCACATCATCCGCATTTGAATATGTGAAAAAACTTCGCCTGTCAGATGTTGCGGTAATAGGTTCCGAAGATGCCGCCAAAAACTACGGATTTAAAATCATCGCAAAAAATATCGAAAACGATCATCGCAATAACACGAATTTCGTTCTTATAACTCATCACAACTCGAAATTTAATGTAAAAAATACCCCAAAGAAAACCGCCATTATATTCCACTTCGACAAAGACAGCTCGGGCAGTTTATATCAAGTTCTCGGCGAATTTGCCAAAGAACACATCAGCCTGACAAAAATTGAATCTCGTCCCGCCGAACACAATCTCGGCGACTACGTTTTTCTTGTGGAATTCGCAGGCACGGTATCACAAGCGAAAAAAGCTCTGTCGGCAATCAAAAAGAAAGTCGCAAAATTAAAGGTGGTGGGGGAGTATTGAACAGACCGTCCGAAAATGAAACCTGCCTGTCGGCTTGCCTGATCAGCAGGCAGACAGGTTTGAGGACGGTCTAACTGACTACCCCTCTGACTTCACCCATCATCTCAACCCGCTTTCCAATCAATTCTTTCGTTCCAATATCTTTCCTGTAAAACACCGGCCCTTTTACGCTACCCAAAGCCGAAGTCGCGATTGCCGAAGCATCTTCCAGATTATCCGCCATACCTACGAAAGCAACAGCCCTCGATCCTCCCAAATATAAACCATCATCGCGCTGGTCAACAGAAGCGTAGTAAGTTTTAACCCCTTCCGGGATATCCCCGATCTCGATTTTCACGCCTTTGACGGGCTTATCCGGATATCCGTCAGGCACGAGATATTTGCAAACCGTAGCCTTCTTCTCAAACTTTATTTTCATGCCTTTAAGTTCGCCCGCAATAATCGCTTGGCATATCTCTGAAAAATCCGTCCTCAAAATCGGTAAAACGTTCATAGCCTCGGGATCCCCGAATCGGACATTGTACTCAATAAGTCTTACACCGTTTTTTACAGCTATAAATCCGCCATACATAATGCCTTTGTAATAAACACCGGTCTCTTCATAAACGGCTTTTGCGACAGCGACATTAATATCATGAGCATCTTGCAAGTCGGATGCATTCAAAAACGGCATAGAATGGTCGGCACAACTGTAAGAACCCATCCCTCCGGTATTCGGACCCTTATCACCATCATAAGCTCTCTTATGGTCTTGTACGGCCGGCATACTGGCAACATTTTCACCATCGACAAAACTCATCAAGCTGAACTCTTGCCCTATAAATTTCTCTTCAACCATAACTTTCCCATCTTCTTTCAAGCATTGTTCCGCATAAGCGACTCCTTCATCCGTTGTAAAAAGATGATCACCCGAAACTTTCACACCCTTCCCGCTTTTCAAACCGTCCGCCTTAACCACATAATTTCCCGATAAATCTTTCTCTATAAAATTTCGCAAACCATCAGCATCATGAAAAACTTTAAACTTCGGATTGCCGGGGATCTTGTATTTTGCAAGCAAATCTCTGGCAAAAGATTTGGAGGATTCGAGTGCTCCGGTAGCCATAAACGGTGACGCGGATTTCACCCCGATTTCTTTCAACATATCTACGATCCCTCCTGCGATTGGCGCTTCCGGACCCACGATCGCATAATCCGGCCTCGTATGTTTCGCAAAATCTTTAATTTTATCAAAATCTGATAAATTGCCGACTTCATAAGCCGAAGATATCGGCAATAAACCGGGATTTTTAGCACTGCCGAATACCACGACTTCGGCACCGCTTTTACTTCGCAAAAGAGTTTCGGCGATAACATGTTCTCGGGCGCCATTCCCGATTAAAAGGATTTTTTTCATAGCAAAGTTGCTTGATTGGTATTTGGAGGCATTCTGCATGTACCGCGATCTTCATCTCTTTCCGATTCCGCTTTTTTCAAAACCTCTTCGGTAACATCTCCGGTCGGATACTCGCCGTTGAAACAAGCCAAACAGAAGTTTTCAACCCCCGCATATTTAACGGCGGAAACCAAATCGTCAAGAGTTTGATAGAAAAGCGCATCGGCCCCTATAGCTCTTTTTATTTCATCAAAACTAAGCTCATTCGCGATATACTCTTTTCTGCTTGGCAGATCTATCCCGTACAAACACGGATAGGTGAGTGCGGGCGCGGCCGAAGCGAAATAAATATTTTTTGCTCCCGCGGCTCTTACCATATCAATAATCAACTTGGATGTGTTGCCCCTTACGATGCTGTCGTCAACGAGCAGGACGTTTTTACCCTCGAGCTCGGGGATGTTCGGAGTCAGTTTGTATTTTATGGATTTTTTTCTGATATTTTGTCCCGCCATTATAAAAGTTCTTCCGATATAGCGATTTTTTATGAGGCCGTCTCTGCATTTGACTCCGATTTTATCCGCAAGGGCGACGGCGGTTGACCTGGAGGTTTCCGGAACCGGACAAACGACATCTATTTTCAATCCGGATTTTTTAATTTGGTTGGCCAGTTTTTCTCCCATTTTCAATCTGGCTTTATAGACGGATATCCCATCTATAATCGAATCCGGTCTTGCGAAGTAAACCCATTCGAAAATACAAGGAGTATGTTTTTTGTGTGCGACTTTTTTCCTGTGGACTCGTCTTTGATTGTCTATAAATACGACCTCTCCAGCCTCAACATCGGAAACTTTTTCGAAATCCAACATCTCAAGCGCTACAGACTCCGACGCGAAAATATAATCTGTATTCAGCCCTTCTCTTTTTCCAAAAACGCCGGGTCTGATCCCATGCGGATCTCTGAAAGCGACCATCCCTTGATTGGCGATGTGAGCGACGACCATATACGCTCCGCTGATTTTTCCATAAACTTCCTCGACGGCTTTAAACACATGCTCGGGTTTCAAATCCACCCCGGACTTATTTTGTCTGCGCAAAGCTTTTGCAAAAACATGAAGAATCAACTCCACATCGCAATCGGAATTAACGAGCACTTGTTCTTCTTTGAGGAGCCTCTCCCGAGTCTCTTTATAATGCAAAAGATTCCCATTGTGAGCCATTGCGATTCCGTATGGAGCCGATCTTGTAAAAGGTTGCGCATCTCTGATGGTACAACCGCCAACCGTTGGATACCTAAGATGACCTATCCCGATATTTCCCGGCAACTCTTTGAAACTTTCTTCGTTAAAAAGATCCCTGGTCATTCCCAGACCTTTAACCGTATTGAAATGATGTCCGTCAAAAGTTGTCATACCGGCGGCATCCTGACCTCTGTGTTGCAACACTATCATCGCGTCATACAACTCATATGCGACTTGTCCGCTACCGTAAATCCCTATTACTCCACACATTTTTTTATTGGTTAAGTTGTTTTTTGTAAGCGATAAGGGTGTTCTCCATCAAGCATGCCACAGTCATCGGTCCAACTCCGCCCGGTACCGGCGTTATATACGAAGCTTTTTTTGAAATTTTTTCAAAATCGCAGTCTCCAATCAGATTTCCATTAATTCTGTTCATCCCGACATCAATTACGATAACCTCTTTCTTAACCATATCTGCGGTGAGAAGTCCGGCTTTGCCGACCGCAACTACGATCAAATCCGCATTATTGGTGTGATTTTTCAAATCTTTTGTATCTATATGACACGTAGTAACGGTCGCACCGCGATTTAAAAGCATCGCGGAAACAGGTTTGCCGACAATATTGCTATGTCCGATAACCGTCGCATCCATCCCGCGTACATCTATATCGTAATGTTCAAGCAGTCTGATGATGCCTTTCGGCGTACACGGCGCGAAATCTTCAAACTGCATCGACAAAACCGTTTTTCCGAGATTGTAAGCGTGAAAACCGTCAACATCTTTATAAGGATTTATCGCCTTAATCACCTCTGGCAAATAGATATGTTTCGGCAGAGGTACCTGCACCAAAATGCCATTAACTTGTTTATCGGAGTTTAATCTTTGAATCTCTTTTATTAAATTCTCAGTCGTGGTGGTTTTCGCATCCAAACTTATTTGTTCCCACAAAATACCAACCTGTTCGCACGCCCTTTTTTTATTTCGCACATAAACCAAACTGGCCGGGTCTTCTCCGACCATGATGACGGTTAACTTCGGTTTTTTTGAAAGTTGGCAGACCTCTCCCGTAATTTTCTTCAGTATGAAACTTGAAACCAGTTTTCCGTCTAAAATCTTCATCGGAAGAGATTTTAACAGGTGAAACTTCCCGAAGGCAAATTTAAAGTTTGCTTTTTACTATTTTCCAAATCAATTCCGCGGTATCGGCTATATGATCCTGCAATAAAACATTTTTCCAACCGTATTTCTCGGCCAAGTCCTGTAAAACATACCTGCATCGCTCAATCAGAGTGTCGTTTTCTTCATGAATATGTTTTTTTTCTTTTGCCTTCATAATACGAGACCCGCCGAGAAGAATTCCCAAATCTTCACTTAATAAATATTGATTTAATCTTTCAATCCAATGTGTGTCGAGACCTTTGGCGGTACCCCAGGCGATCCCGGTCCCGATGTAATCTTCGGCAACGACAATATATCCTTGAGAGAGCCATTTCTTAATCTGCGGCTCAAACTGATATCTGTTCAAAGTAAACCACATTTGCAGTTCGGCCTCACTTATTTTTTGTTCACTACCACCGCGAAGAATTTGATTCAAATAAGGACCGGTCGGCGGAAGGTCGTAAACCGGATATTTAACGTATTTGGCTTTATGTCCCTCCTTATTTAACCTTTCAACCAATTTCTTGGCGTGAGTCGTTTTTCCTATGTTGTTGATACCGTAGAGAGCGATGAACATATTTAAAATTTTATTTATCGGTACTTCCGAATCCGCCTCTGCTATCTTTTTTAATTTCGGAAACCTCTTCCCATTCAAACTTATCCATTCTGACGAAAACTCCTTGCGCGATTTTAGTGCCCCTTTCTATGACAACATCTTTCTCGCTGAAATTATAAACCTGAATTTTTATCTCATCTTCCGGACCGCAATAATCATGATCTATAATTCCAAACCCGTGTGGGGGAGTGACACCATGTTTTCTTGGCGTACTCGATCTGGAAGCGACTATAAGCATATATCCTTTCGGGACTTCGACTATAATGTTGCTCGGAATAAGCTCTATCGTTCCGGCTTTAATCGTGACAGATTCCCTTGCGGTTATGTCAAAACCCACGGACCCGTCCGTTTCATATTTTGGCAATGGCAACGAATTATCTACTCTTTTGATTCTTGCCTGCATGTTTTAAATCGTTTATAAGTCCTTTAACGCGTTCAGATGATCGATCTTAACGCCGGGACCCATAGTCGTAGTGATTGTAACGCTCAAAACAAAATTTCCTTTCATATCTTTGGGCTTACTTTCAAGAACGGCTTTAAGATAAGATTTCAAATTCTCGACAAGTTTATCGGCAGAAAAAGATACTTTGCCGAATATATTGTGCAAATTGCCCAATTTATCATTTCGGAATTCGACTTTACCTTTTTTAATCTCGGAAATGGTTTTCGTAAGCTCGGTTGTAACCGTGCCCGCTTTCGGATTCGGCATGAGCCCTTTTTGCCCTAAAGTCCTGGCTATTTTGCCCAACCCCTTCATCATATCCGGAGTGGCGACGGCCGTATCAAACTCCAACCAGCCCTTTTCTATTTCAGCTACCAATTCTTGGTTGCCGGCTTTTATCGCTCCAGCGGCCAGAGATTCCTTGACTTTATCTTCACCGACGAATGCGATTACTCTTACTTCTTTACCGATACCATTTGGTAAAGCCACAGTATTTCTTATAAGTTCCTCGGCTTTTGCCGGATCTATGCCCAGGTGCATATGTATTTCGGTTGACGCATCGAATTTCGTTACCGACGTTTCCTTCAAAAGAGCGCAAGCTTCTTCAATTGTATAAAGCTTGTTTATATCGACCTTGCTTAATGCGGTTCGATACTTTTTTCCGTGTTTTTTTTCCATGGTGTGTTTGGGTTAAGTGGTAAATAGCCCCCGTTTCAGCGGGGTCCCACTAAAATATAAAATTATTCTTCAATATTTTTACTTTTTTGGATAACTTTCCAGTGATAAAGCCATATCGGAGTACCACATATGATTGCCGCCAATCCTTCCGCCAAATCTCTTTTCCTGGCATCCGAATCTTGAGTAGCCCTTTCTTCTTCTTGGCTGGTTTCACAAGCTTCTACGTCAAACTCGGGAGTCTCTTTTAATATATAAGGATCACTGCAAGAACTGTAATAATACTCGCTATAATGCTCTAACGGGAAAACGTAAGTTTTCAGAAATACATTGATCAGGCTGATGCCTCCGATTAAGAAGATAATCATGCCGACTGCGGAAAACGTATAAAGATATACGTTTCTGATGATTTTTTTGAAGTTTGTTTGCATTTTTATTCCTATTATTATTAAAGCTATAACTACTATTATACCTATTAACATCATTGGCCCACTCAAAAACATCGCGGATGGAGTTGATAACATTGATTTTAATCTTTAACTTCTACGCCCATGCTGTGAGCAGTACCGCCGATAATCTTAATTGCGGCATCAATGTCGTTGGCATTCAAATCCGGCATTTTTACTTTCGCTATCTCTTCAAGTTGAGCTCTTGTTATTGTTCCAACCTTCTCCTTATTCGGTTGCCCCGAACCTTTTTGCAAAGATATGGCTTTCTTTATAAGAACTGCGGCTGGAGGAGTCTTTTTAATAAAAGTAAAACTTCTGTCCTCATAGATAGTAATTTCAACAGGGACGATAGTATCTCCCATTTCCTTTGTTTCCGCATTGAATTTACTGCAAAAATCTTGAATCTGAACGCCGTGTTGACCTAAAGCGGGACCGATTGGAGGTGCCGGATTGGCTTTACCGGCCGGAATCTGTAGCTTCACCATGGTCAAAATCTTCTTCGGAGGCATAAAAATGAAAAATTATAAAATATGCGCATGGATTTTAAGTGTTTCATCAGGGTAAGTCAAGCTATTTCAAAGATGAAAACAATTCCTTGAAATTATTATGATAAGCGCTTGCGTAATTGAATGCGAAAACCCTGTTTTCTCCCAATACGATTATGAAAATATCGGTTGTCTTTACCGTATCGTTAAAATAAAAAGAGGCTTCTCCATAATTATTTACTTCGTTTATGGTACCGGCGGACGGCTGATCCATCCCGCTTTGTTTTAAATCGGTATAAACGGTAAACGCTTCAGTTGGATCGGCACATACGATTTCATATAAACTACCCAAGTACTCTTCTCCCGAAAACAACTCCCAATAATAACTTTCGGCGGACTCATCGTTATATCCCAAAAACTGAAACACCTTATCCGGGAAATTCTTGGATTTCAACTCTGATCCTTCCGGGAAACCAAACGACATATAATCATAAGAATCCAAAGTCGAAAAATACTCGACATCTTCTACCTGTTCCGGATCCTCCTCGACGAAGACCCCTTCTTCATTTTCTTGTCCACCTGCTTTCCTGTCCAGATAATCGCTAACCACAAGCTCACTTACCGTAATTATTACTACGGCCGAGAAGATGATGGTGAATATTGTGAACTTATGCATTTTTGTTTTAAAACTCAAATCTCAGAGTTCAAAACTCTAAACCGACCTTACTTCTTTTTGACCTGCGTGAAATCCAACTCCACCGGCGTCTCTCGTCCGAATATGGTAATCATAACCTTGATTTTGCCCTTGGCCTCATCGACATTGTTGATAATTCCTTCATAACCGGCGAAAGGACCATCCAAAACAACGACGTGATCGCCGTTTGCGAAATCGATTTTGAATTTCGGCTCTGCTTGACCCATATGTCTCTTAATGACCTTAAACTCTTCCTCGGAAACAGGTACGGGAATTGTTCCCGAACCTACGAAACCCGTAACGTTTGGAGTATTTCGAACAACATACCAAGATTCGTCATCAACCATCATGTCTACCAAAACATAACCCGGAAAAAGTCTTTTTTTCTCGGTCTTGGGCTCACCCTTTTTCATAACGATTTGCGTCTCTTTCGGCACAACGACATCGAAAATTTTATCCTGCATATTCATGGATTCGATTCTCTGAATCAAAGCTTCCCTGACAGCATCTTCATATCCTGAATAAGTGTGTATCACATACCAGTGACGACCGGTATTTTTAGCCTGTTTTGCCATGTCTTAAATATGGGTTATAAAGCGAGATTTAACAACTGTTGCATTCCGTAGGACAATCCGTAATCGGTGGCACCCAAAAATACAGCGACGGCAAAACAAACCCCAACAACCACAACCGTTAAAAGAACGGCTTGATTTTTCGTCGGGAAAGTCACTTTCGTAAGCTCGACGAAACTGTCCTTGAAGTATTGAATGAGTTTATTGAACATATATTTTAGCTTTTAAAAATTATCCTTAAAAAACCCGCATTGCAAGATGTGGCAGAATTCTATTACGTAAATTGTCCAAATGCAATAAAATATTTGCTTGGGAAGCGAAAAAATGGTAAAATTAATAGATAAAAACAAAAACCAAATGCGAAAACAAAAGAATCTGACATATTTAAAAGCTTTTATCGTTGCGGTTATTCTTATCGGAATAATCATATATTTTATTGCAACTTCGCCTCTTTCGGCGGATGCGGCATACTTTGATCTACCCGATGCGGAGAATTTCGGCGACGTCCCTGCTCCGGAAGGCGATGACGCAGTTGCGATGGCCCAAAACCTGATAGCGAGGATAATGGCTCCGTTGAGGGTTATATTGGCGGCGGTTGGGGTCGCGTTGATAGTTCTTTATGGATTCACGCTTGTGGTGTCGGCCAGGAATGAAGAAGCGATAAATACGCAAAAAAAAGCTCTGATATACGGGTTTATAGGATTGGCCCTTGTAAGTATTGCCGGTTCGCTGTCGGAGATTTTCAATTTTCAAGAAGGAAGTTTCTTGGGGAGCGAAGCGGACATAGTTGAAAGGGCGGGACTTTTTGACAGTAAGGCTACGGTTGTAATCACTTTTTTGAAATATATAATCGGAAGTATAGCTGTATTTGCAATCGTCAGATCGGGTTTCGTAATGTTGCTTTCGGGAAGCAGTGAAGAAGCGGTAGGCAAAGAAAGGAAAAATTTGGTTGCGGGATTTACCGCATTGGCATTCGTGATAATAGGCGATTTCTTTGTGAGAAAAGTTATGTTTAACGTAGTGCAAGGAGACAACGAAGCGGTTGTTTCGATCAATGCCACGGCGGGAATTTCGGAAATTATAGCAATAACAAACTTTATGGTGTGGTTCGTGGGACCCATTATGATGCTTGGGATAGTGGCGGGAGGGCTTATGTATGCGATGGCCGGAGGTGACGAGGAGAAGTCCGGCAAGGCGAAAAAGATACTTGTAAACTCGATTATAGGTGCGATAATTATTTACGGCGCTTTTGCATTGGTTTCAACCATTATCAGCGGAGTATTTTAAAAATGAAAAAAACGATAAAACAATTTGCAATATTTCTAACGAGTCTTGTCGTCGGACTTACGTTTATAAATCAAGTGCAAGCGGTTGATTACAACGAATTCCTGGAGGAGTTGGGAGATTCGGAAGGGGAACAAGTGGATTTGCCTAATTACGGTGATAGCGGTGATGCTCACGGGCAAGCTTTTCAGGAAGAGGGGCTTACGGAAATTACCAGCGCGATTTATTACGCTCTGGATTTTGCAAAATATATCCTTGGCGGGATAGCGATTTTATTCATGGTGATCTCGGCATATCAATTGCTTATGGCCGGTAAAGGATCAGACGAAGAGATTTCAAAACAAAAAAATTATTTCGTATGGGCGATTATAGGATTGGTTTTCGTTTTTGCGGCGGATACTCTGGTTAAAGATATGTTTTTCGGCGAACAAGGCGAAATCTTCTTGGAGGATGAGGCGACCACATACAGTTTTGCCGAGAAGGCGAATAAAGGGATAAAAGGCATGTATACGCTGCTGGAGGTGTTTATCGGTGTAGTTGCGGTGCTTGCGATAGCTTATGATGGTATGAGGATGATTATTTCCTCACACGACGAAGAAGAAGTAAGAGGTGCGAAAAACCACATTTTCTGGTCTTTGATAGGGCTTGTGATGATAGGTCTTTCGGAATTGATAGTGAAAGATATTATTTTTCCTTTCACGCCGGAAGAAGGGGTTCAACTCGGAGTTACGGAAGGAAAAATGTTATTTGCCAATATTACGAATTTCATAGCCGGCATAATAGGATTTATATCCGTAAGTATGATCATTTACGCCGGATATTTGTATGTCACCGCAGGTGTCAACGAACAGAATACGGAAAACGCCAAGAAAATCATATTCGGTGCGGTTATAGGCATAATTTTAACGGGTGCCGCATTTGCGGTTACTTCGACGATTCTTTCGATAGAATAGCGCAAGGAACCCCGCTTAGCGGGGGCTCCATGCGCAATACATTCAAAGTCGATTGTGCCTGCCTGTCGCCTGCCTGCCGGCAAAGGCAGGGTAGACAGGAACACAATCTCGCTATTGAAAGTGATGAGTTTTGTATTACGAAGGCAAACGGTTTTTTCTACACCAGTAAACAGTATTTTTATTTAAAGAAGGCAAAGTTACATATTTGCCATTACTGTCGACTTCGTCAAACACTTCAAATCCATTCCGATTTAAAATATCCCTCGCCATTGCACGAGTTAAAAAATTATAACTGCATGACATATCCTCCGGTCCATGATTTATACCAAATTCGACCATTGTTAAAAGTAATTTTTCCAGTTTTCTTCTGAAACGATTTGGAGACAAGCAATGTTCATGAATTAAAAGTATGCCGTCTTCATTTAATGCACCATGTACATCACTCAAAAGTTTATCTTCATCCTCCGGTTCAACATGATGCATTACTCCTGACAGTAAAACAAAGTCGGCAGAGTTAGCGACCGTTGCGGCAAGAGTGAAAGGATCAATTATTCCAAACTGCAGATTAGACAAATCGGAAAGAGGTATGCCGGAATGATGATCTTTAACATCATAACCAAAAACTTGAGCCTCGGGAAAATTATGAGCCAAGCGTCTTGTTATCGTGATTGATCCGCATCCCCAATCGACTACAACACGTGGAGCAATTCCCAACTGGCCAAGTTTTAACTTTATGTCATCAGCCAATCTATGCTTTCCGCCATCACGTTCTTGAGCCATACGTTTTAAATCCGGGAAAGATCTTGGTAAATTCATCATTTGGTGAAATCGTAATTACGAGGTAATATTGGCTCGTGCAAGCCGGGAAGTCAACTTCTTCTTTGCTTGTGTTGCATAAGGATTTGAGCCCAGGGTCTTCGACCTTGAATTCACGGCTCTTTTCTGCTATAATAAACAGATAAAAAACTATCAAAAACCAACATGCGCATACAAAAACACATCATTTCCTTGCTGCTTTCGCTGTCGGCGGTATTGCAAATTTTGGCATTTCAGACGGCATACGCTGGAAGTCTGGACGACATTTCTCTGGATCTCATACCGGAAGAAGCGGAAGATGCTTTGTGCGAAGGGATGGATGAAACAACGGGAGGGGTTTTGAGTTGCGAAGATTATGGAGAGATCACGAGTTTTACGGAATATGAAGGATCTTTCGAAGCCCCGGACGCGGAAGGATATGACAGCGGTTTAACCAAGGCGACAACGGCGAGAGAGTTCATTTTGAATGTGACAAATTTCGCGCTTTCATTCTTGGGGTTGGTTGCGGTGGTTGTGATAATCTACGGAGGATTTTTGTATATTACGGCGGGAGGTGAAGAAGATAGAAGCGGTAAAGGTAAAAAATCAATCATGTATGCCATAATCGGCATATTGGTCGTATTGTCATCCTACGCCATAGTGAATACTCTCATTGGCGAAGCCCCCGGCGGAGGGGAAGACAGAGGCGGAGGAATATACTCGTCCGGCGATTCGGTTACAGGAGACGAGGCGGACATTTATAACATCAATTACATAGCGCAATCCATAGAAGATATGACGGCGGAATATGTCGATGTATTCACGGTATATTCGAATGTTTATACTTACGTTGACTATATTGAAAGCTACGACGCTCCCGAAGCGCAAGAGGTAACGAACTTGTTGGAGTGGATGGATGGTAACGACTCTGCGGAAATAGATTACGACAGCTTGGCTTTGATAAATGAATATGCCGACATAGTGGGGCAAGTTGCGGTTAAAATAATGGATTCGGTGGATAGATATAGCGACACATACACGGCGGCACAAAATCTGCAAGAATACGCGGACATTTTGACTTATAACACCGAACCGGCGAAATATTCGTACAACGAAGAAAATTATATGGCGAGCTTGTTTAATGTGAATAACGCACAAGCCAGTAGCGAATTCGATATGGAGAATTACGGAAACAATGTTTACGCACTCGTGATAGACGTAAAAACCGCGGCAAGAACCGATTTTAATGAAAAAATACAAGAATATTACGATACGCTTACAACTTATAGAGATTTGTTCGATACGAGCGAGTATGGGATTTCCGGTGGTTCCAGCTTAAGTGAAATAGTGGAGCAATTTACGGTTGCAAGAGAATATTTTGCCGAAGGAGGCGACAGTCGCCAAACCCAAGAAGAGATGTCGATAGAAATTCCGACCATGGGAGAAATCGTAGTTGAAACGGAAGGACCGTTTATAACCAATTCGGTTTTGAGACAAGTGGTCGGCGATCTTGGCACATTGTATTCGATGGTGGTAAATCTTGAATTCGTAACCGCGGTGATAGAAGCCAGCGTTGACGAAGGAAATCAACCGTTGGTAGTGAGTTTCAACGGTTTGACATCATACGATCCGAGCGATCTTACGATAGAAGATGACCAATACAGTTGGGATTTGAATGGAGATGGTGAATATGAAGAGTCGGATGAACCGAGCCGAGCCACGGTAAGTTACACTTATACCGAAACCGGCACATACAGAGTCGGATTACGCATCACAAGCCAAGACTCGAATATAGCTCCCGGCCAAAGTTATATCAGCATAACTGTAAATCCGCCAAAATCGAATATAGTCGTAACCGCGACCACAAGCAGTGGAGATTTTACACTTGCGAATTACGAGGAGGGAACGAGTGAAAACGAAGTGAAATTCACGGAAGCCGAAGGTGCTACCGGGATTACAATATCGCTCGAAGGCACAAAAGATGGTAACGGTGACGATACGGTTTACCACAAGTTGGATTGCGGAAATGGAACGGAAACATACGAAAGCGAAAATATCATTACGGAAATATGTACTTATCCGGAAGAGGGCAGTTATGAACTTTCGGTTGAAGTTACGGATGTGATAGGCAACATAGACAGATACATAGGGGACGTTGTTATTGCATCTCCGGCCGCTAGAATACAGCCGTTGATCTATTTGGGAACAATCGCTACGGAATTCACTTTTGACGGTTCGGCTTCAAATACCGATAAGGGTACGATTGCAAATTACGACTGGATGATTTTGGGTCCGGATGGGACGGAAACGGTATTGGGTAACGAAGAAATGGCTACATATAAACCGGAAACCCCGGGCAGATATACGGTTTCATTGGAAGTTACAGACAGTTCCGATAATTCCGATACGGATACGACAATAATTACAGTTGAATCTCAAGCTCCGGTACCGAGGTTTTCTTATGAAATAAAAGATCCCGCTCAACCCGGCACGGTATATTTCGATGCGGGAGACAGCTACGATCCGGATCCGGACGATATAATATCTTATTTGTGGACTTTTGAAGGGACGGAAGGCGCGGAGTATACTTTTGTTGAAGGAGATGCGACATCGGAAAAACCGGCGGTTAAATTTAAAGAAGCCGGGAAGCAAAATATTTCACTCGAAGTCAGCGACCAATACGAAGATGAAGATATTAGAAAAACATCCACCCTCGATGACAAGATAGAAATAGAATCCGTACTCGATGTTCTTCTGGAGATGCCGGACGGTATAGCCTATACGATGGACAGCGAAACGGGTGAGGTTGAAGTCGATTTTAATGCGGTGAGCGAAAACGCAGTTGCTTTTGAAATGGATTACGGCGATTCGGAAACGGAAATGACGGAAAGTATCGCAAGCGGTACTGCAACTTTTACTCACACATACAAAGAATCAGGAACATACGATTTGACATTAACTGCTTACGACGAAGACGATAACGAAAACACATATACAAAAAAACTATACATAGGCGATAGCAACTCGACGATTGCGGTTATAGGTCTTCAGAAAGACGACATAGCGGTAAGCATGTCCGACATACAAGGCAGTATTAAGACGGTATTTACTTTTGATGCATCCGAATCGAAAAACAAAGACGGCTCTTCCAGAAATCTGGGATACGGCTGGGATTTCGGCGACAACACGAGGAGCACCGAGAAAAAAGCCAGTCATAAATTCGAAGAAGTTGGAACTTATGAAATAACACTTACGGTAAGCGACGAAGATGATCCGACCGTAACTTCGGAAGATACGATACAAATCGTAATCACCGAAGACCCGCCGGAAATAAACTCTCTCACTTATACGATAAATTCTGACTCAAACGTCACCCCCGTAGAGATTACGCTGGAAGTTGACGCCGAAGATCCGGATGGCAGTATCGCAAACTACTATTGGTATTATTACGACACGTCGGATACTACCGAAAAACTGGGTGCGCAGATTACAAAGACGAATAAAGCCGAGATGACCATATCTACAAACGGCACGACGGGCGAAGAAAAAGAGTATGCGTTTGTGGTCGAAGTTACGGATACAGCGAACAACACTGTCTCGAGCGTTGATTTCTTGGACGAAGATCCGACAATGGAAGTTGAAAACGGAGAGAACGCATCTCCAATCGCGGAGTTTAGCGCAAGCGATACTCAAGTTATGTTGGGCGATTCGATTACGCTTTCGAGCACATCTTACGATCCGGATGGCGACGACCTTACATACGTATGGGATCTTGAGGGGAATGGATTTAGCGACAATGAAGAGTCCGAAGAAACAACTCTTAATTTCATACCGACGGCAATAGGTTGTTATGATATCAGATTGAAAGTCATAGATTCCGGTAATCAAGCCGCCACGTCTGACAAAACAACCGAAATATGTGTTGAATCCATTGCCGAACCTCCGGAGGCCGCATTTACTTATAAGGTTGATAATTTTGATGTCGCATTTACGAACAATTCAACGGTTGATACCGCAAACGGGGCGGAGTTTTACGCCTTTTATTGGGATTTCGATTTGGCAACCGATTCGGATGGCAACGGTGATAAAACCGACGATACGGATTCGGAAGAAGAGTCTCCAACCTACATATATGAAGAAACCGGCACATACGAAGTGAAACTTACGGTTTATGACAATTCCGGCAACTCCGATAACGTAACTCAATCGATCTTAATTTCGGATACGGATCCGCCAATTGCCGCATTTACATATGAAGCCGATGGATTGAGCGTGATATTTTCGGACAATTCGGAAACATCTTCGAACGACATAGAAATAGTTTCTTATGCTTGGGATTTTGATTCATTAAAAGATTCCGACGGCGATAGCGATAAAACAAACGATACGGATTCGACAAGCGCGACGCCGACTCATGAATACGATGATTACGGCACCTATACCATAAAACTTACAGTGATGGACTCGGTAAATAAAGAAGATTATGTCACGAGGACGGTAGAGATTTTAAATGAGGAAGAACTTATAGGATACTTAAATACAATTCCGACGGCCTCTCAAAGTGATGGCAAAGTTCATCTCGATGGAACCTCCGGCAAAATAACCCTGCAGTACTCGACCAATCAAGAAGATGACGCGGGTATAATATGCTGGATAGACAAAAACGCTTACTACGATAGCGACGGAGATGGAAAAACAAACAATGATCGCAATTACGAATTTGAATCTTGTACGAGCGGAACAATCCCGGATGTGAATTTCGAATCGTCTTGGGGACCGATTGTCGTGATACTTGCGGTTGAAGATGCGCAAGGCAACGAATATCAAGTTACGAAAGAAGTGGTATTTGATATTGAAACCGGAGGAACAAGCATGATCCCGGTATCAAGCACGGGCGCACTCGTTCTCATCTTGGCGGCTTGTTCATTTGCGCTTTTGGGTGCGAGCATTTACACTGTTAAAAAGATAAACTAAAACAAAAATAAATATGGAGAATCAAATACCAGCGCAGCCTCCGGTTGCGCCTCAGCCACCGGTGGTTGTTGCACCGCCGCCTCCGGCGGAACCGCAAATCGCGCCTGCGCCACCACCACCGACGACGCCTCAGAAACCTTCGGTTCAACCCAAAACTCCGGCGGCACAACTTACTCCCGAAGAACTTAAAAAACTTAAAGAAAAGAAAGCCAAAGATAAAAAGAAAAGGATGATGGTTGCAGGTATAGTAACCGGTTCGTTTGTATTTATCGCGATTATCGTAACGATATTTATTTTGCTCGTTCAAGGAGGCGGAAGCGAAAACCCGCTTCTTAAAATGTTCGGCATCACCGAAGAAAATTTTTATCCGTTTTTGATTGCACTTA
The DNA here is from genome assembly GCA_000999315.1 of Candidatus Peregrinibacteria bacterium GW2011_GWF2_43_17. GTDB lineage: Bacteria > Patescibacteriota > Gracilibacteria > UBA1369 > UBA12470 > UBA12470. The sequence continues at coordinate 196,840 of LCFW01000002.1, forward strand.
CGAACATAATGTTCGGATTGGCGATATTTATAGCGTTCATCGTCGGAGTGATTGGCGCTTTCAAAATGTTGATGGCCAAAAAAGATGACAAATCCGGCAAACAAAAAGGTATGATTATGGCAATAATCGGTGCCGGCTTATGTGTAATGCTTTTGATGACATGGACTTTCACGTACCTCTACTTAACAGATAAACAAGTCGAGAAACAGGAGGCTCAAGATACATCCGTGATAAAAACCAATCCGGAAGAATTAACAGGGCTCACGGCACCTTTGACCATAGAATTTGATGCTTCGGGGATACCCTTTAATCCATATAAGTATAAAATTCTTTCTTACGAATGGAATTTTGGCGACGGCTCAACCGCAACCGGCGAAACGATCAGCCACAGATACACGACAAAAGGTCCCGATAGTGGCAGATATCAAGTCGTTCTCACGTTGACTTATGAAGATGTAAATACGGGCGAAGAACAAGAAGAGTCAATAACGCTGGATGTTGTATTTGAAAACGAACAAGTTGGAGCAAGCTTCACGGCAACTCCGGAAAGCGGCGAAATCCCGCTGGAAGTTTCATTTGACGCATCCGAAAGTCTCGACCCGGACGGTGAAATAGTTTCTTACGAATGGGATTTCGACGGAGATTCGGAATTTGATGATGGAGAAGGGGAGACAATCACATACACGTATGACAAAGAAGGCAAATACACAGTTTCCTTAAGGGTTACCGATAACAACGGTGAGTACAATGTCGCAACAGTGGAGATAGATGCTCAGGGTTCAAACTCTCCAACGGCGATAATAACCGAAGAAACGGACGAATATTTCACCGGCGTTGAATATATGTTCTCCGCTGAAGATTCGGAAAGTCCGGTCGGCAACGAAATAGAAAAATACGAATGGGATTTCGGTGACGGTACCGCTTATCAAAAAACCAGAACCGTAAAACACACTTATGAAGAGGTCGGCGAATATACGATCATTTTGGAAGTGACGGATTCCGAAAACAAGACGGGCACACAAGAACTGACAATAGAAGTTGAAAACCCGGAAGAAGTCCCGGTTGCCATGATTGAAACATATCCGGCGGTTACGGAATCGGCGGGAGCGGTCATGGGAGAAGTTCCATTTGAAGTATCTTTTGATGCTTCCGGCAGTACCGACGCCGATGACAACATAGTGGATTACGAATGGGATTTTGACGGGGACGAAGTTGTGGACGACACGGGAGAAACAACGACTTATACATACCAAGAAGAAGGCACTTATAACGCTATTCTTACGGTCATTGACGGCGATGGAAACATTGGCACGAATACTGTTGTTGTCGTTGTTGAAGCCCAAGGGCTTACGGCATCTTTATTGGCATCTCCGGTATCCGGAGAGGTTCCGCTCGAAGTTGAATTCAGCGCGGCCGGCTCCTCATACCCGGATGGCGAAATCGTGGCTTACGAATGGGATTTTGGCGATGGCTCGGAAGCTTATGTAAGCGGCGCGGAAGTTTCTTATGAATATGAAGATGTCGGTTCGTTTACAGCGACGGTTACGGTTATCGCGGCCGATGGATCCGAAGATACGGCATCTTTGGGCATAGTTGTAAGGCCGGTTTCCATATCGGCTTGTTTTGAACCAAGTATTTCTGAAGGTAAATCACCCTTGGTGGTAACTTTCGACGCGGGATGCAGTACCGGCGCGATAGACAGTTACGCTTGGGATTTTGGAGATGGTGAGAAAAGTTATGATCGCAAACCAACCCACACGTTTGAAGATGTTGGAGTTTATACGGTCACACTCGAAGTCGAAGACTCAAGCGGCGTGAGCGATGAATACGAGATGGAGATTGTTGTAACGGAATAAGTTGCCACTATGTGTTTATGAGTCTATTCGTCTATAGCACTTCCCTTAGCATTTTCCCGCTCTTCATAGCCTTTTTTACCAACTTCGCGACTTCGTGATAGCCAAGTTTGGGAACAAGCTCTGTTGCCATACACAAACTTTTATCGAAGGCGGCTTTGATCTCTTCTTCGCAAGCCTCTATTCCGTCCACACATTTTTCTCGAGTCATTTTTATTCCGTTTGTCAAAATCATAACCGCCATCGTCAGATTAAACATAACTAGCGGGGTATACCAATTGAGCTCAAGTTGTCCGCCTTGCGCCGCAAAAACAACAGTCGTATCTATTCCCATAATCTGTCCGCAAATCATGGTCATGCATTCGGGGATCGACGGATTCAATTTTGCAGGCATTATTGATGAGCCGGGTTGAACTTTCGGAAGTTTTATTTCGCGTAGTCCGGCTCTCGGTCCGGCATTCATAAGCCTTATATCTCCCATAATCCTGAAAATTTCTATCGAGAGATTTCTTAAAGCGGCCGAAAATCGCGTAAAATCTTGCATACTGTGAGTTGTGGTAATCGAGTTGGGAGCTTTTGTGAATTTTCCTCCGACGATTTTTGACAATTCGGTTATTACGGCATCTTTGAATTTCGGATGAGCCGTTATTCCCGTCCCGATTGCCGTGCCGCCTATACCCAGTATTTTTAGGTTTTCGATTGCCTCGACCAAGCTCTCTCGAGAGTTTTTTAAGGCTTGAGCATAAGCCATAAACTCGGCACCGAGAGTGATCGGTACCGCATCTTGCAAATGAGTTCTGCCAACTTTTTTTATATTCTTAAATTCTTCTCCTTTTTTTTCAAAACTTTTTATTAAAAGTGAAATCTCGGACAAAAACGATCTGTTCATCATAACCAAAGCGACCCTTATTGCAGTCGGGATCACGTCATTCGACGACTGAGCCATGTTGACCTGATTATTCGGATGAACGAACTTATACTCGCCCTTTTTGCCACCCAAAATCTCATTTGCCCTATTCGCAATAATCTCATTCGCATTCATATTGTACGAAGTCCCGGCACCAGCCTGAAAAACATCCAAAACGAATTCGTTATCAAATTTACCATCACAAAACTCAATACACGCTTTTTCAATTGCATTCGCCTCTTTCGCATTAAGTTCGCCAAGCTTTTCATTCGCGCGACAAGCCGCGAGTTTCACATATCCGAGAGCAACTTTGAAATCTTTCCCCGCCGTAATGCCGCTTATCCGGAAATTTTCAAGAGCTCTCGCTGTAAAAGATCCGAAATAAGCATCAAAAGGGACGAAAACCTCGCCGAGAGCATCCTGCTCAGCTCTATAATGATTGTTTTTTGCCACTGTAAAAAAAATTAAAGACAGGCGGAATTATAGCATTATTATTATTTACATGTATACGTGCTACTTCCTAAATACCCGATACACACGATATAAATTTCTTTGCTTGTCGCTCTGACGGCCGCAGGTTTAATGGATTTTACATCTTTAAAAATCTTTTTCGCATCAAATAGAAACCTTCTCAACTCATTGCTGTTAAAAATCTTAAACAAAGCCGATCCGCCGCGTTTCAAATGGCGCCTTGTAATTTTTAGCGCCGCGATATTCAAATCAACGCTGTTATCATGATCGAGAAACTTAATGCCTGTCGTATTTGGCATCAAATCGGAAGTAACCGTATCGAATTTTTGAGTGCCAAGAATTTGATTTAAATAATTGACATCAAAAACATCGCCCGTATAAGTAGTAATATTTTTCAGCGCTTCTTTGCCCGAGAAGGGCTCGATTTTTTTAAGATCAATCCCTATCACTTTCCCCGAAGGACCGACAATTCTGCTTATTACCTGCAAAAAACTTCCCGGCGCAGACCCCAAATCAAGCACATTGAATCCGGTACTTATTATTTTAAACTTCTCCAAAATCTCCTTGAGCTTGTACGCACTCCTTGCGCGATAACCCTCCTCCTTGGCTTTGAGGAAAAACTTATCTTTTACCTGATATACTTTAAAGTGGTTTTTTCGATGGTAAGCCATTTTGTCTCGGGTAATTTGAGTTTAAAGGTCTATTTTTTGTAAAAAGCAACAGCGTAAAAGGTATATCGAGTCCGGACAATCTGTAATGATGGATTTTTTCAAGATCGAAATTCGTGATCGCCATCGCATTCTTGGCGGTAGGTAACTCTTCCGCATATTTCGGACCTTTATAAGCTATAAAAACTCCGCCACGTCTCACAAACCCCGACCCGAGTTCCAACAAGGTTGGTAGGGGAGCTACAGCTCTTGCAATTACCATATCAAACTTCTCCCTATAAATCGGATCATGCGCCAAATCTTCAGCCCGAGCGCATTTGACAATGACGTTTTTCAGGGCAAGCGTTTTCACCATCTCTTGAACGGAAGTACATTTTTTATTGATCGAATCGACGAGTGTGAACTGTATATCAGGCCTTTGTATCGCAAGCACAAGCCCCGGCAATCCTCCGCCGGTACCGAGATCCAAAACCTTCTTTGCGTTGGAAAAAAACTGTGCGCACTCGAGCGAATCCATAATATGTCTCGCAAAAAACTCTTTTCGTCCCTCGAATTTACAAAGGTTCAACTTATGATTTTCGGCTTCAAAAAGCCCTACGAATTGTTCAAAAATTTTGTTCACTAATTCAAGTTACGCTACAGATATCATTCTATAAAAAAAAGACCTCGATAGCGAGGTCTTTTTCAAATTGCAAAATCAAATTACTCTGTTACTTCCGTATCCGTAACAGGCTCCTCCTCAACTACCGGTTCGACAACTTCGTCGGTGGTTGTATCGTCGGCAACAACCTCTTCTTCTACGCAAACAGTTCCATCTTCACAAAGTGTTTCGACAGGTTCGACTACGACGGCATCAGGTATTTCGCCGATATTTGCTCTCAAAACGGCCTCGGTCTCTTCTGTTGTAGCGGTATCATAAGCTGTTATATATAAGTCGCAAAGTTGACCGTCGAACTTATCAAGCCTGTCCAACGAGAGATTGAAAACGGTATTTACCATATCCGTATCCGGTTTGGCATAAGAACTCATCAAAGAAGGTCCGCTGGTGTTCAATGTCTCTTCGTCCGCGCAAATGATTTTTGAAATATAAGCGTTAGTCTCGTACTTGGTTGTGAAATCAATCGTGTCTACGGCCGGTACCAAGTAAGAATAAGCGGGAGTTGTGAAGATGATCTCCTGCTTGGCGAGAAAGCATCCGCTAAAAATTCCAATTAGCGCCAATGCCAACGTTAACAGTGCAATTTTTTTCATTTTTATATTGGTTAAAAATTTGCTTAAAAAGTCTACTACCGATGTTGACTAAAAGCAAATCCTTCCGATTACAGCCACCGGTGCGGTTTCCGTTCTCAAAATTCTTTTCCCAAGATTAAACGTTCCCCCTCCCGATTTCACGAAATATTCAGCTTCGCCTTTCGTTATCCCGCCTTCAGGTCCTACGAATAAACTGACCTCTCCAGCATTTCTCATCTCCGACATCAGCTCTTCCAACGAGGTCTCTTTGTCGCCTTCATAAGCCATTATTTTCACACCCGGGGCCGCATCAGAAGCGCTTTTGAGATCCTCGACATTGCCAATCATGGGCAAAACGCTTCCGCCACACTGTTCGCAAGCCTCGATCATAATTTTTGAAAGCCTTTCAAGTTTTGGTGGCAAATCGCCATTTTTCAAACGTGTCTCGGATCTTTCCATAATTACAGGGTGAAAACTGATTGCGCCAAGCTCCGTGCATTTTCGTACGACTTCCTCGAATTTCGACCAAACATTCGGGACTCCTTGATACAAATGGATTTTAATCTCTCTTTCCGCTTCGCTTTTAACCCTATTAACGACATCCACGCCGACGCAATCTTTCGCAACAGATCTAATTTCACATAAAAAATCCACGCCGCCACCATTAAAAAGTGCAATCTTTTCGTCAACCTTCATCCTAAGAACTCTACTTATTTGATGAACAATGCCGTCATCGCGTATCTCGAAAGAGGTGTGTTTATTCGTGATGTTTGCTTGATAAAATCGATGCATAATCCATAGTGTTAAGTATATTTTTTTTCTCAAGCCATCCGCGTCTTGCCATAAAGATGCCATATTTAATATACGACAATTGAGAGGTGCCGTGCGAATCCGTGCCAAGCGAAATCATCACTCCCATATCTTTCGCCATCCTCAGATGTTCCGCGGAAAGGTCGAGCCTTTTCGGGTTACAATTTAACTCTATCGCGACATTATGTTTTTTAGCGGCCTCCATGACTTTTACAAGATCGATATCATACGCCTCTCTCATGCCGATAAGTTTGCCGGTCGGGTGCCCTATAATTTTCACAAAAGGGTTCGAAATCGCCTTAATTATTCGTGCGGTTTGTTCCTCACGCGTAAGCCTGAAATATGTGTGTACGGACGCAATCACAATGTCGAGTTTTTTCAAAATCGAGTCCGGCAAATCGAGCGAACCATCTCTCAAAATATCAACTTCCGCTCCTGTTAGGATTTTAATGCCTTCGATTTTTTTATTTAAAGTCTCAATCTCTTTTATTTGAGCCTCGAGCCTTGTTTTATCGAGTCCGTGGGCGATTTTTAAAGAGGCTGAGTGATCCGTGATTGCGATGAATTCATACCCCGTTTTTTTCGCCGTTTCCGCCATTTCCGTGATCGTATTTTCGCCATCGGACCAGTCCGAATGTGAATGAAGTTCACCTTTGATATCGGAGATTTCGATCGGTTTAATAAAATCTGTCTCGCCCGTATCTTCGCGCATTTCGGGGATGATGTAGGGGAGATTGATCGCTTTGAAAACGTCTTCTTCGGTTCTGCAAATGATTTTTTTATTCCCTTTAAAAACTCCATACTCGTTTATTTTCAGTCCCATCTTCTGGGCAATCTTGCGAGTGGTGATATTATGAGCTTTTGAACCTGTAAAATAATACAACGCCGCTCCGAAATCATCTTTACTGACAACTCTTAAATCCACCTGCATGCCATTCTCCAAAATTACAGTTGTCTTAGTATTGCCGCGTGATTCGATATGCGAAATAAAAGGGAAGTCGCAGAAATATTTGATAATCTCTTCGGGCTTATCTCCGCATGCCAAAATATCGACATCTCCGACAGTTTCAAGCCTGCGTCTCAAACTGCCGGCATATTCGACTTTAGAAACGGCGTCCGATTTCTTCATGTAAGAAATAATCTCTTCCGCAATATCCAGCGCTTCATACATGGGAATTCGAGCCTTCAAGCGGCCATAAGATTCTATAGATTTTAAAACCTCCGATTCGCTTTTCTCTCCCATTCCCGAGAGCTCGCGAATAAGCCCGCGTTTTGCGGCACTTTTCAGCTTGGCAACGGAATCTATCGAGAGTTCATCGTGAAAAAGTTTGGTTTTTTTCGGTCCGATGCCACGAAGTTTCATGATATCTAGAAGTCCCGGCTTAATTTGTTTAACAAGTTGTAAATGTTTTTTGCAGTCGCCCGTATCGAGTATTTCTATGATTTTTCCCATCAAAGACTTGCCGATGCCGGGTATTTTGTCGAGAAGTTTCGGATCTTTTTCGTAAATATCACGAAGATGATAAGGATAATTTGCGACAACCTGCGCGGCGCGATGATAAGATCGAATTTTGAAAACACTATCGCCGGTAATCTCAAGCATGTCTCCTATCTCCTGAAAAATTTGCGCAATCTTTTGGTTTTCCATAAGCTATAACTAATTTTAGCAAAATTTCTTATAAAAAAATATGACCAATAAAAAATCAAAAAAAGAAGAACAAGAAGCGGTAAAAGATGTATTAAAATCTCTAGAGGAAGAAAATTTATAGTTGAAATGAAATTAATTTCTTGAAAAAGGTTCAGAAACCATATAAATTTACGACAGGCCGGTAGTGAACCTGCCTGTCGGCAGACAGGGAGAACGGTCCATCTTATAAAGCTGATTGCTGGGGCGTCGCCAAGTGGTAAGGCAGTGGCCTTTGGAGCCACCATCCGTAGGTTCGAATCCTACCGCCCCAACCAGTACGATGGAGTATGGCGTTTGATAATTTATCATTTGTATGACAGAAGAAGCTCAAAGATTTCATCGTGAGGAAATCCCGGCAGAACTTAAAGACCATTGCCACATGGCATTTAGCATAAACAATCTAGAACCAAATCGAAGATCAAGCTTTTTACCCAGAATCGCTCCCGCAGTACTTGCTGGTTGCTTAACTATGGCCTGTACCGATGTTTCGAAAAAAGTTCACGAAGTATTAGATACGGCAGATTATGAATGTCCGGATGGTGGTGGTAATTTTTACGTTTGGCAACTGGGTGGAATTTATGACGATCCGGATTCTCTAAGTGAAGTTGCCTCTCAAACAGGCATGACAAACGGAATAATAACAACTGATCCCGATTATATTGAGTGGTTAATGGGGAATTTTGAAACCGCCGGGCTAAAACTCACACCTCAATTGGCAAAATGGGACGATTATACTACATCCGGTGGATATTTCGATTTTGATGCATGGGAGCAAAAGATCCGATTCTACGAAAGCTTAGATTTAAGTGGCTTTATCGATAATGGGACATTTGCCGGTGTTGTTATATTGGATGATCTTGGGAATTTCACAGACGAAGGACCGGATTCGGCTGTGTTGGATCAGATGGGTGCAGTTATTAAAGAAGTTTTTAAAATTTCCGATGGGCAAAATTTTCCATTAATAATTCGACACGATCCTACGGATATGATCATTAAACACAATGGTCACAAGTTTAAAGATGTTGATACGACCTACGCTCAAATAGCAGACGTGAAAGCTCAAGGTAATCTGGGAGGTTTTATTGATGAGCAGAGAACAGCCGCTCGCGAGCTGGGCTTGGAACTTGCCTGGGGTGTAAACGCACTTGATTGGGAGTTTGCCGACTCTTCCGGTAATTGTCCGAGCGGACATGAGGGATATGAAGAAGGTCGTTGTGTGATCAGCTCGAGTGAATTAGAAGCCGTGGCGGATGCTATCAGCGAACAAGGAGGATGCAACAGCGGGACGGGTGTATGGAAATTCAGTGCTGACTGGCCAACTCTTTTTGAAGATAACTATCTGGATGGATTCCAAAGACTAGCCGCAGCTGCCAACTAGGGCCTGTGCACACTATTGGTTCCGAATTGGTTAAAGAGAAAATTATTCAGATTTGAGGCGCGAGGAGCGCTGCGTACCCGTTGGTACGCGAGTGACGAGCAACGAAAAAGATGGATGATTTTCTCTTTAACCCTCCGGGAATAAGCAGATTTTAAGCATTTCTGCGTCACTCCTCCTCGCCCCGCTTAGCGGGGCTTCCCAGTATCACTTCGTCGTCGTTCCTTGAACTGCTATAATATCTGCGATATTCCAATCGAAACCAATAGTGTGCACAGGCCCTAAAGAGTACGCGACTCGAGTGCTAAAGAATTCCATCGTGGTTACGGCATCGATACGGGATCCTCGTTGTAAATACAAAACTGGAATTTCATCCCGGAATTTGATACATTTACACAAACGGTTAATTTCTTGAAATCATGATGAGGAAAAGGCTTGGGATCGTGACGAATCCATTACAATTAGACGAGCAAGACACCTTTTTCATATTTGTTAAAGAATCTATTTCCAGACCCAACTTGGAAGTTTTTGTTTTTGATGCCTGTGATTTATCAAAAGAAGGCGTCGTGAATACAAAACTTATAAATAAACCTGTTGCTTTTAAAACAAGATCTAAGCTAAATGACAAAAAAACCATCGTGAATCTAGATGATTTCGATTTGGTTTTTTTAAAAAAAGATCCACCAATAGACAAATATTATCGACATTTATTAGACATGTTGATTTCGAAAAAAATCCCTACCGTCAATCACCCGAAAGGTATTTTAAAAATTGGTACAAAAGCTTACTTGAAGCATTTCCCCGAGCTCACTCCGAAAACATTTTACGTTAAGACTGTACGAGACGCTGTCGCCTCAATTAAAAAACTTCGAAATTGCGTTATCAAACAAAGTGATAGTTTTGGTGGCAAAGGCGTAAAACATATCCGTTACAGAGATGGCCGGTTTTATGGATATAAGTTGAAAAACGAAATATCGTTGTCCGAAAAAGACATTTCAAAAATGATTAAAGAATATTTGAAAAAATCTTTGGATAAAACGATGTTGGTCGTGGAATATTTTCTTAGCGCACCAAAAAGAGGAGATAAAAGAGTCGTAATCATGGAGGGAGAGATTCTGGGATCTTATATCCGTCTACCTGATGTTAAAAAAGGAGTTTGTATTTGCGCAAATAATGGAGCTGAACTTTGCGACCCTACAAAAAGGGATCGTCAAATTGTAAAAATATTGAGACCTCATTTTAAAAAACATGGGATCGAATTGGCCGCATTGGATTTATTGATGAGCAAAGACGACGTGGAGCATCTTTCCGAAATAAATATTTTCAATCCGGGTTTTTGTAATCTTGACATCGTGCATCCGGAATTAAACATTGGGAAAAAGATTATTGATATGCTTTGCAGGAAGATGATTTAAGTGCGATACTATTTCCGTATTAACAAAAACAAATATGCCCAAAAAAACAAACCTTGAACAGTTTGACGAAGAAATGGGTGACCATACTTACGGGAAACTGGTTTTGAAAGATCTGTCGAAATATTTTCTGATCGCGGTGATAATTCTCCTGCTGGGATTTATAACCTATATGATCTCGCCGTTTCTTGTACCGATAATAATGGCGGCGGTGATAGCTTCGGTTGCTTCTCCTTTGCAGAAATTATTCGTGCGTCTGTTCAAAGGCAAACTGAAGTGGCTCGCGGCGCTTTTAAGTACGATAATAATACTTACAGTGGTGCTTACTCCTTTGTCGCTTTTGATTTCACTGCTCTCGTCGGAAACTATATCTGCCGTGGGATATATCGAAGAACAAATATCATCATATGATCTTGAAGATATGCATCTTTTGCCTGAAATGATTCGAAACAGTATCATTGGTGAATATTTGGATAAAATAGAAAAATACTCTCCGGTTACGAGGGAAGACATTACCAACTCGTTGGCTTCCGCGGCAAGTTCATTGGGTAGTTTTTTGGTTGATCAAACTAAAAATCTTGCCAAAAAAGTATCCTTTTTGCTGGTTCATCTGTTCGTGCTTCTTCTTTCGTTGTTTTATTTCCTTCGAGACGGCGACAAAATCACAAAATATATACAAGGAATTTTACCCATGCCGAACAGATACGAGGGAGTGCTTTTCAAACAGCTCTCGACTGTAAGCAGGGCGATCATTTACGGCATTTTCGGAGCGGCGATAGTGCAAGGATTGATGGCCGGAGTGGGGTATGCGATAGCCGGGGTGGACAATTCAGCATTCTGGGGAACTATAACAGGTTTCTTTTCGATAGTCCCATACCTTGGAGCCGCAATAGTCTGGGTGCCAATTACAATTTTGCTGTTTTCCACCGGGCATTGGGTGGCTGGTGTTTTCTTGGTGATATGGGGCATCGCCGTGATTTCAACGGTTGATAATTTGGTAAAACCTTATTTGATAGGAGGCAAAGCGCACATCTATCCGTTGATGGTTCTATTCGTGGTACTTGGAAGCATATTCACAATCGGATTCAAAGGCTTGATCCTCGGTCCCTTCGCTTTAATCTTGATCCTTACATTTCTGCATATATATAAATTGGAGTACAAAGAAGTGTTGGATGAATAGAGCTCACAGACCGTAGACCGCATTATTTCCCCATTGCCTCTATTTCCGCTTCAATCTCCTCTATTTCCGCCTCCACTTCCGCTTGTAACAATTCAAGATAATCTTCTCGGAGAGTATCCAACGGTAATTCCGCCAAATCCAAATATTTCAAAGGATCAACAAGTACGCCATCCTGCCAAACTTCGAAATGCAAATGTGCGCCGGTAGTTCGCAAACCGGCTCCGACTGTGCCCGGCGTTCCACCGGTCAATCCTATAATTTGCCCTCTGTAAACATAATCTCCTTCTACGACAGCGACTGCCGAAACGTGCCCGTAAACGGTAACAACCCCTTTCCTATGAGCGATCATGACATAAGCGTAACCGATACTGTTTTCGTCATAACTGACTTTGTAGACAACACCGTCTGCGGGAGCCTCTATCGTTGTGCCTTGAGTCACCGGTATATCTATTGCGTTATGCGCGACTCCGAATGCAGAAACATATCCCGAATCATCAAAATAAGCCGACAATCCTTTTTCTTCGGGTGAAACCGGCCAATCCAATTGCAAATAATCGGATGCATCGTCATTATTGTCATCTGAAGCTTCGGATTTTATATTTAAAATCTCTTGTAATTCTTCATCCGTCAGGTCATCAGCGGTGATTTTGCCTTCAAGCAAATCTATGTTCGCTTGCAATTTCTCGACTTCCGAGGCGACCTCTTCTTGCTGTTGTTTTGATAAAATTAAAAGATCTTGATAAATCGTTTCTTTGCCTTCCGTTTCGGCCAATAAAGACTCCTTACCGGAGAGTTCTGCGTCGAGACTCTTTTTTTCCGCGAGTAAATATCCCTGCAATTTTGCTAAAATCACATTTTTCTCTTCCAGTTCGCCCTTTCTGACATCCAACTCCCTTTTATTTTGATCCAAATCTCCCAAAAGTTCCTCAGTGGTTTTCTCAAGTATTTCAATATAAGTTGTGTTTTGAGTGATGTCGGAAACACTCCCTTCGGCTAAAACCAACTTAAGGGTGCTTAAATTATCGTCATCGTCGTAATAAACGTTCTTTTTTACATATAAAATCTGCATCAGCTTTCCCGCGGCATCCTTCTGCTCTTCAATCTGTAACTCTCTCATCTCGACATCGTCCATAATCTGTACAATTCCGGTTTCCGCTTCGCCGATTTGAGAAGTCACATTCCTTACTTTTTCTTCAGATTCCGCGATCAAAGCATCCAAATTCTCAATCTGTTCGTTTAGGGTATCTATGGACTCTCGCAAAGTCGTGAGTTCCGTTTTCGCATCCTCGATCTGATTTCCTATAAGGGTATATTCGTGCTTTTTTTGATTTAATTCGGCGTTCAGTTTCAGTATCAAATAAGCCGAACGAACAGTTTCTTCTGAAAGTTCTTCCGCTTCCTCCGATTGCTCTTCCGTTAATTCGTAAGATTCGTCAGCCAAAACAATTCCGCTGTTCATTTGAAAAATCAGCAGTAACATCAGTCCCAGTCCGAGATTCTTCCGTATGAAACCCATTATTTTCGTTAAATTTTATCCATACATTATATCATAAAATCCGACTCCCTGTCCCATATGGAGTGCAAAACGACTTGCCAAACCTGGTATTCTTGTATAAAATCTCCCCGCATTCCATTCAAATCTCTAATCTAAACTCATATGTCACATAAGAAGGCCGGCGGCTCCAGTAAAAACGGGCGCGATTCACAGTCCAAAAGACTGGGTGTAAAAGTTTTCGAAGGAGAAACGGTTCATGCGGGTTCAATTTTGATCAGACAAAAAGGCACGAAATATCATGCCGGTTCAAACGTTGGAATAGGTGGTGACTGGACGCTTTTTGCTCTGAAGAACGGCAAAGTTGCGTTTCAAGAGAAGAAAAAACAGAAATATGACGGGAGGGTATTCAAAGATACGTTAGTCAGCGTCATTTAATAAAAATAAAATATGAAGTTGAAACCTGTAGCCGCAGGATTGGCGCTGGGTACGTTTTGGGGAGTATCGCTGGCCCTTCTGACGGTGGTTTCCGTGTATACGGGGTATATGAATACGCAGTTGGAATTGTTGATAAATGTTTATCCCGGGTATGCGATAACCTTAAAAGGAGCGGGAATGGGTTTTTTGGATGGGCTTGTTGATGGATTTTGTGTCGGCTGGGTGGTGGTAATGTTATATAATGCTTTTGCGGGATCTAAAGTAACAAAAAAATAATGTCGGATTTTGAGTCATTTCTAGGTAATGAAGCAAGCGAAGGCGGTGCAAGTGCCGAAGCCGTCGAGCGTTTACGTGAACAGATGAAAAAAGCTTCCGGAGCAATCAAGGCTATTCAACGCGAAGAAGGGAAACAGAAGAAAAAAGAGGATAAATTGGCAAACCTTTTGGTGAAACTTATAAAAGGCGGCGCAAGCACAGGCGCATTGACGCTTATAGTTCAGCTTTTAAGAGAAAATATTCCCGCAAGTTTCATTTTGGCTTTGTTGATTTTGAGTCATGAAGATATTAAAAGAGAGGCGGGTGACGAGCTTAAGTTGATAGGTTACGAAGATCCGGAGAAAAAATTAGCGGATGGCGGAAAAGTTGATCTGACAAAAGAGGAGAGAAAGATTTTCAAAAATAAAGCAAAAGAGATGGAAGATCTTGATGATGAAGAGGTGCTGTCGCCACAGATGAGGGACGATATAAACGAGTGGGGAGAGGCGATGTTGGCGGCGGGCTTGAGCATCCCTCACAAAACAACAGGTACGGTTTTGGACGAGGAAAAGAAAATCAAAGCTCCGGTTGTGCAGTTGGCGACATTCACGCTACGAGAATATCTTGAATCCCGCGGAATTAAATATGAATTCGACGACATGTGGGAATTTTCGGCGGCGCTCTTGAAATCGGTCATGATTAAGCTGAACAGGGTCGCGAAAGATACCCCGAAAGAGAAACTTCCGGAAATAGATTTGGGATTATGAAAAAAAAGCTCATTATGGCGGTTGCGATATGCGTTTTTTTGGTGGCGATTTTGTTTTTCGTGTCTCCATTGATAGTTTATCAGTGGGGAAAAAATCAAATTTACAGCGATATCGACGATATCCCTCATTACGAAGTGGCGATAGTTTTTGGAGCTGGAATAAAAGATGATGGCACACCGTCGGATGCACTGAAAGACAGATTGGAAACCGCGGCCGAACTATATGACGCCGGATTGGTTGATACAATACTCGTATCGGGCGATAACAGGTTCGAAAACTACGATGAACCCACGGCGATGTACGAATACTTGATTGGTACGGAAGGGATACCGGCAGAAAACATTGTATTGGATTATGCTGGAAGAAGAACTTATGACACATGCGTTCGCGCCGGTGAGGTTTTTGGTGTGGAGGAGGCGATATTGGTGACGCAAGGATTTCACCTGCCGAGGGCGATTTTCACCTGTACGGCGCTTGGTATAGACAGCGCGGGTTATTCGGCGACAAACGAAGAAGGTTATGTTTTCGGCAAATATTACAAAATCAGAGAGATAGCGGCGATCTACAAAGCGGTTTTTGATATTTATATTATGGAGCCGGATTGGGTAAGATAAATAAATTAGTGTGCACAGGCCCTAATAGACGAATATTGGGAACATCGGAAGTCGCAGACTTCAGAAGTTCGGAGAATGGGTGAGTGCGGAGAAACCGGTTGCGTACTAAAAAACTGGTGTCACGTCACTTCCTTGTGCTGGGGTGAGTGATGGGACTTGAACCCATGGCCTCCAGGGCCACAACCTGGCGCTCTAACCAACTGAGCTACACCCACCATGATTTGACGGAGGAGATTTTAAAGCAAAGCGGTATATATGCCAAGGAAAACGCCTAAGGTTAACAAAGCAGTCTGCCTCGGGGGCAGACCTTCGAACCTGTTAATGTGCACAGACATTTTGCACTTTGCGAGATAAATTCAAGATAAGCCCAACGACTTGAGCGCATAAAGGTTTCGAGTGGTTCGGATCTTGTGGGCCCCGAACCTAAACGAAACCGAACTTAGCGAAAGTTGTTTGGCTTATAACATATGTCGAAAGGAAGCCTGCCTGCCGGCAAGGCAGGCTCGTGAAGGGAAACGTCAGGTTTCCCTTCACGTATAAAGAAATCCCCCCCGCTTGACGGGGGAGATTATGGAGGAGGTTTGGAAAGGATGACTCCAGTAATAAAACCGGAGAGTCCTACCAAATCGTACTCAATAAGTTTTCCAAATTATAATCGAGGACGGTCGAATCATAAGGTCTTTCATACGAAGATCCTTCATATTCATCAATGTCTAAATATTCGACCCCGTCAAAAATTTCATTCTTAAAAAAATCATATTTCTCGGCTAATTCATCATTCACCGTAGCCAATTCGCGAAACGATTTTCCGTGCAAAATATAATAGAGATAAGTTTCGGCAAAATCTTCAAACGGATCACTTGCCGCATATCTGGTCACAAACGAAAATCCCGTAACGCCCTCCTGGAATTCGTAGTTCGATATCCAAGAAATCTTGTAAAAATCGGCGCTTAAATCATCAGTATAAACCGGTTTACTGCCATCTTCATAACCTACGGAATCTGCCTCGACTCCCTGTAGCATCCCGGTATCGACAACATGTCCCATTTCATGAATAACGACCGCGGTCATCTCTTCTTTCGACATGTCGGTACATCTGATTTTCATCATGGAACCTCCGGCTTGTCCTCGAGTCGCATCTTCCTCGAAAACCAAAACAATCTTATCCAAAGCGGCGGTTTGTTCGGCGGGTAGAATCTCAAGAGTTTCTTGTATGGTTGAAAGGCAGTAAGAAGAGGCATCTTCCGAGGCATCTCCTTCCACGCTCACAATACTCGATGAGTGATATTCGGTTGGATCAAAATCCATCACCGGCAATTCGTAAAACGCCGTAACGGTGGTTTGTAAAAGAGCGAATAAAATCCCGGTTTTAAGAACCTTGATAATCAAAGTTTTATGCTTAAAAGAGCGGAATATTACCAGTGAATCGGGGGTCTGTCAAGGGGAGGTAAGTGCAATTAGAAAAATCATCGATATTAACCATATTTCTAAAATACTCCCAACTTCTGCAAAAGTGCTACACCTTGCGCAACGATTGTATCCGCCAATCCTCTTCCGCTAAGAAGATGTCGTTTGGCTATACTTTCTTCGCTTGCGCTTGCCGCATAAGTAATGGACTGAGTCAAAGCCGTTGCGGCTAACGCGAACGGATGATAGTGCAAGTGTCTTCCATGGGTTAAGCCATCAATGGCCAATATTCCAAAAAATGTCGCCCATATAACGGCATAAACGGCAATTTTTTCGATAGCTTTAACTTTATCCGGTACCAAACTATCAATAAGAAGTTTTGATACTGTGCCTATAGCTTGTTGAGTGATTGAATATGCGAAATAATTAATATCGCCATCGCCTTTGGTATAAATCGGTGTATATGCATGTGGATCCTGATAAAGTTCTCTTGCACCGGCAACAGACGGAGCCAAACCGGTAACCATAGCGACACGTAATCTCGTATAAGCCATCTTCAATTCCGGAATGGAACCTATCAATGCTTTTAACCTTTCAAACGGTAAAGTTAAAATTTGTTCCGAACCGAGTTCGGATTCCGCAGAAGAACTGCTCTCATCTTCAAAGAAGGAAGGTCTCTCCATAAGGTTTCTTATTATTTAAGAAACCAATTATGCAACAACTATTGAGTTTTTGTCAAGGGTAGTGCCGAAACTTTTCGCAGTATCAACTATGTGATCCCTGATGTCGTCTCCGTCAAAGCTATCGCCTTTCTGCAAAAGTCCATACATGTAATCCAAAGTATTTTTATATAATCCGATTCGTGTGCCTGTGGCAATATCCAGATTGAATGTTACAGAGTGTACGCTCTGCTCGTATTTACCAACTTCTTGACGTTTATTTTGATCTAAATTCAACCCTTCCACTCTTACCCAGAAATTTCCTTTATTCTCAAGGAAGATTTTTTCCATATCCATGTACGACTCAATAATACCGGATCTGGCAAGTGCATCTACATTTTGATGATAATTATTAACATATTGAACAGTTTCCCTGTATCTCAAATCCATAAATCCCTCAACATCATATCCCGCATTTATATTTCTCGGATGTGAAGCGCCGAGAGCCTTGTCCATTTCGGCAACTCTCGTGTACAAATAAGCGTCGCTTGCTTGCCAAGCGGTTCCGGAATATCTGTCCATGTTTTGCAGAGCGTTCATATATATATTTCTGGCTTCCGAATCCGATTTCGCACCGGTCCGTAACATCTGTGCGAATACGCCTCTGACATAATCTCTGTAAATCTCTTCATTTGCCGGATTTGAAGGCAATCCTTCAAACATCGGTTTGTCCATGAACATTAACGCTTCGAGCATCTCGAAATATTTGTCCTCATAAACCGCGCCTTGAGGAGCGATTTTCTTAATCTCGTCAACTTTTTGCTTAAGTCCGCTTGTTTGTACGGTTGATTCCAATAACCCTTTTGCCGCGGCGATTTTATCCGGAGCTTTCGAAGTAACAGCGTCATAATTTGTATAAAAGTCACTGCGTCCGCTTTCAAGAGTTTGGAGGAATTGATCCTTTTTGAAATCTATCAAAACTTGCCACTGCAATTCGGCACTGTCTTTCGAAGGCATTTCAGCAGTAGATGCACCGAGAGATCGCAAAACGGTCTCTATAACGGAAGGATCGCCATAATCGAAACTCGAATCGCTGACCAATCCCTGCAAAGAATCGAAATAAAGCCCAACATACTTTTCATATTCATCGAAAGCCTTCTCTTTTGTGTCGAGATTGGCTTCGTTGAGCTCAATCTTAACTTCCGGCGTCGGTTGTACCGTTTCAGGTGCCGACGGGGGAGTCGTTTCCGATGTTTTTGAAACAGTTTGAGGGAACAATTTATCGAACTCTCCAATCCAAACGGTATCATCCACCCAATTTCCATGCGATTCGGCCGCATTAAGCGCGTCGCTGATTCTTTGTATTGTTTTTGAGACCAACTCTTTTTCCGCTTGGCTCGGACTGTCTTTCAACGCGACAGCTCCCGTTTCCTTGAAGAAAATCGAGAGAACTTTCTCTCTCACCTTATAATAAGTACCTCCGACTGCGAACAAATCAGCCTTATCTATTCCGGCATAATCATGACTTCTCAAAATATCGACAAGCTTTTGTGTCTCTCCTTTATAATAAGAAGAAGGCGCCCCGGCGAGTTGAAGCCTCATAATATAATCGGCCTCAAATTGATCTTCGGATATTTTTGAATCGGGTGAAGATTTGAATGAATCAAAATCCTTGGCTATCTCTTGCAGTGTCGTATCCAAATCCGCCAATAATTTGTCTTCAACTTCTGTAATTCTTCTATCGAGATCCGTTCCGTCTTGATCCAAGCTTCTGACGGTTGCGGAGAAAATATCTCCCATTTCTCTGCTCTTAGACTCTTCGATATGTCTGAATTCGGTGTATTCATCCATATCCGTACCGAGAAGATTTGCAATAAGATTGTATCCTTCAAGCAACTCTCCGCCGTTATATTTGAGTCCGGCGAGCCCTTTATCCAAAGCGCTTTTGGATTTGCTTGCCATGCTATCTCTATAGTATTCAAGCAGTCTGCCTTCTCCGAAATTAGCTCTCAAGAAAGAGTATTTACCATCCTTATATTTCAATGTTACAGATGTGCCCCTCGCATTGATATTGATATCGCCCGAGGCAACGTCGTAAGAAGTGATCTTAAATTCGGGTCCTTTGCAGAAAGAAGGTCCTTTGTCTTTTATGTTTTTGCTTAAAGCCGTTTTCATGAGAGTTTCTTTCATATCGGCTCCTTTGACAGTGCCTTCGACTCCGTCCGCCTTAAATTCAACATAAGCTTCAGGCGTAAATACAGCTTCGATTTCAACGGTTTGCGCGCTGTTTAGCCCTAAAGCAGGATTAGCTTCAACCCTTAACCCCGAAACTTTCCAAGTATTGTCTTTCCAGTCTATCGAATAACCGCTATAGCCGGTAAGTTCTCTACCGATATAATCTTTCGCTTTGGCCGTTAATTCAAAAGTCGAATCTTTAAAGGTTGTGATAGCTTCTCTGAAAGCGACAGGATCATCCATGGGTATTAATTCGGAAACTTCTCCGAATGAAATGAACAATCCGCTCTCTTGTGTTTTATAATCAAACGGGAAATCGTTTATCCAAAATTTGTCTTCCTTGGCATACATTTCAGTATTTTCAATCGTTCCCATTCTACTCAAAATCGTTTCCAGCTTTTTGTCGGTTTCCGATTTCGATGTATCTACGCTGTCTTCCATTGCCGACATGACTTCGCCGGCGGGTCTGCCGTTATAAAGTTGCATTATTGCCGAAAGAAGCGTTTGTCCGGAATACATTGTCGCAAATTCACTTGGTGTCTTCGCTCCCGACAACTGAATTAATTTGCCGACCATATTGTACAAAGACGCTCTCATCGTGGATGTATTTAACTTCTCAAGCTCAACTCGTTCTTCATCGCTTACGTTCGGATCATCCAAAAGTTCGGTTATATCTATTTCACCTTTGCCCGATACATCTGTGCCACCGGCTATATAAAGCGAAACCAATTTCTCAACGCTGACATCCGTAAGTCTCATCAAAAGTCCGGTTCTTTGCCTGCTCGATTCGATCCCGGCCTGCTTGCAGAACCAATCCAACTCTCTGCTCCTTACCGACGGGTCAAGTCCGAGCAGTTCCGATAAATCGAAACCTTCTTTCCCGATCATCGGAGGGATAATGCCGTTAAGAAGCCATGCCGCACCGGCAACGGCCCCGGCACCGTAAACATATTTTTTGTGCTCTCCCAACATATCCCAAAGTTTTTTTACCAAAAACAAGCCGACTCCAATCTTCGCCAAAGTCATTATCGGTTTCGTCTTAAATCCTTCAACAACTTGCGTATGGAAGAAATTTTTAATGCTGTCAAAAATAACATCCGACTTAAACCCCTCAGCCTCTTCCGAAGCTTTTTCGTAAGTCTCTTTTCTTTGCCTTACCTTGGCAATCAAAGCCAAAAGTTCATCATAAGCGACATTACTCGAATCTTCGGAGTTATCCGTTTGTGGTTTTTTAAGATTGTCTATAAACCTATTCACATCGCCATAAACGCATCCCGCCAAAATCAAAGCTCTCTTGATTTCTTCTTGAGCCGTTTCGCTTTTGTAATTATCGGGCCATCTGTAAAAATCCGCCTCGGGATTTTTTCTGATGAGCATGTTGATATTAACGCTTCCCAATACGGGAGTTCTGGTATCGCTTTCAGGTAAAAGTCTTATGGCTTCCTCCTGTTTTTGAGCCTCTTGCGTCGTCTCAACCGTCCTTACAGCTTCCGGTAAATTTTGCTGTGTGTCGGGTGTCATTAAGCTTTGTTTTTATTTTTTTATCTATAAATTATACCAGATTCAGGCTTTCTTTTCAATGCCGGTTTTGTAATTCCGGTAAGCTTTCGCGATTTTCAAATTTTGCATCATATCATCATAAAAAAGCGCCGTCTCAAACTCGAGTTCCCGCTCAAACGCCGGAGTCGCCATAACATACTCGAAAAATCGCGTGTTATCCGTAAAAGGTTCAACATTTCCATTGAACAATCTCATGAAAAGCTTATACAACCTTGCCGCTAAAATATCTGATAAATCATCTCGCAATTTGGTCTCCTCTTCACGGGACAAATTAAGGCTCAAGTCCTTGATAACTTTCTCTATAAGCGCCACCGGATTTTTGTAGTGAAGTTCCATGTTAATGTTTGCGTTTTTTTCTTCCTAATTTGCTGAGTAACCAATCGGCAACCATCCCGAATCCGAAATGTACAATTTCTCTTAACAAAGGGTCGTCGTTAAGTTGTTTGACTCTGTTTGCAATAATTTCTTTTATGGTTTGAGGTGTCTCGTGGACAGGTTTAGATGTGCCCGCTTCAGTTGCTGATTCGGGAGCGGGTGTAACAGTCGGCTCAGGGCTGGCGCCGGTTCTTGCATTTCGCAAGGTCGTTCTAGCTTCATTCGCCTCGGTAGATATCGTTTTTATGAAGGTATCCTTAACAGACCCGAGCGAAACATCATCGATATTCCTCTCCAATTCTCCCAATCCTCGGTAAAGCCTATACAATCTATTTAGTTTCAATATCAACGGTCCCAAATTCTCTTTTCCGCTTATATTTCGTTTATTAAATCTACCCGATAAAAGTGCGGTTCTTAAAAGAGATATTACTTCGGGAATATCATCAAGTTTGATATCGCCATCGGATATCGCTTTCGAAATTTCATCGCTTGTAGATCTGGGCGTTATAATTTTAGCCCAATCTTTTTTATCGCTTATTTTTAAAATTTCTTTCAAGGTGACTTCTTCCTCATCCGCTTGTTTCTCAAGTTGTTTCATTGCGTGCTGAAGCGCCGCTCTTCTGATATCTTCATTTTCAAAATCAAAATGATCCAAATAAGTTTTCACATAAGCCTCCCTGAAATCATCCGGAGATATCGGTATAGCCACATCGTTGGCAGGAGCCGGTCTACCTAACCGCGTATAACGTTCCCTGGCAATCTTGTGGGCATTTGCCAATAATCTTAATTCGAAAATTGTTGCTTTTGGAGCGGCGGGAGTCACGGCAGGCTCCGCTTCCGCTTCCGCTTCCGCTTCCGCTTCCGCTTCCGCTTCCGCTTCCGCTTCCGCTTCCGCTTCCGCTTCCGCTTCCGCTTCCGCTTCCCGCTTCCGCTTCCGCTTCCGCTTCCGCTTCCGCTTCTTTCCTTAATAATTGTATCGCATATTCATAATCTTCTTGCCTTGCCACAATATCGGCCGAATCCTCTAAATCTTTATAAACAAAAACTATTTCCGGGTTTGCAAAAGCTTCAGCTCCGAGCAAGTTTTTCATCTCGGTACAAAGAGGGTCGGTCTTATAAGGCACGGTTTGTATAAGATGTCTCGCCGGCACGAGATCGGTTAACGTATCGGCAACAGCCCTGAAGTCTTGTTCCGTTCTTTTTGGCATCTCGAATCTGCCTATTTCAACTTTCGGTTTTGAATCCGAAAACCATCCTTTTACTTTACCAAAAACTTTCTTGAAAAATCCGGGTTTTTCTCTCTCGGGCCTTGCCGATTCTAGATATTGCCCGACGATGTCATCCGTATTTGCCGGAGCATCATTTAAGATATAATGAACCGCCTTCCTAACACCATCCCTTACAGACCATAAATCCGAATTCGCGGGATTTGCCTCGTAATGAGAGTTTACGGCTTCGGAAACTCGTTTGCGAGAATCTTCATCAACGATTTTTCTACTTGGGTTTGCCACGACGCAAGTTAAAAATTTATCTGTTAATTATACCCGAAAATAAAATGGTTGTAAAGGCACATATCTTCCTATAAAATTCCTGCGTACATTTAACCTTGAAAGATTTTTATGAAAATAGAAATTCAGAAACAGAAGCAGTCGGAAGTTAAGATTTTAGTTGAGCTTTCTAAAGAAGAGATGAAAAAATACGAAGATCGTGCGGCCGACGAGATTTCAAAAGATGTGAAAATTGACGGGTTTCGTGTCGGCAAAGCTCCGATCGCTATCATCAGAAACAGAGTGGGGGATACGGCATTTGAAGCTCATGCCGCCGATTTAGCCCTTCAAGAGACGTATGTCAAAGCGATCATAGATAACAAATTGGACGTGGTCGCACACCCGAAAATAAACATAATTTCCCCATTCCCGTTAAAATATGAAGCCACGGTAGCGGTTGTTCCCGAAATCAAGCTCAAAGATTATTCGAATGTCACAATTAAGAGCAAAGATGTCAAAGTTACAGATAAAGATGTAGATAACGTCATGGACAGTTTGGTGAAAAGAGCCGCGAAATTTAAAGATGCCGAAAGACCTTGCCAAAAAGGCGACAGAGTCGAAATAGACTTTGCCGGATTCGACAAAGATGGGAAAGCCCTCGACGGTACAAGTAGCAAAAACCACCCCGTTGTCCTCGGCGACGGGATGATGATCCCGGGTTTTGAAGATGGAATTATAGGTATGAAAAAAGACGAAAAGCGCAGGCTCAAAATGAAATTTCCCAAAAAATATCATGCCGAAGAGTTCCAAGGTAAAGATGTGGAGTTCGACATAACGGTTAAAAGAATCGAAGAGAGAGAATTGCCAATCATGGATGATGCTTTTGCTGAAAAAGTTTCGGGAGGCAACGCGAAAACGGTAGCGGCCCTGAAAGAAGAGGTTAAGAAAAATCTCGAAGATATCAAAAAAGAAGAGGAGGATCGAAGACGCGAAGATGAATTTTTAAAAAAAATCATAGAACTGACGGAATTGGAGATCCCGGAAGCCATGGTCGAAAACGAAATAGACTCGATGCTGGATAGAAGCAGGAGAAATATGGGTATAAAAGAAGAAGATTTCGCCAAATTCGTCACGGCTCAAAAGGAGAAAGGCAAAGATCCGCGAAAAGACCTCGAAGGTAAAGCGAAAGAGCAAATCACATTAAGACTTGCATTAAAAGAGGTTCTCAACAGAGAGAAAATTGAAATACCAAGAGAAGAGGCGTTAAAAGAAGTCGAAGGCTTATTGAAGACTTATCCAGATAAGCATAGAGATGAAATCAAAAAAGCATATGCAGAA
The DNA here is from genome assembly GCA_000999315.1 of Candidatus Peregrinibacteria bacterium GW2011_GWF2_43_17. Lineage (GTDB taxonomy): Bacteria > Patescibacteriota > Gracilibacteria > UBA1369 > UBA12470 > UBA12470. Next base: position 221,060 of record LCFW01000002.1, read on the forward strand.
GGGTCTGACGCGTATAAAATGCTTGAGAGCGAGCTTAAACTCAAACAGCTCTTCAAAAAATATTTAAAATAAAAAATATGAAACTCTTCTATCTCGCAATGTCAGGCCTATTGACAGTAGTCATTTTGATACTGGCATTCGAAAACATAACATCTTCATGTAGCGATTTGTATTTATTCTTCTGGGCGGTTCCGGAAAATATAGGCACAACAATGCTTATATTCATGGCCGAAGTTCTCGGCGTATTAACCGGCGTTTGTTACACGAATTTCATACATTCGATGGGCGAAGCCGCAGACGAAGAAGAAGATCAAAACTATTAAAAAAGAGGAGCTCGAAAAAACATTCAAAAACGGTTCTACTCAAAGGACCGTTTTTATTTACTGTAAGCCATAAAAAACGAACACAAAAAGTATACAAGCGCACCACAATTCGGCATACGACGAACAAAAATCTTGTACGACATACGAAACAAAACATAACCGGCATCAATATATTGACGGAAATCGCCAAGAGCCGGGCTTTACCATAAATTACAAAACGTAATGGTGGGGGATGGGTTGAACTAATTTTTTACTTGCATTGCGTTACAAAAAATTATACATTTAACACCACAATGTATAAATAATGTATACAATTTGTACACCGTGAGTAAGCCTTAATCGAATCAAGTGTTAAAACAGTTATTTACATCAATGGCGCGAGCTAAACTACTCACAATTTTTTTGCTCAATCCGGATCGCGAATTTTTCATTCGCCAATTGACTCGCGAATTGGACGAACAAATTAACTCAATCAGAAGAGAGCTCGATAACTTAAAAAAGATCGGTCTTCTTAAGTCAAGAATGAAAAACAGAAAAAAATACTACTATACAAGCAAGAATTTTATTATATACAACGAGCTTAGGAGCATAATCATAAAGGCCGTTAATACGAAAGAGAGCATAATCAAGAAGATAGCTCAGCTTGGAAAGATAGATTTCTTACTCCTGTCGGGGATTTTCGTCGAAAAAGATTCTCCCGTAGATATGTTAATAGTCGGTGATATGGAAAGAGAGAAGCTTCAGGACTTTCTGGATACTTTGGAGTCAAGGCGTCCGATCAAATACAGCATCCTGACAAGGGACGACTTCCTATATAGAATCAAGTGTAACGACAAATTCACCAAGGATTTGATAAGGGATACGGACAACATAATCGGCGTAAACAAAATCGATTATAAACTTTCCGCTTGATTATAGGTGCCAAATTGCCTAAACTTCATAAGCAAATTTTTAAATTTTATTTAATATGACTCAAGCAATACTAAGAGACGTCCAAAAAAGCGGGCTTAAAAAAGTTCCTGAAATCAAAGCCGGTTACACGGTTAAGGTTTATCAGAAGATCAAAGAAGGTAATAAAGAGAGATTACAAGGTTTCGAAGGGTTGGTTATCAAGACAAACAGCGGCGAAGGACCGGATAAAACTTTCACGGTAAGAAGAATCGCTTCCGGAGTTGGAGTTGAGAAAGTATTCCCGTTACATTCACCCTTTATCGCGAAAATCGAAATAATCAAGAAAGCCAAAGTAAGGAGAGCGAAACTCTATTATATGAGAAACAAGACTGGTAAAGCGGCAAGATTGAGCGAAACATATATGGCAAGAGAAGAAGAACCGGTTATCACCAAGGAAGAAACAAAAACAGAAGTAAAAGCGGAGTAACACTTCGCACTACTGACTATGCGCTTAGCACTATGGATTACCATTGGCATTGACGAAGCCGGAAGAGGTCCGTTTGCCGGTCCTTTGGTGGTATCTGCGTGCTTTCTACCTAAAAACATACGACTCCCCGGACTTAACGACTCGAAAAAACTTTCACTCAAACAAAGAGAAAGACTTTTTAAAATAATAAAAAAAAGAACGACTTATGGAATCGGAATAGCGACTGAAAGAGAAGTGGAAAAAGGCATGATAAACGCCATGAATCTGGCTTGCAAAAGAGCTCTTCGCGACATCAAGATTAAGCCGGACTTGCTCCTGATAGACGGTAGAGACAAACTCAAATTGCCTTATAAATATAAAAGCATCATAAGAGGAGACCAAAAAGAAAGATGTATTATGGCCGCTTCAATCATGGCAAAGGTAACGAGAGACCGGATTATGGAAAAAATGCACGAAATTTACCCTTTATACGGCTTTAGAGAGCATAAGGGGTATGGAACAGCGAAACACATCGCGAATATACGAAAACATGGCATATGCGCGATACATCGCAAGAACTTTATCCACTGATCCGCTCCAGAAATCCCCCTAAATCGAACTTATGATTTTGAGTGCCCTCTTTTTCTATGCTGTAAGTTGCCGCCAAAGTTCCCATCTCGCACGCTTTGGCGAGATCGAGGCCTTCTTTCAAGCCGTGCAGTAAGCCGCCGCGATAAGCATCTCCGCAACCCGTAGGATCCAAAACCGCTTTAGGTTCGATTGCAGGTATATCGCATATATGAACGCCGTCTTCTATAATTTCGGAACCTTCCCCGCCTTTTGTGACTATTAGACGTTTGGCTTTACCCATATTCACTTTTTCTTTAGCCAAACCATATTCGTATTCGTTCAGAATTACCAAATAAGCGTTTTCTACGATCCTTGACATTATTCCGGGGGGGAAAAGGGTTATTTGTTGACCCGGATCAAAAATGTAATCTATACCGTGAGCCGAAGCATCGTCGGCAAGCTCGATCATATTTTCAAGATTCATCGGCGATATTATCAAGAGGGAATCTTTGAATTTTTGGAAATCAACTCCCAGGTCCTGTTTTTCTATCGTGGCACCGGGGTAAAAAGTTGTGAGCTGGTTGCCTTTTTTATCGGTTACTATATATGCGCAAGCGGTGTCGCCGTCTTTGATTTTTTTAACAAAAGTGAGATCTATATCGTGTTTGGAAAGCCATTCCTGATAATCGGGTTCGAAATCGCTTCCGACAGCGGAAATCAGGATTGGAGTGTCTCCGAAAAGAGAGTAAGTGTAAGCGATATTACCACCGCATCCGCCAAAAAACTTCTTTCGTTTGGGAGCAAAAAAACAGGTACTCAAATTCGACAAATCTTGTCCTTTGAAATGATCTTGGAAAAGACCTTCGTAAGTGAAGATAAAATCAAATGCGACCGACCCCGCTATGAGTATTTTTTTGTACGACATGTTGTTTTGTGATTTTTTGTGTTTCCCTGGTTTGTAAATTTTTGACCGTTTGAGCGACTGCAAGAAGAGTATCAACTGATTCGCCGCAATCTCCCCAAAATCCTTTTACCATATAGTGATCAAGCATCCCTTTTTTAAGATAATAATTATTCAAATCGGTAACCTCGAGTTCGCCACGTGTCGAAGGTTTCAATGTCCGAATAACGTCAAAAACATTGTTGTCATACATGTAGAGTCCGGTCACCGCCAAAGAAGACGGTGGATTTAAAGGTTTCTCAATAATCCCGATAAGTTTTTCATTCTTAAACTCCGCAACCCCGTAAGAACTCGGATTGGCAACCTCTTTTAAGAAAATCGCAGAACCATCTTCCTCAGATTCAAATTCAGATACATATTCGGAAATATCATCCTCGAAAATATTATCTCCCAATATGACTACGATTTTTTCACCGGAAGCGAAATTTTCAGCTAAAGATAAAGCTTGAGCTATCCCGCCGGCCTCTTCTTGTATTTCATAACTTAAATTTACTGCAAAATCTTTACCGGATCCTAAGAGCTCTAAAAACCCCCCGACATGCCCTTTGCCGGAAACTATCAATATATCTTTTATGCCTGCTTTTTTCAAAGTCAGTATAGGATAATAAATCATCGGTTTGTCGTAAACCGGAAGCAGATGCTTATTCGCAACTTTGGTCAAAGGGAATAGTCTGGACCCTGTTCCGCCGGCGAGAATAATACCTTTCATATTTTTGTTTCCAAATAAGATTTTAAAGCCTTATCAACAGATCTTAAGCGTGGCCTTTTTGAGTTCAAGAGCCTGGAATTCAAAGGCCTTTTTGCTAGGCGCTTGAATTCATCGCTTGTGACAGCCGTAACTTTAACATTTAATCCGGCAATTTGGAAGATTTTTTTGGCGAAATCGTACCACGAGAGCTCGCCTTCGTTTACAAGATGATATGTGCCGTAAGAGGGGTGGTCTTTGATCAGAGATAAAGTCGCGATAGCAAGATCTTTAGCATATGTGGGTTTGCCGATTTGGTCGGAGACAACCTTGATTTCGGTTTTTGCCGAATTCAACATGGTATCCACGAAATTTTTACCATTGCCGTAAAGCCATGATGTTCTTATCAAATAAAATTTCTTACAAGTGTTTTTCAGCGATTTCTCACCTTCAAGTTTCGATTTGCCGTAAACGTTAAGAGGGGAGTCACCTTCGCAGTTTTCATCATACTCTCCATCTTTTTCTCCAGAGAAAACGTAATCGCTACTGTAAGTCGCGAGCATCGCTCCACATTTATTTGCGGCTTTTGAGAGATACGAAATCGCATGGGCGTTTAATGCGAAAGCTTTGTCTCTTTCGGTTTCAGCCAAATCCACGTTAGTGTAACCGGCGGCGTTAATGATAATCGAGGGTTTTAATCGAAAGATTTTTTCAGAAACCGCATCTTCATCCGCAATATCGAGATCCGCATGTGTCAAAGATATTACTTTGTAGAACTTGGAAAAAACGGAAACAAGTTCCTTGCCGAGCATGCCGTTGGCTCCGAATATTACGACTTTTTCCAAAATGTCGGATTTTCTTTGTACCATTGAAAAGTTTGCTTTAATCCTTCTTTGAAATTCGTTTTCGGCTTCCATCCGAATGCCTCAAGCATCTTTCCGGAATCTATCGCGTACCTGCGATCGTGCCCTTTTCTATCTTCAACGAACTTGATTAAATCTTCACCTTTGCCGAAATATGCCAAAATCTCCTTAGTGATTTCCAGGTTTGTTTTCTCGCAATTGCCTCCGACGTTATAAACTTCGCCCGAGATGCCTTTTTCAAGAATTATATCGGTCGCCTCGCAGTGATCTTCGACATAAATCCAGTCGCGGATATTTCGCCCGTCGCCGTATATCGGAACTTTTTCGTCGCTCGATATAAGAGAGAAAAAATAAGGGATCAGTTTCTCCGGAAATTGATAAGGGCCGTAATTGTTTGAGCACCTGCTGACGGTAATCGGAAGCCCGTAAGTTCGATGATAAGCCAAGCAAATCAAGTCTGCCGCGGCTTTTGAGGATGAGTATGGCGAACTCGGTTTAATGGGGGAGTCCTCCCTAAAAAAATCGTGCGAGTTGTCACCCAAATCGCCATAAACCTCATCCGTTGAAATTTGATGATATCTTTTTACACCAAATTGTAGCGATGCGTCGAGCAGGTTATGTGTTCCGACGACGTTTGTCATAATAAAAACGCTCGGCTCGGCGATACTGCGGTCAACATGCGACTCGGCCGCGAAATTTACAACGGCATCGAATTTTTCTTTTTTAAAAAGATCGAAAACCGCATTTTTATCCACCAAATCCGTTTGATAAAATTTAAACCTCGGTTCTTTCATGAGCGGCTCGAGGTTCTCTTTTCTGCCGGCATAAGTCAATTTATCGAGTACGCAAACAGAGTCCCCGGGATGATTTTTGAACCTGTAGTAAGCATAGTTGGTGCCGATGAATCCGGCGCCACCCGTGATTAATACTTTCATGATAAAGTTTTGATTTTTTTCTCCTCTTTGAAAGCCTCGAGGATATCGCCAACTTCAAGTTTGAAATTACCTTTGAATTTTATTCCGCACTCTTGACCGCTTTCAACCTCGCCGACATCTTCGTTTACTATTTTGAGTCCAATCAATTTGCCGGTGTTGACTTGTTGCTCGCCACGGAAAACTCTCAAAGTCGAATCTTTAACCAGCTTGCCGTTTTTCACATTAACGCCGACAACCATTTCATTTTTGCCGGTGAAAAATATCGCTTTTACTTCGGCTTTGCCATATTCGACCACCAGCACTTCGGGTTCGAGCATACCTGTCAAAATTTTCTTCATATCATCTATAAGATTATAAATGATCTTATAGACGACTATTTCAACATTTTCGTGCTCGGCAAGTGCTTTGGTATGAGGACCGGCATCAACGTGGAACCCGACAACGATACCTCCGCCGGCACGTGCCATCATAACGTCGGATTCGGTGATTGCTCCGACTCCGGAATGGATAACTTTTATCGCAACATCTTCAGATTTAATCTGTGCGAGCGCTTGTTTGATAGCCTCGAGAGAACCTTTCGTGTCGGCTTTAATTATTAATTTTAATGTTTTCAAAGTTCCTTCTTGGATTCTTGCCATGATGTCGCCGACACCAAGACCCGTGATTTCCGCAGACTTTCTCATTTCTTTGATTTTTGTAGATTGCATACGAGCCTCTTTGTCGCCCGAAACCACTTGTAAAATATCTCCGCTCTTGGGTGTTTCGCTCAAGCCTGCAATTCTGGCAACGCCGGAAGGTTTCAACTCTTTTAATCTTTTGCCGGTGTGATCTATCATCGCTTTTATTCTGCCATAAGTTGACCCGACAATTACATTGTCCATTATTTTCAAAGTGCCCGTATTTATCAAAATCGTAGCGACAGGACCGAAATTCGGATCAAGATCTGCTTCTATAACCGTGCCTACGGCGGGTCTTGCGGGGTTGGCTTTCAAATCTTTCATATCGGTCGTAAGAAGAATCATTTCAAGAAGCGTGGTAACGCCTGCGCCGGTCAAAGCGGATACGGGAACCATTACAGTATTTCCACCCCATTCTTCAGGTTGGAGTCCATGTTCGGTCAGCTCCGATTTAACTCTATCGGGGCTGGCGGCTTCTTTATCTATTTTATTGATGGCGACTATTATCGGGATACCGGCTTCCTTCGCATGGTTAATGGCTTCAATCGTTTGAGGTTTAACTCCTTCATCCGCGGCGACAACGAGAACAGCTATATCGGTAGCCTTGGCTCCTCTGGCTCTCATCGAAGTGAAAGCTTCGTGACCCGGAGTGTCCAAGAAAGTGATAACTTTACCTTTAAGTTCTTTCTTTTCACTCGGCACGACAACCTGATAGGCACCTATGTGTTGAGTGATTCCTCCGGCTTCACCCGCAACAACGTTGGTATTTCTTATCGCATCCAAAAGCTTGGTTTTCCCGTGATCGACGTGTCCCATGACGCTGACGACGGGAGGTCTTTTTTGCAAAAGTGATTTATCGTCCTCCGAAAGAAGTTTTTCAAGATTACCTTGCATGATATCTTCAACATTCGCCGCACCGCGTTTTCTTTTCAAACTCAATCCCAAACTATCAGCTATAATCGAAGCGGTATCAAAATCGAGCATTTGATTTATATTCGCCAAAATCCCGTTTTTCATAAGTTCACCGATGACTTTCGCGGCTGACAGATCGGCTTTTTCGGCAAACTCTTTTACGGATATGGCATCTTCGATTTCGATTATTTTAGATCTCGGAGATACGGAAAAATCACTGATCCTTTTTCTCGAATCGCCTTTGGTATCTTTCCCGGCGGTTTTTTTTCTTTGAGATTTTATTATCTCTCTCTCCATCTCTTTTGCAATCATCTCATCATAAACTTCCGCGGCATCTTTTTTGGTATCGGCAAGTTCGATTTCAAGTATGTCGGCAACCGCATCTTCAATCTCTTTTTCTTCTATTTCACAACCCAAAGCTTTACTCTTAACTTTAAGCTCTTTTTCGGTCATACCTAGTTTCTTCGCAAGTTCTGAGACCTTAACGGACATTTTGCAGAGTTAAAAAACAACAGAGGAAATATACCAGACGCCGACCATGTTAGTCCAGGAGTAAATTTTCCTCGACTTTCGCATTTCCAAACGTGGAAATTTTATCTCCGAGTCTGCCAAGTTTCCTTTCTGAAAGTTCAAAACTGTTTTTGGCTCTGCCCAAATGCGTCCCGACCAATCTGAAGTCCTCATTGAATTTATCAAAATCTCCATGGAGTCGCGACAAACCCGCCATAATTTCGGAAGCTTTTTTCTCAATCTCAAGCCCTCGCAAACCGTTTAAGATCGTAGTCAAATAGATTGCAAATGTATTCGGTGAAACCGGAAAAACATTTTTCTCGAAAGCGTACTGCATGATCCCCGGTCCGTCATCTTCCGAATCCTGAATCACAACTTCGTAATAAACATTCTCGGCCGGGATATACATGAGCGCGAATTCGAGAGTGCCTTCATCCGCCAAAATGTATTTTTTCGCTATCTCGTCTATGCGATTTTTAAGATCTTGTTTGAAAAGTTTTCTAGCCTTCTTTTTTGAATCTTCATCATGCCCGGCCTGTATCATTTTTTTGAAATTCTCAAGTGGGAATTTTGCATCTATCGGAACGAGTTTCCCATCTCGAAGCTTGATTACTGCATCAACGGTTTCACCGCTTTTGAACCTGTGTTGCATGGCATATTGGTCTGATGTGAAACGATCTTTTAACAAATTTTCCAGAAAAAGCTCTCCAAGCTGACCTCTTAATTTTGGTGCCTGGAGAATCTGTTGCAAACTTGAAATATCTTTGCCGATATCGTAAATGCGTTTGTTGTTTTCTTCCAGGACCGAAAGTTTGCTGGTGACGGAATTCACGACTTTTGCCGCATTGTCGAGTCTCTCGCCGAGGTTTCTTTGCGATTCGTTTACCGATTTGTTGATTTGATTTGTGACGGTGCTTATGTGCCCAAGCATTATTTTCTGGCTCTCTTCCATATTTCTCCTAAGCTCTTCAACTCTGACATCGTCTCGCGATTTTAAATCTTTTAAATAATAAAAAGTTACTCCGGCGAAGATCAGAAAAAATCCAAGTATCAAGATGGTTTCCATGAATATTATGTTTTTATGAGTAAATGCATTTTAAGACTTCTCACGTAAAATGATCCTAAAAGAACTTGACGTTATTCCAAAAAAGTGGTACTATTTAACGAAGCTCTTTGAAAAACATAAAAACAAAACGTCACTGTTTAGGGAGTGATATGTCGAGAAGGGGAGATTAAACCAAATTATTTCAACTCCTTCTTCTCGGCAGTTCTCTCCCTAAGTGCTGATTAGTTTGCTATCGGAAAGATTTCCCAAAATCTTTTTGACACTTTCTTGTCCGTTTGGAAGGGTTTAGTCTCCATTCGGCTCCAAGTTTGAAGTTCTATCAACCTTTGCCTGCTTGTCAGGTAAATAGTAGCTCTTCCCTTTGGGTTTTGTTACTTTCTCAGGTTTTTGTCTCTAGTTTCGGCTAGGTGCGAGGATCTGTAACCGAGGTTATAGCCACTTGCTCTCTAACGGTGCTTAGGGGGTTTTAAAATTGCGAGAAATCCATTCCGAAGCGTTAGCGGAGGACGCCGAATTTGTATATATAAAATAGGAGAACGACTATATAATGAAATCCGATTTTTAGAAGCTTTCTTATGACACTCAATCCTGCCCAGCTTACAGCAGTCTCCGAAATAGAAGGACCCGTTCTTGTCGTTGCGGGTCCGGGGACGGGTAAAACGCAAGTTCTGTCGGCCAGGATTAAAGAGATACTTAACAAAACACAGACGAATCCCGACAACATTCTTGCGCTAACTTTTACAGAAGCGGGAGTTGTTGCCATGAGGGAGCGACTTTGCGAAATGATAGGGGAGACCGGCCATTACGTGGATATCTATACTTTCCACTCTTTTTGTAATGATATTATTCAAAAATGGCCCGATAAATTTGCTTTCGCAAAAGAGCTTGAACCGGTTACCGAAGTTGAAAAGATACAGATCATGAAAGGAGTCTTGGATGATCTGCCGCATGAAAGCCCGCTCCTGTCTTTTTATGATAAATACACAAACATAAGGGCGATTCTCGGCACGATATCAGATTTGAAACGTGAGGGAATTTCGATAGAAGATTTTTCAAAAAAAGTTGCCGAAGAAGACACAAACTTTAAAAAAACAGACGACTTAATAAACCCGAAAACCGGGAAGATGAAGACGAAATATGCGACGAAACAAAAACAGATAGAAAAACAGCGCGAACTTATAACCGCATATAAAAAATACAGGGAGAGACTTACTGAAAAAGGCAGATATGACTACGAAGATATGATCATGTTTGTCATAGAAAAATTTAAAACAGACGACTTTCTTTTGGGCTATTATCAGGAGAAATACCAATATTTCTTAATTGACGAATATCAGGATACGAACAGCGCACAAAATAAAATTATAGAACTTCTCGGCAACTATTTTGAAAACCCGAACATATTCGCGGTTGGTGACGACGATCAAGCGATTTACAGGTTCCAGGGGGCATCGCTTGAAAACATTCTGGAATTTTCTAAAAGATATCCTGACGCAAAAAAAATCACACTCACTCAAAATTACAGAAGCGATCAGAAAATTCTCGATAAGGCGCGAAATTTAATAAAACATAACGAAGAGAGGTTCGAAAAAGAGTTGAAATCAGATAAAAACAAACCTGATGATGACATTGTCTTGTGCGAATTCGAGAACGAAAACGAAGAGGCGTATTTCATAATTAAGAAGATTGCAGAAATGAAGAAATCGGGAGAAAAACTGTCCGAAATCGCGGTGCTTTATCGCAACAATAAGGACTCCGACGAACTGGTGCAATTCTTGAAAAAAGCGGAAATCCCTTACGAAATATCAAATGGCGACAACATTTTGAACGACGTTGATATACAGAAGATAATTTCAGTTTTAAACTTGATAAACGACCCGAAAGACGACTTGAATTTCTTCAAGGTTCTCAACTTCGACTTTATCGGCATCAACAGGGAGGATCTTTATAATCTTACCAAGCTCGCTTACAAAAAAGGGTACTGGAATCTTCTTCGCGATCCGTCGGCGCCCAAAGAATTTAACGATTTGAAAGTTTTGCTCGACCGGTGGATTTCCTACTCGGCAAACCTGACTTTTGTGGATTTTTTCGAAAAAGTTATCCACGAGTCGAAATTCATGGATTACATTTTGGCAAAAGATGACTTGCGCGCTCTCAACAGGTTAAAAAGGCTTTTCGATGAGGTTAAAAAATTAAACCGAGGCGACCACGGACTGAAGCTGAAATTTTTCCTTCAGATGTTGAAAGACATGGATGAAAACGACGTTGCCATCGAAGAAATACCTCTCACTTCCGGCAAAGATTGCGTAAAACTTAAAACCGTCCACAAGTCGAAAGGCCTCGAATTCGACAACGTTTTTATCATCAAATGTTCTGCGAATTCTTGGGAGAAAAAAAGAGGCGGCTCGAACAAAATCAAACTTCCGGAAACCTTGCTCGAACTTGCAACCGGAGAGCACGACGAGGAAGAGGATACTCGAAGGCTTTTTTACGTCGCGCTAACCCGCGCAAAAAAGAAAGTTTTCTTAACATATTCCAAAAACGGAAGGAAGCCACAGGAGAAAAGTGTATTCGTGGCCAATTTAGGCGAAATCACAAAACTCGACATATCTCCCTACATCGAATCCGCAAAAGAAAGGCTGACTTTGTATCTCGCCGAGCCAAAAACCGACACGCTCGATACTGCGCTCACTCCGTATTTAACAGAGCTGGTAAAAGATTATATTTTGAGTCCGACTTCGCTCAATAACTACATCGCTTGCCCGCGCAAATTTTTCTATTCCAATCTGATAAAAGTTCCGCATGTTAAAGATAAATCGCTTTGTCTCGGTACCGCGATTCACGCCGCGTTAAAAGATTTTTTTGATAAATATAAAAAAGAAAAATCCATTCCAAGTCTTGAGTTCATGACGGAGAGTTTTAAGAAACATTTAAAAAGAGAAGTCATGACAGCGGGTGACATGGAAGTATCTTTGGCGCAAGGTTTGAAAATTCTTACCGAATATTACGAACGCGAACACGACAACATGAAAATCCCTCTCGCGAACGAACACCCTTTCGCGAAAGGCAAAGTTTTCATGGAAAGCGTCCCGATAACCGGCAAAATAGACCGCATGGACATCATTGACGACAAGCTGAGCACGGTTTGCGTAACAGATTACAAAACCGGGAAATCGAAAAGTGAAAATGTCGTCAGGGGCATGACAGAAAATTCAACCGGGGACGAATTCAGACAGCTGGTTTTTTATAAAATTCTTGGTGACTGCGACCCAAAATTCCGATGGCACATCATGGCAGGCGAACTTTATTTCGTTGCCGACGGCAAACGCGTCACAATCACCGCCACAAACGCCGACATCGAATCCCTCAAACGCGCTATCAAAGATTCTCACGCGAAAATCCAAAACCTCGAATTCGATAAGATTAAAAAAGGGAAACCATGCGAGAGGTGCCAGTTTATGGGTGTGTGTTGGGGGAAGTAGCGAGCAGGCCGGTAGTCCCGCTAAGCGGGATGAACGGCCCATACATTTAAACTGATTGCGAAGCAATCTTATTGAACCAGTCCAACCCGTTGCTTCGCATACCAAAACGTACAATAAACATCTCTACCGTCTACTATCTACCGTCTTCTTCCTCCACCACCTCCTCACAAACATCCCAACCAAAACCGCCAATATCACAAGCACTACGATATCAACAATTCGACTGTACTTCATCACGACTTCCCAGTTTTGCTTCAGATAAAACCCGACATAAGCCAAAAACGCATTCCACAACCCTGCCCCTAAAACCGTTAATATCACGAACTTCCACAGGTTCATTTTTGCCAATCCTGCCGGTAGAGATATCAAGTGCCTCACAACAGGTATGAATCTCGATATGAAAATCGTTGCCTCCCCATGCTTCCTAAAAAATCTTTCAGTTAAATTTAACTCCTCCTGATCCAACAAAACATATTTCCCGAATTTATTAACAAAAGGTCGTCCGCCATAAAGCCCGATAAAATAAGAGATCAAAGACCCGACGATACTTCCAAGCGTACTTATTCCGATAACTCCCAAAAACGAAAATCTGCCTTCGGCAATCAAAAACCCGGCAAAAGGCATAATCGCTTCACTCGGCACGGGGAATACCATACTTTCCATAATCATACCGAAAAAAACGGTAATATAACCTGTCGATTCCATGAATCCGGTTATATACTCCGCTAAGAACTCGGTTATTCCCATATGTTACTCGTCTTTTTTTGCCTTTTTCGTTTTCTTCTCCTTCTTTTCTTCTTTTTCTTCAGCAACTTCTTCGCTCTTCGCTTCTTCCTTCTTTTCCAAACTCAAAGTCAACCCGATTCTGTGCTCGTCAAGATTTACATCTATAATTCTGGCCTTAACTTTTTGACCGGCGGCAAGATTGGCCGGAGACAAATCGCCTTCAGTTGGCATCTCGGAAATATGAATAAGTCCATTAATTTCATCATTTAACTTCATAAATGCGCCGAATTGAGCAACTCTCGTAACTTCACCTTCGACGATATTGCCAACTTTGAATTTTTTGGCGGCATCAATCCATGGATCGGGAACCAATCTCTTCATACTGAGAGAAATTTTATCTGCTTCCATACCGATGACGAGAACTTCGAGTTCATCGCCAACCTTCCCGTAATCAAGCGGATCGCTGACATGGCCCCAAGCGATTTCGGAAATATGGACGAGGCCTTCAAGCCCGTCAAATGCAACGAATATACCAAACTTAACAACACCGCTGATTCTACCCTTAACCTTCTGTCCGATTTTAAGCTTGGACATTGCAACAGATCTTTGGGCCGATTGAGCGGCCTTTTCAGATAAAATTAATTTACCGTTCTCTTTATCTATGCCGATAACTTTACAATCGAAATTTTGACCTATTAATTTTTGAAGTTTTTGCAAAATCATCGAACTGTCTGCGCCGTTAACACGAGGATAGTGCAAAGGAGCAAGTTGAGATACCGGAATGAAACCTTTAATCCCGTCGATTTCAAGGAGAAGACCACCTTTATTGGCTTCGTTTGGTTTAACCTGAATGATTTTATCGTTTTCAAAAGCATCCAAAAATCTCTGCCAACTTTTCTCCTGGCTGGCTTTCCTAAGAGACAAAACAACATAGCCCTCTTCGTTCTCAGGTTCCAGAACAGCCGCCGAAATAGTATCGCCGACTTGGATACTTTTTATTGTTTCTTGGCTGTCTTTTACCTCTTTCCCGGCAATAATACCGGTGGTAATACCTCCGATATCAATCATGATTCTGCTTTTTGAAAGGCTGATAATCGTGCCTTCAACAAGTTTGCCAGGGATCAACTTGATGATTTCAGGGGAATCCATCAGCAACTCCTCCATTAGAGTAACCTTTGTATCTGCCATAAAACGTCTGTGCGCGATAGAAATTAAGTGTTAAAAGCTTTTCCAACAGGTGTTCTACCGCATTTTTAAGTTCACCCGATTGATAAAGCGGAGTAATTATAGGGGAGGTGAGGGGAAAAGTACAGGGGGATTTTGCATGGATAGTCGCGATTTTCTCCCGGGGAGAAAATCGCCAACCTGTTAACTTATGCAGTTGCCTTTACCTTTTTTGCCAACGAGATCTCTACGTCGCTACCTTTTTTGCTAACTTTTACCATAGATCCTTCCTTGAATTTGCCTTCAAGCATCCCTTGAGCGAGCGGATCTTCGACTCTGTCTTGAATCTGTCTTCTGACGGGTCTGGCTCCGTACGCCGGGTCATAACTCAATTCGGCAAGCATATCCAATCCCGTCGGTGTAAGTTGAATTGTAATTTTTTTGTCCGAAATTCTTTTTTGCAAAATATCAATCTGCATTGTGACGATATTCTTGATGTTGTCGTGAGTCAGAGGATCGAAAACTATAACCTTATCAACGCGATTCAAAAACTCAGGTCTGAAATGCTTTTTAAGCTCTTCCAAAACCTGATCTTTTTTCTCTTTGAAAGCTTCCGCGGCGCGACTCAGCTCATTGGCATCCAGATGGAAACCGATCGGACCGGCCTTCTCCGTAAGTTGCTCGGCTCCGATATTGGATGTCATGACGATAATCGTATTTTTGAAATCAACTTTCCGTCCCTTGCTATCGGTCAAAACGCCATCTTCCAAAATTTGCAATAACAGATTGAAAACTTCGGGATGTGCCTTCTCCACTTCGTCAAAAAGCACAACGCTGTAGGGCTTCCTTCTGACAGCTTCGGTGAGTTGTCCGCCCTCTTCGTAACCGACATAACCGGCTGTTGCACCGACCAAGCGGGAAGTATTATGGCGCTCCATAAATTCACTCATGTCTATCTTAATAAGAGCATTTTCATCGTTGTAAATTTCTGATGCAAGTGCTTTAACCAGCTCCGTTTTACCGACACCCGTTGGGCCCAAGAACATGAACGAACCTATCGGTCTGTTCGGGTTGGAAATACCCGTTCGAGATCTTCTGATTGCGGTTGAAACAGCCTTTACCGCACTTTCTTGTCCGACAATTCGTTTATGCAAATATGTTTCCAAATTCATAAGCCTGTCGGTATCCGTCTTGACGAGTTTCGCGACAGGGATGCCGGTCATCTTGGCGACAACTTGAGCGATATCGTCTTCGGATATATTTCCTCTGAGTTCTTTCGGGACTTTGACCTGTCTGACTTTTTCCATGCCTTTAATAGTATCTATCTCTTGAGTTCGCAGTTCCGCGGCTTTTTCGTAATCTTGGCGAGAAACGCACTCTTCCTTCTGTTTTATTATATCTCCGAGTTTTTTTTGCAGCTTCTTGAGTTCGCTGGAATCGGTATTGGATTGCATGCTTTTCAAAGCGGCCGCTTCATCTATCAAATCTATCGCTTTATCGGGTAAAAATCTGTCATTTACATATCTTTTTGAAAAAACAACGGCCGAAGCGATAGCCTCATCAGTGATGACCAAATTGTGATGTTCCTCGAAAGAAGACCTGATACCTTTAAGTATCGCTATACAATCATCTTCGGCGGGTTCATCAACAACTATAGGTTGGAATCTTCGTTCCAAAGCCGCATCTTTTTCGACATTTTTCCTGTATTCGTTGATAGTCGTGGCGCCTATAACCTGTAGTTTCCCTCTTGAGAGCGCTGGTTTTAAAATATTTGCCGCATCAAGACTGCCTTCCGCCGCACCCGCTCCTATAACCGTATGTAATTCGTCAATAAATAAAATCACGTCATCGGCACTCATTGCCTCATCGATAATTTGTTTGAATCTTTCTTCGAATTCACCTCTATATTTTGTCCCTGCGACAACCGAAGACATTTGTAATTGCAAAATTCTTTTCCCGAGCATATTTGTTGGGACTTTCTCCTGTAAAATCGCTTGCGCCAAACCTTCGACGACTGCGGTTTTACCAACACCCGGTTCACCTATGATTACAGGGTTGTTTTTTGTCTTTCTTTGCAAAATACTGATCGTGCGTTCGATCTCCTTTTCTCTGCCGATAATCGGATCGAGCTCCTTTTTCCTGTATTGGTCTACGAGATCTATCGTGAAATAGTCGAGCGCGGGGGTTTTCGAATTGTTTTTCTTCTTTTTATAAGGAGCTTCCTTCTGATTGCCGACCATGACGTTTTGAAGTCCGCCCAGAAGCAATTCGAGAGGGTTTACTCCGTGTTGTCCGTTGCCGCCCATCATGCCGAAAGCGCCACTGCCTCCTTTTATTGTTTCAAAAGCGGTGTGCAGTTCATTTTTGATATCCTCCGGATTGATTTTCATATTTTCCAAAATCACGGTAGCGGCGGTATTCTCCTGATTGACGAGAGCATATAAAAGGTGTTCGGTCCCGACAAACATATGTCCGAAACCGTGAGCGTATTTGAGAGACTCCTCTATAACCTTTTTTGCAAAACCACTCAAAGACATTCCATCATCCATCCCGATTGGTTTTTTCGTACCGGAAGCGGTCTTCGCCCTGCCGACGCTTTTAAGGACCAAATTGACGTTTTCGAGCGATACGCCGAAATTCATCAAAACTGCCGCGCCCAAAGAGTTGGTTTGGCTCAAGATGCCGAGAAGAATATGTTCCGTTCCCGTATAGTCGCTTTTCATCTGCTTGGCGACTTCTTGGGCTACGACTAGCGCCTGTCTTGCTTCTTTCGTGAACTTGTCGAACTTGTTCGGTTCCTGCATATTTTTATTTTGTTTAAATTTTTATCTAAGAAATTATATCATTTTTTAGGGAGTCGAGCACTCAAATATCTTTGCATGAATCCCTTAAAAGTAGTCTAATTTAAAACCTGGCACTCGTTATTGTAGAGTGCTAAAGGGGAAAAGTCCAATAAAGTTTAAAGTTCCTCGACAAATCTCCACATCTTATCCAGCCCAACCTTAATGCCAATTCGCGAACTCGCTTTTATTTTCGCAACTCTATATCCTCTATCCTCAACATAGAAATTTTCGCTTTCACATAAATCAATCTCGCTGTGCTCACGTCCTATCCCGAATATTTTGCATAATTTCCCCGGTCCATCGATAGTTTCGACCGCTCTTATCAAAACGGCCGCCGGAAACCCCTCTTTCTCGGTAACAAAATTCAAGCAATGATACATCCCATAAATAAAATACACATAACTGTATCCGGCCGATCCGAACATGACTTTGTTTCGCGGAGTCATTCCTCTTGCGGCATGACAAGCCGGGTCATCCTTGCCGACATAAGCCTCCACTTCTGTTATTCGCCCGGATTTATCATTGAAAACAATGTATTTACCAAGCAACTCTTTTGCCACCAAAAGAGTTGGTCTCTCGAAAAAATCTCTTCCAAGTTTCATACTATATGTCTATTTGTCTATCAGTCTATGCTTCCCGCCATATTCACAACAATCTCCTCATAACCGACATCTCCTTCAACATAAAAGCATGAACTTTCATCTCTCTCGACATAAATCCCATACTTCCCATCTTCTGAAACGGAGAACGCTTTCTTACCATTTGCCAACTCGATAGAAGTGCCATCGTGCTCATCAATGCTTTCACTCAAAATATCAAGCCCGACAGCTTCTGCCGAATCTATATCCTCCGTAAAACCGTAATGACCGCTTCCGCCGCTATAGTACCAGCTGGACGGATATTGCATTGAAAATTCGTAAGGGTAACTTTCAAAATATCTATAACCCTCCATAACCTCAACCGTAGAACCGACCTGGCCATCTTCAACAGTCACAACCGTTTTTGGCAAACCGATCGCCTCATCATTCCCTGAAACCAAACCCCAAGTCGTTAAGTCACCAGGTTCGAAATAGGCGATCACTTCGGCATCAAATCCGGGATCAGTTACATATATCATCAAAATTCTTCTCATATCGTGCCCATCCTCATATTCGGCATAAGCATAGTTTGGCTCTGCAAACTCAATGCGGGTCGTGTACCAAGTGCCGCCCAGAGTCGCATCTTCAGGTGCAAGTTCGCCGATATTTTCACCGATAGCTGAAACGATATCGTCATAATTTTCCTCGTCATTATCAATGTCATCCTCTTCAACATCCTCTTCTTCATCTGTAGTTTCCAAGTCGGTAGCCCCGTACCCATCTCCCAACGGTATCAACTTGAATGTCGCCAATGATTGATTGAATAAATTCCTATAATAAGTTCTGTTTGTCGCATCGTAGTTATAGTGAGTGAACTCATAAACTTCACCATCGCTTCTCATCACATAATAGGAAACCGAATCACCCAATTGAGAGGTGAGCTTCAAAGCTGAAACCGATTCCGCTCCGATTACACTTTCATCCGCTCCTTGAGAGTCAACTTCGCTCGTGAAATCGGTGAGCCACCCGGTCAAATCATATCCGTTAGGATTATAATAAACTATCACGGATATATAATCGTTCGCCAATGAGGACTCTTCGTCTTTCAAAGGCAATATGAAAGCAACATTATTATCTCCGTGGTCAATCTCCCAATCGCTCATTATCTCCCAAGAGAACCCGACATCCTGATCGGAATAAAGTTGTTCTTTTATTTCTTCGGTTTCACTTTCGTCCTCTTCGAGGATATGTATTGATGTTATATTGATGACATCTTTGCCCTTATCGGTGGCTTCGGTAACTTGACCGTAAATTTCGACATCTTTGCCGATATATTTTTCAAGGTCCAAATCATAGATGTCGCTGTAAACGTAAACCACACTGCCATCTTTGAGTTCCAGGATATGAGTTGCGTTATCGCTGACCTTTATGCCGCCCAAAGATTTCAAGGTGCCGGTAAACACTCCGAAAGAAGTATCTATCAATCCGGAATCGTCGTCGCCCGATATTGCATTAAAAGCAAAAAAACCGACAAGGACAATGCAAATCAAAACAAAGAATTTTTTCATATATTTTATTTAAAATAATAGCTGATTTTTGGCTTCGGGAAGGCGTAAATGCTTACGCGCTCTGTCTGTGATCATCCTCCCGCGAGGAGTCCTTTCCATGAAGCCGAGTTGTAAAAGATAAGGTTCGTAAATATCTTCGACTGTGTTTTGCTCTTCATTCGTAGCCGCCGCGATTGTATTTAAGCCGACAGGTCCGCCGTTGAACTTTTCGGCAATGGTTATCAAAATATCTCTGTCGGTATTGTCGAGCCCGAGTTCATCCACTCCAAGTGATGAAAGCGCTTTTTCAACGGTACTTATGTTGATTGCATCCGTATTCTCATAAACCGTTGCGAAGTCGCGCACTCTTTTCAGTAGTCTGTTGGCTATTCTCGGCGTTTGTCTCGATGATTTTGAAAGTCTGATTGCCGCATCATTCTCAATGGATAAATGTAAAATTTGTGCGGATCTCAAGATGACATCGCGAATTTCCTCTTCTTTATAAAATTCCAATTTGATGATATTGCCGAATCTATCGCGAAGAGGGGAGGATATCATACTCAACTTCGTCGTCGCCCCTATCAAAGTGAACTTAGGGAGTTTGAGTCTCATGGATCTGGCGGCGGGTCCTTTGCCTATCACCAAATCGAGACAAAAATCTTCCATCGCGCTGTACAAAATCTCCTCGATCGGAGACTTGAGTCTGTGAATTTCATCTATAAAAAGAATATCGTTTTCTCGAAGGTTGGTTAAAATCGCCGCAAGATCGCCTTGTTTTTCAAGCGCCGGTCCCGACGTAGTCTTAATATTCACTCCCATCTCGTGAGCCAAAATATTAGCCAGAGTAGTCTTGCCCAAACCCGGAGATCCGTGAATAAGCACATGCTCAAGCGGTTCGCGCCTTTTCTTGGCCGCCTCCATAAAAACCGAAAGATTCTTTTTTACATCGGTTTGACCGATATATTCCGACATCTTTTTGGGACGCAAAGTTACTTCGATGATATCGCCTTTTTCAGTAGCGGAGGCAATAACCCTTTCATCGGTTTGTTGATTTTTCTTTGAAACTAGAGTCATAGCGTATAGAATTTGAGCACACAAAAACATACTATAAAGAGGTGACTAAAGAAAGTTTTTTTAAATTGAAAGATATAGTAGCGGCATTCCTGTTGACTGTCGGCTTGACACTGCTCGTGCAAGCAATTCTCGCATACATTCCTTATTTCACGACGCTTACCCGAGCCGACATAAGCGGATACAATTTCGCGATACTGTATCTGTTGCAGATCGTAGTTTTCGCATTGCCGCTATTCGCAATCGTGTTCATCAGAAAAGGATTTAAATGGAGATTTTTCGGGTTTGAAACGGTTGGAGTCAAAGTCGCGATAAAATATATACTTCTCGGTTATTTTATGTATTGGATCGTGATGATGGTGATTACGAATCTGATGATTGAATTTGATGTACAATTGCCGGGTTTCGAGACACAAGAAACTCATATGCCCTTGATGGGGGAGTCGCAGATCGAGTGGATAATATCGGCTTTGATAATCATTCTTGTGGCGCCGATATTCGAAGAAATTTTTTTTAGAGGATTTATTTTTAAAACCTTGATTGAAAGGAGCAAAACGTGGATTGCGTTTTTGATTTCCGGGGCGATTTTCGCCGGAATTCACCTGGAATTCGGTACTTTCATGCCGCTTTTCATACTCGGTCTTATCCTGAACTGGATCTTTTTTAAGACAAAAAGTATTTACCCGGGGATTTTATTCCATATAATCAATAATGCCATCGCATTAAGTTTAGAATATTACTTACTCTCCTAAAACGTCGAAATAAGTGGTAAAATAGAAAAGTAACACGTGCCCGCGTAGCTCAGTGGATAGAGCAGTAGCCTTCTAAGCTATTGGCCGCAGGTTCGATTCCTGCCGCGGGTACCACAGGTCGGTAGCGAACCTGCCTGTCGGCAGGACAGGGCGAACGGCCCACATTATCAAGATGATTGCGACAGCAATCTCATTTCAGGTCGGTAGCGAAGCGAACGGATTAATCTCGCACCGCGAACCAGACGACTCCAAGACCTACTCGCTCACATATAACGCCGCATTTTCCAGCAAGAAATGCGTGCTGGCGTTGAATTCGGGATGTGGCGCAAACAAGATCACGGTACCATCACCGTAACTTGTTTCGACTATCGCAGGCATACCGTTCGAGCTGTAACCCGTATCGCTGACAATATCTATGGTGTAGCTTGCGATAACCGTGACGGTATCATCTACGGTGAAGACAGGCCCTCCGGCATAAGTTATGGCAAGAGTATCACCTGTGGTATACGCGCCACCCAAAATCGCATGATCGGTTTCAAGCTCGAAATCGGCAATAATACTGGCGCCGACATAATCCAGCCAAGATATATCGTAATCCGCCGTAACTCCAAGACCTATACCGAGCATATCCGTCGTATAGTCGTAATACGATGTATAAGCGTGAAGTTGTTCACTGCCGGCAATAGCACCCCCGCAAATTCCGATAAATCCTCCTCCTTGATAAACATAATCCTGGAAAATCGTTTGCAATGCGGTATTCATACCATCGTAAGCGGCATCTTCACCGCCCGGATATACAACCAAATCATAATCATCCGTAGATAAACTACCCGCGGATTCGATTTCGAAACTGGTCATACTCGTTACGGTGTGACCGGCATTTTCCAAAATACTGATGATATAACTCACGCCCGAACTTGAAGTTTCCACTACCAAAACATCAAGAGAAACAGGTTCCGGCTCGGGTTCCGACGCAATGATTTCGCCAAACGCAAACCATGAAAACTCTTCCGTGCCATGCACGGCATCCCATCCGGCGACGGCAAGCTCCTCAAGTCTGACATCGAAACCGCTAACGGATACATTTTTGATATCAATTTGAACCGTGTCGGATTCGTTTTCCGATTGAATTTCCACGAAAACTGAAGGTGTATCCACAAAAACATCGCTACAATCGCTTTCAAAACAAACAGTAGCCCAAGAGCTGGTAGTTTCACCGGTGTTAAATAAAATATTCCAAGGACTCAAATCAAGTGCGGGATCAATGGCGATATAGCCGACAGTTTCAGTTGTATGCCATCCGTCCCAACTGTTAACGGTGCTACTGCGACCGCGATCCTCTTCCAATCTAAACTCAAAACCCGTGGAAGTCAGATTTCGAATATCGGCTCTTACGGTATCGGTACCGTTCTCTGTTTGAATCAAAGCGAGTACGAGAGGAGTATCGGAAAAAGTTTCGGAAAAAATTACAGATCCCCAATTTGATCGGAGCAATTGTTTATAATTCACAGAGCCGACTTCGACACCGTCATTCGCGGTATATTCCGTTGGGTCAATGGCAAACCAATTCACATCCTCATAATAATGCCACCCATCAAGCCAACCTCGATTGCGACCGCGATCTTCCTCGAGTCTTATTTGGAAAGAAGTCATTGTTACGTTGCGTAAATCCACCTGAACGGCGTGCGATCCGTTCTCGGTTTGAATTTCCGCGAAAACAAGGGGAGTATTTGAGAAAGCCTCGTCAAAAGTCACAGTCGTCCAAGTGGTGTTAATGGACTCTTCTCCAAACTGATAAGTTACATCGGTAGCAAAAGCTACAGGTACGGTGTTGAGAATCAACAAAACCATAAAAAATAGTGAGATTTTTCTCATATTTTTAAAATTATGAATAAAAACTTCTAATAATATCCCAATTCCGCCAACCTATAAAGTACCAATATCACATCTTCCCTTAACGTCCCATCGTTAGGATTGAATTCGGTACCTTCGACGTCGACAAGCCCGTTTTCATAAGCGAAATAAACATAAGCCCTATACCACTCGGTGGATTCATCAACCGGGATATCGGTGAAAATCTCTTCGCTTATATCAACCGCACTCAAATCAACTTCGGCGGTCTCAAATATTATCTTCAACATTTCGACTTTGTTGACGGTATTTTCGGGTTTGAATGTTCCGTCGCTGTAACCCTCCACAATGCCGGCTTCTGTGGCGGCCATAATGTAAGGCGTGTACCAAGCATCGCTGACAACGTCGTCATAAGTGGGCTCGGCGGTACTCGATGCGAATCCGAAAGCCTCAACCAAAACCTTCGTGGTTTCGGCTCTGTTTATCTCGTCAGCGGGTGAAAGTTCACCGGTTAAATCATTGCCGGTGAATATACTCTCGCTTTGTACCCAAGTTATAGCCGTGCATTGTTCTTCAGTAAAATCGGCCGAATCGACATCCGGGAAATTGCCGCAAGAAACCTCATTACCGATATCGTCTTCACCGGTGGTATTGTCAGTCACGATCAAAGAGTCTCCAATCGCGCACAATCCCGCATAAAACACCTCGGCATCGCACTCGCTTGTATCCGCGAATACGCACATATAATACGGATCACCGCTTTCATAAGTCCTTGTTTCATAAGTGCCGCCATTCTCTTCGCAATAAGTTTGCGCCAAAGCCACCTCTTCTTCCGTATCTTCGTTGGAAACAACATCGCCGTATTCATAAGCGCCCATATCGTAAGCGAAAACTTCATCCAGGTCGCCATCAACGGGTCTTACCTTGCCGGTAATATCATCTGTAACGCCACTTTCGCCCAAATCTCCACCCAAATCTATAAGCATGCTGTCCGAAGTAAGAGTGTAGTCGTCATTGGCAAGATCGGTGAAAGAAGGATTGTAAACTTGGTTTGTGATATCAATAGACGCGGCGGACCTGTAATTATCGCGTATATAAATATCGTTAAAGTCGTTCGTATAAAAATCGTTATAAGTTATCGTGCTTTCAACAAGTTGATTCCTTAAGTATATCGCTCCACCATCGCCGTCTTCGTTATTATTGTCGTCGGATTGATTGTCATAAAAGATATTATTTTGAACTTTCACATCCGCCGAATCTCCATATAAATAAACCGCTCCACCATCCTTATCCGATTTATTTGCCACAAAAGTATTATTGAAGAGGGAAGCATATCCGCCTATACCGACGTAAACGGCTCCTCCATGAGATACCGCCTCGTTTTCATAAATAAGATTATTTTGGAGTATCATTTCGCTACCGGTTTCGCCCAAACCCGAAAGGGAAATGGCTCCTCCGGCTCCCGATGCGCGATTTGAATAAAATTGGGATCTTTCGATATAAGAATCGGCACCAAGTAAAATTATACTTATGGCTCCTCCGGACCCCGTAGTGTCATCATTCGTAAAAATACAATCGGATACTCCGATTCCGGCATTATAAACATTGATACCGGCACCGCCATCGGCGGAACCGTTTTGAATCATAAACCCTTCTATTACCACAGCATCTCCCGTTACATCGTGGACATAAAAACCTCTGCCCAGATAGTTCGGATCGATAACAACACTCGAAGGATCGCTCGTATCGCCGGAAATGGTGATTGACTTGCCGGTAATCTCAAGAACTTCATTATAAGTGCCTTCGTAAACCTGAACAGTATCGCCATCAACCGCAACATCTATAGCCTCCTGTATTGTTTGACATTCGCCGCTCAAATCCTCGTAAACCGTGATAATCGAATCGCCATCAAAATCTCCGCAAGCAGGTGCATCTTCTTCTCCGTGTACCAAACTCACGGGTAAAAACACGCTCAGCAGAGTGATAATTAAAAAAGAAACAAAAAGTTTTTTGTTTTTCATGTTTTGTTTTGGTTTTAAATGAGCTTTTTAGAGATGTCTATTCTATTCTTAACAGAACGGAATATTCATCGGCTCCATTATAGTCTATTGCGAGTAAACGATAAATAGTTTCTGCAACTTCTCCTCTTGTCATATCGTGATTGGGTTCGAAATATGATCCGTTTACGGGAGTCAAATTCGACTCTTTTGCCAGATTTGCATAAGGCGCAAACCATTCAAGATTGTCTACGTCGCTGTAAGGGTCTCCGATTACAACGGGGTCGACATCCATGTCGGCGGCATTAAATAACATTTTCAAAAGTTCAACTTTGTTTACCGGATCGGTTGGTCTGAAAGTGCCATCCGGATAACCGTCAACTATACCAAGAACTTTCGCGGTAGCGACATAATCGACATACCACTCCTCATTATCAACATCGGGGAAGGTGAGTGCCGATCCGTCGGAAAGTTCGGCATCAATCGCTTCGAAAATCATTTTCAAAGCTTCAACTCTGGAAACGGATTGATCGGGCCTGAAAGTGCCATCGCTGTAACCCCCGACGACTCCTTCTTCTCGAAGATACTCTATGGCCTTATAATATTTATAATTTTCCGAAACATCCTCAAACAAGACGCATTCCATTACGGAACTCGTACCGAGAATCGCACCATTTTTTGCTTTTATGATTAAATCATCGGATGAACTTGGGATGAAAGTGATAACGGCTTTGCCAAAATCAAAATCCGACTTGCTCAAATCTTCGGGCTCAAACTCTCCTTCGCCGGAAACGGTTGTGAGGCTCACCGTGCCGCTTACATTATAAGATGGAGTGAACTCTCCGTTTTCATCAATCGCCTTAATGGTTATTGTCTCGGGTACGCCCATTACAAATTCGCCGTCGCTTTTAATCTCAAAACCGTTCACATAGTTAACCTGTTCGATTATGTTTATCTCGCTTGTTACGGAGTAATCTTCCCAAGTTGCGGTAACCGTAACGGTGCCGATTTTCTCGGGATAAAAGGACAAGCTGTAATGTCCGTTTCTGAAATCTTCATCTTCAATATCGGTTACACTCAGCGATCCGATGCTCGAATCGTTCAAACTCAACATTATGTCTCCATCGAATTCGGAATCGGTCACATTTTCCCCATTTTCATCTTTTAAATAAATATAAAAATTCAAAGTGCTGTTTATCAAAACATAAGGATCATTATCTATATATATATCCACGAAATTGCGAGTCGGTTCAGCAGGAGTTTCAACAACGACTTTAACAACCTCCTCTTCTTCTTCACCATCTTCCACCTCCGACGACGAAACAGACGAAGTATATGTATAAATCACATTCTCTTCTTCCATAACCTCTTCGTCGGTTTCCTCGCTATAATAATCGTCATATTTTTGGACATACTTCATCGGATTTATCGTATATAACGTTACATTTTCCGCACCGAGTCCGTAATTTACAGCATCCCAAAAAGAGTATCCGGCAGAGCTGTAATCGCTATACGTAAAAGGCCAATAAGGATGCCAAGGCGCATCGGCATTATCTATTTGGAAATGTAAATGATTCGTAGTAGCGGTACCGCTATCTCCGACTTTTCCTATCATTTGAGCTTTCTCAACAGACTCTCCTTCTGACACCAGAATTTCACTCAAATGCGAATAGCTCGAATAGAGCGTCGTTGTATAATTTTCATTATTCAAACTTGGAACATTGTAATGAGCGACAACGATACTGTTTCCAAATCCGCTATCGCCATAAGAAACTTTTTCAACGATGCCGTTGGCTATCGAATAAACCGGAGTTCCTTCGAGAGCTTTTATATCCACGGCGGGATGACTGCCTCCATATTCGACAAAATTCATTTCATAGTTGCCGGCATATACCACGGGGTAGGTGATTTGCGCGTTTGCAATCTCCTCATATTCGGCGGTTCCCCATGTCAAACCATCGAGAGATTCAAGTAAAACAGAAGTATCGTATTCCGGGATCGAAATTAAATTCGTACATTCGGAATAACTTATGTCCTGGCTTGATAAAGCTGTCCAATCGGGAACCTCTTTTACCGGCGAAGTTGTTCCGTCAAAAGGTTCGTGCTCCGGTGTTGATATTATACTGGCTTTAAAGTTAAAATTGCTGTACTGAACGGTAAGGACCGATAGAAGCATCAGTGCCAGAATCAAAATCCAGTGAATATGTTCCTTTTTATTTTTCATATCATAAAATTATACCACTAAAACGCATAAATTGAAAGTCCTCAAATCTCAAAATCCATCCTCCACCAAGAAGCTGGCGAAAAGCTTGAGAAAGGCTTATGAAAGTCATAGGCTTATTCTTCTGTACGGCGATTTGGGAAGCGGCAAAACAACTTTTACCAAAGGTTTTGCCTCATCATTCGATATAGACGAAAAAGATATCAAAAGCCCCACATACACACTCATCAGAAGATACGGAAAAAAACTTTTGCATGCCGATCTTTATCGACTGCAAGAACTTGACGAAATAATTTTAAACGAAATTGAAACATTCTTGGACGAAGGAGGTACCGTCGTAGTCGAATGGCCGGAACTCATGGAAAAAACTCTCAAACAGCCACATATCAAAATTCACATTTCGACCAAAAGCAAAAACTCTCGAGAGTTCAAAATAACCGAACATAAATGACCACGGAACAGATTCGAAAACTCATAGACGAATTTCACGTTCCCAAACACATCAGAAGACATTGCGAAAAAGTTGCGCAAGTCTGCAAACTTCTCGGGAGCAAAATCGCGCAAAAAGGCGAAAATATAAACATGGAACTGCTTCTTGCCGGCGCATGGCTTCACGACCTCGTGCGCATATGCGATTTTACAGTTTGGCATCCCGAAAATTTCCCGGACAAGCACGATTTGCAACATCACGAAAAATGGGAGCAAATTCGCTCGAAATATTCGGGGAAGTCGCACGAAGAGGCGGCATACGAAATCCTTTCCGAGATGGGGGAGAGAGATCTCGCACATCTGATAAAAAGCCATAAATTCGCAAACATCTTAAACGCACATCCTTTTAAAAACTGGGAAGAAAAAATCTTGTATTACGCGGACAAAAGAGTCGAAAACGACAAAATCGTTTATCTGCAAAAGCGCCTCGAAGGTGGCGCAAAAAGAAACGCCGATACCGAAGAAAAAAAAGCCCTGACCGCCAAAATTTGGCCAAAAATCTTCGAACTCGAAAAAGAGGTCTGCGAAAAAGCCGGGGTGGAACCCGGGAATATAGTTTAAGTGGTGATTTTTTTGCACGCAAAAAAATCACCTGCTACTGCGTACTATCGTCCTCTCTTTTCAAAGCCATATAACTTTTTGTATCTATTCTTGCTCCAATCACTTCATTCAGTATGATTCTTGTGTTTGGTCCCAAGGCGCCGGCTCCGGGATCGTCCATGGTTTCGACCAGCCCCCATCTTTGTTGCAATTTGAAGATCGCATGTTCGGTCATTTCTCCATAATAACCGGTGGGTTCAAGCATTAAATATCCCAAATTGTTTAATTCCGTTTGCAAAGCGTAAACATCTTCGCCGCGATCTCCTCTTTCAATATAATCGGTAAAATAATGTATCTCCTCATATAAATCGGGATAAGTTTGCATCAAAGCCAGCCCTTCGTTTAGAAGATTAACCTCAGTGAGTTCGGCCTCGACATCAACTCCTTCCATGGATTTGTCCATCGCGAATCTCGTGTTTATACCGAAATGTCCGGCCCCGAGATCTTCCCAATCGTCCAATATCCCCCTATCAACTTGGAAATTGAAAACGGCTGACATCGTGGTGTCATCATAATATCCAGTAATTTTACTGTTATAGTATCCCAAAATCGCCAAATATTCCTGAAGCCTTTTTATATCGTCGCCGTTATCGCCATACCACAAGTCTTCGGAAAATAAATCGGGAGTGATTACCACGGTTTTTACAAATTTTTCAGCATCGCTGTAACCCTCTAGATAAATCTCTTCTTCAATAGTGTCATCAATGCCGTAAATGGTTACTTCAACATCTCTCACTCCCCAATTAAGAGCTCTTTCAAGCCCTATATCGCCATATCCCATCCATATATCCAATCTGTCATAAGTGCCTTCTTCCGCATCACCGGAAACGATTGCGCCTCCTCTGTCGTGAACTGCGACAATCCCTATCCCGGGAATATACATTTTCGTTTCAAATTCATATATTGAAGGCGCGGCAACCATTCCGGGATAAACCGGCGTGCCGTCGGCGCCGTTCGTACCGTTACCATTGAGTCTGATATCTCCGTCGTAAGTACCGGTAACATAGTGTCCCTGTCCTTCAAGAGGCGAATAATATGCGCTTATTGTAAAAATTTGCGTGTATGGATAAGCCAAACTTTCTCCGGCCGCATTTGATACGACGGTTGGCTGATTGATAAAAATTAGCAAAGAAATAACTTCAAGTATTAACGCCGCCAAAAGCGGTTTTATCGCCCTATGATCCTTGATGATGGTGTTTTTTTTCATGTGATTATGTAGTTTTATATTCCGAGTTTTTTTCTAATTGCATCGGCATCATTCTTGTCGGAATTTTCCGTCTCTTTTTCCAAAGCTCCTTCAAAGTCAGCTTCAATTTTCGACAAAGCTTGTTCGTGATCCGAGACAACTTTGTTCATCTCGGCAACAGCTTTTTCAACTGACGAATGCAGTTCATATTCGGCTTTTGCGGCCTCTTCGGTTGCCCTTACGACCTCCTGTTCGAGCAGTTTTTGTATGATGGTTGAAAGTTCTTCGGATACATCTTCGTCTTTCAAATTATCTATTTGAGTTAGCGTGGATTTTTGATCCTTTTTATTTATGTATTTCGCTTGTGCGATTGCGTCTCGAATGTCGATAAGTGTGATCATTTTTTAAGCCGTTAGTAGAAATTTTCCCGCCACTTCACCGGATATGGTTAACCCTTCGAAGTGATCGTTATTATTGGCAAATGCACCGGCATCTGTAATCTTTACAGGGGTGCCTTTTTGATCGGTCGTGAGCAGTTCATGAGTTATAGTGCCTGCAGATAAATCCAAAGTTATAGTTCTCTCCTTGGGAGTATATTTAGCTTCGGAAGATTGTTCGCTCTTGCCGGTTCTTGTGATAGTCCCTTCACGTGCGGTATCGCCTCTTCGGACCCTCATCATGATTTTATTTCCATCCGTTGAAGATATATAAACGGTTTGTCTTACACGGCCCGATCCGATTAATTTCCCGGAAGCCTCGTCTATTTTTGATGGCTTCGGATATTCAATAGTCAGATCTTGCCCGACAGGTAGATTTTTCATTTGTGCCAAAGTCAACGCGGGAACTTTTTCTCTGATATTTCTAGCGTCTATCATGGCTCTCATTTTCTTATCTTTCTTGGTTGACATAAACCTGCCATAAATCTCTTTAAGCAAAGCTTTTTCCTCAGCGGATAGGGGAGAAGCGTCAACCTTTTCTAAAAATCTTCCCTTATAAGGAGTAGATTCTGCTCTTTGATCGGCCGCAAGGTATTCATCAAAATGAGTTCGAAGTTCGTCATCGGTAGCCAAAGCCTGAAAAGAAAAAACATGATCGCGGAAACTTTTTTCGTCGTTCAGATAACTCGCATATCTCTCTTGCGCCAAAGCGTCGTAGGCGGCGAGATTTTCATTCGCCGAAGCTTCAACTTCAGAAACCGCTGAAACAACTTTTTCCATTTCGGCAACGCGGGTTGTATCTTTCTTCAACAAACTCTTATGAGCTTTCCTCCCGATTCTTCCCGAACCGCGCCACTCTTCTAACATTTTAGTATATTGCTCCGCTTTTGCTTTATTATCTCTGATAGCGGCTTCCAAAGTCGCTCGTGTGTTTCCCAGTTCATGTACTTTACTTGTGGCTAAAGCTACTTCGGGTGCTTTCCACATACTTACCCATCCTTGCCTTACTCTCGTGATCCTGTCGGTTGATAAACCTGACTCTTTTCGAATTTTACTTAAAGCAATTTTCTCATGATGTTGATGAACAGCTTCTTTCAAAGCCCTACCACTCATACCCGGAATGAATTTCATAATCCTTCCTTCGGCAGCACGATTCAACCTATCTATGGTATTCAAAGCCGAAGTCTCTTGTCTGCCCAAGTAAGATTCGGCCTCATCAACGCTTCGCAAAGATTTTATCTCGACTTGTCTTCTGCCTTGTGCGCCTTCTCCTTCCAAATCAAAACTTCCATCGGAAAGACTTCTATCCGGAACAACGTCTTCGAGATACACCAATCTATTTTCTCGCAAAAACATTTTTGGTTTTTAAATCCTATAATTATACCAAAAATGCGACGGAAAATCAATCCCCCTAATTAAACACCGCTCCCAATCTCCTGAAGATCTCTCTCTCAACGAACTCTCTGTCTCTACCATATTTTAATCTGGAAAGTTGCTTGATGGCTTCGCCAACCTCTTTGTCACCGGCTTCGGTATAAGGATTCACGGGTATAACGCTGAAAGGCCTGCTTGGTTGCGTATCTATAGAGAGCTTCATTACAGCCTTATATTTATCTATATTGATCAAATCTTGATCGGAAAATACCGGAGCCATCTCTTTACCCATGAACTCCGCGTCTTGAGCGCCGATTTTATAAGCCATGATTGTTCCCACGTTGCCGAACACGGCATCCTTGAGGGAAACTTGCTTCTGACCCTTCTTGGCGCCACCGCCTTCCAACTGTGCCAAATATTGATGGGCTATGTTTAATCCCAAGCGATATTTTCTTGCTTCTGACAAAATCGATTCGATACTGTCGGTAACGTAGTTCTGGAACTCATCTATATATAGATAAAAATCTTTCCTTTCATCTTTGGACATCTTCTGCCTTCGCATGGCGGCCATTTGAAGTTTTGAAACCATAATCATACCAAGCAGTTTCGAGTTAAGTTCGCCGGTTTCGCCTTTTGATAAATTCATGAGCAGGATTTTCCCTTCATTCATCGCTTTGCTGAAATCGAAAGCGGATTTCGGTTGACCGATGATATTTCTCATCATGCCGTTGGTGACGAACGCGCCGAATTTTGCGGCGAAATACGGAATCATTTCCTGTTTTTCCCTTGCGCCGGTTTTTGCCATTTGATGCAACCAGAAAGATTTTACGATCGGGTTCTTTACGTGTTCGGTTTTAAGTTTTTGAAAAGTATCATCCGTAAAGAGTCTGACGATATCGGTTAAGGCTCCACCTTCCGGATCCGCCATCAGAGTCAAACAACCGTTTCTAAAATAGTCCTGAATTCTCGGTCCGAATATCTCTTCATCAAAAAGTTTTATCATGATATTCATGGCCTCGAGCGCGACATAATCTTTCTCTTCATCGGTATCCGCTTCAAGCAGATTTATACCTATAGGCCTCTCAAGATCACCCGGATTGAAATAGACGACATCATCAGCCCTTTCTCGCGGTATAAAAGGCAAAATATCTTCGACAAGTTGACCGTGCGGATCTATGACGCAAATGCCATGTCCGAGTTGAAGATCTTGCCTGATCATGACTTGCAAAACCGAAGATTTACCGGTACCCGTTTGTCCTATCACGTAGAAGTGTCTGAAGCGGTCATCATTCTTGATAAAAACCGGAGTTTTCACGCCTCGATACATATTATGCCCGATCAAAATTCCTTCCTTGGGCAAGTTCTGCGGCGGCGGCGCTATTTTATAATTCTGCCAATTTATGGCGGGGGACATGTTGTATTTGATGTCCGGGATATGGAATAAACCAACCAGTTCTTCCGCGCTTAGAATCATCTTATGTCCAAAAAGTTTCTGGGTCCAACTTCTTGAAAAGTCTCTGTAAATGAACTTTTTAAGGGCGGCTTTCGTGCTGTGATATTTTGTGTATTTAAAACCATTATTATCGGGACTGTTGAACTGCGCGAATGCGCCTTTCAAAGTATTGCAAAGCCCTTCGGCTCCGCTCATGGTGGGGGCGGAAGAGACAAGTCTGATGATGGTTTCATATCCTATTTGCGTATTTTTCCCTTCGATTTCTTTTATCTGTTCTTCTGTGAGAGGAGTATTTCTGCCGGAAGGTTGATCCGGCTTGATTCCCATATATTCATCCGCAGGTCCGCGGAAAAGAAGGTTTATCAAAGCTCCAACCCAAACGAACGGATTTATTTTATGCCAAAATCCCGCCTGCTTATTATCCATCATTTCTTTAGCGATTTTGCGACCCTTCTTTTGCCACCCGTCTTTCTTCGGCCTTAACATTATTTGAATCGCGGCGGACTCATCCTTACCGAACTTTGACATAACATTCGTCATATTGTTCAGGGGATCGGAAGTCATCTGTTGGCAGGTTCGAATAGGGTAGGGATGCTCTTTACCCATCACCATATACAAAGCGGTCGCCTTGTCGCCACTTTTGAAAATATTGTAATCCGGCACTCTTTCAACATAAGAATCCGCATAAAAAGAGGTCAAATGCTTCTCAACAAAAGATGCCAATTTGGCCGGCACCACACAATAAAAATCAACCATCCCTTTTTGTACGACATATTCGAAAGACAAAAAGTCTTGCGCCTTGAAAATGCGCGAAAATCTGGAATTATACATCGAATACAAAGCTTCATAAAACTGCTTCATTATGGCCGTAACCTCTTTGAAATTTTTCCCGCTCGAAAACTGATCCCTCTCCTTTTCGCGATCCTCCTTCGATTCCTTCTTCGGCACCCTTATCATTAAGAAAACCATGTTGTAGCGACGCCCAATATTAAACCTCCATCTAATGATATAGATTGTCGCAATTGAAAGACCCATAAGTCCCAATATTGCCAGAATTGTCGCCCAAACAGGATTCATGTTTTTATTTTTCTTTCCTGTTAATTATAGCATAGGATAGTTACATAGGGCAATAGCGCAAAGAAGCCCAGCCAACACTGCCTAAACTCAAATCTTTAAGTTCAAAGTTTCTCTACTATCCTCACATTCATCTCGGCAACCTGCTTCTCCGGCAACGGTGTCGGAGCTCCGGTCATAAGATCTTTGGCTTTTTGATCTTTCGGAAAAGCGATAACCTCTCTGATATTTGGTTCGTCCAAAAGTAGCATTATGAATCTATCGAGACCCCAAGCGATTCCGCCATGTGGAGGTGCTCCATAAGAGAAAGCCTCAAGCAAATGTCCGAATCTTGACCCGGCATCCTCTTTTGAAATCCCCAAACAATCGAATATTTTGCTTTGCAATTCCGGTTTGTGAATTCTGATACTACCTCCGGCTATTTCACATCCGTTCATCGCGAGGTCGTAAGCTTTCGCGCGAACTTTCGCAGGTTCTTTATCAAGAAGTTCAACGTCTTCGTCTTTCGGGCAGGTAAACGGGTGATGAGCCGAAACAAGTTTCTTTTCTTCGGCGCTGTATTCGAAAAGCGGGAAATCTATAATCCAAGCCAAAGCCAATTTATTACTATCGCGAAGTCCCATTTTCTCGGCGATTACGAGTCTGGCTACGCCGAGAACATTGCAGGCGACTTCGAATTTATCTGCGGCGAAAAACACCAAATCTCCGTCTTCAACATCGCCCCTTTCTTTAATTTTTTCAACGATTTCCGAAGACATGAATTTCGCAATAGATCCCTTAACTTCGCCGTTTTTCCAGATCAAATTTGCGAGCCCTTTCGCTCCGTGTTGTTTTGCCAACTCTTCAAAAGAGTCAACTTCGCTTCTCGGCATTTCGGCGCCTTTCGGGACCTTGAACGCCTTCACAACGCCGCCGACTTTAACCGCATTGGCAAAAACTTTAAACTCGGACTGAGAAACCAAATCCGAAACATCAAATAAAGGCAACTCGAACCTCAAATCCGGCTTATCGCTTCCGTAAACACTCATCGCTTCGTGCCAAGTGATTTTTTTAAACGGCTTGGTTGTAACCTCTTTTTGCGGAGCGATTTCTTTCAAAACCTGTATCACAACCTTCTCATTCACGGCCATCACCTCATTCTCTTCAACAAAAGACATTTCAATATCCAACTGCGTAAATTCCGGCTGGCGATCTCCGCGCTGATCTTCGTCGCGGAAACATCTTGCGACCTGAAAATACTTATCCATGCCGGCAACCATGAGTAGTTGTTTCAACTGTTGTGGTGACTGTGGTAGAACGAAAAAAGTTCCGGGATAAATGCGCGAAGGAACAATATACTCTCGGCTTCCTTCAGGGGTACCCTTCATGAGCATAGGTGTTTCAACTTCGATAAAACCCTCGCGATCCATCAAGTCGCGTACCAACTTAATCATCTTGTGTCTCGTGATGATATTTCTTTGCATACGCGCTCTTCTCAAATCCAAATACCTGTATTTCAATCTCAGCTCTTCGTTGACCGGCTTATCCTGATCGATCTCGAATGGGGGAGTCTTGGCGCGAGAAATGATCTCTATTTTATCCGCCAAAACCTCGATTTCACCCGTAGCCAAATCGGCATTCTCTTGACCTTTCGGCCTGGACCTGACTACGCCTTCGATCTTAATTACGAATTCGGGCCTTACGGCTTCGACCGAAGTATGCGAGTCTTTATCGTTTGAAGGATCAAAAACAACCTGTGTGAATCCGTATCTGTCTCTCAAATCCATAAAAATAAGTCCGCCATGATCTCTTCTGCGATTGACCCAACCCGAAAGAATGACTTTTTGTCCTTTGTTTTCGATGTTGAGTTGGCCGCAGGTGTGTGTTCTGTACATGATTTTATATAGTTTAAAAAACTGCGAAATTAATTTTCGCATGTAAAAGGGTTATATACCAGGTGATTTTTTTGCACGCAAAAAAATCACTACTATGTGCCTATCGGACTATCAGTTTATTTATCTCTTCTTTCACCTCCTCTCCAATATTCACCGTCACGGGCACCTTGATCTTTTTCATCTCTCCCTCGCCGACGATGTGAATTTCGACGTGAGTATCGCCGCTGTTTTTAACGAGCAACTCTTTGATTTTCGGCAAACAGCCGAGACATTTTTCGGGAATCTCTATAATATAAGGCATTACCTCGACAGGTTCGGTTATCGGCTCTTCCAAACTTATATCCTCAATCTCCGTCTCCTCGGTTTCCAATTTTACGACATGTCTTAAAACTTTTTCATCGGGAACGAATAAATTATCGGTCTTCGCATTTTCAATCATTTTATCCAAAGAAACAATCTTCGCCTCTTCGCACATGAACTGCAGATCGCCGCGCCTGTTATCCAGTTTCCCGCTCATGACAACCAGCGCGTCTTCGACAAAAATATGCTGATACTTTTGGAAAACTTTCGGAAAAACCACAGCATTGATTTTGCCGGTAGGATCTTCAAGCGTAAAAGAAGCCATATATCCGCCGCTCTTAGTCATGGATTTTTTATAATTCGCAACAATCCCGACCATATGAACCCTCTTGCCGATATCGCGTTTGGTAATTTGATTAACGAGCAAAGCTTTCTTTTTTATATACTTGCTCAAACCCTGTAGCGGATGTCCCGAGACATAAAGACCGAGATATTTTTTCTCCCAAAGAAGTTTCTGATAAAAAGTCGGCACAACCGACTCTTTCAATTTCAAAGATGCGGTTGCAAGCTCACCAAACATATCTATTTGTCCCTCGACTTTCGATGCTTGAATGCTTTTGGCAAAAGTTGAAATGTCTTCAGTATTCTCGGCTATCTGCTTGCCATCGCCGATACAATTGAACGCTCCGGAATAGGCGAGTGCCTCGATCGTTTTTTTATTTAAAATCTTGATCGGTACCCTTTCCGCGAAATCTTCCATAGACTTGAAAGCCCCTCCCGCGGTTCTCACGTCGATAATCTCTTTAACGGCATTCTCTCCGATACCTTTTATCGCGCAAAGTCCGAACCTTATCGTACTGTCATCAACAGCCGTGAAATTGGCGCGCGATTCGTTTATATCCGGAGGCAAAACTTTTATCCCAATTTCCTCGCATTCGTTTATCTCAATTACAACGCGGTCGGTATCTCCAGAATCGCTTGTCAACAAAGCCGCCATGAACGCAACCGAGTAATGTGCCTTCATGTATGCGGTCTGATATGCGATCAGGGCGTAACAAGCGGAGTGTGATTTATTGAAGCCGTATCCGGCAAAAGGTTCGACAACCTTTTCAAACATATCTTCCGCAAGCTTTTTGGTATGCCCTCTGTTCGCGACAGCTCCGTTAATAAATTTCTCTCGCATTTCCTTAACGATTTTCGGATCTTTTTTCGCGATACCTTTTAGAAGCAAATAAGCCTCGCCCAATTCCAGCCCCGAGAACACTTGAGCCAAAGTCATGATTTGCTCCTGAAAAACGACGACGCCGTATGTATCTTTCAAAATCGGCTCCAAAGATTCGTGCAAATATTTGATCTTTTGCGCATTGTGTTTGCCCTTAATATAATTCGGAATCCACTCCATCGGTCCCGGCCTATAGAGCGCATTCATCGCGATCAAGTCGTTTATGTGCGAAGGTTTGAGCTCTTTCAAATATCTTTTCATGCCGCCCGACTCGAACTGAAATACGCCCGTAGTCCGTCCTTGAGCCATAAGCTCGAAAGTTTTCGCATCCTCCATCGGCAACGCTTTCAAATCTACCTCAACACCTTTCGTTCTTTTCACTATCCCGAGAGCGGTTTGCAAGATGGTCAAGTTTTTCAGTCCCAAGAAATCCATCTTTAGAAGACCCAAATCGGCAATCGGCTTCATCGAATATTGAGTGACGATGCCCACTTTATCGCCCGTGGGTTTCTGTAGCGGAGTATATTCGGTCAAAGGCTCATCTGAGATAACAACGGCGCACGCGTGCGTGCCGGCATGCCTTATGGTTCCTTCGAGTTTAATCGCCATATCGAGAATTTGTTTGGCGGTCTCATCTTTTTCATAAGCTTGTTTGAGTTCGGGATCGTTTTTAACCGAAATTTTCAATGGTGCATGTTTTCCAAGTACCATTGGCGGAATCATTTTCGAGATTTTATCAACATCTCCGTAACTGTGACCGAGAGCGCGCCCGGCATCTCTTACCGCCGCTTTCGCAGTCATTGTGCCAAAAGTTACAATTTGCGCGACATTCTGATCTCCATATTTATTCACGACATATTCAAGCACGTCATCACGTCTGTTATCGGCAAAATCTATATCTATATCCGGCATACTTACGCGAGCCGGATTCAAAAATCTTTCAAAAAGAAGGTTGTAACTCAGAGGATCCAACTCGGTTATCCCCAATGAGTACGAAATAATCGATCCCGCGGCCGAACCTCTGCCGGGCCCGACAACTATCCCTTGCGACTTCGCGTACTTAACAAAATCGTGCACGATCAGGAAATATGTTGAAAATCCGAGTCTGTTGATAATTGAAAGTTCGTAAGTGAGTCTCTCCGCCGCCTTGGGATTGTCGCCATATCGCTCTTTTAATCCGATTTCGCAAAGCTCTTTCAAGTAATCGTTGGGATTTTTATTTTCCGGTGTTTTAAAAGAGGGGATTTTGTTTTCACCAAACTTGATTTCAAGGTTACATTGATCGGCTATCGCGAGGGTGTTTTTCATACAATCTTCGGAGATTTTATCAAAATACTTGGCAAGCTCTTTCGGATCTCTCATTGAAAAATCACCGATATATTTCATTCTGTCCTCTTCGTGAACCGTCCTTTGAAGTTGTATGCAAAGAAGCACGTCGTGGGGGACGGAATCTTCCTTGCGAGCATAGTGACAATCGTTGGTTGCGACCATCGGAGCGCCGGTAACTTTCGACAGCTGTACGATCATATCGTTTACAATCGTCCAATCTTCGATTTCGGGATGATGTTGCAGCTCCAAGAAGAACGAATCTTTACCCAAAATCTTCTGATATCTCGTGACAAGTTCGCGAGCTTTTATTTGATCGCCGGAAAGTAACGCTTTCGGGATATCGCCGGCAAGACAAGCGCTCGTTGCGATAATCCCGTCTCCATATTTTTCCAAAATTTCAAAATCCAATCTCGGTTTGTAATAAAATCCTTCCAAATGCGCCAAAGTCGTAATTTTCATCAAGTTTTTGTACCCCTTTTCGTTTTTCGCCAAAAGAACGATATGGTTATATCTCGCCGAAGGATCTTTAACCTTCCGATCATCGGTTATATAAGCCTCACATCCGATAATCGGCTTAACGCTCGCCGCCTTAAATTTCTGATAAAACTCTATCGCGCCATACATCACTCCGTGATCGGTGATAGCCATCGCCGGGAGCCCATACTCTTTGCAAAGACCCAAATACTCGTCAACCTTGGCCAAGCCATCGAGCAAACTGTAATGGGTATGATTATGGAGGTGAACAAAAGACATTTTTAATAGTTATCCAAATTTAGCTTGAGCCATTCGTCCATTCTGGCAAAAATTTCTCCGACTATCGGCATATTAACCAAGAAGTGGCCAAGAACGTAACCGACAACAGTCAAAATCAACGCAACCCCGACAACGAATCCAAGCCCGCTAAACGTACCCGCAACAAAGTTGTAAAGCATGATCCTCCACGGCGAAGAAATATATTTGATAAAATCTTTTGCCGTCTGCTCTTTGCCGAAACAAACCTCGATTTTGGTCGGCTCCGATTTTTTTGTTTTTTTGTCCATTTTTTTTGGTGGAAAAATAATTGCGAGTGAAAAATAACATCTCCACAGACTCGGCGCAAGGAAGCGCAATACATTCAAAGTTGTTTCGCGAATACGAAACACCTATCTGCAAGATATTCTTGTTGACTTGCATCTCGAGGGACTTAATAATTGCACGGCAGGACGGATCCGAAAAGGCACTGGATTAAAAATACTTATCTCGAATTGACGCTCTTAACCTGTTTTATTGACAACCTGCTGCGGTGGTGAAATGGTATACCTGCCTGCCGGCAGGCAGGCACGCTGGTCTTCATAAAAAGGTAGAAGCCATGTATACAGTCTATGCTCTAAGAAGTCTCTCCAGGAATTATATATACGTTGGATTGACCAATAACTTAGAAAGACGGTTGGACGAGCACCAGAAGGGGAAAAGCAGGACGACAAAGCCTTATAAACCATTCAACTTAGTACTAAGCGAACGGTATAATAGCCGGGTGGAGGCAAGAATAAGAGAAAAGTATTTAAAATCAGGATGTGGTAAAGAATATATAAAGAAAAGTATCCTTAAAAATCAGTAACAACCTGCTGCGGTGGTGAAATGGTATACACGCTGGTCTTAGGAACCAGTGGGGAAACCCGTGAGAGTTCGAGTCTCTCCCGCAGCACCACAGGCCGGGAGTCCCGCAACGCGGGACGTACGGCCCTATATATTAAGAATGATTGCGATAGCAGTCTCATAATTTCACCCCTCCATCCCATGACACCAGAATCAAAAAGACGGCAACCACGCCCCCTTGAAGAACTATCAAGAGCCGCCACCGAACAATCCGGAGGATCAGTCTTCACACAAGCAAACTTAAATTCAGCGTGTGCACTCTCGGCTCTTGCCGCACAAAGACGTCCAATCCATTCCGTTACATGGAGCTCTCCAGAAGGCCGAGCATTAGCACAAGCCGCATTCCAAGATACAGACCCAAGGAGCGCATTGAGAGTACTTGGTGGAGAGGAGCTATAGGGGAGAAAAGAGGGTTACATACCCAGTCCAACATTGTTAATTTTAATTCATAAAAAATGAGCATCACAATGCCGCAAGGAGATACAGACGAAACGCAAGCTCCCATAACTGAAACAGCCGAAAGTTTTACAACCAATGTCGGAGATTACCTGGTCATATGGATAACAGGAGAACCGGATATGTATATTGCCCAAGTTACGCAATCCGATCCGTTAAAAATGAAGGTTGAAGAGTCCGGACCATACGCAAGTTTAAAAAACGGAGACTTTATAATACTCAGACCGGAAACGGCGCAACTCCAACGTGATAACAGAGAAGATACATGCACTTTCTTGCAAGCTCAGCAACAAGCGGGTCGCCAAGTAATAAGCGGTTTAAGAAGCCTTGGTGTTACGGATAAGGAATTACATTTGATGCTCCCAGCCTAATCACATTACCCCCCTGGTTGACTTAACTTCATATCATTTTCTTATTGACAAGATTTGACATAGGGTATAAAATTCCGTCCCATAACATTCAAATATCTAATTTTAACCTTATGGCGGACCATCAACTCATTGAGGAAACGAACCTCGCGGAAATACTGGAAGAACTTTTTATGGTTCTTTCCGAGAAAGAAAGGGAAGTAATTGTAAAAAGATTTTCTCTCGACAACAGTCCGAGAGAAACTTTGGAAAGCATCGGGAAAAGATTTTCAGTAACAAGAGAAAGGGTAAGACAGATCGAGAAGATCGCGCTGACAAAACTGCGAAGAACTTCGAAAAACACGAAATTGCGACTCGTAAACGAAATCGCAACGGCTCTCATCCGAACCAACGGGGGAGTCATGTTGGAAGATGATGTTATCAGCGGAATTTTCAACAAAATCAAGAAACCCACCGAAGTTGATAGACATATCATCATATTGAGTCTTTCGGTAAACGACGATCTCGACGCGAACGAGAAGTTTCATCTTTATAGGAATTTCTGGTATCTGAAGATTGTGGATTTCTCGAATATCGAAAAAGTTGCAGACGCCGCCAAAAAACAGCTCAAAGAGAAGGGCGACACAATAGCCGAAATGAAACTTGCCAGAGATATCCAAGCGTTGCTTAAGACGCAAGGAACCGACGTAACCGAAGAGTTTGCAACAGCTTGTTTGAAAATCGACAAAGAAATTAAAAAAGTCGAATCGGAATACGGTTTGATGGTTTGGAGGCATGTAAACCCGAAAAGTATCAGGGATAAGTCTTATATTGTCCTTAAAAAATGTGGCAGACCTCTGCATTTTATCGAAATCGCCAACAAAATCACGGAAGCCGCTTTTGATAAAAAAATTGTCACAATCCAGGCTGTTCATAACGAACTTATCAGATGTGAGAAATTCGTACTTGTCGGTAGGGGACTCTACGCTCTGAAAGAGTGGGGTTATTTCGAAGGAACGGTTGCCGACATAATCGAATCGCTTTTGGCAAAGAAGGGCAAGATGACAAAGAAAGAAATCATAGAAGGGGTTTTGAAACAAAGACAAGTTAAAAGAGGCACAATATCTTTGAATTTACAAAAGAAGGCATGTTTTGCTAGAGTTGGGCGTGCGCTTTACGCGCTTGATCTAACAAGAAAATAAATATGTGTATCTTCTGTAAAATCATTAAGGGTGAAATACCCTCCGAAAAAGTTCACGACGACGATATTTGTATCGCTTTTAAAGACATCCATCCAAAAGCTCCATTTCACCTGCTCATAGTCCCGAAAGAGCACATAGCGAAAGTTTCCGAGCTCGAAGAAGGAAAACACGATCATCTGATCGGACATCTGGTAAACGTGGCAAACAAATTGGCAAAAAAAGAAGGTGTCGAAGGGTATAAACTACAATTCAACGTCGGAGAAAAAGCGGGGCAAGAGGTTATGCATGTACATATGCACTTGATGGGGTGGTAATAACTCAAATCTATGGGCGACATGGAAACACCGGAATATCCGGGCAGAAAACTTGGAAGATTAATAGACAATCAGCCGAACACGAGATTAGGTGACTCCAGATTGCGAAGGGTCAGAGAATGGGCGGCAACAAATTTGCCGGAAGCAGGTATGGACAGGCTGGAAAGGGAACACCCAAGATTGGCAAAAGGAAAATAATATCACAATTCCATTCCGATATCGCTCGCCTTGGCTCCCTGCGTCAAACATCCCATCGAAATCACATCGGGTCTTAGTTTCGCATATTTCACCAGATTCGACTTATTTATTCCTCCTGAAATCTCAACCGCAATCTCCTCTGCGTGCAATCGATTAATAGCCTCGGGGATTTTTTTAATATCAAAATTATCTAGCATCACAATCAATGCGCAGTCACGCATCGCGGGACGAAGCACTTTTAGCTCAAGAATCGCCCTATCTAATTGACGTAAATTTTCAACTTCAATCTCAACAAATCTCACTCCTTTCGCATGACTCAAATCAAATCCCATATCGAAATGATTATCCTTAATCATAACTGCATCCCAAAGCCCTAATCGATGGGTGAGCCCACCTCCTACACTGCAAGCCTTTTTATCCAAAGGTCCGAAATACGTTTTCCTCGTGCAAGCGAGCTTCACTCCGTATTCACGAACCTTATCCGACAATCGCTTGGTTTCAGTCGCGATCCCGCTCATTCTTTGCAAAATATTTAAAACAATTCTCTCAACTCGCATCAAAACCGCATATTTGCCGGAAACTTCCGCAATAATTTTTCCGCGCTTAACTTTATTGCCATCGGAAATGTGAAACTTGATCTTGCAACCTTTAAAACGAGGATGATTTTTAAACAACCACTCGATCTCGGGAACCCCTGCCAAAACGGCATTCGATTTAACGATAATATTTGCCTTGGCATCTTTTTTGCCCTTAACAATCTTGGTCGTGACATCCGTCCCATTATTCAAATCTGACAAAAACCAAAGATCCGCGAGCCCGCTAAGGTATTTTCGATACCACTCACTATGGACTCTTAACTTAGAACTTTGGTCTAACAATCTAATCATTTCTTCCGAATTTAAGCATTTTTTCTATCGCCGAAAGTGCCTTCTTGGCAACCTCGGGATCAACCGTAACCTCATTCTTCTCATCTCTCAAACATTCGTAAGTGTTTTGCAAAGTGATTTTCTTCTGTTGGATACACTGCCCGCCGACACAATAAAACGTCTTGTCCGGCGCATGTTTTTGCAAAACATAAATCATCCCTTCCTCGGTCCCGATAATGAACTCTTTCTCTTTTGAATTTTTAACAAAATTTACCATGCCCGTAGTACTCAAAACCTTATCCGCATACTCAAGCGTAGCA
Source organism: Candidatus Peregrinibacteria bacterium GW2011_GWF2_43_17 (assembly GCA_000999315.1). Taxonomy (GTDB): domain Bacteria; phylum Patescibacteriota; class Gracilibacteria; order UBA1369; family UBA12470; genus UBA12470. Next base: position 264,827 of record LCFW01000002.1, read on the forward strand.
GGAGGGCATTCAGGGTGAAGAAGCGTTATCGCACTTGGATGAGCCGACTTCACGGCAAAAACCTTTTCCGAAAGAATCTTACTGTGAACATAACAAAAACCTTCCGGATAAATAATCTTTTTATCGGTGTTTTTCGCGACATATGCGGCAAGATTCGAATCAGGCACAAAGATAACTTCGTGATTTGGCAAAGAGTTTACGATTTTGACCGCGTTGGCCGAAGTACAACAGATATCGCACTCGGCTTTCACATCCGCGGTGGTGTTCACATAGCAGACAACTGCCGCGTCCGGGTGAGCCTCTTTAAGCTCTCTAACCTTCGCAACATTTACCATCCCCGCCATCGGACACATTGCGGCGAGCGCAGGCATTAGAATCTTTTTATTCGGAGCCAAAATCTTGGCCGTTTCGGCCATAAAATTCACTCCGCAAAAAACGATAATATCGGCGGATGTCTCAATCCCTTTTTGAGCCAGATTGAAAGAGTCGCCCACAAAATCGGCAACATCTTGCACTTCGGGTCTTTGATAATTATGCGCAAATATAACCGCATTTTTGGCCTTCTTAAGTTGCTGAATTTTCTTTAAAAGTTCCTTCACGGCGAAAGTATACACAACTACTAGACTATAATAAACACATAGATCAATAGCTATGAGTCTATGCCACTATTTGTTTATCCGACTATTCTTTGTACACATACTTCATCCACAACCCTTTCAATGCATCATAAGTCATGAGTGCAAGATCCACAATTGTCTGACTTATCTCCCTAACCTTTGCGACAGCTTTATTTAACTCAAAAAAATCCCCTTTGCGATCATATTTTTCAACGTCGCTAATTAAATGAGCCTTTTCGTGCGACAAAGCATTTTCAACATTCATCTTCATAATCCTCGGAGAGGGAAATTGGATTGGTTTCAATTCGGGCACTTTGGTGACATCATCTTTCGCGCCCGATTTACCCGAAGAAGCGACAACCTTATCTTCTTTGGATTTTTCTCCGGCTTCAGCCGGCAAATTGTCGGCAAACTCTGAAGCGTCCGAAGAAGTATCGACAGTGTCATAAGTGGAAGCTGCGGAAGCATCCACATGATCAGATTCATCCTTGGAATCTACTTTTTGTTTTTGCTTGTCGTCTGCCATCAAAGTCAATTTTACTCTTATAAACTATACGCCTATATGGCTTAAATGTCCAGAATTTACAAAATACAACAAAAAGGGTACTTTCATGCCATGATTGAACTCGCAAAAACATATACGGCCCAGCAATACGAAGACGAAATTTATAAAAAATGGGAAAAAGCTAAGAGCTTTGAACCCGACATGAAGTCGAAAAAGTCATCTTTTACGATATCTATGCCGCCGCCAAACGCGACGGGTACTTTGCATTTGGGTCACGCGATAATGCTTGCGATACAAGATATAATGACAAGGTTCAAAAGGATGCAGGGCCACCCGACGTTATGGTTGCCGGGTACGGATCACGCGGCTATAGCGACTCAAAACAAAGTCGAAAAAGTTTTAAGCGAAAAAGGACTGGATAGGCATACGCTTGGCAGAGAAAAATTTATAAAAGAAGTAAAAGCGTTTGTTGCCGACTCTCAATCCACAATCAGAAACCAAATCAGAAAAATGGGCTCGAGTTGCGACTGGAGCCGCGAACGCTACACGCTTGACAAAGGACTTTCACAAGCCGTAATGGAGGTATTCGAAAGAATGTACAACGATGGAATAATTTACAGAGGACATAGGTTGGTAAATTGGTGTCCGAGATGCGGCTCGACATTGGCTGACGATGAGGTTTCACACAAAGAAGAAAGAGGGAAATTTTACTGGATAAAATACGGACCATTCGTGTTGGCAACATCGAGACCGGAAACAAAACTTGGCGATACGGCGGTTGCGGTAAATCCGAAAGACAAGAGATATAAAGAATTCATTGGGAAAAAGTTTATGATTCCGGGGGTTTTAGGCGAATTTGAGATTAAAGTTGTAGCTGATGAATCCGTCGACCCGAAATTTGGAAGCGGCGCAGTAAAAGTTACTCCGGCCCACAGTTTCACGGATTACGAAATCGCACAAAAACACAAACTGCCACTAAAACAAATCATAGACGAATCGGGCAGGATGATGAAAAATTGCGGCAAATATGCCGGCATGACAACGCTCGAAGCAAGATCGGCAATAGTCGCGGACATGGAAAAAATGGGACTTATTGACCACATCGAGCAGAATTATTTGCACAATCTTTCGGTTTGTTACAGATGCGGCACGGTTATAGAACCAATCCCGTCCAAACAGTGGTTTATAGATGTAAACAAGCCAATTATCAAGGAGGACGGCAAGAAGAAATCTCTCAAAGAGAAATCTATAGAAGTGGTAAAAAACGGCTCGATAAAAATACTTCCAAGCAGATTTAACAAAACATATTACCATTGGATGGAGAACTTGAAAGATTGGTGTATCTCAAGACAAATATGGTGGGGACACAGAATCCCGGTTTGGTATTGCCAAGGTTGTGAAAAGATTTTCGTTTCGGCTGACAAACCCGAAAAATGTCCGAAATGCAAAGGCAAAAAGCTCAAACAAGATGAAGATACGTTGGATACATGGTTTTCATCGGGATTGTGGACATTCTCAACTCTCGGATGGCCAAAAGACACGGAAGATTTGAAAAAATTCCACCCGACTTCAGTTATGGAAACCGGCTACGACATACTTTTCTTCTGGATTGCGAGAATGATTTTGATGACAACATACGTTCTTAAAGATATCCCTTTTAAGACAGTCTATCTGCATGGTCTTGTTCGTACAAAAACAGGAGAAAAAATGAGCAAGTCAAAGCCTGAAACATGCATAGATCCGCTCGACATGATCGAGAAGTACGGAGCTGACGCGCTCAGGCTGAGCTTGATAGTCGGTTCAAGCCCGGGTAACGACATAAGGCTTTACGAGGAGAAGATTGCGGGATACAGAAATTTTATAAATAAAATTTGGAACAGCGCGAGATATGTTTTCATGAATATAGACAAAGAAGACATCAAAGCAACGATTGAAGATGTTCTCAACTCAAAACTGTCGAGAGTGGATAAATGGATACTGACAAGGCTTAACGAAGTAACGGAAAGCGTAACAAAAAAGCTTGAAAAACATGCGTTATCGGATGCAGGTACGGAGATATACGACTTCTTATGGGGCGAGTTTTGCGATTGGTACCTCGAGATGAGCAAGGTAAATAAGAACAAAAAAGTTTTGGCATATGTGTTCAAGCAAATCATTGTGATTTTGCATCCGTTCGTACCATTTGTAACGGAAGCAATTTGGGCACATGTGGATCCAAGCATGCTAATCAAAAAAGAGTGGCCGATACCGGAGAAAAAACTCAAATTTCCAAAAGAAAAAGCGGAAATAAATATAATAAAATCGATAATCGCCGAAATAAGGACGCTGCGTGCCGGTAGCAATGTGGATATAACCAAAAAGGTAGACGCGATAATTTATGCCGGTAAACATGAAGCTCTCATACACGAGAAATCTGAAATTATAAAAAAGCTCGCTCACCTCGAAAAACTTGATATCCGAAAATCCGGTTTTAAAGTCGAAAACGCACTGTCCGCGGTTGTAAAAGATATTGAGATTTACCTGCCGTTAAAAGGGCTGATCGACATGGACAAAGAAAAGACCAAATTAAAGAAGGAGATAGAAAACGCCCGCGGATTGGTTGTTTCAATAGAAGGGAAATTAAAAAATACAGGCTTCTTGAAAAACGCTCCGAAAGAAGTTGTCGAAAGAGAAAAAGCGAGAAAAGAAGAGTTCATTGGCAAACTTGAGAAACTCGAGAATCGGTTAAATAGTCTCGTATAGTGTGCACAGACCCTGGTTCCATAGAGCCCTCCATAGTTTCGTTGGACTATCGAACTGTTTTGTGATAAAATAAACAGATTAAAAATAACAAAAAGATACACATGATTACGAAGTTTCGGAAAATATTGCCATCTCTCTTTTTGGCATGGCTTATTATCACATCAATTGTACCGACAAACTATTTGTCGAACATACCGATTGCCAAAGCATTGGCAATCGGAGTGGATACAACAACCGACGCCATTGATGCCGCCGCCTGCGAAACCGTAGTTTCGGCAAACTTGCCGGGAGTTGATGGAGTCATCTCGTTGAGAGAAGCCATTTGCGTATCAAACAATACGGTAGGAACAGACGCTATAACGTTCTCGGATGCTCTGGGACCGATAGTCCTGACTTCAAATTTGCCGACAATATCAGATACGGTAACCATCACCGGAGGAAACGACATTATAATCAATGGAACCAACGGAGCAATTACAACGGTAATGACGATTAACGCCAACAGTTGTACGATCACGGGACTCGAAATCTATGGAGCCGGCGGAACGGTTCTGGCAGTAACGGGAAACTCGAACAATCTCGGTGGGAACGGAGTAGGTGAGCAGAACTACATTTACAACAATAGCGCTGTAACAACTCTTATAAACGTAAGCGGCTCCTCGAATACTTTTTATAATAATTACATAGGTATAACAAAAGCCGATGCGGCCGCGGGAGCGAGCCAATATGGAATATATGTAAACGGAGCTTCCAATATCATTGGAGGAAGTTTAAGCGACCAAGGGAACTTCATCGCTGATAACGAATTGGCCAATATCTATCTTGATAGCGGGGCAACGGGTACGGAAATAAAAAACACCAGAATAGGAACTAACAGTGCGGGAAACGCGGCTTTGGGAACAAACAAATATGGCATAAGGATAGAAAACGCTTCAAATATCGTAATCGGACCGGAAAACGGCACGGAATCGGGTAATATTATAAGCGGACATATGGCATCGGGTGATGCGAGCGGGATTATCATAAACGGCGGCACCAATACACAAATTTACGGAAATTATATAGGCACAGATGCAACAGGTATGAGCGCTATCGCAAACGTATATGGGATAAATTTTAACACGGGAACCATAACGGCGACTGTCGGAGGAAATCAATCATATCAAAAAAATATAATCTCTGGGAATAGTGGAATCGGCATTAGCGATAGCGGAAGTGGGAATGCTCCAACCGTCACAATAAAAGGCAACTATATAGGAATAGCGGCTGACGGGCTTACGGACCTGGGAAACACGTCGACAGGCATATTGGTGGGTAGCTCATCCGTTTCCACCACGATAGGAGGAACTGCGGCGGGAGATGGCAATATCATATCGGGTAATAACGATAGAGGAATTGAAATCCGTGGGAACGCAACACTCCAAGGCAACAAAATAGGTACAAACGCTGCAGGAACCGGAGCGATTGCAAACTCGAAAGGCATTCTTTTTCAAAACTTCAATGCGACAGCAACGGTCGGTAGCGCAAGCGCCCCGAATATAATATCCGGCAACACAACCAACGGTATTGAAATAACAGGCGGCGTAGCGGTAGCTCCAAGCATCACAATATCCGGAAACTACATCGGAACCGATGTAGGAGGAACGCTGGATTTGGGCAATGGACAAAGCGGCATAAGAATGGATGCCACAAATGTAACTTCGACAATCACAATAGGAGATTCGACTTCGGCCGCAATAACAAACGTAATTTCGGGGAATAACCAAATGGGGATTTATGCCGGTACAAAATGTTCAATATACAGCTCGCAAATAGGGACGAATGTAAGCGGAGGAGCTGCGGTTGCAAACGATTCTTATGGCATAAATGTTCAAAATGTCGGCTTCACAATCGGCGCAAACAGTCTGACAACAGGGTTTAATGTCATTTCCGGCAATACCGGTACGGGAATATATGTAACGGGCTCAAGCGCAACCGGCACAATAAGCGGCAATATCGTAGGATTAGACGTAAACGGATCCGCAAAAATAGCCAATACGAAAGCGGGTATTGAAATATACCAGGGCTCGACAAGTATAACGATCGGTGACTCAACATCCGCAACCGCAACCAACGTCATTTCCGGCAATACGAAACAAGGTATTGCGATCAACGATACAGACAGTGTCCAGGTGTATTCTTCAATAATAGGCGCAAATAAAACGCAAACATCCGCAACCAACATAGGGAATACAACCACGGGTATAAAAGTAACAAGTTCAGATTCTCTCATAATCGGGAATACAAGAACAGCCGGATGGAACGTAATAGCCAACAACGGGGAGCAAGGTATACTTATACAAAGTGGCAACAACTCGACAATCCAAGGAAATTTTATATCTACAGATCAAACTGTAACCCACGACCTTGGAAATGGGGGAGTGGGAATCGCAATCGGCATTGGAATAACCGGGACAACAATAGGAGGTACAAATACGGGCGAAGGAAATATCATAACGCACAGCGACTCTTACGGTATTACGGTGGCAACAACTCCTCACGAATTAATAAGAGGAAATTTAATTTATTCAAACGGTACTCCTTCTGATCCGATACAAATTGACGATCCGGGCGTATGGAATCTCTCTGGTCTAACATTTACAACCGCAACGACAAGCAAAGTCGAAGGAACGATATCCGGTATAACAAACGGGACGGCAGTCGATATCTATAGCGGAACCGACGGAACAAACCCGGCAATGATGACTTACGAAGGAAGTACAACTCTCACGGGCGGAAACTTTTCATTGGAAAAAGATTTTACGGCGGTAGCCGGAAATTATTTCTATGTGATTGCGGTAGATACGTCATCTCCTAAAACAACCGAAGCGAGCACACCATCCGCGGCGATAACCCAAGATTCAACCGCACCGACAGATCCAACGGTAACAAGTTCGACATCGGCAACAAGTGATGCGAATTACTCATTTGTCGGTGGAAAAGAATCGAACGCAAGTATTGAAAACGACGGTACCGTATGGGTGGCAAAAGGCGACAGCGCCTCGGTTTGGACTTACCCGGTTGTATTAACAGAAGGTACGAACACTTTCAACTTATGCTCCGAAGACTACAGCGGAAACAGATCCGGTACCGGGATATATACGATAACATTGGATACGATAGCTCCGGCGGTTCCGACATTGGAATATACAACGCCGGTTTCAGGTGCAACAACGATAATACATATAACAGGTGAAGCGGGAGCAAGAATTTTCGTCAACAATGTTAACTCGGGAGAAAATATCGGTCTGGGCGGAACAAAAAACGTTACGGTATCCCTGACAGCCAATGCAACCAATACATTTATAGTGGAACTGAGAGATTCGGCAGACAATCCGTCTCTCACGACAACGGCAACAATAATCGGCGGCGATCCGATCGTATATGGAGGAGGCGGCGGTGGGAACAAAAACAAAAAGGAGAACGTCGTTACCACGGAGACTCAAACAGTAGACGATACAACCGTAATCACAGATACGACGACAGATGCGAACATACCGGCCGGAGAAGAAGAGATTACGGAAGAAAATTATGACGAACAAATAGAATCGCCGGATAACACGGCTGAGAGTACAGCTGATAATATGACCGACAACACGTCGGGAGAAACACCGGCGACAAACAACACCGCAAACCAATCTTCAAACGAGCCAGCGTACCAAAATCCAACCGTAACCACAGAAATCTACGACAACACGGCGTTAATCACATATCAAGAACCGATAAACGATAAAACCGGAGATAAACCTCCAAAAGTGTCAATAATAGAGGTTACAATAAATAAGGATAAAAAAACGCCGAAAAGCTCCATTATCGGAACTTTAAGTGGTACGCAACAACCGGCGGTAAAACAGGATGAGTTTATAACCGCAGTTGAAGAGATAGCTGAAGCAGCCGAAATACAAACGGATACAGCTGGGTTATTCGAACAAATATTTGAAGATGATGATGGTGATAATATTTCGGACATATGGGAAGAGTATTATGTTGGAGATGTGGATATGAACAGCGAAAACGATACCGATGGAGACGGCATGACAAATGCGGAAGAGTTCACATATGCACTGGATCCTACAAATGGCGATTCCGATTTCGACGGTTTGGGCGATATGATTGAAATTTACGGACTTGGAACCGATCCGAACAGTTGGGACAGTGACGGAGACGGTGTGAGTGATGTAAAAGAAACTTTCGAAGAAACTTCGCCGACGGAATTTACGGTTAATGAGAATGTGGATATATCCATCCATGGTGAATATGACGATAGCGATAGCGACGGCATAAGCGATTACGTTGAAGCGCAAAACAGTACGGATCCTTACGCGGAAGACACAGATGGTGACGGATTAACGGATTCGGAAGAAATACTGTATGACACAAACCCAAATAGCGTAAATCAAATTTCAAGCGACAATATCGAGACGCAATTATCGAATGTCGCATACGGCAAAACGATGAAGTCGACAAAAACGGTATTGACGGGAACCTCGACACCGAACTCCAACGTGTTGGTAACAATAATAGACTTGGATAATCAACCCGTATTGGTATTGGAAGGTACAACCGATGGGAACGGGATATTCGCCGTCTATGCGGATAAAAAATTGGTAAACGGCTCATACAAAATCTTCGTTGTGGGTTTGGATGAAAAAGAGAACGCAAAAACGGTATCCGCCGTCACGGAATTCAACGTTGACGATACTGCGGATACAGGAGAAGTAACACCATTGAAATTCAACGATTCGGATATCGGAGAAAAGGTCGAATCGCAAATTACAAGACCGAAAATAACCGGCAAAACCACGAAACCCGGAACAAAGGTTAACGTTACGTGGAGAAGTTTTGTGTTCACATCGGTATTGATATCCGACAGCATTACGGGTGAATTTACCGTCGAAGCTCCTGAAGAGTTGGAAGGAGGCGATCACACGGTTTATTTCTATCCCGTGGATCCGACAACAGGAGTACAAGGTGAAACAATGATGGTGAATTTCACGGTAGTGGGCGAAGGTTTATCGGACGAATCCGAGATAATAACAACGCGACAAGAAACTGAAAATAGAACCCCGTACCTGCCAATTGTCGTACTGACATTATTGGTTATTGCAGGAGGATATCTTGCATACAAAAAGTCGTCGCGCATCAGAAAAGCGGAGAAAAAACTTATAGACAAATTGTAAAATGGCACCCGGTTCGATAGAAAATTTGATTTCCGAAAAAAAATATTTGGAGGCGGCCAATCAATGTCGTGCAATACTCTCTCGAAATCCAAGGGATGGAAAAACCATGAAACTGTTCGAGAAAGCCAAGAAACACATCGAAAAAGAACGCGAAGAAATATTGAAAAGAAATATCTCGAATATAAAGATTTTATATAAACAAAAAAAATACAAAGAAGCGCTTGAAATGGCAAGAAAACTGGCGGAAGCCGGCGGGAATCAGGAACTGTTCTCTTTGATCTCAAAATCGGAGAGGAAAGAACTTGAAAATTATCTCGAAAAAGGGTTTGAAGCCCATAAAAACTTCGTAAAAATCGGCAAATGGCTCGAAGCCATAGACATACTTTCCGAAATGCAAAAAGTTAATCCGCGAAACGAGAAAATAAAATCAATGATCCTTTCGGATAAAATCAAATACATAGATTCCGAACTACATTCCAACCTGAAAAAAGAGCTTATAAAAAATGGAGAATTCGCCAAGCTCTACAAGTTTTATCAAAAATTATACTTTCTGTTTCCCGAACACAAAAAACTCAAAAAGGAGATTAGAAAAACGGAAAAATTAATTATCGAACAAAGAGAAATCGAAAACGCGAATTTTATAAAAAACAACGAAACCAACATAGGCCGACTGATAAAAAACAAAGAGCTTGAAAAAGCGCTCAAAGCGGCGAAAGAACTTGTTCTTTTTACGAACGGCGGAAACAACAGGGCGAAAAAAATCATGATGGAAGCCGATAAAGAAAATGATAAAGATACAGATCGAAAACTGTCGATCAAACTTGCTCAAACCATTTCCGACTTGAAAAAAGAATTCGCAAAAAATCCGAAAGGATTTGTGAAGCTATAATTATCGTACAGATATCAATTTGATATCATTTGGTCCCTTCTTTGCCCAACCCCGATAAACGTAATCTTAACACCGATTAACTCCTCGAGTTTTTTAACGTAATCGCGAGCCTCTTTTGGCAAATCGTCAAGCTTTTTTGCGTTCGATATATCGGCTGTCCATCCGGGCATTTCGATATATTCGACTTCGCATTTTGAAACAACGTCCAAATCGGCGGGGAATGAGCTTAACTCTTTGCCATCATATTTGTACTTGATGCCGATTTTCAGCTTCGGAAATCCGGTCAAAACATCAAGCTTGGTCAAATTTATATCCGTATAGCCGTTCAAACGCGCGGAATATCTGGCAACAACTGCGTCAAACCATCCGCATCGTCTCGGCCTACCGGTTGTGGCTCCATATTCACCACCTTTTTCTCTCAAAGAGTTCCCAACTTCATCGGTTAATTCGGTAGGGAAGGGACCCGCTCCGACACGGGTCAAGTAAGCTTTCATAATGCCGATGACGCTGTTCATATGTCTATTCGGGATGCCGGTTCCGGTACCGAGTCCTCCGACCATCGGATTCGATGATGTGACAAACGGATACGTCCCGTGATCCACGTCGAGCATCACGCCGTTCGCACCTTCGAATAATATTGTTTTTCCGTTTTCCAAAGCGTTATGCAGGTATTCGAACGTATCAATTATCATCGGCTCGATTCTGCTTCGGATACCGCGATAATAAGCGATCTCCTTCTCGACATCGTACTCGAAGCCATATTGTTTACGTGCTTGCTCGGAGTTCTCTTTTAATTTTTTCTCAAAAATTTCTCGATTCAAAAAGTCACATCCCCTGATACCTTTTCTTGAAATTTTATCATTATAACAAGGACCGATACCTCGCTTGGTGGTACCGATTTTGGAATCTCCTTTTTGCGCTTCTTGCGCCCCATCAATCGCAATGTGGTAATCGAAAACAAGATGCACTCTATTCGAAATGAAAATTCTTTTATCAATCGGTATTCCGCCTTTCTCCAATATATCGAGCTCTTCAAGCAAAGTTGGCAAATGCACCACGCATCCGTTTCCTATGACACAAACGGCATGTTTGTGCAAAGCCCCGGACGGCAGAAGATGAAATACATATTTTTTGTCTTGTACGTAAACAGTATGTCCGGCATTTGCCCCTCCTGTTGCACGAGCGATAATGTCGTACTCTTCAGCCATAATATCAACAAGCTTGCCTTTACCCTCGTCGCCCCATTGGGCGCCAAGAACTGCGGAAACTTTGCCAAGACGATCTTTTACTGGAACCATATTTTTAAAATTATTGATATGACATCCTAAAAATAACACGAAAATAATTTTGCTAACAATCAAATATTTAAATACAATGAATTACAGAGATATCATAAACATTCAATTATGCTCACGAAAGAACAAATTGCAGGTCAAATCAAACACTGTTTGACCGGCACGAATTTTACGAACCTCGGCAAAAGATACGAAGGAAAAGTTCGCGACAACTACATACAAGAAGGCAGGAGGATCTTGATTACAACGGATAGGCTTAGCGCTTTCGACAGAGTTATCGCATTGATACCCTTCAAAGGACAGGTGCTTAACGCTCTCTCGAGATTCTGGTTCGAAAACACAAAAGACATCGTCGGCAATCACGTTCTTGAATATCCGGATCCAAATGTGGTGGTGGGCGAGGAGTGCGCGCCGTTGGCGGTAGAAATGGTGGTAAGAGGGTACATTACGGGAAGTACAACGACATCCGCTTGGTATAATTATCAAAAAGGAGTCAGAAGTTTCTGCGGCAATTTTTTACCCGAAGGGCTAAAAAAAGATCAAAAATTCGACCATCCGATTTTAACTCCGACAACAAAAGCGGGGCATGGCGGTCACGATGAATCTTTGGCGCCCGAAGAGCTTATAAAAAGAGGACATATTACAAAAGAAGATTGGGACAAGTTGGCCGAAATCTCTCTGAAACTTTTTGCGAGAGGGCAAGAAGTGGCGGCAAAACAGGGGATAATCCTTGTCGACACGAAATATGAATTCGGCAAAAACAAAAAAGGCGAAATCGTATTGATAGATGAAATTCACACTCCGGACTCTTCGAGATTCTGGAAAACCGCGACATATCAAGAAAAATTCGAAAAAGGCGAAGATCAGGACAATATCAATAAAGAATATTTACGCCTCTGGCTTTCCGAAAAAGGATTTTTGGGAGACGGCGAAATTCCGGCAATTCCGGATGATGTAAAAGTCGAAACCGCACGAAGATACATCGAAGCTTATGAACTGATTACAGGTCAAACATTCGAAGGGACGGAAGGCGATCCTTTGCCACGTATAGAAGCGAATTTGAAAAAATACATATCCTAATCTCTAATCCATGTTCGTCTCAATCATAATGGGTTCCAAAAGCGACTCCGCTCACGCCGATAAAATCGACCAAAAACTGAAAAATTTCGGCATAAAATGCGAAAAACATGTCGCTTCCGCTCATAAAGTCCCGGAAAAAGTTCTCGACATCCTCGCGAAAAACGAAAAGAAAAACGAAGCGATTTGCTACATCACGATTGCAGGACGATCGAATGCGCTTTCCGGATTTGTGGCGGCAAACACCGCTTATCCGGTTATAGCTTGCCCCCCATTCGCGGATAAAACCGACATGATGCTAAACATCAATTCAACCCTCCAAATGCCATCGGACACCCCTGCATTAACGGTATTGGACGCAGGCAACGCCGCCCTTGCGGCCGCAAGGATCCTCGGGCTTACCGAGGAAAAATTACTGTCGAGTAATCGCAAATATATAAAAAACCTGAAATCCAACTTTTAACCACTAACTTCATGCTCACGGCAATTTCTCCTCTCGACGGCAGATACGCATCAAAAGTAGCCCCGGTCCGTGAATTTTTTTCCGAAGGGGCGCTGATTCGAGGCAGGGTTGCTGTCGAATGTATGTGGCTGGTATTTTTGTGTAACGAAATTAAATTAAAAGGCACAAGAAAAATAACAAAAGAAGAAGAGAAGAAACTCGAATCTCTTTATAAGAACTGGGATGACTCGGCGATAAAATTTTATGGCAGAACGAAAGAGATTGAAAAAACGACGAACCATGACGTCAAAGCGGTCGAATATTTGATAAAAGAGGAGATGAAGAAAACATCGCTTAAAGACTTGATGGAATTCGTGCATTTCTCCTGTACTTCCGAAGATATAACAAACCTGGCTTACGCCGCACTTTTGAAAAAATTCACATGGAATATTTTCATACCGAAACTCGAAGAGCTAAATAAGAATCTCAACACATTGGCCACCAAATACAAGAAAACCCCGATGCTCGCGCACACACACGGTCAACCTGCAAGTCCGACAACTGTAGGGAAGGAGTTTAAGATCTTCGTTAAACGTCTTGAGCGACAAATTTCACAACTAACAAAACAAACCCATTTTGGCAAAATCAACGGCGCAACCGGCAATTACAACGCTCACGTAATCGCATATCCTGAGGTTGATTGGGTAAAAGCAAGTACGGGATTCGCAAAACGTTTTGGTCTCGTCGCAAACCTGTACACGACTCAAATAGAATCACACGATTATCTTGCGGAAATCTTCCACAATGTGATTCGCATCAACACGATTTTAATTGATCTTGATCGTGACATTTGGAGCTATATCTCCAAGCATTACTTTAAACAAAAAGTTATAGCCGGCGAAATCGGCTCATCCACAATGCCGCACAAGGTCAACCCAATCGATTTCGAGAACAGCGAAGGAAATCTAGGCATGGCAAACGCGATTTTGAGCCACATGGCAGAAAAACTGCCAACATCCAGAATGCAAAGAGATCTCACGGACTCAACGGTCCTAAGGAACATGGGAGCCGGGTTCGGGCACAGCTATTTGGCTTATGAAAGCACTCTGAAAGGCTTGAGCAAGCTCGAAATCAACCTCCGGGCAATAGATAACGATTTGAACGATAATTGGGAAGTTCTCGCCGAACCAATCCAAACAGTAATGCGAAAATATAAAATCGAAGGGGCTTACGAAAAACTCAAGGATATAACAAGAGGTAAAAAATTGGACCAGAAAGCTTTCAGTAAATTTATAGAAACTCTTGATATACCAAAAAAGGATAAGGAGAGCCTAAAAAAGCTCACACCTCATACCTATATAGGCTTGGCAAACAAGATGTAAGTTGAAAAAACACAGGGTTGACAGATGTAGTCATGCATGTCATGATCAAATTCAATTTATAGTAAAAAATGACGAATCATTGTACGGAAATATCAAGGCAAGATTTATTGGGGATAGCGTTATCTTCGGCTGATACGGCATTGCAAGAGATAGGTATAGACAGAAGGCAACAGAAAAAACGTGGTAGAATTGAAAGAATTATAGAACAAATAATCGACCAACTGCCACCTTCGATAAAAGAAGCGCGCACTTTAACCAGGAAATGTGCGGAGCCGACCAACATGGCAATCGAGATGCTGAATTCGGAAGAAGGAATAGCTCTAAACGACCTTGAACAAATAAGAAATGCGATTTGCTTGGCGTTAAGGATGAGGCTTTACGAAGAATTTATAAGAGATATGACGAAGAAAATGAATGTATATATGAGTAAAAACGAACCGCCGGAAACATGGGGGCTGGGATATCTTGCACATATGGAAGATTGGGGAAACGATTTTTATCATAAATGGAGAGATGGAATAGCTAAAACAGATCCGGAAGAAGCCTTCAGAACACATATACTTCCCAAATTGCCGACAAATTGGCAAGAAAAATTCAAACCGAAAATTTTCTGTGAACACGATTGGGGAACGCTTAAACATGTGGAAATCGCAAACATACTGAACGGATTACGAAAACGCCGCACCTTAAAAGGAGGAAGATGGGGGCTTGGTACGGTTGAAAATTGGATTAATGAAAAAGGTGAAAGAGTGGGAATGAGTTTTTATAATTTCCTCATAAGAACTTATGGATCTAACGCATCAACTATATTCGAAGAAACGATACTTCCGCATATATTACCGGATTTGAGAGAAACATTTGAGCATAACGAACCGACAAGATGTCCTTATGAATGGAGGAAGATGACAACTATAGAGACGGCGCGAATTTTAATCGGACTTACGAAAGCGAAAGACCCGGCAACGCACTCGTGGGGATTCGCCTCAATAGAATTTTGGACGGGACCAAATGGCGAATTGTGGGGTAAAAGCTTCTGTAGTCACTGGTATAATAAAGGATTACATGAACAACAATTCGCGCAAAAAATATTGCGATATTTCCCCGAAAACTGGAGGCCTAATTTTAAAGGCGCTTACGACAGATCTTGAAAACACACGAGATAAGTACTAAAATCTTTTAGGTTTTTTCAAAACACGTTTTAAATGCGCACTCAAACGGCCATCACCGTTTGGCAGGGAGAAGAAAAGATAGCCTAAAGCTACCCCGGTAGACCTCCTCGGTGACACAAAACACCGTTAACAAATTCAATCAAGTATTATCTAAGGTGGTACCTGTCCCGCTCTGCGGGGCCCCTAGAAAAGTATCGCTTTTTGACTATAAGTCTATATGTCTATCAACTATTAACTTTATTCCTCTATGTTCAAACCCGTAAACCCAAAACAATCTTTCCCGAAGCTCGAAGAAAACTTAATCAAGCATTGGAAAAAAGAAGGAACTTTCCAGAAATCGATTAACAAACGCTCGAAGACGAAAGAGTATGTTTTTTACGATGGTCCTCCATTTGCGACAGGTTTGCCTCATTACGGACATATTTTGGCTGGCGCGCTGAAAGATGTAACCCCGAGATATTGGACAATGAAGGGGTATCGAATAGAAAGAAAATTCGGATGGGATTGTCACGGTCTTCCGGTCGAATACGAAGTGGAAAAAGAGTTGGGACTTTCGGGTAAAAAAGATATCGAGGAAAGATACGGAGTTCATAAATTTTGTGAAAAATGTCGCTCGATAGTTCTTCGTTACACAAAGGAATGGGAAGAAACGGTGGATAGGATGGGTAGATGGGTTGATTTCAAAAACGATTACAAAACAATGAGTCCGGAGTACATGGAAACGATCTGGTGGGTTTTCAGACAACTGTGGGACAAAAAACTCATTTACGAAGGTCACAAATCAATGCATATCTGCCCGCGTTGTGTCACTCCGCTTTCAAACTTCGAAGTTACTCAAGGTTATAAGGATATAACGGATCAATCCGTTACGGCGAAATTCAAACTCGACGGCGAAGAAAACACCTACATCCTTGCATGGACAACAACCCCTTGGACATTGCCCGGCAACTTCTTCTTGGCAGTCGGGAAAAACGTGGAGTACGCAAAAGTCGAATTTAAAGGTGAAAAACTGATTTTCGCAAAAGAACTTGTTGGCAAAATCTTAGGCAACGAAGAGTATAAAATTATCGAAACCTTCAAAGGCTCATCTCTTGTCGGCAAAACTTACGAACCTTTATTCCCATACTACCCTAATGCAAAAAAAGAGGGTGGATATAAAGTCGTAACGGCAAATTTCGTATCTACCGAAGAAGGAACCGGAGTTGTCCACGTCGCCGGTGGATTCGGCGAAGATGACATGCTCCTTACTCAATCATTAAAGTTCCCAATCATTCAGCATGTTGGAATGGACGGAAGATTCAAACCGGAAGTAAAAGAGTTCGCCGGGGAAGAGGTGAAGCCGACCGATGACCCGATGAAAACAGATCGAAAAATGGTCGAATTCCTCAAGTCCAAGAACAAAGTCTTCAAAGCAGAAACATACAGGCACTCATATCCGCATTGCTGGAGATGCGATTCACCGCTTCTTAACTTCTCTACAACATCTTGGTTTGTAAAAGTCCTGGATATAAAAGAAAAAATGTTAAAAGCGAACCGAAAAATCAACTGGGTACCGGAACATTTAAAAGATGGTCGTTTCGGCGATTGGCTGGAAAATGCACGAGATTGGTGCGTCAGTCGAAACCGTTACTGGGGTGCTCCTTTGCCTATCTGGAGAGCCGAGGACGGTGAATGTTTATGCATAGGTTCCATAAAAGAGCTTGAAAAACTTTCAGGCAAAAAAGTGACCGACCTTCACAAACATTACGTCGACAAAATCGAGATCAAAAAAAACGGCAAAACATTCAAAAGAATCCCTGAAGTTCTCGACTGCTGGTTCGAATCGGGCTCAATGCCTTACGCTCAAGAACATTACCCGTTTCAAAACAAAGCGCGCTTCGAAAAAAACTTCCCGGCGGAATTCATAGCCGAAGGTCTCGACCAAACAAGAGGTTGGTTTTATACATTAGTAGTTCTCGGTACAGCGCTATTCGGCAAAAGTCCTTTCAAAAACGTCATAGTCAACGGTCTCGTACTCGCGCAAGACGGCAAGAAAATGTCCAAACGTCTAAAAAATTATCCCGAACCGGGATTGATTTTTGACAAATACGGTGCAGACGCGCTTCGTTTCTACTTGATGAATTCACCGGTTGTAAAAGCCGAAACTCTCAGATTCTCCGAAAGGGGAGTGGAAGAGGTGGTAAAAAGCGTTCTTCTCCCGATATGGAACTCTTACAGTTTCTTCGTGACATACGCGAACATAGACAAATGGACACCTAAAAAAGCCGGCAAACCGACTCACAAGTTAGATAAATGGATCCTTTCGGAGCTCGAACTTTTAATAGCAGATATTACGAAACAAATGGATACCTACGATCTGCAAAGAGCCACCGAAGTCATCCCGAAATTCGTCGACAACCTTACAAATTGGTATATCAGACGTTCACGCCGAAGATTCTGGAAAAACGAAAACGATACGGACAAGAAATCTGCCTATACGACTCTCCACAAGGTCCTTACGACTTTATCGCTTATAATGGCCCCATTTTGCCCATTCATAAGTGAGGAAATTTTCAGGAACCTTACTGGCAAAGAGTCTGTTCATCTTGAAGATTGGCCAAAATCAAACAAGAAATTTATAGATAAAAATTTGAGCAAAGAAATCGCCGTAACACGTTTGATAGTTACTCTCGGTCATTCGATAAGATCTCAAAAACAGATAAAAGTCAGACAACCTCTTTCAAAAGTAAAAGTCGCTTTGCCGAAGCACCTCAAACATGATTTTGAAAAAGACGTGATCAAAGAAGAACTCAATGTGAAAGAACTTGAACTCCTAAAAGACTCGTCCGAAGTCGCCGAACTCAAAGTCATGCCAAACGCAAAAATCCTCGGCCCGAAATACGGCGCCAAAGTACAAGAAATAATAAAAGCCTCGCGAGAAGGGAAATTCACAGTTGAAAATGGTGAAGTGGAAATTGCCGGAGTAAAACTCTCCGGTGAAGAAGCGAGCATCGGCTACGTTGGCAAAGAAGGTTTCGATGTCGCAAGCGAACACGGACTCGTCGTCGCCTTGGATACCTCTATCAACGAAGAGTTGAGACTCGAGGGATACGCGAGAGACTTGGTCAGAACGATACAAGATATGCGGAAAGAGGCGGAATTCGAGGTTTCGGACAGAATATTGGTCGGACTTTCGGCAACCGGAGAGATCGAAAATGCAATTCTCAAGTTCAACAAATATATCGCCGGCGAAACATTGACCAACAAAATCACAACTCAAATAGCCGGCTCCGCCTGGGACCTTGAAAAAGAAGTTGATATTGAAGGATTTAAAGTTAAAATAGCAATCAGGAGATAATTACTATGTGACTATTAGCCCATAAGTCTATCGGACTACCCAGTATGATTCGCCAACTCAAAAAACTTGCATTCGGAATTCTCGTCAATATGGGTGCCTTATGGGCGATTTCATTAATACTCGACGGATTCCAATACGCGGGCGGATGGGTTTTCCTCGTGATAGCGGGCATATTGATAGGTGCATTAAATACTCTTGTAAAACCGATAATAAAACTGCTTTCCTTCCCATTGGTATTCTTCAGCGCGGGACTGTTTTTGATAATCATAAATGCGGCGATGCTCGCGATTTTGGATTACGTATTGGAAGTAATGGATTTTACCGGCATAGATTTGCAGGTTGAAGGAACCTTGACTTATTTGTGGGCCGCCATTATCTTTGGGCTCGTAAATTGGCTGGAAAACTGGATTTTAAAGAAATAAATATGAAAACAATACTGCTCACGTTACACGTCATAGTCTCTATCCTATTGGTCTTTTCCATACTGATTCAACAGAGGGGAGCCGGACTATCATCAACATTCGGAGGTACAGGTAATTTTTATGCCACTAGAAGAGGCGCGGAAAAAGTTCTGATAACCGCAACGGTTGTAATGATATTTTTGTTCGTCGCATTGTCGGTGGCAATGCTCTTTGTCTAGGAGCTCTCATAAAAAATGAAAAAACTCTTCAAATTACTTTCAGGCATTAAAGAGGTATTTATCCTAATGGGCAAAACCATAGGATCTTATTCGACGAAAGAGAAGATATCTTCGCTGATAGTAGTGATACTTATTGCGATCATCGTTCTTCCGCCGATTTTAAGAGATGAAAGACTTACCAGTGTAACAAACGAAACGGACACGGGAAATGAAATGCTCTATGCCGAAGGATTGGTGGGCGAAATAACACATTTAAACCCCGTATTTACGGAATTTAACGAAGTTGATCAAGATATAAGCAGTCTTATTTTCTCGGGTTTGAGCAAATACGACCCGGACGAAGGGAAAGTGGTCGAAGACATCGCCACTCATACGCTTTCCGAAGATTACAAAACATATACATTCACTTTAAAAAACAATATTTATTGGCACGATGGCGTTGAAGTAACTGCGGAAGATGTTTATTTCACATACCACGATGTTATCCAAAGCACGGATTTTCAAAACCCGATTTTGAGAGCCAATTTCGAAAGCGTACAGGTAGAAATGGTGGATTCCCGAACCGTAACTTTTACACTCGAGAGAACAAACTCATTCTTCTTCACGTATACGACAGTCGGACTTCTGCCGAAACACATACTTGGCGATGTACCGATTTCCGAATTGGATACGCACGAATTCAATAAAAACCCCATTGGCACGGGTCCATATAAAGTCAGTGGTCCTTATGAAGAAGTTGCGGATAACGAACAAGTCGTGGAACTGGAACTTTTCCCCGATTATTACGGCAAAAAATCATCCATAACCAGTATAAGATTCCATACTTTCCCGGATATGGAAACATTACTCGCAAACGAAGGACAATGGCACGGAATCGCAAGAATACCGGAATACATGCTTATGGAAGCTCAAACCGACCGATTGTCGGCGTATCAATATGAGTTGCCTCAATATACGGCCCTTTTTATCAATACCGATGCAAGCTTTTTAAGCAAAAAAAACGTCAGATTGGCTATATCAAAAGCGATAGATAAAGGGTATCTGATAGAGCAGACTGGATATAAAACAACGATAGATACACCGCTTCTCGAATTGAATCAGGATGACTGGATCCATCAATCGAGCCAGGAACAAGCCATGGGTGCATTATATGATGAAGGATGGGAACTTAACGCCGATGGAATAAGAGAAAATGAAGACGGTGAAACTTTAACTTTAAGATTGATAAGAAGAACTTTCGACAACGAAAAACAAGAAAAAATAGCGGCAACTACAGCGGAAGTGATTAAAACTCAACTCGAAACAATAGGCATCGAAGTGATCGTGGAAGCTTACGATAGTCAAGCAATACAAAGTAAAATCGAGACCAGAGATTACGATTTGCTTTTGTATGGACAGAACTTAGGGTATAATCTCGACACTTATTCTTACTGGCATTCAAGTCAAGCCACGGAATACGGATTGAATCTTTCAAATTACAGGAATCCAAACGCCGACGCATTGATAGAGAGGATCAGGAGTACGTTTGATCAAGATACAAAAGATGAACTGCTAAACGAACTCGCTGAAATCATAGAAGAAGATATACCCGCGATATTCCTCTACACTCCAAGTTATTACTTCTTGGTTGATGAGAAGGTGCAAGGTATAGAACTCGAAGACTTAAGATTCCCGTCAGACAGATTCGCTCAAATATCAGATTGGTACTTAAATTAATTTAAAAAATATGAAAGTCATATTCGTAAAAGACATTCCGGGAATAGCCCGAAAAAACGACATTAAAAACGTTAAACCCGGTTATTACCACAACTACCTTTTGCCAAGAGGCATGGCGGTATCGGCTACTGATAAGCTGATAACGGCTACGGAAGCCAAAAGAGCCGCCGAAGGTTTGAGACTCGAAGAGTTGGCGAAGAACGCCGCCGAAATAGCGAAAAAACTCGAAGGAGCCAAATTGATTTTGAAACATAAAGTTACAAGCAAAGGCAAACTTTATGCCGCCGTTACGGAGAAAGAAATCCTCGAAGCTATCAAGAAAGATCTTAAAGTCGAACTTGCAAAAGACAATCTAAAGATGAAACCGATCAAGAAAGTTGGAGAAGAAGAGATCGGAATACATCTTCCGGGCGATGTTACAGCCAAGTTGATAGTCATGATCGAAGCCCAATAATGAAGATTTTAGGTCTAGATTATGGGAAAAGACGCACGGGCGTTGCAATCAGCGACTCTTTTTGCGCAATTGCATTCCCCAAAAAAACTCTCAAACCGAAAAACGAGAAAAACCTCATTTCGGATATTAAAAAAATCTGTGACGAAGAAGGAATCAGTACGGTGGTGGTAGGGCTTCCATGTAACATGAAAGGGGAGTACACGGCTCAAACGGACTCGGTGGTCGCGTTCTCAGAAAACTTAAAGAAAGAGCTTGGTAATATTGAAATCGAGCTTTTTGACGAGCGCCTCAGTACCATTCAAGCGGAAAGGGCTTTGATAGATAAAAATCTTAAGAAATTTTCCGAAATAGATGAAATAGCGGCTCAAATAATTTTGCAGGCATGGTTGGATAAACAGTCGAGAACCTCTGCAAAAGTACAATAAAAGATACGATGAGGAGCTTTGCAGAGATCTCAGTCCATAGTCCGCAACACCTTAACTCCGGGTAGTTCTTTCCCTTCCAAAAACTCCAACATTGCTCCTCCGCCTGTAGACACATGAGTAAATCTGGCGGGATCTATGCCGAATTTGTTTATCGCGTCTATCGTGTCACCTCCGCCCAGGATGGTTATGCCTTTACAATCCGCAACAGCTTCGGCAATCATCCTCGTTCCTTTTTCGAAAGGAGCATATTCATACAACCCGACAGGTCCGTTCCATATCACCGTCCCGGCTTTTCTTATATGTTCGCAGAAAATTTCGACAGTTTTATGTCCGATATCAAAAATTTTCATATCACCTTCGATATCCATTACAGGTACACAAACGGTCTCGACGACTTCCGAAGCCTCACTCGCAACAATAACATCACAAGGAAGAACGAATTTATCACCATCTTTTTCGGTCTCGAGCATAATCTCCCGAGCAACCTCTTTTTTGTCTGCCTGATGCAAAGAATCTCCGATATCATATCCCTCAGCGTACAAAAAAGTGTTCGCCAATCCGCCACCAATCAAAAACACATCTCCCTTATCGAGAAAATTCTTCAGTACGCCAATTTTTGTATCTATTTTTGCACCACCCATAACCAGTACAACTGGCTTCTTCGGATTTTCCAAAATCGAAGACAAAACTTTTATCTCCTTTTCAAGCAATAACCCGGCATACGAAGGCAAGAAATCCGCCAATCCGGCGGTAGTGGAGTGCGCGCGATGCACGGCACCGAAAGCATCACTCACAAAAACATCCCCAAGCTGAGCAACTTGCTCCGTAAACTCTTTCGCATTCATCTCTTCGCCATGATAAAAGCGAGTATTTTCAAGAACCACAATCTCACCATCCGCCATCTTAGATATCTCTTTTTCAACAGATTTACCGATACACTCGTGAACCTTTTTAACAGGCATCGCAATCAATGAAGAAAGCCTCTCCGCGACTTTATCCAATCTTAAATCGTCAACAATTTTACCCTTCGGTCTCCCCATATGAGACATGACGATAACCCTAGCTCCTTTGGTCACGAGATGTTTAATGGTCGGGACAGCCTCTTTTATCCGAGTGTCGTCGGTAATATTTCTTTGCTCGTCGGTCGGTACATTAAAATCAACCCTAAGAAGAACACGCTTACCTTTAGGATTCAAATCGTGAAGAGTCCTTAGATTCATTTTTATTTAAATTAAAAATTTTCAATGCGGTTTTGGCATATTCATAACCTCTTGATACTCTGGAATGAATATAATCCACTTCTCGCGCCGTCAAAACCCCGAAAACGATAGGTACGCCGGTCTCAAGCTGAACTTGCATAATACCATCGGTACACGCCCTACAAACCATCTCATAATGGTCGGTTTCGCCTTTAATAACACATCCAAGCGCAATTATAACATCGCACCACTGTGACATTTTCTTAGCAGTTAAAGGTATTTCAAAAGCCCCGGGAACTTTCACCACTTCGTATTCAAGCTGAAACTCTTTCAACCCTTTTTCACAGCTCTCCAAGAGCTTGTCGGTAAATTTCGAATTGAATTCTGAAACGATTACTCCGATCATATAAAATTTCTTTCTTTAAGCATACGTTCCATATATCTCGCAATCAAGTCCACTTCGATATTAACCAATGACCCTTTTTTGAGAGATCCAAGATTTGTATTTTTTAAAGTAAAATCCACCAAGGACACCGAGAAAGAACCAGAATCCAGATCGCAAATCGTCAAACTAACACCATTTATCGCAACAGAACCTTTTATGGCAAAAAATCTCGAATATTCGGGTGGCAAAGAAATTTTTAAAATATTGTCTTTAAAAGACACAACCTCGGGAGCAAAATCAACATGACCCGTGACAAAATGCCCCCCAATCTTACCGGCAAGCGAAAGAGCAGGCTCAATATTCACTTTATCTCCAACTTCCAACGATCTAAACATGCTTTTTTTAAAAGTCTCATCCATGACATCAAACTCTCCTTTTTCGTTCAAAGTTAAACATACACCGTTTATAGATATGCTATCTCCGGGCTCGGCGGATATCCCGAGCTCGATTTTTAGAGATTTCGGACTAACTTTCTTAACCTTGCCTATAGATTTAATTATTCCTGTGAACATAGCAAGGAAAAACTATCGTAAAACCAAGCTCAAGGCAAGTTCGCTAGCACGACGACGCAGTAATACTGGAAAGTATTATTTCGAATCTTTATTTATAGAACTGCTCCATTTGACCCCGAAAACGCTTGTCCGTCTCAAATCAAGAGAGCTTTCTCATTTTGTTTTATTCTGAAACTTTCTTTGGACGCCAGTGTTAACGTAAGACATAGCAGACTATCGAGTTCGGCCCTTTGTACGGCAGTCATTTCAAAAGGTATCGCATGCGGAGCGGAAACCCATGTTAGCAACTTTGCATCCACGCCTCGCGAATTCATATAATCGACATGATTACCCGGCATTTTGGCAGGGATAATACTTTCTTTACCGTGTTTAATAACAGTAACGGGAGTGCCGTCGCGTGCAAAATCGGCCAAAATTTCATCAAACATTCTTCTTATAGTCAAAGTAGCTTCGAGAAATCTCTTGCCGGAATCGGTCGGAAATCCTCTTTGGAAATTCGGTAACGATGATTCAAGATCGGCGGGACCACCAAACATCATTCTATTGTAATCAGCGTGATTTAAGGGCATCCCTTCACCTGTAACAAGTCTGATAACGGCAGGAAGCACATGTTTCCTGCAAGCCCACAAGAATCTGCCTCTGACCAATCCGAGAGGTTCATCCGTGATAGGCGCAAAATTCAAAATACCTGCCACTTGAGCCCCCTCGGTTTTCATTTGCCCGGCCATGGCCATAGAACTCAACGCACCCATGGAATGTCCAATGATATAGGTCTTCGCTTTTGCCGATAACGCACCATCTTTCAGTAAACGCCGAACAATCGTCCTTATATCACCAAGCTCATCGGCAATTTTAATTCTTCCAACATCTTTGCCACCAGCATAACGTTCGGTACCTTTACCGGAAGGATTTACGCCGACATACATTGGATTTTCGGCGCCGACTCTTCGAAGTTGAGCCATAACGGCGGCAAGGAAATCTCCTTCGGCCATAGCGGTGGACTCATCCCACCCCATATTAACGACAACCTGTCCATCGTGTAATCTTGATAAGGAGGGAGCAACTCTTACGACAACTCTGTCCGTAGTAGACATATTGGGATGATATCTGACATTTATCTTGGAAGCTTCCCAATCATAAGGAGTTCCTTCAATCTCCATTTTGCCACTGCCGGGAATATAACATCGATGTTCGATATCCCAGGCATCTCTAACACTTGAATTGCGATTCATGTTTTTGAATTTAAAATTTAAGTATCAAATTATAGCCCAAATACTGCTTTGGTCAATAGCATTGACGCAATATAATGATAAGTTCATAATAAATCCTTATTTAAATCATATATGAAAACACAAGAACTCTTAGTTGCAAGTACATTCGTGCTATCAGCATGCGGAAGAGTATCAACTGAAAAGTTGTACGTGTCACCTTTGCATACCCAACAATGCATGCTGGCGGATCCTTGCGAATTATGGGCATCCGACTCCTTTGGATCAGGCTGTATGTTGAGTGCCAAATTAACTTATTATCAAAGTAAATTGATGGGACAACTCCAAGTTTGCGTACAAAAAGAGTTTCCAAAAACAAACAGTCCTGCACAGGATACATGCTTAAGAGATAGGGCAATTGAAGGGTGGCTCAGGGCAGGATTAGTCAATCTTTCAGTTACGGAGGACATAAAATCAACCGACGAAATAGTAACTCCAGAAAATTTAATTACCGAAGCCAGAAAATCATTAGATGAGTGTGGGAAAAGGAATCCGTAAGAAACACCGCGGACCGTCGTGTCTCGAGCGAGTTTACCGAATCTCTGTACGATTTAACCTAAATTTAACATTTCCATGTTAAATAAAGGGTCGTTCTACCATTTAACATATAAAAACATGCGGTACTTGAACAAAGTGATGCTACTGGGGCATCTCGTGAAAGATCCGGAAAAAAAGAAGACTGAAAACGACTACAGTCTTACGATTTTCCATTTGGCTACAAACAAGCCGATTGTCAGGAAAACCGGCGAAATCGAAAAAGAAACTCAATTCCACAGAATAGTCGCGTGGAGAGGGCTCGCGGATGTGTGCAAAACTCATCTTACAAAAGGCAGTCTCGTATTGGTCGAAGGTGAACTCGATCATAGAAAGTACGAGAGCAAAGAAGGGGAAAATCGAACAATTTCAGAAGTTAAAGCTGAAAGAGTTATTTTCCTTAAAATCAAAAAGAATGAAATCGAAGTAAATCCGGCTGAAGATAAATAATCTTCATGTCCGTTTACAAATAAGGCAAGGGGCACGAGTGAAGGGGCTGAAAAAGCCCCTTCACTTACGCATTACAACGGTAGTACAATCCAGTTTGTAATAACGCACGCAAATTGGAACTTTCCATAATCATCCCAACCCACAATCGCGCAGATATACTTTCGCTCTGCCTAAAACATATAAACGAGCAAACGCTTCCTCATCAAAATTTCGAAATAATCGTAATTGACGACGGCGGTACCGATCACACAAAAGACATCATATGCGAATGGCAAAAAACCTTGCCAAACTTAATATATTTTCATCAAGATAATTCCGGCCAAGGCAATGCCAGAAATCACGCGCTAAAATACGCAGAAGGTGAAATTATTTTATTCATCGGCGATGATATATTGCTTGAAAAAACCGCACTCGAAGAACATTTATTGGCACACAAAAAACACTCCGAGAAAAATTCCGCCGTACTCGGTCTGATATTATGGCATCCGGACATGAAAGTCACAAAGTTCATGACGTGGCTTACCAAAGGCAAAAAAGGCGGTACTCAATTCGCTTTCGATCTTCTGGGAAACAAAGAGACGGCCGATTACAGATTTTTTTACACCTCGAATATCTCTTTGAAACACGATATCCTGAAAAAACATCGCTTCGATCCGGAATTCGAATCTTACGGATGGGAAGATATAGAACTCGGTTACAGACTTTTCAAGGAGGAAAATTTGAAAATTTATTATCAAAAATCCGCAGTAGGGTACCACGATCATGAAATCGACGAGCGATCTTTGAAAAATCGTATGATATCCATAGGCAAATCGGCAAAAATTTTTCACAAAAAACATCCGAAACTCAAAATCAATCCGCCATTTTGGAAACACGCAATCCTATGGTTGATCTCACGAAAACCAACACTGTTAATTTCGCGTATTGCCAATAAGGATTTTTATTACTATTCATTATCCAAAAGATATTTTCTAAAAGGATTTGGAAGTTCTCGGAAATAGATATAAAATTATCAACAGTACGCATTCTAAAATAAAAATAAAATATGAAAAAAACGCTCTCCGTAATTTTAATAATTTCGTTTTTAATACCGACACTTTCCGGATGCAAAAAGTCGCAACCCTCATCTTCAAAAACACAAGATGTTGAGTTGGTAATGTATGGACTGTTTGACGATTCGGATATCTACGAACCGTTAATTCAAGAATACGAAAGTTCGCACACAAACGTAAATATAACTTATAAACAATTTACGGATCCGGAAACTTACATTGATCTTGTAGTTAACGAACTTGCGGAAGGGGAAGGACCGGATATATTCGCGATGCATAACAGTTGGATTTATAAACACGAGAAAAAAGTCAGCCCGTATGAAATTTCAATAGAAAAAGCAAAAGAGTTCGAAGAAACATTTGTAAGCGTCGTAACGGATGATTTTCTGAGATCGAATACAGGTGAAGATGGCAAAATCGTTTCTTACAAAATGCTGGGATTGCCAATGTATGTGGATTCGATAGCTCTTTATTACAACGAGGATCAATTCGAAGACGCAATCCCGTCTCAAGGCAAACCGTCCAATACATGGACCGAAATAATCGAAGACGTATACAAACTGACAAAATCGGACAACAGCTTTGAAAGATTCGAACTTGCCGGCATATCGATGGGCAGGTCGGATAACATATTAAGAACGATGGACATACTTTACACATTGTTTTTACAATACGAAGTGGATTTTTATAATGACGACTACACGGAATCTACGATCACTTCAACGGAAGTAAGTACAAGCACGAGTTTGATAACCAAGCCGGCCGAAGAAGCTCTCGAGTTATATACATCATTTGCGGTACCGAGTAGCAAAAATTATTGCTGGAACGAATATATTTCCGATGCCGAAAGCGCGGAAAAAGAAATGAAAGCGTTTATAGAAGGCAAAGTATCGATGATATTCGGATATTCGTACGTATACGAAGATTTGCTTGATCTCATCGAAACCGAATCGAAAAAAGGTACGGATACGATTGACCAAGACGTCATCAAAGTCGCCGAAATCCCTCAACTTTACGACCCCGAAACCAGCACGGACAAAAGAAATGTCTATGCAAGTTATTTCGCCTATACGGTGTCGAGAACATCGGAATATCCGGAAGAAGCTTGGGAATTTCTCGACTACCTGACGTCGAAAGAAGTAGAAGAATATTATTTTGAAGAAACTCACAAACCGTCATCGCGCCGCGATCTTCTGGAAGACCAAATGCAAGACCCGATTTACGGAGTTTTTGCCGAAGAAGCCGGGTATGCGGAAACCATTCCGATGGCCGACTCATTTAAATATGCCGAAATCTTTTCGGAAGCGATAGATTCCGTATTGGCAACCATAAAAGCAAGCACGGCAATCAAAACCGCGGAGGAACAAATCAACGCAATAATGCCTGAAGATGGGCTTTAACCCGACCAAAATAGCGAAACTGCTGTTTCAAATAGCTGTATTTATACTGCCTTTTCAGATTTTCACGATAGTATGGCAACCCGAAATCAATTTCAGCGGACACGTAAACCAATTTAACAACGCATCGATTTATCTGACGGATCTGCTGATGGTGCTTAGCGCCATACTGTTTTTTCCTTACAAGTTTCATAAAAAAATATCGCTCGGCAAAAAGCCGATATTGATATCTCTAATCCTGCTGACCGGATTGATTATCGCATCAAATAATGTATTCCCGATAACATGGCTTATATGGAAGCTGGCGATTTTTTGGATCGCTTACATTCTCATAATAAATAAAATCATAGACAAAGAGTCTGCGGGAAAGATGTTATTGATATCGGCCGCAATACAATCCCTTCTGGCAATAACACAATTTCTCATCCAGAAAAGTATCGGACTGAGTTTCCTCGGCGAACCAGATCTACTTGCCAACGGCATCGCAAAAATAGACATCGGAACGGAAAAATTCATAAGAAGTTACGGAACCATGCCTCACCCCAACATACTTGCCGGATTCTTATTAATGGCACTCTTTCTCGGCAAAAACAAAATACTGAAGACGATATGCGTAATCGGACTTGTTTTGACATTTTCAAGATCGGCGATTTTGGCGGCAACCATGTGCGGACTTGTGTATTTAATCTGTAATTTCAAAAATACGATTTCGTACATAAAGAGTAAAAAAATATTTTTGGCGGGGATGATTTTGGTAATAATCGCACTATCGATACTGGCATATCCGCAAATAAAATCCAGACTTTTAAGCACAACCGAAATTGAGGAAAGGCTGATGATTTTGGCTCCAACAATCGAGATGATAAAAGAAAATCCACTCGGGGTTGGATGGGAAAATTTCACAAACGAAATACAAAAATACACTGAAGAAAAACTTGCACCGTGGGAGTACCAACCGGTACATAACATTTATTTATCGGCAACAGCGGAAATAAGTATTTTCGGAGCGGGATTACTACTATTCCTCATCATTTATTCTCTATTTGCAATTGAAGATAAAAAAATCAAATACACAATAATCGCATTCGCAATAATCGGACTTTTCGATCATTATCAATACACGCTCTACCAGGGAGAAATGATGTCCGTAATCATACTTAGTCTGGCTGTGGCATACCCTTCACACCGCGCAAAAACTCTAAAACGGACATCTCCCGCTTCCCTTCGGGCTTAACCTTGACGACCTCTATATATCCGTCTTTTGCTCGCACATAAATCTTGTCGGCTTCTTTTACCATTTCCCCGGGTTTGCAAGACAACTTCACATCACTCATCTTAATTTTCGTAAAAATTATTCTTTTCCCACCAAAATACCCGTAAATCGAAGGCCAACCATAAAAAGCTTTATACATCCGATAAATATTGGCGGAATCCATCTTATGAAAATCCACATGCCCATCCTCGCGAGTTATTTTTCCGCAATACGTGGCGCTCTTTTTAACCTGTTCCATAGGCTTATACGCATTAAAATGCGATATCGCTTCGCATAAAGCCTCGGCCCCCACGTTTGCCAATTCCAAAGCAAGCTCGTCGCAATTTTTATCATCAATGCAAACTCTTCTTTCCAAATATACCGGTCCCGCATCCATCTTGGAACGAATCCCCATTATTGAAATTCCCGTTTCTTCATCACCGGCCAATATTGCGGATTGAATAGGGGAGGCCCCCCGATATTTCGGCAATAAAGATGCATGCAAATTAACAATTTCATTTTTCGCAATTGAAAACCACGATCTCTTCAAAATCTGCCCATATGCGACAACAACTATAAAATCCGGCTCAATCGCTTTCACCATATTTAAAACATCTTCACCATTAACATTATCAGGCTGGACTATCGAAATTCTCAATTTTCCTGCCGCAACTTTAACAGGTGTCGGCGCAACATCGTACCCTCTCCCGACAGGTTTGTCCGGCTGAGTAATGACAAGCTCGACTTTCACATCTTTCGCCAAAGCTTCAAGCGAAGGAACCGCAAATTGGGGAGTGCCGAGAAAAACAACTTTAATCATAAAACTCTTAGGATATGTGTACACTGATATTATAGCAGTTCAAGGAACGACGACAAAGTGATACTGGAAAGCCCCGCTTAGCGGGGCGAGGAGGAGTGACCAGGTACGCCACCGCAAATCGGAACCAATAGTGTACACAGGCCCTAATTACATATTTGATTTTAACACCGGATTTGCTAAATTTAAACAAAATAAAAATAACACTCTCATGTTCAAATTCATAAAAAACTTTTTAGCATCCTTGTTGGTGCTGATAATTTTAATTCTGACGCCACTGTTAAGCATGCTGTTGGCAACCTTCGAAACATATTTAAATGTCAATTTCTATCTGAAAGAAGCTGTCGTAAACGAAGCTTATACGGCAACAATCGAACTGGCATCGCAAAGAATTGTAACATTATTCGAACAAGAGTTCACAGATCTGCCTTTCACGAAAGATGAAATTAAAACACAAATAAAAAATATTATGCCGCAAGATATTTTTACCGATTTAAGCGGCTCGATTATAAATCAAATCAGTACTTCTCCACTTCCGGAAACGATAAACATTGACATCTCGGAAATAAAAGAAAATCTTCCGAAAGCGTTACGCGAAACGGTAGAAACGTACGTCAACAAACTTTCGACATGTACCGCCGATCAATTGGCGAATATGACAGACGGAAGCATCCCGACCTGTATCCCCGAGGGAACTTCAAAAGAAGAGATAGTAAACGCATTCAGTATGGATGAATCCGCATTTGAACAACTTCCCAACGAATTTACCGCAAATTTAAATGCCATACCCCAAGAAGGGAAATATATAATTGGATTCGTAATTCAAAAAAACAACCTTATAAAAGGCGTGATTATCGGAATTTATTTTGTAATGCTCGCCTTGTTGACCCTTACAGTCTTTAAACCTTTAAAGGCGATATTCATGTGGCTGGCAAACGCAATGTTCTGGGGAGGATTGCCGTTGGCTTTCATTAACCTTACGATTGATCAAACCATAACGGTTGTATTGCCGAAAATCACGGAATCTCAAGGCGTTGATATAACCGCAGTACAAGATACGATGGATTTTATAATCGTATTTATGAAATTCATGACCGACAAAATGGTCGTACACGGAACAATATTATCCGGAGTGGGGTTGGCATTATTTATAACAGGTCTTCTTTTAAAGAAAAAAAATGTTTAAAACCTTAAAAGAACTCGAAGAAGCTTGCAAAAAATGTACTAACTGCGATCTGTGCAAAGGCAGAACCAATACGGTACCCGGAGAGGGAAGCGCAAAGGCTGAAATAATGTTTATCGGAGAAGGTCCCGGCAAAGACGAGGATATCCAAGGCAAACCGTTTGTCGGCGCCGCCGGTAAATTTTTAAATCAACTTTTGGAAACCGCCTGCTTGAAAAGAGAAGATGTTTATATCGCAAACGTGGTCAAATGCAGACCTCCGAACAATCGCGATCCTTTACCCGAAGAAATAGAAGCATGTTGGCCATATTTGGAAGCGCAGATCGAATTAATAAAACCCGAATTGATAGTCACCTTGGGCAGACATTCTATGGGCAGACTTTTGCCCGGCTTGAAAATATCGGAAGCTCATGGCAAGGCAAAAAGGTACAAAGGTATAGACGGTGGAAAACAAGTATATTATCCAATGTATCATCCGGCAGTAGCTTTGTATAACGGTTCATATCGTGAGATACTTATCGAAGACGCGCGTCGCATCCCAAAACTTCTGGAAAAAATTAAAAAAGAAAAACTAAATGAACGAAACGCAAAATAACCCTTTTAACCCCGAGAAAAGATACATTCAACCTTTGCTGGGAGCCGCCGTTATAAGCTGGACCGGATGGCTGACTGTCATATTCAAATTGGATCCATATGAATCAACCGGACTCGCGTTGGGACTGTTTTTCTTAAGCATGCTAATGGCGCTGACATGCACATTCAGCGTACTTGGGTTTTATTTGCGAAAATGGATCACGAAAAACGAAATCAGCATAAACTATATAAACACTTCGATAAGACAAGGACTGCTTTTATCGTTATGTACTTTGATTTGTGTCGCATTCCTGCTTCTCGGCGTACTCACATGGTGGAACGGCCTGCTCGTAGTGGCAATAATCATATTGCTGGAATTCTACGTTACCAGTAAAAATTATTAGCGAGGAGCAAAACACATTAATAATCGTACCCGCCAAGTATTCTTAATCTATCAAACGGCCATAAAACCAGCCAACCCTTTCCTTGAATAGCATCTTCGGAAACAAAGGCATCTTCACTTGTACAGTCGGATTGCCCAAAACATCGCCTAGAATCACTGCTTGCCCTCCTATTGTCACCCATAACAAAGTACATTCCTTCGGGCACTTCGAAAGTATCCAACCCAACATCGAAAGCATAAGTTTTACCGTAATTCGATTCGTTCAAATATTTCTCGTCCAACATTACATCGTCTATATAAACATTTCCATCACTTAATTTAACCGTCTCACCGGGAAGCCCTATAATTCGTTTAATATAAAACTCTCCATCATCTCCTCCGGGAGGTTCGAAAACGACAATATCGCCCCTCTCATATTCGGCGAAAGACCACCCGAAAACATCAATATAAGAAGCTTTATTGACAATGATATATTCCCCGTTACCATGCACGCAATTCCCGTCAAAATTGTTCAAAGTATCACACATTGACGGACCGCTAACCTGAAAAGGAGAGAAAATAAGATGCCTCATCAAAAATACCAACGCGATAATTATCAAAGCGTTAATGGCAACATCGGTTATGAACCAAAATATGCTTTTCAACACATAGCCAACATTCGAAGACCCGTCATAATAAACCTCGTCCTCTGAATTGTCGCTGATTTTAATTTCGTCGTTATCTGAAAAAGACATCAATTTATTTTAGTTTCGTAAAATAAAGATACACGATTTAAATCGGAAGGCAACAAAAACCACCTTGGCACTTTACCGATAGCACTATAAAATAACAAACGACAACCTTTGAAAACAAAAATGTTAGCAAATATATTATTTAGAAATTATCTAAACGAGGGGGAAAATATATATTTTGTCGCCCATACGCATCCATTTTTAATGTACCCGGTTTTCTTCAGAGTTATATTCATAGGGATACTGGTTCCGCTCGGATTTAACATAATCATGCCACCGTTTCAAATAATATGGCTTACATGGATAGGCATGGGATCGGTCGTATTTTTGTATGAAATAATGAATTGGTATTTGGACGCATGGCTTGTTACAAACCAAGGGGTCCTGGATATTCAATGGGACAGCTTTTTCGACAAATCATCCACAAGAATTGAGTATCACATGATAGAAGGCATCGCATATGAGATAAAAGGATTTTGGGGAACGATTATGAATTACGGGAATATAACAATAGAAAAAATGGGGACGGGCACCGTGATGACACTGGAAAACGTGGCATCGCCAAAAAGAGTGGAACAAGAAGTTTTACATTATCAAAAACAATTTATACATTATAAAAATTTAAAGGACCAAACTGCGTTACGTGACATACTGGTCACAATGGCGCAAGAAAGCAGGAGGGGAAAGTGAAGAAAATAATAGGTATAATTGGGAAATCATCTTCCGGCAAAACTCTTGCCGGAAATTATTTTAAAAAACTCGGCGCAGATTTCATAAATTGCGATCGGGTCGTCTCTGAATTATACAAAACGAATGCGACAGGCTCACGCAAAATAGAAACGTTTTTCGGCAACGAATTCATCAATAAGAAAGGTGACGTGAACACAACGAAACTCGGCATATTCATATCGAAAGACGAAAAAAAACTCAGGATACTGGAGAAAATCATACATCCATTGGTTTTGGACATAATTGGCAAAACAGCAGACAAATCCGACAAGGAAATCATTTTTATTGAAATCAACGCACCATCGGAAAAAATTTTAAATATGTGCTCGAAAATAATTCTCATAGAAGGCGATGAGAAAAAACGCACATCAAAGATAAAAGTCGAATATAAAAGAAAAATAGACGCATTCAAAAAACTTTCGCTTCGAAAACCCGACTTTAAAATAAAAAACACTTACAACGAAAAGGATTTTTTGCTTAAAATCGGCAAAATCTATAAAATCTTAATCGAACATAACAATTCCAAATGTACGAACCGATAATAGGGCTAGAAATACACGCTCAAGTAAACACAAAAACGAAAATGTTTTGCGGTTGCGACAATGATTCTTTCAAGAAAGCTCCGAATATCAACGTGTGTCCCGTTTGCATGGGATTTCCGGGTATCCTGCCGATAATAAATAAAGAAGTGTATTTAAAAGGTATCAAGTCGGCACTCGCATTAAACTGTAAAATCCCGAACTTCGCCAAATTCGACAGGAAAAATTATTTTTACCCCGATCTGCCAAAAGGATATCAAATATCCGAATACGACCAGCCGATCTCCGAAAACGGATACATCGAATTCGAAGTCGATGGAGAGATCAAAAAGGTTGGAATCACAAGATTGCATCTTGAAGATGATGCGGGGAAACTGGAACATTCGCGCGATAGCACTCTTTGCGATTACAACCGAGCGGGAACACCACTTTTGGAAATCGTTTCCGAACCGGAGTTGTATTCAACTCGCTCAGCATCAGCATACGCTCGAGAAATGCGGAAAATACTCAGATATATCGGCTCTTCGGATTGCGACATGGAGAAAGGAATGATGAGATTCGACATAAACATTTCCATCAGGAAAAAAGGCGAGAAAAAATTCGGTACAAAAGTGGAAGTCAAAAACCTGAACTCATTCAAATTTCTGGAAAAAGCTCTTGATTATGAATTCAAAAGACAAGTTGAATTGCTCGAAAAAGGCGAAAAAATCATACAAGAAACAAGGGGGTGGGATACCGAAGAGGAAATTACCGTTCCGCAGCGCTCGAAAGAAGACGCGCACGATTACAGATATTTCCCGGAACCCGACCTGCCTCCAATGATTATAACAAAAAAGGAGATCACAGCGATATCGAAAGACATTCCTGAATTACCGTTGAAAAGAAAACATAGATTCATCAAAGAATTCGGTTTAAAAAATAATGACGCGGAAACATTAATTGAAACTCCCGAACTTTCCACTTTTTTCGAGAAAACCGCGAAACTTTCGAGCGATCCAAGATCATCAAACGCATTTATAACTACGGTTCTTCTCAAACATTTAAACGAAGATCAAAAAGAGTTCAATGAATGCAAAGTCACTCCGGAATCATTGGCCGAACTTATAACTCTCGTAAATAAAGGAGAAATATCCAATAACGCGGCTAAAGTCGAAGTTTTTGAAGAAATGTACAAAACCGGTGACACCCCAACGAAAATAGTAGAAAAAAAAGGACTTAAACAAGTTTCCGACATGGGCACCATCGAAGAAATGTGTAAGAAAGTAATAGCTGAAAACCCCAACGTGGTAACCGATATAAAAAACGGCAAAGACAAAGCGGACGGCTTCTTAATAGGCAAAGTTATGCAACTTTCAAAAGGCAAAGCAAATCCAGGACTTGTATCGCAAACAATTAAAAAATTGCTGTCATAAAAGCTTGCAAAATACGATAAAAAGGGTAATTTTAAAAATACCAAACAAAATTAAACAAAAACAAACATGTTAACACCATTGGATCTGCTATACATTACTCTGGCAATCGCAATCGCATTGGTTGCAATTTTCTTATGTATTACTTTGGTTTACTTGATCCTCATTTTGAGAGATACAAACAAGGCAATCTCCGCCGCCAAAGATACGGCCGAAAAAGTGAATTTATACGTGATGAAACCGATCAACGCACTACGAAGCCTCGGACAACACATCGGTCCCATCATGGAAATAATCGAAAGGAAACTTGCCGAAAGAGCGGAGAGCGTAAAAGAAACCCCGAGAAAAAAGAAATAATAGTGTACACAGACCCTATCGGATATTTACGTTTATTTTCCCAACCATAACCATATAAGGGAAAACAAAAACCGCATTCCAAATCCTCTTAACTCTGGAAGGTTGTTTAAAAAGTCTCCATAACCACTCAAGCCCAGCTTTTCTCACGAAAATCGGTGCTCGTTTAATTTTTCCCGATATAAAATCAAAAGCGCCGCCAACACCCATAGCCACCTTAACGGAAGGCATTTTCTTTAAATTTCTATAAATCCATTTTTCTTGAGGCGGGGATCCGTAAGCCACAAACAACACGTCAGGCCTGGCTGTGTTAATCAACGAAACGATTTTGTCATCTTCGGAAACATCGGAACTACCCTCGTAAACACCTGCGATGAATGAATTATTATCCTTGGTATAAATATCTTTAACCGTATTTGCCACACCATCGGTACCACCAAGTAAGAATACCTTCACATTCTCGTCATTATTGTAAACTTTATCCAGAAAATCTTTCATCAAATCGGCACCGGCAACTCTTTCAGGTAGAACCTTGTCAAATCTATCCCACACGGCATGAAATATGCCTTTCAGAATACCACTGCGATCTCCCAAACCCGAGGCCCAAAGAACACCCGTCCCATCGGCAACACTTAAATCGGCTCTATTCAAAATTTGCCTGTATTTTTCATCTTTTTTCGCCTTCAAAAGTATTTCGGGGTTTGGCGTTACGACTTGATGTTGTTTCCCATCCTTAAGCAAGAAGAAAAATTTGTCCAAAGCTTCTTTTCTGGTCACGGGATCAAACCTGACACCCAATACTTTTATATCCATAATCATTTAATGAAAGAAACGAAATAATTATTACCACTCGGAGTCAATCCGACCTTTTCAACTTTGAATCCGGCATCCGTAAACAATTTTTCAAGCTCTCTCCGAGAAAAAGCATAATAGTATCTGTTTATAACGATACCTGAAGTTGCTTTCCAAGGAACAAAAAAGTCACAGAAACCATATTTACCAAATCTGAAGATAAAACGCAACAAAACTCGCATAAATAAGCCAAAATATCTAACCTGCCAAAGATTCCAAACCAAAAAAACTCCACGCCCACCATCTTTCATAATTCTTTTTACTTCATGTAAAGCATCCAATCGCAATTTTCTCGAAGGAATATGATGAAAAGCCGCAATACTAAGCGCCAAATCAAAACTCGAATCGGGATAGGGAAGTGACAAGAAATCTCCAATATCGAAGAAATCCCCTTTCCGCTTCGCTATATCTATAAATTTCTGATTATTATCCGCACCTCTGTATTTAACAAAAGTTTTTTTATCCAAATATTCCTTCAATCTTCCATTCCCACACCCTATATCCAAAACCGATATGTTTTCGATTAAATATTTATCGAAAATCTCAAAATCTTGCCATCCGCACCTTCTTGTCGCATCAAAATCGACCGCTATATTCGAATAATCATATTTGACCTTATTTAGAAGCTCTCTTGCGGTTGAATCTTTCATAAGTTATAACCTATCAAGGCTCGCAAATTATACCTGATTAAATGCAAAACGAAAAATTACTTCACGCGATATTAGAAAAAGCCATTGAAAGCAAGTGCCATACAGCCGGTGATTTGCAAAAAATCAAAAACGAATTTGCAAAAAAATTCAAAGCCTACTCGGTGTCAAATTACGAACTTAACAGATATTATTTCAAAAGCAATCTTCCAAGAAACGCCGCTTTAAACAAAACACTTCAAAAACGCGAAGTCCGATCAATTTCCGGAGTAGCGATCATAACAGTCTTAACCAAGCCTTACCCTTGCCCCGGGAAATGTGTTTACTGCCCAAGCGAGAAGGGTATGCCAAAAAGCTACCTCTCGAACGAACCGGCCGCCATGAGGGCCCTCCTGAACGATTTCAACCCATACAAACAAATTGAAAAACGCTTGATAAGCCTAAAAAACCAAGGACACCCGACAGACAAAATAGAATTGATCGTGCTTGGCGGAACATTTTCATTTTATCCAAGAAGATATCAAATGGATTTTATACGCCAATGTTTCAACGCACTTAACGGCGGAAAGAAAGAACTTTCTCTCGAAAAAGCCCAAAAAAAGAACGAAATCGCCGAACACAGAGTAGTCGGCTTGAGCCTTGAAACACGCCCCGATTACATCACGAAAAACGAAGTTAGATGGTTCCGCAAACTCGGATGCACGAAAGTACAACTCGGCGTTCAACATTTGGATAACGAAATCTTGAAATATGTAAAAAGAGGTCATTTCAAAGAAGACTCTATTCGCGCAATCGCGCTCGCAAAAGATGCCGGACTCAAAGTTTGCCTACACATGATGCCAAATCTTCCGGGAAGTACTCCGGAGAAAGACGTGGAAATGTTCCAGGAACTATTCGCAAATCCCGATTTCCGACCCGATTACTTGAAAATATATCCTTGCACGGTTACGCCGTGGAGCGAACTTGAGACATGGTTCAAACAAGGAAAATATAAGAGTTACTCCGATAAAACGCTGACTGAAACTTTGGTTAAAATAAAATCTTTAATACCAAAATACGTCAGAATCGAACGACTTGTAAGAGATATCCCGGGAGAAAGCATATTGGAAGGAAGTCGCGTAACAAATTTAAGACAAGAACTTTTAAAAGCATATCCGAACCTAAAATGCGACTGTATCAGATGCCGAGAGATCAAAAACGAAGAGATCGACCCATCAAAAATAAAGTTTAACATGATTGAATTTGACGCATCGAAAGGTAAAGAGTTCTTTCTAACATATAATCAAGACGACAAATTATGTTCAATGCTAAGATTAAGATTCCCTGGATCACACGATATAATAAAAGAACTTCCAAAAGGCACCGCCATCATTAGAGAAGTTCACACCTACGGACAACAGCTCAAAATATCGGGTAAAAACAGTGGCGAAGCCCAACACATGGGATTAGGAAGAAAACTGATAAAAAAAGTGGAAGAAATCTCAAAAAAAGCCGGCTATAAACAACTCGCAGTTATCAGCAGTATCGGCACTCGTGAATATTACAAGAAATTGGGGTACAAATTGGTAGGAACATATATGGAGAAAACCCTGTGAAGCTTTAAATTACCGCTCTGTAATTTCTGCTTTCTACGATTTCGTAATTCTGGTATAATAAATAGATATAAAAAAAACAAAAATGACACTTCCTGCTGGACAAGATCCGTCCCCTGAAACTCCACAATCAAAAGAAATAGCTCAAGAATCGCCTAGGGAAACCGCTATACAAGAAAGCCAAAGGGAGAGAGCCGATTTGGGCTTGGAAAGATTACAGTCGGATATAGATAAAATCGACGCGATAGATGTTAATAAAAGCCCGGAAGCCCAAAAAGAAAATATACGAATTTTAGAAAGCGTATCGTTTTTAATAATAGGGAAACTCCTCGGGAAATATGACAAAGCAAGACTTAAAACGGAAATCCGTTTGATTGAAGAACTGCCCAATCCGAACGATATCGAAAGGATGGCGATCATAAAAATAAAAGAAATATTGAGCTCGCCGAACAAGCCGATATTTAAATGGTTGGAAAAATGGGGATCGTTGGTTGAAAGAGGAGATGAAGCATTAAAAAGAGCGCAAAACGATAAAGATAAATTGGAACAAGGCGACGGCAAAAAATGGTCAACCGGCAAAATAATAATGACTGCCGCCTTGGTAGCCGGAGGAGCTTATGCCGGTTACAAGCTGGTAGATTGGATTACAAAAAAATTCTCGAAAGACAAAGATCAAACAACACCCGAAACAGAACCGCAAGAAGAAAAAAAAGGAGGATTTTGGAAAACTTTAGCCAAAACACTTGGCATAAGTGGTGCACTTAGCGCCGTAATGATCGGAGCATGCCTTATAGATCCGAAACACATAGGCGAATGGGTATCGGACAATCTCGGTGTCAGCCTCACGAAAGAATCATTTATGGAATTCTTCTCACACCTTGTGAAAGGTGAATGGGAAGAAGCTTTTAAAGCGCTTTCATCGTCAATTGAGGTAACCAATCCGCTCATAGCGGAAAGTGCCGCGGTAATCGGCATGGATCCCAAAACATTATTGATTTTTAAAGATAAAAAATACAAAAGACTGGCTGGAATTATGGGCGATCTTCAACGCGGATTGGAAACGGTAGTTACGGGATTACTGGAAGATTATGAGATCCCGATGGTATTTTCCGGAGAGCAAAAAGCCAAATGCCTCGAAGACACAAAAAAACTTGCCGAATTTCTCGACGAGCACAAAAAAGACATTGCGGAGATCAAACCGCCGCCCGAAACGGTCGAAGACGTCCTCACCGGACTTAAAAGAATGGGCAAACTGGGCACACCTGCCGAGCAAACACAACCGCAACAAGAAGAACCCGCAGGACAACTCGAGGACGGCAAACTCGATGAAAGAATTTTCCCAAGCGCATCCGCAGCCATAGAAAGATGGCAATCAAACGGTGGTGAAATATCCGAAACACCGGAGTTGGCGGCGGAAATAATGCAAGGGACAATAGAAGACGGCGGAGCGGTTATCATCCATGACGGAGTGGTTTTATTATTCAAAGCGGGCGCCGCAGTTGTACTCACATCGGTTGCAGTAGTGGTTGAAACGTTTCAAGAAATCGCAAAAGCGATATTTACCGACGAAGAGAGCGACGTCGTCGAAACATATTGGGACAGCGGCGGAAAATATTTCGTTTACGCGGGATTGGCCGGCGGAGGCGCTAAAGGCGTCACATATTATATGAAAACCCACAATGTCTTGGGATCCGTACGAGCTGGCGGAAGAGTCGTAGTCAGAGGTATAGCCGGACCGGCAGAAGTGTTGAGAATAACTGCGCATACCGGTTTAGACATATATCGCCAAGGCGTTGATTTCTATTATAAAGGTAGAAAATTAACAACCTCATCAGAAGTAGTGAAAATTAAATGGGCACATGCAAGAGCGAAATTTCATGCGGAAATATTCAGAAGATATCTAACGGCATTACATCCGAAAAATTTTCAGGGTAAAGCTTTACAAGAATATTTCCAACGAGTATATGGGAAATTTTATGAAACCAGATTACAAGCGGTTTTGCAAAGACACGCGATGAAATTCATAAGTTCCTTGAAAGATTACTATTATTTGACTAACCCCGAAGCAATCAAACAATTACCGCCCGTTGATGATTTGACGCAATTTACTCAAAAAGTATCTGTCGAAAATTGTGTCAACGATTTCATGGGTAAGCAAACAGTACCTGAATACATCACCGCAGGCACAATCAAATCACGCGCCGAAAGAATGGCAAAAGAAGCCGGTAAGAGTAAAGACGCATGGCAAGAGTTCGAAGCACAAGCGAGAACCGCTCTTGAAGAAGATGTGGCCAAGATGGATTCGGCTCTGGAATCCGCCGCAAACCCATCTCCAACAGAAGGTACCGCTACACCCGCCGAAACCACACCGGCACCAAAACTAAGCGCAAAACTGGCGGAGAAACTTAGGAAACTTGGTGTTTCCGACGAACTCATAGCCAAGATGCAGGAAAAATTCAGACTGACAGAAACTCAAGTCAGGCAACTCATCAAGGATCTTGGAGAAAAGGCCGATTCAAAATTGAAAATAAGCAAACTTACCGAAGTATTAAAAGACCCGAAATACGCAAAATATACTCCGGTAATCAAAAAAGCGCTTGTTGGAGGACTCGGATTCTTAGCGGCTATCATGATCACGCATGGTTATGAAAACACCACGGACAAAGCAGGATATCTTATCAAAACCGGAGCCGAATTCGGAGCATTTTGGGCGGGGGCAAAAGCTACCGAAATGACATTCGGCAAAGCCGTCACTCATCCGATTGCAAGATTCTTGGTAGATTTGGCAGGAGGAATGGCGGGGGCGCTCGGTATGGGAATGGTATGGAATTCCACAGGCGGATATATGCTGGACAAATATTGTCCGGATAGAGATGTGAAATTTGCCGAAAGTACATTTGGGCAAGGCTTGGATGGAGCAACAACAGTGCTTGGGTGGGCAGTCTTAACAGATCCGGGAGAGTGG
This sequence comes from Candidatus Peregrinibacteria bacterium GW2011_GWF2_43_17, assembly GCA_000999315.1. GTDB lineage: Bacteria > Patescibacteriota > Gracilibacteria > UBA1369 > UBA12470 > UBA12470. The sequence goes on from LCFW01000002.1 coordinate 307,639, forward strand.
ATTTTAGAACAAGTTGGTTTGCAAGGAGGAGTTGACGAAGACACAGATCCAATAGCGTATCTCCAAGACAAAGTAAGAATGATGAGACCTTTCGGTCAATCGGGATGGAGTGAAAGCATATTTAAAGACATGCCTACACATACAATCGGCCAACTTGAAGAAGAAGCGCAAAAAACCATGGAAGACGTAAAAGAAGACCTCGTCGACTTACAAAAAGATCTCGAAGAAGCCCGCAAAGATAACAACGAAGACGAAATTGCGGAACTCGAAGAGAAAATTGCAAAAAAAGAGGAAACGCTTGAGAAATTAACATCTTTGGCAACAGGTCAATGGGTAAAAGAAACCATGGCAAGACTTGCCTTAAACGAGGAGCTGTTCCTAACTCCCGCACAAGCGGAATTCCGAAGAATTGCCGACACCAAATTCAAAGGAGGAGGCGAAAAATTCGACCAAATCATGACCGCGCTTGAACAAGGACAGGAAAAAACAACAGATGAAGGCGCCAATCAAGTATGGAAATACTTGGTAGGGGAGTCGGCTAAAATCAACGATGCCGAAATATCATTCAGGGATTTCATATTAAGCAAGAAGCTTACAAAAGAACAAACTGCATTCGTTGGCAAATATCTGTCGCACGTAGAACAGAAAGGGAAGCCCGAAACTCCAACCGAAGGCGGAGTTGACTCCGAACAGTTTGTTGCGTAATTCGAATCGGAGTGCGATTTTTTTATGCAGTCGTTTTTTCGTATAAATTAAATTCGATTTAACAAACAAAAAAGGGGTCCTTCAAAACGTCCGGATTTTTAAAACAAACGCCCCAAAGTAGGGCGGCACATCCAATCCCGCACAATATATCTTGTGCGGAGCATGCTATAGGTCAAAGTTCAAAACGCCTCTCTCTCGACCCCTCTCGGCACATCTTTATCCGAAAACCTACGAAAGCACCGCCCTATTAAGGGCTTGCTCAAGCCGTTAATCTTAAAACACGCGTTTTAAGAGGTTTTAGCAATCAAGACGACCAAAACATCGTCCGGCAGACGTTTTGGAACAACTTTTTCAAGAAAACTTACTTCGGCCCCGCATTGAAATTCACATTTGCAAATATTTATTTTTGACGCGCCAAATCAAAGTTTTATAATTAAATCATGGAAACGATTACGCGAAATATTGCGGAACTTGGAAACATGACAACGACCGACGAATTCCTAATTATGGCAGAAAGTATTTTGACTAGTCGTCAATTCGTCACCAGTTTGATTGAGAAAAGACCTTTCAGGAATTTAAACGATCAAGATGCACTGTATCTGGCGGAAATCATTACAAATGTAAAGGGAACACGGAATACATCGCATCGATTAACACCGGAACAAGCTCGAAAATATCTAAGCAGGGCTATACAAACAGAAGCTGATTTAAGATCGATAACCAACTTTTTGAAAAACAAAAAAACAATTAAACATACCGTGAAAGAAAGCCGAAAAGCCCAACAAATTGGATTTTTAAGAACGCTTTTTAGACGCCTCCTGATTCGTTAAAAACTTATCCGCCATTTTTCTGGCATTTTTAATAAGTTCGCTATCTGAAAACGATGCGATCTTCAAATCCGGAATCCCGCTTTGCCTTATTCCGTAAACCTCGCCGGGTCCTCTTAATTTAAGGTCTATTTCAGCCAAATCAAACCCGTTATGAGTACCTTCCAAGGCACTCAACCTGGCCATCCCATCCGGGGTATATTTCGACGCCAATAAGAAGCAATAAGACTGTTTTTCGCCTCTACCGACTCGCCCTCTGAATTGATGCAATTGCGATAAACCAAACCTTTCGGCACCTTCTATCATCATAATCGTGGCATTCGAAACATCCACTCCAACTTCGATAACCGAAGTTGAAACCAGCACGTCGGTTTTTCCGGACTTAAATTGAAACATGGCATCATCTTTTTCAGCAGAAGACATACGCCCATGCAAAAGACCAACCTTCAAGTTTTTAAAAGGTCCTTCCGATAATTTTTCGAATTCAACCTTTGCGGACTTAACCTCTTCGAGATAATCGGACTCCTCAACCAACGGACAAATAACGTAAACCTGATCGCCACCGTTTTTAACACGATCGTAAATCCATTTATAACAATCGGTTCGTTTATCCTCGGCGACAACTTTTGTAATAATTTTTTTCCTGGAAGGAGGCAATTCGTCAATAATCGAAACATCGAGATCGCCATAGAAAATCATAGCCAACGTCCTAGGAATCGGTGTCGCAGTCATAGACAACAGGTGTGGGAATCCATGATTCGCCAATTTCCGCCTCTGTTCAACACCGAATCTATGTTGTTCGTCAACTATCGCAAGCCCCAGTTTTTTAAATTTCACTTTGTCTTGTATCAAAGCGTGAGTCCCTATTACCACATCAACCTTTCCCCCGAATATTTTGGAATAAATTTCATCCTTCTCCCCTACCGATCCGGTTAAAATTTCGGTACTAATGGAGACTTTGTCAAACAACTCGCGTAATTTCGAGAAATGTTGTTTTGCCAAAACCTCGGTTGGAACCATGAAAGCCACTTGATAACCCGATTTAACAACATTCAAAGCCGCCAAAGCCGCAACGATGGTCTTTCCGGAGCCGACATCCCCTTGAAGTAATCTCAACATTGGCACTCCCCCACCCATATCGTTAAGCATCTCTATCAAACTTCGTCGTTGCGCTTTTGTAAGAGAAAAACCAAGATCCTCAACAAATTTTTTCATCGCCTCGTCAGCCCTTTCAATTACAAAACCGGAAGAGAACTTCTTGAAAGCGCGTCTGATTTTCAAAGCTTTCAACTGCAAAGAAAAAACCTCGTTAAACGCCAACCTTTTTCTAGCCCTTACGAGATCTTTTTGGGAAGAAGGAAAATGCACATTTTTTATCGCAAATCCAAGCTCGCACAAATCCATCTCTTTTTTAACCCAATCGGGCAAAGTATCGGGAACCGAATCGGCATATTTCAACAATGGATAAATTTTATCTCGAATCCATTTCGAAATCAGCCCCTCCGTTTCATGATAAACAGGTACAATTCGAGCGGTATGCAGCACGTTTTCTGAAACCGCCTCAACTTTCGGACTGGCAAAAACACTACGCCCTTTATCGTATTTGAGTTTGCCGGAAAAATAATACAACCCGCCAACTTTCAAAATTCTCTCAAGATATCCTTGGTTAAACCAAATCACGGCAACACTGCCGGTACAGTCCGAAATGATTCCCTCCATAACGTGCATACCGTTTTTACTCTTCCTGCCATGCAGAGATTTCACTCTGCCTTTGATAACATTCAACTGATCCAATTTCATATCCACAATAAGAACGGTATTCCGCTCATCCGTATAAGTACGAGGATAATAAGAAAGCAAATCAAAAATCGTCTTAACCCCCAAAGAAGACAAAAGGGAAATATGCTTTTTAGTGGTCCTTAAAACTTTATCAAGCTTGGTATCGAGCATAAAAATTACACGTTTTCATTCTTGCCCGCTATCGCGGAAGCACCGATAACATTACCATTTGCATCTTTAATTGGCGAGATAGTCACATTGATATTTATCGCTTTTCCATCCGGAGTATTGTTGCTTTGTATTTCAATACCGCTTACAACTTCACCGCGAGACACTCTTCTGAACAAATCCGGTCTATGAGTTCGTAAATCACGCGGAATAATGGCGAAAAGATCCCTACCGATAACATCCGACGACTTATATCCGAACAACTCTTCCGCACCTTTATTCCACAGAAATATTTTTCGATCTTTATCAATGCCGGCGATCCCACAACCAGCAGAGGCTATCAGGTTTTCCAAATATTGCTTCATCAACTCGATCTCTCTTTCCAAATTTACTCTCTTGGTAACATCGCGAAATACCCCTTCAACGCCTTTAACTTTGCCGCTCCGGTCCTTAAGTTCATTCGCGGTAACAGATACATATACCGGCGTACCATCTTTCTTTTTTAAGTTAACGATATAATCCTCCAGAAAACCTTTTTCCGGCAATTCGGAAAGGAAACTTTTTCTATCGAGAGGATTTACATACAAAGACAATATACTCATATCTGAAACCTCTTCGAAATCGAAATACCCAAGCATATTCAGAGCCGCTTTATTAAAAGCTTTTATTCTGCCATTCTCATCTGTCATATAAACTCCCATCTTCATCGAATCAAACAACTCCTTGTATTTTTCCTTAACGGCCTCCAGCTTGGCTTCGGCCTTCAAACTTTGATCAACATTATGCAAAAATCCCGTAATGCTTTCCAAATCCAAATCGGCATCATAAGACGCAGTACTGTTTAACTCGAAATAAGTGGATTCTCCGGATTTCGATTTGATACGAAACTTTAAACCCTTGGTTGAAGTTCTCTTATGCCGCTTCAATTCGATAAAAGAGTCTGAAACCGTCTTAAGATCTTCGGGAGATACAAACTCCGAGAAATGTTTGCCCAAAACTTCATTTTTCTCATATCCGAGCACGTCGTGAATAATCTCGTTTATATGGGTGAACACCCCGTTTTTATCAATCGTATAAATAATATCCAACGCGTTCTCGAAAATATTTCTATATTTCTGTTCCGAAAGTCTCAATTCTTCAGTCTTACGCATAACTTCCTTCTCGAGCAGATCGTTCAAATGCACCACTTCGGTAGATTGCGTTTTTACAAGTTGTCCGGAAAACGCAAGATTGGAAACCGTATTCGCAATAACACTTAAAAGTTCGGTAGTCGCATTCAATTTGTCTTCCGTGAAAAGAGGCACCGAAAGATACATCTCAAGAAGTTCGTCGAAATCCACTTTGTATTTATCGGCAAGTTCTTTACACCTGGCAATATCGGGGTTTGAAAGCCTGACTTGCCCACCTTTAAAATAAGCCGAAAGCTGACCGCTCACCATTATCGGCACGCCAAATCCATATAGATCGGCATGACATTTGTAAATAAAAGGCTTATTGAAACTTACGCATTTATCAACACACTTAATCCCATCAGTATCGCAACCGTTCAAGAACGGTACGAATTTCTTCATTTTCGAACAAAACATGGTCTCGTTACTTCTCTTGGTAATATATTCTCTGCTATGAACATCCACGATCACCAAAGATATACCGAGAGCATTCGCGAGATTGTCCTGCAACCTTTGAAGTGTACGCAAAGACACAAAATCCGTAAGGATAAACTTTTTATTATCTTTGTGCATAAAATTTAAGGTCAATGGCACTCCGAATTATTACGCCATTATTTAGATTTGGCAATAAGGTATCTGCGTTTCCCGACTTGCAAAAGTACGCCTTTTTTATTCAAATCTACATTCTTCTCGATAGAGGCAACTTTCTCAGAATCAACCTTCACCCCCCCTCCATCTATCATTCTACGCCCATCGCTCTTTGAAGATACCAGCTTCCCTTCAACCAAAAGATCTATGATATTCCAAGAATTTTTATCAAAAATCATCTCCGGGATTTCGTCGGGCAACTGTTTATTCCTGAAAACATTCACGAACTCTTCTTCGGCACCTTTGGCGGCCTTTTCATCATGATACAAAGCAACAATTTCTCTCGCCAATTTCATTTTCAAATCTCTCGGATTCGCGCCTGAATCAAACTGTTCTTTAAGACCCTTAAGATCACCGAGAGTTGCATTTGTAGTCAGCTCAAAATATCTCAAAATCAACCCGTCAGGGATAGACATAACTTTACCATACATGGACTTAGGCTCCTCGTTAATTCCAATATAATTATCTTCCGACTTCCCCATTTTTTTCTTACCATCAAGCCCTTCCAAAATCGGTACCGTCAAAATGTTTTGCGGTTCTTGCCCGTAAGCCCTCTGCAAAACCCTCCCGGCAAGCAAATTGAACGTTTGATCGGTTCCTCCAAGCTCAACATCGGCTCTCAAAACCACGGAATCATACCCTTGCATCAAAGGATACAAAAACTCATGCATCGAAATAGGCAATCCCGCCTTGATTCTATCCTGGAACATATCCCTTTCGAGCATTTGCGCGACGGTAAAATTCGAAGCCAACTGCACCACATCTTTAAAAGATAAAGGCGAAAGCCAATCTGCATTCCACACAACCTCCACGTCTTTAACATTAATTAATTTCCCAACCTGTTCCAAATAATGTTCGGCATTCTTTTCAAGCTCCTTTTGCGTCTTCGGCTTCCTAGCCTCCATTTTGCCTGTAGGATCGCCTATTTGACCCGTAAAATTGCCAAACAAAAGGATTATATGATGCCCAAGTTCTTGCAACTCTTTAAGTTTTTTAATCACGACCATATGACCCAAATGCAAATCCGATCCCGAAGGATCTATTCCCAACTTAACACGTAACTTCTTCCCGGACTTAAGTTTCTTTTCAAACTCTTCTTTAACTATAACTTCAACCGTACCTTTATTTAAGAAACTGAAAATTTTATCGTCATTCATAATAAATATATAAATTATCGTTAAAAAAATACACTATCCGAAGAGTCCTGTCACTAGCGAGTATAGGTGTGATAGAATCACATTATGAAAAAAACAACAATAATCGCAGAAACAACATCCAGGGTAGACAAAATTCTTGCAGCTCAATGTCCGGATCTAACCAGACAAAAAGCCCAAAGAGCCATTGAAGAGGGTTTGGTCAAAATCAATGGCGTAACGACAATAAAATCCAACAAAACGGCAAACGAAGGTGCGAAAATCACTATAACCATTTCTCCGGAAAAAGAGTCCACATTGCAACCTCAAGACATTCCACTTGATATAATCCATGAAGACAAAGATTATTTAATAATCAACAAGCAAGCCGGATTAGTGGTACATCCATCGCCGGGACACCCTGATCAAACCTTGGTAAATGCAATTCTTTATTACTTGAAAGGCAACAAATTGAGCCATGAAAAAGACCTGATAAGGCCCGGGATCGTTCACAGACTTGACCAAGACACATCGGGAATTTTAGTCATAGCTAAAAACGACAAAGCCCACCTACATCTCGCGAAACAAATGGAAGCACGCACAACGGAAAAGAAATACACGGTACTGGTAAAAGGAATCATCGATCACAAAGGCATTATAGAAGCGCCGATAGGCAGAAATCCCATACGCAGACAAGATATGTCAGTAAACAAAGAAGGCAAAGACGCGATCACCGAATTTTCACCATTAAAAGTATTCGCAAACAAAAACTGTACCCTTCTCGAGATAACAATGAGAACAGGCAGAACCCACCAGATAAGAGTCCACTTGGCATCAATAGGTTATCCGGTAATAGGAGACACCAAATACGGTGACAAAAAGACCAACCAATCTTTTGAATTACTTGGTTTACAAAGACAATTCTTACACGCATCACAAATTACATTCGTAAACACAAAAAACAAGAAGGTATGCTACAAAGCACCTCTAACTAAAGAATTGGACGAAATGCTAACTACACTTTCTTCTTCTTAGTGGCAACCCTCTTCGGCTTAGCTTCAACCACCACCTTTTCTTCTTCGGTAGCCTTAACTTTGCCATTAACCTTCGTAATCTTCAAAACCTTAATCAACCAATATTTTTGTACATGACCCTGTGTTCTTTCGTACCTCTTCTTGGCCTTTTTCTTATAAATCCTGAGTTTATCTCCTCTAACCTCATTCAAGATTTTGAGTTCAACAGTAGCTCCACTGATATAAGGCATGCCCAATTCAACATCGGATTCGCTCTTACCCAAAAGAATAACGGTCTTACAAGTAAGGTTTTTACCCGGCTCTCCGGGAATTTTTTCTATCTGGAATTCGTCCTTTTCAGAGACCAAATATTGCCTTCCGGCCAATTCGATTACTGCAAACATCGTATTTAATAGTTAATAGATAAGCAAAACACGGTTAAATTACTGATTTTCACCTTAAATTGCAAGCAAATCTTTCAACTTCAGAAAAGCCTCATCGAACGAAGCTCTCAATTTCGCCATTTCTTCAGGCGTAACCCTGCCCAAAACATATCCGCTCAAATCTTCCACCGGCAAACCTGCGTTTATACCTATTCGAAGTCTCTTGAAATTCTCCGTTCCAAGACTTTCAACACAAGATTTCATGCCATTATGGGTGCCGGCACTCCCGTTCTCACGATACCTGACAGTTCCAATCGGCAGATCGTAATCATCGTAAACCATAATGATATCCTCATCATTAATTTTATAAAAATTCTTGACCGCAAGAACAGCCTCCCCGGATTTATTCATATAGGTATCCGATTTTACCAAAATAACCTTATCGCCGTTCAAAACAGTCTCCGACAGATACGCACTCAGTTTTTTCTTCAATAAAAACTCGGGGAACTCCAACTCTTTCGCAACCTTCTCGACAAACATAAACCCGACATTATGCCGAGTTCTTTCATACTCTTCACCGGGATTGCCCAAACCGATTATAACTTTCATCCTTTAAATTCAAAAATTACTTCGCCTATCTTAACATAATCCCCCACCATAGCACCAAGCCCCTTAAGTTTTTTTATAACAAACATCTTCTTCATAACATCATAAACACGCCTGATACCAGCCTCTTTATCAAAATCCGTCATATTGACTATCTGTTCAAGCCTTTTGCCTTTAGCCTTAAACAACTTTCTTTTTGGCATAACCGCCGGCGACACAACCGACCCTGCAACAGGAACAGTCAATTTCCTGGCATCAATTTCATACATAAAAGAAACTTCGACACTTTTAGGATCAACCTGAAGATGAGGTCTATAAATCTTAACCGTATCCGTCTTCAAAATTTCCGACTTCTTCGACCTCTTGGAAATCCCTTTCCATATCTTGAAAACCAACTCTTTTACGCCTTTACCCGTAACTGCCGAAATCGCCAAAATTTTACCCTTCAACTCAGGATGCTTCTTCACCAAATCGGAAACCAGCATGTCCGAAAGCTCTTTGCCTATCAAATCTATTTTGTTGATAACAACTATATGCACCTTGGAAACAAGCTTAGAATCATAAAGCTCAAGTTCCCTCCTTAAAATCACGTAATCTTTCAAAATATCATTAGAGCTGCAATCGAGCATATGTATCAAAATTCCACTTCTGGAAATATGCTTCAAAAAATCATCGCCAAGCCCTTTCCCTTCAGATGCACCTTCTATCAAACCCGGAATATCCGCCATCAAAAAAGATTGCCCTCGATCTCCACCAAATTGAGACAAATCCACAACTCCAAGATTGGGAATCAGGGTCGTAAAAGGATAATCTGCAATCTTGGGTCTCGCATTTGAAACAACAGAAATCAAGGTTGATTTCCCACACGAAGGCAGCCCGATAATTCCAACATCGGCAACCATCCTGAGTTCAAGTCTGACTTCTACTTTTTCACCATCCTCACCCATTTCGGAAAAATCCGGAGTTTGCCTTACAGACGAAGCAAAATGGGCGTTCCCATGCCCTCCCCTACCACCTTTCGCGATAACAAAACGCTCCCCATGCTGAACAAGATCCACAACAACTTCGTTCTCTTCATTATAAGCGACCGTCCCGACAGGAACTTTTAGCGACATATCTTCTCCTCTGGCACCGGTCATATTGTTTCTTCCACCCCTCTCGCCACGAGTCGCCTTGAAAGATTTTCTGGTTAAAAACTCAACCAAAGTATTTATATTCTCATCCGCAACCAAAATTATATCCCCGCCATCTCCACCGTCTCCGCCATCCGGTCCACCCTTCTGAACAAATTTTTCTCTATGAAAATTAACGGCACCATCCCCACCTTTACCAGCCTCGAATTTCACTTTTACTTCATCGCAAAACATATAAAAATCTTATTTATAAAAAAGCGCGAACCATATTAACAGGTCCGCGCTCTCAGATAAAGGCATAACTACCTATTTTGTCGCCTCTTCGTAAATTCTGGTCAGGATACTCTTGAAACCTTCCTGCATTTCACCATTTTGATCCGCATAATCTTCATAAGGCAAAGCTCCCATAACCTTCTCATCATTTATAAAGAATGAGGGAGTACCCATAACACCGGCGGCCCTGGCATCCGTCATATCGCTCTCCACCTCGTCATAATATGTACCATCCTCCAAGCAAGCATAAAAAGTATCGTAATCCACACCCAACTCTTTAGCATAATCGGAAAAAAGCTCTTTTATCTCTCCGGTATACTCACTCCACTCGGTATATTTTTCAATCAACTTGGCCTGATAATCCCAATATGAAACGCTGTCACTTGCACACTCGCCGGCTTCTGCGGCCAAATGAGCTTTATCATGAATCGGAAGAGGATAATCTCTGTAAACCAATTTAACCTTTCCCGTATCTATAAAATCAGCCTTGATTGAAGAGAAAGTTTCTGTTTCAAACCTCTGGCAATAAGGACATTCGTATTCGCTGAACACAATCATCGTAACCGGAGCGCTTTCATCCCCCATTACAGGGTCGTCATCAACCGTAGGTAATTCGTAATTCTGATCTTGGGTATCCGCAGAAGGACCGGTAATATTCGTCTGTCCGGATGAGCCACCATCCAAAGAACTTATGCCTAACCCGACAAGTACGCCGATAAGCGCAAATGTGCTAAGCATCCACACGACTCCTCCCTGTTTGTTTTGGTTCTCCATTTTTGAAGTGGTTATAAAATTTTTTAAAAGGACCTTATTGTATGATGATCTTGCAGAAATACACAAGTAGAAATTTTGTTTTTATTGAATCCACAAATCAAGCTTAGCGAAACAGCTTAATATATGGACCGTTCGTCCCGCTAAGCGGGACTACCGGTCTGTGGTGCCGAAGGAGGGACTCGAACCCTCACTCCCGAAAGAACACGATTTTGAGTCGTGCGCGTCTACCAGTTCCGCCACTTCGGCATTTTAAAAGAGCAAGCAAACCTATTTTACGCATTTTTTTTCTATTGCAAAGTCCAAATTTGTAATGTAAATTTTCGCCATCGGCATATTGTTGTTCAATATACCGTAAACGACGCGGAGCGGTAGTTCAGTTGGTTAGAACGCCACACTGTCACTGTGGAGGTCGCGGGTTCGAATCCCGTCCGTTCCGCCACAAGCCACGGGAAGCCTGCCTGCCGGTAGGCGGACGAATCGTTTTTTCGCAAGAAAACACTTTTTTTGATTTACAAAAGACTTGAAGATTTTGAGCAAGCCGCAAAACGCCTCAAGAAGGCTTTAAATCAAACCAAATTCACGGAACTGGAACAAGATAACGCAATACAAAAGTTCGAATTTACATTCGAGTTGGCATGGAAAACACTGAAAGACTACCTCGAAAACGCATAGAACTCAGATTCGTAGGGCTTTCATAGACAACTGCATGTGGGACCCAACCTCCTGACAGCTTAACTACGGTCTAACCACCCTCACCCCTCCCTCTACCATCTCAACCTCCAAATCCCCTCCTTCATACACATCGCCATCAATCTGATACCCACGTTCTTTCTCGGAGCTGATCGAGATTTTTTTACCCTGAAAAAAACTCACCTTCGGATGTTTCGCACTCTTCCTGCCGACTACAAAAAACACCATAACTTTCAATAAATCCCAAAAACTCGTTGGATTAACCGCCACTACTTCGAACAGTCCATCATCAGAGTTAAATCCGACACCAAAACTTTTCGAACTCAATCTGAAAAAATTAAAAACCAAAACGGTCTTCGCAATAACATTATACATCTTTCCATCCACAGAAATCCGATACTCGCATTTAGGATGTGCGAAATAAGTCGTCAGAAAGCTCCAAACATAAGCAAAAAATCCGACCTTCCTCTTGAGCTCACGTGTCGCCCCCCTCATAAAAACATTGTCATATCCCTTTCCTACCGCTATTAAAAAAACTTTCTTACCATTCACCAATCCAACATCCATAGGCTTTGCCTCCCTTTTTAAGGCAAATTCCACAGCCTTGGTTGTATTCAAAACGGGAATCCCCAAACTCAAAGCCAAAAGATTGGTCGAACCGGTACCGATGATCCCCAAAGGAATACGCACCTTGTTCTTAACCATATATTCGGCAACTTTTGCGACAGTTCCATCCCCTCCGACAACCAAAATGCGATCGTAATTTTCGAATCCACCAAAATCATCAAACTTAGGTTTGGTCTCGTGCCAATCGTAAGAATACCCGAGCCGATCAATCTCTTTCTGAATAACCCGTCCCATATTCCTTAACTTCTTCGCTCCCGAAACCGGATTGTATATGACCAAAACCTTTTTCATAATAAAAGAATAACAGATACACGGGTATTTGCCAAACCCACGAAAATATGATAGAATAATAAGATTAAAAAAACGAAAATATGCCTGTAAATTTGGAAAATCTAAAAAAGAAGCTCCTCGAAACCGGCAAAATAGATGAAAAAACACTAGCCAACCTAACGAAGATAAGCAAAACCAAAGATATGCCTTTTGAAGAACTTATAGAAGAAAAAGGCGTGCTTTCCGGTAACGAATTGGGAGAGATTATGGCTGAACTTTATGAAGTACCCTACATAAGACTCGAAGATCAAACCATACAAGATAAACTCCTGCCGATAGTTCCTTATATGTTAGCGGCTCACCAATACTTGATTCCGTTCGAACAAGACGGAAATACTTTAAAATTGGCAATCAATGATCCGGGTAATGCCGAGTTAATTAACTTCATAGAAAACAAAACGGGCCTAAAGGTGGAACCGTATTATGCGACAAAACGAGATTTGAAGCTGGCACTGAAGATTTATAACAAAGACGTAAATGAGAAATTCAACAGACTTCTGAAAGGAGCCATGAGCGACACAAAGAAAATCGAATCGCTCGAAGATGCCTCGAAAATCGTAGACACAATCATATTATTTGCATTTCAAAACAGTGCATCAGATATCCACCTGGAACCGCATAAAAACTTCTTGATAGTAAGAAATCGCGTGGATGGGATATTGAACACAATTGCGGAACTGCCGATAGAGATCGTGGATTTGGTGATAACCAGAATAAAAGTACTGGCTAAGCTCAGAACGGACGAACACAGAATGGCTCAAGACGGCCGTTTTAAGATAGACCTCGAAGGCAATGAAATAACCCTTCGCGTCTCGATTTTACCGACTTATGACGGAGAAAAAATCGTCCTACGTCTTCTTACATCAGACAAGCAAGAATTGAAACTGGAATCGCTCGGATATTCAAAAGAAAACCTGGAAAAAATCAACAGATGCATTAAGAAAACTTACGGAATCATACTGATGACGGGTCCAACGGGATCCGGCAAAACAACCACTCTGTACACGATATTGAAAATGCTCAACTCGAACGAAGTGAATATCTCGACAATTGAAGATCCTATCGAATACAGGTTGGAAGGAGTCAATCAAACGCAAGTAAACAGAAAAACGGGACTCACATTCGCGGCTGGTCTCAGGGCACTTTTAAGACAAGACCCCAACATAATAATGGTCGGAGAGATTCGCGATGAAGAAACGGGATCGGTAGCAATAAACGCCGCCCTGACGGGACACTTGGTATTGGCAACATTGCATACCAACGACGCGGTTTCAAGTTTGCCAAGACTTATGGAAATGGGAATAGAAAACTTCTTGGTCGCGGCAACCGCTCAAATGGTAATCGCTCAAAGACTTATCAGAACAATTTGCGATCATTGCAAAAAACCATATCAAATGTCGGTAAAACAACTTGAAGACCTTGGGAAAATTTTGGACAAAAAAAACGCGGCGAGAATAATGGAAAGATTCCAAGAACAAGCGACAACCTCGCTCACATTCTGGCGAGGAGAAGGTTGCGAGCATTGCAACAATACCGGATTCAAAGGCAGAATTTCGATAGCCGAAGTCCTAGAAGTCACGGACGAAATAAGAAAAAACATCTCGACTCGCACAAAACCGGAAGAATTGGAAGAAGTAGCAAAAAAAGAAGGCATGATAGATATGTTCACGGACGGAATTAACAAAGTTTTAAGCGGAATCACAACGATAGAAGAAGTTCTTCGTGTAATGCACGATTAAACAAAAAATATGATCAAATTCAAATACGTAATAAGCACCCAACAAGGAGTCATCCAAAAAGGGATAATTTACGCCCCAGACGAAAAAGAAGCGGCAACCAAAATCATGAACGAAGGCAATGTCGTCATTTCACTCATGGAAGAATCGAAAAAGAAAGATTGGTTTTGGGAAAAACCGCATTTAAGTCTCGTTGAAAAAATGACGTTCGCCAATCATATGGAAACAATGATGCAGGTCGGCATAACAGTTACTGAAGCCATCGACATCATCAAAAATCAAATGACAACCGCGAAAAACAGAAAAATGTTCGACAGCATCTTAAACATGCTCAAGTCAGGTCAAAGTCTTTCAAAGGCTTTAAGCAAATATGACTACATTTTTTCGGATGTATTTGTAAACATGGTGGCAATCGGAGAAGAGAGCGGCACACTCGAAAAAACATTCGGATACATAAACTTGCAACTCGAAAAAGATTACGAGCTTAGAAAAAGAGTCGTATCGGCATTCGTATATCCGGCTTTCATAGTATCCCTAACCCTTATGCTAACCATCGGAGTAGTGGTTTTCATATTGCCGAAAATAACAAAAATATTCGAAACATTCAACATGGAACTCCCCTTGCCCACAAGGATAATGATAGGCGCAAGCAAATTCATAACGGGAAGTCCATTGTTAGCTTTACTGCTGGCAGGCGGCATAATCGGATTGATATATTTTCTGATAACAACCACTTACTTAAAATCCATAAGAGACAATTTTGTCCTTCATATTCCAATATTCGGAAAATTGGCAAAAGATATAAATCTCGCCCGTTTTTCAAGAATATTAAACTCCCTTCTTCAAGCAGGCGTACCGATAACGAAAGCGCTGGAAATAACCGGTAAAATGCTCACGAGCAAGCCTTACAAAGACGCCGTAACGAAAGCAATGCAAATGGTGGATAAAGGCGGTACGTTGGGAGAAGCCTTTACCAATGATGAAAATTTATTTCCATCACTTGTAACGAAAATGCTTGCAATCGGAGAAAAAACGGGAAGCATCGAAACAACAACGGATCATCTGGCAAAAATGTACGAGCAAAGCGTAGATAATATCACGAAAAATCTTTCGGTTCTTCTCGAACCCATATTGCTTGTATTTATGGGGGCACTCGTAGGTAGCGTAGCGGTATCGGTAATAATGCCAATATATCAACTACCTAACATGTTAAGTAAATGAAAAAACACGGGTTTACATTTCCGGAAATCATATTGGTTATCACAATATTATGTGTAAGTTTGGGATTAATCGTTTTGTACGCTCAAACCGCACAACTTAGAGCCGATTTGAATTCTCAAAGAGATAATTTTATAGGATACTTAAGACTTGCTCAAAGCGACACCGAATCGGGAAAAGACGGTGTAAATCACGGCATACATTTGGAAACAAATTCTTACACGATCTTTAGTGGAGACACATACGCCGCCGAAAATCCTGAAAATTTCACGGTTGAATTACCGGAAACGGTCATATTCCAAAACATACTTTTGAACGGTAACGGCAACGATATCATATTTGAGACACCAAAAGGCGAATGTAACACTTACGGCTCGGTCGAACTTTTTTCCGAACAAATAAATAAAATCATACAAATAAATATCAATGAACTTGGACTCGTCACGTATTAAAAAATCCGGATTCTCAATGATAGAAATTCTTATAGCGATGGTTATATTCACAATCTTCGCAAGCGGTATCTTTTACATGGGATTAAACACACTGCAAAGAACCGTAAAGATAGAGGTAAACAATGAAGCTCTTTTATATGCGGAAGAAGGCCTCGAAGCCGGAAGAAACATCAGAGACCGAAATTATCTTGATTTGGTCACCGGAGAGTACGGTCTTATGTACACGGATGATGTCTGGACATTCGGACCCGCCCCTGAAAATATAGACGATTACTATTCAAGAACCATAACGGTAGAAAACGTTTACAGAGATGAGAACGGAGATATCGCGGAAATCGGCACATTGGATGAAGAGATCAAAAAAATCACATCCGAAGTTTCCTGGACTTGGAAAGATATCCTACCGATGTCCGTATCGCTAACAACTTATTTAACAAATTGGAGAAGCGACGCATGGCTTCAAACCACATGCGCGGAATTCGAAAATGGCACATTTAACGATACCGATACGCAAGAAACACCCGCCCCGCCCGACAACAATTGCGCAATCCAACTTCTGCTCGTTGAAGAATTAAGCCTGTTCTTCTCGTCAGTGGATGTCGGCGAACACGGAAATGATATAGCGGTGGATGAGAATTATGCATATTTGGCAACAGCTAAAAACGCAGAAGGGCTCGCGATCGCTGACATAACCGATCGCGCGAATCCAGAATTGGTTGATCAAATAAACATAGGCGGCAAAGGCAGATATTTAACAAAAGACGGCAACTATGCATACATAGGAGTGGAAAATTCGTCAAAAGGTCTCGCAATCGTAGATGTAACCGATCCGGAAAATCCATCCTTATTGAAAAATTACAATTTGGGCGCTTACGGCAACCAAGCGGCAATCTCCGGAAATTATCTTTTCATGGGAATAAACAAAACCACAAACAGTCTTGCGATCTTGGATATAACAAATAAATCAAATCCAACAGCGGTTACATCCATAGATTTTAACGCAATTACAAACGTAATAGAGATTTCCGAAGATTACGCGTATATCGGAACAAACCACGCAACTCAACCTTTCAAGGTGTTAGATATCTCAAATCCGGCATCACCAACTCAAATCGGCTCACTAAATCTTGGAAACGAAGTCAAAGCTATCGAAATATACGGAAATACTTTCGCATTCGTCGGAACAACAAGCTCGACTTTAAAAGTATTAAATATTTCCGATCCCGCCAATCCCACGCTTATAACTTCAATATCCACAAGCGGATCCATACAAGACTTGGCAATAAGCGAAAATTATTTATATGCAACAGTAAATAACAATAACCCGGGAGTGGACGTATTCAACATATCAAATCCACTATCACCATATCTCGCATATTCAGCCGACATCACGGGTAAAGGCACCGGCGCATACACGGATAACGAATATGTTTATATGGGAGTTGACGTCAACAACAGAGGTCTTGTCATTATGGAAGCTTTGAATCCGACATACAGACCCAACGGAGAATATATATCCGACATATTCGACACGGGTAGCGCGGATACAAGATACGATTTTATGGATTGGGAAAGCTCCGAAGTTGTCGGGGGAATTGTCAAGCTTCAAATCAGAACCTCTTCTACAGAGGACAATATAACTTCCGCAACATGGATCGGACCGGACGGAACATCGGCAACATATTACGAGACACCAAGGACGGAAATAACAACCAGCGCCACCAAAACCGGCGTTCGATATTTTCAATTCAAAATAATCGCAACCTCAAACATGGTTGAAACACCAAGTATAGAAAGCGTAATCGTTCAATACACACCATGATCCTAAAAATAACTAAAAAAGGAACTACACTCATCGAGATATTAATGTATTTCGCGATATTCTCCATATTTATGCTCGCGGCAATGTCATTCGCCTTACAAATTATAAATTTAACCACTATCTCGAAAATAACGGAAGAAATGCAAGAAAATAGCGGATTCATCTCCGAAAAACTTTCGCAAAGCATAAAAGGCGCGGGAAGCGTCAACATCGAAGAAAGCGTCCTCGACAACGACAACGGAATTTTATATCTGGAAATGAGAACAACCGAAAACTCCCCAACAATATTTTACTTGTCGGAAAACAAAATCTACATACAAGAAGGACCCGCCGATCCTATCCAACTGAACACGAATAACATCAAGGTGGATATATTGAACTTCCACCGAACCACGGCCGAAAAAACACCCGATCAAATTGTCATCGAGATCGAAATATCTCCAATCTCCGAAGATCTTGCCATGCTGAAAAGAAACCTCGAAATACATTTAACACTTTCACTAAGATGAACTCGAAACAAGGATCCGTAGCCCTCGTAAGCTTGCTGATAATATCGGCATTCACACTCGTACTCGTTCTGATAGCTTCGGAATCCAGCGTTTCCACTTACGAGGAATATGTAAACG
Source organism: Candidatus Peregrinibacteria bacterium GW2011_GWF2_43_17 (assembly GCA_000999315.1). Taxonomy (GTDB): domain Bacteria; phylum Patescibacteriota; class Gracilibacteria; order UBA1369; family UBA12470; genus UBA12470. Next base: position 325,751 of record LCFW01000002.1, read on the forward strand.
ACAATTCGGATCAAATGATGTATTACTCCGCCGAAGGATGCCTTGAAGAAGCAATACTCAGACTGGAAAACAATTCGACATTCGTCGGTGAAACCGTAAATATAGATCCGGATACGGAATGTGTAATCGCGATAACCGAAGACGACAATCGAAAAATAATAGATATAGAAATAAGTCATTTGAACTACACGCAAAATTTTCAGGCAGTCGCTGAACTTTTGGAAAGCGGAGAAATTTTCAATTCCAATTTGGAAGAATGGGAAGAGTCATAGTAAACTCTAAAAAGAAACAAAAATGAAAATCTTGCCGAAAAAAGTAATAGGAATAGATTTCCACGATCACATGATACAGCTCGTGGAATTAAAAGAGCCAAACGGAGATACCTGGTTGGAAGCATATAACAGATTGCCAATCCCAGAAGGAATTATTAAAGATGGAATCATAGAAAAAGAAGAAAGTTTTAAGATAATAATCAGCGATCTTTTCAGGAAAGCAAATCCCAGACCGGTTGAACCAAAAAACGTAACGGTTCTATTGCCGTCAAAAGTGACGTTTACACATATTTTCTCATTTCCCGGCAAACTCAGTGAAAAAGAAGTGATAAAGGCTATCCAATACGAAGCGGAAATGGTCATCCCTTTCCCGATTTACGATTTGTACTGGGATGCAATCATCTTGGAAAAAAATGGCGATCAGTATCAATATGCTTTATTCGCCGCAATCCAGAAAAAAATAGCCGATAAATACACACAAACATTCGAAGAAGCCGGAATAACACCAGTATTATTCGGAGTCCACGTGGAAGCATTAAAATACGCACTGGAACGAGAATTGCCCAAAGAAGAATTTAGTTTAATCATAGACTTGGGAGCGCTTTCGACAAATTATTTGACGATAAGGGGCAAAACGATAAAACATTACTTGAGCTCAAACGAAGGCACATCGGAACTGATACAAAATATAAGTAAAAAATTTCCGATATATTCATCGGAATCCCTTTTCGAAAATTGGGAAAAATACAAAGACGACCCGAAATTCAAAGAAATAATCAGTAAATTCATCAAAGACAAATATAAGACCGCAGCCGACATAATTTCAAAGAGACAAATCAAAGATAATACCGACGGCATAAAAAACATCTTCTTAACCGGAGAATATTCTAACTTACCCGGATTTTACGAACTGGCACAAAAACAATTTGCCAACATCAAAATTTCAATCGGAGACCCCAAGAAAAGTTTAAAAGTAAAAGATGCGAATTTCATAAAACAATCGACCAAAGAAGAGATCAAACCGCATTACTCGATATATTTCACCGATGTAATCGGCACGGCATTAAGCAGGCTCAAAGCAAAAGAGGAGGGAAATATAAACCTCATCCCGACATGGCTTAAACGCAATTTCCTCAGTAAGAAAATCGAAATTGGCATCACGATAGGAGCAATATTTATGTCGATAATCAGCCTAATCATAGCGGGTTTCGTCTCGATCATGCATCAACAATTAAGCTATGAAAGAACAAATTTGGAAATCGCAAAGTCATCAATCGAACTTATTCTATACGGAACCAGATACCAAGAAATAAAAGACGAATTGAAAGCTTTCAATCAGGAAATAACGATATTAAGCAATATAGACAACGGCTTGTTTTCAATACAAACCGTTTTAACCGACATTCTCGCAACTATGCCAACCAGCGTAACAATCACATCCATCGGTTTTGATGATACGAATTTAACTTTTGCAATATCCGGGATAGCCGAAAACAGAGATGTCTTACTGGATATGCAGGACGCATTTCAAGATTTGCCATTTATAAGCAACATAGATATTCCGCTATCAAGCTATGACAAAAAAGAACAAGTTCCGTTCCAAATAAACTTAACTTTAATCTTTAGCGAATTACCCGAATATGATCCCAAATGAAATTTCCAATCGAACAAAACATATATTTAAAATGAGCGCGGTTCTCATACTCATAAGCTCGTTTATAGTAATTATCATGGGCTACTCGTCAAGCAAGATCAATCATGACATAAAATTTTTGAATGTATTTCTGGAAAAAACGGAGAATTTGCAATCCAACTTCGAAGAAAGCCTCAAGCTTTATACGGAAAGCACTCAAGTATCAATCGAACATGCCAATTCGATAAGACCCGCCGAAGAGTCGGAATATATAAATTTCATATCCGAAGTGGAAAATATCGGTATAACATTGAACTCAGATTTAAATCTGAGATCAACCGAGCTTGAAGAATCGGAAAACTCAACAAAAGGAAACACCCTTGACTACGAATTAACCTTCTACGGCGATGAAACGGATATCACGACATTTCTCGAAGAACTTGAACGTCTGTCATATTACATAAAAGTTTATTCGATAGAATATTATGATTTGAATTACACCGAAAACGAAAATTTAAAACTTTTACCAAATATAGAAATAAACATAAGACTTTATGTTAAATAAAGAACAATTTAAAAATTACTCATATTTCTTGGCAAGCCTGATACTGTTTCTGGCTATCATAATATATTCCGGAATAATCTATATAAATTGGAATAAAGAAATTAATAGAGACGAAGTTGCAGTCGAAATCAATTTGCCGGTAATCGATTGGAATAAATATTTGAACTTGTCAAAGTGAATCCAACACATTAGTATTAAAAAGCAATCAAACGCGTTCAAAGAAACGCTTTAAAATACAAAAATAAAATTTTACCCGCAAAAACTCATGAACAAAAAAGGCTTTACCCTCATTGAGGTGCTCCTCGTTATCGTAATTATCGCGATACTTGCAGGAATAGTGATCATCGCTGTCAATCCCGCAAGACAAATCTCTCAAGCGAACAACACTCAAAGAAGCAATGACGTACGCGCATTGCTGGATGCGACACAAGAATACGCATTGGACAACAGAGGTGTTTTACCAACTGAAATCACCGCAGTCGCAACCGAAATCGGAAGCGCCGCCGGGTTGATAGACATTTGCTCATATTTGGTTCCAACATATCTAACGGAAATGCCGGCAGATCCGACGGATGCTGATGCAACTTATACAGACTGCACATCATACGCTACAGGCTACAACATTTCAGTAGACGCAGATGGCAAATTGACGGTTGCCGCTCCGACTGCGGAACTTTCGGAAACAATCTCTGTTACGAGATAATCTCAAACGAAACTCTTCGAAAGAGCCCCGGCTTAAAAGCGAGGCTCTTTTTAGACCTCCTCGAAAGAATGAGGATTTCGTAACGGAACCACATTTTTCAGAGGTTCCCCAACATTTCCTTCACCAACTTATTCACCATCGTCCCATCCGCTTGCCCTTTCAACTTACCCATACACGCACCCATCACCTTCCCCATAGCCGCAGGCCCGCCGACACCCATCTCCGCAACAACCTGCTTAACAACAGCCCTAACCTCATCTTCACTCATTTGTTTCGGCAAATACCCTTCCAACGCCTTAATTTCAGCCTCTTCCTTCACAACCAAATCTTCCCGTCCGCCGGCTTTGAACTGATCTATTGAATCTTTTCGAGACTTCAATTCTTTCTTAATCAAAACCATAACATCTTCATCGGTAGCCTCTTTTTTCTCCCCGCCCGAAACCTCGAATTTCATAACAGCCGCTTTCAACATTCTCAAAGCGGATACTTTCACTTCGTCTCTCGCCAACATGGCCGCCTTCAATTCGGCATTGATTTTTTCTTTCAACATGGATTATTTGGTTAAAAATTTTATTTGAAGTTCTTCACGCAACTTATTTGAAAATCTGTGAGCCTCATCTGTAACTCTCTGAAGCAAATAAAACACTTGCGAATCTGATTTTATATCCAAATCCTCAACTTTACCATTTTTTAAACGGAAAATTTTCATGCCACTCTTGTCGACCGAAACCACCGGAACTTTTACTTTAAACTTATTAAAAATCGGCACAAGCGCGCCAAGTTGTCCTTTCCCACCATCTATAACTATCAAATCCGGCTCCGCCGAAAAAGATTTATCGAACTTCTTCTCATAAACAAAATATTCGAGAAACTTACAACTTACCGTCACAAACACCGGGACCTCTCTGATACTCCTGAAACCGAACTTCTCATAAAACCCGGCATTTTTCGGATCACATCCGATATAAACCCTCTTGGCTTTCGACTTTTCGGTAAGCGCTTGCAAAAGTGTATGACCAAGCCCTTTTCCGCGCATACTTTCATCGACAAATAAAGAAGCTATTACGTCTTTATCCTTGAAATGAACCAATCTGCCACACCCGACAATCTTTTTTTTCGTTTCTATTATTACAAAATCTTTCATCATCATCGCGCTCGCATTCAGCCCCTCGCGATCAAGCATTTCTTTAATAATCGGCTCGTCTTTCTTAAGGCCTTTTCTGATAATCATGCCGTCAATAGTAGGCGTAAAAATATACTTAAGCCTTCTATCCAAAACTTCTCGTAAAGAAGCATAATCATCAACACCTTTTACAGATTTCATCTTAAAATGTCTGTAATCACCGTTCGCAGGCTCACCGGCAGAAAATACCACCATCGCTCCAACGGTAAAATCTCCCGAAAAGTGAGAAATATCGTACCCTTCAATTCTTTTAATTTTTCTCGATACGGAAAGTCTCTCTCCGAGATCGACAAGTGATTTCGCAGGGTCGTAAGCCTTATCCGCCTCCCACCTAACAAGCATTTGTTTATAAAAATTTTCGGCATTTTTATTCGACATCTCGACAAGTTTGCTTTTCTCACCTCTTTTCGGAGCAATAACTTTAATAAAAGTTTGCTCCTCAAGCTCAAACGGCAACAAAACCGAATCGGGCTTAAAGCTACACTTTTCGTAATAATCTCTCAAAAAAGATTCGATAACTTCCGGCACATCGCCCTCTGAAACATCAGGCACCTCCAAAGTGAAATTCTCGCTGTCTATAAGTCTTCCCTCCCTAACAACAAACAGATTCAAAAACACCTTCCCAACCCCTAAATAAAAGCCGACAATATCTTGATTCGCCTCACTAACTCCGGAAATTTTTTGCCTCTCCAAGATACCGTTTATAGCATTCAATTTGTCACGAATCTTCGCGGCATCTTCAAACTTCCTTTCGCGAACCGCAATCTCCATATCATTTTTCAACATACTCAAAATCTCGGATGAATCCCCTTCGAGGAATTTACAAACTTTATTTATAATAAATCTATAAGAATCCTTCGTACAAGCTCCGGTACAAGGAGCAATACAAGTATTTATGTGATACTGCAAACACGGATACTTGATAGTTTTTTTATAAACTTCAATATTCGATCCGGGTCCGTTGTCGGAAATATACTTAATCCCCAAATCGCAATCGCGAAAAGGCAATAAGCTTTTTAACACCTCGAGTGTCTTATAAACTTTTTTCGTTGAAGTTTTCGGCCCGAAATATCTTTCGTCATCTTTCTCAACCCGTCTCACGACTTTCACTCTTGGAAAATCTTCCGAAACAAAAACTTTCACATAACAAAAATCCTTATCATCTTTAAGCATAACATTATATTTCGGCTGTAACTCTTTTATAAGATTCAACTCGAGAATCAAAGCTTCCAACTCGGAATCAACGGTAATATACGAAATATCTTCGACTTTTGAAATCATCTTGGAAATCCTCACGGTCAGCTTCGCAACATCCCTAAAATACGAAGAAACCCTCTTTTTCAAATCTTTAGCCTTCCCAACATATAAAACCATTCCTTCCTTATCCAACATCTTATAAACCCCCGGTTTTGCCGGAAGCTTTTTCAATATCCTTTGAATTTTCGTATTGATTTCTGGTACCATTAAATCCAATAAGACCAACTCCATGGTAACCAATCCAAAGATAAATTTCAAACAAGCGATCTTGAGCACTTTTGCTTTTTTCGACATGTTTGATTTCCCATTAAGTCGAGAAGAGGTCGAAGAATATTTATACAAACTCCCTTTGGACGAACATCAAATAGATATATATCTGAAAAACAGCGCCCTTCTGAGCTATTCCGAAGGGTTATATTGCCTCAAAGGTCACGAAGAAAATTTTTTCAAAAATCAAGAAAGACGCGAAATCGCCAAAAAACTTTGGGGGAAAGTTAACAGATTTCGAAAAATATTCAATTTGGTCCCATTCATACGACTGATAGCAATCGGAAACAATCTCGCATACGACAACCCGACAAAAAAATCGGATATAGACCTCCTTGTCGTGACAAAACCTGGCAGAATGTTTACGGCAAGAATCTTTTTAACAATCTTAACTCACATACTCGGCTCAAGAAGATTCGGAGACAAAATCAAAGGACGATTCTGCTTAAGCTTCTACATCACGGAAGACAATCTTGAAATGGAAAATTTGGCAATCGAAGATGATATTTACCTCGCATATTGGATAAAAACACTTCAACCTGTCTCCGGAGATTACCAAACATACATAGATTTCATAGATCACAACCGCAAATTCCTCGAACAATTTTTCAAAACACCAATCAATTATCAAAAAAGGAGATATCGCACAAACCGCGGTCTAGTCAAAATGATAAGAAAATGGCAGGAAAATACGCTGAGTGGCAAATATGGCGACAAACTCGAAGAAAAACTTAAAAACTGGCAACTCAAAAGAGCCCGACAAAAGTTCGAAACAATGGATGAAAAACCCAAAAAAGAGTCTTCCATAATCATCAACGAAAAAATCCTCAAATTTCACAACATAGACCGAAGGCGATATTACAAAGAAAGATGGATGAAATCGTTAATGCAACCTTAGCCTTATCGCGGTCCCGTTAAACCCAAACTTCTCTCTGAGTTTATTTTCAAGAAATCTCCTGTAAGAGAAATGCACCTTGTCCGGATATCTCACCTTGAGCGTAAAAGACGGCGGCTTAATCGTATCCTGCTTTATTTTCATAATTTTATTCTTCTTTTTACCAACACCGGCGGCCAATTCATGAGCGGAAACAGCCTCCTCAAGCCAAATCTTCAACTCGTGCTCCGGAATCACTCTGCATCTTTGTTTCTGCGCTTCCAATACAACGTCGAGTAACGGCTCCACGCCGGTTTTATTTTTGGCGGAAACAAAAACCAAAGGCGCCCAAGGAAGAAAATCGAATTCATATCTGAATCGCCCTATGAAATGACGTTTCTGTTCCTCGGGATCATTCATCAAATCAACTTTATTAAGAACCAAAATCAACCCTTTCCCTCTATCCAAAATATAAGACGCAACATGCAAATCTTGACTCGTAATATCTTCCAAATAATCCAAAACCAACACGCTGACATCCGACTCCTCAATCGATCTCAAACTCCTAAGAACGCTGAATTTCTCAATACCCTGCTCCACCTTACCTTTTTTCCGTAAACCGGCAGTATCTATAAAAATAAATTTATCATCGCCTCGCTTAAAATACACCTCCACGGAATCTCTCGTCGTCCCGGGGATATCGGAAACTATCGCCTCTTTCCTGCCCAAAATCGCATTCAAAAGCGACGACTTGCCAACATTCGGTCTCCCCAAAATACTGACCCTGACACTACCTTTTTCAAAATCATCCTTCTCTCCTTCTTCAAACCCCAATTTTTTCAAATCCTTTTCAACGCAACCCTGCAAATGCTCCAATCCCATTTTATGCAAAGCGGAAACAGGAACAGCATCGCCAAACCCGAGCTCATACAGATTATAAATCCTGCTTTCTATGTCCAAATTATCACATTTATTCGCAACCAAAATCGCCGACTTGGAAGATTTCCTCAATATATCGGCGACATGAAAATCTTCGGCACTCAAAGGCTTCTGCCCATCAACGACAAATAAAATCACATCGGCACCTTCTATGGCCAATTTCGCCTGACCGCGCACATCTTCTTCAAGATTATCAACCTTGCCAACGCTGATACCACCGGTATCCACCAAATAAACATTATAATTGCCAAACTCACATTTTCTCATAAGTTTATCCCGGGTCGTACCGGCAATTTTCGATTCAATCGCTCTTCTAACCCCAAGCAACTTATTGAAAATCGTCGATTTCCCGGTATTCGGCTTCCCCACTATGGCCACTATGGGCAACATAAATTTTTTATTTAGTATTTAGGTTAAAAACATTTAGAATGATATCATAAAAATATGGATATACTAAACAAAATACCGGTAAGCATTAAAATCATGGCGGTTACAAAAAACCGCTCATTGGCCGAAATCGAACAAGTAATAGCACTGGGAATTAAAATAATCGGAGAAAATCGCGTACAAGAAGCCGAAAAAAAATTCCCGTTTTTAAAAACACGCATCGAAAAACACCTAATCGGCCATTTACAAACCAACAAAACTAAAAAGGCGGTCGAATTATTCGATTGCATAGAAAGCGTCGACTCCGAAAAAATCGCGGAAGAAATAGATAAAGAGTGCGCAAAAATCGGCAAGAAAATGCCGGTTTATATACAAGTAAACATAAGCGACGAACCTCAAAAAAGCGGAATCGCCGAAAAAGACCTCGAAAAATTAATAAAAACAATAAAAACCTTACCAAGCATTGCACTAACGGGCTTAATGACCATAGCCGAAAATACTGACAATAAAGACAAACTACGATCTCAATTCGCAAAAATGCGAAAACTCAAAAATAAATACAAGTTGCAAGAACTCTCGATGGGGATGAGCGAAGACTGGGAAGAAGCCGTCAAGTTCGGCACAACGCAGGTAAGACTGGGAAGAATCTTGTTTACTAAAGTGCAAGGAAGCAAAACGCTCCTCGTACCTCTGCGATAAGACTAGGCAGTGTTCACATATATTTTTTACGATGGTTGGCGCATAACATGTCTGGATTCACGACACGAGGAGTGCGCTGTACCTAAAAGGTACAGAAACGACGAGTAACGGGAAGCTACATATTTTGTGTATTTCTGCGTTACTCCTCCTTGTAATACTTTCCAGTATCACTTCGTCGTCGTGTCTTGAACTGCACAAAATCTGTAGCTTCCATCTGCAAAAAATATATGTGAACACTGCCTAAAACTTGCAAAATATAGTACTATTAAGGTACTTTTATTCAGGTCAATTAAACGAAACAAAAATGAAAAAAATAATAATCTTGGCGATTTTAATAACGATGCTGACGCCGGCGGTGACTTTTGCGGCAAGCACGTTATTGCCAGAAGGAACCGAAGATTGTACCAAAACAGAAGAAGAGTTGAGTAAACTAACAATCGAAGACCAAAAAGAACTTATGAAAACAGACGTAAGAGACGGCATCCTTGGTTGCGCCATCCAAACCGGCAACATCCACCTATGGATGCTCCCCTATTACATCACCTATATCATTGAATTTCTGATGAACATCGCCGGCTTAATAAGCGTACTTTTCGTAATCATCGGTGGTTACCTCTACGCATGGGGCGGTCTCACTGAAGATAAAGAGAAAGGCAAAAAAACCGTAATGTACGCACTTATCGGTCTCACCCTTTCCACCCTCGGCTGGATAATCGTCAACATAATTCAAGTACAATTAACATCATAAAAAAATGCTTAAAGAATTATTTTCCGATTCGCAAAAACAACTTAAAAAAATCAAGCGAAAGTTTGAGATTTTAAAAAAATCTCCTCAAGAAGAAAGCAAAATCGAAGAACCGATCAAACCACCAAAAGTAAAATCTCCCGAGAAAATCATCGTACATCTTTCAACCGCAAGTGTCGCAAAAGCGACTTTGGTAATCATACTTTTTTATCTTTTGGCGCAATTCGTAATCGAAATTAAAAGCATATTGATCATTCTATTCATTTCCCTGCTTTTTTATGCGGCACTTGACCCGATTGTAGACAACCTTCAAAAGAAAAAAATACCGAGAGCGATCAGCGTACTTGGAATATATATCGTATTACTTGGTATCGTCGTATTCTTCATATCAAGCCTTATACCGATAGTCGCGGATCAGCTCTTTGAAATAGCTAAACAAATCGGCACCTTGATAACCAACGTAACGGAAGGAAAATCGTTGGAAAATTTGCCCTTTTCGGATAAAATCCTGCCTCATTTGCAATCATTACTGCAAGGCATAGACCAACAAACCGTAATAGACAATATCAAGGGCGCTCTCGAAAATATCGCCAAACAACTCGAAAACATAGCCGGCAACACTTTTACGGCAATAAAAGTCATCTTCAACGGAATATTTAACGCTTTCTTGGTTCTTATCATAACATTCTTCTTGGTAACGGATGACGACAGCGTGGATAACTTCATCAAATCAATATTCCCCACCAAATACGGCAGTTACATCGTTGAAAAATCGGAAAAAGTTAAGAACAAAGTAGGTTTATGGTTACGCGGCATAGTCACGCTGATGTTACTCATGTTTACGTTATATTTCATAGGCTTCTCAATCCTCGGCATAGAATACGCGGTAACGCTTGCGATGATGGGAGGAATCGCGGAACTGTTCCCCGTAATAGGTCCGATTCTCGCAGGAGTACCGGCCGCATTGATAGCGTTTAACGAATCCCCATGGTTAGTACTTTGGGCCTTGGGTATAATCGTTTTGGCGCAACAAATAGAAGGAAATATTTTGATCCCGCTCGTAATGCGAAAAGCGGTAGGCTTAAAACCGGTAATAGTCCTTCTATCAGTTTTAATGGGATATCAACTTCTTGGGATTGTCGGAATCTTAATGGCGGTTCCGGTAGCGGCAATAGCCTCAATATTCATATCTGACTATATCGACGGGAAAGACAAATAGAGCTCTGCTTCACCACCTCCCCCGCCGCCTTCTCCCACGAAAACTCTTTCGCTCTTGCCGCTAATTTACCTTTATCAGGCTCACCGGCAACAAGTTTTCGCATACCGGAAACAATATCGTCAACAGATAACGGATCGGCATACAAAATCGCATCATCACCTATCTCTTCCATCGAACTTCCTTTACTTGTTAAAACATTCACGCCGCAACTCATCGCCTCCAAAACCGGCAACCCAAATCCCTCGTATAAAGAAACATAAACAAGCCCACTCGATAATTTATACAAAGCCTCCTTGTCTTCATGCGCAACCGGTCCAACAAACCTGATTTTAGTATTTTTCGGCAAACTGTATTTGGCAAAAATCTTCTCATCAAAACTTCCGGCCAAAACAAATTCACAATCCAAATCGGCCATTAAATAAGCCTCTATAACCTTCTTTAGATTTTTCCTGGGCTCCAAAGCCGACAAAGACAAAATATATTTGTCCGGCAAACCATATTTCCGCTTAACGCAAGCAAAATCCTTACATTTCGGCACGTAAGCACCCTCGTAAACGACCTCACTCCGAACTCCCAGGATATTCGCAAGCTCCTTTTGCGTAAATTTCGAAACGGAAATCACCCTGTCAGCACCGCGAAAATATTTGCGCGGATTATTAAAAAAATACCAAAGCCGACTTTTAAAAGAAAAAAAACCGGGAAATTTAATAAAAGACAAATCGTGGCAAATAACAACCTTCTTGACCTTTTTTGGCAAAATCGCAGGACGCATATCGGGAAATAAAAAAACATCAACATCAAAATCCAACCTGGGAAAAACATTGAAAACTCTATTTGGAATTCTCCAAAAAACCTTCCTTACATTTTCACCTTGGAATTGATCTAAAATCTTCTTGTATTTTTCATCCCATCCGCTCAAAAACAAAACGAACTCATGCTCCTTATGCCGAATCATCTCTTTAACCAAACATTTGGTATAAGTGGGAACACCCGACAAGTCCCCATGAAGCAAAGGCCTTAAATCTACGCCGATTTTCATGTTATAAAACTTCAATCCATTCAAAACTGTCTGCAAACCTCTTGATAAACTCCAGATCCTTTTCCTTCGCAGCCCCCATTTTTACAAACAGAAGATAATCGCCCTTCTTGAAATCTTCGAACTTAACAATTTTAGAACCATGGAACCTTTTCTCAATCTCCTCATTTTTAAAATCAAAACCGACAGCCAAAAGATGAGACCCGTGCTTAACAACACTCGGAGACCCCATACAACACATAGAATACAATGACTTCTTACCAAAAACATTTTCAGCCTGGAACGGAAAAGTAACCCGACCGGACAAAAACTCATAAACCAACACAAACCCTATAACAAAAAGTACTCCGAAAACAAAACCGGTCGCACCATTCATCAAAACCTTCGGCTCATGAGTCAAAATCGTTATCGTCGGATTCGCAATTTTATAAGAGGTATCCATCGTCTCATTATAAGAACCCATCCTTTCCTCGAGAACACCGAGCGCACCGGACGCCACCTCTTCAACATTTTCGATGGAATATGTCGTCACACTCATTATCAAATTCTGCCTCTCTTGCTTTCTGGCACTTACCGACAAACTGTCATCCCTCACCCATCCCACATAATCATAAATATCATTTATAAAAGCCGGATCCATCGTCCACCCTTGCACAGTTTCAGTAAAATAACTATCCGCCTCCTCAACCCCGCGCGCACCAAAAGCTTGCGCATCTTCAGGATAACTCGCCTGCTCCATCCCAACCGTCAAAAACACAATCCCCTCGTAATAAGTTTGAGAAAACGCAACCGTATAAATCGAAGACGAAACACCTAAAATCAATCCGACCCCCAATATCGCCCACTTAATTCTCCACAAAAAATAAAAATAATTCCTGACGTCCATAAAAACTTAAGTTAAAAAACCTAAACAAATAAATTTATACAGCATCAAGATAAATCTACGCAACTTTTCTCGCCACAAATCCCCTGATTTCCTTCTCGAACCTCTCCATCCCGAAATCCGCAACGCTTTTCACAACCTCGTCCTTATCGAATTTTTTCTTTTCAAATTTCAAAACGGCTTTCACGAGAGCATCAACACTTTGAGTGTTAAAAAACATCCCGCTAACACCTTCTTTTACTGTTTCCAAAGCTCCACCCTCGGCATAAGCGATAACAGGTCTACCACAAGCCATCGCTTCCAAAGGCGCAATCCCAAAATCTTCAACTTGCGGAAAAATAAAAGCCTTACATCCCGCATATAACTCTTTCAGTTTTTCATCCGTCACAAACCCCAAGAACTCGACGTTGCTTCCCGCCATACGTTTCAATCTCTTCATTTCCGGACCATCCCCGACAACTTTCAAAGGAAATCCGAGATGACTGAAAGCATCAATGATTAAATCAAATCTTTTATAAGGTATCAATCTGCCAACGGCCAAATAATAACTGCCGGAACCCTCCGCCACCTTAAACCCGGACAAATCTATCGGAGGATAAATAGTCTTAGAATCTCGTTTATAATATTTTTTGATTCTTTCACCTATATAATTCGAATTTGAAATAAAATGATCGACCCTATCCGCCGCAAGCCGATCCCAAAGCCTCAAATGATGTAAAAGATACGGCGCCAGTTTCTTAACCGACGAAGGCCACGGATAATCTTTCAAATACCTGTGACAATCGTCCCAAACATAACGCATCGGCGTATGACAATAACAAAAATGCACGGCTGAAGGCTTCGTAATCACCCCTTTCGCGCACGAATGAGAACTTGAAATAACAATATCGAATTCGCTCAAATCAAACTGCTCAAAAGCCATCGGCATCCATTTCAAAAACAACTGATGCTTCTTTTTCGCAAATGGCCAATTTTGAATAAAAGACGTTCTAACATCGGCATCCTTGAATTGCGGCAAACTCTTTTCATTGTAAATCGACGTATAAATCGGCGCGGACGGGAAAATCTTATGCAAAGCCAAAACAACCTTCTCGGCCCCGCCCTGATCGGTAAGCCAATCCGCAACCAAAGCTATTTTCAGATCGTCCATTTGTTTTTGTCGAAAAATTGCCCACCCATATTAACAGGACAAGAGGAAGTTTGACAATGAAATGGATTATTCGAATGTTTTCCCAACAGCTTCCGAAACGGCTTTACGAACATTTTCGGGACAATCACTCGCAATATTTATAATAGATCTCGCGAGAAGGCCATTTCCTTCTTTCATTACAATACAGTCTTGAAGAGACTCTCGACCACCAACACACAGTGACTCATATCTGCCAGCAAGATCGTTTATCGTGGCAGTGGTACGAATAATATTGGGCAAATCGCAAACTTCTTCAGGAATTATCGAATGTCCTCCGTCATCCTGAAATTGCACTTCTTCACCCCCGCACGCTACAGAAAAAGCCAACGCTCCCGCCATAGCCATTTTGTTTAGATTTGCCATGATAATTTTAAATTAAAAAATAAAAAATCAAACTCCTTCCCTCATATCCACAACAAAATACCCCTGAATAAAAAACTTGTTATTTTGCGAATTCGTTCTTAAATCTTCAATCCACTGCACAAGATCTTTCAAAAGAAATCCACCACTCATAGGGTCAAACGCCGTACAAATATCCGTATTCTTGGGTTTCGCCTCTTGCTTACGAGTACCAAGCCCAAACAATCCCCTAATACGACCACTTATTACATCGACGCAACTCTCGATCTTTTTCTTTTCAACCGGCATCAAAACTCCGAAAACCTTCCGTTTAAACTCTATATCCCAAAAACCATCACCCTTACAAAGCAATACGAAACGCACTTTTCTCCCCTTAATATGATCCTTCAATAAATCCAAAATACTCCCAAGTTCTTCAACACTACTGCAACCTATCTTATCAAAACCGACATCCGCCGAATCACGAAGCTGTCTCATATGCCTATGTCTGAAGGAGTTATCCCTTCCGACCCATTTATTCGCACGCCTATCGTCCGAATGACCCCCGGACAACCAAGCATTATAATGAGGACCGACAACATTTTTATCAAACCCCCTATAGTTTTTTAAACGACAATGCTCCAATCCCGGCAACTCATCATCCATGTACTCAGGTTGCAACTTGCCGACAATTCGTTCCAAATCTTCCAAAGTTTGAACCTCTGCATGCAAAGGAAGTGAATTCACAGCCATAATATACAATTAAAAAGGCATTATTCATACATCTTCTTGAAAGGAATGTCAAATTGAGGAATATTTACATTACCGCAAGCTTCGCCTCTTCAATTGATGGATATGTCGTAATCAACTGCGTCAAACCGACAACCTGTAAAATATCGATAATGTTGTTTTTCGCTTGCGCAATCACCGCTTTCCCGCCCGCGGCGGATACTTTGCTATACCAGTCAGTCAAATAGCCGATGGATTTACTGTTCATGTACTCAAGCCCGCTAAAATCAAATATCAAGCTCAAATTCGCACCACCGGACTCAATTTGCGCATAAACTTTTTTCGCTTCTTCATCAACATTGCTTTCGTCGAGCTGTCCGGCGACTTTGATGATTTTTACTTTCTTTTCGGAATCGGTTTTCAGATCCTCGAATGTAATTGTTGCTTGAGCCATAAAATTGAAATTTTAAATTTTAATTTGTTAATTGCAAATGAGTGGGAACCTGAACCGTAGAAGATAATACCTTATTCTCTTTATCTCTCAAATATTTCTTTGCTCTAACCCTGAGCCCTCCACCTTCAATATCTTCAAAAAGCAGTTCATCCGTCCATTCGGCAACGATCTTTGGAAGACCCCTGCCTCTAAGTCCCAAATATTGGGAATGCATCATTGAAACTCTCTCTTTAACCAAATTCCCCATTTGCGCGGCGGTATATTTGGCAGACCCCGTTCCCGTATCTTCAATCACAACTTCGAGGCTTTCTTCAGGAACACTGATAAAGGTGATTTTAACGTTTTTACCCTTTTCCGACCCATGCTCTATCGCGTTATTGCAAAGCTCATCAACAACGGATTGAAATCTGTACGCCCATTGTTCCGAAAAACCGGTCATGTTTTTTGTCATCGTCAAAGTAAAATCTCTTATACCGGAAAGAAAATACGCGTTAGTCGGCAAGATAATTGTAATCTTAACGGGAATCTTTTCTGTGCTATCAGACATAAAAGTTTACTTATAAATCATATTATTGTACCAAATTTACAAGTAAACGTCAACCCTGCAACTTGCGAGATTCATCAATAATCAATTCGTAAAAATCGGAAACAAACCTCTCGTTAAGCGCAAATCTCGAAGATAACTTCCTAACCTTGCGTATAATTTCATCCTCCCTTTTTTTATTCTGGATTTTCAAACCTTTTCCGCGCTTAATTTCACCTATTTTAATGACATTTTCAAACCTCTCGGCCAAAAGCTTAAGTATTCTCTCATCGATTTTATCTATTTTTGAACGAAATTTACCTATCATCGGATTGGCTTGCCACTAAGTTACTCATATAGTAACATATCACCGCTTTTATATCAGCACGAAGCTGGATTCCGTTCGTCCTGTCCCCCATCAAAGAGGGATCGTGAATGGAAAACGAAAGTTTCATGCGCTAACCCCAAGGACTTTATGCCACAAGCAAATGTAAAGGAGCTCAAAGAGATGCTCAAAAACGCTGTCCATTTCGGACATGCAACCAGCAAATGGAACCCGAAGATGAAAAAATACATCTACGGAGAAAAACAAGGTATCCATGTCTTCGATCTGGAAAAAACACAAGCGTGCCTCGAGAAAGCTCTCGATTTCCTATCAAAATCGGTCAAGGAAGGTAAAACGGTAATGTTCATCAGTACAAAACAACAAGTTACCGACTTGGTTAAAGAAGCGGCAAAAGATTGCGGCGTTCCGTATGTAACACAGAAATGGGTACCCGGACTTTTAACCAATTTCAGAACGATCAAACAACGAATCAGATATCTGAAAAAACTGAAAGACGAAGAGACAACCGGCGAATTCTCGAAATATACGAAAAAAGAGGCTTCCGAACTCAAAAAAACCATCAATAAACTTGAAATCTCATTGGGAGGCGTGCAAGATCTCATGAAACCTCCGGATATCGTAATAATTCTAGATGTTTACAGAGATGAAATCGCCGTGAAAGAAGCTTCGAGAACTGGAGTGAAAATCATAGGATTGGCGGATTCAAACGCAAATCCGAGTTTGATAGATTATCCAATTCCGGCAAACGACGATGCCATTAAATCTTTGACTTATATGGTCAATAAATTTAAGGATACAATCAAAGCCGGCAAAAAATAATTCCATAAAACAATTTAAACATGGAAGGAGAAAACAAAAACACGCAACCAGTTCAGGAAACTCCTCAAGCCACACCGGAAACACAGACTCCACCGAATACCGAACCAAGCATCCCTCAGGATGAAAAAGTCCTGTCAATATTGGCTTATGCCAGCATAGGATTCTTACTCCCCCTCATACTTAAGCCGGGAAACAAAACCTGCCAATTCCACGCCAAACAAGGCGCGGCAATGTTCATTGTAAGTTTCTTCACTCTTATATTGTTAGCCGCGATCCCGATGCTCGGATCATTACTGTTCTTGGGATTTGTAGCGCTAACAGCGATAGCGATGTTCCAAGCCTTTTCGGGCAAGGAATGGAAAATACCGGTAATCGGAGATATGGCAATGAAAATAGACTTAAATGCTTTAGCGATGACCTCAACAATAAAAAAAGAAAAAACCGACGAATCTCAACAAGAAACAAAATAAATTTATTCGTTAAAACTCCAAATATGCCTGTAACTCTCGACCAGATCAAGAAACTCCGCGAAGAAACCGGAGTATCAACCATGGCTTGCAAAAAAGCTTTGGAAGAAGCCAATGGCGATCACGCAAAAGCAATAGAAATTTTAAGAAAAAAAGGAGAAGCGAAATCCGAAGCCAGAGCCGAAAGAACAACTTCGCAAGGCGTAGTGGCAATCGCCAAAAAAAGCGATAAAGCTTCGATAATTTCATTGTGTTGCGAAACTGATTTCGTCGCCAAAAATGCAGATTTTGCCAAATCGGCGCAAGAAACCGCCGACAAAGTCTTATCCGAAGGAGAATCTTTCGACATAACCGGCACCGTAAGCGAATTAAGCCTAAAACTCGGAGAAAAAATCGAAGTAAAAGATAAAAAACTTATTGAAGGCAAAGTTATCGGCATATACGTTCACTCAAACAAGAAATTCGGCACAGTCGTAGCACTTGACGACGGAACCGAAGAAATAGCGAACAACATCGCAATGCACGTAACCGCCATGAACCCGAAATACATAACACCGGAAGAGATACCGACCACAACGGTGGAAAAAGAGAAAGAAATTTGGGTTGAACAATTAAAAAGAGAAAATAAACCCGAAAAAATCTGGGAAAACATCATGAAAGGCAAAGAAAGAAAATTCCGAGAAGAAAACTCGCTCACAAAACAAGCTTTCGTAAAAAACCCCGAAATCACGGTGGAAAAACTACTTGGTACGGCCAAAATAGCCAAATTCGTAAGGCTAAGCATATAAATGGACATCCAGAAATCCATATCCGACTTCAAATCAGGGAGAATGGTGATTGTAGTTGACGACGAAGATAGAGAAAACGAAGGGGATATTATTTTTGCCGCGGAAAAAACAACCCCGGAAAAAATAAACTTCATGATGAAAGAATGTCGAGGACTTATTTGCGTTTCAATCTCGCAAGAAATTGCAAACAAACTGGATCTCAAGCCGATGGTGGAAAGAAACACCGAAAACACAGGATGTAACTTTACAGTATCGATTGACGCAAAAAAGAACATCACCACCGGCATATCGGCAAAAGACAGAGCTCAAACAATCCTTACGATAATAAATCCGAGATCCAAACCGGAAGACTTAAGGCGTCCCGGACACATATTCCCCATAATCGCCAAAGAAGGAGGGGTTTTACAGCGCGCCGGCCATACTGAAGCGGCTTCCGATCTGGCAAAGCTGGCGGGACTCAAAAAAGCGGGCGTACTTTGCGAAATAATCAAAGAAAATGGAGAAATGGCAAGAATGCCGGATCTCATCAAGTTCGCCAAAAAACATAATATTTCGATAATCACAATAAAAGATCTCATCGAATTTCGCAGACAAAACGAAAAACTCATCAAAAAAACAGCCGAAACATACTTGGACACAAAATACGGCAAATTCAAAATGATAGTATACAAAAGTAAATCGGACGCAAAAGAACATATAGTTTTAACGAAAGGCAAAATCGGCAAAGGAACACTGGTGAGAGTCCATTCCGAATGTATAACGGGAGATCTTTTCAAATCCACGCAATGCGATTGCGGCGAGCAACTGGATTTAAGCTTAAAAAAAATATCGCAAGAAAAATCAGGAGTTTTATTATATATGAGACAAGAAGGACGAGGCATAGGCCTCGTAAATAAATTAAAAGCGTATAACCTGCAAAAAAAAGGTTACGACACCGTATCTGCCAATACAGCATTGGGATTCGACCCCGACTTGCGAGATTACGGAATAGGAGCTCAAATACTCACGGACTTGGGACTTTCTGAAATAAAAATTCTGACCAACAATCCGCGAAAAATCGTAGGGCTGGAAGGACACGGATTGAAAATAATCAAACGAATTCGCCTGGAAACCAAGCCGAAAAAGACAAACGTAAAATATTTGCAAACAAAGAAGATAAAACTTGGACACCTTTTAAATAATGTCTGATTTTCTCAAAAAAACGTTAATACTTGCCAGAAAAGGCGAACCACTCGCCTATCCAAACCCTTTGGTGGGAGCGATTTTGGTAAAAAACGGGAAAATAATCGGCCAAGGATACCATAAAAAATTCGGAAGCCCGCATGCGGAAGTTGTCGCGATAAACAACTGCGTAAAAAAAGGTAACAACCCGGAAAACAGCACGTTATATGTAAATCTTGAACCTTGCTCACATCATGGAAAAACTCCGCCATGCACGAATTTAATAATCGAAAAGGGCATAAAAAAAGTCGTATTCGCGGTGAAAGATCCCAACCCGAAAGTAAAAGGGCTGGAAGTACTTAAAAAAATCGGCATAGAAACAACATATGGACAACTGGCGAAAACAGCGACGGAACTGAACAAAGTATTTTTCAAATATCAAAAAACAGGCCTCCCCTACTTAACTCTCAAAATAGCCTCAAGCTACAACTTCAAAATCTGGTCACCGAAAATCACGAAAATCACGGGCCTCGAATCTCAAAAATTCACACATCGACTTCGCGCTAAATCAACGAGCGTATTAACCGGCATAAACACAATACTCAAAGACGATCCCCTCTTAACAACAAGGCTTGTTAAAGGCGAAAACCCCACGCCGATAATACTGGACGGCTCACTCAAAATCCCACCAAAAAGCAACGTTTTGAAAAACAAAAAAACCATAATTTGCACGGAGAAAAAATCTTCAAAAAAAAACGTGCTGACTTTCACAACGCTTTCGAATTTAAAACCGATATTAAAAAAATTGGCAACTCTCGGACACACCAACATATTAGTCGAAGGCGGTCAAAAAATAACAAGTTCATTTCTGCAACAAAAACTCGCGGACAAAATCATCATTTTCATATCCGATAAAAAACTCGGGCAACAAGGACTCCGGGCAATATTGCCAAAAACCTTACCGAATCTGAAAATAACAGATATAAAAAAGATCGGAGAAGATATAGTCATGGAGTTAAGGAACCTCTGAAAAATACAAATCCAACCGGTTAGGCAGTGGACTCCCATCAGAAAAAATGGTATAATTTTCCGATATAACTGAAACCTGATGCAACTAACATATTTAAGCAAACTGCTTAACATAAGCGAACATGAATGGCCGCGAGTCGTCGTTTTATGGGTTATAACCTTCTTTTTAAGAACGGGTTTCATCATCGGTTGGACAGTAATGATAGCAATGTTCGTAAACAGAATGGGAATCAATCAACTCCCGATATTATTCATCATAAACGCACTGCTTGTAATACTCGGGACAATTCTGTTCTCGGGAATCATCGAGAAAATCAGAAAAGAGATTTTAATAATAATAAACATACTTCTTGCCGCGATTTTACTGGTGGCAGCTACACTGTTCATCATATATTCAAACTGGATATTCTTCGGGTTGATACTCGTAGCCGAATCCGTAATTTTGGCACAATTGAACATCTTGATATCACTGTTTGTTGAAGAGTTTTTCACGCCTCTGGAAAGCCAAAGAACGTTCCCGATTATAGAATCGTCCGAAACGATAGGAGCGATAGTCGGAGGCTTGATAGTAAGTCTTTTCGCACACCAAATCCCATCATATAAATTCATCTACGTTTGGGTGCTTTTGATAATGCTGGTAATCCCCATCATGTTGAGTTTCAGAAGATTAAGCACCGATATACCGGTTTTTGAACAGAAAGAAGAACATGAAAGCGGATTTAAAAAAATAAAAGAGACCTTCAAGCGATCTCAAAAATCACCTTTCTTAAAAGGGCTCATTATCGTAATCATGTTGCAATGGATGTTTGTAAATATTCTTGAATTCCAATTCACAAAATCGGTACAACAAGATGTTTACAAAGAACAGGAAGAAACGATAGTTTACGAAGATGATCTGAACGACACCTTCAGGGCATCACTGTTCGACGTGGAAAAATCAACAAGTACCGAAATCACAACCGTATCGGAAACGACTCATGCAACGGAAGAAGGAACATTGACTGCAAAACTTGGGTTTCTGCAAATAATATTCGGCGCGGCGACACTGATAATGCAACTGCTCATATCAAGCCGTATTTTGAAATCCATAGGTATAGTAAAGAGTATGCAAAT
This sequence comes from Candidatus Peregrinibacteria bacterium GW2011_GWF2_43_17, assembly GCA_000999315.1. GTDB lineage: Bacteria > Patescibacteriota > Gracilibacteria > UBA1369 > UBA12470 > UBA12470. The sequence continues at coordinate 347,370 of LCFW01000002.1, forward strand.
ACATCCGTTAATCTCGACATTAAGCGCGATTGTAATGACATTGCGATTCAACATTCTGACCGCATCATTTTCAAAAGGCATAGGAGAAATGACCGGAATGCTTTTCATGAACGCTTATCACTCATCTTATTATGCTTTTAAAGAAAATTTGAGAGGACAAATGAAAGAACTTTTTGAAGGAATCATAAAGCCTTGCGGCGCCATCCTGGGCATGAGTTTGATAATACTCCTTGAAAATTATTTCGCCGGTCCAAACCTGACCATGACGATAAATATGGTCCTTATATCCATCACCGTTGTAAGTATGGCTCTGGTTTCAAGCCTTCAATCAAAATACACGGAAGAGTCTCAAAAGAATCTCGAAAAAGGCAATTCAACTCACACGAGAATCAACGCGATAGAAATTTTAGCTCAAAAAGGGCATAAAATGGACTATCAAAAACTTATAAAACTGATCCAACGAGACACCGAAGACGAAGAGATCAAAATCAAAGCGATAGAAACTTTAAAACAAATTAAAGACCCTCAAACGGTACCCGACATCATCACATGCCTATATTCGCAGAGCCCGAATATCAGATTAGCAATCGTGGATTTAATCGGCGAATTCAAGGACTTGGATAAGCAATTTTTCAAATCCGCATTCGCGAAATACAGGATAGAAAAAACATTAAAAGAAATTTTTGAAAAAGAAATAAACGAAGAAATAAGATCCGAAATAATAAAAGTACTCGCCTATTTCGACCCGAAAGACATCGTTCCGTTCTTACTCGAAAAAATAAATTCGAATGAAGAAAAAATCATAGCCGACTGCGTCTACATCTGCGGCTTATTCCACGATCCAAACTCAATTTATTATCTGGAAAAATTCCTGGATCACAAAAACCCGCGCATTCGCGCAAACGCAATTATCTCATTATGGCAATTCAAAAAATTACGCCAAAAACTGAATCACTATTTGGATCAACTGCTGGACAGCGCGGATGAAGAAAACTTAATGGCGGGAGTTTACATTATAGGAGAATTGGCATTGAAAGAGAAAAGAGAGAAATTGCTGGATTTGCTGAAAAACGGGAATCCGGAAGTTTTATTCGCACTGGCAAAACTATCCGACAAATCAGCGCTTATAAGGCTAGTGGATTACATCGTCGAACACAAAGAAGATTGGGAACAAATCAAGAAACGCCTGGTTTCGCTACCTGACAAATTCGTAAGCGAGCTGAAACAATATTTACACCAAGAAATATCTCATAAAATACATAAAATTTTAAAAGCGCACAGCCATCTGAAACTAGAGGAACTGGACAAGAAAGTCCTAAAAGAACTCGAACATCTATATGAAATAATCGACGAAAGTTCGATAAAAAACAAAATCAAAAATTTGACAAAGAATGATTAAAAAAAGTTTAAAACTCAAACTTATAATCGCGCATCTGGCAATCCTGGCATTGTGCATGGGCATTTATTTCGTATTAAATCGCGAATATTCGACATACATCGCGCTTCCGTTATTCCCGATATTGTCACTGGTGACACTCAACATAATTCTGCACAAACCGCTTAAAAAAACAATAAAAGAGATGAAAGCGCTTTTGACAGGTAAAAGTTACCATCGAATTTTCACCGCAAGGACGGACGAAATCGGCATAATCGGACATTTCTTCAACGAAATAACGGAGAGCCTCGAGAAAATCTCGTCGGACTTAAAAGAACATCAGAAAATATCCGAAGAGTTGAATTTGGCGCAAAAAATCCAACACGATCTCATCCCGAAAGAAGCTCCGGAAATCCCCCACCTCGAAATAACGGCCAAAACAAAATCGGCCGCGCAAATCGGAGGCGACAGTTTGGACTTCTTACAGAGAGAAAAAGACACGTATTTCTACATTGGAGACGTTACCGGACACGGCATCCCCGCCGGATTGGTAATGATAATGGTGGATACTTTGATCTCCACATTCGTAACCATGGCGCAAAACACAAAAGATTTAGTGGTAAATATAAACAAATTCTTAAAACCGCGTCTCCAAAAAAACATGTTCATGACAATGGTAATGTTCAGATGGCTTCACGAAGAAAAAAAAATGTACTTCGCGGGCGCCGGACATGAACACGTAATACATTACAAATCGGCGGAGAAAAAATGCGACGCGATAACTTCGGGCGGAATCGCACTCGGGATGCTACCCGATAATGAAAAATTAACAAACGAACGAGAAATCAACTTTCAAGAAGGTGATTTTATCGTTCTTTACTCGGACGGCATTACAGAAGCAAAAAACCAATCCGGAGAACTATTCGGCCTAAAAAAACTCGTCCCGTTAATCGAAAAAAAAGCGGGCGCATGCAGAACAACAAAAGAGCTTTTCAATCAGATAGCCGGAACGGTTACCATTTTCATGGAAAACAGTATCCAAGAAGACGACATGAGTTTAATAGTTATAAGACACAAAGGAGCAGAAATTGAATCACAACACGAAAAAGAGTCCACCGAATGGGCATCGACACAAAAAGACAGCTTGATTAACTACGAGAAACAAGATATCAAAGAGACCGGCATTCAAAAGAAATAACGTGAAAATTTCCGAATTCGACTACAATCTGCCAAACAGTCTCATTGCAACAGAACCCAAAAACCCAAGACACCTTTCAAATCTGATGGTTATTGACCGAAAAAGCAAAAAAATCACTCATAAGAAGTTTTTCGATCTACCAAAAATACTGAACAAAAACTGCGTCCTGGTCTTCAATGATTCGAAAGTGATAAAAGCCCGCCTATTCGGCAAAATCCCCGCCAAAATCGAAATTTTACTCACAAAAAAACTTGATAAAAACTTGTGGGAATGTCTCTGCAAACCCGGGAAAAAACTCAAAATCGGCACAAACATCCGTTTCAACAAAGACCTCTCGGGCAAAGTCACAAAAATCAACAAAGACGGTAGCAGAATAATAAAATTTTCATCGAAAAAAGATTTTAAAAAGATAATAGAAAAACTCGGCCACACCCCCCTGCCACCATACATAAAAGGCTCCAAAGCCAAATCTTCACAATATCAAACGATCTACGCGAAAGAGGACGGCTCCGTCGCCGCACCCACAGCCGGACTCCACTTCACAAAAAAAGTATTCTCAGACCTCGAAAAAAAGGGCATCGCAACATATTTCGTAACACTCCACGTCGGCCGAGGCACATTCGAACCTGTAAAAGTTGACGACATCAAAGACCACAAAATGCACTCCGAATGGTTCACGATCGACAACAAAACCGCCACGGCGCTAAACAACGCCAAGACATCCGGCAAAAAAATCCTCGCCGTCGGCACCACAACCGTAAGAGTCCTCGAATCATGCGCAAAAAACGGCAAACTTACTTCGACATCGGGCGAAACCAACATCTTCATATATCCGGGGTACAAATGGCAATTCGTAGATAAAATGTTAACCAATTTCCACCTCCCGAAAAGTACACTTTTGATGCTTGTCAGTTCATTCGCAGGCAAAACCTTGATCCAAAAAGCATACAAAACAGCGATTATGAAAAAATATAGGTTTTACAGCTTCGGGGATGTCACACTGATGGTTTAGGGTCTACGGTCTCCCAGCCGCATCTTCTTCACCAAATCCAAATCTTTCAGGTCGAATTTCCCGAAGTATAAATCATTGATATCGCCACCGGCCTCCTCAAAAGCTTTTATCTCAAGATAACCTTTGAAATACAAGCTGTCTTTCGTAAAAGCACCCGGCAAAGAAGTATCTTCGATACCCCTTTTAACTTTCACGGCAATCTTAAACGCCCTTTCCAAATCGCACCCATAACTTTCAATCAAAGCCACTACGTCGGAAAAAGACCCGTGTAGCGCCGTATCAATCGCCAAAACGGACAAGGCCGGCCAATAAGTTTTTTCACCCAACTGCATCTGATTTCTTATTGCCAAACCTTCTTGAGTTTTCAAGTATCCGGCCATCCCATTTTGCAAAATTTTGTAAGGTTGTTTTTTTCCGTTTTCGGCAGTCAAAACATGCGTCTCTATTTCATGCGCAATAAGCATCTTCATCCTTTTCTCGGAAAACATCGCACCCTCTCGGAAAAATATATTTCCATCTTTTCCAACCATACAATCGGAAACCATCTCTTTTTTAATTCTAACCTTCCAATCCGAAAACCCGTGCTTCTCCAGCACTTCGTTAAACATTAAAACGGCCTTATTGTGATCAATCGTAAGCTCACCCTCCGAAAAATCTTTAGGCATATCTTTCAAAAAATCTTTAGCCGCCAATATCAAATTCTCATCTGGCGCACCAAAAAGCTCAATCGACTTGAAAGAAAACGCATCGGTACCGACATGCTCAATCAAAGAAAGTTTTTTCAAAAGTTCATCCCTTTTCGCCGAAAAAATTCTTCCCAAAATGGATGAGTCGCATTTTATGCTTTTAAGTTTCTCTCGAAGTCTGAAAGGATCGACTCTCAAATCCGGATAAACAAATTGCGGATTGTATTTTTTATCTTTCAAAAAAACGACCTTCTCGGCGATAAGATTCACGGGCCTCAAATGATAAAGCATTTTTATTTGACGATCTATATCGGCAAGATCGTTATCAACAACGGAATAATTTATACCCGCGGCCGCTTGCGCATCGGCGGAAATAATTTTCTTCACGGTAGGAATTTTCAACTCTGATTTATATTTCTTGGAAGGATCTATCAAGAAATCGCTCAAATCCCTCTTCCCGACAACAAGCTTATAATCACGCTTGGAAAGATCTTCGAGCCCGGCGACAGTCTGTATACGAATATCGGCAAGGTTAAATTTAATCTTAATCCTCTTCTCTTCTGAAACATCGCCTTCCGGAATAATTTTCAAATCCCTGGCGAAATTCAAATCCATAATAGTCCCCTCAACTACGGGATTTATGGATGCCAAAACTTTCCTGACACCATTTTTCGTGATCACCGACACCATCTCTTTCTCGCCGACCACTACCTTGCCGGAAACATTTTTAATATCTTTTTCAACCTTATTTCCAAACATATCTTGTGCGATTCTGACCCCTTTTTCGGGAGTCATCACCTTAACTCCGTGTATTCTCTCCAACCTCTTTCTCAAAGGAGCCAAATTCGCAATTTGCACGCTCAACCCAGCCCTCGCGTTAACTTCGAGAAGAACCGGTCCATTCGTTCTATCCAACGCAATATCAACCGCAAGATAACCTATATTTGTCATCAATTGAACTTTCGAAGATATAAGCAAAATTTCATCCCAATACGGTATCTCGAAACCTTTCAAACCCTTAGGCCCTTCTATCAACTTGTGACCTTTCACAACATTCGTCGCAATACCTTTCGCAATATCTATCCCAACCGCAATTGCCCCCTGATGCAAATTGGCACGACCCCGCGATTCAACCGTGGGAAGTCTAAGCATCGCCATAACGGGAACAAGATTGTGAACAACCACCCTGACATCGGGCAACCCTTTATAAGAAAATTTCGCGACTTTATCATCGCAAACCAACAACTGTTCAAAAAACGCGATATCGCTGGAACCCGTAATCGAATAACGTCCGTCTATAATATCTCTTATATGATTTTTAAAATCGGTAATCGAAATCTTTTCACCCGAACTTGTAATAAAACATCCGTTTTCACGATCAACAATCGGTATAATCCCCTCCCCTCCAAATCCTAAATTCGGCTTAAGCACAAAATTTAGAGGTAACGTATTAAAATCAAACTTTTCAAGCTGGTCATGCTCCCTGATAACACCATACAATTTGGGCACAGGAATACCGCGCGCAGACAAAAAATGTTTTGTTTTAAGTTTACTGTCCGCAAGCCTGATAGCCTTCTTTTTGTTAAAAGGTTTTATATAAAGAAGGTTCCTCGCATTAATGCCCAAAATACCTTTGGAAAGATTGAAATTGAACATAGTTTATTCTTCTTCTGAGTGCATAAAAATTTCCCTAAACCTCATATACTCCATAACTCTAAGCCCGGTCCATCTGCCCAAGAAAACATTTATGGCGATAAATAAAAATATCAATTCGGGATGCCCGAACATCAAAGTTTTCAAAAACACCCACTCCGCAACGATATAGCACAAAACGGATACGATCACGCACTCGACTATGATAAAAAGAGCGCTTTTCAACCCTTTCTCGGTCTGAATACTGATAAATTTTTCAACCAAAGTACTCATAATCAACATCGGGAAAATAGATATGGAAACCAATTGCGTAACACCCAAATAAGCACCCATCAATAACGTCACAAGTATGGTAACGCTCACAATCGTCAAAACTATCGCCATTCTCGGTATATAAAGTAGCCTGTATTTACCCAAAATAATCCTGGATAAAGTCCCGAAAAGCAGAATAATGAAGAGCATAAACAATCCGAACTCAATACCGAGAGCTATGAACGACAGTGTCAAAATCGAAGGCGTATAAACCCCGAGAGTCTCAAGCCCGACAACTTGTTTGAAAAACGCCACCATAGTCACGATAACAGGTAGCATCAAAATAAGTTTCAAAGAATTGCTCGGTACACCTTTTTCAACCATATAGTTCACCAAATATGACATGAAATTTGTAATCCCGATCCCAACCGAACTGTCCACAATTTCATAAGTCACTCCTCTAAGATCCAAATCCGCCAAGAAAACATCTATGGTAGACGCATCCACAAGCGGCCACAAGGCCTCGGGCCTGGTAAGCACAATCCTTTTGGGATCAACCGTTCTGAAAGTACCTTGAGCGATATTTTCAAGCGTTCCCAAAGATTGATCCGAAATCACGATAATCTCCGAATCGGTAAAAATCCCCTGCGTATCCTCCGAAAACTGCGATAATTGAGATAAAATCGTCAACCCCGAACTACCAACCGTCCAAAGCACTATCGTATCATAATTGTCTATCGTACTCACAGCCTCCTGTAGTTTTTGCGATAAAGCTTCTTCGGATAAAAACTCCGAACTCTCGCCAAAACTTCCCACAAGATTCACATAAACCCCTTGCTCCTTGGCATAATCCGAAAGACTTTGAAGCTTGGTGCTCTCCTCCGAATTATCCGTAATCAACAGAAAAGTCCTTTCATAAACAAAAATCGTATGAGTCTCTACATCTTGTTCCTCATCATTATTTCTTACTACCAACGTCACCTGATATTCACCGGGTTCGGTATAAGAATGCACGATTTCAACCCCTTGTTGCCTATTCCCGTCACCCAAATGCCACTCATAAGTCAGCTCCTGATCGGGGGTCGGATTATAAGTTTTTGACGCATCAAAAATAATATTTCTGTCCACCATAACCACCGAATCGGCATCTATAAAAGCATCTATCGTATCCAAACTTTCTTCAGGCACATCCTCCGTAAGCACCACTTCGTCTTCGGCATAAGAAAAAGGCGCAAACAACGAAATAAGCAACGAGGATAGAAACAAGATGTGAATTTTCTTTAACACGGAATGAAATCTTAACAAAACCGTACATAAAACTCAACCGAATCACAAAATAATATCTGCGCTTGCCAACCCCTACCTGATTGCCACTCGCCTCCAAAAGTGATATAATTAATAGATTTAAAAATACAAAAAATGGCTAAAAAGATATTCGCAACGTTACTGGCAATTTCGCTCCTGGCAACAGAGATTCAAACGGTTTTCGCCAAAAGTACGCTCGAACTGGAAGCTTTCGATACCGTTGCCGGCTACACAACGGTCGTGGAAATAGAAGATGCTTTGGAATACGAAGACATCGAAATTTTGGTAACAAAACCAAACGGCAGTGAAATCATATTGGAAACAAAAAGCGACGAAGATGGCAACGCCAAAGCGGAAATCGACGGATATCACTTGAAAACCGCAGGAACTTACGAAATTTGCGCAAGATATACCAATCTGGACGAAGATTACGGTCAAACCGACTCCTTCCGAGTTTATGAAGATTCGGTCTCTCTAAACAAATCAACCTTGGAAGCGGACAGCGTTACAAAAGAAGCCACCGGATACGACCCGGTAGAACTTACGATAGCACTCAAAGACAAATATGGAAATCCGATCAAGGGACACACTATGGAAGTTATCTCTTCGAGAAACGAAGATTACATTACACCATACGATTCAAACACAACCGATCTTCAGGGCAAAGTGACTTTTTATGCATACTCGAACGAAGTCGGAGTATCCATATTCACTGCATACGACACAACCTCGAATATCGTACTTGATACCAGAGCAAAAATAGCATTTTTCGATTCATCAACCACTCTTGACGAAATCGGAGGCGACAACTATTACGCATCCGTCTTGCTCGCATCATCAAGCGGAACTGTCGACCATTTGGAAATAGAAGATTTGGACACGGCAGCGGAAGTCAACGACCTGCTCAATTTCACGGTAACAGCTTACGACACGTCAGACGAAATAGTTGAAAACTACACTGGAACGGTAAGATTTTCTTCATCCGACGATAACGCCGACTTACCTGACGATTACACTTTCGAAGCGGATGATCAAGGAACTCACACCTTCAGTTTAAATTTAAGATTCACAACATCAGGAACACAAACATTAATCGTAACCGACATAGACAACCCGGATATTGAAGGAGAGTTCGAAATGGAAATAACATCGGGAGGTAACGGTTCAAGCTCAACAAACGACAATTCAACGATAGATTCCGATGAATTCACATTGGATACCCCGCAAGAAGGCACCTACAGCTCAAACGCAATTGAGTTCAAAGGCGATGCACCTTACGGATACACAATCGGAGTTTACGAAGGAGAAAATATCGTCGATACGATCGAAACTTCATCCGACAACACATTTTCCAAAGAGATCGACCTTGATAACGGAAATCACTCTTTATACTTCATATTAAAAGACAGCAACAACAACGAGATAATGGAAACCGACCCGATAAGCATAACCATCGATACCGAAGCGCCGGCTTTGGATTATATAGAAATATCGCCGGAAGGTGATCTTGAAATCGAAGATACATTCGAAATCACAATATTTACCGAACCTTCTCTGTCGCAAGTCGGGATCATACTTGATGATAAAATTTACGAACTCACGGAATCAATAGAACAAGCCGGAGCATATACCGGAATGGCGGTAGCGCCCGACACCGAAGGCGCATACAACATAGATATACTGCTCGTAGACAATTTGGCAAACGAAATGCAATATTCCAAACAAGCGGTAATCAACGTACTCGCGAAAGAAGTGGAACCGCCCGCCGAATCCGCACCATCTCAAGTTGAAAATGTCGAAGCCGTCAATGGCGACACAAAAGTCACACTCACATGGGACGAATCAACCGCCAGCATCGCAGGTACTAAAATACAAAAATATAAAATTTACTACGGTCCAAGTACGGATCTCATGCTCAGCACCGCCGAAACTTTCGATTCGAGTACAACTTGGTATATCCCAAATTTGCAAAACAAAGTCACGTATTACTTCGCAATCACGGCAATAGATTCAAACGGGCTTGAAAGTTTATCAAAAAGTAAAACCGTAACGGGGACTCCCGAAGGCACAGAACCGGAAAGTACTCTTGGAGAGCTTCACGACAGCGCGGGTAAAGAGATCTCCGTTGAAGACGCCGAAACACCATCAGAAACACCCGACAGCGGCCCCGAAACGGCTTGGATACTCGTATTCACACTCGCATTCTCGCAGGTTTACTTCAAGGCTAAAAAAGTTCTCGTGGAAAAAATCCACGAATAGCCTTAGAATACACTCCGTACTAATTTGAAATCGGATGTATTTTGTAGCTATATTTGTAAATTATCTGACGCAAATTCTCATAGTTCTGATCCTGATCAGAGTGATTTTAAGCTGGTTTCGAGGCAGCCAAATTAACAATAAACTCAGTAATTTCATCATCCAATCAACGGATCCGATTATGAATTTGGCAAAAAAAATAACCCCGCGTTTAGGTCCGATAGATATTTCACCAATCGTAGCCGTAATGGGACTGGAAATCATGAGAGAAGTTATTTTCTATATCATATCGCAAATATGAAAGTTAAAAATACTTTGTCCGGCAAGAAAGAAGAATTTCAGCCTATAAAAGATAAAAAAGTCGGTATATATGTATGCGGCCCGACAGTATACGACTTTGGCCACTTGGGACACGGCAGATCGGCAATCGCTTTCGACGTAATCAGAAAATATTTAATCTATAAGGGATACGACGTCACCTATGTCTCAAATTACACCGACATAGACGACAAGATGATAAAAAGAGCCAACCAAGAAGGCATAACGGTAAGCGAACTCGCAGACAAAATAATCCCCGAATATCAAAAAGATTACGCTGCACTAAAAATCGCAAAACCGGACAAACAACCAAAAGCCACGGAATATATCGAGCAAATGATCGCTCTCATCAAAAAACTCGTCGAGAAAGGTTACGCATACGAACTTGCTGACGGGGTTTATTTCGAAGTTGCAAAATTCGCAGAATACGGGAAGCTCAGTCATCAAAACATAGACGAACTACAGACGGGAGCACGAATAGAAAAAGATGATAAGAAAAGAAACCCTCACGACTTCGTACTTTGGAAAAAAGCTAAACCGGGCGAACCAAAATGGCCAAGCCCTTGGGGCAAAGGCAGGCCCGGATGGCATATTGAATGCAGCGCAATGAGCGCTGCGATTTTGGGAGAAACATTCGAAATCCACGGCGGCGGAATGGACTTGATATTCCCCCACCACGAAGACGAAATTGCACAATCCGAATGCGGGAACGAAAAACCTTACGTAAAATATTGGCTTCATAACGGATTCGTAAACATCAACAACGAAAAGATGAGCAAGAGCCTCAACAATTTTTTCACGTTAAAAGACATATTCAAAGAGTACACCCCACTCGCAGTAAGACTCCTCATGCTCGGCACACACTACAGAAGCCCGATAAATTTCTCTCATGAAATTTTGGCACAAGCGGAAAACGGACTCTCGCGATTAAAAGATTTCCTTATTAATCTTAAAAATTACAAAAGCGACATACCGGAAAGCGATAAAAACCTAGAAAAAGCACTGAAAACGGCAATAAAAGATTTCGAAAAAAAGATGGACGACGACTTCGACACCGGAGGCGGATTGGCAGCACTTTACGACCTGATAAAAGAGATAAACATCCTGATGAAAGATAAAAAAATCGCCGAAAAAGATAAAGGAGGAATAGAAGCAACGCTGAAAAAAATAGACTCTGTTCTATCGATACTACCGGAAATAGAAGATAACATCGCACCCGAAATAGAAAAACTGATCAAAGACCGCGAAGAAGCACGCAAAAACAGAGATTTCAAAAGAGCTGATGAAATTCGCAACCAACTCATCGCAAAAGGCATCACTCTGGAAGACACTCCAAGCGGTACAATCTGGAAGAAATCCTAAATTACTCTACCAACATCTTCGCCAACTTATTTATATCTCCCGTTCCCGTCGTGAAAACAACACTGTTTTCATCAGTCATCGACTTTATCAATTTCGCACTATTTTCAAACCCTTGACCGTCTATCGCGGGACAACCGCTTCCTTTCTCGACAACTTTACAAAATGAAGTCGGAGAAACAGCGGCCTTGTCCTCTTCGGTATCCCGGGCCTCATAAATATTCGGAACAACGACCAAATCCGCATCTTTAAACGCAGTCGCATATCTATCCAAAAGAACCCAAGTACGATTGTACTGATGTGGCTGAATCGCCATAACTATTTTTTTACCGGGAAAAGCATCTCTCGCGGCAGACAGTGTCGCCATAACGGCAGTTGGATGATGCGCATAATCGTTATAAACCAAAGCACCATTCGACATTTTCCCCAAAAGATCAAAACGCCTATAAGTCCCTTGAAAAAGCTCAAAAGTCCTAAACAAAACTCCCGGCTCAACACCGAAAAATCTGCAAACCGCAAAAGCCGCCGCCGCATTGTATTGATTATGTCTACCGGGAACTCCAACCTTAAGCTCGCCCAATTTTCGCCCATCCTCCCAAAGCTCATTTCCCTTAAGTCGAAAATCGGCCTTTTCATCCTCTCCAAAAGTCACAACTCTGCAAATTGCATCTTTTATAACCTCACGCGTCCATTTATCATCAATATTCGCAATAACCAACCCGTTTGAAGGGATTCCTCTAACAAGCTGTTTAAAAGCCAACATGAAATCTTCCTCGGTTTTGTAGTAATCGGTATGATCCCAGTCAACATTGGTAATTACCGCCACTTCAACTTTCAAATTCAAAAACGCCCTCCTGTATTCGCAAGCCTCGATAATCATCTTATCACTGCCACTTATAAGACAATTCTTGCCATCAAATTCAGGCACAGGTGCGCCCAACACGCATGAAGTATCAACCTTGCCTTCCATCATCCCCAAAGCCGTCAAAAGCGTCGTTGTAGTCTTCCCATGAGTCCCGGTAATCGCAATCGTCTTAAACTCTCTCGAAAGCACCCCGAGCCCTTCCGGATAAGTCAAAACCGGAATCTTAAGCTCACGACCTTTTGTCCATTCGGGATTTTCAGACATCACGGCAAAAGTAACAACCATTAAATCGGTATCATTCGGGACATACTCAGCCTTATGACCAACAAAACAAGTAATCCCTTCGTTTCGAAGTTCTTTCATGGAATCCGAATCTTCCTTATCAGAGCCGATACATTCGACTCCCCTCGATTTCAAAATCCTCGCTAAAGCACTTACTCCTCGCCCACCAACGCCTACAAAAAACGCTTTCTTGATGTCTTTAAACTTAATTTTGTCTAGAAATTCGTGCATGATTGGATTATATGTGATAAATTTTATATACGAAAATAAAAAGATGAATTACAGGTTAAACGACAATCAGCCTTTCCGCATGGCGAAAGTCATTATCATGGCCGGATTCGCCATAGTCGCATACATGCTCTACAACCTGACGGTTTCAATCTACGAAAACTACCAAATAGATTCAACGATCAAGTCATTCGAAGAAAGAAACACCACTCTTGAAGAAGAAAATCTCGAAAAAATCGACAGTTACAAATACTACACCTCCGACCAATACATCGAAAAAATCGCCAAACAAAACCTCGGTCTAATCAACGACGGCGAACAAGTCATCATCATTGCACAAGACGACAATGACACAGTCCTTGAAGCCGAATACGAAGAGGCCCAAACCCTCGCCCTTCGCAACTCATGGTCGAACCCACGAAAATGGATGGAATTCTTCCTGAATGAGAATCCGTTCAAATACTGAAGTAGCGAGTTTTGCGTTCCGAAGCCGTAATGAAAGCGAGTTCCACGAGATTTCATGAAGGCGCAGGACATCGAGTGGTTAATTTGAGCAAAACCCTATTACAAAAGAACAGTAGCGCTGCAGGGTCACTCGAGATAATAATAAAATACACTTACGGCCATTTGACAGATTACGCTTTCCATGTGTAAATAAATACATGGGAAACCATTTCAATGCAATTTGGGAAAGAAACATAGTCCGATCCAGTCAAAAATATTTTGAAGCACGTGGCGCACCTCTACACGCAATATCGACAAAGAAATTAGAAAAACATATCCGGGCAAGAACAGTTCTTTTAAGCATACGTCTCTCAACCTACTTAGCCGCTTATGGAATAATCGGAAAATTAATTGAAGATACAAGACAAAGAAAATGTAGCGATCTAATGAGTGGAGACGCAATTACAATTTTGGCATTACTGAAAGAAGGCATATTAGACGCAGCAGATCTCATCGACCTTAGATACGCAGACCATGTAAGAAACATCGACAAACCAAATGCACCAGGTCTTGTTGAAGATTTTGGACTTGGAAAAGCCGTAACATTAAAACCACATCCTCTCCAAAACCCAGGTCTCGAACTACAACCTATCGCCACGCTATTACACAGCGGATTCACATTGGACCGCAAACTTGTTATCCCAATCGAAATATCTTTAAGAGGAAAATGTTCGAACGATCCACGTACAATGAAATTTAATCACTGTGGCACAAAAGACCCTCTAACATTTGAAAAAATATTAGAAATCATCGCACGAAACGGCGCAAAACAATTAATACTTGCCGACAGCCCTTGGGAAGGACACGCAACAACCAACGAAACCGAATTAAAAAGACATCTAGAAACAACATCAGCATCTTCAGGATGGGTGATCAAATCTTGGTACTGGCTTGAAGATACAAAAACATACGTCGCCCAATTAGGGCCTGTGCACACTATTGGTTCCGAATTGGTTAAAGAGAAAATTATTCAGATTTGAGGCGCGAGGAGCGCTCAGACCGTCCGACAATGAAATTGGAGGACGGGCCAAAACAAGCGAAGGATTGACGCGTAAAATGTTATTCTGTGCAACAGATAGCAAAAAGCATTGCGAACAATGCGTTTTCTTAAAAAAGTTCATTCTCGGACAGCCTGGAGTGACGAGCAACGAAAAAGATGGATGATTTTCTCTTTAACCCTCCGGGAATAACCTGCCTATCGGCAGACAGGGCAGATTTTAAGCATTTCTGCGTCACTCCTCCTTGTAATACTTTCCAGTATCACTTCGTCGTCGTTTCTTGAACTGCTATAATATCTGCGATATTCCAATCGAAACCAATAGTGTGCACAGGCCCTAGGAATGGTAGAACCCGAAGAATCAACATTATAAGCCGGCAAAGGTTTTTGATAATTGTAGAGAGACAATTATCAAAAACCTCTTGGTAGCAGGGGGCGGGATCGAACCGCCGACCTCGGGCTTATGAGTCCCGCGCTCTAACCATCTGAGCTACCCTGCCACATTTTTAATTTACATTAAGTCTTTCAGCTCTTCTTCAGGAAGATAAAGCAATATCACGCCCATCACAATCGAAACGATACTGCTTAACGCCTCATTATTAGGGAACAAGTATATATCCATTATATGCCAAACTCCTCTCCAAGTCATCACAACACCGGTCAATATCACAAGATCAATAAAAAAATGTTTTGGCGGTTTCAATGACAACTTATTTTTCTTATGAAAGAAAAGCATTCTTATAAATTTACACGGAAATATTTATAACTGTATACGCCGACATTTTCAAGTTTTCTTTCACGGAGCAATAGGAATTCCGCCTCCGCGAAACAACTCATTTATAAAGGGCCGACTGGTGCCCGTTCGCTTCGCTACCGGTGTCCTGGTTGCGGGGGGTGGATTCGAACCACCGACCTCCGGGTTATGAGCCCGACGAGCTGCCACTGCTCTACCCCGCGTCATTTGAACAGAGTACTTTTAACATATTCTCGCGAATATCGCAAAAGATTTGACAATAAAAAAATCAAGAATAAATTGCACTCATGATGAATACAGCAATTTTAACAACGAATTTCCGTCGCACTCCACTGATCTAGTGGAGACAACTGCTGTACAAAAAAACAAGTAGACTCCATCGGATCGATACACAGTGGGGTTCTTTTTTATATATAAAATTTTTAACTCACAACAACAATGTACAAAAAAATCGCATCACACGAAGCTTCAAAAAAGGAAGCAAAACACGTTCTACTTCTCTACTCCGGAGGACTCGACTCTTCCGTAATGCTCAAATGGATTCAAGAAAAATATGACGCAAAAGTCACAACTCTGACAGTAAACATAGGCCAAATCGCGAATTTCAAACAAATAAAAGAAAAGGCGATAAAACTCGGAGTCGAAGAAGCGGTTTTGATAGACGCACAAGAAGAATTTTCAAAAGAAATTTTAACAAAAGCTATCAAAGCCAACGCATCATACCAAGGCAATTACCACCTGTTCTGCCCGCTCGGAAGAGTCATGATCAGCCAACTCGCAGTCAAAACGGCTCAACAAAAAGGGATCAAAGTGATCGCACACGGCTGCACCGGAAAAGGGAATGATCAAGTAAGATTCGAAAGTTATATCCCAACACTCGATCCAACACTAAAAACAATCGCACCGGTCAGAGAATGGAGCATGGGCAGAGACGAAGAACTCGCCTACGCAAAAAAACATGACATCCCGGTACCCAGCACCTCGAAAAAACCTTACTCATACGACGAAAATCTTTGGGGTGGGTCTGCCGAAGGCGGAGAAATCGAAAACATCAGCAAAAACCCGATACTCTCAAACATCTTGAAAATCTGCAAAACACCACAAGCCGCCTCCCCTATCGCACAAACGATAAAAATAGGATTCGAAAAAGGGATTCCCGTCTCGATCAACAATCAAGCATTCCCGATTCACAAGCTCATCCTCACATTAAACAAAATCGGCGCCGAGCACGCCATGGGCATCACACCCCTCATAGAAGACAGGTTGATCGGCCTAAAGGTCAGGGGCATATACGAGCAACCCGGAGCCGCAATCTTAATCGAAGCACACAAGAATCTTGAAAAACTCGTCTCCACAAGAGACGAAAACGAATTTAAATACTTAATAGACCAAAAATGGAGCTACCTTTGTTACAGCGCCAAATGGTTTGAACCGCTCATGCAAAACCTTAACTCCTTCATAGACAAAATGAACGAAAAAGTTACAGGCGAAGTCACACTCAAGCTCTACAAAGGCACCATTTTTGTCACGGCTATCACCTCTCCATATTCGATGCTGGATGAGAACATGGCAACTTTCATGAAAAACAATCTTTTCAATCAAAACGCATCGGCCGGATTTATAGAACTTTATTCGCTCGCACAAAGAACAGCTAGGAAAATCGAGCAAAAAAATCTCCCGAAACTGACAACACCTGATTTGAGGTTTTAACCAAAAATGTTAAAATCCCTCCCGCACCTCCTACAACCTACTTCCTACAACATATACCCCATGCTCACCACCCCTTACATCTGGAAAAACGGCAAGTTCGTAAAATGGGCAAAGGCCCAAACGCACGTGCTAACACATACACTTCACTACGGTGCAGGAGTTTTTGAAGGAATAAGATTTTATGAGACCAAAAAAGGTATCGCTATCTTCAGATTAAAAGAACATGTCGAGCGCCTTTTTTATTCAGCCGAAGCAATCGACATGCAAATTCCTTACACAAAACAAGAGATCCAAAAAGCGATCATTGCAACTGTCAAAAAAAATAAGCTGAAATCGGGCTACATTCGCCCACTCTCCTATTATGGGTACGGAAAAATGTCCATATTGGCAAAAAATTTACCCGTAGACACAATCATCGCCGTTTGGGGATGGGGCGCATACTTGGGAACAAAACCGATAAAAATAAAAATTAGCCCATTCACAAGAATTAATTCAAAATCGACGATCATAACCGCCAAAATCGTAGGCCATTATTTCAACTCAATCTTGGCATCTTTGGACGCTCACAAAAGCGGCTACAACGAAGCTTTGCTTCTGGACAACGACGGATACGTCGCAGAAGGTCCCGGAGAAAATATTTTCATGATAAAAAACGCGGTAATTTATACCCCATCATTAGGTTCAATACTCCCAGGAATCACAAGAAATTCAATCATCAAACTCGCAAGAGATCTCGGCTACAAAGTCGCCGAAGGAAAAATCACTCCGACCGAACTTAAAAAAGCCGATGAAGCCTTCTTCACCGGAACCGCCGCCGAAATCAGCCCAATCTGCGCCATCAATAAGTCCAAAATGAAATTCGAAAAAGGCCCAATAACAATGCGCCTCAAAGAAAAGTTTATGAAAATAGTACACGGAGAGAATAAGAAATACGGGAACTGGCTGACTATAATCCGATAATCAGTCTATTTATCTCACCACCCCTTCCACCCACTCCCAAACCTCTCCATAATCCCCCACATCCGGCAACAAAATATATTGCCCGTACATATTATAAGTCGAGTACAAATAATTCGATGTGGTCAAAACATTTCCAGTCTCAACCGTATAATTTCCATAAGAAGCATAATAAGTTATCGTATCTATAAAACTGATATCGGTATCAACATTTTCGAGAACAGAACTCAAAATATCCAAAATCGCTGATCCATCGCCCACTAAACCAGAACTTACTACTTTATCTTTCAAGGCCAAAACAACCTCCTGTTGCCTCTCGGCTCTGTCGAAATCGGAAGTACTTTCCCTGCTACGCGCATATTTCAGCGCGGTCGCCCCATCCAAATGTTGCTCTCCGGCCTCAATATAAAAAGTGCT
Source organism: Candidatus Peregrinibacteria bacterium GW2011_GWF2_43_17 (assembly GCA_000999315.1). GTDB lineage: Bacteria > Patescibacteriota > Gracilibacteria > UBA1369 > UBA12470 > UBA12470. Next base: position 365,498 of record LCFW01000002.1, read on the forward strand.
ATATCCGCCTTTGCCGTTAGGATAAAGAGTATCGTAAATAGCTTTATCCACATAAACATCAACTCCTCCCACGGCATCAACGATATCTATGAAAGCTTGCATATCGATAACAACATATTTTTCGGGCATAATTCCGGTAATCTCATACGCCGCCTCCTTCATATAATCGGAACCGTATAAATTATAATGCTCGTTTATTTTTCTCCCGTTTACCGATAAATCGCGAGGTATTGAAATCAAACTAATGGTTTTCAAATCCGGATTGATACTTGCAAGCATAATCGTATCGGTCAAAGTCCCGTGAGTACCCATAATCAAGATGTCAAAAGTCTCCTCTGAACTTACGGTAACAACCGGAACTGAAACCACCTTTTCATATCTAAACAAATTCGCTTCCCCCATGTCGGCAACCTCCTCCAATTCCTGATATAAAGTCAGATTTTCATCCTTCAATTCACCAACCTCCGTAACCAACGAATCAACTTGCATCGATTTCTTATCAAGATCGGTCGAAAAAACACTGAAAACATATAAAAACGCCGCGAAAACGGAAGCAATAGCCGTAATCAACGAAACGACAGCTATGCTCTGCAACTTAAAATGCCATTCCGCCGCAGAATCATATTCGGCGTACAATTGATCGTCATGCATAACATGTTTATATTTTAGGCTTGTCATCTTTTTTCAAATTGTTAACCGGTTGCGAAAGTATATTTTTAATATCTTTTGGCGGTTCACTCATCAACCCTTTTTCTTTTAATTTCTGATCGAAAGGTTTATCTTTTTTGACATTCGCCGCCGCAATATCTATACCTATCCTGGCAGTAATTTCCTGATCAACAAACACTCTTTTTCTGCCATATTTCATCCTGGAGTACTGCTTAACTATATCCCTGATTTTCTCGCTCGCCCCAACGATATTGTAAGCTGTTTCAAGAGAGAAAGGTCTTGAAGTCGCGTTATCTATATTGAGCTTTATGTAAGCCTTGTAATTCGCTATCCCGATAACATCTTGCTCTGTTAAAACCGGCGCATACTCTTTCGCCAAATATTCTGCATCTTCGGCACCAACTTTAAACGATTGCAAAGTACCGACGTTACCGAATACGGCATCTCTGATTTGAGAACTTGTCGAGCCGAATTTCGTAACCACAAGCTGGTTGATATATTGATGAGCCATCGTCAAAGCCAATCTGTATTTTCTAGCCTCGGACAAAATCGAACAGAAACTATCCGTCGCAAAATTCTGGAACTCATCCACGTAGAGATAGAAATCCTTTCTTTTATCTTCCGGCGTATCAACCCTGCTCATCGCCGCCATCTGTATTCTGGCAACAATAATCAACCCGAGAAGCTGCGTATTCAAATCGCCCAACTTACCTTTTGAAAGATTAATCAGAAGTATCTTTTTCTCATCCATACATTTCCTGAAATCGAAAGCCGATTTGGTCTGCCCAATCGTATTGCGCATTATCATATTCGTAATAAACGGACCGAATTTCGCGGAGAAATACGGAATCATCTCCTGTCTCTCACGATCACCCGTATTCGCATACTCATGTTCCCAGAAAGATTTAACTACCGGATTTGTAATCTTTGTAACTTTATATTTCATAAATTCATCATCGGTAAACATCCTCGGCACATCTATAAGCGTCGCACCCTCTTCTTTATCCTCCATAAGAGTCAAACAAGCGTTTCTGAAATAGTGCTGAATGCGCGGACCGAATATCTCATCGCCGAATATTTTAATGAAAATCTCTGTCGCCTGACTTGAAGCCATGTCTTGCTGTTCGGATGTTTCCGCCTCCAAAATATTCAAACCCATCGGTCTCTCCTGATCCGACGGATCGAAAACGATCACATCCCTGACACGTTCTTTCGGAATATATTGCAAAATATCCTCGATAAGATCGCCGTGCGGATCAACAACACAAAGCCCATCGCCATTCTTAATATCTTGCCTGACCATCATGCTGATAAAGGCGGATTTACCTGTACCCGTCTGACCTATAACATAATGATGCCTGCGCCTGTCTTTTTTCGCGAACCTGATTTCTCGTTTCTCGCCTCTAAAAGCGTTATAACCGAGCAAAATCCCCTCCTTCGACAAACTGACTGGAGCGGGCACGACTTTATACTGTAACCATTTGATAATCGGCGTGTAGTTATATCTACTGTTCGGGAAATGGTACAACGTCGCAAGTTCTTCCGGAACAAGAAGGCTGGATTTTTCTCCGAATTTCAAAACTCTGTTTTGAAAATTCCACTTAATCCAAGGAGTATTGATAACATTCATAAAAAACATCCTGCGCCCCTGGAACCAATTCGAAGCCGCATCTTTAAATACATTGAAAGCCACGAAAAGATTGCTGATAAGCTGTTCCGCTCTTACGGGATTCGGAGATGATGCGAAAACCCTGATCATGGCATCAAAACCAACCTGACTCGACTTTTCACCTATCCTCTTCGCCAACTCTTCCTCCGTTTGCAACATACGAACAAATTTATCGCCGGAATTCGCACCCGGAGCATTCGTACTTGTCTCCTTCGCCCTATCGTATCCGAAAATAAGGGTTACAAACAAAGCATGTATCTGCTTTATTACCGGGATCTTACTCCAAAAACCCATCTTGGGCTTTTTACCCTTAAACAACTGTGAACCGTAATTCACAGCCTTTTTTTGCCACTTGCTCTTCTTCGGCTTAACGATGATCTGAACAACCGCTTTCTCGTTATCCTCCAATTTGGACATAACGTTCGAAAGATCGTTCAACGGATCATTCTCTATGTTTTTATAAGTTTTAATCGGAAACCAATACTTCTTAACATGATGCATATAATAACCTATGATCGTGTTTTTAATCTTCGGGTCGCTATTCTCCAAACTGTAAGGCTCTTTATAAATCTGCACATCCGCATCCGAATAAAAAGAGGTGATCTGTTTCTCAACTATATCCATAAAATACTCATCCATCACCACATAAAAAGAGAGTTCTTTTTTCTCCACAAAAAGCTCGAAAGAGACCATCGCATGATCGAAAAACCAAACTTTCAACCTGTTTTTCAAAGTAAGCTCCCCGATCTCATGCAGGCCCCTGAAAAGCTGTTCCATAATCGCAATTTTCTCCTTGAAATCTTTTTCCGTCGCCTTTTCCTTATCTTTTTGCGAATCCTCGCGAGGCAAAGTGATTTTCAAATATCTGACATGTTTTCTCCTATACAAAAAATACCAAAACCTGAAAGCCCATAACGCAAACCTGATAAACGCATAGATAGCAACCACCTCGACACAAATCGCCCACCAAGGTTGCCCTATTATCTGCCCCCCAACCTGTTTTAACATCTCCATCAAAATTCGAATTTAAATCATATTATTATAACAGAAAAACCCCTCCCTATCAACGGGGAAGGATTGACAAAGGAATTCCGGACTGGACACATCAGGAATACTAAAACACCTTCATGAGATCCTCAATCTTCACTCTCTCCTGTTTCATCGTATCCCTATCGCGCACCGTCACGGATTTATCTTCAAGAGAATCGAAATCAAAAGTCACACAATAAGGCGTCCCAATCTCATCCTGCCTCCTGTATCTTTTCCCAATAGACCCGGAAACATCGAACTCGCAAGCAAACTGCGACTTGATCATCTTATAAACCTTGCTCGCCTCCTCATTCAACTTATTGCTCAAAGGCAAAACGGCAACCGTTATCGGAGCTATTTTTTTATTAAACTTCATAACAACTCTCGTCTCACCATTCACCTCTTCCTCACAATAAGCATCCAGCAAAATCGTCAAAACAGTCCTTTCCACACCAAACGACGGTTCAATAACATGCGGCACAAACGGCTGCTCACCCTCTTCGAAATACGTCAGCTTCTCACCACTAAACTCGCTATGCCTTTTAAGATCAAAATCCGTCCTATAAGCCAACCCCATCAACTCACCCCACCCAAACGGAAACTTATACTCGATATCCTTGGTTTTTTTGGAATAGTGCGAAAGCTCTTTCTTATCATGATCCCTAAAACGCAAATTTTCTTTTTTCAACCCGAGTCCAAGATAAAAATCCCAACAATCTTTCTCCCATCCGTCAAAAAGAGTCTCCCAATCTTTTTCGCGAATAAAATATTCGATCTCCATCTGTTCAAACTCTCTCGTTCTAAAAGTGAAATTCCCAGGCGTAATCTCGTTTCTAAACGATTTCCCAATCTGCCCAATCCCAAACGGCAATTTCTTGCGTGAAGTATTTAATACGTTTTTAAAATTCGTAAAAATCCCCTGCGCAGTCTCCGGCCTCAAGTAAACAAGAGACGCAGTCTCCTCAATGACACCTTGATGAGTTTTAAACATACAGTTAAAAGATCTCGCCTCTGTAAAATTACATTTTCCGCACTTGGGACAAGGAATTTTGTTCTCATGAATAATTGTCGTCAAATCTTTCAAATTCAACTTCGCCGCCGCCTCAATTCCAAGCTTTTCTTCAATCAATTTATCTCCCCTAAACCTCTCCTTGCAACTCTTGCAATCAACAAGCGGATCCGAAAAATTCTCAATATGTCCCGACGCCTCCCAGACCCGAGGATTCATCAAAATAGCCGCATCCACACCCACCATATCATCTCTCCCCTGCACAAAAGTTTTCCACCATATCCTCTTTAAATTATTCTTCAGCTCCACCCCATATGGTCCATAATCCCACGTATTCGCCAATCCGCCATAAATCTCCGAACCCGGGAAAACAAACCCTCTGCGTTTACAAAGAGAAATCACCTTATCCATTAGATCTTGTTCTGGCATAAAAGAATTTATTAAAAAGAAAACCGAACACAAATATACATATTCGACTATTCGCTGTCCACTAACGACCCTACAAGCTATATCGGCATCAACGCTCGCTCCAGTTCGCCAACCAACTCCTTTAATCCTTTAAAACGTTTCATCACACCTCTGCCGGTAAGTTGCGGACGTGAGTAACCATCCACAATCCTGGACAAATAATCATAAGCGCGAGGAGACTCTTTCATCTTTTGCAATAGGATGTCGGGAGAACAAGCAAATATCTTCATTATTTCATTGAAAATCTTGCATACCACCTTGAAAGTCTTATCATCGTCGAAAAATTCCGATTGCACGTCATGACAGAAAAAAATTAAGCAAGCCTCCAGTTTTTTAAGCAAATCCTTGAATTCAGTAAATTTGCTCCACTTGTTCAAATACTGCGGAGCATCTATATTTATATCATCAACTTCAACAGACCGAAATACTCTGCAAATCTCAACCAATCGTTGGCTGAAAAATTCACGAATGACAGGGTCCATTAGCAACTCCGCAATAGGAACGTCTTTCACCATATCGCGCATGGAATCAAAATTGCCCGTAGCCAACTCCAATCTAATCAATTCAATAGTCGCATTCATATAAACATCTTTTTCACCTCGTTCCGAAGAATAAGATCTGGCAAATCTACACGCTTCCTTCGCAACGGTAACCTGCCCCAAAATAAAACTTATACGAGCAAACAACAACCATCCCGGAGAGAATACGCTTACTTCACAAAAAACATCCTTCAGATCATTCAAGGCGGCTCCGTATTTTTTGGTACGGAAATTAATTTCGGCATGCCTGAACTTCTCTCTGGCTCTATACTCATGACTATTCTCAGCGACTTCTCTGACAACAGCAACCATCTCTCGATGCCTTCTTTCTTGTTCAATATGCAACTCGACAAAACCATCGGAAATGGCATCGCCCAAAAACAAAAATCCTTTATTCTGAGCTTCGATAATAGCTTCTGTCGCGTCTTCAATACCAACTGCAATCCCAACCAGCCCATCGGTTAGATCATCATGCATCACCGCTAAAGTATCTCGAATTTTCTTCTGTTCCTCCAATTGCTCAAAATACACACCAACCCCAACAGCGGCAATCCCGAGATTCAAACCGGAAACCCCTGTCAACAACTCTATATTGCCCCTTATACCCTCAAGCGATGATGAAACATCCGCATGGAAAAATCGCACAAGACCATTAGTCCTAACCTGTTCATCGTAAACACGATCAACCGACGAATCCAAATAATCCACAGAATCACGAACCCCATCCACAACGCTCCCTTCAATTCGCGATACAACATGCTCCAAAACGGATTCATCAATCCCGACATTCACTTCATAAGGTCCAGGCGCAACAGGCTCCAATGCATAACTCGATCTGTTTTCGGCCATAGTTTCACTAATCGTTCTGATATCCCTTGCCACATCCGATGCACGCTGAACCCATCTATTACGCTCAATTTCATCCCTGGGTGCAATCCTTTCAAGGCACTGTAACTCTCGATCTTTTGGATTCATAAATTGAAAATTAAAAAAAGACCCCTCATATCCTTTCACGAGAGGTGGGTTTCAAAACACATTAATCGGTAGCACACGCTATATCACCACCTCTGAAAAAGACAAAAGTGACCACGCCACGTAACTCCATTTTTAAATCTTTTTAAAATCATTGCTCATTACTTATATCATGAACAAACCAATGTGTCAAAAAAAATCGTCGCCTACTCTTTCAAAAATCCATAGGTCTCCAAATAACGATGCATGTCCCTCAATCCAACACCAATAAAATAAACCCCTGGAATATTGGGATCCGTCGACTCCAACATAAAAACCAATCCGCGAATATCGAGACCTGTCATAATTTCAAAAATCCTACCTATATCCTTCAACTTAAGAACTATACGAACAACGGGTTGTGCATCATTTGGAAACTGCACTCTAACATCCAAAGAATCATAACGAGCACACTTCAAAACCAGCCCCACAACATTCCTGGCCATCTCTCCCGTTTTGATCTCGACAACCGCTTCGGAATCACCGGGATTAACACGCAATAATTCATCCATAAGAGGACCATTATCCTTTTCTCCCAATCTGGTAACAAAATCGGTAAGCAAACGAATCAAACCAATAACCTTATCCACACCACACGGGATAGCCTGCATACGATTAATTCCTCCACTATTGCAACCAGGCTCCAACCCATATTTTTCCATAAAAAATATATTTAAAAATTGCCTACTTTCCCACCACCACCGTCACCGGCCCATCATTCACCAATTCAACCTGCATATAAGCCGCAAAAACTCCTCTCTCAACCTTAACACCCATCTCGGCAACTTTTTCACAAAACTCTTCATATAACATCTTCGCCAACTCGGGCTCGGCCGCATCCGTAAAACTCGGTCGATTTCCCTTCCGCGTATCAGCATACAAAGTAAACTGCGAAACAACCAAACATTCGCCACCAACGTCTTTTAATGACAAATTAAACTTTCCGTCCTTGTCTGCGAAAATCCTCATGTCAACAATCTTTTTCACCAAATAATCGACATCCTGCGAAGAATCGCCATTCCCAACTCCAAGCAAAACCAAAAAACCTTCGCCACACTTGCCAACGACCTTGCCTTCAACAGATACGGAAGCATGTTTTACCCTCTGAATTAAAGCACGCATACTATGTGTCTATTAGTTTATTAGGGCCTGTGCACACTATTGGTTTCGATTGGAATATCGCAGATATTATAGCAGTTCAAGGAACGACGACGAAGTGATACTGGAAAGCCCCGCTAAGCGGGGCGAGAAGGAGTGACGCAGAAATGCTAAACTTCCGCCAGCTTACGCAGGCGGGGTTAGCGTAGTTCAAGCTTCGCTTGTCCCGCATCTTCTTGACCTTGGTTCTCAATATACGCACGAATGAT
>LCFW01000003.1 GCA_000999315.1 Candidatus Peregrinibacteria bacterium GW2011_GWF2_43_17
ATTTAAAAGCGAAACAAAACACTAACGCAAAAATCAAAAATATCCATTTCCGCAAATCACAAAAATCAGTGAAATTATTCGCAACAAAAATTCCACCTAGAAATCCCAAACAAAAAAACCGAAAAAACATATCTCGTTAATAACACGCAGATATTAAATTTTTGTTAAAAACGTTAGGCAACTTTTCTTCCGAAAGATGCCGGTTTCTCAATTTGGACAGACGTTATTTTGCCAACCGGGACCAGCTCGTCGGAAGTTACACCCTGTCTGTAAAGAATCCCATGTCCACTCGAATCAGGACGAATCAAGGCTTTACCAAAACTACTTTGGCTATCCCAAAATGAAAAAGCGCCTCTTTCAAAAACACCATTATCAAAAATAACTTCAGTTGGGAATTCGTATCGCCAACTCAATGCAATAGGTTCTCCACTGGCATCAACCGCTTGTATTATTAATTTATCACCACGGTTAGCCTTCGCACCACCGAGAAAAGTTTCCAAACCAACATGTTGCCCTGGCACCTCGCGATAACGCACATCCCCCCAAAAAGGTCTCTCCGAAGCCGAAGGACGAACTTTTGATTTCCCACTCGGTCCACGTCGCGGAACGGTACCCGGTTCACCTATTATCTTCGGTCCACGCCGCGGAAAGCTGGCACCACCTCGACGTCCGGGCACAGATTGCGGCCCACCAATTATCCTGCCACTGCTACGACCAACCGTACTACCTAATCTGGAAAGCTTATTCCTTGCGGTAACCAACGCAACAAATTCCACATAAGATCTCGACCCTACTACCCCCATCCTAACAAGCTGAGTAGGACTCAAAGCATGTAATTCTCTGGCACTCATACCTGCCAATTTAGGAAATCGCCGACAAATAGTCATCTCTGATATAGAAGATTCCAATCTCGCCATATCGTCCAAAATATTTCCGGATGGATTACCTGCAAACAATCTCAAAACCCTACCGGGCGCCCCGATAATTTCACCGGGCAACCTAGCCAACCCGGAAGAAGTTTCGACTACAAAAGCCCTCGTACCGGCGAAACCCGCTCTAACCCCGGCACTTAATGCTCCGGCACCCATTTCCCTGGCGGCAAGATAAGCAACCGAAGCCGCACCTTTAGCGGCATCCCCGGCAACTCCAAGTCCGGTAAGAGTTAAAAGCACATTAAATCCAACTTTCCCAATCCCTTTCCCCCAATCACCTTCTGCAAAATTATCCCAAGCTATCAACGCTTTACCCATTGTTTTCCATGCATCACCGGCAGTGCCGGAACTAAACTCGCCGGTAACCGGATCTCTCCCGATAAGCGAACCCATACCACGAAGAACGGTAGTAGGTTTATCAATCAACATATTTAAACCGGAAGCCAATTCGCCGGCACCGGAAAGAACACCTGAAACCATCCCGACCGTCCAATTTGCAAAAATCTCGGTACCGACATTAACAACGGGTATATCTTTTGTAAGATCTATCATTAAATCCTGAACTCTATCATAAACTCCGGTACTCAAGAAGTTTAATCCTCGACCCAAATTACCCAATACGAAACCACCGGTAGCATTCCATAAACTAATATCTTCAACGTTAACACTATCAATAAATTGTTTTTGTGATTCTAAGAATCCAAGTAACTGCGTATTGGCCAAATTATTATCTATAACATTATCGGCAACAAGCGCGTCAACTTCGTCAATAGCATCAATTTTTATTGCATATTCGGCCTCAATCCTGTCAGATTGCGAACCGTTTTGTAACGCGGCTATTTCAAGCAATCGCATAGATTCATCGATCGAACTTAAAGCAGGATCAACTGTTGTAGATAGATATGTATCAATATCTACAGTCCCGGCTCGTACTTGCGATATCATATCTTCCCTCTGCTCGGAAGCTTGACCAACCGAACCTCTCAGCTGATCAACGCTTTCAATTCCACCGACTACAAGATTTTGACGATCCATTAAATCGTCTCTTTTTTCTTCAAGGGCTTTTCTTTGAGGTTCGGACAAATTGTCATTCCGCAAAGCTGTATCCAAAATCAAAAGAGAGCTGTCGACCATGCCACTAAACTCACCCAGCTGTTCTTCTTTAACGGTAAGTTCGTTTTGCGATCTTGTTGCAACATCAGCCTGGGCACGTAAATCATACAAATATGAAGCCATCTCCCCTCGCTTAGCCGAAAGATCCAACCTTTGCGACTGAAGTTCGGAATATTGTTTACGATCTTTAAAACGAGTCTGTTCGAATTCCGAACCACGATTCTTAACTTGCGCTAATTTTTGTTGCGCCTTGCTCCTTAAATCATTACCGGCTTGGTCCATTTCGGCTCCGTAATCTGCCAAAACAACCCGTTCCTCTCTCAACCTGGAAAGATTGGAATCTAAACCGGCCCTCAATTCATCCAAAGTAGAACGCAAACCGTTAGCCTCGTCACTGGACCACCCGGCAATTTTACCGATTATGGTACCCTGATAAAGAGCCCTCCAGCTCAACTTGCTTTCTTCAAAACGATTATAAGCTTCTTGGAACCTGCCAACCTTATCTGCCATATCGCCGGCTTGAGTTCGGAAGCCCTCACTTCTTTGATTGAATTTAACAAGCTCCCCCTGAATTCCTTCAGGAGTATTTAAATTGACCGGATCAAAAGCCACATCAGCCAATTCAACCGACCCGATACCTGCTACCACCTCTTGAGCATCTGCTACGGCCTCTTTCTGCTTCTCGCGAACCTCAAGTTGCTCCTTTGAAGGAGCATATTGATCAAGAATCCCACGCAATTTAGCAAGCATATCATCCGAATATTTGCTGAATTCAATCGCATCCAAACCAACTTCCGAATCGTTATCATATCTATCAGCCGAAGTCATAAAATAATCAACGATATTGTCGTGAAGAACCGATTTGAAATCGTCCGGCAAATCGGCAAGTTGGTCCTCGTAAGTATCAACCAGCCTGTTGGAATCATGCACTAATTCATCAATCGGCAACGCTCCTTTTTCGGCAAGTTCTTTTTTTCTTTGCAAAGGATCAAGGTTTTCAACCGTTAATTTCGGCTTGTCAACCCCTGAAAAATAAACAAATCTATTTTCAAACATACCCATGTTTTCAAAGCTTTTTAAGAATATCTTCGGCAAATCGCCCTTCTTGATCGGAAAAACGTTTAACCGCATCATTACGCACTTTGACCAAAAATCTTTTGAACTTCGAGTTGAAGTCCCTATCAGCACTATTAACCTTAACAAGCAACTCTTGCTGTTTCTTTTCCGCCATACTTAATATATTTGAAATCTGGCCAATAACATCTTCGGGAACCCGCTCAAGATCATCTAAAATCCTGTTAATATCTACCATCTTAAAAAAATACAACTTCCTTAGGCGGTCACCTATATTTTTAACAACATCCGCAGTTATCATTTTGACAAAATTTAAATCTTTAAATTATATCATAAAACAAAGAACCTCTCAAGCACCTTGCCTTCGTAATAACTCGATACTAAAATACCCAAGTCTTAAATTAAAAATGAATTTCAAAACGAACAAAATCCGCTCCGAACACGAAATCAAAAGAAAAGACACCGTAGAAAAAATAAAGAAATCAACAACGACCTTCTTGCGCGCACACATCGCCGCAATTTTAATAATAGGAGTTCTTGTTTTTGGCACATATAAAGGCTGTTCCGCACTTGCAACCGCAATCGGCAACGCTCCCACAATCTCGATAAAAAACATCATTCTTTCCTTTGTAAGCAGTTCGCTGCAAGAAGATGAAGCGGGTTACACAAACTTTCTTCTTTTGGGCATAGGCGGGGGAGAACACGACGGAGCCGAATTAACGGATTCGATAATAATAGCTTCGCTGGATTTGGAAAACAATCTGATCCCCATGCTATCGATTCCACGTGATCTTTACATAGAATACGAAGAAGGTTACGGCGACAGAATAAATCGATATTACGAACTTTCAAAATTGGAATATGAAGAGGCAGGATATCAAGAAGCGGAAGCTCAAAAACTCGCGCTGGAAGACACATCGATAAAAATCGGGGGAATCATAGGAATAGATATCCAATATTACGCCTTGATAGATTTCAGTGGATTTACGGAAATCGTTGATGCAATCGGCGGAATTGATGTCTACTTGGAAAGTAGCTTCTATGACGATCAATACCCTCTCGACGAGACGGGGCTTTACACAACATTTGCACTCCCAACGGGCGAGAATCATCTCGACGGCGAAGATGCTCTTAAATATGCACGCAGTAGAAAAACAACTTCCGATTTTGATCGCGCACTCCGCCAACAACAAATACTAAACGCCATTAAGGAAAAAACATTATCGATGGGAGTGTTGACAAGCCCAAGCAAAATAAAAGACCTTCTCGACGCAATTTCAAGCAACTTCATGACAAATCTCACACTGTCGGAAATGGCATACCTCGGCGAAATAGCAGACGACTTCTCGGAAGACTCAATGTTATCGCGAGTATTCAACGATGCACCATATAGCGTAGGCGGATTCCTTTACGTCCCACCGCAAGACCTATACGGCGGTAGCGCAGTCTTGGTCCCAAATTCAGAAGATTTTTCAGAGCTTGCAACATTCTCGGAATTCTTCTTGCACAATCCAAGCATGTACACAAACCCAACCCCTCTACAAATCGTAAACGGAGTTAAATACGAAGGACTCGCAACAAACACCTTGTACTACTTGGACAGATACGGATTCGACGTAGTGAGATACGGCAACGCTCCGGAAATAGGTCAAGCCACAACCACAATTTACAATCTCGCCGGCGAAAACCTCACAAACACAGACACATTAGAGTATTTGCAAAAATTAATACCGATGGCCAAGGTAACGGACATTATCCCGGAGAAATATCAATCGCAGAATTGGGAAACCGAAGCCTCGATCATCATTGAACTCGGAGAAGATTTCATACCTTTCTACGAAGAAAACTACTCGAAGAACTTTTATTATTGGCCACAATAAATACGCCCGAAAGAATTCAAAAACTCATCGCAAACGCGGGATACTGCTCGCGACGTAAAGCCGAAGAATTAATCTCTGCTGGCAAAGTTTTCATAAATGCCAAAAAAGCCAAGCTTGGCGATAAGGCAAACGACGTTTCGGAAATAACAGTCGACGGAAATCACATTGCGAAACAAGAACACCACATCTATATCGCCCTCTACAAACCAAAAGGATATATATCAACAACCAGCGACCCTGAAAAAAGACAAACCGTCCTCGACCTACTACCGAAAGAATTACAAAAAGTAAAACCCGCCGGCAGACTCGACGAAAATTCGGAAGGACTGATGATCCTTTCAACCGACGGAGAATTTATAAACATACTCACCCACCCAAAACACCATCACGAAAAAACATACAAAGTTTCACTCAAAGGCGAAGTCTCCGACGAGACTCTTAATAAATTAATATCCGGCACCATCTCGCTCGACGGCAAAATTCTCAACAAAATGCCATACAAATTGAACGAACGCACAAAAGATTACACTCGCATCGACATCACTCTCACCGAAGGCCGCAAAAGACAAATACGCGAAGTTTTTAAACTTCTCAAAACTTACGTGGTACACTTGCGCAGAATGAAAATCGGTCCAATCGAACTCGGCACACTCCGAAAAGGTCAATTCAGGCATCTCACAAAAACAGAAATAGATACGATTTTTGCAAATTTTCATCGTATCAGATAGCGATACGGTGACGAGCTATGAATAATTTTCAGCGAAAATTTACAAAATGCAGTAAAAAAGGTACTTTTGCAGAGACCTCTATAAAATCAAACAATGTTAAGGGCTCTATTATCATTACTCATTTTAGGTTCACTCCAAACTTCCCCCTCTTTCACAGGAGAAGAAGCTGCAATGCCGGAAGTGGAAAGAACTTTCGATACAAGCAGTTTGATTGAAATACACTCAATTCCAACTTTGAAGGCCGGCAAAATCGAACCGGTCATATATGCAAACGCGGGCTACGCTTTAGACCTCACCGCAAACACAATCCTTTATACGGAAAACGAACATGACAAACTCCCGATCGCCAGCCTCACGAAGCTGATGACCGCCTATATAATCCTCGAAGAAGAGGACCTCGATTCGGTTGTCACCGTAAGCTACAATGCCGCAAACACCGAAGGTTCAAAAGTGTGGCTCGGAACGGGCGAAACGATAACGGTTGAATCACTGCTATACGGACTTTTGATACCATCCGGTAATGACTGCGCCGTGGCACTCGCCGAATTCAATGCGGGCAGTGAAGAAAATTTCGTCGCAAAAATGAACCAAAAAGCGAAACAACTCGACTTGAACGAAACATACTTCACAAGCGCCAGCGGACTCGACGATCAAGGTTACTCCACAGCTAAAGACCTTGCCTTTTTAAGCATGTATCTACTCAAAAATGACTTCATCAGAAATATCACCAGTCTCACATCCGCAACAGTAACCGGAACGGACGGATACCCAACTCACAACTTAACCTCAACCAACCAACTTTTGGGCTCTTATTTAAATGTTAAAGGTCTGAAAACAGGGAAAACCGGAGCCGCCGGAGAATGTCTGATAACAGTCGCCGAAAACGAACAAAATCATGAAATCCTCACCGTCATCCTGGGTTCTCAAGATCGCTTCGGTGAAACCAAACTTCTACTCGATTGGCTCTACAATTCGTACATATGGTAGGATAGCGTAGCGCAATCTTATTCTATTATCTACCCTCTAAAATCATGTTCCCCATCACCGACACAGCCCGCCACTTAATACTCATCTTCGGATCATTCGGATTGGCATTCGTCGTGGCACTCGCACTGGCAAAACCTTTTATCACCCTTCTTCACAAATACAAAATCGGAAAACAAATAAGAGAACTCGGGATGGACGGCAGAAAAGCGGAACTTTTCAATCAACTTCATCAGAAAAAAAGCGGAACACCAACTATGGGAGGAATCTTAATTTGGGCAACCGCAATCATCGTCATCGGATTCTCAATCATACTTAACAAACTCGGCTACTTCGAACATTCTCTCTGGAACAGAAGCGAAACATTTTTACCGGTATTCACTCTGATAACCGTCGCGATTCTCGGCGCGTTGGACGACTACTTCAACATCCGCGGCTGGGGCACAAGCAAGGGCATCAATGTAAAACCGAAACTTTTTTGGTTAACACTTTTCGCCGGACTGGGCGCATGGTGGTTTTATGCCAAACTCGGCTACGACGCAATCCACCTACCCGGAATCGGCGACTTCGAAATAGGCTGGTGGTACATTCCCCTGTTTGTTTTCATCATCATGGCAAGCGCAAACGCAGTAAATATAACAGACGGATTAGATGGCTTGGCGGGCGGTCTTTCGATTATCGCATTTACAGGCTTTGGATGCATCGCTTACGCAAAAGGCCTTCTGATTCTGACTGCATTTTGCGGAGTCATCGGAGGCGCAACTTTGGCATTTTTGTGGTTCAATATTCAGCCTGCGAAATTCTATATGGGGGACACGGGCGCACTTGCACTCGGCGCAACTCTCGGCGTCATAGCAATGCTAACCAACTCTGTCGCAGTACTCCCGTTCATTGGATTTATTTTTGTGATTGAAACTCTTTCAGTCATCATTCAAATGACTTCAAAAAAACTCCGTAACGGCAAAAAAATCTTCAAAATAGCGCCAATCCATCACCACTTCGAAGCCATCGGCTGGCCCGAAGCCCAAATCGTCATGCGCTTTTGGATGATAGGCGGAATCATGACATTGCTGGGAGTAATAATCGGGTTGATCGGGATGGGAATCTAGGGCCTGTGCACACTATTGGTTCCGAATTGGTTAAAGAGAAAATTATACAGATTTGCGGCGCGAGGAGCGTCGCGTACCTGTTGGTACGCAAGCGACAAGCAACAAAAAAGATGGATGATTTTCTCTTTAACCCTCCGGGAATAAGCAGATTTTAAGCATTTCTGCGATATTCCAATCGTAACCAATAGTGTGCACAGGCCCTAGCGCAAAGAAACCTGTCTACCGACAGGCAGGCGAAGCGCTCCTCGCGCTTATACATTCAGTGATTGCGAAGGCAATCTCTAGGCTCATTCGTTCACCAAAAACACAACACTCCCCTCCTCAAAATATACTTCCTCAATATCGTTTATTTTCTGAATGATATCAAAATCAAGAGGTACAGTTTTCTTAAGATTACTCAAAACCTGAATTTGGACGCCTTCATCAGCCTGCACTTGCGCCAAGAAATCGGAAATCGTATCTATCGCTCTTTCTTTCAAAGAAACAACCATTGTATTAATTTCAAACAAAGACTGTTCCTTAATGTCAGTAACTTGCGCTTGTAACTCGGCATCTACAACTCCCGACAAATCGTCAAGCTTGCCGGCAATAATTTTAAGCAAGTGTAAATCGGAAACTTTTTTACTCAAAATCTCACTCACGACATAAGCTCTTTCCTCTGAAGAAACCTGGGAAACATCCTCCGTCACAACCGTATAAACTTCTTCCTGGTAACTTTTCAAATAAGATAAAGCATCTTCGTAAGAACCGGCATCCAGCAAGTCGAGCACCGTGCTTAGCTTGTTCGAAGCGTTATCAACCTTCACCAAGCTTTTCTCGGTCTCGGTCTGCGAAACGGACTCTTCCGCCTGATTCACAGCATCTTGTATCGCAACCAATCCGCTATTGTCCGATACCTTCACGCTCAAAGCTTTCGTAATTTCGTCAATTTGCGCTTCGACAACACTCAAATCAACCTCTTCCCCCGCACCGGTCCCAGACTCAACAACTTCTTCGACTATATTCAAATATTCCGTAATTTTCGCCTGAGCTTCTTCCGAAGATCCTTCCGAAATCAACTGCTCCGCTTCAGCCAATCTGCTTCCCGCAACCTGCATACTGTTCTCGGAAGAATCGAAGCTTACAACTTTCTCAACGGTTTCTTGGAATTTCTTAAAAGTATAAAGCGGATCGGCCGATCTCAAATGAACATTCTCGGCGGACTGCGTTATATAATAATTCGTAACCGCATCCAAATGCTCCTCGTCTTTAATCAAATTGTAATTCCACCAAACATCATCGGTCATATCCGGCAACTCTTCGATAATCAAATCATCACCAGAATAAACCAATTTCGCTCCCTCTCCCAGCATCCCTTCACGATAATAAACATCTGAAGAAATTTCGAAATCAGCCAAATATTCAACCGCATAAACCGCAACCGACGCGGGCAAAACTTCGATATTCAAATCCGCCGCGCGATCGATAATAAACGTCCCGTTACTCGCCGTAATCGAGAAATAATCGCTATCACCGGTCAAATTTATAACTTGCACCCACGCCTTCCCGGAAAGAAGTTCAACCTCGACCTGCGTCAACGCCCCATTGTTTTCATCCATATAAAGCTTACCGAAAGAAACCTCGCTACCAGGAGCGAACGCCATCCTGCTGTCGTCAAAAAAATATACTTGAGCCAAAGCGCCGTCCGCAACTTTCATAACATCCCCCTCTTCAATCAACATATCATCGGTAATTGTATGAACTTTCCCGTCTCTCGTAATCTCAACATTCCCCTGTTCCACTTCGACATAAGTAATCTTCTCTGCGGAAGCGGAAGGGAAAAACGGCATCTTCGGATACAAGGCGAAAAACGCAAAAACCATCAGTACGCCGGCAATCGCAAATCTCTTGAAAAAAGGCACCCTGACTCCGACATTAACGCTCTCAACATAATCCATAACCATCTCTTTTATTTTCGCTTTCATCGCCGGAGAAATAGAAAACTCTGTCACCGCAACCTGTTCCGCAACTGTCTTGAGATCTCCACACGCAGTCGCCCTGACATGTGGCTCTATTTTCGCCCAAATACTCTTCTTGGTTTTCGCTTCATCCATAATTTCGAGCTTCTTGAAATTCAGCTCATCTATAAGCTTCACAAGCTCCCATGCACTATCCGAATTGTCTATTTTGCGCTTATCCATCAATAAAACTTAACGATTGAAAACACAATTCGTTACCATTCATACCCCATTTTCTGCAAAACACCCTTGAGTTCTCGCAGGGCCCTGAATTGCAAAATTCTAACATTCCCTTCTCTTCTCTTAAGAATTTCCGCTATCTCTTGATTAGAAAATCCATTTATAAATTTTAAAATCACAACCTGTCTATAAGTATCGGTAAGCTCGTTTAAAGCCTTTTTCAAAACAAGCTGATCCATCTTGCCTCGAGTTATATATCTCGGATCGGAAGACTCGCGCTCATCCGCCAAATCAACGGGTATTTCGGCGATACTCCTATGAGTCCTGTATTTATCAACTATCAAATTATGCGCAATCTTGAACAACCACGCCCCAAACGACACACCCTGAAATTTGAACCTCCCCAAATTATCCCACGCCCTCATAAAAACCTGCGCCGCAATATCCTCAACCTCCGACTTTTCAACTCTGTAATAAATATATCTGTAAACATGCTCGAAATACTCATCATAAACCAAAGCGAACGCATCCGTATCACCACCTTGCGCTTTTTTAACCAATTTTTCTATGTTTATTTTGTCACTCATGCTCGAATCTTATCACTCAACCCGCAACGAATCAAAAACTACTCCTCGCAAAAATCCGAATAACCGCCAAGCTTCAAATCGAACTGAGCACAATATTCGCCAATAGTCATGCCGACATCAGTTATATCCGTATCGGCCACCATCTCGCTACCACCCACTATTTCTCGCACACGTTGCTCGAAATTTGCCGGCAATACATCCATATCGTCAGCCGAAGATCCACACTCCTTTTTCACCGCCAATGCTATTGCGCCTACAGCCACGGCTATCGCTCCGATCCTAACAACATTATCCACGCACGCCTCCATATCGCAATTCTTCATAAATTTTAATAAAAAATAAACCGGAGAAGCATTTTAAGATAAAACATCCGGTAAATCAACTACAAAACACCCACTCCGCTAATCTCCCCAACGATCGGTCTCGCATAATCCAAAAATGCCTCCGTTACCCAATTCCCCTCTTTATCAATAAACTCCGCAGGCATATTTTTCGTTACACGCGCCACGTTCTTGAGATCGGTTAATTTCGCCTCCGATTTATAAGGATTATTTGAAACTCTTTCGATATAAACGGACCCGCTATTTTTACCCTTAACCGCAAAATCAAGCCCGACCTTCCCAACCATATAAGCCTCATCAAAATCCACCTTGCTCACAACCGCCGGAAAAGATCTTTGGGCATACCCAAGCGTATCCGTTCTAATACGCAGTTTCGCATGCCTACTGTGCGCCTTCACATACTCCGTAATCATATCACCGAGCGCCCCTGACCCCGACAACTGCATATTCCCATGCGAATCGGTCTCTTTTGAAAAACTTCCGGCGCCAATCCCCTCCGAAACCGCAACCACGCACCTACCCAACCCGGCATAAACATCATCGATTTCCTCCACAATCGTATCAAGACTTTTCGGATGTTCGGGTAAATAAATCAAATGCGGTCCCGCATCCTCTTTAAATCTCGCCAAAGCCGACGCGGCAGTCAACCACCCCGCATTTCTTCCCATCACAATATCGATTTTCACACCCTTGAGCGCGCGATTATCGAGATCGTTCCCCAAAAAACACTCCGCAACATACTTCGCCGCACTCGCGTAACCCGGACAATGATCCGTCACGCACAAATCGTTATCTATCGTTTTCGGTATATGAAAAGCCTTGAAATCATACCCCTTCTTTTTCGCAATCTCGCTAACCAAATAAACGGTCTCCGCCGAATCATTCCCCCCGATATAAAACCAATATTTTATTTCGTGTTTGGAAAAAGCCTCGAAAATCTTCTCGCAATCCTCCGAAGTCGGTTTATGCCTGCAACTGCCAAGTGCAGACCCGGGCGTATTCGCAATCAGGTCCAATTTCTCATCTGAAATCTGGCGCAAATCCACCAAGTCATCATTAAACAAACCTGTAATTCCATGCCTCATCCCCAAAATCTTCCCGATCTTCTTGTTCTTCTTCGCCTCCTTTACGACACCAACCAAGCTTGCATTGATGACTCGGGTGGGCCCGCCGGATTGTCCGATGATGATGTTATTCATACGAACACCTTATACCATAAAACATTAAGAATTTAATTTGTTTTGTGAACGATTCCGCAGAGCAGACACCAAAAAGGAATATATTAAGAAACTGCTCGAGGACCTAGTGAACAAAACAAATTAAATTCTCCCCTTACTTCTAAACCCTCTCTCCATCATCATAATTATATGTCCCGCCATCGCATCAACCGCCCCTTGCAACACAGCCTTATCCAAAGCATCCATTTTCTCCTCAAACAGATACAAAACCTTTCTTCTGGCAGTATTCAGCTCTTTCGCTTTCGCATCCATCTCTGCAATGAAACTCTCCGGCAAAGACACGAACAAAATATCCGAAATGCTCGTCGCATAATTCACTTTCGCCGCCCCGGCATCAATCGCTTTATTGAAAACCTCAATCGCCAACCCGCTTCCTCCATGAAGCACGACTTGCACGCCCATCGGATTCACGACTTCGGCAATTTCACGAATCCTATCAAAACCAATCTTCGGTTCTTTCAAATATTGCCCATGCCCGTTTCCAACGAATATCGCCAACGCATCCGGCGAAGTCAGCTCGCAAAGCCGCTTCGCGTCCTCCACTTTTGTATAATATTTCTCAATATTCGCATCTATATTCGGATCCGCAAGCGCATCGGCCGCCCCTATCTCCCCCTCTTCAACTTCAACAGAAACACCGAGCGGATGTAACTTCGTAATTATTTCCGCACACTTCGCACCGTTCTCCTCGACAGACAATTTTGACAAATCAACTTCAACAGAAGAAAAACCGGCCTTTACGGCCCTATCGACAATCGAAAGATCTTTTTGCACATGATCCATATGTATACAAACCGGCACGTAATATCCGTATTTTTTATACATCTTCGAAATCCCTTCATGCACCAAATCGGACAACCTTTCCGGCCACATATTGCAATATTTGGCCTCGCTCTCCGCAACTTCACAAATAACCGGAGATTTGGCCTGCCAAGCCGCCTCAAGCGTCGCCTCAACAACGTATTTCGACCTTTGATTAATTGCAACAACCCCATACTTCCCCTCTCTCGCCTTCGCGAGCAAAGTTTTCAAATTGCTCAAAACATATCCACCCTCAAGTTCGCGCGCATTCGGATTATTTTTCTTCGAAAACTCTGCAATTGCCGGAATAGACATATTCTTTTTTATTAAATTATCAAACGCAAAAAGAATACCTATTTCGTCCAACTTATTAAAGAGATTTTTAACAAATTCGCCTTGCAAACACTTTATCCGGTCTATCTATATCATTCGTTTGACGTGCCCCAATAAACCTTGCCATATCCGTCCGCGTAAGCC
Organism: Candidatus Peregrinibacteria bacterium GW2011_GWF2_43_17; assembly: GCA_000999315.1. GTDB lineage: Bacteria > Patescibacteriota > Gracilibacteria > UBA1369 > UBA12470 > UBA12470. The sequence goes on from LCFW01000003.1 coordinate 13,442, forward strand.
CCCCGGGACCAAACCTGTCACCACCGGCATCCACCATTGTTACACTTACCTGATCGGCCTGAACCCAATTCTTAACAAGAAATTGATAATATCGCCCGATTGAATTTAAAGATAACCAGAAGGCGGAATCCAGCCCTTTGTCGCGATAATCATCCCTAACTTTACTGTCTACAAAAGTCACCGCACTACGCTCAAGCGAATTACGTCCGTCGTCGTCACGTACAAAACAGATACACCCGCCCATTATTTGATTTTCGCAAAGTAACATCTCGTAGTCGGTTGGTACTTCTTCCCTAACTTCTTGCGGAAACATACCATCATCGTCGTCACCATCATGCATAATACTGAAACCGCATTCAACATAAGGATGTCCGTTAGCACTTAATTCCTGCACCCAAAACGCCACTCGACAAGGAACTCCTTCAAGACAAACATCAGCCTCTCCGTTGCTACCATCCTTCAGCAACTTTTGAAGCGCAACCATAACCTGTTCCGTGAATTGTCCAAACTCGACTTGAGAAAATTGATCTCTATTCACGATCAACGCAAGATTCCCAAACTGTTCATCACTCAATCTCCCTACAGCACTTACATCCGGAGATGAAGATAATGTCGGATTCATAATTTGTTTAATTAAATTTTAAGGCACGCTAAAATAAACTAAAACAATCGCTTGTGCAAGCTGAAATAACGATTTTGATTGTCTTGAACGATTCCACGGCATTCCCAACAGCATAAGAGATTTTGTATGTTCCGAACGATTCCGAGGACTAGTGAGGAACATACAAAATCTCTTACCAAAAAGTCCCCTCCCCGGCCAAGAATGGGAAGAGAACCTTTTGGATGTCTATTTGCCTCCTAACCCCACTTTTGATGGGATTATGAATGGTTTTTCTTCTTGGAATCACCATCCCACAATCCCCCCAACTAGTACGCACTACTCGCCACCGTCACCACCGGTTCAATGTACGCAACCACATCCGAATCCGCCCTCACCATATTTAAAACAACAGCACTTCCCATAATCGTATCAAGCGACCTTGCCTCAAGAATCAACATATCATTCACCTCCATATCGGATACCAACTCCTCTTTTTGAGCTTCAAGTTTTTCAATCTCATAACCCATCGTCGCCTGTGAGGTCAGAGAAGTTAACGAAATAACACTCATCAAAGTCATAAATCCAAACATCACCATCACCAAAGACACAAACCCGAATCGCATTTGCGATCTTGGAGAAATCCCTCCCGTTGTCATCGTAAATTGTCCCATATTATTTCACTTTGCCGTTTTCAGCTTCGATCCCTGCATAGAACAGGTCTCGAACGAGGTAAATCAGCATTAATGTTATTGATAAAATTTTTGTAGCTTCCATATTTTTAAAGTTTTTCTATAACTCTCAACTTTGCACTTCTGGATCTTGGATTTTCTAAAATTTCTTTATCTGATGGCGAGACGGGCTTCTTCGTAATCAACATCCCCATTTTCAGTCTCAGAATTTTATTGATAAAAGGTTCGTTCGGATCTTCGATATCCTTGGAGTAATCTCTGAAAATATTTTTTGTAATCCTATCCTCAAGAGAATGATAAGAAATTACCGCCATCCTCCCTCCCGACACCAAAACCTCAAAAGCTTGATTCAAAGCATCCGTAAGGACAGCGATTTCGTCATTAACCGCAATCCTTATCGCCTGAAAAACGTTGGTCGCGGGATCTTTTTTTTCCGGTATCCCTCTTTTTACAAGCCCGATAAAAGTCGCCAACTCAAGCGTATCATCAAACGGCTTCTCCTTTCTTCTGCTGATTATCTCCCTGGCAACTTTCTTTGATGCCCGTTCTTCTCCATATTTGGAAAAAATTTCAACAAGGTCGTTTTCAGACCAGCTATTCACAATTTCAGAAGCGGCCAACCTCTGTCTTTGATCGTATCTCATATCCAAAGGGCCGGACTTCTTGAACGAAAATCCTCTCTCGGGATTATCAACATGAGGAGAAGAAAGTCCCAGATCGAACAAAACCGCATCAACGGACGAAACTCCGTGATCCATAAGGCAAGTTTTCAAAGAAACGAAATTTGTATGGAAATAAGTAATCTGATTCTGATATGGACCAAGCCTCTCTTGCGCAACCTTCAAATTCCTCTCATCTTGCTCGAAAGCGTAAAGATGTCCCGTCTCCCCGATCGCTTTGAGAATCTCTTCCGAATGACCGCCAAGCCCAAGCGTCGCATCTATCACTTTGTACCCTTTCTTAAGACCTAAAAGCTCTAAAACTTCCTCCTTAAGAACCGGCACATGCATTGATTTTTGTTTTTAATGTGCAAAACTTGTGTACAATCCGTGTATAACTTTTTTGAACAGCTTTGTAAGTCGAATCTACCCCCTCTTAAAACCTCGGTCAATATGCAAGTTCGCAAAAACCCAAAGATTAAATTGCGAGCAGGAATTTTTATTGTATAACAATTTTATACAAACTCTCCGCACCTTATAACCTCAACTTTACCACCGAAAATCTTCATAATTGTTGACGGTTTTCGCACCGGAATCTTCCCGGCCTCGACCGTGTAATCCCCTTTTAAAGCATTATCGGAAGAATAAGGGTTTTCGCCCCCGCTCAAATTCGCACTTGTAGTCGTCAATGGCCCACCCCATCGCTTAAGCATCTCGAGCGTAAAATCATCTCCGGGAATCCTAATCCCCACAGTCCCCTCACCCCCAACCTTGGGAACAATAAGTGTTAAATCTCCGGGCCACCCTCTCGAAGCCAATTCCAACGCTTTGACACTAAAAACCCCGTATTTTTGCGCATCTTCCAAGGAATAAACCATAATCGTAACAGGTTTGTCTTTCGGCATTCGCTTCAACTCATACAACCGGTCAATCGCTTTTTTATTCAATGGATCGCACGCCAGCCCGTAACAGGTATCTGTAGGATGCGTCACAACCCCGCCACTCCCGAGAACCTCCATGATTTTCACCCAGTCGATCCGCATAAAAGATTTTAGCTCTGTAACTCTGCTATTCTGCAACTCTGCAACTCTAAAGAAAAGTCGATTTTTAAAATATCTCTTAACTATTTCAAGTACCTTGATTAGAATAGCATCCGTAACTTTAACCAACATTCCACATGAAACCACGAGTTGCAATCAACGGATTTGGAAGAATCGGACGAGCCTTTTTCCGCGCCAATATGATGGCAAACCTCGTCGAAATAGTGGCAATAAACGACCCGTCACCGAACAAAACATTGGCACATCTTTTAAAACACGACTCTGTATACGGAGCACTGTCGGCAGACGTAAAAACGGCTGGCGAAACAGGGTTATTGGTCAACGGTAAGACAATCGAAACATTCTCTGACAGAAACCCGGGAAACCTGCCATGGGGAACCCTCGGCATAGATATCGTAATAGAGTCAACGGGAGTATTCCGTGACCGCGAAGGTGCCGAAAAACACATCAAGGCGGGTGCAAAAAAAGTTATCGTCAGCGCTCCGGGCAAAAACATGGATAGAACCATCGTCCTCGGAGTAAACCAAGGAACTCTCAATAAAGAAACCGATAAAATAGTTTCAAACGCATCTTGCACAACAAATTGCTTGGCGCCGGTTGTAAAAGTCATAAACGACAAGTTCGGAATAGTTAAAGGCATGATGACAACAATCCACGCCTACACGAACGACCAAAACATCCTCGACACATCCCACAAAGATATGCGACGCGCTCGCGCAACAGGTATCAACATCATCCCGACCGAAACGGGAGCCGCAAAAGCCATCGGCGAAGTTATCCCGGAACTAAAAGGCAAACTTAACGGTGTCGCAGTCAGGGTCCCGGTCCCGACGGGTTCGCTCGTAGACTTGGTTTGCGAAGTGGCACGCCCGACAACGATCGAAGAGGTAAATAACGCCCTCAAAGAAGCTTCTCAAACATACTTGAAAGGCATCCTCGCCTACTGCGACGAACCGCTCGTATCGAGCGATTTCATAAAAGACAACAACTCTTCGATAGTTGACGCCCTCTCTACGATGGTAGTTGAAGGAAATTTAGTAAAAATCTTCGCTTGGTACGATAACGAATGGGGCTATTCGGTAAGACTGGTGGAATTGGCGGCATTCATGGCCTAGCGCAAGGAAGCCTGCCTGCCGGTAGGCAGGCAAAGCGCTCCCCCAACCTAAATCCCCGCCTTCCATCGCTCAAACCTTCTGCGAATTCGCGATAAGGGAGCCGTTAGTCCTTTTCTTTTATCGATCTCCAAAACATTAACCGCAGATACGATTTTGGAACAAATCAAATCGGCAAGCCCCACCATAGACATACAATCAACGTCATCTCGATACATCCTGTGCCCCATAGACAAATTCGGATTAGGCAAACCGGTAACCGAATCTCCTTTATTCCCCATCTCAAATTCGACAGATAAAGGTATCCGACTCAAATTAACAGGCTCATGACCGACAAGCTGAACCTGCGCCTCGCCGCGAAAAACCCTTATTCTGACCACTTCTATTCCCGTATCACCCAAAACCTCATCATATCCTCTCACTCTAAACTCGCATTCCATGCAATCGCTAAACTCCACCCGGCTTCCGTCTTGACGATTAACGACATGCTTTCCCGACCCGGGCATTTTCACAAAACGCACCACGGTACCATGATCAAAAACCTCCGTCCCTTCCTTCACAATCCCCTCTTCAAGCGCCTCCTTGGTTTTATCAAAAGCCGACTCCATCCCCGGTTGAAAACCATCCATAACTCGCTGTTTTTCCGCACCTGAAAGTTCGAAATTCATAAAATATATTGTTAAAGATTAACTTTTAACCGAAAGACAACCGCACCATCGTTTCAACTTGTCACGCAACGCGCCAAGCGCTCTCCCGATTTGCGCCGAAAGCGAACGGTCTTTCGAAATCTCATCAATAAACTCTTGAAGCACTTTCAATAAATCTTCTTCGAAATCGGGAATAATTCCGGAAATCTCCGAAAGCACAGCCTGATCGGCGGAATCAGTACTCACCGTTTTACTCTTAATCTTATTATCCGCCACATTGTTCAACATAACACACACCTTAGCCCCATCCTCCCTCGTAATACGAACCTTTATTGCAATATGGGTAAATTTCCGATTATCACTCAAAGAAAAAACCCGGTCCATCTCCGAATACGCCCCGTCAAAATCAACTTCAACACACAGACCCAAAGCAGTGAGAGATTCCAAACTGCAAACCCTGGAAACGTTCGCCCTAACAGAAGATGGTAGCGTGAACTCTTCACTGGGGAACCAGTTATCGGTATTATCACGCAACGCCGTCACAAGATTCCTCACGGGATCCTTGATTCTTTCATGAAAACAAGGAGCACTTTCTTGTTCCAAACTTAGATTGGTCATAAGTTTTTATTAAGGGTCTCCTTATATCATTTGCAAAAAAACTTGTCAAAAACAGGTTTGGCACTATACACTACCAAGTGCTAACCGCAAACATCATGATGAATCTCCCTCTAGATCCGCGCAAACAAAGGATCCTTCAAGCGATAATCCAACAGTTTATCGAAACCGCCGAACCCGTCGGTTCGCAAACGATACTCGTAAGTTACAAACTGGCGGTCAGCCCGGCAACCATCAGGAACGACATGGTTTTTTTGGAAGAGCACGGACTTATCACTCAGCCTCACACGTCAGCCGGAAGAATTCCGACGACAGCAGGCTACAGAATGTACGTTGAAAAATTGGCCAACTACGAAAAAGCGGAAAAACTGGCGAAAGAAAACGTAAAGAAGCTCAGAGAAGAGTACAAGCTCGGGAAAGTCAGAGAAAAAATTTACGACGCGGTTAAACTTTTGTCCCAAGCAACAGCAAACGTCAGTTTTGCGTCAATCCCGGACAGCAGAACTTTTTATCTCGGGATCTCGAACATACTGAAACAACCCGAATTCATGGACGACCCGCGCAAAGCGAGCCAAGTCATAGAGGTTTTGGAAGAGAGCGACCATTTCATAAAAACCCTCGAGAAACTTAATCTCGACGCCAAATCAAGAATTTTTATTGGAGAAGAAAATCTGCTCCCTCAAATAGACAGTTGTAGCCTTATCGTCACAACTTACGAAATAGATGACTGTAAAGGATTCATAGGTATACTGGGACCATGCAGAATGCCTTATGCATATAATAAGGCGCTTTTGGATGAAGTTGAGAAAACTATTTTAAAATGACAAAAAAAAATACCGACATCGAGCTCGAAAAATTAAAAGCGGAACACGTCGCCCTTCTGGAAACGGCAAAACGCACCGCCGCCGATCTGCAAAACTATAAACGCAGAATCGAAGAAGAAAGATCGGATTTGAAAATTTATGCCAACACGGAGCTCCTAAGAGCTGTTTTTCCTGTAATAGACAACCTGAAACGCGCCTTCGACCATCTCCCAGCGGATATACAAGATCACGAATGGGTAAAAGGCATTTCGTCCATAGAAAAACAACTTCTTGAAACACTCACCTCTCTCGGACTCGAACCGATCAAAACAATCGGAGAAAAATTCAACCCCGAACTTCATGAAGCCGTCATGCAGGGCCCCGGAGAAAAAGACCAAATCACGCAAGAGTTCGAAAAAGGATTCTCCTTCAAGGGTCGCGCATTGAAACCTGCAAAAGTAAAAGTCGGAGACGGAACGCAATAACACGGCTAACCCCTCTCCGCCACCATCCCCACCACTATTTTCTTGTCGTTCGCGCTCTTTTTTTCGTAAACTTTTTGGCAAGAATATCCTCTCTCCATCAAAAAATCGCTTAACTCATCCGTAACCTCGGCACTTTGATCATGAATTATCAAATAAAGGTTTTTTGCTCCGATTTTCAGAGCCGACTCGATCTCTTTTTGCTCGAAAACCATCAGAATCCCATCACAAAACCCAAAATCCGCTTCTCCAACATTCCCATCGACATATCCCAAATAAGGATACCCTGCATCGAGACAAGCTCCATGAACCGCACTAAGCAAACTTTTATCCGCATCATGTAAAATCAAATCGGAATATCCGAAAATCTCTCCTATATCGCTCATCCCCCGAAAAAACTGCCCGGTCCCGCACCCGAGAATCGCAATCCTGCCCATCGAAACCGGAAAGTCCGAAAACATCTGCATAATAATCTCGGCATCATCCCGCTTATCAACATCCTCAACCATATCCGCTTCGAGACTCATGTTTAAGATTAATGGAGGGAAATATTAATACCTTCCCAAAGAAAAATCCAGAGCAAAACATCCTCTTTTATGATATAATTTACGGAAGTAAAACAATATATGGGGCTCAACACTCAACAACCATCGTCGGAATCATATGAATCGCTCGCCATTGAAGAATGGACAAGCCGTCTCAAGACGATACTTTCAAATTTAAACAAAATTCCGGAAGAAATGATCCATCGAGGACCGACTTTCACGGTCGAAACAAAAAACGGCGAAACGTTAACTTGCGAAACTTTATATTTCAACTTCATATTTGGAAAAAATTACCAAATACGCAAACCCGTAAACACCAACGGAGCTGGAATCATGCACTTTGTATTCGCAAAAAACACCTCGGGAGAAATTGTGGGCTTGCGGATATCCTCAATTTTCAATCAAAATAAAAACGAGATGCTGGCGCAATCAAGAATTTCAGTAAAATATCGCGGGAAAGGCTTGGCAATGCCGACCGAAAACGCTTTTATCAAATCCATGCAGTGGCTAGCGAACACGCTCGACAAAAACATCGTTTGGAAAGTATACAACGAGAACCTGGTAGCCTTGGACCTGGCGAAAGAAAGGGGAAACGTTTCAACAAAAATATTAACGGCACTCGAATCGGAACAACAAAGATGGCAAGCAATGTACGGCCCGGGAGGGAAACTCGGAATTAACAATAAGGGCAAACGCATCTTCCGCCCAATCTCCGCTTGACCGCTTCGCGTTAGCACTCTACAATGTCGTGTGCTAAAGACACTATGTGTCTATAAACTATTAGACTATAAAACTACCAAACCCATGTCCAGAATCATCGGCATAGACCTCGGAACCACCAACTCCTGCGTCGCAATAATGGAAGGCGGCGAACCAACGGTAATCCCAAACGTTGAAGGCCAAAGGACAACCCCTTCGGTCGTTTCGATAAAAGATGAAGAAAGAATGGTCGGAGTCACGGCAAAAAGGCAAGCTGTAACCAACGCCGAAAATACGATTTTCTCGGCAAAAAGACTCATCGGCCGAACTTTTAAAGAATGTAAAAAAGATGTCGAAAGAATGCCCTTCAAAATAGTCGAAGGTAAAAACAAAGAAGCTGAAATCGTCCTCAATAAAAAACAACACCGACCCGCCGAAATCTCCGCAATGGTCCTTCAAAAACTGAAAGCCGACGCGGAAAAATACTTAGGCGAACCGGTTACGGAAGCCGTAATCACCGTCCCTGCATATTTTAACGACTCTCAAAGACAAGCCACGAAAGACGCAGGCAAAATCGCCGGACTCGATGTAAAAAGAATCATCAACGAACCCACGGCCGCCGCTCTTGCCTACGGTCTCGACAAAAAAAGCGGCAAAGACAAAAAAGTCGCGGTATTCGACCTCGGAGGCGGAACTTTTGACATATCAATTCTCGAACTCGCCAACGTTGACGGAGAAAAACAGTTTGAAGTCCTTTCTACAAATGGCGACACGCAACTCGGAGGCGACGATTTCGACGAACGCATAATAAAATGGCTCACCGATGAATTTAAAAAGAATAACGGCATAGATTTGAGCAAAGACCGAATGGCCCTCCAGCGCCTAAAAGAGTCCGCCGAAAAAGCAAAATGCGAACTTTCAACGTTACACGAAACCGAAATCAACCTGCCGTTCATCACGGCCGACTCATCCGGTCCGAAACACCTCACGGTAAAACTGAGCCGCGCAAAACTCGAGGACTTGGTCGCGGACTTGATCGAAGGCACGGTCACTCCATGCAAAAAAGCCATCGAAGACGCAAAAGTCTACGTATCCGATTTGGACGAAGTAATCTTGGTAGGAGGCATGACAAGAATGCCGATCGTTCAGAAAAAAGTTGAAGAGATTTTCGGAAAAGAACCTCATCGAGGCATCAACCCGGACGAAGTTGTCGCAATCGGCGCCGCAATCCAAGGCGGAGTTCTGCAAGGCGACGTAAAAGGCGTCCTCCTTCTCGACGTCACTCCTCTTACTCTCGGCATCGAAACCTTAGGCGGAGTCAGAACCCCTTTGATCGAAAGAAACACAACTATCCCGACCTCGAAATCTCAAGTTTTTTCAACCGCTTCGGACAACCAACCTTCGGTTGAAATTCATATCCTGCAAGGCGAACGCCCAATGGCCGCCGACAACAAATCGCTCGGTAAATTCACATTGGATGGGATACCTGCCGCACCACGCGGAATTCCTCAAGTCGAAGTGACTTTCGACATAGACGCAAACGGAATTTTACACGTAAAAGCTCTCGACAAAGCCACAAGCAAAACCCAACACATCACAATCACCGGCAGTAGCGGCATGAAAGACGAAGAAGTGGAAAAACTCAGAAAAGAGGCGGAAGCGCACGCGGAAGAAGACAAGAAAAAACAAGAAACGGTTGAAACAAGAATCAGCGCCGAAACCCTCGTCTCGACTTGCGAACGCACGCTCAAAGACGCGGGCGACAAAGTGGGAGAAGATTTGAAAAAACCGGTCCGTGAAAAAATCGAAGAACTCAAGAAAATCCTCGCCGACAAAGACACCTCCCCGGACGACATCAAGAAAGCTTCCGATTCCCTGACCGAAGAAATCCAAAAAGTCGGGACTGAACTCTACAAAGCCGCATCCGAAAATAAAGCCGGTACCCCAAAGGACGACGAAAATGTTCGCGTTTACGACAAAGACGAGGAAAAAGAGAAGACCGTGGAAGGAGAAGTGGTGGATGAAAAGAAGAAGGGAAAATAGTTACGAATTTTTTCGCGTAAAAATTCGCACAACAATGTACTGTATTCTATGTACTGTGTACTATTAACATATGCACTCGATCGAAAAACATTTCTTCCTCATCCTCACTCTCGCCCTCGCAAGCGGACTGTTTTTGCCGCAAGCTGGAGACATGCTAGTCCCGGCAATCAAGCCGCTTCTGATGATGATTTTACTTTTAACTTCGCTGAAAATCGATTTTAAAAGCATTTTCTCGTATCTGAAAAAACCACTTCTCTCGACCTACATTTTCGTCCTGATAATGCTGATTATTCCGACGATTGTTTTTCTGATTACAAATCAAATAGATCAAACTCTCGCGATAGGACTTTTGCTTATGACGGCAACTCCGCCGGCAATGGCATCGCCCGTATTAACCGAAATATTTAAAGGCAATTCCGCGCTCTCTCTTACAACATTAATAACGTGCTCGCTCCTCTCCCCTCTTACCATGCCCTTCCTTTTCAAAATACTTACTTCGCAATCCATCGAACTCGATTCGTTGGAGATGGCAAAAACTTTGGCAATAATGATTTTCACCCCGATAATTCTTGCGGAAATAATTAAAAAAATACAGTCCGCGAAACCGACAATCGAAAAAGTAAAAAAATATGTAAGTGGAATCAATATAATAATAATGTCGATTCTGGGGTACATCGGCATCGCGATACAGTCCGACACCTTGCTCAACAATCCGCTGAGCATCATAAAACAACTCATAGCCCTCACCATTCTTTTCGCAGTCATGCACGTCATCGGATATATGATCGGATTTTGGCGACCAAGAGAAGATAAAATCGCAATCGCGACATCAAACACCTATATGAACAGTTCCCTTGCATTCGTAATCGCTGTAGAATTCTTTCCGCCGGAAATCGTTCTGATCTCGATAGTTTCTCAACTCACTTGGAACCTTTTCCCCGGCATCTTCAAACAAATACTAAGAATAGTACGATAAACTCATAAACAAATAGTCGCATAGTGAAATCCGGACTATTGGCCTATGAATCTATAAGTCTATCAACTACCCCATCATGTTCTCTGGATTCGGATTAAAATTCTTCAATCTGGATGGTACGTCAACGCACCACATAATTAACGAAATCGCATATAAACATGCACTTAAAAAAACAAAGAAAAACGGCTTCCCGGGAATAATAAGCCTCGACCTTCATTCGGGATATTACGGTCCCGACGGAAAATGGTCCAAACCAATCAGCAAAGTTTCCGACCACATGTACAACCCTGCAACCGATTCGGGTAATGCCATGAATAACGCTATCCAGTCTTACAAAATCGCATGCAAACAACTGAATTCGACAGATAAACTTGAAAAAAAACTTGGCAATCTCGCCTGCGCCCGCGGACTGCATTTTCTTGTGGACGGATTAACTCCCGCCCATCACATCGGTCACAAAGTTCTCCTGGCAAAAAGTGGCGCCGACTGGAACGATCCTTACTGGAACAGACCGAAATCCAACACATACAACGTGCTTTTCATGCCCCACGGTCAATTTGAAAAAAAGTGCGCTTTTTATATGTTTCTTCATACAAAAAAAATTAGAAGGAATTACGCCAAACTGCGTCAATCTCGATCGCCAATTTCGATTGCTAATGAAAACGACCTTGAGAATTTTCTTAAAAAACAAGCTCTGAAAATCCGCCTGACCGGCATTTATGAAAAATTTCTCTCTCATCAAAACATCAAAGACGAAGTGATTAAAGAACTTTTTCCGGAAATGATTTATACGGTGGAAATTTACATAAGAAGCCTGTACGCTTCAGCCGCACTCCCTCAAAAACAACACAAATACAGAGGAAAAATCGCCAGAACTTATCACGAAATCACAGCCAAAATCCCAAAAATTAAAATTCGCATACTGAAATGATTTTCATAAAAATCATCGCCATCTTCATCCTTGCTCTCGTCATATTTTATAAATTTTGGTTCCTTAGAAATCCGAAATTCACAGTACCAAAAGGTAATAATTTGATCAGCCCGGCACAAGGCAGAATTTCAAAAATAATAGAAATTAAAGGCGGCTCGAAAAACAATATCGAAAAAGGGAAAGGGCGCATCGGGATTTGGGCGGACAACCTCGAAGGCAAAGACGGCTACCTGATTTCAATTGTGATGACTCCGTTCGATATGCATTTCCAAAAGGCACCAATTGCAGGCACAATCACGAAAGTTCAACACACGAAAGGCAAACACAAAAACGCACTTTCAAAAAAACTAAGGCCGGAAGATTATGCGGAAAACGAACATCGGGAATTCACAATCGAAGGAAAAAATTTGAAAATAAAAATCATCCAAATCGCCGGATTTCTCGCACGAAGAACCGTAAGCCTTGTTCATGAATCCCAAAAAGTCGCAAAAGGACAAGACATCGGCCTTATCAGATTTGGAAGCCAGGTAACTTTGATAATCCCCAAACTTCCGCTTAAAATCAAAGTCGGAGACAAAGTAAAAGCCGGTAGAACCATAATCGCCCTAAACCCCTAACCCCTCCCCTTATGCTCAAATTCCTGAAATCCCTCACACTCGCCGACTTGGCAACCCTGGCAAACGCGACATTCGGGATACTTTCGATAAACGCCACTCGCAACGGAAATTTCGAGATGGCGTTTTTCATGATTTTCGCGGCATTCGTATGTGATTTTCTGGACGGCAAAATCGCCCGCTTCACCAAAAAGACAACATCTCTGGGTCACGATCTGGACTCTCTCTCGGACACTATCTCGTTCGGGGTCGCGCCGGTAGCGTTTTTAATCGGAACAATCCCCACCCTTCTTGCCACGATAACCGGAATATTTTTCACGCTTTGCGGCATCCTCAGACTCGCAAGATTCAACACCAAGCCGATCGCCGGCGGATATGAAGGCATGCCAATCCCATTGCCAAGCTTATGTATCGCGACATATTATTTCGCAGGCGCTCCGATAGAATATCTCCCCTACCTGTATATCGCCCTTGGCCTACTCATGATTTCAACAATAAAAGTTAAAAAAATATGATAGACATAAAATTAATTCGAGAAAATCCGGATCTGATCAAAAAAGCTTGCAAGCAAAAAAATATCGAACTCGATATTGAATATCTTTTAAAACTCGACCTCGAAAAACGCGAACTTCAACAAAAAACGGAAGAAATCCGCGCAAAAAAGAACTCCGCATCGGAAGAAATCGCAAAAGCGAAAGGTCCGGACAAACAGAAGAAAATCGCCGAAATGAAAGAGCTCGGAGAAGAAGAAAAAAAAGCCACCCCGAGATTACAGGAAATCGAACTGGAACTTGCAAAACTTTTATTGTTGGCGCCAATGCCGCCGTCTTCAAAAACCCCCGAAGGCAAAGACGACACGGAAAACAAAGAACTTTACAAATGGGGCAAACTGCCGAAATTCGACTTTGAACCACTCGACCACGTGGCAATAGGAGAAAAATGCGACATATTGGACATGCCGAGAGGAGCGAAAGTCGCGGGAGCCAGATCCTACTATCTGAAAAATGAAGGGATGAGACTCGAAATGGCACTTATGATGTACACCCTCGACAAACTTGCCAAGAAAGATTTCTCTCCATTCATAGTCCCGAACATCGTCAACTATTCGGCGATGATGGGAACTTCTTACTTCCCCGGAGGCGAAGAACAGACTTATTCATTAGGGGTACAAAAAGAAAAAGAAGCGACGATTGAACCTGATGAAAAGTACTTGGCAGGAACTGCGGAAGTAGCACTCACTTCTTACCATGCCGAAGAAATTTTAAAAGAAGATGAGCTACCCAAGCTTTACTGTGGATTTTCAACCTGTTACAGACGTGAAGCCGGCACATACGGAAAAGATACTCACGGCATTTACAGAATCCATCAATTTCAAAAAATCGAACAAGTCGTAATTTGCAAAAACGACCCGAAAGAGAGCGAAAAAATGCACAAACTAATCTTGGAAAACGCGGAAGAACTGCTAAAAGACCTCAAACTTCCCTATAGAGTTGTAGCCGTCTGCGCAGGCGACATGGGTCGAGGCCAATATTATAAAAACGATATCGAAACCTGGATGCCAAGCCGAAATTCTTACGGCGAAACCCACTCTTGTTCAACTTTTCACGATTTTCAATCTCGCAGATTAAACCTGAAATATCGAGACCGAGACGGCAAAACACACTTCTGCCACACCCTCAACAACACTTGCGTCGCCTCTCCTCGTATTTTGATCCCGATCCTGGAAATTTATCAACAAAAAGACGGATCCGTAAAAATCCCCGAAGTCTTAATCCCCTATATGGGAGGCATCACTGAAATAAATCCCCGCTAGCGCCTAAGCCCCTATTCTGCTATAATATACAGATAAAAATAAAACAAAAACGTTATGAAAATCGCAATTTCGACCGACTCGCTGATGGGTTACGGACTAAACAGGATTTTTGAGTTCGCAAAAGAGATCGGATTCGACGGGATAGATTTGATGCTGGACAAAAAAAATCTGGACAGTCTCGACGCGGATTATGTATCAAAGCTTTCCACCGAAACCGGACTGCCGATTTTGGCTATTCAAACATCGGATAACGCAAAGAAAAAAGATGTGGAAGAGGCGGTCAAAATGGCAAAAACTCTCGGAGCAAAAGTCATAATTGTCCAACCGCCGAAAATTCTGGACAGAAAATACGCCGATTGGCTTAAGCAAGAGGTCCCGAACATCAGAAAAATAGAGAACATCTCTATCGCACTCGAAAACGCGCAAAACAAACTTTGGCTCGGCTTCATTCCCGAACGCGCGATGAACAATATCAACGAGCTGAAAAGATTTAAACATGCTTGTCTGGATACCTCTCGAGTAGCGGAAAAAAAAGAAGATTTAATCAACACTTACAACAGCCTCTCGAAATTCCTCGTACACGTTCACATTTCCAACTATCACAGAAATAAAGGCTATCAACTTTTGAATAAAGGGTCCCTCCCGTTGGAAAGTTTCATCAGCAAACTCGCAACCGACGACTTCAAAGGCGCAATCTCAATCAAAATCACCCCGAAAAACCTCGAGGTCCGCGAAAAAGACAGGATGATGAAAAACCTCGAAGACTGCAAGAAGTTCATAGAAAAGTATGAGAATGCATAGTCGCATCACGCCACCCTTCTCAATTTAGCCTGTATCGCCTCGATTTCGTCCTTTGCGCTAGCTCTTTTTCTTGCTTCTCCGAATTTCCCGGCAAGATTAGAACCACCACCCGTTATCACATCAATAGCGTCTAGCAATTTACCAAGCGCATTAAGTAGTTTTTCCAACCCCTCCGCGGCATGTCCCAGTCTTTCAATGGTGGCTATAATTTGATCGATTATACCGTTAACCTCTCCGATTTGATCTTTATCCAATCTTTGTCCGGCATTTAAAATCGGTGAACTTCCGAAAATCTCCATTATTCTTTTAACTCCACTCTCCACCTGTCTGACAGTGTCGATATCGGTCGGCCCACCTTCTTTTCCATTGGTACCTTCGATCGGAGCGGGATTTTTTTTCTGTTCCAAAACAATATCATATATCTCCCCACCTTTGCGAAGAATTGTATTAAGTTGCCTCCTTAACACTCTTGGATCGCCTTCCGATTCACGCCTAACAGGTCTTCCGTCCGGACTATAACCATATCTGATTTCGTCATCGCCTCGCGGCGCAACAATTCCTGCCATACAATTTTTGTTTTAATAAATAAATTATTACATTGTAACATAATCCAGCATAGTAGGCAACTCGATATGCAACGGAAAAAATTCTTTAATTGACTTCATTAAAATTAACCCTATAATCCTCCCGTACTATCAGAATAATGGATGAGTAACTGAAGATAGTAAAAGCCAGCCAGCAGAGCTCTTTTACTATTTTTTTATAAAAATCTTTAATCTCTAAACTAACATACCATGCCCAACCGCAAATTTCTCAAGAAAAACGCGTTTGAATATCCCCTGCCAAATCTGATAGAAATCCAAACGGACAGCTACAACTGGTTCCTGAAAGAAGGGATCAGGGAGCTTCTGGATGAAATCTCTCCGATAACGGATTTCTCGGGTAAAAAACTCGAACTGCACTTCTTGGAACATTCAGTCGGAACTGCAAAATACGACCCGAAAGAGTGTAGGAATAAAAATACCACCTACGAAGCTCCTCTCAAAGTTCACGTTCAATTAATCAACAAGGAGTCCGGGGAAATCAAAGAACAGGACGTATTTTTGGGCGGGGTCCCTCTTATGACGGATGCGGGAACTTTTATCATAAATGGCATAGAAAGAGTTGTGGTAAGCCAATTGGTAAGATCTCCGGGTGTGTTTTTCGGCAGAAGCCCGCTGGCTCCTCAATATTGCGCAGCAAAAATCATCCCGAAAAGAGGTGCGTGGCTCGAAATCGAAACGGATAAAAAAGGTGTGATTACAGTCAAAATAGATCGCAAAAGAAAAATCTACTTAACAAGCCTGTTTAGAGTATTTGGATACGAAACGGATCAAAAAATACTCAATTTGTTTAAAGATTTGGTTCAAGACCCGACGAAAGATCACATATTTTTAACATTACAAAAGGACCCGGCTAAAACGGTTGATGAAGCTTACAAAAGCATTTACAAAAAAATCAGGCCCGGCGATTTGGCAACACCTGAAAACGCGAGAGCCCTTATCGAATCCATGTTCTTCGATTACAGAAAGTACGACATGGGCGCGGTTGCAAGATATAAATTAAACCGAAGATTCGGCCTAACAACTCCGAACAAGAAGAAATATCACACCTTCCAAGTGGACGATCTTGTTCAAATTATCAGACACCTTCTCGAATTAAATAAAGGAGAAGGAATCACTGACGACATAGACCACCTCTCAAACAGAAGAATTCGAGCTGTCGGCGAACTCGTACAAAACAAGTTCCGAGTAGGCCTGCTTAGAACCGACAGAATAGCGAAAGACAGAATGACGGTAATGGAATTGGAAACCATCACGCCAACTCAACTTATCAACTCACGACCGATAACGGCGGCACTGAGAGAGTTTTACGCAAGCTCGCAATTATCGCAATTCATGGATCAAACCAACCCTCTTGCCGAACTTGAACATAAGAGAAGATTGTCAGCCATGGGTCCGGGAGGTTTGAGCAGAGAAAGAGCCTCGTTCGACGTACGCGACGTACACGCATCTCACTACGGCAGAATCTGCCCGGTAGCGACACCTGAAGGTCCGAACATCGGTCTCGTAGTACATTTGGCAACTTACGCGAAACTAAACAAGTATGGATTTATCGAAACTCCTTTTAGAAAGGTCTCAAAAGCATGTCCGAACAAAGCATCCGAGCTCGCAGGAAGAACAACGGCCGGCGAAATTAAAGACAACAAAGGAAAATCAATCGCAAAATCAGGAGATGTCATCACCGAAGCTCAAGCAAAAGCGATAGAAAAAATCAAAGACCTCAAAGAGATTCCCGTCAGAACTTACGTAACAAAAGAGGTCGCGTATTACGATGCCGAAGACGAAATGGAACTTACGGTCGCCCAAGCCAACTCGGAACTCAACGAACAAGGAGAGTTCGTTCAAAACCGCGTTGCGGCAAGAGTAAAAAACGAAGCCATCTCGGCACACATAAAAGATGTCACACACATCGATATTTCACCGAAACAGATTGTTTCAATATCAACATCTTTGATCCCGTTCCTTGAGCACGACGACAACACTCGCGCATCAATGGGTTCGAACATGCAACGTCAAGCCGTACCTCTGCTCAAACCGCACGCTCCGATAGTCGGAACCGGTGTCGAAAAAATTTCGGCTGAAAGTTCCGGTCAAGTAATAACGGCGGACGGCCCGGGAACAATCACCTACGTTGACGCAAACGAGATTGTCGTTATGTACGATAACGGAAAGAAAAAAACTTACGACTTAAGAGTTTATGAACGCTCGAACCAAGCGACTTGCTTCCATCAAAGAGCGGTTTGCTTAAAAGGCTCGAAAGTCAAAAAAGGAGATGTATTGGCAGACGGAACCGCAACCGAAGATGGAGAATTGGCTCTCGGTCAAAACATGTTGGTAGCTTATTTAAGCTGGCAAGGTTACAACTATGAAGATGCCGTCATACTTTCGGAAAAACTTGTCCACAATGACTCGTACAGTTCGGTACACATTGAAACTTTTACAATAGATATCAGAGATACGAAACTCGGTCCCGAAATAGTCACGAGAGATATACCCAATGTAGGCGAAGCCAAATTAAAAGACCTCGACGATAAAGGCATCGTAAGAATCGGCGCATCGGTACGAGAAGGAGACATATTGGTAGGCAAAATCACACCAAAAGGCGAAACCGAATTAACAGCCGAAGAAAGACTTTTAAGAGCGATATTCGGAGAAAAAGCTCGCGACGTAAAAGACACATCTCTAAGACTCCCGGGCGGAGAAGGCGGGAAGGTCGTAAACGTGCAAATTTTCGATAGAAAAAACGGTGACGAACTCCCAACCGGCGTCAACCAGCAAATCAAAGTTGACGTTGCTCAAACAAGAAGAGTTTCAGTCGGCGATAAAGTCGCAGGTCGTCACGGCAACAAAGGCGTAATTTCGATCATAGTACCTGTTGAAGACATGCCTCACTTGCCGGATGGACGCCCCGTAGACGTAGTCTTGAACCCGCTCGGCGTATCAAGTCGTATGAATATCGGACAGATTTTGGAAACCCATTTGGGTTGGGCTTCCAAAGAACTTGGATTCAAAATCGCCACACCACCGCTCGAAGGTGTCACGAACGAAGAAATAACTGGGTTATTGAAAGAAGCCAAACTGCCCATCACGGGTAAAATAGGACTTTACGACGGACGCACGGGCGAACCTTTCGATCACGAAACAACCGTCGGTATAGCTTATATAATGAAGCTCAATCACTTAATCGAAGATAAAATTCACGCTCGCTCCGTAGGCCCGTACTCTCTCGTAACTCAACAACCGCTGGGAGGCAAAGCGCAACACGGAGGTCAGAGATTCGGCGAAATGGAAGTTTGGGCGCTCGAAGCTTATGGCGCCGCCCATACCCTGCAAGAAATATTGACCATCAAATCGGATGACGTTTACGGCAGAGCGAAAGCTTACGAATCAATCGTAAAAGAAGAACCGATCAAGAAACCTCGAACTCCGGAAAGCTTCAACGTTTTGGTCAAAGAACTTCAAAGCCTGGGATTGAATGTCGACTTGGTACAAAGCTCACCCGAAGCGGAAAGAAAAGCGGAAGAAGAGTATACGCAAGAAGAAGCTCTCGCAGATGAAGAGAATATAAATATTTTCAAAGGAGAAGAAGAGCTTGACGAAGGTGCGACGGGAACATCGAAAAAAGATCGCGCCGAAGAATTCGAGGACGAAATCGAAGAAAAAGATTTGGATGAAATCGGAGATGAAGTTTACGACGAACTCGAAAAAATTCACAAAGGCAAAGCGAATAAATAAGTTCCAAGTTTAAAACTCTAATATAACTCCCATGCGTAGCATCAATAAAGTAATCTTAATCGGCAACGTAACAAGAGACCCTTCCGTAAGACAAACTCCCAGCAATCAATCGGTTTGCACTTTCGGACTCGCGACTAACAGAAGATGGGTTACGGCGTCCGGTCAACAGCAAAACTCTGCGGAATTCCACGAACTCGTAGCTTGGTCCAAACTTGCCGAAACATGTGAAAAATACGTACGAAAAGGAAAACTTCTTTACATCGAAGGTTATCTCAAAACACGAAGCTGGGACACACCCGAAGGAGTCAAGAAATTCAAAACCGAAATAATAGTTCAAGATCTGATCATGCTGGAAAAAAGAGCAAGAACTCAAGAAGACGGCGAATATGTCACCGAAGACACACAACCCGCACCCGAAGAACCGAAAACGGACGAGCCAACACCTGAAGCGCCAACGGATATCGAATCCGACTTGGGACTTTAAACTCCAAACTTTAATCTATTAACCAACATTTCATGTTCGATAAGAAAAAAGACCAGTACTCCGGATTCGACTCGGTGGCGATATCGATCGCTTCACCGGACCAAATTCTTTCATGGTCTCATGGTGAAGTGAAAAAACCGGAAACCATAAACTACAGAACTCAAAAACCGGAAAAGGACGGCTTGTTCTGTGAAAGAATTTTCGGTCCCACGAAAAACTGGGAATGTTATTGCGGCAAATACAAGAGAATTAGATATAAAGGAGTGATTTGCGAAAAATGCGGCGTCGAAGTCACAAGATCGATAGTAAGACGCGAAAGGATGGGACATATCAAGTTGGCAGTTCCGGTAACACACATCTGGTTCTTGAGATCAACCCCGAGCAGAATCGGTCTTCTTCTCGATCTCCCGGTAAAAACAATGGAACAAGTGGTTTATTTCGCTTCATACATAATCACGCAAGTGGATGACAAAGCCAGAAAAGACGCGGAAGAACAACTTAAAGAAGAGTTTAAAAATTACAAAATTAAACAGAAAAAAGAGCTTCAAGAAAAAATTCGCGAAATCGAAAAAAACAAGGAACTTCCAAAAGAAGCTAAGGCAAAAAAGATTGAAGAACTTGAAAAAGAAGGTGCGATGAAAGCCGAAGAGCTTATAGAACAACATCAGAAAGCAAAAGAAGATATTTCAACCTTAAAAGTCGGCTCAATTCTTTCCGAAATTCAATTCAGAGAAATGTCCATGAAATTCGGACATCTTTTTAAAGCGGGAACCGGCGCCGAATCAATCAGGGATATAATCAAAGAATTGGATTTGAAAAAACTGTCCGACGAATTGCAAAAAGAGTCGGAAAAAGCCAGCGGCCAAAAAAGAAAGAAGCTCGTAAAAAGAGCCAAGCTGGCAAGCGGTCTGGAAAAAGCCGGAATAAATCCCGAATGGATGGTTTTAACCATCCTTCCCGTAATTCCGCCGGATTTGAGACCGATGGTACAGCTTGACGGAGGAAGATTCGCAGCATCCGACTTAAACGACCTGTACAGAAGAGTAATCAACAGAAACAACAGGTTGAAAAAACTTATGGCAATCGGCGCTCCGGAAGTAATCTGCAGAAATGAAAAAAGAATGCTCCAGGAAGCCGTAGACACTTTGATAAACAACTCCGCAAGACAAGGTCGAACGGTATTCAACACGGGCGACAAACGCAAATTGAGATCTCTTTCCGATATGTTAAAAGGCAAGCAAGGTCGCTTCAGACAAAACCTCCTTGGTAAACGTGTAGACTACTCCGGTCGTTCGGTAATCGTAGTAGGTCCGAAATTGAAACTTCACCAATGCGGTCTGCCGAAAACAATGGCACTGGAATTATTCAAGCCTTTTGTAATCGGAAGACTTATAAAAGAGAACTACGCGCACAACATCAAGATCGCAGAAAAACTGATCATGTCCGGCAAAAAAGAGGTTTGGGATATTTTGGAAGAGATAACCAAAAATCACTACGTACTTTTAAATCGCGCTCCAACATTGCACAGACTTGGGATCCAGGCTTTCCAGCCGGTATTGGTGGAAGGCAAAGCCATCCAGGTACATCCGCTGGTTTGCGCGGCTTTCAACGCCGACTTCGACGGAGACCAGATGGCGGTACATATTCCCCTTTCCAGATCAGCGCAAAAAGAGGCGAGAGAAATCATGTCTTCAGTCAAAAACTTATTGAAACCATCAGCCGGCACTCCGATCACAACGGCAGCTCAAGATATGATCTTGGGTTGTTATTATTTGACTCAAGTTCACGATGGTAAAAAGGGTGAAGGAATGGTTTTCTCAAACGCAAAAGACGCCATATTGAATCTCGAACTCGGCAATACTCATCTGCAATCAAAAATCAAGGTACGAATCGACGGAGAACTTATGGAAACTTCAGTCGGAAGAGTGATTTTCAATCAAATAATTCCAAAAGAACTCGGCTATAAAAACAAGGTGATGAAAAAAGGAGATTTGAAAAATCTCATCTCTGAATGTTTGGAAAAACTTGATCAAGACACAACCGCAAAACTTTCCGACGACATAAAGAAAATCGGTTTCGAATACGCAACCCTATCGGGTCTTTCAATAGCAAGTTCCGACATGCAAATACCGAAAGAAAAAGATGAATTGGTGGCACAAGCCGATGAAATTGTAAGAAAAATCAACAACCAATATTGGAAAGGATTAATCACGGAAGAGGAAAGATACAACAATACGATTAAAATTTGGGCCAGAACAAAAAACGACATCGCAACAGCGATGATCGGAACTTTCGACGAAGAAAACGATATTTTCTACATGATTGACTCGCAAGCCAGAGGTAACTGGGGGCAAATCACACAGCTTTGCGGTATGAAAGGCTTGGTTGCTAATCCTGCCGGTAAAACTATCGAACTCCCCGTTAAATCCAACTTGAAAGAAGGTTTCAGCATTTTGGAATACTTCATAGCCACTCACGGAGGAAGGAAAGGTAAATCGGACACGGCTCTAAAAACCGCCGAAGCCGGCTACCTGACACGCCGCCTCGTAGACGCCGTCCAAGATATCGTAATCAAAGAAGTGGACTGCGGCTCAAACCACAAACATCTTATCACCGAAGAAGAAAGCGAAAAGATCGGTGAAGCGTTTGCAAACAGAATTTTCGGTCGCACTCTCGCCGAACACGTAGTACACCCGGAAACGGGAGAAATCCTCCTTAAAAAAGGCTCCGAACTGGACAATGCCGCGGTGAGAACAGTCGTAAACAATGACGTGGACCACATTTCGGTCAGATCGGTTATGGCTTGCCAAACAGAAGGTGGCATTTGCCAAAAATGTTATGGCAGAGATTTGGGCGGAAGCAAAACAATACAACTTGGAACGGCGGTAGGCATCATCGCCGCACAAAGTATCGGTGAACCTGGTACACAGCTAACCATGAGAACATTCCACATGGGTGGAGTTGCCGACAGCGGCGACATCACTCAAGGTTTGACTCGCGTGGAAGAACTTTTCGAAGCGCGCCCGCCAAAAACTCCGGCCATAATCACCGAAGTCGCCGGTAAAGTTAAAATTAAACACAAAGCGGCAACCAACGAAATTACGATTATCAGCGAAGAGCCGATGGAGTTCATCTACCACATCGCAAAAAACTATAAACTCGATATCAAAGAAGGCGACAAAGTGAAAGCGGGACAAGTTCTCGCAAAAGGCAAATCCAAGAAACAAATCGTAACGGCTGAAGGCAAAGGCGTTGTAAACAAAATCACGAAAACAACAATCGTACTTCTCAGCGAAGGCACAATCGAAAAAGCTTACGAGATCCCGGCAAAGAGAACTTTGAAAGTAAAAAACGGCGACATGGTTAAAGCCGGCACCGCACTTACATCGGGTCACGTCAATTTGAGAGAATTACAGCAAGTAACCAACATCTACGCCGTACAAAAATACATCATGGCCGAAGTACAAAGTATTTACGCTTCGCAAGGGCAAACGATTAACGACAAACATATCGAAATCATCATCAGGCAAATGTTCTCCAAAGCCAGAATCGCAGACCCCGGAGATACGGATTATATAGTCGGAGAAATTGTAGATGCTCTTAAACTCGAAAAAGCGAATACCGAAATAAAGAAAAAAGGGAAACAACAAGCGGAATTCGAAAGACTGCTCCTCGGTTTGACAAGAATAGCCCTGCACACATCGAGCTGGCTGTCGGCCGCATCCTTCCAAGAAACAATCAGAGTATTAGTCGAAGCGGCAACAACAAAACGAGTGGATGAGTTGAAAGGATTAAAAGAAAACGTAATAATCGGTAAATTAATCCCAACGGGTGCGATATTCAGAAAAAGAATGGGGATTAAAGAAGAAAATTAAAAAACCTTGCAACAAGAAAATTTCTAGTATAAGCTTCCACGAGCAAAAAGGAACCCCAATATATTCAAGCCCATAAGATCATGCCAACAATCAATCAATTAGTCAGAAAAGGACGGAAAAAAAAGGACAGAAAAAGCAAATCTCCGGCCCTCCAAACGGTATTCAATACGCTTAAAAATCGTTCCGTATCCCTCCCCTGCCCGCAAAAACGCGGCGTATGCGTAAAGGTAACAACGAAAACACCGAAAAAACCAAACTCCGCTCTTAGAAAAGTGGCCCACATCAGGCTTACAAACGGCCAAGAAGTAATCGCATACATCCCGGGTGAAGGACATAACCTGCAAGAACACTCGATAGTCACAATCAGAGGAGGCAGAGTAAAAGATCTTCCGGGCGTCAAATATCATGTCATTAGGGGCACTTTGGATACACAAGGCGTACAAAACAGAAAACAAGGTCGCTCAAGATACGGCGCCAAAAAACCGAAAGCTTAAATAATCTCAATATACATAAAATGGCAAAACGAAGATTTATCTACATCCCGGAAGCCTCGACTCTATTACAAGAAAAGTTTGTAAATTACATAATGCGAAGAGGCAAGAAAACAATCGCAAGGAACATTTTCCGAGAAACACTTGAAGAAATTAAGAAAAAAGGTAGCAAAGACCCCGGACAAGTTTTCGAGAGAGCGATAGAAAATGTTAAACCGGCAATGGAAGTTAGACCAAAAAGAATCGGCGGTGCGGTTTACCAAATACCGATCGAAGTTAAACCGAGCAGACAGCTTATGCTCTCTTTCAGATGGGTCATGGAAGCCGCGAAAGCCAAAAAAGGCGCCAAAATGGCTATCAAATTGGCTCAAGAATTAATGGATGCCGCAAATCAAACCGGTTCTGCCATAAAGAAGAAAGAGGACGCACATAAGATGGCGCAAGCCAACAAGGCCTTCGCTCACTTGGCAAGATATTAGAAAACTTTCACGTCACCAGTCACTAGTGACTAACAACTTATTTACCTATTAAACTATAGGTCGTCATTTTAAAAAACCCGATATGAAAAAAATAGTCGTAACACTTTCGATCATCACATTACTGGCATCCGGTTGCGGAGAACTCAGCACACTCAAATACAACGACGCCGTAGTTGAGAAAATAAATAGCGCTTCCGACGCTTTAAACAAAACCATAAGCTCCTACGACGGGAATATACCGGATCTCGTAACCGAAGAAACCGAGATAGATACGACCGAGATGAAAACGGCATGGGAAGACGCGAAAACCGCCGTTGAAAACTGCAAAGCCTTAACAACGCTCGTCGGCAAAGACCAATTGCAACAAGCCGAAGTAAACGCCGAACTCGAAAATTACCTGTCGATAACGGAAGAATATCTTTCAAGTTACGAAAAAATGTTGACCTATTACGAAAATGATGAATACAAAGACACACCTGAAAAAGTCAGCGAGTATGATGCCGAAATATACGAAAAAAGCTCGTTGATTTTCGATTCAAACAACACGCTCGAAGATATTTTGGAAAAATATGTAAAATAAGGGAACCTCTGAAAAATGTGGTTCCGTTACGAAATTCTCATTCTTTCGAGCGAAAATAGCGAAGACCGACGAAGTCGTATCGGAAGAAGATACGTCGAGAAGGTATGAGCTGTTTGCAGCCGAAAGATGGGAATTGCAGTAGGAAGCATGTTTTTCAGAGGTTCCCTAAGCAGTACCGCAATCCCGCTTCCGACGAGCCTTGACTTTGATTTGCCCATCCCTATAATGCTCCAGCAACTTTTTTTAACTGTATAAAAAAATTTATATGTCAAACGACCCTGCGATTGCGAATCTTAAAAAACTTAGAAACATCGGTATCATAGCGCATATCGATGCCGGCAAAACAACTTGTAGCGAAAGAGTACTTTTTTATACCGGTAAAAAACATCGAATTGGCGAGGTACACAACGGTGAAGCCGAAATGGACTGGATGGAACAAGAAAAAGAGAGAGGAATCACTATTACGTCAGCGGCGACAACATGCTTTTGGAGCATAATGGGAATTGAAGATAAGCACAGAATTAACTTAATCGATACTCCGGGCCACGTGGATTTCACGGCCGAAGTTGAAAGATCGCTTCGCGTACTTGACGGAGGCGTTTGCGTTTTTGACGGGTCTCAAGGCGTAGAGCCACAGTCGGAAACGGTTTGGAGACAAGCCGACAAATACAGCGTTCCTCGCTTAGCCTTCGTCAACAAGATGGACAAATTGGGCGCGGATTTTTACATGAGCATAGATTCAATTTTGAAAAGACTCTCGAAAGACGCGATTGCAATTCAACTGCCAGTGGGAGCCGACAGCACCTTCTCCGCAATTGTAGATTTGATCAAGATGAAAACCTACATATTTGAAGGCGACAATGGTGAAAAAATCAGACTCGAAGATGTCCCGGCTGACATGATCGAACAAGCGAAAGAGTACCGAGCGAAAATGGTGGAAAAAGTTGCCGAAATGACCGACGAACTCACAACAACATTTTTGGAAAAGGGCGATCTTACGGAAGAACAAATCAACGAAGGTCTGCGAATCGGCACGATCTCAGGCAGACTTTTCCCGATTCTATGCGGATCCGCTTTGGACAACAAGGGCGTTCAATTGGTATTGGATGCGGTAATAAAATATCTTCCCTCTCCATTGGATATCCCTCCGATGAAAGGAGAAAATCCAAACACCAAGACAATCGAAGAAAGAAAACCGGACTTCAACGAACCTTTCTCCGCATTGGCATTCAAAATCGCAACCGATCCGTTCATCGGAAGACTGACTTTCATAAGAGTCTACTCGGGCAAGCTTGATGCCGGCAGTTATGTTTACAACTCAACCTGTGATCAAAAAGAACGGGTGGGCCGACTTGTACAAATGCACGCGAATCATAGAGAAGAAATCAAGGAGGTTCAAGCGGGCGATATAGCCGCCGTAGTAGGTTTAAAAAGGACTCTGACCGGCAACACCCTTTGTGAAGAGAAACATCCGATAATTCTGGAATCCATCGATTTTCCGGAACCGGTAATCGACATCTCGATTGAACCGAAAACAAAAGCCGATCAAGAAAAGATGGCATTGGCCCTGCAAAAACTCGCCGAAGAAGATCCGACATTCCGAGTACGAAGCGATGAAGAAACCGGTCAAACAATTATCGCGGGTATGGGAGAACTTCACTTGGATATCATCGTGGATCGCTTGAGAAGAGAGTTCAAAGTCGAAGCCAACGTCGGCAAACCGCAAGTTGCCTACAGAGAAACGATCAGCAAAGCGGCTGAAGGCGAAGAGAAATACGCAAAACAAACCGGTGGTCGAGGTCAATACGGACACGTTGTAATAAATCTTATACCGAGAGAACCGGGCGCGGGTTATGAATTCGTAAATGCGATCGTCGGAGGAAAAATCCCGAGAGAATATATTCCTGCCGTAGATAAAGGCATTCAAGAAGCGATGACCAGAGGAATATTCGCGGGCTTCCCCGTCGTAGACGTAAAAGTTGAACTCACCGACGGCTCGTACCACGACGTAGACTCTTCCGAAATGGCATTCAAAATCGCAGGCTCTCTTGCATTTCAAAAAGCCGCGAAAGCGGGTCATCCGGTACTTCTCGAGCCCATAATGAAAATCGAAGCAACAACGCCTGAAGATTACATGGGCGACGTAATGGGAGATTTGAATTCGAGAAGAGGTCAAATTCGTGAAATGGGAGACCGAGGGATGGTAAAATTCATAAAAGCTCTCGTACCGCTCGCTGAAATGTTCGGCTACGCAACAGATTTAAGATCCATGTCTCAGGGACGCGCCGGATATACAATGGAATTCGGTCATTACGACAAAGTACCGAGCAATATTGCCGAAAAAGTAAAAGAGGAAAGAGGCGGCGGAACAACAGCCAGAGCATAATTTCAGCTTGCGTTTTACAACCTTTTCAAATAAAATTTGCAGGCATTTAACAAGTCAATAACAATCAAACACTATGGCAGAAGGAGTATTTCAACGCACGAAACCGCACATTAACGTTGGAACCATCGGGCACGTAGACCATGGAAAAACAACATTAACGGCGGCCATCACGGCAGTAGCCGAGAAGAAATATGGCGGTAACAACAAATACATACCGTTCGACAAAATTGACAACGCTCCGGAAGAGAAAGCTCGCGGTATCACAATTGCGACTTCTCACCAGGAATACGAAACCCCAAACAGGCACTACGCTCACGTAGACTGTCCGGGTCACGCTGACTATATTAAAAACATGATTACGGGTGCCGCCCAAATGGATGGCGCTATCCTCGTAGTCTCCGCCGCAGACGGCCCAATGCCGCAAACAAGAGAACACATCCTTCTTGCCAAACAAGTTAACGTCCCATATATCATTGTTTTCATGAACAAAATGGACGTTGCCGATCCGGAAATCGCAGAACTTACGGAAATGGAAGTTCGTGAACTTTTAAACAAATACGAATTCCCGGGTGCCGTAACTCCGATTATTAAGGGATCCGCTTTGAAAGCTCTTGAAAATCCGACCGGACCGGACGCGGAACCGATTCTTGAACTTCTTAAGGCTCTTGACGAATACATCCCGTTACCGCAAAGACCTCTTGATAAGCCGTTCCTGATGCCGGTTGAAGATGTATTTTCAATCAAAGGAAGAGGTACTGTCGCAACAGGTCGTATCGAACAAGGTATAGTTAAAATAAATGACGAAATCGAGATTATTGGTATAAAAGAAACAAGAAAAGTTGTCGTTACAGGTGTTGAAATGTTCAAGAAGTTACTTGATCAAGGTCAAGCCGGTGATAACGTCGGTCTTCTTTTGAGAGGTATTGAAAGAGAAGAAATCGAAAGAGGGCAAGTATTGGCCAAACCGGGCTCAATCACTCCTCACACGAAATTCGAATGCGCAATTTACGTTTTGAACAAAGAAGAAGGCGGACGCCACACTCCGTTCTTTAAAGGCTACAAACCTCAATTCTACATCAGAACAACGGATGTCACGGGTGAAATCGAATTACCGGCAGGAGTTGAAATGGTAATGCCTGGTGACGAAATCAAAATGGTCGTTAAACTTGGCTGCCCAATCGCCATGGATAACGAAACAAGATTTGCCATCCGCGAAGGTGGTAAAACGGTCGGCGCAGGTGTTGTAACAAAGATCCTCGAGTAATTTTTGACTTTAATGGCCCGGATAAGGCTGAAATTTTATCCGGGTTTTAAAGTCCGAAACATTGCTATTAATGCTTCGGCCCCGGCAGGGAAATTTTAAGAAAATCTTAAGGTCACCAAGTGACTTACCCGCCGGAACACCTCGTCCCGGGTTTTTAAATCTCTAATCTAATCACAATGTCCAAGCAAAAAATCAGAATCAAGCTCCGCTCATTCGATCACAAAGTCATCGACGAAGCGGCAAAACTAATCATCGACACAGCAGTAAGAACAGGCGCCATCATTGCCGGCCCAATCCCTCTGCCGATGGAAATTCACAAAATCACGGTCAACAAGTCGACATTTGTTCACAAAAATGCGCGCGACCAATACGAAATCCGCACACACAAGAGACTTATTGATATCCGCGAAAGCACATCAAAAACAATCGAATCTCTTTCTAATCTTGCTTTACCGGCCGGCGTTGATATTGAAATTAAAATGATAACAACGGAAAAAACAGAGAAATGAAATTTCGCAATTCCGTCTTGACTTCCTTCCCGCAACTCTATAAATTACCCCGCGCACATTTAAATTTTGCAAGTTAGCACAAGGCAGAGGCTCTCCATCTGGAGAATCCAAGTCCAAAAGCCTTCTAGCAAACATGTACTATAGACCACGTGTCTATAAGCTACTACCCTACTAACCCATACAAATATGCCTGGAATCCTAGGCAAAAAAATCGGAATGACTCGTCTGCTTCAAGACGACGGTCGCGTGATCCCCTTCACAGTTATACAATGCGAACCAAACGAAGTGGTTCAAGTTAAAACAGCTGAAAAAGACGGATATCCGGCGGTAGTCCTGGGTTTTGACAAGTTGAAGAAACCATCGAAAAATAAGAAATTTAGACACATAAAAGAGTTCACGGCAATTGAAGGCGACACATTGAAAAAAGGAGATAACGTAAAAGTGGATATCTTTAAGCTCGAAGAAACGGTTAATATATCTTCGACCTCGAAAGGTAAAGGTTATCAAGGTGTAATGAAAAGATATCATTTCGCCGGCGGACCGGCTTCCCACGGATCGCATATGAAAAGAGAACCGGGCTCGATAGGAGCAAGATCTAAACCAGGAAGAATCCACAAAGGTAAAAAAATGGCGGGTCACATGGGCTTGGAGACGGTTTCGATCAGAAATAAAGTTGTATATATAGACGCTGACAAGAATTTAATAGGTATAAAAGGTCCAATCCCGGGAGGAAAAGGCAATACGGTAACAATAAGAAAAATCTCGTAAATAAGTTATGAAAATCAAACTTTACAATCAGCTGGGCGAGGAAAAAGGAGAAATAACCCTGAATAAAGAAATTTTCGAGTATAAGATCAATCCCGATCTTATTCATCAAGCGGTGGTAATGATTCAAGCGAACAGGAGAAATGCGATCGCTCACACCAAGAAACAAGGCGAAATAAGCACTACGACTGCGAAACCGTTCAAGCAAAAGGGTACGGGTCGAGCCAGACAAGGTGGAACGAGGAAGGCTCACCACAGGGGGGGCGCCGTGGCTTTCGGTCCGAGAAACACACGAAACTTCTCAAAAAACATGTCGAAAGGTCAAAAAAGAATGGCCCTCTTCTCCGCTCTGTCATCCAAGGCGAAAGAAGGCAATGTTTTGGCTTTGGATAAATATGAAAACGAACCGAAGACGAAACTTTTCGCGGAAATGATCAAAAAGCTCCCGATCAAGAGAGATGTTTTGGTCGTAACAAACGGAAAGGATACGCTGATATTCAGAGCCGCAAGAAACATGAAAAACGTAGAGACCCTGGAAGCCAGAAACTTGAATGTTGAAAAAATATGCTTGCACCGAGATGTCCTATTCCTGGAAGATGCACTTAAATCTCTTGAGAAAACTTTCCTAAAAGCCAAAGCCTAAACATGGATATTACGCAAATCATCAAAAAACCGGTTATAACTGAGAAAGGCGCTCGCGGCGAACCGATGAATAAATTTACATTCGTTGTGGATAAAGGTGCCACTAAGATAGATATAAAAAGAGCGATCAAGGAGATTTACGGAATGAAAGTTTTAAAAGTAAACTCAACAAAAGTATTGGAAAAAGGAAGAATTGTCGGAGGCAGGAAATATATGAAAAAAAGGTCGGAAGGCAAAAAAGTGACGATAACTATCGAGAAAGGTAAAAAATTTGATTTCACAAAAGTAAAAGAAGCTAAATAATATGGCTGTACAAAGAGTAAAACCAGTAAGAAATGCACGAAGACAGTTCAGTCGATATACATTCGAAGAACTGACGAAAGGCAAGAAGCCGGAAAAGGCGCTTCTCGTTGGAAAAATTTCCAAAGCGGGAAGAAACATGAACGGAAGAATAACCGTAAGACATCAGGGAGGCGGACATAAAAAAAGACTTCGAGAAATAGATTTCAATCAAGTTGAAAAACTTAACATTGAAGGAACGGTAACCAGTATAGAGTATGATCCGAACAGAACATGCTATTTGATGCTCGTAACTTACAAAGACGGCAACAAGCGATATCACATCGCGCCAGAAGGCATGAAGGCGGGTACGAAGATAATTTGCGCCAAAAAAGCCAAGGTGAAAATCGGCAACAGGATGCAGCTTAACAGCATCCCTATCGGATTCACGATCCACAACGTAGAAATATTTAAAGGCAAGGGCGGACAAATCGTAAGAAGCGCAGGCTCGGGAGCAAAATTAATCTCTTTGGACGGTCCATATGCTCAAATAGAACTCCCGTCAAAAGAGGTCAGGCTTGCTCCAAAAGAGTGCTATGCGTCAATCGGGCAAGTCAGTAATATCGAACACAGCAACCTTAAAGTTGGCAAGGCCGGAAGAAGCAGGTGGATGGGAATCAGGCCGACGGTAAGAGGCAAGGTAATGAACCCGGTAGACCATCCGCACGGAGGTGGTGAAGGCAAAAACCCGATCGGCTTGAAACATCCGAAAACACCTTGGGGCCTCCCCGCTCTCGGAGTAAAAACAAGAAGACGAAGCACTACCAACAAATGGAGAATCAAGGATCGTAAAGGAAAAGATATAATCATAAAATAACACCATGTCACGCAGCTCGAAAAAAGGACCTTACATCGACCCGAAACTGACAAAAAAAGTTCAGAGAATGAACGAATCCGGTCAGAAAAAAATCATAAAGACATGGTCAAGAAATTGCACAATATCTCCAGATTTCGTAGGACATACGTTCGCGGTACATAACGGGAAAGAACATATACCCGTATATGTCGCTGAAAATATGGTAGGACACAAGTTGGGAGAATTCTCATTCACAAGAAAATTCAAAGGACATGGGGGCAAAATTGCCGCAACAACAAGCGCAAGCGGAGCCGCCCCGTCAACATCACCAACGGCGGGAACCAAACCGGCAACAACATCGGCACCAGCAAAAAAATAATTTTTAAAATAGAATGAAAGCAATCCTCAGACAAGCCAGAATATCACCGACAAAGGTCAAAATCGTAGCGGACATGATACGAGGAAAAGACGTTAAACAAGCTTTGAGTATATTGAAATTCACACCAAAGAAAGCCGCGAAAATACTGACAAAGGTTGTTAAATCGGCCGCTTCAAACGCAGAAAACAACTTCAAGCAAGATTTGAGTCAGCTTTACATAAAAGAGCTCATCGTGAACGACGGCACCATGTACAAGAGAAGTAAGCCGAGATCAAGAGGCATGTCTAATCCGATTTTAAGAAGGAATACTCATGTAACCGTAAAACTGGACGTAAAAACGCCAAAAGCCGAATCGACAAAAGAATTAAAACCTAAAAAATAATGGGACACAAAGTACATCCGAAAATTCAACGCATAGGTATAATCAGAAGCTGGGACAGCAGCTGGTACTCAAACAAGAAGAAGTTCAAGGATTTGCTTTACCAGGATGTAAAAATAAGAGAATTCATATTTAAAAAACTGGCTGATTGCGGAATTTCGAAAATTCAAATACTCAGAAACGCAAATGAAACCATAATAAACATTTACAGCGCAAAACCGGGCGTAATCATCGGAAAACAGGGCGAGGATATCGAAAAGTTCAGAGAATCATTGGGTAGAGAGTTTGGCTCAAGATTCCAAATTAACATTTTGGAAGTACAAAAACCGGACTTGGACGCAAAAATAGTAGGAGATTCGATAGCAAGACAGGTTGAAAAAAGGATTTCATACAGAAGGGCCGCAAAACTCGCGCTTCAAAAAGCCATGGAGGCCGGCGCCAAAGGTATAAAAGTATCGGTAGGCGGTAGGTTGAACGGCGTCGAAATTTCAAGAAAAGAGTCTTTCTCGGACGGGAAAATCCCGCTGCAAACTTTCAGAGCGGACATCGACTATTGTCAGTCAACCGCATTTACCACATACGGAGCAATCGGTATAAAGGTATGGATCTATAAAGGAGATGTTTTCAAGAAAGATTTAAGCACGACGGTAAACCCATATTCGAAATCATTGACTGAAAGCGAAACTCCAAAAAGAGATGAGCAACCGGCGCGACCTCCCGTTAGAAGAGCCGCCAAACCGGCAAGAACAACTAAAAAATCATCATAATGTTATTACCAAAGAGACAAAAATTCAGAAAATCGCAACGATTAAGAGGATCTTTTAAAGGGGTCGCAAACAGTTGCAACAGACTTTCTTTCGGATCTTTCGGTCTGAAGGCGACTGAAATCTGCGAAGTATCTTCAAGACAACTTGAGGCGGCCAGAAGAGCCATGACAAGATATATGAAAAGAGGTGGGAAAGTTTGGATCAGAATTTTCCCGCACAGAGCAATAACGCAAAAAGCGGCTGAGGTACCGATGGGTAGTGGTAAAGGTACGGTTGAAAAATATGTGGCAATGGTGAAACCCGGAACAGTAATATTCGAGATGGAAGGTATAGACGAAAAAACCGCAAAAGAAGCTCTCAGATTGGCCGGATCCAAACTGCCGGTAATGACAAGATTTATATCATCACGCGAAATTAAATAAATTATGCTTACAATCCAAGAACTTAAAAAACTGGAAGGGAAAGAATTGCAAAAAGAATGGGAAAGAGCCACGTCTCAACTGCTCAAAGCCGAATTGAATTTAAGAACAAACCAAGATAAAAAATCCCACGTCGCAAGAGATTTGAGAAGATACCGAGCACAAATTAAAACCGTTCAAAACAACCTACAACAACCCACCATTTAATCAATAGTCTTATGCGTTCAAAAACAGGTATAGTTACGAGCAATAAAATGAAGGATACTATTGTAGTAAAGGTGGACTCTTATAAAGAACACTCCAAGTACAAGAAGAAATTCAAGGTTTCCAAAAAGTTTTACGCCCACAATCCGGGCAACACATGCAAGATGGATGAAAAAGTAACAATTTACGAAACTCGACCGATCAGCAAGTTAAAGAGATGGACCACTGTAGAGCCAATCGCTAAAGCCTAAAGCCCTAACTCCCTATCCCCCATGATTCAGCAACAAACCCTCCTACAAATAGCGGACAACACCGGCGCAAAAGAAGCTATGTGCATTAAAGTATTGGGCAGTTCCAAAAGACGATATGCCTATGTCGGAGATGTAATCGTAGTTGCAATCAAGAAGGCAAGCCCGCACGGATTAGTTAAGAAAAAAACTGTTGAAAGAGCCGTTATCATCCGAACAAAAAAAGAGCTTAAAAGAAAAGATGGCACAATAATCAGATTCGATGACAATGCCGCGGTTATCGTAAGTAAAGAAAATGAACCTAAGGGAACACGTGTATTCGGCCCGGTTGCGAGAGAACTGCGCGAAAGAGGATTCCAAAAAATAATATCTTTAGCTCCAGACGTACTTTAAACCTCAAAATAATGAAAATAAAAACAGGCGACAATGTGGTTGTAATCGCGGGGAAAGATAAAGGTAAAACCGGAAAAGTCATGCGCGTCATGGCCAAGAAAAACGCAATAGTCGTGGAAAAAGTGAATATAAAAACTCGCCACATTCGCAAAACAACAACAAGGAAAGGCGAGAAAATTCGCTTCGAAGCCCCGATCAACGCTTCAAACGTAAAAGTTGTTTGTCCGCACTGTAAGAAAGCGGTAAGAATAGGATATAAAATCGGGAAAGATAATATCAAACGAAGACTGTGCAAAAAATGCACCGAAACCGTCGATCAACCGATAATCGCGAAATCCAAGAAGAAAAAATAATCACTTTATAAAAACATGTCTAAGAAACAAGAAGTACAAACCCTGTCGCCAAAAGAAATCGCAAAAAAGCTTAAACAAGAGCTTGGGGTTAAAAATGATCTCGCCGTCCCGAGAGTTGAGAAAATCAAAGTACACGCGGGAATAGGAACATATACAATCAAGGCGAATAACAAAGATTTCACCCCTGTTGTAAACAACATAATGGCAATAACCGGTCAAAAACCCATTACTTCAAAAGCCAGAAAAGCTATTTCAAACTTCAAACTGAGAGCGGGCATGCCGGTGGGAGTATCGGTCACCCTGAGAAGAAAAAGAATGTACGATTTCTTGAATAAGTTCATCAATATCGTAATGCCGAGAATCAGAGATTTTAGAGGCGTAAGCGTAAAAGGATTTGACGGTAAGGGTAATTACAATATCGGACTTAAGGACTGCAATGTATTCCCGGAAATCAACATCGAAAATGTTGATAAGCCGCACGGAATCGGAATAAGCATCATCACATCTGCAAAAAACAATCGAGAAGGATACGTGCTTTTAAAAGCAATGGGCTTCCCGTTTAAAGATGAAATTAAATAATTCCTTACTAAACACATGGCAAAAAAATCATTAAAAATTAAATGCGCAAGGAGAAAAGCGGCTTACTTGAAAGCCATAAGCCAGGGTAAAAAGCCCGTAATGCCAACAAAAGTTTACAACAGATGCAGATTGTGCGGCAGGTCAAGAGGATACATCAGGAAATTCGATATATGCAGAATTTGTTTAAGAGAACTGGCCAATAAAGGAGAAATCATGGGTCTCCGCAAATCCTCATGGTAAAAGTTTCTACTATCTACTATCTACTATCTACCCAAACAATGAACACAGATCCAATATCAGACTTGCTAACAAGATTACGAAACGCTTCGGCCGTATCAAAAAACGTAATAGTGGTCCCCTGCTCCAAAATTAAAAACGAAATATTGAAAGTTTTGAAAGCCAAGGGTTACGTTGAAGATTTCGAAACAATAAAAAACGGTAAATTCGAAGAGATCAAAATCACGCTCAAAGAAGACTCTCAGGCATTGAACATCAAGAGAGTTTCGAAACCCGGTCAAAGAATTTATGTAAAAAGCGGCAACATTCCAAAAGTATTGGGCGGCTTGGGAACGGCAATAATCTCAACTCAAAAAGGGATGCTGACGGATACGGAAGCAAGAAAGAACAAGATGGGTGGCGAAATCATATGTGAAATCTACTAACTCTACTATATGTCACGAATAGGAAGACAACCTGTAATAATACCGAGCGGCGTAACCGTTACAAAAGACGCAGGCGGTATAATAACGGTAAAGGGCCCGAAGGGTGAATTGAAAATGCCGCAACATGAACTTGTGGAAATTGAAATTGTAGAAAATCAAATCAAAATATCGAGAAAAGAAAAAGAAAATCCCAGAGGAAAAAGCATCCACGGATTAACACGAGCTTTATTGAAAAACATGGTGGAAGGAGTGGTGAAAGAGTATCAAAAAAGATTGGAGATCATCGGTGTAGGTTATAAAGCCCAGCTTCAAGGAAGAAAATTAATTCTGAGCCTCGGATATTCACACCCCGTTGAATACATCCCGGCGGAAGGCATCAAAATTTCATTGGACGAAGAAAAGAAAAACGTGTTAATTATCTCAGGGATAAACAAAGAAGTGGTTGGACAAACCGCCGCAGTAATAAGAGCAATGAAAAAACCGGAACCATACAAGGGCAAAGGTATAAGATACGAAAACGAACACGTAAGAAGAAAAGCCGGCAAAGCGGTTGCCAAGGCGGCGGCGTAAAACATAACAACTTAAAGACAATGAAAAGCCAAAAAGTTACAACAAGACAAAGAAGACATCTAAGAGTCCGTGCAAAAGTTAAAGGCACGGAAACTAAACCGAGATTATCCGTTTTCAGAAGTCTCAACAACAATTATGCGCAACTCGTTGACGATTCGAAGGGAAAAGTCATCTGTGCGGCATCGGATTTGAAAATCAAGAAAGGAACAAAAATGGAAAGAGCCAAAGAAGTTGGAATCACTTTAGGAAAACTCGCTATGGAAAAAGGAATCGCGGAATGCGTTTTTGACAGAGGCGGATTCAAATATCACGGAAGAATACAGAAAATAGCCGAAGGCGCCCGTGAGAGTGGACTAAAATTTTAAAACTTAATTAACAATGTCAAAGAAACCATTCAATAAAGGGAGAGGGCCTCAAGAACCAAAAGAGTTTGAAGAAGAAGTGATAGAAATAGACAGGGTTACTCGCGTAGTTAAAGGCGGACGCAGAATGCGATTTCGAGCAACAGTGGTAATAGGCAATAAAAAAGGAAAAGTCGGCATGGGCATCGGCAAAGCTACCGAAGTTCAAGCCGCAATCAAGAAAGCGGTCTCGAAAGCGAAGAAAAACATGAAAAAGATCAATCTTTTCAGAGATTCGATCCCTCACAAAGTACAAGCGAAATTCAAGAGCGCGAAAATCCTCCTGATACCCGCAGGCAAAGGCACAGGTATCATCGCCGGAGGAGCAACGAGAAAAGTTGCGGAGTTGGTAGGCATCAAAAACATCCTCAGCAAATCTTTCGGATCGAGCAATAAAATCAACTGCGTAAAAGCCACATTCAAAGCTTTGTTAAATTTAAGAGAGAAACAAGATGTCTCCACAGCACCCAAACAACCGATACCACCGGCACCGACTACAAAAAAAACGCCACAAGAAGATAAAAAATAAATTTTTTCACAACAACACACACCATGAGACTTCATCAACTTAAAGGTCCGGCAAAAAACAAAGTTAAAAGACGAAAAGGACGCGGAAACGGTTCGGGTCGCGGCACATTTTCGGGCAGAGGTTGCAAAGGTCAAAAAGCCAGATCGGGCGGAGGAGTAAGACCGGGTTTTGAAGGAGGCCAAACCCCTTTTATGAGAAAAATGCCTAAACTGAAAGGGTTTAAGTCGCCAAACAAAGTCAGATATCAAGTATTAAACGTACGTCAATTAAACATATTGAAAGACGGCACAAAGGTAACAAAAGCGGAACTTTTAAAACACGGACTTATTGCGAGCGCCGATAAACCGGTAAAGATTTTGAGCCAGGGAGAACTGACAAAAAAACTGACATTGATCGTTGAAAACGTGTCGGCCGAAGCTTTAAAAAAGATTAAAAACGCCGGCGGCAAAGTAAAATCCCTCGGCAATCCGAGAAAAACGAGAAAGAAAAAAATCTTGAAAAGAACAGCGAAAAAGAAAGCCGCGAAAACCGCCAAAAAAGCAAAAAAATAATCTAAAAAGATGTTTAAATATCTAAGCCAAATTTGGCAGGCAAAAGACCTCCGAAATAAGATCCTGTTCACATTGGGAATGGTTCTTGTATTCAGAATATTGGCGCACATTACAATCCCGGGAGTAAATACGGCGGCTTTACAATCTGCATTTGACCAAAACAGTATCCTTGGAGCATTCAGCCTTCTAACAGGAGGAAGTGCCGAAAACTTTTCTGTGGTACTAATGGGATTATCCCCTTATATCAATGCCGTAATCATAGTGCAATTATTGACAGTTATTATTCCAAAACTGGAAACTTTATCAAAAGAAGGAGAACAAGGACGTCAGAAAATCACAAGCTATACGAGGTGGCTAAGCTTCCCGCTCGCATTCATACAATCTTACGGAATGATCCTCCTCATCAATTCACAATCGTCAACGCCAATAATAGACAATATGTCCGATCCTTCGGTGATTCTCCCGATAATGCTAACCGTAACGGCGGGTACGATAATACTTATGTGGATTGGCGAATTAATAACGGAAAAAGGCATATCAAACGGCGTCTCGGTACTGATCTTCGCGGGAATCATCGCGGGATTACCATCGATTGCGGCTAAAGTTTTCGCTCTCGCGTCTCAAGACACTTCAAAACTTATTCCTTTCACGGGCGGCATTCTGATCACAATCATCCTTACGGTTGTAATCATAATGATTACCGAAGGACAAAGAAGAATACCGGTTACATACGCGGGCAGATCGCAATCAATAAAAGGAGAACAAGCTTCTTTGCCGATAAGAATCAATCAAGCCGGAATGATACCGATTATCTTTGCGGTTTCGATAGTATCTTTTCCGGGCGTTATCGCTCAATTTATGGCAAACGGAGAATCCGCATGGGTAATTTCCGCAGGCACATGGATGCAAACAAACTTCGCCGCCGGGACATTGCTGTATATGACTTTGTATTTCTTTTTGATCATAGCTTTCACTTATTTCTATGTTTCTGTCACTTTCAACCCGGATCAAGTCGCTGAAAATATTCAAAAAAGAGGCGGGTTTATCCCGGGAATCAGACCCGGCAAGCAAACCGCGGAATACTTGAAAGTGGTTTCAAATCGTTTAAATCTTTTCGGAGGATTATTTATAGCCGTAATCGCGGTAATGCCAATATTGCTACAAAAAGCGACATCCGGCACAGGCAGCATTCCAATGTTGATCAGCGGCGCGGGAATGATCATCGTTGTAGGCGTCGTACTTGACTTGATTCGTCAAATCAACGCCCAGCTCATGATGCACAATTACGAGAAATTCTATTAGGATACCGTGCCTATGAGTCTATCTACCATTTAACTACCCTATATGGATCTCGTACTATTCGGTATGCAAGGCTCCGGCAAAGGAACTCAAGGCAATCTCATTGCGAAGAGGCATAATTTGAAAACTTTTGAAACAGGTGCGGAATTAAGAAAATTGGCGCAAGAAGACTCCCCTCTCGGCAAGAAAATAAAATCCATAATCGAAGCCGGCCGACTTGTTGATAATGAAGTCGTAATGGAGATTATAGAAAATTTTATGAAATCGATTGGCAAAAATGACATCGTTTTATTTGACGGACTTCCGAGAAAAATGGAACAAGCCGAAACTTTTGACACTCTTATGAAAAAATTCGGACGAGAATTCATGGGCATACTTATCGAAATTTCGGAAAAAGTCGCGATGAAAAGACTGACAACCAGAAGAATTTGCAAAAAATGCAAAGAAGTTTATCCAGCGACATACAAAGAAAACACCTGCGCAAAATGCAACAGCGAACTTATAACCAGAAATGACGACAATGTTGAAGCTATTATCATAAGATTGCAAGCTTATCGCAACGAAACTTTACCTGTAATTCAAAAATACGAACGCGAAGGCAAAATGATAAAAATCAACGGCGAACAAGCAATCGAAAACGTGGACAAGGATCTGGAAATAGCTTTGAAACATGTACTATGAGCCTGCCCTCTATTAAAACTCAGCAAGAAATCGAGTCCATGCGCAAAGGAGGAAAAATCCTTGGCAATCTTTTACAAACTTTGAAAACGGCGGCAAAACCGGGCGTAACAACCGAGCAATTGGACCAGCTCACGATAAAAATATGCTCCGAGAAAGGAGTTATTCCCACATTTTTAGGTTATAAAGGTTATCCGGCAACCATTTGCACTTCGGTAAACGACGAAGTTGTCCACGCAATACCGAACTCAAGATTATTGAAAACCGGCGACCTCTTAAGCATAGACTGCGGAATCACGTTTGAAGGAATGGTTACGGATGCGGCGGTATCTCTAATCATAGGCAACGCCGACAACAAACTCGCACAAAAACTCATCCAAGCGGCAGAAAACGCACTTTTTGCAGGTATAAATCAAATTAAACCGGGTAACAACATCGGAGATATCGGTTTCGCAATTCAAGAAGTGGTACACAAAGCGGGATTTCACATTATAAAAGAACTCACGGGACACGGCGTAGGAAAACATCTGCACGAAGAACCAATCATCAACAATTTTGGCAGTAAGGGCTCCGGACCCGCCATAAAACCCGGCATGACTTTCGCCATAGAGCCGATTATCGCCGCCGGATCAAGGTTCATACAAACTTTGGATGATGACTGGACGATAGTAACAAAAGACGGATCCTTGGCTGTCCAAGTAGAACATACCATCCTTGTAACACCTCGAGGCAACGAAATACTTACGTTGTCAAGCTAATTGGAGAAAGCAGTGAAAAAGGCTTGCAATAGGCGTTTTATTACTATAAAATTCAAGGGCTTTTTGTATCAATGCACCCGTCAACAGGTTAAAACACTTAAATTTAAAGGATGAGTGGAGACACAATCCAAGTTGAAGGAGTTGTATTAAGTTGTTTACCTAGCACCACGTTCGAAGTAAAAATAGACGATCCGTCCTATCCCGCCGGTCACACCATAAGGGCTCACTTATCCGGAAAAATGAGGAAAAATTTCATACGCATCCTTCCTGGAGATAAAGTAACG
The DNA here is from genome assembly GCA_000999315.1 of Candidatus Peregrinibacteria bacterium GW2011_GWF2_43_17. Lineage (GTDB taxonomy): Bacteria > Patescibacteriota > Gracilibacteria > UBA1369 > UBA12470 > UBA12470. The sequence goes on from LCFW01000003.1 coordinate 54,933, forward strand.
GTTGAGTTGACACCATACGACCTTACAAAAGGCAGAATTACATTCAGACACAAGTAAGAATAACGAATAATAAACATGAAAGTACGACCATCGGTAAAAAAAATATGCGACAAGTGCAGATTGATTAAGAGGAAAAATATCGTTCGAGTAATTTGTAAAAACCCGAAACATAAGCAACGACAAGGCTAACAATTAATTAAAATTTCCAATATGGCGCGAATTTGCGGCATCAACTTGCCAAATGAAAAAAGAATAGAAGTCGGCCTAACCTACATTTACGGGATAGGCAGGAAATCAAGTGCGAAAATATTGAACGATCTGAATATAAACAAGAACATCAAAGTCAAAGACCTTTCCGAAGCCGATTTGAACAAGCTTCGCGAAAAAATAGACAAAATACCGACTGAAGGAGATTTAAGAAGAAAAGTTTCTTTGGATATCAAAAGATTACAAGACGTCGGTTCATACAAAGGCTATAGGCATAAAAGAAAACTGCCGGTAAGAGGTCAACGAACCAAGACAAACGCAAGAACGAAACGAGGCAAGAAGGTAACGATGGGAAGCGGACGAAGAAAGGAAACAAAGACATAGGATAGTCCGTAAACTTAGCACTCAAATCTCTAATCTCTAAACTCCCCCATGGCAACCAGCACCAAAAAAAGACGAAGTATACAAACGGGCAAAGTATATATTTACGCCAGTTACAACAACACTATCGTAACGATTACCGACGAAAAAGGAGACGCATTGGCTTGGAGTAGCTCGGGAGCCAGCGGATTTAAAGGAACCAAAAAATCAACTCCTTACGCGGCGCAAGTTGCGGCGGAAAACGCAGTAACAAAGGCCAAAGTTTACGGAATAGAAAAAGCGGACGTTTACATAAAAGGCGTCGGCGCGGGAAGAGAACAATCCATAAGAGCTTTAATAGCAAACGGAATCGAAGTGGGCGCGATTTACGACCAAACTCCGGTCCCACACAACGGATGCAAGAGACCGAGACCAAGAAAAGTATAATTTTAAATTAACTAATACCCAAAAATGTCACGATACACGGGAGCAAAATGCAGACTTTGCAGGAGAGAAGGAGAGAAGCTTTTTTTGAGAGGCTCAAGATGCGAAGGACAAAAATGCGCAATCACGAGAAGAAACTATAAACCCGGTCAAGTTGCCAAAAACACTTTCGGGAAAATAACAGAATACGCAAAACAGCTCCGAGCGAAACAAAAAGCGCGCAGAATTTACGGAATCAGCGAAAAACAATTCTCGATTTATTGTACCGAGGCCATGAAGAAAAAAGAGGAAACGGGTATGGCCCTTTTGAAATCGCTTGAAACCAGATTGGACAACGCCATGTACAGAAGCGGATTCGCGGAGTCGAGAAATCAAGCAAGGCAATTCGTCAATCATGGTGTCGTAAAATTAAACGGGAAAAGAGTTGATATCCCATCCATACATTTGAAAATCGGCGACACTTTTGAAGTCAGGGAAAAATTGAAAACAAGTCCGATATTCGAAAAAGTAAAAGCCAATAAGAAATTTAAAAGTTCGAAATGGTTGAAAGCGGATAGTCAAACCTTGAAATGCGAAGTGATAAATATGCCGGATAAAGACGATGTCGAAGCGTCAATCGAAACTCAATTGGTAATTGAGTTCTACTCAAAATAAAAATTCTCCGTATCTTTTTAAAATTCCATAACCTTATCTTCTTAACATGCACATCATCCAAGAAGAAATCGGGCTCCCGAAAATCGTAATCGATAAAAAGGGGAAGCACCACGCAGTTATAACCATAAGCCCGTTACCATCAGGTTATGGCATCACGCTGGGCAACGCTCTACGTAGAGTTATGTTGTCTTCTTTGCCGGGCGCCGCGGTATCCGGAGTGAAAATCAAGGGTATATCACACGAATATACGACAATAAAAGGCGTCAAGGAAAGCATCTTGGATATCCTTCTTAACTTGAAACAACTTAATGTCAGAAAAGAGAGCAAAGAAAAATCGATATTAAACCTAACCGTAAGCAAAACGGGGGAAGTTACGGCAAAAGATATCAAAACGGCAAGTGACGTCGAAATACTCAACAAGGATCTGTACATAACGACAATAGACCGCGGCGGAAAATTGGAAATGGAAATTTATGTTGAAAAAGGAGTCGGATTCAAGCCGTCCACATTGGAGAAAAAAGAAGGGCAAGATACCGCCATCATCGAAATAGATCAGGTATTCACACCTATCGAGAAAATTAAATACGACATCGAAGCTGTCCGCGTAGGTAAAATGACGAACCTGGATAAGTTGATAATGGAAATCGAAACAAACGGCTCAATCGAACCTGAAGAAGCTATTAAATTCGCGGCCAACGTACTCAAATCGTATTTCGGTATTTTCGATAAATCGGACAAACCGGTTGAAGCCGAATTTATGAGTGATTTTGATCAAATCGCCAAAAAGAGCGCCGAGGATGAAGCGAAGAAACCGCAACAAGAAATGTACACACCGATTGAGATTTTGGGACTGTCTCCAAGGACATTAAACGCCCTTATCAACGGTGGCATCGGATCGATCGAACAACTGACAAAATGCACCGAATCGAAACTCAACAACCTGAGAGGCTTCGGCAAAAAAGCACTTACGGAAGTCGAAAACGCACTCAAAGAACGCGGTCTCGGCTTAACAAAAGATGAATAAATCTCACTCTAATCTCTAAACTCGAATCTAAATCACATGCGTCATCAGAACAAAAAAAACAAGGTATCGCTTCCATCGGGAAGAAGGGAGGCAGTAATTAAAGGCCTGGCTGAATCGTTGATAATTTACGAAAAAATCGAAACAACGGAAGGAAGAGCAAAGGCTTTGAAAACATTTATGGACAAGTTAATCAATATGGCAAAGAAAGAAAGTAAAATGAACGCCATAAGAGAGGTTAGCAAGTACATAAACGACAAAAACGCATCCAAGAAACTTTTTGAAGTGATCGTTAAGAAGTGTGAAGGCAAGGCATCGGGCTACACGAGAGTTGTAAAAACGGGAAGACGAGCGGGAGATTCAGCACATATGGCATTAATCGAAATTATTTAAAATGAAGAAAAAAACTTACTCACCGAAACTACCGGAAATGAACAAGGCCAGAAAATGGTATCTTGTAGATGCTGAAGACAGAATCCTTGGCGATCTGGCTTCCAAAATAGCCGTTATCTTAAGGGGCAAAAACAAACCGGTGTTTTCGCCACATATAGATTGCGGAGATTATGTCGTGGTCATCAACGCCGGAAAAATAAAATTGTCGGGCAACAAGCTGGACAAAAAAACTTATTTCAAACACACGGGCTACATGGGTCACTTCAAAGTTACCACGGCCCGAGAAATGCTTGAAACTAAGCCTGAAAAAGTCCTAACGGACGCGGTAACCGGCATGGTCCCAAACAACAGATTGAGAAAGCACGTAATGGACAAGCTGATGGTATACGCCGGAAAAGAACACAAACATTCCGCACAAAATCCGGAATCGTTAAAAATATAACCTTAATTAACTAATGGAGACCAAGAAAAAAACCAGCGGCAAACATCATTACGCATGCGGTAAAAGAAAAACATCCATCGCAAGAGTAAAGTTATACAAAGGAACAGGCAAAATCACGATAAACGACAAAGACGCCAAGGAATACATAACCATCAAAGAGCTAATTCACGTTATTAAATCACCGCTCAAACTCACCAAGAAAGAGAACGAATTCGACATATCCGTACAAGTGGAAGGCGGCGGTCCGTGTAGCCAAGCGGATGCCATCAGGCATGGCATCGCAAAAGCATTGTCGGGTTACGACATCGAACTTAGACTCCCTCTTAAAAAAGCCGGCCATATAACCAGAGATTCGAGAATAAAGGAAAGAAAAAAACCGGGCTTGCGCAGAGCACGAAGATCTCCGCAATGGTCGAAGAGATAACAGCGCAAGGAAGCCTGCCTGTCGGCAGACAGGAATGCAATCTCCTAATACTTTCCAGTATCACTTCGTCGTCGTTCCTTGAACTGCTATAATATCTGCGATATTCCAATTCGGAACCAATAGTGTGCATAGACCCTAGTCTACCTGGTCTATTAGTCTACCCCCCTATATACTACGTACCGTGTACTACGGACTATCCGCCCATGCGTTTCGACATCCTTACAATCTTCCCTCAGTTCATAGAAGAAAACCCCTATTTCAAATACTCGATAATAGGTAGAGCAATAAATAAGAAATTTATAAAAGTAAAAGCTCACGATATCCGAAAATATTCGAAAGATAAGCACAAAAAAGTGGACGATATACCTTATGGGGGCGGTGCGGGCATGGTAATGACATGCCAACCGATTTTTGACGCGATAAAAGCGATAAAAAAGCAAAATAAAGGTCCGGTAATCTTTCTAACCCCTCATGGCGAGAAGCTAACACACGAAAAAGCTCAAAAACTCGCAAAAAAGAAAGGGGTAATACTGCTTTGCGGCAGATACGAAGGAGTAGACCAAAGAGTCCGCGACAAGCTCATAGACGAAGAAATTTCGATAGGAGATTATGTACTGACGGGCGGTGAACTGCCGGCAATGATCGTTGTTGATACGATCACTCGCCTACTGCCGGGCGTTTTACACGATGATAATTCGGCACTTGAAGACTCTTTCACGGAAAAACTCGAAGGCAAAAAAGAGTATCCGCATTACACCAGGCCCGAAGTTTATAAAAAAATGAAAGCGCCAAAAATTCTATTAAGCGGCAACCATGCGGAAATAGAAAAGTGGAGAAAAGCGCACTTGAAGGTATAATTCTTCCCGGAAAACACAAAAATACAAGCAAAATGCAACCAATCGGACTGAAAACTTCGCAAATCAAAGATCTGCAGGCCAAATACGGATTAAATATCATCAAACCGAAAGGCAAAAAACCTTTAATAATACAACTTTTTGAGGAATTCAAAGACGTAATGATCGGGATTTTGATCGTCGCGGCAATATTGGCATACATCGGAGGCGAAAAGGTGGATGGAACAGTCATTTTGGGAATAGTAATCTTAAATGCTCTGATAGGATTTTTTCAAAAATACAAAGCGGAAAAAGCGGTTGAAGCGCTTAAGAAAATGATCGAGCCGCATGCGAAAGTGATAAGAGACGGCACGGAAAAGATAATCGAAGCGAAAGATTTGGTGCCGGGAGATTTGATAATTCTTGAAGAAGGAGATCAGGTCGGAGCGGATGCAAAAGTGATAGAAGAGATTGAGCTTGAAATCAACGAATCCACCCTGACCGGCGAATCACAACCCGTTAAAAAAGATATCGAACCCAAGGACAAAAAACACCTCAACTTGGACGAACAAACCAATACGGTGTTTATGGGAACCATAATAACGAAAGGTCGAGGAAAAGCGATAGTGCTTAGAACCGGAATGGACACAATGCTCGGCAAAATCGCACACCTGACAGCTTCGACCAAAAAAGATAAAAGTCCGCTTGAAAAAGAACTCGCGAGAATAGGAATTTTCGCGGGGAAAATAACGATAGCCTTGTCGCTAATATTGTTTGCAACGGGCTATTTCATTCAGGGTCAAAAATTCGTTGAAACATTATTGTTCGCGACATCGGTGGCGGTTGCGGCGGTACCGGAAGGATTGCCCGCAACCATCACAATCGCGCTCGCACTGGGAGTGAAATCTTTGGCGAAAAAAAATGCGATAATGAAACAACTTTCATCCGTGGAAACTCTCGGATCCACAACCGTAATTTGCACCGACAAAACCGGCACTCTCACGAAAAACGAAATGACGGTAAAGGAGATTTTCGTGTTTGGATACAGCATCAAGGTTGACGGTGTCGGATACGAACCGAAAGGCTCGTTATCATCAACAAAAGTTGATCTCGAGAAGCTTTGTTTGGGAGCGATTCTTTGCAACAATTCGAGGCTCATACAGGAAAACGATCTGTGGAAAATAATCGGAGATCCGACCGAAGGAGCACTGATAACGGTCGCCGCAAAGGCGGGATTTGATTTTAATAAAATTTCAAATCAATGGAAACGAGAATACGAATTCCCATTTTCATCTGAGAGAAAAATGATGACGGTAATCGCAAAAAACAAATACGAAAAAAATGCACTCGCATTGTCCAAAGGAGCCCCGAATATAATCCTTGAAAAATGCACGCATATACTGAAAAACGGCAAGGTCGAAGACCTGACAAGGGAAGATGTAAGAGAAATCGAAAACAACAACGACAAAATGTGTGAGGAAGCGAAAAGAGTCTTGGCTTTCGCATACAGAGAGACAACGAAAGAAAAAAAATACGAAGAGAAAAACATCGAAGAAGAAATGGTGTTCGTGGGTTTGATGGGCATGATAGATCCGCCAAGACCGGAAGTCGCAAACGCCGTAAAAATGACCCAAAAAGCCGGAATAAAAACTTACATAATCACGGGCGATTACGGTGCAACGGCATCTGCCATAGCAAGACAAATCGGCATGATAAAAAGTAAAAAAGTAAGAATTATAACCGGAGCGGAATTGGATACTTTGTCGGAACCGAGACTTTCAAAAATAATGAAAGAGAACCCGGAAATAATATTCTCGAGAGTCAGCCCCGAACATAAATTGAAAATCATTTCCGTGCTGAAAAAACATGGCGAAGTGGTCGCAATGACGGGTGACGGAGTTAACGACGCCCCAGCACTAAAACGTGCGGATATCGGAGTCGCCATGGGCATAGCCGGAACGGATGTAAGCAGGGAAGCGAGCAACATGGTCCTCGCCGACGACAGTTTCGGCACAATCGTAACCGCAGTCGAAGAGGGCCGAAAAATCTACGACAATCTCAAGAAATTCATCCTATATGTTTTCTCATGCAACATCGGAGAATTGATAACGGTTTTTGCGGCAATAATATTGAACATAGCACCTCCGCTAACCGCGATATTGATACTGTGCGTAAACCTGGGAACCGACGTACTCCCGGCTATCGCACTTGGAGCCGACAAAGCAGACCCCGACATAATGGAAAAAAGTCCGCGTAATCCGAAAGAGAAAATTTTAAAGAGAAATTTCATAGCCCACTTCACATATCTCGGCATACTGATAGGCGGAATAACAACGGCATATTATTTTGTATTGCTACGCATGTATAACGGAGATACCAACGCTTATCTGAAAGCCTCCTCCTCCGCATTCGCACTGCTCGTTTTAATACAAATGTGGAACGCGCTCAATGCACGAAGCGCGAAATATTCGGTTTTCAAAATAGGATTTTTAAAAAATAAAAACCTGCTCGGCGCGATACTCATCTCGGTACTCATCGTATTGGCGCTGATCGAAATCCCGACATTGCAAAATCTGGTAGGCACCACTCACCTGTCGACAACCGAATGGCTGATAATATTCGCACTGTCTTCAACAATTTTTATCATAGAAGAATTTAGAAAATTATGGACCCGACATATTTGAGAGTAAAAGTCATCCCCAAAAGTTCTAAAACCGAGTTGGTCGAGACAATGGCCGACGGAACCCTCAAAATACGAGTAAAAGCACCCCCGGAAAAAGGCAAAGCCAACAAGGAACTCATAAAATTCCTTGCGGAACATTTCGGCACACGCAAAGAATCAATCACGATAATCAGCGGCAAAACGGATCACATAAAATTAATCAAAATTGCTTAAAGCGAAAAAAAACTTGGGACAGAATTTTCTTACGAATAAAGAAACTCTCGCGGAAATAATTACTGCGGCAAACATAAAACCAACCGATCAAATAATCGAAATCGGTCCGGGACACGGAGTATTAACCACCGAACTCGTCAAAAAAGCCGAGCACGTCACGGCGATCGAGCTTGATCCGGATTTAATTCCGGAGCTCAAAGTGGAATTCCTGAACACGAAAAATTTCGACCTGATACACGGAAACGCTCTCGACTTCACCCCTCCGAAAACACCGTACAAACTTGTCGCCAACATCCCCTATTACATCACCTCTCCGATAATAAATCACTTTTTGCGCGAACAACCGTCGAAAATGCGCCCAACTCAAATCGTACTTTTGGTTCAAAAAGAGGTCGCGGAAAAAATCTGCGCAAAAGAAGGAGATTTTAGTGTTCTCTCTCTGCAAGTACGCCTTTTCGGCACACCAACGATAATCGCGAAAGTCCCGGCGGAACATTTCTCCCCCGCCCCGAAAGTTGATTCCGCAATCTTAAAAATCGACATACAAAACCCGCGAATGAATGAAACCGAAATCATGAAGTTTTTCAAAATAGTGCACGTCGGATTTTCACACAAAAGAAAAAAACTGATAAACAACCTGTCGCAACTCGCGAACGTAAACAAGGAAAATTTGAAAACAACCTTCGCAAAACTCAAACTCGATGAAAACTTAAGAGCCGAACATCTGACGACAAAAGAGTGGCTGGACTTGCTAAAAAGCCTGGGTATGGTATTGTAAGCGGCCTTAACTTTATATTATGAGTACTGCGCTTGAATCGGAAGTATATCCGCATAATCCGAACATGCTCGAAAAATTCCAAGCCGCTTTGGCGAAAGTGGTCGACAGATTGGAACAAAGAACGGAAATCGATAGAAATAATTTATACGAATTGCCTCGGACTTTGCGCACAACGGTTGAAAATTTGGCAACAAGTTATCAGGCAAGCGAACAAAGAGCGATAAACGCCGCCAAGACTTACCCGGAAAAAACGGCTCCGGCGGAAAATGATTTGCATTCACTGCCTTCTCCAAGAGATGTCACCACCGAACTCAACAAGTTGGGAACGAACAAATTGGCAACGATCAGACACGATTTAAGAGAATTCCGAGCGCAATTCGACATAAGCGCGAATCAAACACGCATCAGAGTCGAAATCGGCACCATCCCCGGTGCAATAATAGGAATTTTCCAAACGGAAACTGCAATACAAACAACAATACTGGCGGAACTGCTAAACGTTCTGGATTTGATAATAGAAACATGCACCAATATAATAAAAACAAGAAAAACAGACGCCATAACAACGAGACTCGCGGAATTGGACAGAATTGAAACTCGCCAACTTAAAGGCGCGATCAGCTATGTACGATTACATAACGGAGCTAAAATCTTCGACGCGCTCGATGCCGCTTTAATGGCATTTGCAAACGTAAGACTTAGCTCGTACATTACGAATCAAGGCGGGAAACCCGCAATAACAATTTACGACAGAGAAGGTGAAAAAGTCGTCCCCTACCCGATCCAAGTCGCCCTCCCGAAACTCGCAAAAGCTCTCGGCGAAGAAGAAGGTCGCACGGAAATCGAACAATATCTGCGCCACATATTCGGACTGCCGAATGCAACGCCACCTCACAGCGCAAACAAAGAAGCATTCGAGGAAGAAATGGAACTAAGGCTCCAAGCGATCGGCCTTTAATCTGATTTCGAATTGCTTGGTCGCACCTTTGGGCAACAATGTTCCGTCGTTAATTCTGGATTTGGAACCGACATAAATATCCTTGATGTTAACATATCCTCGCTTACCACTTCGTTGCGTCAAAGAAACATACCCGTTCAATCTGCGAAGAACTTTCGCCATGCTTAGAAGCCCTTTACCGGACCCCGAAGATAAATCATCTCCATTAGCTACAATTCTGCTGTCAAAAAGAGCGTCTAGCTTATCATCGGGGAAAGGGGCGATATTGTCGGCGATTTTAATTACAACATTTTGACCGTCGAAAGAAATATCAATATCCATCCACGAATTCCTGGGACGAGAAGCCGGCGTACCGCACTGCCAGAACTTCTCTTCACAGCCTCTTTGAAAATTCACCACGAAATTTCTAAGAACACTATGCAACCATCCGGTCGGGACCTTAACGGTAACCCCTTCCGGAACATTCACGACCACTCGATTATGAGTACCTTCGAGATATTGAAACCGCTCAAAAAACGCTTTCACATCCACATCTTCATGGAATCCGCCGACCTCGAATCCTTGCTTTAAAATTCCGATTTGTTCCCCGACAAAAGCAACCAGCTTCTTTCGTTTTCGTTCTTTTCTTCGTTGCGCGACATCGGTATCACCATCACTCAACCCCTCATCAAACGCACTTAACGCATTTCTAAGGTCGTGCAAAAAATCCGCCATTACAAAATTCCCAAACTCTCTCATGCCGGCAGTTCGCACGAGAAATAATCCTATCTTTGAATTGGTAAATCTTTTTAAAAATTCAACATCGGCATTCTCGCTATCACCGATCTTTGAAAAAAACTTTTTGAGAACGGAAAACCACCGTTTGCCGATTTCAGGTGATGCAAAAGCGATTTCAGTAGTATCGTCCAAAATAACACCCTCCACGTAATTGAGAAAATCTCTTGCAGACAAATCGAATGTGGAAGGTTCGCCAAGATGTTGAACCTTCTGTCCCCCGATTAAACAAGCGGCTACCGGCAATTCACTCGAAGAAGTAACCCTTGTACCATTTAACACAAATGCTAGACCGACATCAATCAGTCGCTTAAAAATAGCGAGTCTGAATGGCTTGCTCAAATAAACCATTTGAACATCGGTACCGCACGGCAATAACACAACATCACCATAATTCGACCCACTGATTACAATTAGCATCAATCTTCGACGAGTAACCTTGGTAATTTCCGCAACAATATCCCTTCGAACCATTTCCCCCAAATCCCAAACCGCAATGTCGGGACTGACATCACCTTTTTCGATACCATCCATCGCTTGAAAATAACTTTCGGCGGAACAAACATCTAAAGACACCGGCAATGTCGCTAAAAACTCTTCCAGCATCTCCCGAAGATCACAATCATCCTCCACCACCAGTATTGTTGTCGGTTTTTCGCCCACCATCCCCGATTTATGATATAAAAGAACCGCATTATACACCCAAAGACGATTTTGTCCAGAGCTAGTTCCGATAAGAATCGGTGGTTCGGATCGCCAAAATCAAATGGCTTTTTGCAATTCCTTCGCCATCTTCTTAACCGCATCCCGAGCGGCATCTTTATAACCGTCCGGACCATGTTTCGATCCTTCATAAGCAAAAATTATTCCCCTGCTTGAATTAACAATCGCACCAAGGCCATCTTTATTGAAACAAGGCTTAACATCGACCACACCACCACCCTGCGCTCCATATCCCGGCACCAAAAAGATCGTTTTTGGCATTATTTTTCGAAGAACCCTGGCTTGATCCGGGAATGTCGCCCCGACGACTGCTCCAACGCTCGAATATCCGCTCTCGGAAATCTCATCTGCGCCCCATGATTCAACAAAATGACCCATCATCTCGTAAACTTTCAACTTCCCGTCAGGTATCACGACTTCGCAATCTTGCAGTTCACCCGATGATTTGTTTGAAGTTTTTACCAAAACAAAAATCCCCTTCCCGTATTTCTTACAAGCCTCGATAAACGGCTTAACCCCGTCATATCCCAAGTATGGAGTAACCGTCACCGCATCCGCCTTAACCGCGCCGCCGCTCAAAAAAGCCTCGGCATAACCTTCCGCCGTAGACCCAATATCGTTTCGTTTCGCATCGGCGATAACAAGCAACCCTTTCGACTGCGCATATTCGCAAGTTTTTTCAAAAGCGGCATACCCTCCCGACCCATATTGTTCATAAAAAGCTATTTGCGGTTTCACAACCGGCACCAAATCGGCAACGGCATCAATTATCCCCTTATTAAATTCGAGAAAAGTTTCCGCCGGGCTCCCTTTTTTCACGCAAGTCGGCATCTGCGCCATACGAGGATCCAGCCCGACACAAATCGGATTACCTTTCGCTTTTATTGCCGCAATTAATTTGTCTGCAAAATTCATATGAGTTACGAGTTACAGGTTAAGCCCTACCCTACCTCCCCACTCCCCCGGATTCGCCTTGAACTCCTTTATCACCTCGACCTTATCCGCCAGAATATCACCCCTTTCCGCCGCCAACCCTATCAAATCCGTAAAACCGGTCAAATTCGTCAAATTCACATTGCCTTCCTTAAATGCCGCTATCGCTTTCGGCATCTCCCAACTTACAATCGCAAAAATATCCGCCACCTCGCACTTCCCCTCTTTTCTGACAACCTCGGCAACTTTTACACTACTTCTACCGGTCGAAATCAAATCCTCAACAATCAAAACTCGACTCCCTTCTTTCAAATCACCTTCGATTTGCTTCCCGGCACCATGAGCCTTCGGCTCGGGACGAATATAAATCATCGGTTTTTTAAGCTCATAAGCCAAAAATGCCGCCCACGGAATCGCCGCAGTCGCAGTCCCGCCGATATAATCCGGCTCCAACCCTTTTTCTTTTATTTTTTCTTTAAAAGCTTTAACAATCAAATCTCTGCCCTCAACATGCGAAATCATCATTCTGTTATCGCAATAAACGGGAGCCTTAATTCCTGAAACCCAAGTAAACGGAGGATCGATACGAACCTTAACGGCACCGATATCGAGAAGAGCGGTCGCAACTTTTCTAGAAATGTTTTCCATAATTTACCAGTTAATTTTAAGTCCCACGTTATCCCGATGCCACTTCGCCAAGCCGCTGATTTTTCTCGCCATCTCCCCTCTCATTACCGGCCCTTTTTTGCAAACAGGCACACCCAAACCGTCAACACAACAATTCCCGCACACACCGGTCCCACACTTCATATATCTTTCAATCGAAACCTCTATCGGCACATCAGCTTTCTCGCAAATATCCATCGCGGATTTCATCATAACCTCGGGCCCGCAAGTAGCCACGAAAAGCTCTGCGATTCCGTGGCCATCAGATGAGCCGTTTTGTTCCGCAAGAAGTTTCTCTAAAATCAACGTATTATACCCCTTCATGCCAACACTTCCGTCATCAGTCGCAATATGCAAGCTCACGTTTTCCATTTTTGAAATCATCTCGGTATACAAAAGTAAATCTTTGTTCTTCGCACCAACGATAAACTCAACTTTGCACCCATTCTTGACAGACTCGTGAGCCAAAAAATACAAAGGCGCCGCGCCATAACCTCCGGCAAGAAGAACGATATGTTTGTTTTTCAAAACCGTATATCCGTTCCCATAAGGCCCCCTCACCCCCAACTTTGAACCTTTAACGAAATCTTTATGTAATTTTTTCGTAAAAGGTCCGACCGCCGCAATCGTCAGCCAAAACTCCTTATCGTCGCAATAAGCCACAGAAAACGGCTTTTCGTCCACGCGAGGCATCCATACATTCACAAACTGCCCCGGCTTCGCCCCCAAATTGCCTTTGAAAATATAAGTTTTCACCATCGGATTCTCCATCCTCACCTCCACGATTTTCAGCACTCTTGGAATATCGTTCATATTATTTCTTTAAAGCTTTTCCAACTATGTTTTGCAAATTTGCCACCTTGTTCTCAACCATCCATTCTTCAATCTCGGCAACAACGCTCGAGAAAACCTCGACACCTCGATAATAAACACCGGCTCCGATTCCAACCAAACTCGCCCCGGCCATCATAAACTCAATCACGTCTCTGCCGGTCATAACACCACCCATACCGATAATCGGAATCTTCACGGCACTCGCTGTGTCCCAAACCTTCTTCACGGCAAGCGGCTTAATCCCCGGCCCGCTCACGCCACCAACTTTATTCGCCAAAATCGGCTCCGCAGTATCAATATCTATCACCATCCCCGGTCCAAAAGTATTCGCAACGGTAAGCCCCTCCGCACCACTCGCCTCGCAAGCTTTCGCAATCTCGCCGATATTTCCAACATTCGGAGAAAGCTTCACGATCACGGGAATTTTACCCGCATTTTTCTTAACAATTTCTGTCGCCGCACCGGCAGAAATCGCACAATGCGCAAACGGTCGACCAAACTCATCCTCAACATTCGGACAAGAAATATTCACTTCTATAATGTCCGGTCCTATTTGTCGCATACCTTTCGCAATCTCGGCAAAATCTTTAATCGAACCCGCAACTATATTCCCAATCAAAGGCACTTGTTTTTCTTCGGGCTGAGACTCGTTCCACTCCATATATTTTTTCAACTCCTCACGCGCTTTTTCAATACCTCCATCAGGCAATCCGACCGCGTTTATATAAAAATTCTGCGTCCCCATCATGACTGGCCCGGGATGCCCGTCGTGACGCGTCAACCAAACGGATTTGGAAGTCACGCCGCCGGCACCATTTATAACCACGTTTTTAAGCGAATCCCCCACAACACCCAAAATGCCCGATGCGAGTACCGTCGGGTTAGGGAAAGTAACGCCGCAAAAGTTTATTGTCATGTTCATCAAAAAAGACTTTATTGGAAAACAGATTTAAAGTCAAAATTTGCCACATATCAACGAAAGGGCGGCTCATCAAATTCGAGATCATCTTTCGAACCTTCGCTTATAGGTTCTTGCCCTATACAACCTTCCCTCCGCAAACCACTTTCTCCGGCCACCCGACCAACTTCCACCCATCATAAGGCGACCAACCACACTTGGTAGCATATCCATCCGAACCGACAACTCCCTCTTTTGACATATCAACAACCACCAAATCAGCATCGTACCCGGCCTTCACAAACCCCTTTCCGACAAGCCCGAAAATCTCCGCCGGCTTTTCACACATCGCCTCAACCATCCTCTCAAGCGACAATTCGCCATGATTAACGGCATCAAGCATTAACGGGAGTAAAGTCTCAAGTCCCGGCACGCCGGATGGAGCCTCCAAATAAGGTTTTTTCTTCTCATCCAATGTATGCGGAGCATGATCGGTCACGACGATATCAATTAACCCACTCTTGAGAGCAGACCACATCGCCAGCCTATCCTCTTCACTGCGTATCGGCGGATTTATTTTCACGAAATTGCAGTCATAATAAGTCACGGAATCGCTTCGCTTCCCGTGACTGGCATAAGCATCCTTATTCAAAAACAGATGATGCGTCGCAACTTCGGCGGTTATATTTTTATCTTTAAATTTCTTCAAAGCCTCCATCTCTTTTTTCGTACTCACATGGGCAATATGCAACTTAGTCCCATGCTTTTTCGCCAAGTGCAAAGCTTTTTTAATCGCGATATAAACCGTTTCATCATCACGAATCAAAGAGTGCACGGAAGGACTTAAATCGCCCTCAAACTCTTTTTTTCTTTGCTCGATTCTCGCCTCATCTTCGGCATGAACTACTAACGGCAAACCTTTCGCAAACGCAAAAATCTTCTCCAAATCCGCATCATCACCAACCACCAACCCACCTGTAGATTTACTCATAAACAATTTAACACCACAAGCATCTTTCGCCTTCTTGAGCTCGACCAAATTATCCCCGGTAGCCGCAATAAAAAATTTGTGGCCGCATTTCATACGTCCTTTCGCCAATTTATATTTAGCGGCAAGCCTCTCCGCAGTATCAATCGAAGGATTGTTGTTCGGCATATCAAGAACCGTCGTAACTCCACCCTTCAAAGCCGCACTTGAACCGGTTTCAAAATCTTCTTTATGCGTCGCACCGGGCTCTCGCAGATGCACATGCGCGTCAATCACACCGGGGATGATAAACTTGCCTTTGCAATCTATGATTTTTGCATCTTTATCTGAAATTTTCGCGGAAACTTTGACGATTTTCCCACCTTCAACCAAAACATCAGCCTTGAGTTTGCCTTTCGAGCTAACAACTGTGCCATTTTTTAAAAGAAGTTTCTTCATCACCTTCATTTGATAACAAAAAACCCGCATTGTCACGTTTTTACCAATCGTTTTCCATGACAACTTTCAAAATCGTTGCGCAATCTGTTCCATTAGGCAGTGTTCACATATATTTTTTGCAGATGGAAGCTACAGATTTTGTGCAGTTCAAGGCACGACGACGAAGTGATACTGGAAAGTATTACAAGGAGGAGTCCCTTCGGGTTGAAACATAACATATCTATCTTCTGTGTTACTCGTCGTTTCTGTACCTTTTAGGTACTGCGCACTCCTCGTGTCGTGAATCCAGACATGTTATGCGCCAAACCATCGTAAAAAATATATGTGAACACTGCCTAGATATCTCCGAATCTCATCGGGGTCGTCAATCGCGGGCAAGTGTCCGCGACTCAATCCATCCAACCTGTTCAAAGCCTCCCTGCAACAAGAAATTACTTCTTCGGGATCATCAATCTCTTCAAAAAGAATCGCGCCGGTTAACACCGAAGCGGTCTTTGTCGAGCACTATCGGCAAGAAGCACTTCCAACCGTGTGCGCATAGTCTCAAGATAATCGGCTTGCCCAACTTCATCAGGATACTCCATGCCCCGATTATACCCCCGCCTCGGCATAGAAACTATTCTCGTAGTCCTCCTGAGCGATCACGATTGTGATAATTTTCGCCATTTCGCCGAGAGCGATATCGCGTTCGGGTCTGAAATAACCGTCACCGTAACCGGAAACAATACCTCTCGTATACGCATACACAATGTAAGGCGCATACCAAGAGTCCAAATCAACATCCGGAAACGGATTTGAAGGCAAATAATAATAATCCAAAAGTTCATCACCATATCGTTCTTCGATATCATCGCCGGTGAGTCCAAAAATAATCTTGAGCGCCTCCGCACGATTGACCAAATTATCCGGCTTGAAAGTGGAATCATCATACCCGGTTATAACCCCCATATTATACGCAGTTAGAACATAAGCGGCCCCCTCGCTCGCAACGGTCATATCGACAAACGGCATGCTTTCCATATGCGTATCTATCTCTATGTTTATCAAATCCATCGCCGACATCAAGAACTCGATTCTGGTAACTTTTTCATCGGGGTCGAAAAGATAACTTATTATCTGCGCCTCTGTCGTATCGCCCGCGTTGATTTCATTTATAAGAGTCGTCTGATAAAAATCTTTCAAATAAGATTCAGACCAATGTTGATCGAGTTGCGGCACAACGTCGATCGTCCACGTCTCCTCGAATATTTTTTCCGTTTCTTCTACGGTTTCTCCGACCGTAATTTCGATAACAACTGCAATCTCTTCCTCAACATCTTCCGATTCGGAGATTTCTTCAACCTCTTCCTCAAGCTCATCGGAGATTTCTTCGATTTCATTATCTTCAGTATTATCATATCCGCCTCCGCTCGACGCACCACCTCCGGTAATTTCCCCGTAAGCGGGATTCTCATAGTTTTTCGTTGTTACGGTAATGGTTGAGCTCGTCAAATTGTTACCTTTCGTATCGAGAGCTTTTATATAACAAATATATGTCGTGCCTTTCACCAATCCCGACATCCCCATTGATGACGCCGTCATCGTATTGCTACTGCCATACAAAGTATAAGTAGTGGTTGAAGATGTTCTATAGTAAATTTCATATTTATCAAAATTGGTTTCGGAAGTTACACTGTTCCATCCCAAAGTGAAACTCGTTTCAACAATGTTCGTAGCGGTCAGTGAAGAAGCCAGCCCTCCGCTAGGAACAACCTGGTCAAGCACAAAATTATCGGAAGCTACCGACGATCCGGCGGCAATTCCGTCATAAGGAGTCGCTCTCACCTGCGCCGTTGCGATATTTTGTGCCGTAACATCCTCCGCCGATGCCCATATAACGGTTATCGTATTTGCTCCGGGAGATGTAACGATATATCCATTGCTATTACCAACTTGATAAGTGTTGTCATTTTCAAGATTATAATTGCCATATGTAGCTCCGGTTCCCGTCGTCTCAGAAAGAGTCGCCTTGTTCCATCCCGCACCGACATTATATTCAACAAGTGCCTGCAAAGTATCGTCATTATCCGCATCGTCGATTACAAATGTAATTGTCACATTACTTGTTCCGTCCGTAGCTTGCACGGCTGTAACGGTTGCCGCCGTAGGCGTTTGATTGGTAACGAAGCTGATCGCAGATCCGCATCCTTCGTAACCATAGTTATCCGCAGAACATATTTTTGCATAATAAGTCAGACCCGGGGTTAATCCCGTAACCGTAGTTGTAGCCGTAGCCTTCGTTGCAAGAAGCACGTCGTTCGGATCGTTATCCCATTCTATAGCTGTACCGTTTCTGTTCGTAACATCGGTCTGATTCGTTCCATACCAAATTTCGTAATGGTTGAAATGAGATTCGGTTGATACTGTCCATGTCAAAATACCTGTCGTTCCACTTCCTCCTGTTTTAGTAAATGACTCCGGCGTCGTTGGAGCAACGCCGTCTACAATGAACGCATCTGAAGTTACGGCGGCACCGGCTTCGATCCCGTCATGTGGAGTTATTTTGAGCTGTACGGTTTCAAGATCGATTCCAAGCGCATCAACATCCGATCTCCATACGACAGAAACGGTATTTGCTCCGGAAGATGACGTGATATACCCATTGCTGTTACCAACTTGGTAAGTATCATCGTTTTCGACATCGAACCAACCGTACGTCGAACCTGTACCACTCGCTTCATCTATTGTCGCCTTGTTCCATCCGGCACCAATATTATATTGGATAAGTACCCGTCCGAGATCCGTATCATCGGCATCGTCAAAAACAAACTGTATGTTTACATACTGATTACCGCTTCCGGACTGGGCAATCGTTACTCCGCCGATTATCGGTCTGCCGTTGTTATTGGCAGTTGCAACCGTCAGCGTTGTTTCATTACCGTATCCGTCAACAGCCCATATCTTCGCGTAATAAGTTGTATTTTCCAAAAGTCCGGTAATCGTAGTTGTTGCCGTTGTCGCAGTCGCAAGTGTTGCATCATTCGGATCATTATCCCACTCGGATGCTGTTCCGTTTCGATTCCCGACATCCGTTTCGTTCGTCCCGTACCAAACCTCGTAATGGTTGAAATGGCTGTCCGTTCCGGCAGTCCATATCCATGTGATCGTGGAAGAGGTCGTCGCTCCACCGGCAAATCCGGCGAAACCGCCTGCAGGACCTGCGTTATCGATTATGAAGTCCGACGAAGCCCCCGGAGTGCCGATGTCATACCCGTCGTAAGGCGTAACTCTGATCTGTGCCGTAGCCAAATCCGCAGTCGGTGCGTCAGTCTTCGAATTCCATATCGCCGTAATGGTATTTGCTCCCGGAGATGTCAAAACATAGCCATTGCTATTACCAACCTGATAAGCATTATCATTCTCAAGATTGAACTGACCATAGGTCGAGCCGGTACCACTCGTCTCCGATAATGTCGCCTTCAGCCATCCCGCTCCAACATTATATTCAACAAGAGCGCGATTGGTATCGTCATCATCGTCATCAATGATAAAAGATATGTTTACAACTCCTGTTCCATCTGTTAATTCGACCGCCGTTATCGTTGCAACCGTTGGCGCCACATTGAATATCCACCCAAGGTTATTTCCAGAATTAACGGAATTCGTACCTTTGGCGATGATATCGTTTCCACTGGAAGCATCGGAATCTTTTACATCAACATACGAAATCGCCGAAGTCCCGCTTATATTGAGAAGCCACTGACTTGCATCGGCACTGCTCCTCAGAACAATCGTGTTCCCGGCAGATCCCGTCAGTGTAAACGCTCCCGTTACCATCTGAGTTGTCGCCGCTGTAAACACAAGCGATTTCGCCACCGTTGTACATGTGAAGTTGAAGAAGCTTGTACTGCCTGCAATTGTTCCCGTCCCCGTTGCGTCGTCAAAAACAACAGTACCAGAACTCGAATTGAATGTGCCGGTATTGGAAAAATTCCTACCGACATTTATCTGATAATTCCCGCCGGTTACATTGAATGTTCCTGCGGTAATCGTAAGACTTCCGTTTACATCAAGAGCGACACCGAGTTCGAAAATGTCCGTAGCACCATCCGTAGAGTTAATAATGAGATTGTAATAGGTCGCAGAAAGGGTTGTAACAGTATATGTATCCGCTCCGGCATCCCCATCTCCCGTAAACTCAATTGTTCCAGAGTTTGTATCCATTGCCGGCAAAGACAAGGTTCCCGATCCTCTCCATCTCAAAGTACCTTCGTTTGAAAACGTTGTACTAACCGTAAGTCCATTTGCACCAAGCGATAAAATACCCGATGTGATTGTCGCATTAGCAACTATCTCGGTTGCACCCAATGTAAACACTGACGAAACCCCGCCATTAATCACAAGCGTCGCGTTCGTCATTGTCCAATCCTTCATCGTATATGGACCTGCCGCGCCGTCATAAGTGACAGTGGAACCAGAAGCAAAAGTTGGAGTCCCGGTTACAGTCTCCCCACCTTGAAGCTGAAGATTTCCACCTGAAGCGACCGTGAAGGTTCCGCCTGATTCAATAAATGTATAGCCTGAAATATCAAATGTGCCTGCTGTAATAGTCAAATCCTGATTCACGGCGTCCATTGTTAATTCTGATGCAAGATTCACTGCTCCGCCGGTTTTATTGACAGTGATATCAGCATTGAATACACCAACAGCGCCAAGCGTAAATGTCTGCGTTGCGTCGCCAGTCAATACAATCGTAGCTGTTCCGCCGTCATAACCGGAACCTACAACAACATCTCCAGCGACGGAAATACTTCCGGTAGCTGGAATCGATGATTGAGACACTAATCCATCTGTTAAAGTAAGCGTTCCTGTAACAGTCAATGTATCGCCATTGGCAATTTGTTTTGTCCAACCTGTGTCAGTACTGAAAGTTAAATTATAAAAAGTTTCAGCTGTATTCACATCAATAGTCGCAGTTCCATTTCCACTATTAAAATTAACCGTGCTAGTACCTTCTGTCACTGACCCAGATGTCTGTGCCCAATTATGCGCGAGATTCATGGTACCTGAACCTAAATTTAGCGTTCCACCCGAAAGTGTAAAAACGCATGTTGAACAAGATAATGTTGTAGTTGTCCCATTATTGTATGTGCCACCCGAAATCGTCATATCCCCCCCAAAAGTGACTGTCCCAGCTCCTCCATTGAATGTACCGCCGGATTGAGTAAAAGTCTTTGTATAATGAGAAAATCCGATAGCCCCAACGCCTCCGTTATAAGTACCGGCTGCAATTATCATATGATTCTCAAAAATTAAAGTTCCGCTTGATGGACCTGTGACGACCGTATCTGCCCCATTTAATTTTAATCCTGTCATATATCCGCTTGATAGTGTTGCTGTGCCAGAACCTTCGAGATTGATTTGCGCAGTACCACCATCAAAATTAGCGCCTTGAGAAATAGCGCCAGTAACAACTATGGTTCCACCAGCTGGGATAGTCGACTGCTCTAAATTACCATCTGTTAAAGTAAGCGTACCAGTAACCACAAATGTTTCATTGACTGTTATCGATATAGAACAACCCGCACTAGGATTCATTTGAAAATTATAAAAAGTTTCATCAGCTTCAACATTTGTACTATCAAAAGTCCACGACTGGCTACCATTTGAATCAAAAACAACTGTTCCATTGTTGTGTTGCCAAGCATTTGATCCTGCACCTTCCGCTATCGTAAATGTATTGAAAAAATATATATTACCTGATGTGGAAATAAAGGTTGCACCTGAATTAAGAGTAAAGGATCCATTAATGTCTATATCTTGCGTTGATCCTGAAAAAATACCATCAGCCTGATCATAATTACTTATACCTACAGTTAAGGTAGCCGCTTGTGTGATTGTATTTGTATAACCAGTATTAATATCAATCCCCCTCACATTGGCCGCTGTATTGATAGTGCATGGCGTATTTCCGGTACCGTCAAAAGTGGCAATATCAGCTGTGCCAGGCACTGATCCAGTACTCCAGTTCCCACCTGTACCCCAGTTAACGCTTTCATCACCTTGCCATGTAACAACAGCGGCGCTCGCACTCGCAATCCCGACCGTACAAGCCAATACCAAAGCCGAAAATACAAAACACATCTTCAGAAACCCCTTAAACCCAAACGATAGCGATCCCATATAATTTTTATTATTTTTTGATCTATTAATAATAACACAAATCCGCCCGCAACACAAGCCGCAGCCGGGCTCCCCGACCTCCACTACAACCACATTTCCATCGCCGCCATCCTCACCGCCACCCCGTTCGTCACCTGTTCGAAATACTTCGCGCGCAGATCGCTGTCAACCTCCGGCAACAACTCGTCGATCCTCGGCAAAGGATGCATGACGATCGCGGTCTTTTTAAGCAACTTCATCAGCCCGGCATCTATCACGTAAACCCCTTTATACTGCAAATATTCGTTTTCTGAAGCAAATCTCTCCTGTTGAATTCGCGTACACGCCAAAACATCCAGCTCGCCTATCACTTTGTCCAAATCGACGGTTTCGAAAACCTCATGTCCGCAATTTTTCAGCTTGTTTACAATCTCTCTCGGCATCGCCAACTCTTTCGGCGATACGAAAACGAATTTCAACCCTTTAAAATTCTTCAAAAGTTCACACTGCGAATGCGGCACTCTCCCGTTTTTCAAATCTCCTACCATCCCGACAGTCAACCCGTCCACACCGCCAAACTCCTTAAAAATGGTAAAAGCATCAAGCAACCCTTGCGTCGGATGATCGTTCGCCCCATCTCCCGCATTTATAACCGGCACCGTCGCCCCTTTCGCCAACTCGGCAACACTCCCCGCCTCCGAATGTCTCATCGCGATAATATCGGCAAAACACGACACGACTCTTCCCGTATCGCTCAAGCTCTCCCCCTTTTTCGCAGACGAAGTTTCTTTCATCTGGGCATTACTGATAACAGATCCGCCAAGTCGGAGCATCGCAGTTTCGAAACTGAAACGAGTTCTGGTCGAAGGCTCGTAAAAAAGCGTCGCCAAAACTTTGCCCTTCATCTCGTCGGAAACCTTTTCTTTCCGCGCATACGGGAGCATTTTTTCGGCTTTCTTCATTATTTTCAAAATCTCTTCTTTTGTAAAATCTTTTGAGCTGAGCAAATTTGATTTTTTTTCAAACATAACTTCG
The DNA here is from genome assembly GCA_000999315.1 of Candidatus Peregrinibacteria bacterium GW2011_GWF2_43_17. Taxonomy (GTDB): domain Bacteria; phylum Patescibacteriota; class Gracilibacteria; order UBA1369; family UBA12470; genus UBA12470. The sequence goes on from LCFW01000003.1 coordinate 77,773, forward strand.
GACTTAGCACTTGAAACTTGACACTTGCTACTATAAGCTACCACAAGAAATTTTCACAATAAAAAAATGTTCGCATCGCTGGTTTTGGAAGATGAAGTGATCCTGACCGGAAAATCATTCGGTGCGACAACTAATTCCGAAGGTGAAGTCGTTTTCAACACGGGCATGATGGGATATCCGGAAAGTTTTACCGACCCTTCTTACAGAGGCCAAATCCTCACTTTGACATACCCGCTTATCGGGAATTACGGCGTCCCGAACACCGAACTCGAAAGCAATAATATTCACATAAGAGGACTCGTCGTTTCCGAATACTCGACAAATTTCAATCATTGGAATGCGGAAAAAAGTCTCGACAAATGGCTGAAAGAACACGCCATCCCCGGCATAACCGGCATAGACACCAGGGCTTTGACTCAAAAAATAAGAGAGAAAGGCACCATGCTCGGCCAAATCGTAACGCATGCAGAACCGCACCCGCCCCTTAAATTCAAACCATTCAAAGCACCCGACTCGGAAAATCTTGTCGCGGAAGTTTCAACAAAAAAACCAATCACATATAAACGCGGCCTCAAGCACGTCGCTCTCATAGACACCGGTTGCAAAGCAAACATCATCAGAGAACTCCTGAAAAGAGACCTGACGGTCACCAGAATCCCATGGAACAAAAACCCTTTCACCTTAAAAACCAAATTCGACGGGGTACTTTTCAGTAACGGCCCGGGCAACCCGACCCTGCCAAAAGAAACTCACGCAACTATGAAAGAGTGCCTAAACCGCGAAATCCCAACATTCGGAATCTGCCTCGGCAACCAAATAATGGGACTCTCCGCAGGAGCGAAAACTTACAAACTCAAATACGGCCACCGCGCTCAAAATCAACCATGCACGGACCTCGAAACGAATAAATGCTACATCACAAGCCAAAACCACGGCTTCGCGATAGACGCAAAAACCCTCCCCAAAGGCTGGAAGGTTTGGTTTATAAACCAAAACGACAAAACGGTCGAAGGAATAAAACATAGCAAGAAGCCGTTCTTCGCAGTACAATTTCACCCGGAATCAACTCCAGGACCGAGCGACACAGCGTTTTTATTCGATAAATTCATTAAACTCATATAGATATGAAAAACAAAATCATCCTCGCAATAGGCGTAACCATCCTTGCGGGAATCGTTATCGCACTCGTTTTAATATTAAAAGCGGGAGCCACCGAATCGCCGGCAATCAATGATCCGATTTCACCGATAAACGCAGATAAAACAACCTTATCCGGAACCGCAGAACCGGGAGCAAAAATCATAATAATGGGCGGTCCATCCGAACTTTCTCCGGTATATGCCGACGACGAAACCGGCTACTGGGAGAAAACAGTCTCTCTCACTCAAGAAACAACCAACATCTTCTCCGTAACTGCACAAGGTGCCGACAACACGCAATCATCGGCGGTCACCGTAACAATCGTTGAAGGAATCGAGGAGGCCGCGGAATACGAAGCGCAAACCGGCTCGGACAGAACGGCACCGAGCGCCCCGGAAGTTGACGATATTGAATCGCCCGTAGACGCGGACTTTGTGATTCTAACAGGTACAGCCGAAGCAAACTCCACAATAATCATATCGGGCGCCGACACCGAAGAAACAACCGTCGACTCATTCGGCACATTTTCAATCGAAGTCAACCTCGATCAAGACGCTATAAATAAGTTCAATATTAACGCGATGGACGACGCAGGCAACATAAGTTCAACAACGAAAATTGAAATCGAAGAAATAAGCGAAGAGGCGGGAGAAGGAAACACAGAGGAAGATGACGAACAAGATCACGAATCGGCGGAAGCCCCCGAAGAAGAAATAAGCTTCCCCGACACGGAAGGTCATTGGGCGGAAACATACGTTGAAGAACTTGCGGCGGAAGAAGTCGTCGGAGGTTATGAAAACGGAAATTTCGGTCCCAACGATTACATAACAAGAGCCGCAATCACAAAAATCGCGCTGAACGCTTTTGAATACGAAGTTGAAAATGCGGAATCGAACTTCATCGACCTCGAAAGCGGTGCGTGGTATGAAGATTACGTTAACTCGGCATACGAATACGACATAATCGGCGGTTACGACGACGGCACTTTCAAGCCCGACGGCTACGTAAATCGAGCCGAAGCTTTGAAAATATTATTCGTGGCATCAGGCATCGCGAATATGGATGGCGCGAGCATATTTATCGGCTCCGCAACAACTTGGGAAAATGATTTCTCCGACATTTCAACAAACGATTGGTTTTATGAATATGTAATGCAATCCTCAACCGGCGGAATCGTATCGGGCTACACCGACTTCACTTTCGGTCCGCAAAATTACATAACCCGCGCCGAAGTTTGCAAAATCGTTTCGAAAATGTTGGACTTGAAAACCGAAATCATAGCCACACCAACTATCTAATGCCTAAAACCCTAGCTTGTCTCGACATCGAAACGACCGGTCTGAGCCCCGACAGAGATAAAATCATCGAAATCGGAGTGGCGATTTTTGATTTTAAAGAGAGAAAAATAATCAAAGAGTTCTCGACTTTCATAAACCCCGGAGTCGCAATCCCGAGCCAAGTAACCAACCTCACGGGCATCACCGACGCGGATGTCAAAACGGCACCGAAAATCGCAGACATCAAGACCGAACTCGAAGAGTTTATTCGGGATTATCCGATCGTCGGCCACAACATAAATTTCGACATCGAATTTCTAAATGCGAACGGTTTTGAAATAAAAAACTTGCGACTCGACTCAATAGACATCGCCCACATCGCTTTCCCGAAAACGGACTCATACAGCCTTGAAATAATAGGTAAAATTCTGGACGTGGAAGAGCGAGGCAAACATCGCGCGTTATCTGATGTGAAGTCTAACATTGAAATTCTTTACAAGCTTTTCGATCTGTATTTTTCAAAAACTCCCGACATAAAAAACATACTCGAAAAAAGCGCTTCGCCATGGAAAGAAGTGATAAAAATCGCATCTGAAAATTGTAAAACTTTCAAACTCAACCAAAAAAAATCGGTCGCAAAATCGCAAAAAAAAGTCTCCTTCGAAGAAGACAAACTTCTCGCCGAAATCGCAGACCTCGTACCCGAAAATTTCATCGAAGAAAACCCGGAAAACAAAACAATAATTTGTGCGCCCGAAATCGAAAACGGCATCCACGAACCCGCAAATTATCTCGAACAAAAACTGTTCGAGAAATTCCTGCAAAAAGAAACTTTCACACCGGAAGAAACCGTCTTCGCGCTGAAAATAATCCCACTCATCGGAGATCGCGAAATCGCAAGAAACGAACTGACGCTCCCGCAAAACGGCAAAGACTTATGGTGGGATTTCGCTTGCGCAAGCCTCCCCGAGAACATCATCAAAAAACTCACGACCGATAAAACAATACTGATAAGTCATCGGACTCTCGCGAAAATCGCACTGCAAATGCCCGAATTAATCGAAGGCTCAACTCTGATCATTCTCGACGCGGATGAACTTTTTGAGCACACGCGCGAATCGCTCACGGTAAGATATTCGATGAAAAGACTCGGCGAATCGGACACGGTTACAATGCTTTTCGCGCATCTCGGCATAATGGCCGAAAAATACGGCGAGGGATTCGAATTCAAACTCGAAGAACACCATTTCGACACCCCCGAATGGCAAAAAGTCGCCACGTTAATAGAAAAACTTCCGCAAGAAGATCGAGTCGTAAAATTTCTCAACAAGTCAAAAAAATATTCCGAAAACTTAAACCTCTCAATAAGAATTTTTGAAGACGGCACTCCCCTCTTAACAATCACGCCGCTCAACATCGGCGCATTTCTTGAAGAAAAATATTGGAGCAAGGCGAAACGAATTCAACTCTTCTCAAGCACGCTGACTTTCGCTGAAGAAAGCCCGAAATACGACTTCATAAAATCCTCGCTAAACCTCCCTCTCGACATAAAAATCACACCGAGCGACGAGAAGAAAATTTATATCGAAAAAACTTCGTCCGACCTCGAAAAACTCATGGAAAAAGAAGAGAAACCAATCTACGTCCTGACCGGCTCCCAACGAGCTTGCGAACAAATCCACGCGGAATCGGCACTCAACTTAAAAAACGCCGGCATAAAACTCCTCGCCCAAAACTCCTCGGGCGGCATCGGCAAAATCAAATCCATGCTCAAAGAAACACCCGGGAAAACCGTGGTCGTCGGCACATACGATTTTTATAAACAAGCAAAACCCGAGATCAAAACCTTGATAATATTTCGCATCCCCTTCCCTCACCCGAACGCCGTCCAAATCAAATGTCCCGAAGCCGAAAAATTCAAGAAATACGCCCTGCCCGCAACCATGATAAAACTAAAAAAGATCGGGCTGAAAGCGGAGAAAATCATTTCGTTGGACGGAAGGATGCCGGAATATTTATGAACTCAAAGTTCCAATCCCATGAAAAAATTCCTCCTCTGCCTTCTACTATCTACTGTCTACTGTCTCCCCACCACCCACGCCTGGTGGATCGACTCCTATTCCACCCTGATCGAAATCCGAGAAAACGGCTCGATCGTCATCGAGGAAACCATAACGGCAAACTTTTCAGACGATGCTCATCACGGGATTTACAGGATAATCCCGAATAAAATCGGAGATGAAAGATTGCGATTCGATTTGATAAGCATAACCGACGAAAACGGCACGGCGATACCCTTTACAATCACGAGCGGATTCGACGGAACGACTTACGCAACGGGAAATTCGGACATCCTGATTCAAGAACCGACAACCTACATTATAAAATACGAAGTCGAAAACGGCCTCTCGTTTTTCGAAGACCATGATGAGATTTATTGGAATACGGTGGGTTCCGACTGGCAGACCGAAATTTTGAGCGCGAGCGCAAAAATAATTCTCCCCGAATCAATAACCGCAACCGACGAACTCGACGCTGTTTGTTACACCGGCTCGCAAGACGACACCGAACAAAACTGCACATGGCAAAACACATCCGCAAACACAATAGAATTCGCGACAACAAAGCCACTCAATCCATATGAAGCGCTTACCATAGCCATCAAATTCCCTCTCGGGCATGTATCCGAACCGATCGAAGAATTGTGGATCCTCCAAGATTTTTGGCCGGCAATCTTGCCGCTAATCGTTTTTGTCATACTTTTCAAAAGATGGAAAAAATACGGGCGGGACGAAAAAATTGAAACGATCACACCCGAATATAAACCCGTGAAAGAACTCTCTCCGGCGGAAGTGTCATTCATCGCATACGAAAAAATTACGGCGAAAGACATTTCGGCAACGCTGATAGATTTAGCAATCAGGAAATATTTGAAAATCGAAGAAACGAAAGACGAAATTCTCGGAATTTTTAAATTCAGAAATTATACGCTTTACAGATTGAAAAAAGCCGAGGAAACAACTTTGCGTCCTTTTGAAAAACTTTTAATTGAAAAACTTTTTGAAGAAAAAGGTCAAATCAACCTCTCCGACCTCAAAAACAAATTTTACAAACACATAAACGGAATCCGAAAAGAAATAATCAACTCGGTGGTTGAGAAAAAAATCTTCGAAAAAAATCCCGTCACGGCAAAAACGATACAACTCGTGGTAGGCGGTATTATAGCAGGCACCGGATTTTCATTCATTGGCGGTATAGAATCCGAAACATGGAAATTCGTACTCGGATTTTCAATAATGACCTGCGGAATCCTAACCATGATTTTCGGCTACTACATGTCGAAAAAAACAATCGAAGGCAACGAATTTTACAAAAAAATTCTCGGTCTGAAAATGTACATCGAAACCGCCGAAAAGGATCGCATACAACTTCACGAAAAAGAAAAACACTTCGAAGAGCTTCTGCCTTACGCAATGGTTTTCATGCAAACAAACCACTGGGCAAAACAATTCGAAGACATTTATCCGGCTCCACCAAGCTGGTATGTAAGCACGGGACTAACCACGGAACATTTCTCGATGATGGAATTCACAAGCAACATGGATCACGCAATGTCGTCCATAAGTACGGCATTAAGCTCGCGACCGAAAGGCTCGGCGGGAGGTGGGGGGAGCGGTAGCGCCTGGTAACAAGCGCGAGGAGCAGGTCCAATGGAATATATTTATATGATTTTTTGCCTTATTGCATCTCCCACTCTTCCTGCAACCTCTCGATCTCATCCCTAATCTCCGCCGCCTTCTCAAACTCCATGTTTTGAGCCGCTATATCCATCTCGGCCTCAAGCGAAGCGATAAGTCTGAACCTTTCTTCCCTCGGCACAACTTTACCCTCATATCTCTTAACTTGTTTTTTCGCCTCCTGCTTCTTAAACTCTTCCATGTCGTGAATTTTCTTAATAATCGTAACGGGAGTAATACCGTGCTTTTTGTTATAAGCTTCTTGCTTGGCACGCCTCCTGTTAGTTTCACCAAGAGCGCCATCCATCGCCGGCGTCATTTTGTCTGCATACATGATTACAAGACCATTTACGTTTCTCGCACATCGTCCGATAGTCTGGATCAAAGCACTTTCAGATCTCAAGAATCCTTGCTTGTCAGCATCCAAAATCCCGATCAACGAAACTTCAGGCAGGTCGAGACCCTCCCTAAGCAGGTTTATACCAACCAAAACATCAAACTTCCCCAATCTTAAGTCGCGCAATATTTCAATTCTTTCCAAAGTCTCTATATCCGAATGCAAATATCTAACTTTAAATCCTTTGTCGGCCAAAAATTTCGTCAAAGCTTCCGCCAATTTTTTAGTCAAAGTGGTAATCAATGCTCTCTCCCCACGAGCAATAGCTTTATCGATTTCTACCTTCAAATTATCCATCTGGCCGGCAGTCGGCCTAACTTCTACAACAGGATCCAAAAGCCCAGTCGGACGAATAATTTGCTCGGCGATATCTTTCTTGGGAACATTCGCCGCCTCGTATTTCCCCGGTGTCGCCGAAACAAAAATTCCCTGCTTTACATGCTTCTCAAACTCATCGAAAGTAAGCGGCCTGTTGTCATAAGCCGAAGGCATCCTGAATCCGAACTCGACAAGATTTTTTTTGCGTGAAAGATTGCCATTATGCATCCCGCCGATTTGCGGAATCGTCATATGCGACTCATCGATTATCAACAAAAAATCGTCCGGGAAATAATCCAAAAGCGTAGCCGGCTGTTGACCCGGCTCACGATCATTCAAATAGCGAACATAATTTTCAATACCGGTACAATAACCTGTTTCGAGCATGATCTCAATATCATACTCCGTCCTCGTTTTAAGCCTTTCCGCCTCAAGATTTTTACCAATCTTACGAAGCTGATTCACTCTCGCGTCCAAATCCGTGCGAATACCAACGACGGCTTTTTTTATCTTCTCATCCGTCGTCACATCATGTTTCGCCGGGAATATCGTGATCTCCGACAAATTTCCAACAAGTTCTCCCGTAAAAGAGTCTACTTCGGTAATCGCATCAATTTCATCACCGAAAAAATCTATCCTGTAAACCGTATCCATCCCGGGACAAAAAATTTCAACCATATCACCCAAAACATGAAACATTCCGTTCTTGAACTGCAGTTGCGATCTCGTATATTGCAAATCCGTCAGATGTCGTAAAAGTTTATCCCTTTTCCTTTCTTCACCCACCTTCAAAGTGACCTTCAAACTATCGTAATCGGCGGGCGACCCCAAACCATAAATACAGGAGACCGAAGCCACGATCAACGTATCGGATCTCGTCAGCAAATTCATCGTAGCCGCATGCCTATACTTCTCAATCTCTTCATTAATCTGCGCATCTTTTTCGATGTAAGTATCGCTGTGCGGAATATACGCCTCGGGTTGGTAATAATCGTAATATGAAACGAAATAACTGATTGCATTCTCGGGAAAAAAACTTTTGAACTCCGTAAACAACTGCGCCGCGAGAGTTTTATTATGAGCCACAATAAGGGTCGGCTTTTGCATTTTTTCAATCAAATTCGCCATCACAAAAGTCTTACCGGTGCCGGTCGCCCCAAGCAAAGTCTGAAATTTCTTACCTTCCTCGAGCCCTTTCAAAAGCTTGGCAATCGCCGCAGGCTGATCTCCCATCGGCTGAAAACCTGAAATAAGTTTGAATTTGTTGTTTTGCATAAGCCGATTAAAGATAACATGACTCCGCCCGTTTGACAAAACCGAAACGTATGCCTAAAATGCCGTCATGCAGGAAACCGGCTCCAACAGATCCGAAAGACCACTCTTGATAACCGCCATCATCGCAATTGCCGCCACCATCGGCATAAGCAAATACGCCCCAAATAAAAACACGGGCGCTCCATTTTTGACGGATGAAGATCAAAAAGAGATCGAAAACACGAGAGAAAGGCTGATAAGAATTTTTGGCATACTCGGAGAAATCAAACCGGAAAAAGAACCGACATCTGAAGATCACTCCGTAACGGAACTGTTAAGATTCCCTAACGGAAAAATCGATCAAGTCGGAACGATAAGAGATTGCGTCGAGCAAACGGGAACATTCACATGCTCCGGAAGCGACGCGGACACCAGATGCACATTCAAAGACCCTTCAAAAGGTGGCAGATCCATCGGAGTTCATTCGTTTTCATGGTACATACACGAAATAGAAATCAGAGGCTTGGGCGAACCGGGAATAAAATACGATATTGAAAAGGATTTCACCGACGACGATTACTTGGACACACTGGAATTGGCATGCAGGGATACCGTCGCCCTTCTGCTATCCACCCCTTCGCCGGATAAAAAAACGTGCGACGACCAACCCGGACAAGAATGTTGGAACCCCGGATTATTGGAAGAGGAGTTGGCGGAGGCGGGCAGACAAATCGAATCTGAAACGGAAAGAATCGCAGGCACGTTGGCGGATTACGGTTTCAAAGTAACCGACATGGGAGGCAACATGCTCGAAATAGAAAGCGATCAAGGAAGCATCCAGCTATACGGTTCGCCACTGATAGACAGAGTATACGATGATGAAGAACGGCTCATAGGAGCCACTCCCATCGGAACCATATCGTTTTTGGCAGGTTGCCGAAAAGGAGAAACCGACAATATCATCGCCGAAACGGATATCTTGACGGAAGGAGTTGGCGGATTTTCACATTTCTACGGCTCGACGGGATGCTACGGAGAAGATCAGGGAACGTATCGGATGCCATGAGGACATCATGTGAAGCCTAACGAATCAACATCGGGATTTTTCGTGTTGTCTCAAACGACGGAGTAGCACTACCGTCTCATGCTTCAAGAAAATCTTCTTGGTACGCCCGGCAGGAATTGAACCTGCGGCCTCCAGGTCCGCAACCTGGCGTTCTATCCACTGAACTACGGGCGCATGCCACAAAGCACAAGGATTTTAAGTTAAAAACAGTATCCAGGCAACGTCAAGCAATCCCGCACAATATTTTCTCCGGGGAGAATTATACGATATCACCCCATAATCCCCCTACTTCCCCCTCAGCGACTCACATGCCTTCTGTCTATTTTTTGCTCCGAAAATATAATTTCCCGCTACCAAAATACTCGCCCCCGCTTTCACACACGCAGATCCGGTCTCGCCATTTATCCCACCATCAACCGAGATTTCCCCTTTGAACCCCTGCTCCCTCAACCATTTTATTTTCTCCAAAGCGGAAGACATAAATTTCTGCCCGCCAAACCCGGGCTCGACACTCATTATCAAAATCAAATCGAGCAAATGAAGATAAGGCTTCAAAACTTGCACCTTCGTCCCCGGCTTTATCGATATCCCGACACCGATTCCATATTTTTGAATCATCTTCAAGGCACCTTTCACATCTTTGCATGCCTCAAAATGCACGGTTATATAATCCGCCCCCGCCTTCACGAAATCCTCGATATAGTCCTCCGGACTGTCTATCATCAAATGAACATCAAGCGGCAACCCGGTCTCAATACATCTGACAACCGGCACCCCAATCGTAATATTCGACACAAAATGTCCGTCCATCACGTCAACATGAATCAAATCGGAATATGACTCCACGGACGCAACCTCTTCGTTGAGTCTCCCGAAATCCGCCGACAAAATTGATGGTGCAACTTTTATTTTCATACTACGGTTTACTATCTACCCTCTATCTTCCGCACCCTCCTCACATGCCTCTCCTCCCCGGAGAAATTCGTTTTCAAAAAAATCTCCAACATCTTCTTAGCCATCGCATCATCGACAACTCGCCCGCCCATGCAAATAATCTGCGCATCGTTATGCTCGCGCGCCATCTGCGCCATAAATTCGTTAGCACACAAAGCCGCTCTAATCCCCGGGAATTTATTCGCCACCATGGACATACCGATACCGGTACCGCAAACCAAAACCCCTCTTGATCCGCGATCCTGTTTAACCTTCTCACAAACCTCTTTCGCGATATCCGGATAATCGCACGCCTCCTCCGAAAAGCACCCCAGATCGGTAAGCTCATAACAGGCGCCTTTAACCCACTCTTTCAAGGTTTCTTTCATCCTGTATCCTCCGTGATCTGATCCTAAATATACATGCATGTTTTTGTATTAAGTCTACTATCTACGGCCTCCCCCCTATCACCTGCGTCACACTCTTCCCCTCATGCACGTTTTTTATCACCCCGGCAAGCATCGGCGCAACAGATAAAATTTCGAGGTTTTTTATTTTTTTATTCACAGGAATCGTATCCGTCACAATCACACTTTTAAACCCGGTTTTGTTCATTCTCTCAACAGCCGGACCGGAGAAAACGGCGTGCGTCGCCGCAACATAAACGTCTTTCGCTCCATGAGCTTTTAAAGTTTTGAAAGCCGCGCAAACACTACCCGCCGTATCTATCATGTCATCAAAAATCACGCAATCTCTGCCTTTCACATCGCCGACCAAAGAAGTTATTTCCGCTTGATTGAAATTCGGCCTGACTTTACTCATGACGGCAATCGTGGTCCCCAAAAGTCTCGCCAGTCTGTCGGCATCTTTCGCCGCACCAGCATCGGGAGCGACTATTACCGGATTTTTAAGTTTCTTCTTGCCCAAACATTCCGCAAAAAGCTTTCTTGCGTTCAAGTGATCTATCGGAAAGCTGAAAAATCCTTGCTGTTGCTCGGAGTGAATTTGAACCGTTATCACGTGATCCGCACCCGCCGCTTCTATCAATTTCGCAACCAATTTCGCCGATATCGGCTCCCTCGGTGAAGCGACTCTGTCTTGCCTCGCATAAGGATAATAAGGGACCACAACATGCACGCTTCGAGCAAAAGATCTTTTCATCGAATCCAAAACAATAAAAAGCTCGATCAAATCTTCATTCACATTGCCGGTCCCGGTCTGCACGATAAAAACATCATCGCCTCTCACCGTTTCAACGGGCTTGGCGTAAATTTCTCCGCAAGCGAATTTCGAAACGAGCAACTCGCTCAATTTAATTTTGAGCTTCGAACAAATAGCTTTCGCCAGTTCGGGATGCGAACTTCCGGCGAAAACTTTCAGATGTGATGCCATAATTTATTTTTTAAATCATCCGGAAGGTAAATTTAACCCATCGACGACTTAAAAACAAGGTTATAAATCCCCTCCGCATTTAACCCCATCTTCCCATATAAATGCTCGGGCTTCCCGCTTTCACCAAATTTTTCAACCGCAATTCTCTTTAAAGGCACCCCGCATCCGCCCCCCGCCAACACCTCCGAAATCGCAGACCCGAGCCCTCCGTCAACATAATGATCTTCAACCGTAAATAACTTCTTTTTGCCCCGCGCAACCTTTAAAATCAACTCGCTATCAATCGGCTTAATACTGCACATATCCAAAACCTCCGCGGAAACACCCTCTTTCGCCAACAACTCCGCCGCCAAAATAGCCTCATAAACCATCGGCCCGATCGCGAAAATCGCGACCTCGCTTCCCTCTCGAACAACCGTACCTTTGCCCGAAACAAATCTGTAATTTTCATCATAAATTATAGGCACCCCGCTTCGATGAAGCCTCAAATAAACCGGTCCGAAATCGTCCGCCATTCCGATAGCGGCTCTCTTTGCCTCCCAATAATCGGCGGGACAATAAACTTTCATATTCGGAATCGCCCTCATCAACGCGATATCGGAAATCGCCTGCGCGCAAGCACCATCCTCGGACGAAGACAAACCGGAATTAACACCAACAATTTTCAAATTAAGATTTGGGAGAGCAACCAAATTGGCAATCTTGGTCCCACAGCCTGACAACTGCGCGGCTGTCGCACATAAAATCGGCACTTTCCCTCGCACCGCCATCCCGCACGCCGCCCCTATCGCACAATCCAAACTCACTCCAAAATCAAAATGCCTGTCTGAAAAAGTGTGCAAAAATCTGTCCGTCTTAATGCTTCCGAAAACATCGGCATTTATCACAACAATATTGCGATGCTTCACCCCAACCTCGAGGAGAGTCTCGAAAAACGCCGCTTTTACTGAAATTTTTTCACTCATTGCTTGTGTGATTTGACATTAATTCATGAACTTCCGCCTCGCTAAGCGGCACCCCGTAATAAGACCCTTTGTTTTCCGCAAAAGGTATCCCCTTACCTTTCACCGTCGGCGCAATTATCACGATTGGCTGACGACTTATCATCCTTGCTCGATAAATCCCATACGCAACTTCCTCAATATCATGTCCCGAAAATAACGGAATGGCTTTCCACCCGAAAGATTCGAATTTCTCACGCAGCATATCCATCGTAACCGGCACGGAATAAGGCAAATCTATCTGGGGTTTGTTGGCATCTATTATCAAAATCAAATTGTCCAACCTGTGTTTCGCCGCATACAAAACGCTCTCCCAAAAAACGCCCTTTTGCAGTTCGAAATCCGAAACCAAACAGAAAACCTTGTTATGCTCTTTGCTCATTTTCAATGATAACGCCATCCCCAAAGCCACACTTGAACCATCCCCCATCACCCCGCAAACGGCATCCACTCCCGGAATTTTCAACGAAGGATAACCCTGCAAAAGCGCCCCGCTATCCCTCAAATAACCCATCTCGGCGATATCAAAAAAACCGGCATTCGCGAGCACGGAATACAAAGCCGGCGCGGAATGCCCCTTCGACAACGCGAAATAATCTCTCCCCTCCCACTGCGGTTTCGTCGGATCAAAATTCATCAATTTAACCCCATTCACCGACCCGAAATAAAGCGCCGTCAAAATCTCAACAATCGACATCGAGGCCCCCGTATGTCCGGATCCCGCCCTATGTATCGAAATAACGGCATCAAGCCGTATCTTCTCCGCTAATTTTCGAAGTTCCGTCAAATTCATAGCAATGGCTAATATAAGCCATGATGCAAGCGAACACCAAACGGTTTTTAAAAAAACCGCTTGCCAACTGACAAAAGCTCCGAAATCTTCTTCTTCAACACCGGATGCACGAAATCCGGTGCAATCTCGTTCAAAGGCTCAAGCGCAAATTTTCTCTCATGCAAAAACTTATGCGGAATAATCAATTCCGGTTCATCAATCACAAGATCGCCGTAAAAAAGAATATCTATATCTATAACCCGCGGCCCCCACTTCGCCGTCTCCGTTCTCCCCATCTCCGATTCCATATTTTTAATCATCTTTAAAAGCTCCCGGGGCTCAACCGAAGTTTCTATCTGTAAAACCTGATTCAAAAAAAGACCTTGCGCAACACCGCCCCAAGGCTCGGTTTCATAAATCGAACTTTTATTCAAAATCTTAAATTTCGCCTCTATCAAAGAATGAGCCTTTTCCAAATTAGCCACTCTGTCCCCAATATTTGTTCCGAGAGATAAAAAAATCACGCTCATGTCGCAAAAGTACAATTTTAATAAAAAAAATGCAACTTTGAATCCTGACAGGTAATTTTTTGTTGTCTCGAACGATTCCACAGCGATCCTATTTCAATACCCGAAATAGGAAGCGAGGACCTAGTGAGAGACAACAAAAAATTACCTCTAGTATCTATCCTCGTCCCCCCACCCCCTGTATTCGCTCGGCACAACATCAAAAACCGCCGCCCCGGCAACCCCCTGCAAGGTCAACGTCCACTCTTCGCCAAGCAACCCCTGGCTCAACTCCGCCGAAGGCTCAACCGTCATCGTAATAAACACATGCGGATGCTGTTGCACTGCAGAAGAAGTTTCGGCAAAAGCGCGATAAGGATCTTCGAGCGGCACAATAAAAAATTTCAAATCCACGATATTGATATCTTCGGGCGTAATCGGCATAAAATCTCCGTCAAAAATTCCTCCGTCATCCACCAAGTCAAAATTCTGCTCCGGAATCGGATACCCCACCGGCCACTCATCACTGCAAGTATAATCGTCTTCGCACGCCCAATAATCGGTAATCGAATCCCCGTCCACGTCGCCATTCGCATCTCCGGTCACGTTATACCCTCCCGTAAGTTCAAGCATCGAAACCGCATACTCGTCAATATTCAACTTTTTCTCCAAAGCAAACAGCACCTTTCTCGTTCCGTCACCGTTTATCAAATAGAGTTCGTCTTGCACGGACTCAAGCACCGAATAACAGTCCGCCGACCCCTCGCAAAAAGCGTTATACTCCTCGGTCGCAAAACCGTCATACGGATTGGTACCCATATCCAAATCATAAGAATCCACCGAGAAATCATCGCAATCCTCGGTAAAAAAATATTCCGAAACCCCATCGTCGCAATAAATCCCATCTCCACCATCCCACAACACCTCGTGAGGCCCTCCCGTACCCGGATCATAAAAAAGCGCCCCGTATATCCCGTAATTTTGCCCGTAATAAGTACTACCCAAAACCTGCATACTGTAATATTCGCTATAATCCACGGTTGATCTCGAAACCTCACGAAGCATCTTTTCCAGCGCCGCCGAAGCCTCGGTAAAAACGTATTCTTGAATTTCAATCTTCTTATTCATTCTTGAAACATTGAGGAAAATTTGCGTCGCCGCGATCGCCAAAATCGCAAAAATCGAAATCGCAATCACTATCTCCGGCAACGTAAATCCTTTTTTGTTCATATGCGGGAAAATTTTAGCATGAAGAGGTGGAGGAATGAAGAAGAACTACAATGGCTTTTACCTATCTTCATTCTCATACCAATCATACCAAGCCTCTATGGCTTTTTGATTTGTTTCAGACTCGCAATCCAATTCTTCGTCATAACCGAGGTCAAGACCAGTGGCTTGCTCGAGAGCTTCGTTGGCGAGTGAAATTATTTTATCGTTATGTTCAGAACCATATTTTCTGTAATATCCTATTGCCGAATAATCCCATGAGCAATCGAGATAATGGATTATCAAATTGATATTTCCAATATCGTTGCTTTCACTCTCCATAAAATAATTGATTGCCGACGAAATATGTATCGGATTGACGCTGTCTTCCAAAATAGAACGAGCTTCGATCTTGGTTAGCGGCATTGCGGCATAAATAAAAGGCAATATCGGTAATAAGAGTGTGCCGATTACAATTAAAACCACGGTTGCTACTATCCATAAAAATAAATTTTGCTTTTTAAGCATAATATTTTAGTGTTTACATTTTATTTATCAAAATCAGATTCTTTAAATGTTTCGACTCCTCTAATCGTTATACTTCCATACCTTGATATTTCTATAAGCCTGCTTTGTAATCCTTTTGGAGTGACTGGACGCTTGCTATACGAAATCATATTGTTGGTCGTATTCCAATCTTTGGAATTAATAATTCCTGCATATTCAAGCGCGCCTTCTACAACTGTTGTACAATTTGAAGTGAACAATGAGTAATCAGGTGTATTTTCGCTTAATTCTGCAAAATAAGTTTCAATAGCGGCATCTTGATCTGCCGTAGTATCTAGTTCTATCGCTATAAATTGTTCGTCATGTGTATTTGTATTATAAGTATCTACAAAATCATCCACACCGTCATAAGATTGTACGATCCCTTCTTGTGAAGATATTATGCTTTTCATGGGATTTTTCGAATAAAACTCATATACGTTGCCGTTTACTTCAATTACGACATGTCCCCAATCACGCGACTCCCCTTCCCTCGCCTCTCTTATAATTATCGTCGCCTCCTCCCCTCCCACATCCACATACCCCAGCGGATTATCCCTGCAGTAGGTGTATGAGTTTAACGACTGCGGGTCGGCGATCAGCCCGGGTCCGTCTTCGTTCGGGAACAATCTTCCATCGTACACCGCCGGATCTTGGCTCGCGAATCTGCCGATGTCGGCG
>LCFW01000004.1 GCA_000999315.1 Candidatus Peregrinibacteria bacterium GW2011_GWF2_43_17
GCGGGCAAAATACAGGGTTTGCCATTGCGTTTTAGGCTTATTTAAGCCGTTTTCCGTCATGTTTGCGCGCGCCTTTTTCTCGGCGAGCCGGAGGTTCGACATCCCTTGCGATTTTGTGATTCTGTCTTTGCTCGCCCTTTGGGCGAGATTTGCTTTGCCCAACAAAAAGAATTTTTGCTTTTTCTAACGATATGGTAAAGTTTAAATGCGTCCAAACAGTGCGAGAAAATCTTTTTAGATGACCGTCTCGGAATCAATCCTTGAGATTTTCTCTTGGTTTGGACGCACCGAGGCGGTCGTTTAAGTTTTATCATTTAACCTCTCAAAATCATGGAGCAAAAATTCTTTTTGTACGCCCGCAAGTCCACTGATGTTGAAGACAAACAAATTTTAAGTATAGAGGCGCAGGTCACGGAATTGCGCGCTTTTGCAAAACAAGAAAACTTATCTATCGTAGAAGTCTTTATCGAGAAGCAATCAGCCAAAATTCCAGGCCGCCCTATTTTCAATGAAATGCTCAAAAGAATAGAGAACGGTGAAGCAGCCGGAATTTTGGCGTGGCATCCTGATAGGTTGGCGCGCAATTCTGTTGACGGTGGCAAAATAATTTATCTCATTGATTGCGGGCGTATTACGGCGTTGAAATTTCCACAATTCTGGTTTGAACCAACGCCACAAGGCAAGTTCATGCTCAATATCGCATTTGGGCAAAGCAAATATTATGTGGATTCTCTTTCCGAAAATACCAAAAGAGGTTTGCGCCAAAAAGTTCGGCGTGGAGAATATCCGAGCATTGCCCCTATTGGATATATCAACGACGTGCGAAATAAAACTATTATTGTAGATAAGAAGAAATCAAAAATCATCAAAGCAGCCTTTGAGCTTTACGCAGAGGGCAATGCGCGGCTAGAAGATGTGTCCGACTTTTTGGCGCAAAAAGGAGCACTCTCTCGTAGCGGAAAGAGAATCCACAAAGACAGAATCACATTTATCCTTAAAAATCCCTTTTACTACGGACACTTCCGTTATGCTGGCGACATCCACGAAGGGAAGTACGAGCCAATCATCGCAAAGAAACTTTTTGATCAAGTACAAGAAGTCCTGAATGACCGAGGCAGACCGCGTAAGAGTACAAAAAACGAGCCGAAAACGTTTTGTGGCCTCTTCTCGTGTGGAGAATGCGGCATGATGATAACTGCCGAAGTCCAAAAAGGACACACATACTATCGCTGTACCAAAAAAGGGATAAATAAGTGCCAACAACCGTACATCAGAGAGGAGGAACTGGATAAACAGCTTTCGGCTCTGATTCAAAAAGTTTCTTTGCCGCAGGATTGGGCGGAGGAACTTTTACAAATGGCAGAAAAAGATGGCAAGGAATCCGCCCAATTCTGCTCTGCTTTTGTTCAAGAGGCACAAAATAAAATTCATAAAATTGGCATGCAAATCCAGCGTCTTATGGATGCTTATCTTGAACAAGATATTGACCGTGAAGAATATCGTACAAGAAAATCAACGCTGATGAGCGAAAAGAAGACGCTGGAAGAAAAAATAATCAATCTTGAACAAAAGCAGAATGATTGGCTCGAACCGTTTAGGGAATGGATAAATACGGCGCAGAATGCGCCGAAAATCGCAAGGGATGAAGCGCTTTTCCCCAAAAAAGCGCTTGCCAAAGAAATCTTTGGCTCGAACCTCCGGCTCGCCGAGAAAAAGGCGCGCGCAAACATGACGGAAAACGGCTTAAATAAGCCTAAAACGCAATGGCAAACCCTGTATTTTGCCCGCAAATCCTGAAACGTCAGATTCTGGTGCCCAAGGCGGGAATCGAACCCGCACTCCATTGCTGGAACAGGATTTTAAGTCCTGCGTGTCTACCAATTCCACCACCTGGGCAAACTTGGAATCCGGAAGGATTTTACAGACTTGAAAATCTAAGGTCAACGTAATAAGCCAAGCGTAACCGGACGCTTTACACAATAAGTTTCGCTGACAAAACTTTTGTCACGACAAACCCATACGCATCAGACCATATCCTTGGACCGGTCCAAGGATACACAACATTCATCCCAATAAATGTCCGCAAATTGGAATCAGAAAATGAGAACAAGATTTTTTATTGTCTTGAGTGATTCCACAGCGCTCCTATTTCAATACCCGAAACAGGAAGCGAGGACTTAACGAAAGACAATAAAAAATCTTTTGGCAGGGGCACCAGGGTTCGAACCCGAACTTTTGGTTTTGGAGACCAACGTGCTACCATTGACACTATGCCCCTATGGAGGATCGCAGAACCTTCCTTGCGCTGTGGAGGCGACGGTGGGATTTGAACCCACGAAATGGCGGTTTTGCAAACCGCTGCCTTAGACCACTTGGCTACGTCGCCTTATTCAAAGATGTTTCAAAAAACCTGTGAAAAGGTAACATCTATATAAAAAAGTTTCAAGAAAAATTTTTTATTGAACAGTACAACTCCAATTACAAAAATCACCCGCAATCGGCACGGGTTCGCTACACCCGAACAAAGCCAATAAAACCGCAGCCCCGCCAATATCCAATTTACTCATATTCGCTAAAATAAAAAAATAGAAAGTCGTTTTATAACCAAACTCTGTTTTTTGCAAAAAAAATTCACACCCCTTCGGACGGACTCAAGTAATATTCAACTTTCCTATCCTTAATCGGGTCCTTACTTTCCATATAATTTAAAGAGTGCTGTCTTGGCATCCTCTTCCCGGAACTATTACTGACAGCAAGATTATTGCCGGTAACAATACCTATATGCCCATGCCCCAAAGCAACCATACCATCGGCTTGCTTGCGTTTTGTCCTTTCCCAAACAGCAACATCGCCGGGCTTCGGAGGTCCATAATGTTTTCTCCAACCACACTCCCGACTTTGCAATCTGGCAACCACCTCCGTAATACTGCAACTCGGAGATTTGAAAACTCCCGCATCAACCAAAATCAAACTCGCAACATACGCACAACCCAAAACACCACCCTTTGTCTGAGGAGGCCAATTTATATTGGATTTGCCAACTATTCTCAAAGCCTTCTTTACAACTTTTTGCCTCAATTTACTACCCTGTACTTCAGGACTATCTCTAAGATATTCTCGCGCGGCTTTTTTTGCTTCTTTTTTATCAAAAACATTACCCTCCGCATCACTACCATCCTCAACTTCCAAGAAGAAACCTTGTAGCTCCTGCGGAACATCTTGTCCCCCACCCAAAATGGTAGCTAACAACAAAGCTATTTTCTCGAAATTATTCAATTTGTCCCAATCCCTCGACACAGTCGAAACATCTTGTTCGGGAACAGTATTGTCACGTTTCACAGTCTCAGCCTGCGCAACCGCATGATCACGCATTTGGTCCATCATGTCGGATGTCCTTTCACGCCTTTCAGCAGGTTCCCTTGATACTTCAGGATGCTCGTAAGTCATAACTTTGTATTTTTATATCTGTAAATTATACCACAAAAAGCAGAGTTATAGAAGGCGAATTTGCGGGAAAAGTTTCAAGTTAAACACGAAATTTACACCGCGAACAAATACTAAGATGGCAAAGAATACTTGCGAAGACATCTGCAATGCTCCTCGTTTCTCGAAGGCGTACATGTAGCCTGAGAAAAACAGGAAATGAAGCCGTCTGAGAAAGTATTCTTTGCCATCCATGGTGGGTCAGGCGGGACTCGAACCCGCGACCAATTGCTTAAGAGGCAACTGCTCTACCAACTGAGCTACTGACCCCAGCCCCGCTTAGCGAAGCCTGAAAAGACCTCAAAAAAGCCACCATAAATTAACACCCCTCCCCTATTGACGCAAGTTGAAAAGGCGCCAAATATTTGCTGTCCCCAATCATAAAATCTAAAATATCCTTTGCAACTCTGCTCTCTATAATCCCGTAATTCTAAAAAGTGAAACCGAAACACACATACATCTGCAAAAACTGCGGTCAAGAAAGCCCCGTCTGGGCGGGACAATGTTCGCAATGCCAAGAATGGAACTCTTTTGAAGAACAAATCATCGAGCAACAAACAAGACGACCAAACCAAATCAAATCGAAACCGGCAAAAGTTACAGATATAAACAATTTCACTCCAAACAAAAACAATCGTTTAAAAACATCATCCGAAGAACTCAACAGAGTCCTAAACGGAGGTTTCCTCACATCAAGTTTTACTCTTTTAACGGGAGAACCGGGCATCGGCAAATCAACCCTGACGTTACAAATAGCAAAAGATATCGCGACACAAGGTAAAACCGTCCTAATAATCTCCGGCGAAGAGTCGGAAAACCAAATCCAAGAACGCGCGCAACGCTTAAAAGTCCTCGATAAAAACATAAAAATCGCCAACGAATCATCCTTGGAAACAATCCTGGCAACTATCGAAGCGGAAAAACCCAACTTCCTGATTTTGGACTCAATACAAGTAATCGAAGCATCTTTCGTACAAAGCACAGCCGGATCGGTTTCCCAGGTTAGATACTGCACCGAAGAACTTTTAGGATACTGCAAAAAAAATCAAATCACAACACTCCTGATAGGACATGTAACAAAAGACGGAACCCTCGCGGGTCCGAGAACACTCGAACACCTGGTAGACACCGTCCTCCAATTCGAAGGCGACAGATACCAAGATATTCGCCTGCTCCGCACTTTCAAAAACAGATTCGGAGCAACAAACGAAATCGGACTTTTCAAAATGACGGAAGAAGGACTCAAGGATTGCCCGAATATATCTGAAGAGATTCTTCAGCATCGCACGAAAGATCGCATCGGCTCGATTTTAAGCATGATAATCGAAGGCACTCGCCCGATAATTATCGAAATTCAAGCACTCGTAAACCAAACTCACTTCGGCTACCCGAAAAGAACCGCCTCCGGCTACGACTTAAACCGCCTAAACCTATTAATCGCAGTCTTGCAAAAACATTTCAAAGTTGACTTAAGCACTTACGACGTATACTTAAACATAACGGGAGGAATCCGCGTCAGAGACCCGATCACAGACCAAGCCGTTATTGAAGCCCTAATCTCTTCATACAAAAGAATCCCAATCCCTAAAAACCGAATCGCAATAGGCGAAATGAGTTTAACGGGAGAAATAATCGAAGATAAAAGACTCCAGTCGGCAACGAAACAGGTTGAAAAGATGGGGTTGGCGAAATGAGGACTTGACATTTCGCCGCCTTATGTCAAAATAAATCCGGTAAGTACAACCAATACCGTTATTATGCCAACGCAATTACAAGAAGATTTTACGGAATTCGCGAACGAACAAAACAAAGTCGCCAGCTTGGCAAGAATGGGTAAAGGACTGGGAATTTCCCCGGACGAACCGGAAATGTCCCGGGAAATGTTAGCAATAATTCAAATTCTCCACGATCACATTGCGGACACAACTTTGCGCGCAGTACTTGAAGCTGATATAAGACCAATCTTAAAACCTAAAGACGAATCGGCAATATCAATGTTGGACGTCGTAACGCTCGGATTAACAGAACCGGATCAAATAAAACGATACCTGAAAAACTATGGGGTGAACTTAGATGAACCAAACGACCTTGCATACGCAATAGGAGTCATGACCGAAGCGATCAAGTACTTCAACAAACACATCAAGGAAAACAAAATAAACGAATTATCCACGCCAACAGAAGAAGGAATTTATCATTTATTCCGAACAGCGGCGGGCAAAGGAAAAAGAATGATGACCCCTGACGCATGCGCACTTTTAAGAATAATGGCGGTTATAGATTTTATTAATAAAAACCCACTACTATCAATACTTCCTCGGGAAAGAGAGCCGGGAACCCCCAATAAAGGATATGTACTTGAAGCTTTAAGAGAAAAACTTTCCAGCAGAATAAAGAAAGAAGGCAAAAAAAACATATTCTACTCGACTGGAGGCGAAGCCGGAGATACGGGAATCGAATTAATAAGAGTGGAATTAAGAATAAAAGAAAGAGACCGCGTCATCGCGAAGCTACTACACAAACCGGGAAACAAAGAAGAAGCGGTTCTTGACCATATAGGAGCAAGAATCACCACAAGAACACCTCAAGATGCCATAAAGATCATACACGAAATGTTTTTTCACCCGAGAAACGCAATATTCCCCGACATAAACATAAGAGTGGGACAAAGCAAAAACAAAATAATAAATATAGCCATATTACGTTCGGCAACACAAGGAGACCCGAAAGCCATAGAAAGCTTCATGACGGCGATAGCGGAAGAAACAATAGACCATGAAGAATTGACAACCATCGAAGATGTCCCAGATCAACACAACGGACACTCATCAAGAAAATATAGAGCAATACACATAACAGTAGATATTCCTATAAGAACCGACCATGGCATAATATTATTCCCTATAGAACTGCAATTCCTCGACATACAATCAAGAATAACAAACGAACAAGAAGCATCGCATGAAGGATATGTCGCAAGACAAATGGACGCGGTAAGTAAAAGGTTATTAAGCAGTAATTTATTATCAGAATTCACAAAAGAAAGAAAAGATGGGAAAAAGAAAGCTACCGCCTTATCCTCCTAACTTCGTCCGCAACCTCCACCAAATACGCCGGCTCATTTCTCTCTCCCCTATGACTTTGAGGCGGCAGGAACGGGCAATCGGTCTCCAATACAAATAAATTCTCGGGGGTCTTGGCAACAACCTTACGAAGCTCTTCATTTTGAGGATAAGTAACAGTCCCTCCAAACCCAAGTATCCACCCCCTCTTCCAAGCCATTTCGGCAAATTCAAGATCCTCGTTAAAACAATGCAAAGTAACTCGCTCCACTCCGGATTCAACCAAAATATCATAAACATCTCTTGCCGACTCCCTCGCATGCACACACACAGGCAACCCAACTTGCTTAGCCAATTCCAACTGCTCTCGAAAAGCTTTTTCCTGCACCTCTTCAGACACCCTCATATGATGATAATCCAACCCAATCTCTCCTATACCAACCACTTTGGGATCTTTCGCTTGAACAAAAAATTTGCTCGCTACCTCCGAAGACCACTTATCGGCATCGCTCGGATGCACGCCAATCATCGCCTCAATACAATCATATTTATGCGCCAACCCAACACATTTCATCGAAGACTCAAAATCACACCCGGGACAAATCATTTTCGTAACTCCGACAGATAATGCCCTCTTTATAACCTGATCTCTATCTTTATCAAATTTATGGAAATCCAAATGTGCGTGAGTATCAATCAACATAACTATTGACTTTAAACCGCAAACAAAACTACACTAAGAACATAATTCAAACAACTTCATGCAAAAAGTAAGCAAACAACTCGTCGGACAATTCTGGGCTTACTTTTACTTTACCCTAAAAGCATGAGGTAAGAACTTTTATAAGTATATGGTTCCCTCATGCAAGCAAGATGAGGGTATTTTTATTTTTTAACCAAAAACAACCATGGAAACGATCGCGACGAAACTATTTGCACCTGTAGAATTCAAGAGGTATCTTTATCGACGCTAAAACACCACCATTAACCAATAAAAATATGATCATAGTAATGAAAAGTCATGCTCCAAAAGAGCATATCGAACACATCATAAGAGAACTCTCGGCACAAAAACTCAAACCCGTCCCTTTATACGGCACTGAACGCACGGTAATCGCCGTAATCGGAGATGAACGCAATCTGGACATAAATCACCTTCGCGCACTTCCAAGCGTCAGCAACGTAATGCCCGTACTCAAACCTTACAAACTTGCCGCACGCGAAACGAAACAAGAAGATACGATCATAGAAATCAAAGGGGTGAAAATCGGAGGAACAGAACTTTCAATCATGGCGGGACCATGCAGTGTCGAAAGCCAAGAGCAAATGAGCTTAACTGCACGAGCAGTCTCAAAATCAGGAGCAAAAATCTTAAGAGGTGGAGCTTTCAAACCAAGAACAACCCCATACTCCTTCCAAGGACACGAAGAAAAAGGCCTGAAAATGATCAGAAAAGCCGCCGATGAAAACAACATGCTTGTAATCACGGAAGTAATGGACGCAAGCCAAATAGACGTCATTCTGAAATACGCCGACATCCTCCAAGTTGGAGCCAGAAATATGCAAAACTTCACACTTCTAAAAAAACTTGGGAAAATCAAGAAACCGGTCATGCTCAAACGCGGACTTTGTGCGACACTGAAAGAGTTCTTGCTCGCCGCCGAATACATCCTGGCAGGAGGAAATCAACAAGTCATCTTGTGCGAACGCGGCATTAGAACTTACGAAGATGATATGAGAAACACGCTTTCGATAGGCGCTGTCGCACGAATAAAAGAGTTAAGTCACCTGCCACTTATAGTAGACCCAAGCCACGCAACGGGTATGGCAAGCCTTGTTTCACCGGTTGCCTTGGCCGCAGTAGCCGCGGGAGCCAACGGACTCATGATAGAAGTTCACCCAAATCCCACAACTGCACTAACCGACGGTGATCAATCCATCACACCGGAAGCATTCGAAAACATGATGGCAAAACTCAACCTCGTTGCGGTTGCGGTGGGGAAAGAACTTCCAAATAAAAAACTATGACCACCCACATCGAAAACCTGGCATCGACATTAAAAAAACTCCCCTACAACCGTTATTGCGTTATAACCGATAAAAACGTCTATAAGCATTACGGCAAATTTTTGCACAAATTCGATCTAATTATCAAAGAACCCGGCGAGAAACTAAAAACACTCGCCAACATCGAAAAAACGGCAAAGAAACTCATAAAACTTGGACTGGATCGAGGAAGTTGCCTGATCGCAGTCGGAGGAGGAGTTATAGGGGATTTTACAGGGTTCCTCGCATCAATTTACATGCGAGGAATTCCTTACATACAGGTTCCGACAACACTTCTCGCAATGGTAGACTCAAGCGTAGGCGGGAAAACGGGTGTGAATCTCTCACTTGGTAAAAATCTGCTTGGGACATTTTATCAGCCCGTATTGACACTCTCATATCCCGAAACTTTGCAAACACTTTCGTTAAAAGAATTGAAAAATGGCATAGCCGAGTCAATCAAGCACGCTTGCATCGGAGATAAATCGCTATTCGGATTTTTAGAAAAAAATCACGAAAAGATTCTGGCAAAAGATCCTGCGACACTGAACAAATTAATTACTCAATCTTCGGCTATCAAACTAAAAATAACGGGAAAAGACGAGCATGAAAAAGGCGTACGGATGTTTCTCAATTACGGTCATACTATCGGACACGCAATAGAACAAGCTTCCAACTATGAATTAAGCCACGGAGAAGCGATTTCAATCGGAATACACCAGGTAAATTTATTCTCAAAATCACCGGAAACAAAACGCATTGAAAATCTCCTAAAGCTATACGATCTACCTACAAAAATCCCTTCCAATTTAAAGAAACAAGAAATCGCAAAAATCATAAAAACTGACAAAAAAAAATTTAAAGGGAAATTAAGATTCGTAACAGTTCGAAAAATAGGATCAGCAACGATCATTTAATATGTCTAAAATACTCATACCCGGATCCAAAAGCTTAATGGCTCGCGCCTTAATTTTAGCCAGCATCCGCAAAGGCAAAACAGCAATTAATAATCCACTCATCTGCGAAGACTCTAAAAACCTGATAAAAGCTCTCCGGAATCTCGGCATCAAGATTGAACAAAAAAATAATTCGCAAATCACCGTTTACGGCTTAGGCAAAACACTTAAAGCCCCACCAAAAAACCTAAATATTGGTAATTCCGGCACGGCGATAAGATTTTTAATCCCCATACTCGCAACCCAAAATTTCACATCACGCATCACGGGTAACCCACAAATGCAAAAACGCCCAATGCACGACATCATCGAAGCTCTGCAAAAAATCGGGATAAAAATCACATCGCAAAACGGCTACCCACCGCTAACCATATACGGCAACCCCAAAATCCATCCAAAAGAAATTCCGATAAAAGGTAACGTAAGCAGTCAATTCATATCGGGACTTCTGATGGCCGCTCCCCTATTCAACAATCCGAAAATAAAAATCATCGGCAACGTCGTCTCCAAGCCTTATATCGAGATTACCAAGGAAATTATCAGAAAATTCGACTCGCCATACACAATCGAAACGGACGCCTCCAGCGCAAGTTACTTCTTCGCACTTGGAGCCCTGGGCTTCAAAATAAAAGTCTTAAACATATCGAGAAAAAGCTTACAAGCAGACATCAAACTACTCGATTATCTCGAAAAAATGAACTGCACGATAGAAGAAGACCGCGAAGGAATTCAAGTCATCGGTCCAACGGAATTACAACCACTCGGCAAAGTTAATCTAAAAAACCTCCCCGACTCCGCAATGACACTCGCAACTCTTGCTTGCTTCGCAAATGGAAAAAGCACGCTTACCGGACTAAGCAATTTGAGATTCAAAGAAACCAACCGACTTCACGCCCTCAAAACGGAACTCTCGAAAATCGGCGCAAAAGTGAAAGAGTTGAAAGACGGACTTTCAATAGAGGGCACAAACAACTTTAAATCGGCAACAATCGAAACTTATAACGATCATCGAATGGCAATGTGCGCAGGAGTATTAAAATCGCAAATCCCGGGAATCAAAATCTTAAACTCTTCTTGCATAAAAAAGACTTACCCCGAGTTTTGGCAAGATTTTGACAACGCCAACAAATGATTAAAAAGAACCTAACTCTACTCACTCTCATCCATAGCTTCCAAAGATTCGCAACAAACTCTTTGGGATTTTTCTGGGCCATATACTTCACGCAAATAGGATTAAGCGGGACGCAATCAGGGATACTATTTATGACACTCACTGTAACAGGAGTACTTATAACACTTCCCGGAGGACTACTAAACGACAGAATTCCATCAAAAAGAATAATCCAGCTAGGCCTAATTTTAATGATCATCGAATTTCTCACATTAAGCCAAACACAATATTTCCCATTCATCCTCGCAATGTTCTTCATAGGAGGCATCGGAACTAATCTGTACAACATTTCAATGGACAGTTTGTTTTACAAAACCTCGCAAGGAGAACCACCATCAAAAAGAATAAAAACATATGTCGGTTTTTATCTGCTGGGAGCAGGCATTGGAGTTTTATTCAGCGGTAATATCCTCGAATATATAGATTTTCAAAAATATTTAATCGTAACGGCGGGACTGGTTTCGATATTACTCATATTATCCCTTTTATTGCCCAGCACGGAAACTTTCAAATTCGAAATCGAATCTTATAAAAAAGATATTAAAAAACCACACGTCTTACTTTTCATCGCAATAATATTTTCATTCGCGATACACATGGGATCAGAATTCACATCATATGGACCATTTCTGAAAGAGACTCTCGGCCTCACATTTTCACAGATGGGAGCATATATGGGAACCGCAATAATATGCATGTTCGCAACGGTAAGATTAACCAACAGAGCACTTGAAAAAGGTACCGGCATAAAAACAATAATCACACTCGGATTACTCTGTTCCGGCATAGGCTACTTGATAATGCTTATACCAATAATCCCAATCTCGCTTGTCGGCAGAATAATTCATGAAGGAGGCGATGCAATGATGTTTGTTTTCTTATACACGGGCGTTTTGGAATTTTTCAAAAAAGAACGTATCGGAGGCAATTCGGGTTTAATAACGTTAACACAAACTTCTGCTATCGCACTAAGTTCTTTGGTCTTCGGCCCGCTGGGCTCTTCCTTCGGGAACCAAATACCGATTATAATCGGAGCGATCACAACTTTGCTCGCAATCATTCTACTCAAAGAGTATGAGCACATCTCGGAAAAACATAGTAATAACGGGAATGCGCGGTAGCGGGAAAACAGCTATCGGCCAGATGATCGCCAAAAAATTAAGACGAGATTTCATCGATCTCGATGTTTACATAGAACGCACTGTAAATAAAAAAATAATTAAAATAGTCGAAGAAAAAGGATGGAATCACTTTCGCGAACTTGAAGAACAAGCTGTCGACAATTTATCTAAAACAAAAAACGCCGTAATCTCAACAGGAGGGGGAACTTTTATAAACCCGGCAAACGCAAAGAAACTCAAAAAAAACGGTCTCGTCTTATTGCTTACAGCCGACCTGAAAACACTGGAAAAAAGGATCAATTTCAGCAGAAAACGCCCTCCTCTCACCAGCCAAAAATCGCTTAAAAAAGAGCTTGAACAAATCTGGAAAGAACGCAAGAAAACCTACCTGAAAAACGCCGACTTCGTCTATGACAACTCGAGCGACAAAGACCCGGAAGAAAAAGCTGAAGAAATCTTGGAAATGCTACCGGTCTAACCGTTAATCCGCAGAAGCCCCCCCTCGAGTCCTTTCTTCCCCAAAACAAAAACCCTATTCCCAACTCCCCCATGCACCTCTGTAAGAGGATTGCCTTTTATGTCTTTAAACTCTTTTACTTTAATTGAAACAACCGAATCGGGCAAAACAACCTCCAAAACTTCACCAGTCGAAACTCGATTTCTCACATCTACAAGATATTCACCTTTCGAAACCTCTTTCCCCACTATTCCAACAAACTTCGCTCCTCCTATCGGACTGCTTTTCTCATACCTCATGGAATTTTTACCCAAATCTCCAAATAAAAATCCGGGAGTATAACCCCTGGAAGCGATTTTATAAGCTTCATCCATCAAAGACTCATCAAACGGTCGCCCGGCCTTCAAATCCTCAATCGCTTGCCTATAAATCTTACAAACACTCGCAACATAATAAACTGTCTTGCTTCTACCCTCTATTTTAAACGACGTTATCCCGGCATCCGCCATTTCTTTCAAATAAGGCAACATACAAAGATCTCGCGAATTCATAATATAAGTTCCATGTTCATCCTCGGAAATCGGCATATATTCACGTGGCCTCATCTCCTCCTCAAGAACAATTTTTTTATTCAGCAAATCGACCTTTGGGCCATAAGAAGCCTCTTCAAGCAACTTATATTTAAATCTACAAGCTTGTACGCAAGCACCCTGATTCGAATCCCGAAAACTCATATAATTGCTAAGCAAACATCTACCGCTGTAAGCCACACAAATCGCCCCATGAACAAAATATTCAAGTTCAATATCTGGAACTTTTTTATGAATTTCTCTCACCTCTTCCAAATTTAACTCTCTGGATAAAATCACTCTTTTCACACCCTGATCTCGCCAAAACTGCACACTTCTATAATTCACATTATTAGCTTGCACCGACAGATGTATTCTCGCCTTCGGCCAAACTTCTTTTATTATCGAAATCACGCCGGCATCCGCCGCAATCAGCGCATCAGGTTTCACCTCGTCTCTAAGCCATTTGATATGTTTTATAAAAGCCGGAATCTTGCTATTCCTAGGATAAATATTAACCGTCATGAAAAAAAATTTCTTCAGTTTTTTTGCCAAAGCACGACCGCGAACAACACTCTCCGCATCAAATTCGGTAGTCTTTGATCTCAAAGAAAAAGCACTCATCCCGACATAACAAGCATCGGCACCATATCTATATGCATACTCAAGTTTCTGATAATCGCCCGCTGGAGCGACAAGTTCAAGATTTTTCATAAAATAGCCTTATTGCAAATAAAGCAGGAAGAATTTAGCACAAGAAACCCGTGATTTACAACGACTTTCAACATATAATCTCCACGTACTCTAACTTTAAAAAAATGTCAGACCCAAAATACAAACGCTACGTCACAGAAATGTTCGAACGAAACAGAGAAAAAATGATGAAATTCATGCTTCTCAATCAAGATTACGGCAAAGACAAAAAAGGCCTGAAAGAACAGTTCGACCAAGAAGGCAAAGAAATCCAGGAAATCGTAGAAGAATGGATGGGCCGCCTTTGCAAACAGATGGAAAAAGGCCAAAACGGCTCATATTCGGGCAAGCTGGCCGACAAATTTCTACAAGAGGTTGTAAAATATTTCACCTACTATCATGAAATCGGAATCCAGTTCAAGAAAGGTCGCTAACGCGACCGATTCTCGAACCTCTACAATAAGCCGTCCCGCTAGGCGGGACACCGCAATCGACTTTCTCGTCATCGGCTCGGGCGCCGCGGGCCTTAATTTCGCGCTATCCGCATCCAAATATGGCAAGGTTTTAGTGATAACCAAGAAGAAAATTTCCGATTCCGCAACAGAAAAAGCTCAAGGAGGAATTGCCGCAGTCCTAAATAAAAACGATTCGTTCACATCTCATATAAAAGACACACTCGTCGCAGGCCATTACAAGAACAAAAAATCGGCAGTCGAATATATTATAAAAAAAGGTCCGGCAGTCATCGCACACCTGAAAAAACTCGGAGTGAAATTCGACAAAGATTTACGCCGCGAAGGAGGACACTCTGCTCGCAGAATTTCTCACGTCGCCGACAACACGGGTAAAGCGATAGAAGACGCCCTCATCAAAGCTGTCAAAAAAAATCCGAACACCGAGATCCGCGAATACACGAAAGCCTTAAAAATAATCAAGAAAAACGGCTCGGCAATCGGCATAATCGCAAGCGATGAACAAAAAAATTGCACATACGAAATCCGAGCAAAAGCAATGATTCTCGCAACCGGCGGGATCGGTCAAAAATTCAAATCGACAACCAACCCGGAAATATCAACCGGCGACGGCATCGACATGGCAAAAAAAATCGGCACACGCCTTGCCGACATGAATTACATCCAATTTCACCCAACAGTCTTAAACGCTCCGGGAACACCAAAATTCCTATTAACAGAAGCTCTTCGCGGAGAAGGCGCCAAAATCGTAAACGAAAAAAAAGAACGATTCATAAATGAACTTCTCCCTCGCGACACAATTTGCAAAGCAATGGAGAAACAGATAAAACAAGGTCATAAAATCTTCCTCGATTTCACGCACAAAAAAGCCTCTTACACCAAAAAAGCTTTTCCATACGTATATAAAAATCTTAAAAAATACGACTTCGATCTGACAAAAGACCTTATCCCAATCGCACCAGCACAACACTATCTCTGCGGAGGAATCGCAGTTGACCTACAAGGCAGGACATCCATCCCGGGATTATATGCATACGGCGAAACAGCAAGGACCGGCCTTCATGGAGCAAACAGACTTGCATCAAATTCACTGTTAGAAGCAATTGCCACAACTATGGAAACGCCAAACGGGATAGTCCGATATTTGTCTTCAAACCCTCTCGAATTTCGCACAAAATAACATTTTACGCATCAGTCCCTCGTTTGTTCCCCACCATCCTCATCGCCTGATCCTCAATCGTCAATTTTTCAATCATATCCCCGATATTCCCATCCATAATCGAAGGAATATTGCTGAAATTCACATGGATTCTGTGATCGGTAACCCTATCTTGAGGAAAATTATAAGTCCTGATTTTATCCGACCTGTCACCGGAACCGATTTGGCTTAGACGAGCCTCGCCAAGCTCTTTCTGACGTTTCTCTTGCTCTGCCGCATACAAACGCGACCTCAAAATGGACATCGCTTTAACCTTATTCTTAAGCTGAGATTTCTCATCCTGACATTGAACAACCAAACCGCTCGGCAAGTGAGTAATCCTAACAGCCGAATCGGTAGTATTGACACTTTGCCCTCCGCATCCACCGGATCTAAAAACATCAATTCTCAAATCCTGATCGCTTATCTTAATTTCAAGTTCTTCAACTTCAGGCAAAACAACAACAGAAGCGGTAG
Source organism: Candidatus Peregrinibacteria bacterium GW2011_GWF2_43_17 (assembly GCA_000999315.1). GTDB lineage: Bacteria > Patescibacteriota > Gracilibacteria > UBA1369 > UBA12470 > UBA12470. The sequence continues at coordinate 15,707 of LCFW01000004.1, forward strand.
AGGTATGTATCCTGCCTTGAGCTTCTGTCGCAGGCACTCTTTGAACTCTGTGAACACCACTCTCATACTTCATCCGACCATAAGCTCCTTCTCCGTTAACCTTAAAAATAACTTCTTTAATACCATGATCGCTGTTACTCCTGCTCATCAACTCAACCTTAAACCTCTCTCTTTCAAGATACTTCATATACATCCTCATAAGCTCTTCGCCAAACATAGATGCCTCTTCCCCCCCCGTTCCGGCACGAATTTCAATAATACAATTCTTTTCATCGTTTGGATCTTTTGGTAAAAGTTCGACCTTTATTTGTTCTGAAAGTTTTTCGACCTGCTCTCTCGCACCCCCGAGCTCTTCTTTCGCCATCTCCCTCATCTCCTCATCATTTTCGGTCTCCAAAATACCCTCCGAACCGGCAATAATTTGGGACACCTTCTTAAACTCTTGAAAAAGAGCAACCACTTTCCCAAGTTCCTTATGCCTCCTGCCGGCACTGGCATATTCGCGAGAATTGGCAATCAACTTGGGATCACCAAGACCGGATTCGAGTTTCAGAAACTCGTCCTCGATTTCCTGCAACTTCTTTATGTGTAGTTCGTCAATCATAAACTTATTATAAAATTTCTATCGAGTCCCGACAAGTCCTGCTTAACAGTATACACGGCTTTTGGGAAATATTTCTTGATATCTTCTTTTAAAATCTCCGCATGCAAAAAACCAAACTCACCAAGAATATAAGAAGGCTTCATCCCATAATCTAAAATTCGCACGAACAATTTCCTGTATAATTCAAGACCGTCATTTCCACCATACAAAGCCACATTCGGTTCGTATTTCGTAACATTCGTCTCCACGAAATTATATTTTTCGGTTCCAATATAGGGCAAATTCGCGACTATAATATCAAAATCGACATCCTTAACGGGTTCAAGCAAATCACCACAACGAAGATCAACCTTCGCTCCCAAATCTTCGATATTTTTTCTCGCAACCTCGCAAGCCACTTCACTAACTTCTGTCGCATAGATCTCAAGATTTTTTGAATTTTTAGCTAAAGAAATGGAGATTGCGGCACATCCGGTCCCAACATCGACAACTCGAACAACTTTTTTGCTCGCGAATCGCGGACCTTGGCTTAAATCAAGCACTTCCGACACCAACGATTCCGTCTCAGGTCGAGGAATCAGCACTCGCCCATCAACATAAAAATCCATCGCGAAAAACTCTTTTTTATTAACCAAATAAGCAACAGGCTCACTCTGCAAAAACCTAGTCCATAATTCATGAAACCCTTTAACATCCCGAATCGACAACTCAAAATCATCATGAGCTATAACCCACTCTTTAGACTTTTTAAGGGAAAAAGCCAACAAAACCTCGGCTTCCAAGGATTTTTTATCAACCTTTGCCTTACTTAAAATATCCGCGATTCTCATCAATACTAATAATGTTGCTTCCTTGCTCTTTCAGCACGGTATTTGGCGGCCATAATAGCGTATTTTTTCTGAGCTACACGACTACGCTTTTTCTTCTTGAATTTTTTCGCCTTACTTTCAAGAATTACTCGGCTTTTGCCAACAACTTTATTGAAAATATTAACCAGTCTGTCGTTCGAAATCTTGCTATGTTTTATAACTCCTATCATCTTAAAGTCACCTCCCTTCGAAATTATTAAATAAAAAAGCACGGGTATTTTACCTGTACAGGGGATGAAGTCAACCTTAAACTTTCTTAAAAACTCCTTTCATAAATCTCACCACATCTTCGCTCAAGGCATAAACTTTTCCTTCCACAACCCTGAGAATCGCGCAATCCACGTCATCCGAAAGATTGATATTTTCCTCAAAAACCCAGTGATCGCCTTTCATTCTTTTAAAAACATACGTCGCAATACCCTTTGATTTCTTATTCAACTTATCAATAAATTGCCTGAATTCATCTGAAGTCGCAACAAACAAATCCTGAGACTCGCAAGCAGCCTCAAACACAAGCTCCTCATCGTCATTTAGATCGAAAACAAAATTCATCTTTTATTTTTATATCTACAAATTATACTACAAAATAGTCTGATAGTCCAACAAACTAAAGGAACCTCTGAAAAATGTGGTTCCGTTACGAAATTCTCATTCTTTCGAGCGAAAATAGCGAAAACCGACGAAGTCGTCCCGCTTAGCGGGACGTCGAGGAGGTCTGAGCTGTTTGCAGCCGAAAGATGGGAATTGCAGTAGGAAGTATGTTTTTCAGAGGTTCCCTAATAATCACATAGTCCCTATGAGTCTATGGAACTATATATCCAAATTCCTCACCCTCTTCGCATGCGTCTGTATGAATTTCTTCCTTGGCAACACTTCCGAACCCATCAATGTTTCAAAAACCTTATTTGCACGCTCAGCATCATCGATCGTCACCTTCAAAATAACCCTTCTCTCGGGATCCATTGTGGTTTCCCAAAGCTGTTCCGGATTCATTTCACCAAGACCTTTATATCTTTGAATTGAAATTTTCTGCGCTTTGTCATAACCCTTCAATATCTCTTCTTTCTCTTCATCATGATAAGCGTAAGCGGATTTTTTACCCTGAGAAATTTTATACAAAGGCGGCTGAGCTATACAAAGATGTCCGCCTTCGATAAGCGGTTTGAAATACCTGAAAAACATGGTCAAAAGAAGCGTCCTGATATGAGCACCATCAACGTCGGCATCAGTCATGATCACAACCTTGTTATATCTCAATTTTGAAAGATCGAAAGTTTCACCGATACCAACTCCGAGCGCTATGATAAGCGCTTTAATTTCATTATTCGCAAGCATCCTATCCAATCTCGCCTGCTCAACGTTCAAAATTTTACCTCGGAGAGGCAAAATGGCCTGATACTCTCTATTCCTACCTTGCTTGGCACTACCGCCGGCGGAATCACCCTCTACGATGAACAACTCTGAATTGGCCGCATCTCGACACGAACAATCGGCTAACTTACCGGGCAAAGTCATACCTTCCAAAAACCCTTTTCTGATAACGGTATCTCTGGCCGCTCTCGCCGCCAACCTCGCTCTCGCCGCCAAAGCGCACTTGCCGACAACTCCGCGCCCATCGGCCGGATGCTCATCCAAGAATTGCGCTAACCCATCTCCGAAAACGGTTTCAACCGCAGTCCTCATTTCGGCATTGCCAAGTTTGCTCTTGGTCTGACCTTCAAATTGCGGATTCGCCAATTTAACAGAGATAATCGCAGTCAAACCTTCGCGCACATCGTCGGATGTCATATTTTCATCTTTCTCTTTCAAAAGTTCGTTCTTTCTCGCATAAGCGTTAACAACCCTCGTCAAAGCGGACCTAAAACCGGTCAAATGCATTCCTCCTTCGGTCGTATGAATGTTATTCGCAAAAGTATAGACCGTCTCCTGAAAAGCTTGAGTATATTGCAAAGCAACTTCGATCGAACCTTCGGGAACCGCCTTCTCGATATAAACCACTTCGCTCCCGATATTCTCTTTATTTTTATTCAAATGCTTAACATAAGACTTAATCCCACCCTCGAAATAAAACTGATATTTCTTGTCGGTTCTCACGTCCACAACATAAATCGTAACACCCTTCGTAAGATAAGCCTGTTGCCTCAATCTGTTTACAATGAGATCCCACTTAAAATCGGTTAATTCGAAAATCTCGGGATCGGGAACAAACGTAATTTTGGTACCGATTTTATCGGTCTTGCCAATAGGCTTAACATCGCACAACGGATTACCTCTCGCATACTCTTGAAAATAAAGTTTGCCATCGCGATAAACTTCGGCCTTCAAATTAACCGACAAAGCATTCACAACGGAAACACCTACGCCGTGCAAACCGCCAGAAACTTTATATCCGCCACCTTCGCCGAATTTGCCTCCGGCATGTAAAACCGTCAAAACCGTCTCAAGCGCCGATTTGCCCGTTCTCGAATGCGTATCAACCGGAATACCGCGTCCATCATCCTCAACCGAAAGAGAACCGTCCGCATTAACCGTAACCCAAATATTTTTACAAAAACCACCCATCGCCTCATCTATGGAGTTGTCCACAACTTCCCAAATCAAATGATGCAAACCGGCAACATCGGTCGTACCAATATACATGCCCGGGCGCTTTCTAACCGCCTGCAACCCTTCAAGTACGGTAATATTCTCAGCACTATAACCTTTACTAGATGTAGCCATATTTTATTTATTTTTTAAAAGACGTGCGAAATTTTATCACAAAAAGACTAAAGATGCGAAATCAAAACGATTACTCGTTTGACCCCCGTTTGAAAGCATTTATCGCGGCCTCAACCCTTACCCTAAAGTTACGTATCAAGGGTCTTATCCCAGCAAACAAATCCACCTCCGCGGTCGCCTTCTGCCTTTCTCTAACGACAGCCAGCTTATCATCCGTTACACTCAATTTATGACGCACGGACTCTTCAACCATAGCTATCATTAAAGACAATGTTTCTTCCGTAACACAACCTCTCGCCACAACCAATGGCACGTATTCGCCAATTATATCACCACCCGCCACCACGGTAACGTCGATATTGTCGTCGCTGACACCGGCACCAACTCGTTCAAAGAGCATCTGGGGCCCGTCAACCTGCGCAAGCTGTTTCCCCTCCCTATTCATAATCAAAACCGACCCCTGTTTCAGAACAAAAACATATCCCGGTCTGGATTGCAATTCTTGACCACCACGACATTCAACTTCTTCAACCGGAATCTGCTTCTCATTGAGCAATTCTTTCAAAACCTCAAGTACCCTTTCATCTCCCGGTTGCATGATCGGCCAAAACTTAAGCTCGCCAAGTTGCTCATTGGCAAGAGGCAAAACATTGCATCTCAAAAGAGCCAACTTGACCGTATTGGCATCTTTAAGCGACAAACCAAGTTCGGCCATATTAAAAGGAACACTGACAACTTCGCCATCGCTCGCCGCAATCACATCGGTCGCTCTTCCCTTGGATGGATCGCGAAAACCCAACTCACCTATCGTAGCACCTTTCGGCAGAAAAGATTCGCCATAGTCGGTCTTAACATGTATCCCATCCCTATTTAGAACAACCAAAAAACCTTGCCCGAGAGGCAAAGCCTTATTACGACTATCGGGAATTTCCCCCCTGCGCATAAGAACGGTGCCGGCATGAACCGAAAATTTCTTTAAGGACGTCGAAAGCCCCGCTAACACATTCCGATCAATACCATCAAACAACGCACAATCGGAAACAGCATTGAGCAAAGCAAAATCCTGCTTTTCAATTTTCGTTTCAGGCAAAACCACCGGCCTCGGCACATCAGTATCAGCTTCAGACGCAAAACGAAGCGGTCCACCACCCACAGATTCCCGTGGCTTATTTGGTTCACCCATAAATAAATACTTTTAAAAAATTAAAACATAAAAATGTTAACTCGCCACCACTATAACGTCAAAAAAAATATGATGACTTAAAAGGTATTTTTACGTGAAATACATCTCAATCACCGGTAATCAGTGATTGAATATCTTCAATTCCGGAAACCTCCCCGTCCACATAAACTTCGCTCAAACTTCCGTCATCCAGATCCACAACGAAATCAAGAACCGTCTCTCCTGCAATCGCACCCCGCACCTCGAATATATTCTCATCAACCTCGACAAAAACAACATTTTTTTCCGCCGCTTCAATCCCGAATTCACTCAAGTACTCTATCAATAAAACTATCGCGGCCTCCTCGGTGGAAGAAAACCCCTCTTCGACTTCCGCTTCCTCTGCATCCGAAATCACCTCGTCGGTGATCTCTCCTTCCTCAACTCCCGACACAACTTCGCTCAAATCGTCCAAACTCACTCCCGTCGTAAATCTGGACTCTCCGACCGCAAGATCGTAAACAAGCTTACTCTCTCTGTCATATTTAGCCTCAAAAGAAACCCCTCCAGCCTCAGCGCCATTAAGTTCGAAAAGTCTGTAAGCATTATCTCCCATTGAAATTATCGCCGTATAAGAAATTCCGGCGGTTTCCAAATCGGAATAAACAATCTCTTTCGCTTCGGTAAGAGTCAATCCGCTCGACGATTCATCACCCAAATGCAAGTTTTGCAAATAATTTCTCAAATCCTCGACATCCTGCTCTTTAGCAACAAACGCCTCATATTTTTCATCGAAAGTACCGCTCGTACTCTCATATTCAACCGAATTTATAAATTTCAAAACCAACCACCCTTCTGAAATCTCTTCCTCGTAATAAGACAAAATCGACGCCGTTGATTCAACTTCGCTCGCCAAAACTTCCGCGTCATCAAGCAAAAAACCGAGCAAATCGGTAGCCTCCGCGACAGACATCTGCGAAAGCGCCAGCAAATCCGTAACGGAATTTACAACATCAACCTTATCGGCGATAAAAACAAGCCTCTCCTCATCCAAATCGGTCCCCGAAATCGCAACCTTGAATATCGCCTGCTCAAAACTTTCAAGAAGATCGAAATAATCGGTATCATAAAACCCCTCCTCCTTCAAAAGCAACACGGACAAAAGCTCACGCTCCTCGTTTATATCATCCCGATAAACCGAAAGTTCATCCGCCGACATCCCGAGAAAATCCCACCATCCCCTTTCGTAATCGGAAAAAGCCTCTTTCGCGAAAGCCATTTCGCCATCATCGCACAAATCATACATTTCATTAAGCCTGTCCCTCAAAACAACCATCTGCCCATCATAAGAATCGCCCCACAAAACTTCTCTCAAATAATTTTTAACGACATACAAATCATCCCCATACAAAGAATTGTTCAAAACAACACTCACATAATTCAAATAAGGAAGATATTTTTCATCTATAACGCTTGAAATATCTTGCAGTTCGGAAAGCGCATCCTCAGCCGAACCTTTCGCGCTCAAATACAGCGCCGCATTCAATTTATTAATGGATTCGGACTTGCTCCATTCATCTTTTTTCGATTCGGAAAATGTTAAAATTTCTCTCAACTTATCAACAATTTCACCCCCACTCTCGCCGACATAATCGTCATACTCGTACAAGACCATCGCCTCGAAATCGCCCAAAATATCGGAATATCTCAAATCGTCAATCTTCGCATAATCGGCAAGCCCTTCGCGCGCTTGATTCTCGGTCAATTTATAAAAAGGATACTCTTTTACCAATTTCGCATATCTCAAATCCGAAACCACGGAACTCGGCACGCCCCTCTCAAGCTCGACATAATAACCTTGCGGTAAAATATAATCGTTCAAAGAGTTACCGCTTTCATCGAGAAAATAAACACTCACCGGATGCTTGTAAGCATAAGCGAAATACCCGTTTTCGTTCACTTCGACATAATAATAACCGTCAACATTTTGGAACATATACCCGTCAACTTTTATCATCAAATCCAAAACCCCGCCCATATTTGAAATCCACGCACTTCCCTCTTCCAAAGTCATGGAAACGGTATAAAAACCATCTTCGTCGGTAACATCACCAACATTGATCGCGGAACCTTCGGAAAAACGCACGACATCTATACCATCAAAAACAACTTCCGACTTGGACTCGAAATCATACTCCCCCACGGAAAACTCGTTTTGAACCCCGTCTTCCATCAGATAAACCGCATCATCCAAAACGGTTTCCGCCTCGAAATCTTTCAGAAAAGTCACCCATAAAAAAATCCCGAACAAAAAACTCGCAACCAAAAAAAACATGAGAAACCTGGCAAAAAGTCCTTTATTCAAACCGGTAAAATCATCCGACATACTCTCTTTATTTTTATTCGCAAGAAATTATAACACGATTTGCAAAACTGAAAAAATTAATATATAAGGAACCCCCTGTAAATTTTTAAATCAAACAATACTCATGAAAAAGATCATTATAGGATGTGTAACAATCCTTATCGCTCTAAATGCGACCTTGGCTTACGCTCAATTTACCGACGTATCGGAAGACAACGAATACTATTATGCGATTTCGTATCTCGAATCCAACGGGACGATAGCCGCAAACGCAGACGATTTATTCTACCCCGATAGAGATATAAACAAGGCTGAATTTTACAAAATGCTTCTTGCAGACTCCGGTTTCGATCCCAAAGGACAAAAAGACGCGGACAACCAATTCGATGACTTAAAAGGAGACGAATGGTACGCACCATACGCAAACAAAGCGGCCAAAATAGGATTGATAGATTTAGCCGGAGAACCTGACAATTTTTATGCCAACAGACCAATTACAAGAGGCGAAGCGGTTAAAATAATGATGGAATGGGCGGGCATACCGATACCCATGTATATAGACGAGGGAGATTTCGATCTGCCTTACAAAGACACGTCGTACACGAATATATACGCGCCTTACATCGAAATGGCATTATCGATAGGATTGATGGAACCATATAATGAAAATTATTTCGGCACATATAAGAAAATCACCAGAGCAGAAGCGGCACAATTGATATATCTTTTCGACAGTTTCGCCGTAACCGACGCATATTTGGAATCAATCGCGGACGAAATCCGAGCAAACCTCGACATCCCATACTTACTGATACTTGAAGACGTTTACACCAGATTAACGGAAGATTACTACGGAGGCGGACTTAACGGTGAAGAGTTGATGTACTCCGCAATCGAAGGGATGGTAAATTCAATCGAAGACGTAAACACAACATATTTCTTACCGGACGCCGCCACATCTTTCACCCAGTTATTAAGCGGAAACTTCGAAGGAATCGGCGTTTATCTCCAGACAAATGAAGACGGCACGATTGAGATAATGCAAGTTATAGAGGAAGCACCGGCCGAAACGGCGGGCCTCTTGGCGGGAGACATTATCCTCGAAGTGGACGGAGTATCAACCGAAGGGCTCAATGTCGAAGAAGTTGCAAGCCTGATCAGGGGAGAAGTGGGAACCGATGTCAGCATCAAAATACACCGAGAAAACAGCAACTCTTCGGAAACGACGGTTATCACTGTTACACGAGCCGAATTCGAAATCGAATATGTATCGGCGGAAATAATAAACAGAAATATCCTCTATTACGATTTGGCAAGTTTCGGAGAATTCACGGGACTGGATTTTGAAGAACTGACAACGGATATGCTCGAAGATTACGACGTGGAAGGCGTTATCGTAGACTTAAGAGATAATGGTGGCGGATATCTGACCACATGCGCAGACATCATGTCGCACTTTATAACGGATGATGGAGAAATTATGATCATCAAAACAAACTACGACGAAACAACATACTACTCCGAAGGACCGGCGGATCTGAACGGATTGCCATTAATAATCTTGGTAAACGGCAACAGCGCCTCGGCATCCGAAATAATGGCGGCTGTTTTGCAAGAATACGACCAAGCGACAATCATCGGCACTCAATCTTACGGCAAAGGTAGTGCTCAAGATGTAGTCACTTACTACGACGGCTCAAGCTTGAAAATTACAATAGCTCACTGGCTCACGCCGGGAGGACAAGACCTTAACGGAATCGGGGTAACTCCGGATATCGAAATCGAAGATGCCGTAACCAGCGACGACGACGAACAACTTGAAAAAGCGGTGGAAGAACTAAAGGAAATGATGGAATAGACCGTGGGTACGGGCTATCTCGCGAAAGCTTTTCTTCGTCCACGCCTTTTCAACTCGATACTGATGAACTAATCCCCTCCTAATCATCTCGTTGCGCACAACGCCTCCTCTGTGCGGATGTCTATATTGCCTCTTAAGCGGCGAACAAAAACCGTGCACATAATGCACGAGTTCATGAGCAAGAACAGCTTCGACAACTTCAGCCGGAATTAAAGGGTCTTTAAATACCCCGTTAATCAAAACCACCGACTTTCTTTTATCTCTTGTCATCCTGATCGAACCCAAACGCGTCCTTGCCACTCGAGAAAATTTAACCTCCAAAATATTCCCCTTCTCAACATCAAAAAAATATCTATCCCACAAATCCGAAAGCAAATCCGAAAGCCATTTATTATCGCGCATGACTGAAAACTACACGAGGAATTAATTACGAGCAACTCTAAGATTTAATACCGATCTGGCTCGTATTATCAAACCCGGCATCCGCGGTATTGGCCGGTGCGACAGGAGCAACTTGTGTTTGTGCAACCGAAGTAGCGGGAACGGTTTGTTGCTGGGGCTCTTCAGCTTTTGCAGGTTCCGGAGCCGCAACATTTGTAAATTGTCTGACATCTTTTTGTTTCAAAATCTCTTCCGGGTTCGTAGTGATAATTCTGTCTTCAGTATAAGAAGCGATAATTTGAACCGCAACATGCTTCAACCCGGCAAAAAATAATCCTTGCCCAACACCGCTGTTAAGAAGCATATACCTCTCCCCTTCTGTTAAATTGAAAACTTTCTGCAACATCTCTATCGCAGTGGCGGATTGCTTCAAAAGCAATTGCATCGAAGAGTTTGTAATAATCGGCTTTCCGTAATCGCTCTTCATAAAATCTTCCACATCCTGAGTAATCGTACTGACACCCAAATAATATTTTCTCGCTCTCTTGACCAAGCCGTACAAGAATTTTGCGGAATCGTCATGTTGCATCATTGACCAAGCCTCATCTATCACAAGTAGTCTCTTTTTCATCCGACTTCTAACCCTGTTCCATATATATCCCAATATAATATACATGGCGATCGGCCTAAGCTGATCTTCAAGATCTCTGACAGAGAAAACAACAAGCCCTTCATCAAGATTTACGTTTGTAGGTTTATTGAAAATTCCAGCAAAAGTACCGGTCGTAAATTTTTGTATTCTTTGAGCCATCTGCTCCGCACCTTCCATCGAAGACAAAACCGCATAAAAATCCTCCATAGTCGGCGCATTAAATGCCGACGGATTCGGAGTATCCATAGTTATACCTTTCGTGGCATAAACATCTATCAAAGCTTTATCCAAAATACCTTCCTCCGACGGGCTAATCCCTCCAAGCATTAATTTCATAAGACCGGTCAAATCTATAATCGCCGCCCTAAGAAGATCTCCGGGCTTTGACTCCTCGCCTTCAATGGCTCTCGGCAAATCAAACGGATTAATTCTTCTATCGCTATTCAAAGAAACCTTCAAATAACTGCCTCCGACAGATTGTGCAAGCGCCTGATACTCATTTTCGGGATCTATGATTATCACATCCACTCCCATCATCAAATATCTCAAAACCTCCAACTTAACGGCATAAGATTTACCGGCACCCGACTTGGCAAACACAACCGAATTCGCATTCTCAAGAGAGAATCTGTCGAAAATCACCAAACCCTCATTATGCCTGTTTAAACCATATAAAATACCCTCATTCGAAGTAAGTTCGGAAGAGATAAACGGAAAAGTTGTCGACAACGGCGACGTATTCATATTTCTGCTTACCTTAAGCTCATCCAAACATATCGGAATAGTCGAATTGAAAGCATATTCCATCTGCAAATCGGTCCTTCGCGTCATTACCAACTTGCCACCGAGAAGACTCTCTAGTTGTTTTGTAATCTTTTCAAGTTTTTTAAAGTCATCGCTATAAACCGTAAAATACATCCCAAATTGGAAAAATTTCTCTTGCCCTCGTTGCAACTCGACTCGAAGTGATTCCGCATCTTCAAGCGCGGTTTCAAGCGCGGGATCGCTAACATTGCCTTTTTCTCTGCTCATCCTTATGGAAGCTTGGAATTGGGCAACTTTCTTTCGTAAAACCCTCATGATTTCCGCAGAATTTACCGGATATATAAACTGTGAAATATCCATCGTAACCTCGAAATTCACAACGGGCGAAAGCCAATTTGTCTCGAGATACCTTGGATATGCATAAACGAAATAACTTTGCGCATGAAAACCTTCCACTCTCAAATGGTCGTAAGCCACTTCAAAAGATGCCGGCGCAATAAGATCGCGTATCGAAGCCAACCCTTCATTATAAAGCTTTTCCGCATCCAAAATCGCCTGCCTCTCAACTTGAGTTAAAGATTTTTCGGCACCTTCCGGAGACTGAACCGCAGGTTGAGCGGACACAACCGCCGTTTTCTTAGAACCAAAAAGCTTGTTTTTCAAATTATCCACAATCGAAGTCTTGGGAACAACCGCTTTTTGAATCTGCACCGTAGCATCAACTTTAGGGCTTGCAACAGCCACGAGTTGGACGTTAGCTGGGCTCTGTACTGTTTGGTCTGCCATATAAATCCGTTAACTTTATCTGATAATTATACCAGAAAAGCCGTCCGGAATCAATCATCAATCTGCGATTTAATTGACTGGAAATCCCCGATAGATTCATCACTAACAACACCATCTTTCAAAAATCTGCGAATCACAACATTCGAACCATCAAGAAATGCAATACCATTTTTACCATGTTCTTTAACAGCATACACAAGCGTATCAGCTATACCAACTAAACGATTCGCAAAAGAATGCTGATCACCATTAACAGAAACTCCTCGATTAAAAAATGTTACAACACCAATCGAAAGACTGGCAAACCCCTTTTGCAAACCGGCATTTTGCCTTACCTCCGGCATTAACTCTATACGATCAACATCATCACCAAGTTCGGCACGAAAATCGTCTTTAGTTAAACCCTCAACAATACAACGTATTTCGTCAGCTTTAGCAAGAGCATCCTCCCGGCTTGAGATTTCATCCAATACAATAATCAATTCGTCCCCTCCGTTTCTTTTTTTAATATCATTCAATCTCAATATCCCGGATATAGATCGTGCAATCACTCTTAAAACGGCATCTCCGTATTTATGCGGATTTTCCAACTTGGCAAAAGTATCATTCCAAAGTTTAAATCCATCCAAGTCAATATGCAAAATTGCAAAACCTTTTTTCCCTTCAACTATTTCAGAATCAGCATGTCTACGAGGATCGGGAGAAAAATATCTCTTTAATCGCAAACTCAAATCGTAATCTTGTTGCATAAATCCAAACTCACCGATCAGCGGAGCCAATGTCGCACGCTTACGCAAAGTTTCTATGACGTTTCCATTGGCAACACGACGCAAATGCAAAGTCACAAATTTACTTAAAAACGGATTTTGAGAATAATTTTTAAGCACCTGCGAATCATCACCAATAGATTCCGGAATAACACCATCGTCAATTGAAGCCTCCCTGAAATCCGACATGCCTCGAGAAACGGCTTCAATAAGCGATTTTCCTTCCACCCCCAAGAACGACAGCCATTTCATAATCACATCATCGCACAAAGCATCCTTAACCTTGGCAAGCAATTCATCATCCCCGCCACCCGCCTTAAACAATTCCATAAGATCGGATAATTTCTGCCCCATCTTCACCTTTAATTGCGCAACATATCCGGCATCCTCCATCTGAGAAGCCACTATGAATTGTTCGGCGATATCCTTGATATCCGCCAATAACGAATCCACATTACGCTCCGCATCTTGGTTTCTTTGAATATCTGACATAAAATTGATTTAACAGATATATAATTTTACACCGTTTAAGCAAATTGTCAATCCCAACCTCCGGATAAAAACAAGTCGGGATTCCTTATAAGTAAACTTTATGGTAAATTTACTCCGTTAAAATTTAAACAGGTTTAAATATGTCTCCAAAGAAAAACAATAAAAAAAACGAGGAACCAATCGAACCAAAAATACCGGAAGAGCCGAAAAAAGACACCACTCCCCCGGAAACCGAGAACACAAAGAATAACACTCAGGATCAACAAACAATGGGCTTTTTCGACGCAAATACAAAACTAAGAAACATCTCGGACGAAATGGAAGAATGCTATCTGGATTATGCGATGAGTGTCATCGTTTCTCGCGCACTACCTGATGTTAGAGACGGCTTAAAGCCGGTCCACAGAAGAATATTATTTTCAATGCACGAATTGGGACTTCGCCCAAACTCATCTTTCAGAAAATCGGCAACTGTAGTCGGTGATGTGCTTGGTAAATACCATCCTCATGGAGATTCTGCGGTTTACGATTCAATGGTCAGATTGGCACAAGATTTCTCGATGAGATATACGCTGGTAAGAGGACAAGGGAACTTTGGTTCAATAGATGGAGACTCAGCCGCCGCAATGCGTTACACGGAAGCAAAAATGGAAAAGATAACAGAAGAAATGTTGGCCGATATTGAAAAAGAAACTGTCAAATGGACTGAAAACTATGACGGAAGACTTAAAGAACCAACGGTATTACCGGCCAGAATCCCGCAATTACTACTAAACGGCACAATGGGTATAGCCGTAGGCATGGCGACAAATATTCCGCCACACAATCTTGGAGAACTCATTGATGGAACAATGCACCTGACTGACAACCCGGACTGCACAATAGAAGATTTAATGCAGTTCATAAAAGGTCCTGATTTCCCAACATCGGGCGTAATTTACGACGTCAACGCGATAAAAGAGATGTACACCAACGGACGCGGAGGAATAGTCATAAGAGCGAAAGCGGATATAGTGGAGAAAAAAGGCAACAAATTTCAGATTATAATCACCGAAATCCCATACCAAATAAACAAATCGACACTGGTAACGAAAATAGCGGATTTGGTAAGAGATAAAAAAATCAAAGGAATCACAGACATCCGAGACGAATCAAATCGTGAAGGCATCAGAATAGTCGTCGAACTTAAAAAAGAGTCTTATCCTAAAAAAGTTTTAAATCAACTCTTCAAGCTTACACCGATGCAAGACACGTTCAATATGAACATGATCGCATTGGTCGACGGCTTACAGCCCAGGCTCCTCAACTTAAAGCAAGTTCTCGAATATTTCATCGCACATAGAAAAGAGGTTATCACCAACAGAACGAAATACGAGCTCAAAATGGCCAAGGCCAGAGCCCATATTTTGGAAGGATTGAATATCGCTCTCGATCACATAGACGCGGTAATAGAAACGATCAAGAAATCGGCAACAAAAGAAGATGCTCAAGCCGCTTTGATGAAAAAATTCAAACTTTCCGACCTTCAATCGCAAGCCATCCTGGAAATGAGACTTCAAACATTGGCGGGATTGGAACGTAAAAAAATCGAAGACGAATACAAGGAAAAATTAGCGCTTATAGATGAACTCGAAGACATTTTAAAAGACACAAAGAAAGTTTTGAAAATAATGAAAAAAGAACTCGCTGAAATAAAAGAAAAATACGCCGACGAAAGAAAGACGGAAATCGTACCACATGCAATAGGGGAAATTTCGCAAAAAGACACAATCCCTAATGCACCAATGGTCATCACTCTTACAAAAGAAAATTACATTAAGAGATTACCGCCATCATCATTCCGAACTCAAAAAAGAGGAGGAAAGGGAGTCGTAGGCATGGCTACAAAAGAAGAAGATGAAATAGACATAGTCAAGTTTGCAATGAACCACGACGACGTAATGTTCTTCACGAGCAAAGGTCGCGTATTCAAATTGCCGGTTTATGAAATACCGCAAGCCTCAAGACAAGCAAAAGGCTTACCTGTAGTAAACTTATTGCAACTCGCTGACGGCGAAAGAATCACTTCAATCCTGACAAGTGGCGAAGAAAAAGCCGGCCAATTCTTATTCATGGCAACCAGAAAAGGCACAGTCAAGAAAACCCCGATGGAAGATTTTAAAAACATAAGAAAAACAGGCTTAATAGCTATAAAATTGCGCGACGATGACGATCTGGAATGGGTCAGACAAACAAATACGGGAGAAAGAATCGTCCTTGTAACACACGAAGGTAAGTGCATCCAATTTGACGAAGCCGACGTACGCTCAATGGGCCGCGCTTCAATGGGAGTCAGAGGTATCCGAGTAAAAGGTAACGACTATTGCGTGCAAATGGACGTGATCAAGAATGAAAACGCCGACCTTCTAGTAGTAATGTCAAACGGCCTCGGCAAGCGAACTCCACTTTCAAGTTACAGATTCCAAGGCCGCGGCGGTTCGGGCGTAAAAACAGCCAACATTACCGAAAAAACCGGCAAAGTAATAGGCGCAAGCGTAATAATGGAAACCACGGACTCGGATCTCATAATAATCTCCAAGCACGGACAAATTATAAAAATGCCTTTGGCAAGCATCCCGGCAAGAGGCAGAGCGACACAAGGCGTTTATCTGATGAGACTAAACAGTGGAGACATCGTGGCTTCAATCTCGGTAATAGATCATATAAAAGAAGATGAAATAGCCGCCGCGGAATCAGAATCTTTCGAAGAAGAAATGCAAGAAAAAGAGGAGGAAATTACAGAAGAAATTTAAAATTTAAAAGTAAGAATATGGCAAAGCACAAAAAAATCTCTTCCATAGGGCTGGCTTTGTTCGCATTAATACTCGGACTTAGCCCGCTAAAAGCTTTCTCCGCAGGCGGAGACCTCTTTTTAATCGATAGCAACGTTTATTTTTCAACAAGTTATTTCGTTGAAGACATCTCAGTAATAATTTACGCCACAGCCGGCAACAATTCGTCGGAAGACCTGCTTGGCACTATAAAATTCTGGAACGACACTTACGGATATCAAATCGGTGCGGATCAACCGATATCGGCACTTGCGGGATCCACGGACACGGTATTCATCAATTGGACCCCCGATCCGGGAACTCAACAAATATCAATATCCGTCACACCTTGGACAAGTGAAGGCGATGATCCAAGCAACAACACGATATGGGAAACCATAACCGTATTGGACGACTCAGATTCCGACGGTGTCCCAAACACGGAAGACACGGACGATGATAACGACGGATATCCGGACTATGAAGATGATTTTCCAAAAGACACCTCTGAATGGCACGATACGGACGGCGACGGATCCGGTGACAATACGGATACGGACGACGATAACGACAGTGTAACGGATGAATCCGATGAAATGCCCCTGGACTACGACGAGACGACAGATACGGATGGTGACGGAATCGGCAACAATAAAGACGCTGACGACGATGGAGATTCCATAGATGACATCGACGAATCGGAAACAGGTACGGATCCTTTAAACTCAGATTCGGATAACGACTCTTATTCGGACTCGGAAGACAGCTTCCCAACGGACTCGGAAGAATGGATAGATTTTGATGAAGATGGAATAGGAGATAATACCGACACTGACGATGACGATGACAGCACTATGGATCCGGAAGACATAGACGACCACAATAAAGGTCCGACAATCAAAATAAACGAACCGAATTGGCCATTTTATTTAACAGGACAAGATCTGACTTTCGATGCTTCCGTATCTTACGACGAAGATGGCGAAATCAAAGAATACAAATGGGTACAAGGAGGCTCAACCATATCAGTAAACGATACCCTCGAAACCTCATATCTCAAATCGGGAACTCAGACGATAGAATTGGTTATCACGGATAACAAAGGTGAAACAAGAAGCGAACAATTGGATATTCGCATATATTCAAAAAGCTTCCTCCTATTTCTGGGCTTATTCATAACGATATTACTTATACTTGCCTTCTATATTATTTTTAAGTACAATCCACGCGCTAGAGCGCAGGGAACAAAAGACGACCGACACTCAAAAACATCTAAAAAGATTAGAAAATAAGTTACTAACTAATTACAATGAAAAAAGGCAACGTACATCCGGAATATCATACGGACGCTCAAATAACCTGTTCTTGTGGAGCGGTTTTCACAACCGGATCCACAAAAAAAGAACTGCACACTGAACTTTGTTCTCACTGTCATCCTTTCTATACCGGCCAACAGAAATTGGTAGATACAGCCGGAAGAGTGGACAAATTCAGAACCAGAGTCGAGAAAGCCAAAAAAGTTCAAGAAGAGGCTAAAACCAAGACTACGAAACAAAGAAAGAAAAAGACGATACAGGACAAAGTTAACGAAAAACTGACAGAAACTTTGGAAAAAGAACAAGCCGCCGAAGCCAAAGCGGTTGAAAAGAAAAAAACACGAAAGGCAAAAAAATAAATCATGCCAGGCAACACATTCGGTAAAATATTCAGGGTTACCACTTGGGGAGAATCCCATGGACCCGCAATCGGAGCGGTTATAGACGGATGCCCCGCGGGTTTAAAAATAGATGGAAAATTCATTCAAAACGAACTCAACCGCAGAAAACCCAACCTGAATGACCCTTTAAGCACCAAGCGCAATGAAGATGACAAATTCTGCGTTCTTTCAGGTGTTTTCGAGGAAAAAACATTGGGAACGCCAATAGCCATGGAGGTATGGAATACCGACGCACATTCGCAAGACTATTCCCCTACCCTTTTCCGACCGGGCCACGCAGATAAAACATACTTAAATAAATATGGCATTCGCGATTATAGAGGCGGCGGACGAGCTTCCGGTCGAGAAACAATCGGAAGAATCTTGGGAGGAGCTATCGCGAAACTCATTTTTAAAAAAGTTGCCCCGAAAATGGAAATGAAAAGCACTACTGAGATTTTTAATAAATCTAAAAAAGACTCTTTCGGCGGATTTATTTCAATAGAAGTTAAAAATCCACCAACCAATCTGGGCGAACCGGTATTCGACAAACTCGAAGCCGATTTGGCAAAAGCACTCCTGTCAATCGGAGCCGTAAAATCTTTTGAAATAGACCTAGGGATAAAAGAAGCCGGAATACTCGGATCAGAAAACAACAAACTCAAAAAAGGCACACTTGGCGGCATTTCAACCGGAGAAACAATTAAAATCAAAATTGCCGTCAAGCCAACACCATCGGTCGGAATCAAAGGACGACACGACGTATGTATCGTACCGAGAATCGTACCTGTGGCGGAAGCAATGATCGCAATAACACTGGCAGACCATTATTTAAGAAACAGATGTTCGATTTTATAATAAAAGGTAAAGAGTCTCGCGCGCGAACCGGCATCTTGAAAACACCTCACGGTGAAATCCAAACACCGGTTTTTATGCCTGTGGGAACAAAAGGCACGGTAAAAGCCATGACACCCGAAAATCTCACCTCGATAAACACGGAAATAATCCTGGCAAACACATATCATTTGATGCTTCGCCCGGGAGAAAAACTTATAAAAAAAATGGGCGGAATCCACAAATGGATAAATTGGGATAAACCGATTTTAACCGATTCGGGCGGTTTCCAAATTTTCTCTCTTAAAGATATAACAAAACTCACCGAAGAAGGAGCCGAATTCAAATCGTATCTAGACGGATCAAAACATTTCATTACGCCCGAAAAAGCTATAAAAATCCAAACTGACATAGGGGCCGATATCATAATGGCATTTGACGAATGCACTCATGGTAACTCAAGCAAATCTTACGCAAAAGAAGCAATAGAAAGAACTCACAGATGGGCCCTCCGATGCAAAAAAGAACACCAGGAACTCGCCAAAACCAGAAAAAAACCGCAAGCACTTTTCCCGATCATCCAAGGAGTAATATATGACGACTTAAGAATAGAATCGGCAAAATTCATGTCCGACCTGAATTTGCCCGGAATAGCGATAGGCGGACTAAGCGTCGGCGAATCAAAAGAACAAATGTACCACACGCTGGAAATCATCAACCCATATTTACCCGAAAACAAACCGAGATATCTGATGGGAGTAGGCACACCAGAAGACCTACTAGAAGCAATAGACAGAGGCATAGATATGTTTGATTGCGTACTACCAACTCGCCTTGGAAGACATGGTTCGTTTTTTGACTCAACAGGCAGACACGCAATTACGAACAAAAAATTTGCTCGAGATGCGAATCCACCAGATGGGAAATGCACGTGCTACACCTGCAAAAACTTCTCGAGAAGTTACTTAAGACACCTATTTACTGAAAATGAAATTTTAGGCATGCACTTGCTAACTTTGCACAACCTTCACTTCCTGATAAACTTAACGCAAGAAACAAGAAAACATATATCAAAAGGGATTTTTCGGAAATTCAAAAAAGATTTTTTCAAGCATTACAAAATAAAAAATGACAAATCTGTATAAAAAAATTACTCACTTCGTATTCGAACTTTCGAATTTAAAAAAATTCAAACATTGCGGCACAAAATTCGCAGGTATAAAAGACCCCGACTCACTCGCCGAACATGCCTTAAGAGCATCGCAAATCGCATACATTTTAGCGAAACTTGAAGAAGCCGACATCGGCAAATGCATATTGATGACACTCACTCATGACAACGGAGAAATCAGGGTCGGCGATCAGCATAAAATTTCCAGGAGATATTTCGATATAAAACCATTTGAGCACAAAGCTTTTGCAGATCAAACGAGAAATCTACCCAGGAAAATTGGCAGACCACTCGTAGAATTACACCAAGAGTTCGAAGACCAAAAAACCTTGGAAAGTCACATCGCAAGAGATGCCGACATATTGGAAACAGCCTTCCAAGCAAAAGAGTACTATGACAACGGCTACAAAACAGCTAAACTCTGGATTGAGAGTGTGAAAAAACAGTTAAAAACCACTTCCGCCAAAAAGATCTTGAAAGAAATGGAGAAAACCCATTTTACAGAGTGGCTAACATCCTAAAACCCTCCCCCATGCTTGCCTACATCGAAGGAAAAATCCAACACAAATCCGATAAAACGCTAATAATAAATGTGAACGGCGTAGGATATTTGGTGTCGGTCACGGAAGGCACATTTTTAAACTCACAAGAAAACTCTCAAATAAGTTTATTCCTTCACACGCAAGTCCGTGAAGATGCAATCAGTCTGTACGGATTCGCCGACATAAACGAACTTAACTTTTTCAAAAAATTAATATCAGTCTCGGGAATAGGCCCTAAAACAGGTATGGAAATAATGAACGCGGATATTTTTAAAATAAAATCGGCAATAATAAACGGCGACGTCGCAACAATTTCGGGAATAAAAGGAATCGGGAATAAAACTGCGGAACGTCTCGTCCTGGAATTAAAAAACAAAATAGAACCGGATTTTAATGGAGCACAAAGAAATCACGGTCAGATCGCACGAGAAATAGACCAAGATGCAGTTGAAGCCCTGATGAGACTCGGCTACTCCCAAGGTCAAATCGAAAAAGTAATATCACGCGCAGAAGAGACATTCACGGATACGGAAACGTGCATCAAATATTTCCTGAAGAACGTTTAATGCAAATACGACTTTCATCACAAATCGCAGAAATCTCTCACTCAAACCTAAAAGAAAATTTCCTCAAAGAAGTCTCGAAAGGACTTCATCCGTTCATTGATTCGGCACTCGACAAGAATCTGATAAAAAGACTAAAAACACCGAAAAAGAATTTTAAGAAAATAATCATACTCGGAATAGGCGGCTCGGCACTCGGAGGGATCGCAGTCATGCGCGCGCTTTATCGCCCGCTCAAACACATGGAAAAAGATTCGACACACTTCTTTTTCTTGGATCAAATCGACCCGGACCTTATTTTCCATTTATCCGAAAATATATCTTTAAAAGACACTCACTTCATTGCAATAAGCAAGTCGGGCAATACGATAGAAACCGTGAGTTTGTTTAAGTTTTTTTACAAAAAAATTCTAGACGCGAAATTGAATCCGAAAGACCACTTTACAATCATAACCGCGGAAAAAAACGGCTTTTTGGGAAAAACGAACTTACCGCTCATAACTATACCGAAAAACTTGAGCGGAAGATTTTCTGTACTATCGGAAGTCGGCTTACTGCCTGCCAAAATCGCAAAAATCGACATCGCGAAAATCCAAAAAGGCGCATCGTCGGCATTTGAACATTTCAAAAAAGAACCTGCCGAGAAAAACATCCCGTTGCTACTTGCGGAACACCAATTTGCGCACGATCGAGCCGGCAAAAATATAACCGTAGTATTCCCCTACTCTTACAGACTTAACAGATTCGCGGACTGGTACATTCAGTTAATGGCGGAAAGTCTCGGAAAAACACCGGAAATCGGCCCGACACCAATTCGTGCAGTCGGTCCAACCGACCAACATTCGCAACTTCAACTTTTCATGGAAGGACCAAGAAACAAACAATTTCTTTTCTTGGAAGTTGAACACCATCATCACGCCCCGCAAATCCCCGGAGAAACATATACGCTCGAGGACTTGGTCAACGCCGAGAAAAAAGGCACAGAACAGGCGCTTGCAAAAGCCGGCATTCCGACCCAAACACTGATAATTCCGAAAATAACGGAAGAAACCATCGGAGAATTAATCATGACCCTCGAGCTCCAAATCGCCTTACTTGGAAAAATGTACAGTGTAAACACTTATAATCAGCCGGGAGTTGAAGAAGGAAAAAAGATTGCGATGAAAATCATACATCGCACAATTCATGAATAAAATTATGAACCTCCTCATTACTTCGGAACCCAATATTCGCTATCTTTCAAACTTCACAGGTTCGAAAGCGATAATTTTACAAACTCCCAAACACAACTATTTCATAACGGACGCAAGATATTTCGATGAAGCGAAAAAAATCATTCCGCAAGATTTCATATTGGAAAAATACAAAAAAACCGATTTTGAAGATTTTTGGGCGAAAACTTTAAAAAAACATCATATCAAAGAGCTTTTTTTCGAAGCGGATCATCTCACCTACTCCGCACTCAAGAAATGGAAAGAAATCTCTCGCCCGACAAAACTCCTGCCGCAATCGGGAGGAATCGAAAAACTTCGCGCGATCAAAAAAGCGGAAGAGATAGCCCTGATCACCCACTCCCAACGCATCAATGAACAAATTTTTTACTCAATCATCAAACTGCTCAAGCCGGGAATAAAAGAGTCCGAAATCGCATGGAGAATTCACGAAATTGGCCGCGATTTATCATTTGAACCGATAATCGCTTTCGGCAAAAATTCGGGAATCCCGCACCACCAAAGCGACAACACCCGCCTTAAAAAAGGCGACGTCGTATTAATAGACATGGGAGTAAAATACAAAGGCTATTGTTCGGATATGACCAGAACGCTTTTCACCAAAACTCCAACTCAATTTGAAGCAAAAATATACGAAACCGTACTTGAAACGCAAAACAAAGCCGTCTCCAAAATAAAACCCGGCATAACGGGTCACAAAACATGGTCCGCCGCCACACAAATATTCAAGAAGAACGGCTATCTCGAAAATTTCACCCACGGTCTCGGTCACGGAGTCGGCCTCCAAATCCACGAATCCCCCAATCTTGCCGAAAAATCGAAAGACAAATTAAAAGAAGGCATGATAATCACTCTGGAACCGGGTATTTATATCGAAGGAAAATTCGGCGTAAGAATCGAAGATATGGGAATTGTAACAAAAGATGGATTTAAAAATCTAACAAAAGTGGATAAAAAACCGATCGTATTGCCATAATCAATAGCTACTGGACTCCCCCCCCTATCTATACTAAACTTCTACAGTCTACTATCTACTATCTTCCCATGTGCGGAATATTTGCCTACTTAGGTCCAAAATCAAACTCGGCGCAAATTGTCCTCGAAGGACTTAAAAAACTCGAGTATCGCGGATACGACTCTTGGGGAATCGCATGCAGAAGGGATTCCGGCGAAATCGTAATCGAAAAACACACGGGCAAAATTTCAGACGTTTCAAGTTTAAAAAAAGAGTTAACCGAAGAACCGGCACACATCGCAATCGGCCACTCAAGATGGGCGACCCACGGCGGCGTAACAGATATGAACGCACACCCGCACGCAAGCGAAGAAAAAGAAATAGTAATCGCACACAACGGAATTTTGGAAAACTACGAATCGCTCAAGAAAGATTTAATCGAAAAAGGTCATAAATTCGTCTCCGAAACCGATACGGAAGTTTTCGCACATCTGATTCAGGAAAACATCGGCGAAGGATTTGAACAAGCTTTCAAAATCGCCCTCTCGAAAGGAGCCGGTCGTTATGCACTCATAGCCATCTCCAAAAACGAAGAAAAAATTCTAGCGGCTCGCAGAGGCTCACCACTGATCGTCGGCACCGGATCAGACGAATACTTCATCGCATCAGATATCCCCGCCTTCCTCAAATACACCAAAAAAGTGATGTATTTGGATGATGATCAAATGGTTTCACTTGCAAAAGATGGAATCACATTCACCGACCTCAAAACAGACAAGAAAATAGAAAAACGCACGATAATAATAGACTGGGATGAAAAAAGCGCGGAAAAAGGCGAATTCAAACACTTCATGCTAAAAGAGATAATGGAACAAAAGATGACCCTCACCCGAGCGATCAACCAAGACGAAGAGAAAATCCTCGAAGTGGCGCAAGCGATAAAAACCGCTTACGGAACTTATATCGTAGGTTGCGGCACAGCCGGGAAAGTCGGCATGGTCGGAACATATCTTTTCTCGCATATCGCGCAAAAACACATCAACTTCATGTTCGGCTCGGAATTCTCAAGTTTTCTCCCGTTCATGAAAGATAAATCGCTCATGATCGCCATCTCGCAAAGCGGCGAGACGGCCGACACGCTTGAAGCTATCGAAGAGGCAAAGAAAAAAGGCGTGAAAATCGTCTCGATCGTCAACGTCGAAACTTCCACGATGGCTCGCATCTCCGACATCGTAATCCCAATAAAAGCGGGTCCGGAAAAAGCTGTCGCCTCAACAAAAGCGACAACTTCTCAACTAGCGATTCTCACTCTGCTCGCCTACGCGTGCGCCGGGAAACTCGACGAAGGCAAGCGCCTACTTGTCGCAACAGCAAGCCAAATCAACGACATGCTTAATCCGCGCTACGAAAATTACATCCGTGAAATCGCCGAGAAAATCCAAAACGTAGAAAGCATGTACATAATCGGTAAAGACTTAAACTATCCAATCGCCATGGAGTCAGCAATCAAACTTCAAGAAGTTTCGTACATCCACGCCGAAGGTTTCGCCGGAGGCGAACTCAAACACGGCCCAATCGCACTAATATCAAAAGGTACGCCTTGTATCGCAATCGTCGCCAATGACGAAACAAAAGCGGGAATAATTTCGAACGCAACGGAAATAAAAGCCCGCGGCGGTTACATCATCGGAGTCTCACCCGAGAACAACTCTGTTTTCGATTTCTGGATAAAAGTCCCGGACGCCGGAATGGCATCTCCGATAGTCTCAATCATCCCAATCCAAATACTCGCTTACCAACTCGCCGTTTTACGCCAAAACAATCCCGATATGCCAAGAAATCTGGCGAAAAGTGTAACGGTTAAATAAACACCCTGAGATTTTTGCTTCGTTTTTCATGCCTCAATTTACGCAAAGCCTTCATTTCTATTTGACGAATCCTTTCACGAGTCAAATGAAACCGCTTCCCTATTTCCTCAAGAGAATATGTACACGGCTCGCCTATCCCAAACCGCAACTTCGTAACGGTTTCTTCCACCGGCGTAAGCTTCGACAAAGCTTCCTCAAGATTACCTCTCAACTCCGCTTGCGTGGAATCCAAATCAACCTTTCCCGCATCCGAATCTTCAACAAAATCTCCAACCGTATTCCGACCACCCTCTTCCATAGGCGCATCAAGAAACACGACCCCGCGATCCCATACCATAAACTGACTAACCTCATCCGCCTCCATCTCAAGCTTGTCGGCGATCTCCTTATTGGTCGGCTCTCGTCTCAAATTTCGACATAACTCTTCCCGCGCCCGATAAATCTTATTAACAACTTCAAGTTTATATGGAGGTATTCTAATGTGCCTCGCTTGCGACTCGATAGCCCTCACGATTGTCTGACGAATCCACCAAGTCGCATAAGTTGAGAATTTCACGCCCCTTCTATAATCAAATTTTGTCACAGCTCTAATCAAACCTAAATTCCCCTCCTGAATAAGATCGGTCAACGGCAATCTGCGACCGATATATTTTTTCGCAATACTGACAACCAATCTCAAATTCGCATTAATCAAAATTTGTTTGGCTATTTCCGCATCCGGTCCACCCGCCGCAATTCTGCGCGCAACTTCAATTTCATCCTCACGATTTAAACGAGAAACTTGTCCCATATTCCGCAAATACCTATTAAGCACCATCTCACCGTTTCTCATTTGTTCAAATTTACTTTTGGCGCTAAACTTACGTCAACAAACATAAAAAATCAATCCGTAATGCCACAACGCACCAAAATAGTCGCGACACTCGGTCCGGCATCCGATAACCTATACACATTGGAACGCATGCTCCAAGCCGGCATGGATTTGGCAAGATTGAATTTTTCACACGGATCATATGAGAATTTCTCTCAAATTATTAAAAATTTGCGTCTCGCCGCAACAAAAACCGGCAAAAACATCGCCATCCTCCAAGATCTGCAAGGCCCGAAAATAAGAGTCGGCAAACTACCAAACGAAGGATTTAAAATCGAAAAAGGACAAAAAATAATCCTATCCGTATCGCCAAAAAAAAACGAAATCCCCATCCAATATAAAAAACTCCCAAAAGAAGTAAAAAAAGGCGACATCATCTTAATTGACGACGGCCTAATCGAACTTCAAGTTCTCTCGACAACAGATAAGACCATAACGACAAGAGCCCTCAACAAAGGGATTATAACAAGCAATAAAGGCATCAATATCCCGGGCTGTAAATTGAACGCGGACTCTTTAACAAAAAAAGATTTAAACGATCTGAGATTCGGGATAAAAGAAGGTGTGGATTACGTCGCCCTCTCTTTCGTCAAATCAAAAGAAGATATATTGAACCTTCGCAAAAAAATTGAAAAACTTAACTCAAACGGCCCAAAAATAATCGCGAAAATCGAACGTAAAGAAGCCATCGAAAATCTACGAGAAATTATCGAAGTATCGGACGGGATAATGGTCGCACGAGGAGACCTCGGATTAGAGGTGCCGGCCGAAATGGTCCCGATTTATCAAAAAGAGATTATTCATCTTTGCAACGAACAGGCGAAGCCGGTCATCGTGGCAACTCACGTCCTGCAATCGATGATAGAGTCACCACGCCCGACAAGAGCGGAAATATCCGATGCGGCAAATGCAATCTTTGATCGTGCCGATGCCTTCATGCTCTCAAATGAAACCGCGGTAGGCAAATACCCGCTAAAAGCTGTTCGAACACTTGCAGACGTCGGTCGAGCCGTCGAAAACGAGCTCAAAAAACGACCTTTCCTCCTGACACCTCTCCACGAAAACAAACACCTTTCAATAACCGACGCCTCCTGTTTAAACGCAATCAACCTCGCCGAAAACATCAAAGCAAACCATTTGGTGCTTTTAACCGAAAAAGGTTACACCGCCCGCCAAATCGCCAAATATCGCCCAATGACGGAATTAATCGCGATAACAACAAGCGAAAAAACCAAAAGAGAATTGGCTTTGATTTGGGGCATAAACAAAATTCTGATATCCGACTCTTCAATCAAAAACGAATCCGGACTGGAAACCGCAACGATAAAACTGCTCAAAAAGAACCGCCTCATAAAACCGGGCGACAAAATCGTCATCATCAGCGCAAACAAAGATAGAAAATTGCTTTCGAGCGTAAAAGTCTAACACTATGACAGACTGCATTTTGGGAATAGACCCCGGAACCGCAACAACAGGTTACGCGATCATCAAATACGATGGAGACAATTTGGATTTGATAGATTTTGGAATAATCAAAACCAGCCCGGCGGATAAAAACGCAGACCGCCTAAAACAGATATGTGACGACATTGAGACTTTGATAAAAAAATTCAAACCCAATCAGTCGGCAATAGAAGAAATCTTCTTCACGAAAAACGTCAAAACTGGAATAAAAGTCGCTCAAGCCAGAGGCGCAATCATCGCAACTCTCACGAAACACAATGTCGAAGTCAGCGAATACAAACCGGTCGAAATCAAATCCGCGATAACCGGCAACGGCCAAGCCGATAAAAAACAGGTCCAAAAAATGGTTCAAATCATCATGAAAATGAAAATGGAACCGATGCAAGACGACGCGGCAGACGCAATCGCAATCGCTATAACTCATGCGTGGCGAAAAAAAGAGTTACTTTGAGGAAAAAACACACTATAATCACAAGCGCAAAACAAAAACCCCGCATGAAAAAAATCTTCTTCGCACTTCTTGCTTTAATCATAGTCACCGTAGGCTTGGCGGGAGCCTCTATTTTCCTAAATAAAACCGATCTTTGGACCAGCATCTTAAGTCTAACCCAGGAAGAACCAGAAGAAAATAAAGTAAAAACATCCGAAAATTATGAAAGTTACCTCGCAAAAGGCGACCTGCTTTTTGAAAACGGATATTACACTCTCGCAATCAACGAATACGCTTCCGCCGCACAAGAGAAACCAGAAGCCGCAGAACCATACAATCTGATCGGCAACACATATCTCGAACTTAGAAATTACGAAAAATCCCTATCGAATTTCCAAATATCCTTGGAAAAATCATCCGAAAATATCAACGCGGTTATCGGAATGGCAAAAAGCTATTTCCATTTAAGCCAATTCGACACGGCAAGAAATTTCCTCGACTCATCCAACCTGGCCGAAAACCCGGAAGTAAAATATTATCTCGCAATGCTTTACGCATACGAAGGAGAATACGATAGAAGCAAAGAAACTTTTACAAAAGTAACAGAAGAGACCGACATAACCAGCGAACTCGCCGCAAACAGCCAGAAA
The DNA here is from genome assembly GCA_000999315.1 of Candidatus Peregrinibacteria bacterium GW2011_GWF2_43_17. Taxonomy (GTDB): domain Bacteria; phylum Patescibacteriota; class Gracilibacteria; order UBA1369; family UBA12470; genus UBA12470. The sequence continues at coordinate 44,215 of LCFW01000004.1, forward strand.
TTCTTAGACTCATACACAACTTACGACGCGCAACTGGGAGGTCAAGAAAGCCACCTCCGCACATTGATAGCCGAAGCTTGCACCAAAGTCTCTCAAGACGAACTCGCAATCACAATCCTTTACCAAGTTTTAAGCCAAACCCCAACATACAGAGACGCCTGGATCCTTCTCGGATACGCTTATTTGAATCTCGAAAAATACGAAGACTCAGCATCCGCATTCGAAGAAGCAATCGAACTCGACACAACCAAGCCGGAAACCAACTACTTCTTGGCACTCGCCTATCTTGGACAAGACAGATACGAAGAAGCAATAACATATCTTGAACTTGCACTTGTTTACGGATTCGAACCACAAGTTCAGGTTTATCAAAAACTCGCAGAAACATACTTCCTGATTCCGGATTACGAACTCGCAACTCGCAACTACGAAAAAGTCCTCGACCTCAACGATACAGACGTAAATTATTTCGTAAGACCGATTTGGCTAAACATGGAAAAACTCGGCAACATCGACAAAGCACTTGAACTGGCAAAGTGGGCACTTTCATCCCACCCAGACGAAGCTATGAGCTACAACTTAATGGGTTGGGCAATGATAAGCGCACAAGATTACGAAGAAGCACGCACCTATCTGGAAGACGCACTTTCAATGGATGATGATCTCGCCGCCGCCTACTTAAACCTCGGCACAATAGACGAAATCGAAGGGGACCTCGAATCTGCAAAAGAAAACTATAAACAAGCTTACACTCTCGACCAAAACGATTCTGTCGGAGCGTTAGCCGCAGAAAAATACAACAACCTGTTAAACCAATGACAGAAATAAAAACGCTGATCTTCCCTCTTGTCCTTGCGATAGGCATATCGTTCGGAAGTTTTTTAACCATGCTAATCCCAAGAATATACGAAAAAGAAAGCGGTATATTCCTCGGCCGGTCACACTGTAGATTTTGCAAAAAAACACTTCGCGCAAGAGACTTGATCCCAATCGCAAGTTACTTAATCAACAGAGGCAAATGCGCCTTTTGCAAAGAAAAAATCAGCACCCTGTACCCAACAATCGAAATTTCAACAGCAATAATGTTCGCTCTCATATACACAAAATTCCCATTCGAAAACATCTCTGGGATTCCACTAACAGCGTTTTACCTAACAATCTCATTCGCTCTGATATTTACGTTTTTTTACGACATCAAATATCTGGAAATCTCGGATATAATTCTCCTGCCGGCAATCGCCCTCGGTTTGATAAAATCTTTCGTCACCGACTCGCCAAGTTTTGAATCGGCATTAATCGGCGGACTCATCGGCATTTCTTTCTTTTTGATTCAAATCCTTCTTTCAAAAGGCAAATGGGTCGGCGCTGGAGACATCCGAATCGGAGCTTTAATGGGCATACTTTTGGGATGGCAAATGACGCTCACTGCACTGGTGATAAGTTACGTCATAGGCTCAATCGTCAGCATCGGACTTTTGGCCGCAAAACAGAAGGAAATCGGTGGTAAAATCGCCCTCGGTCCGTTCCTCGTAAGTGGCACTTTCATCACACTCTTTTTTGGAGAAAATATTATCAATTGGTATTTAAATTTATTTTTATGAATAATCGCGCACTTTTGGTCATTCTCGACGGTTTCGGATATGGCAAAAAATATCCGGGAAACGCAATTGAACTCGCGGATATGAAATTTGAAAAATCGCTACGCAAAAAATATCCGACGACAACACTAAAAGCCAACGGAGAAGCTGTCGGCTTGCCAAAAGGCTCAATGGGAGGAAGCGAAGTCGGCCATTTCACAATGGGAGCCGGAAGAGTCGTTTGGCAATCTTTGGAACACATAAATCAAGAGATTAAAAACGGCAAATTCGCCAAGAACGAAGCAATACTGAAAGCAATCAAAAACGCTAAAAAACACAAATCCGCACTTCACTTGATCGGCATGATTTCAGATGAAGGAGTCCACTCTCACATCAACCACCTTTTCGCATGCCTTGAATTGGCGAAAAAACACGGACTGAACAAAATTTTTATACACGCGATAACAGATGGCAGAGATGTCCCCGAGAGGTCAGCTCCAAAATACATAAAAAAGATTTTAAAAAAGAAAATCGGCACACTCGCAACAATCGTCGGCAGATACTATGCAATGGACCGAGACACAAATTGGGACAGGACAAAAAAAGCTTTCAACCTATATAAAAAAGGTGACGGATTCGAGGAAACAAACCCGATACAAGCGATCAAAAACGCCTACGCACGAGGCGACAAAACGGACTACTACATACAACCGATCATGCTCGCCAAAGAAGGGACCATCAAAACGGATGATTCGGTAATCTTTTGGAATTTCAGAACCGACCGCGCCAAGCAACTCACCGAACTTCTCGCAAAAGAAAAAATCGCGCTCACGATCTTCGGCGACTATTCGAAAAAAGCTGACATCGCCTTCCATTCAACGGAAGTAAAAAACAACCTCGGCGAAACTTTATCAAAAAACAAAATCCACCAACTCCGCATCGCGGAAACAGAAAAATACGCACACGTCACATTCTTCTTTAATTCACAAGTCAAAGACCCCTACCCACTCGAAGCAAGAGTTATGATCCCGTCACCGAAAGTCCCTTCCTACGCGCAAAAACCCGAAATGAGCGCTCACGCCGTCACGACGCGAGTAATCAAAGAAATTTCACGCGAAAAATACGGATTCATCGCACTCAATTACGCAAACGCGGATTTAGTCGGCCACTCGGGCGAACTCAAACCGACAATCGAATGTTGCAAACATCTGGACAAATGCCTCTCGGAAGTCGTTCCGCAAGCCCTAAAACACGGTTACGACATCATTCTCACGGCCGATCACGGCAACGCCGATACAATGCTCGCAAAAGACAACTCCCCCAACCCTGCCCACTCATTCAATCCCGTCCTTTGCACCATCATCTCAAACAAACCGGAGCTCAAAAAACTCCGCCTAAAAAAAGAACGGGGGCTCTCGGTAATCGGTCCAACCGTTTTGAAAATGCTCGGAGTGGAAAAACCGAAGGAGATGGGAGAGGGGATCTATTAAGTTTCAACTAATTCCCCAAACTATTCATAAGCAAATTCTGAGGCGTCTCGATAACAAACGTGGGAGCGGTATATCCACCTTGCTTATTTTTATGCGTATTCAGTCTACGAGGCATAATTATAGGGGACTCTCTCCCATTACTTGCCAATTCCTCATATATTACAAATCTAACTTGACCCTGAAATCCCAACTTTCGCAATAAATCCTCCCATTGCGCCGAATTTCTCCTTCTCACATTTCCCTCGGGAGAAACAACAACTCTTAAAGGCACATGTTTCTCGTCTGCAATTGCCATCGCTTGACGAATCCTGCTCAAATCAAGTGCAAATATGGAAGCAACGCTTTCTTCCGACTTAGCTACAACCGGCACGCCCTCGGTATCCACACTTGCACCTTTCCCCTTTCGCCTAATACCACTTGGAATACCAACGGGCAACGCCCTACTCCGTAACACATCGCCACCTGAATCCCTGACAGTAGGAAGGGCTCTGAATTGAGCATCCAGCCTCTCCATCAATGGCTTAAACCGACCGGCATTTCGCAAATCACGTTCCAAGATTTCTATTTCGTCTTCAATAATATGCATCTGGGCAACCAAATGCGTAAGCCTATCCATATATCTATTAAAAACAGTCTGGATATCATGATGCAACGAAGGACCACGACGAACACAAGGACTATTCTTTACAATTCTCAACGCATAACGAAGAATAATATGATCAACCTCCTTATCCATAAAATTATCAATCGCATCCAGCAATTCAGCATACTCGCGATCCCTTCGTTCCAATCCTCTATACAAATTACGCAATCTCTTCTCGTTGCGGCCTACAGTACCAAGAACCGCCCTACATCTTGACCTTTGCTCGAATAAAACAGCCCTCAGGTGAGCATCAATATCTTTCGTAACCTCGAGATAACGAGCCTCCAAAACCAAAACAGACTCCGGCTTAGTATAAAAATAATCGGTACAAGCCTCACCTAACATCTCCCTAACTTTTTCAATAACAGCTTGTTCGTCAGGAATCGGAGATTCCAAAACAGCTCTCGCCCCCATCATGGCTATCCATCGCTTCATAACAGGAGTACTTTCAGACCCTTCAGCCTTAGTTATCAACTCTGCAAGATCCGCACTCAAAGGTCTAACTTCAGTCATAAATATTTTTACAAGAGGCGTACTATAAACACTTACGCGCCCCTTGTCAAGACCCAGGCCTAAAAAACCACCCCGATTCCCCCCCGGGGAGAAAATGCCAAATGGCGCTTCTCGAAAAAACACTATTTCCTTACTCCCCACCTCACATCCACCCCAACCGAATACCTGGTATCCGACTTTATCTCAACAGATACGGTCTCGCCTTTTTTCGCCACAATCGGCTTCTTTAGAGGCAAAAATATCTGCTCCCAATGAGTCGCTTTCGCAAAAGGACTCGTACTGATTTTCACACCGGGCACAAGTTCGCAATCCCACCACAACACAAACCCGTAAATTTTCGCATCTTTGGCAATCTTAAACGACCCACTCCCACTCCTCACGCTCTTATTTTTCACCCTGAAATCAACCTCATCCCACACAACCCCATCACCCATCACCTCATCCCCCTTGACCGTTTTCACATACATACTACTGCACGCCACCTCTTTAATTTTTGAAAAATTCACCCCGTATCCAACCTCATTCCACACATTTATTTCATCAAAAACTCTCGCACTTAAAACAGGCGCCACGAAATAAGTAAGTTTCTGCGGAATCACAACTCCGCCCTTCTTCAAAAAACGTTTCGCGTCATTCATCACCTCTATAATATGTTCCTCATAAGCGAAATTTCCCAGAGTCTCCGAAACAACAATATCCGTCTTCACAGGATTCATCATCTCCGTACTGTAAGTTTCATAAAAACTGCACCCCTTCACCCCGCTATCTTTTGCGATTTTTTTACTCAAAAGCAGCATCGGCGTCTCGCTCTCGTAAAGATGACACTCCCTCGCCCCCAGCTTCGCCGCCAAAAAACTCAAAAAACCCGTCCCCGACCCGATATCCGAAACCGTACTCCCCTTCTTAACAACTCTTTTCAAAGCCTCATAAAAAGCCTGATTCCTCCCCTTGTCCCCAATCAACTTTTGCTGAAATTCAATCATGAGCAAAGATTATCAGGAGTTCCAGGGAACGAGCAACAGAAAATCACGTCTACCTGATCAAACGGAGCTTCCAAAGGCGAACTTGCGAGCCCTCCCTCATGCCGCTCAAAACCAAAACACGTAAGCGCAACAAAAGCATCCCTCATCTCTTGAACATCACCTGCCAGCGCAACGAAATCAACATCGGCGGCACAAGATGCCACTCTCAAATCAACCATCAACCATCAACCGACTATCCTTTAATAAACCCACACATCTCGTCAAAGCACATTCGACAAGACGACCATAACTTTCTTTTAAATCATCCTGATTTTCACCTACGGTTTCCATAATTTTTTATAAAGGCATATATTCTACGTATTCCGGCACCCCTGTCAACCTCTTTCTCCCCTTCAGTCAAGCTTTTATAGTATAATTAATTATCATAAATTTGAAAATATGAGCACTTACGAACAACCGTCTCAGGACAAATTGCTTAATATGTATAATCAGCACGAAGCAAATACTGCGCAAATAAGGGAAGACGCGGCAAGAGCTATGGCCGAGTTGAATGGTCGAAGAATTGAATTTGAGCTCGCCCTAGAAGGCATATTTACAAAACCGGAAGGTGTTTTTCGAGATATTTCCTTCTAAAAACGACTGAAGCTTTCTTTCAGTCCCAAGTCACCACATCCGTCATTCGGATTTCCACCTATGGTTTTCGTGCTTTTTTACAAAGATCTACGTCTTACATATTCCGACACTTCTGTCAACCTTTTTCTCCCCCCATCCTCAACTTTTCCATTAAAATACTTAAAGTTCCTAGGACCTATATACTCTTAACTACCCCCATGTACGCAGTCATCCTCGCGGGAGGAGCCGGCACACGCCTTTGGCCCCTCTCAACAGAAGAAAAACCCAAGCAGTTTCACGCTCTCGTTTCGGATAAAACGATGCTACAGGAAGCTTTTGAACGCGCCTCTTTTTTACCTGCAAGAAATATTTACGTCGCAACTAATGAAAAATATATTCACTTCGTAAAAGAACAACTCCCCGAAATCCCGGAAGAAAACATCTTGATCGAACCCGCGCTCAGAGACACCGCAACATGCATCGGCTTCGCCGCCGCAATAATCAACAAGCGAGATCCCGAATCTGTCATGGCAGTGATCTATGCCGATCATATGGTGAAAGACAAAGACGAGTTCGCAAGCAAACTGAAAACAGCGGAAGCCGTCGCCCTTCGCGACCACACATTGAACATCGTAGAAGTTGAAGCACGCGAACCAAACACGAATTTCGGCTACGTCGAAATCGGCCCCGAAATCGAAAAAATAGATGGCAATTCAATAAAATCTTTCAAAAAATTCACAGAAAAACCCGACCTCGCAACCGCAAAAAAATATATAGAATCCGGCAAATACCTCTGGAACACCGGCTACTACGTTTGGCGCACATCCGACATTCTGGAAAAATACAAAAAACATCTTCCCGACACATACGCCCGATTAATAAAAATGCAGTCCTCACCCGAAACAATCGCCGCGGAATATCCGCAGTGCCAAAAAATCTCCATCGACTACGCAATCATGGAAAAACTCTCTCCTGACGAAGTCAGAATCCTCCCGGCAACCTTGGGCTGGAGCGACATCGGAACTTGGGAAACTTTATTCAAAGAACTTCATAACAGCGCACCAAACATCGAAAAAGGCGAAATCCAATCCGTAGACAGCGAAGGCAACCTCATCTACAACTACGTCAAAAATCAAAAAATAAATCTCCTCGGGATAAAAGATTGCGCAATCGTAAACACGGGGAAAGATATATTGATTTGCCCTTTGAAAGAGAGCCAAGACGTAAAGAAGCTACAGAAATAAACTAATAGACCTGATTGTGAGTTCCGACATCAAGCATCACAACCAAGACATAATTGTCGAACTCTTCGAAAACAACTCGCAAATCACCACCAGCCCAAAAAGCCCTCTTCCCTTCCAGTCGACCATTCAAAGAGTGATTTCTCAGGATCGGATCATACGGATTCGCAATAAATCTTTTTATCGCGCCATCCACTTTAACTTTCAACTTGTTATCAAGTTTTCGATATCGTTTTTCGAAATTTTTATGGAATTCGAGAATCATCTCATTTCAAACTATCCAAATAAGATTTAGCCTCACTCCACCCTTTCACCTTCTTAACATTTTTCCCAATCCTCGCCTCGCCGGAAGCGTTTAAAATCGCAACCTCTTCACCAATAGTCATGCCGTTCTCGGTAACTAACCTAAACGGTATCCCCTTATTAATCACTATTTGCCTCAAATAAACCTTGATAGCGGAACTCATATCCATTCCAACATCATCAAGGACTTTTTTCGCAGAATTTTTCGTTTTTTCGTCTATACGAATCTGTATAGTGGACATAGAAAAGAAGGTTAAATCTATTGTAATTATATCTCGCCTGTCACTACATTGTCAATACGTGAAAAAACTACAAAAATGACCATATGTCTACGGGACTATAAGCCTATTTTCCCAAATCCCTAGCTTCGAATCCCACATCGGAATAAACTATACGCGCTTATTTTTTATAGGATGGAAATACAAATAAAACCAAAACCGTGGGGCAAAGAAATATGGTTCGCGCACACAGATAAATACGCTGGGAAAATTTTAGAAATAAAAAAAGGACACAGGTATTCCCTCCAGTACCATAAGCGAAAATTCGAGACTCAATACGTCCTAGAAGGCCGCGTCAAAATGACTTACGGCAAAGAAGAAATCATCCTCAATCCCGGCGACAAAATCGACATAACTCCGGGCACAGTCCACAGAGCGGAAGGCCTCGAAGACAGCAAAATCCTCGAAGTCTCAACCCCGGACCTGGACGACGTTGTAAAAATCGAAGACGACTACGGCAGAAAAGGCGAAGGCAACGACGACGCTCTCGACACAAAACTCTCAACAAAGTTATAACTTAATTTACTCCTATGAAACGCTACCTCTCATGGCAACTCGCCACAATCGTCATCATGGCTCTCGTGCTGGGCTTTATCAGTATGCCCTACAGCCTCCAAAGTAAAATTCTCCCCTCCGAATCCGAATTTCTCAAAAATACATACATAAACCTCGGATTAGACTTACAAGGCGGCACACAACTCGACTACAAAGTCGACTTAAGAAATGTTGGCGATGCCGACAAAGAGTCAATCGTCGAAGGCGTAAAAGAAGTAATTTCAAAAAGAGTAAACGGGTTGGGAGTAGCGGAACCAACAATTTATATTTCTCAAATAGCTGACGAATACCATATCGTAGTTGAACTCGCAGGTATAAAAGACCTCGAAGAAGCAAAATCTGTAGTTGGCAAAACAATCCAGCTTGAATTCAAAGAAGAAAGCACCGATACCAATTTGGCGGAAGAACAAAAAACGGAAAGATACGGTTACGCATCCGCGGCACTCGAGGCGGTTTTAGGCGGACAAGACATAAAAGTTATCGGGGAAGAAGATCAACTCGCCTACCCAAGTATCGCAGTATACTCGGAAACAGAGCTCACACCGGCAGATGAACTTTCTGAAACGATTAAAAACGCCGTAAGCGGACTTGAATCCGGCAATATCGTACAAGAAGTCGTCGAAGGAGAAGACGGATATACTTATACATACGGTGGCGACCTTATTCCTCTTACGGGATATTTCGTAATACAAGTCACGGATCACCAGTTCGTTGACGAAACGGAGAGCAACGACAAGGAAGTACAAGCCAGTCACATTTTAATAGGCTGGGATACATCGGAAGTCGGATCGGATAGAACAAAAGACGAAGCATACACATTAATTGCGGAAATCCTCGAAAAAGCCAATAACGGAGAAGATTTCGCAGAATTGGCAAAAACTTATTCCGAAGATTTGGGATCCGGACAGAACGGGGGCGAACTTGGATACTTCGGCGCGGGAACAATGGTACAAGCATTTGAAGATGCCGCATTCGCAATGGCAACGGGCGGAATTTCAGATATAGTGGAAACCGAATTCGGCTACCATATAATCAAGGTAACCGACATAAAAGAAGCTTCCTCGGAAGCGATAACGGTTGAGAAATACGCATTCAACCAAATCACCTACTCAACCGTTGCGGATCCATGGGTCACAACCGAACTGACAGGTGAACATTTCGTACATGCCGACGTACAATTCGACCAAAACAACACGCCATACGTATCAATAGAATTCGATGAAGAAGGAGGCAAACTTTTCGAAGAGATCACCTCCAGAAATGTCGGAGGACCACTCGCGATTTTCGTAGGAGGTGAAATGATCTCGGCACCAACGGTCAACGAAGCGATTTCAGGAGGCAAAGCCCAAATAACGGGTCAATTCTCAGTTGAAGAAGCAACCAACTTGGCAAGAGATCTGAACACGGGCGCCATACCGGCTCCGATAACTTTGGCGGGGCAATACACAATCGGCGCATCTCTTGGCACGGAAGCCTTACACTCAAGTTTAATCGCCGGATTAATCGGACTTATCGCACTTGGATTATTCATGCTTTTATACTATAGACTCCCGGGCTTAATGGCGGATATCGCGCTTTGTATCTATGTAATACTTTTAGTATTCGCAATCAAAGTCGCTCTCCCATTGGCGGTAGCAATCTTAATCGCCTTCGGAATATTTGGAGCAATAGTGGCAATTCTTCTTAAATCCAACGATCCGGGATGGGAAAAGTTAATCACATTCGTGTTGGCTTGTTTCATCCTTTTCTTCATGTCTTTTGTACTATCGAGCCAAATTACATTAACTCTCGCAGGTATAGCCGGCGTCGTCCTTTCCATAGGTATGGCGGTTGATGCCAACGTATTGATTTTTGAAAGAATAAAAGAAGAACTCAAAGCCGAGAAACCTTTCGCACTCGCAATAGAAACGGGTTTCCAAAGAGCTTGGGATTCAATCAGAGATTCAAACTTCTCTTCATTGATCACATGCGCAATACTTATATACTTCGGCTCATCAATCATCAGAGGATTCGCATTCAACCTTGCCCTAGGTATTTTGATCTCAATGTTCACGGCAATAACGATTACAAGAACATTCTTGCGAAGCGCGGTAGGCAAAAAAGCTCTCGAAAGCGACTTTTTATTCGGAATAAACAGAAAGAAAAAACATGTACAATTAAAGATCATCAAGAACTCAAAATTCTGGCTCGCCGCTTCCGCCGTTATCGGGGCAATCTCAATCATCGTAATTCCGTTATTCGGATTCAACTGGGGCATGGATTTCACAGGCGGGACTTCGATGGAAATAAAATTCTCACAAGAAGTCACATCTGAAGAACTGACTTCGGCAATGACGGAAATCGATACGGAACTCGATACGGAAACCGGCACGGAAAGCGTCCTGGTCGTCGATCAAGAACAGTCCGACGAACCTGTCGAACTCGGTACTCCGATCATAGTAAAAACCAACGACGGATCTTACATAATCAAAATCAAACATATCTCCGAAGAAACACACAACTACATAATAAGCGCACTTGAAAACAGATTCGGAGAACTCGAAGAACCGAAATTCACAACGATAGGTCCGACAATCGGGGAAACTTTGAAGAAAAAAGCAATCATCGCCATCTTCATAGCACTCGTAATGATCGTCATGTATATAGGTTTCGCATTCAGAAAAGTACCAAGAAAAGTCGGCGCATTCAGATTCGGCATCTGCGCAATCATCGCCCTGGTACACGACCTATTGCTCGTAATAGGATTGTTCGTCGTCTTAGGCAAATTCGCCAACGTCGAAATAGACGCTCTCTTTATAACAGCACTACTAACAATCTTAGGCTTCTCGGTACACGACACAATCGTAGTTTTCGACAGGATCAGAGAGAATTTGAGGAAAGGTTTATATGCAACTTTCGCCGAGACTACAGACGCCGCATTGAATCAAACCTTGGCAAGATCTGTAAACACATCATTGGCAACTTTGATCACAATCGTTTCTCTCCTGATATTCGGCGCGGATTCGATATTCTACTTCGTACTCGCATTGACGGTAGGCATAATATCGGGAACATACTCCTCGATCTTCATCGCCTCTCCATTGTTGGTATTGTGGAATAAATATAACGAGAACAAGAAACACAGCCACCTAAACTAACATTGAGTGACTCTGCAACGCTACGGAAAGCGAAGCTTTAGTGAATCAACACCAGGTTTTTTGTGTTGTCTCGAGCAACTCCACAGCGCTACCGTTCCATGCTCCAAGAGAGACAACACAAAAAAACTGGTGCGCCCGGAGGGAATCGAACCCACAACCCCCGGTTCCGAAGACCGGTGCTCTATCCAATTGAGCTACGAGCGCAAACCGCTAACGTCGTAAATAGTACATAGGACACAGGAAATAGTCCAGACGCTCAAAAGACGCGGCTCTCCAATCCTTAATCTAAGGAACCTCTGAAAAACATACTTCCTACTGCAATTCCCATCTTTCGGCTGCAAACAGCTCAGACCTCCTCGACCAGGCTGTCCGACAATGAACTTTTTTAAGAAAACGCATTGTTTTTAAATTTGCTTAATAATTCGCAATGCTTTTTGCTATCTGTTGCACAGAATAACATTTTACGCGTCAATCCTTCGCTTGTTTAGGACCGTCCTCCAATTTCATTGTCGGACGGTCTTCGCTCGAAAGAATGAGAATTTCGTAACGGAACCACATTTTTCAGAGGTTCCCTAGCATTATCATTTCCCACAGCTCCATGCATATATCTCCCCTATCCCTTCCTTCATCCGGCATGAAATATCCACCTTCCTCCTCAACCAAGATCCCTAAATCAAAAGCCAACTTCACATATCCGGCATACCAAGCCGTAGAATAAGTATCCTTATAAGGCATCCCGTCGGAAACATCTTCATCTTCCGACACTTCATAGCCGTAAGCATTCAAAAGCATCTTCACCGCCTCAACCTTATTTACAGTGTCTTCGGGATGAAAATAACCGTCCGAATACCCGGAAACCCATCCTTCCTCTTTGGCGTAACAAACATATTTCGCATACCAATCATCATCGACATCCGGGAAACAATCTTTGTATTCATCGGGATCGGAAGTAAGCCCCAACCCTTCGACCAATATCTTAAGAAGTTCCGCCCTGTTCACAGTATTATTCGGGTAAAAATTCCCATCATCGTAACCATCTATAACTCCCATCTCCCACAAACCCATAACCGCATCATAAGCATCATTCGTAGACTCCAAATCACCAAAAACAAACTCCTCCGTATAACCGGCGATCTCCGACGATGAAATCAAAAGCTCGTCATCCTCGGAGTAAGCCTCGATTGTAAAATAATAAATCGTATCTGGAGCAAGTTCGCTTATTGTAGACATCACCGTCCAAGCATTTTCCACATATTCCGATCCGATATACTCACCCGAAACATCGCCGAAATACAAAATATAATGATCTATATCCAGTTGAGAAAGCCTGTTCCATTCCAAAGTAATGGATCCGTCATCATAAGACAAAACTTCCAAAATCAATTCATCAACTTCTCTAACCTCATCTCCGGTACCCACATCTTCCCCTTCTTTATCCGTATCGCCGGTATCTATCTCGGCACCCGAATCCGCTAACGACACCTCTTCGCTTTCATCAAAATCTCCGAACTCGGCGGAATAATAATAAGCATACCCTGTATCAAAAGTCAGAACCCCGCTCCCCATTTCCGTCGTAACGGGAGAAACAATCACGTACACAATATCAAAATCTGAGGCATCCTCAAAAACAAACTCGGAATACGTCGCATTAACATCCGACGTTTCCTCTTCAACTTTTGTCAGATAAAAATTTCCAGAAGAGTCCGCAGGAACGAAAGTGACAAGCGTTTCAACAAAATCATTTTTCGTAATGGTAAACTTAAGATCGTCCTCGGTCACGGAAGAGGTGTCAAAACCTATGTAATTCGATCCATACAACGCCGGGAAAGCTTGCGGATGAGGCATTTTATTTTCGACAGGATAAGAACTCCACAATCGTATTAAACTGACATCGGGATAATTTTCACCTTCCTGATAAGTTTCATCATGAGCCAAATTCCAAATCGTAAATTCCCTGTAAACTTCGGGCAACTCATCCCCAAGAATTTCAACTATCTCCGAAACGGAATTGTAAACCGTTAAAACCCCTTTGGCTCCGACATCTTCACTCTCAAAATAAGTCTCCCAAATATCCACCAAAACCTCGTCATCTTCATAATATTCCGTCAAAAATATCGGCCATATTCCGAGCGCATATTCGAACAAAGTCCCATTAGGAGCAATTCCGGCAAAAATCGAATAATCGGGATAAGCAAAATAATCCTGTAAATAAGTTAAAATAATATCAGCCTCATCATACACATACTCTTCCGCCCAAACCGCAGTAGCTTCCGCGAAATTCAAACTCTGATAAGTCTCCAGAAAATAAGGGTCGTAAGAAAACTGTATACAATGCATAAATTCATGAGCGATAGTCGATTTCATCAAGTCGGAAGTCAACCAAACATCCACAGCTATATAAGAAGTCAAATCTGGCAAAGACCAAGTAGTCCCTATAGATCCTTCATACAAATACTCATATTCATCATCAAAAATAATCGGGATATACCCGCTTTCTATCGGAGGATCGAATCCCAAATCATCAATTTCCCTATCCCAACTTTCTTCGGCATAAACACCGACATCTTCAACCGTATCCGGTATTCCATCCGAATCGGAATCGACCTGAACTTGAACTATTTTGTCGTACTCTATTTGAAAATGTTCGGTATAAAACGCGTACTCTTTAAACTCACCGGTTTCGGCAAAAGCAACCGCGGGAAGAAAGAATAATGCCAATCCGATAAATAGGAGAATCGCTTTTGTTTTCATGTTTCGGGAGAAACTCTACTATAATACATATGTTTAACCAAGAAAAAATTGTTCGCAGATATACTTTTAAATCAAAAATACTCGCAACTGAAAGAAACTTTCACATACGAAGTTGATAATTTACAGGTTGGCTCGGTCGTAATGGCACCATATGGCAAAAAAAAACTTGGAGGAATCATAATCAACCTTTCCGACCAAAAACCCAACTTCAAAACCAGAAAAATCGAAGAGATAAATCGAATATATCCGCAAATGCCGAATTGGCAATTTCAAACCGCGCTTTTTATAAAAGATTATTATCTCTCATCAATTTATAAATGTTTCAAACTTTTTATCCCCGATAAAATCTGGAACCTGCGAGGAAAATTTGGAATCGAAAAAGAAAAAAACGAAACGATAAAACTGCCGCACCTTACACTCACCGATCTCCAGAAAAAGGCCTTGAAAAGCATAGAATCCGATTCCGCGAACAAATTTCTTATACATGGCATCACCGGTTCCGGCAAAACCGAGATTTATCTCCACCTAGCATACAAACTCGCGAAAGAAGGTAAGCAAACTTTAATACTGGTACCCGAAATATCACTCACGCCTCAGACGCGAAATTATTTTAAAAAAATCTTTAAAAACAAAACCTCAATCATCCATTCCCAGCTGACAGAATCTCAAAAAGTAAAAGAGTGGATAAGGATAAAAGAAGGCTTATCTTCGGTAATAATAGGCTCAAGATCAGCGCTGTTCCTACCTTTCAAAAACCTGGGAGCAATCGTCATAGACGAAGAACACGATTTGAGTTATAAACAGGATCAAAACCCCAGATACGACGCAAGAACCGTAGCCGAAAAAATCGCCGACCTACTGAAAATCAAACTTATACTCGCTTCAGCCACTCCTTCAATCGAAACTTATCAAAAAGCACTCAGCGGCAAACTTAAACTCCTCAACTTGGAAGAAAGAATCGGCGGCACGAAACTCCCCAAGGTCAAAATAGTGGACATGCGCGAAGAACTTAAAAAAAAGAACTTCGGAATCTTCAGCGAAGAACTTGAAAAAGAACTTAGAAAAATTCTTGCGAATAAAAGACAGGCAATCCTCTTCTTAAATCGACGCGGAACGGCATCATCAATAACCTGCCGTGAATGCGGATTCTCCCCCGAATGCGAAAATTGCTCCGTGAAAATGACTTACCACTTCTATCCGAAAACAAACTCCGGCATCCTGCTTTGTCATCACTGTGCCAGCACCAAAAAATCACCTCTCGCATGCCCGACTTGCGGCAGTATTTACATCAAAAACATAGGACTGGGAACCGAGCGCGTTGAACAAGAAATTTACTCAATGTTCCCGGGCGCAAAAGTTTTACGAGCCGACAAAGACACGGTTAAAACACGTGATGACTTTCCCGCCATCTATAAAAAATTTCAAGAAGGTTCTGCGGACATACTGATAGGCACTCAAATGATTGGGAAAGGGCTAGATATAGAAAAAGTTGACCTCGTCGCGGTAATACTCGCCGACATCGGTCTTCACGTACCCGACTTCAGAGCGCAAGAGTACACTTTTCACACCCTCACCCAAGTCGCAGGAAGAGCAGGCAGAAGAGAGTCGCGCGGCACGGTAATTTTTCAAACTTACACACCCGATAATTTCGCAATTCAGGCCTCAAAAGATCACGACTACAAAAAACTTTTTAAAAAAGAGATTTCGATCCGAGAAAAACACAATCTCCCTCCTTTTTACAAAATCATAAAACTGACATATACTGGCGACAGCCTTCAAACCTCGAAACAAAAAATTTTAAAGTCGGCGGAAATCTTCGCAAAATCTCCGGGAATCGAAATAAGCATGGCCCCGGCGTTAATTGCAAAAAGACACGGGAAATATCATTACAACCTGTTTTTAAAAGCAAAAAAATTCGAAAAAGAGACGAAAGAACAACTCGCCCAAATCCTAAAATCAGACGAAAACTTCAAGGTCGACATAGACCCTCTAATAACAACCTAATCATGCAAAAACGCGTACTATCAGGGATGCAACCTTCCGGGAAACCACATCTTGGAAACTACCTCGGAGCAATGAAACCACACATCGAATTGCAAAACGAATTCGAATGCTTTTATTTCATAGCAAACTATCACGCATTAACAACGGTACGAGATCAAAAAAAACTCGCTGAAATGACACAAGAACTCGCGATAGATTACCTTGCTCTCGGAATAGACCCGAAAAAAACAGTATTTTTCAAGCAAAGCGACATCCCGGAAGTCACCGAATTAACTTGGATACTCTCCACGATAACTCCTTTTGGTCTTCTTGAAAGAGCACATGCTTGGAAAGACGCAATCGCCAAAGGCAAAAAAAATCCGACAGCGGGATTGTTCATATATCCGGTATTGATGGCATCGGACATTTTGGCATACCAATCCGATTTGGTACCGGTCGGCAAAGATCAAAAACAGCACATCGAAATCGCACGAGATATCGCGCTAACTTTCAACTCAACATATGGAGAAACTTTTAAACTGCCACAAGATCTTATAGATAAAAATGTCGAAACAATTCTTGGAACCGATGGAGTCCACAAGATGAGTAAAAGTTATGGAAATACGGTAGACATATTCGCCGATGAAGCCGAGTTTTCGAAACAAGTTATGAGCATGGTCACCGATCCGGCAAGAATCAAAAGAACAGATATCGGACATCCTGAAATATGCAATGTTTTCGCTCTTCAGAAAATCTTCAACTTACCAAAAATCAAGGAAATCGAGAGAAAATGCCGCGAAGGCAAACTCGGATGCGTCGAAAATAAAAAATTTCTCTGCGAAACGATTTTTACCGAACTTAAAAACGCGAGAGAAAAAAGAATTGAGCTTCGTAAAAATTTAGACTACATTGATAAGGTATTAAATACAGGAGCGAAAAAAGCCAGAAAAGTTGCCACAGAAACATTGGACCGGGTAAAAAGACACACAGGTCTATAATCCACTTAAAATAATGACAAAATACATATTCGTAACAGGAGGCGTTTGTTCTTCACTGGGAAAAGGGATAGCCGCAGCATCAATAGGCACCCTTTTGAAGGCCTCCGGCTTTAAAGTGTTCACGCAAAAACTGGACCCTTACTTAAACGTGGATCCGGGAACAATGAGCCCGTTCCAACATGGAGAAGTTTTCGTAACCGACGATGGAGCCGAAACCGACCTCGACCTCGGTCATTATGAAAGATTTATAGATGAAAATTTAAGTCATATTTCAAGCGTTTCAACAGGTAAAATTTATACCGAAGTACTAAACAAAGAACGACGTGGTGACTTCTTGGGAGGAACCATTCAGATAATTCCTCACATAACCGGAGAAATCAAAAGACGCATACTGACAGCCGGGAAAGAAAGCAAAGCGGACGTAGTCCTTTGCGAAATCGGAGGTACGGTCGGAGACATCGAGGGACAACCGTTTTTGGAAGCGATAAGACAACTTCGTCACGAGCTCGGATCTGAAAACACCCTGTTCGTACATCTGACACTCCTCCCCTACTTAAAAGCATCAAAAGAACTTAAAACAAAACCGACACAAGCATCCGTAAGAGAATTGCGACAAATAGGTATCCAACCCGACATAATAATGCCGCGAGCCGATTATCCGATAAGCCAGGATCTGCTTAAAAAGATCTCTCTGTTCTGCGACGTGGAAGAAGACTCGGTAATACCGGCAATCACCGCGAAATCAATCTATGAAGTACCTTTGACTCTTCAGAAATACAAACTCGCACAACTGATCGCAAAGAAACTCAACCTCGGCAAAGTTCGCCCAAGCCTGAAAGCATGGGAAGATTTGGTTAAAAAAATACATTCGAACAGAAAACCTTTGAAAATAGCATTGGTCGGTAAATATACTCACTTGGAAGATGCGTACATCAGCGTAATAGAATCTTTGAAAATCGCATGCTATCACGAATGCAGAGATTTGGAACTCATATGGATAGACTCGGAAAAACTAGAGAAAAAGGTTGAAAAAACGTGGAATGAACTTAAAAAATGCGATGGCATCGTAGTTCCAGGTGGCTTCGGAATAAGAGGCACCGAAGGTAAAATCCTCTCAGCAAAATACTGCCGCGAAAACAAAATCCCATATTTAGGTTTATGTCTCGGCATGCAAATAATGACCATCGAATATGCTCGACAATTTTTGAAAGATTCGCAAATCACTTCCGAAGAGTTCGACGAAGAGAGCAAACTTTCAAAAGATAAATATATAATCCACTTCTTGCCTGGCCAACACAAAAACAAAGAAAAAGGCGGCACGTTAAGACTCGGAGCGTACCCGTGCAAACTCGTAAAAGACACGAAAACTTACGAACTTTACAAGAAACCTTTAATCCAAGAACGCCATCGCCACAGATACGAAGTAAACAACGATTTCCGCGAGAAATTGGAAAAATCGGATTGGAAAGTCGCAGGAATTTACGAAGAAGCCGACCTCGTGGAAATAGCGGAAATGAAAAATCATCCGTTTATGATAGGATCTCAATTCCATCCGGAATTTTTATCTCGTCCGGGTAGACCGCATCCGCTCTTTGAAGGTTTCATCAAGGCAGCGGCAAAAAACAAAAATAAAAGATAGATGCCTCAATACAAGTATCTTGCGATAACGCAAGATAACCAAAAAATGTCGGGAAGCTTCAACGCTTCAAACGAGGAAGACGCGAGAAAAGAATTAAACCAACTTGGTCTCGCGATTTTGAGCATCGAAGAAGTTGCCGGAATCGTACAACCACCCAAAACACAGGAGGCACCGTCGGCAACACCACCGCCTCCTCCCCAACCCGTCAAACAAGCAACCGTAATCCCCAAAAGAGAAGAAAAAATCGATCCGGGAAAAATACTGATAAAATTCGAATTCGAAGCCCTCGACAAAACCGGCAGAAAAATAATCGGCACAATCCCCGCTCAAAATAAATTTTCGGCATTTTCTCGCTTAACGAAAGAGTACCAATTCGACATCTCATACATAAGCAAAGCCGACGCCCCTCAGACCGAAAAAGATCACGATCACCAAGAAGGAATCGAAATATTGAAAAAACAATTTGAAGATGTCGCGGAAACTCAAAAAAAAATCGGGGTGACGGTAAAAAACGACGAATTTACGACAAAACAAGAATTACTCTTGCAAAAAGTTGACTTTGTTATTGAAAAAATCAAAAAAGTTCTAACCGACTTCGGACAAGAAATGAAACCGGAAAACAAAAAACTGATCCAGGGATATATAGACAAACTTTTAAGAATCAAAAACAGCACGAACCTCGAATACATAGAACACACCGCCGAAGATCTTTTAAGAAAAATTCAAGATCAAGAGCTATTCCTCCATAAAGAGAATATGCAAAAACAGAGAGCCTCTTTAACGGTTGAAAGCCAAGAACTTTTAGCCTCACTGCGCTCAACACACGCTCCCGAAAAAACTTTCAAGCAAGATCTGAACGAGCAAATAACGCGTTTCAAATATAAACCTCTTCAAAATCTCGCAAGAAAAGGGCTTGAACTCTTCAAGGAAGACCCGGAAATCACCTCCATCAAATCAATGATCAAAACCGTAAATAAACAAATATTAACCTATATAAAAATCTGGATCACGGCAAAAGACAAAGAGGCTAAAAATCACGTCGCCGAAAGTCTCAAGAAAATCTTCGAAGAGAAACAAAATCTCAAAACCAAACTTAAAGACATAAAGAAACAAAAAAGCACAAGAGTCGTCCAAGAAATCAGAAGATCGGAAGACGATACCTTTTCCTCCGAAAGCGCAAACTTCTTGGGCTGGCTCACGACATTTTATCTCGGTTATTATTTCTACTCCTATTATCTAGACAAAGAAACCGAGTCCACACTGTTTAAATATTTAGTACCGGCACTGTTTTTATGGTATATTTTGCTGGCAGGAAAAGCGAAATTCGCACCAAAACAAACATACTTAACCGCATTCGCAATCGCATTTGGAATAATAAGCACAACATTATTAATTTTTAATTTCTAATGTATCCAATATTATTTGAGATAGGTCCGTTCACATTACACTCTCTATGGCTTTTTGTGACAATCGCGTTCATTGTGGGAATCATATCTTTTGCAAAAATAGCAAAAAGACAAAGACTCGATCTCGGCATGTTGTTCAACCACGGAATCAGCATCATCTTCATAACTCTTCTGATATCCAGACTGACATTCTTCCTGGGAAATCTGCAGTATTATATGCCAACATTTTCGCTCCACGGACTTTTGAGCTTTTTCTTCATAATAGATAAAGGCCTGTCTTTCTGGGGCGCACTCGCGGGCATGTTGATAATGTTCGGAGTTGTAAGTTTAAAAAGAGAAGAGAGTATCTTGAAGTGGCTAGACGCGCTAATCGTACCTTTGGGAACAGGCATAGTTATCGCCAACTTCGGACAACTTTTGGACGGACAAGCTTACGGTATTCCGACCAATCTCCCTTGGGGTATCACTTATGAAAGTATCAATGTTAAATACACCGTCCCGGTACACCCAACACAAATTTACTCGATGTTATACGTCTCCGGCATTATCAGCATTTTGAAAAAATATCGAAAACACGAATTCCTAAAACACGAAGGAAATCAGACCCTGATAGCCATCACATTATACTCTTTCATTAGATTCTTAACGGAATTTTTGCGAGGAGATGATGTGTCGGAAATCTTTGGCATAAGAATAGCAAGCGCAATTTCATTGGTAATATTTTTTATTTCTGGATATTGCTTGTACAAAAGGATAAAATCTTTCAAGAAAAAACCTATAATTACAGACTAAAATGGACCCACTAAAACTTCTTTCTCCATCTTACTTGTTTCAAGTTACACCAGGGGCCGATTTTATGTACTTTTGGCCATGCTTAGCGTTTTTTCTAGTGTTAATCGCAGGAGGATTCGTCGCGAAATATTTAATTAAAAACAGCGAAAACAAGAAAACCTTGAAGTTTGTATTCAGAAATACGACAATGAACTTTGTTTTAACCGGCGCATTCGGACTCGCCGCCTTGTTTTTCAGAGATCAAAACATGCCATATTTGGCTTTAAGACCGATACTCGCAATCATCATAATCACGGGCTTGTATTTGATAGGTAAAACCGCCTACCTTTATTTCAAAGTCCTTCCCGTTAGCCTGCAAAAGAAAACTCAAGCGAAAGAGATGAAAAAATATATGCCGAAGGCAAAGAGATAATTAGTGTGCACAGACCCTAGAAGATCTTCGCAATTTTGCATTTGATCTTCCCGGCAGGCACAACGACATCAACTGTATCCCCTGTTTTATGCCCCATAATTGCATTGCCTATTGGGGATTCGTTGGAAATCCTGTTTGCCATCGGATCAGCCTCGGTTGAACCAACTATCGTATACTCTTCGTTATCACCTTCTTTTCCTGCCTTAATAATTCTTAAAACAACTTTCGTACCCAAATTTACAACTTTTGTACCCGGTTTGTCTTTTTTTTCGGAAATAACTTTGGCATGCTTTACCTTCTCTTCAAGTTCTCTGATTCTGCCTTCAACGAAAGCTTGCTCATTTTTAGCCTCTTCATATTCGGCATTCTCGGAAAGATCACCATAAGAAATCGCTTCCTTAAGCCTTTGTGCAACCTCTCTTCTGCGAGTCGTCTTTAAATGTTCAAGTTCGTCCCGAAGTTCTTTTAAACCTTCCCTGGTAACATAAACAACCTCGTCACCATCGATAGAAACTACGGGATCGCCAGTAGTAACATCATCATCTCCAAAACTGGCAGAAGAACTATCGGCCGGATCTTCTTCATCCGTAAAATCATCATCGCCCCATCCCGTATTTGCAAGAATCAATGTCATAAATTTTAAATTAAATTTTAAAAGACGTCTGCAAAAGTACAATTTTAATACGAAATATGCAATCTTTGAGCGAAAATAATGAAGCGCGACGAAAACGTATCAGGGAAAGATACGATGAGAAGCGATGAATTATTTGTAGCCAAAGAGTGCATATTGCAGTAAAAAAGGTACTTTTGCAGACGTCTTAGTTGTCTTTTATACGAACGCTGGTCGGATGCTCGCGAAGTTTCTGAAGAACTTTCGCTTCAATTTGTCTAATTCTTTCTCTTGTAACACCAAACTCCTTCCCAACCTCTTCAAGAGTGTGGCCGATACCATCTTTAAGCCCGAATCTCATCTCAATAATCTTTCTCTCACGAGGAGAAAGATATTGAAGCATATCATGAATATTTTCCTTAATTAACTGCTTATTTGTTAAATCCGCCGGAGAAAGCGCGTCGTCATCTTCAATAAAATCTCCAAGCTTACTATCTTCTTCGGCACCAACCGGAGCCTCCAAAGAAACTATATCCTGAGAAATTTTCAAAACATGTCGAACCTTCTTGATATCCATACTCATTTCAGCCGCCAACTCTTCGATCAAAGGCTCACGACCAAGCTCTTGTACAAGCCTTCTTTGCGTATGCGTAAGCTTGTTGATAGTCTCAACCATGTGGACCGGAATACGAATCGTCCTGGCTTGATCGGCAATGGCGCGAGTAATCGCCTGCCTAATCCACCAAGTTGCATAAGTTGAAAACTTAAAACCTCTGTCCGGATCAAACTTTTCAACAGCCCTGAACAAACCTATATTTCCTTCTTGTATAAGATCCAAAAAAGAAAGACCTCTACCAATGTATTTTTTCGCAATACTGACAACAAGTCTCAAGTTCGCCTCGGCAAGCGCCTTTTTGGCAGACTGATCGCCTTTCTCAATCCTTCGCGCAAGTTCAGCCTCTTCTTTCGCAGTAAGCAACTTAACTTTCCCTATTTCACAAAGATACATCCTTATCGAATCGTTCGCTATTTCCTGAAGTTGAATTTGTCTATCAGCCTCTTCGGTTGCCGCCTCTTCAGCTCCATCATCTTGTATTAAAAGTTCATCTTCCTTGGCGTTATCGCCCCAAATCATGGAGTCCTTAACATCCATAACTTTTATACCCAAATCCATGAAAACGGCATAAATCTCATCGAGAAGCATGACGTCCTCCTCAACCGAAGGAACAGCCTTAACAAGCTCCTGATGCGTTACAAAACCGCGCTGCTTGCCTTTTTCAATAAGAGCACGGACCTCAGGCGGAAACTTAGCCAGTTTCTCGTCGGAGATACCGGTAATAAATTTTCTCGTTCTTGCCATTTATGAGATTACTTAGGAAATAAAAGTTGCATACTCTTGAAGAAGCTTCGCCTCCGTTTCCGAATCACCACTCAACACCGCCTCTCTGATTTTCTTGGCAAAATCTTTTTGTTTGCGTTTTCCCGAATCCGTTTTCACCTTGATAAACACTTTTTCAAACTCCTTTTCGACCTCGGCACTTGTCCATTCGGATACTCGATTATCAACATACAAAGCGTAAACTTGTAACTTCTCTTTTTCCTCTTCCGTAAACTCGGAAAGGACGGAATCGTCCAAACAAGCTTTGGCATTATAATAACTTGCAAGTCTTTTGTAAATATTTTTTAAATTATCTTCAAACAGGTCTGCGTGCTTATCGTCCAGATACTTGGCAAACCTATCTTTGAAATTCATCATAAATCCGATGAAATACTCCTGTAAAGATATGCTCGTCTTTCTAGGCTCCTCTTCGATTTTCGACATGCTGGATCGCAAACTGTTTTTTGCCAAAAACTTCATCCTTTCTTCAAGTTGCGCATAAGGTAATGCCAATTTCGACCCAAGTTTTTTCAAATAAACATCTCTCTCAAGAGGATGAGCAACTCCCTTCAAAATATTCAAATAAAGGTCACAAAACTCTTTGCTCTGATTGAGATCCGCTAAATCGTACTTTTTTGAAAAATCATCGAGATAAAAATCCAAATAATATTTTGCATCCAAAACGGCTTTGCGCCAATTTTCAGGGTTGTTTTTGACACACTCGTCCGGATCTTTAAATCCATCTATGGTTACAACTTTCATATTAAAACCCGAAGGTTGCGCATTCTGAACAGCTCTGAAAAGCGCTTCGCGACCCGCGGAGTCCATATCAAAAGAAAAAGCCAAATTAGAGGTAAATCTCTTGATAATTTTCAGCTGTTCAACCGTCAAAGCCGTACCTGAAGAAGCCACAACATTTTTCACTCCCGCTTGATACGAAGAAATCGCATCCATATACCCTTCAACGACCACGCAAAGATCTTGCTCTTTAATATGACTTTTTGCCAAATTTAACCCGTAAAGAACCTTCCCCTTGTGATAAACCGGTGATTCGGGAGAGTTCAAATATTTCGGTTCGTCCTCTTTTTTGAGCGCTCGTCCGCCAAAAGCCACAATTCGCCCAACATCGTCGCAAATCGGGAACATGAGTCTAAGTCTGAATCTATCATAAACTTTTTCCCCGGCGGTATCTTTTGAAATCAAAACTCCACACCTCACGGCATCGCCCTTTTTAAACCCGTTATTTACAAGGTAACTGTAAACCGAATCATAACTGTCCGGCGCAAATCCAAGTTTAAACTCCCTCACGGAATCATCAGTTAGGCCTCTTTTACGAACATATTCAAGAACCTTCTGCCCAGCCTCGGTTTCAAGCAAATTTCTCGAATAAAAACCTGCCGTCTCCCCTTGAAGCTCAAACAAAATATCCTTCTCATCTTTTGTTATTTTCGGACCCGACGTCTTATAAGCCGCCAAATCCACATTCGCTTTATCAGCCAAAATCTCAAGCGCACCTTTAAAATCCACCCCCTCAACATACTCGATAAATTTAAACATATCACCACCCTTGTGACACCCGAAACAGTAAGCCAACCCCTTCTCCGGACTCACTATGAAACTCGGCGTTTTCTCCTGATGAAAAGGACAACAAGCCTTGAAATTCCGCCCAATCTTTTTAAGCTGAACATAAGGCGCAACAACATCCTCTATCGAGAGACGAGACTTGATTTCGGAGATCGGGTCGAGAGGCATGGGCAAAAACTTGTGACTTATAGCTCATAACTTATAGCATATAGGAAGGGAAGGAGGCAATCGGCTGCCTCGCTAAAAGGCACCAGTTTTTCGCACCTCACGACAAACACGACACGCTTCTCGAAAAATCATACATCGCATCACCAGCCCTAGATTTCCAAAACTTACACGCTAACCTGATAGCACTATATCCAAGAAAAGCCGCTACTTTCGGAACAGCATTTGAAACTCCCCACAGCCTGGGCTCAATTTTATTACCATAATCGCGCAAAGCCATATTCATCGCCTCAAACCCAAGCTCTCCCAACAACCTCAAAGTCAAAGCCATAAGCCAACGCGTCCCAGGAATATTTGAAACACGCTCTCCGTTATGAACATTCATAAGCCCGGGATCGGTCAAAATAATCTTACCATCCGCCCCTTTCTCCAAATTACTCAAAATCGGATCGCCGGCCGGATCAAACAAATACTTAAAAGCACCGATAATCGCCGCGCCGCCCAGGGGATCAACCATCAATCCACGATCTTTATATAATCTCTCTCCATCCTCAAGAATTTTACAAAGCTCCGCTCCCCAATGCGGATCGGCCATGTCACTCATCGCCATACAAGGATTTTTGGAATACAGCTCGGTCATCACGAAATTATGAATACCGCCATTTTTGCCAAGTTGCTTCGTCAGTAATTTTAAAACAGCACCAATCGTAACCTGTTTCCGAATATTTTTGAGCAACTCCATCCGAGTACAATTCCGTACCCTCTCAATCTCATATCCTTCCTTCAATCGAATTAATTTCAAACTCTCTCGTAATCGAAAACCATACTCACACAGAGCTTCCAAGTATTCACGCATATCTTCATACCGAGGCGTCTGCCACCCGAAAAAATAACGATTCGGCTCCTTAACAACAGTTCTCTCGCTAGGCTCAACTCCGTCCTGCTCGATCATATCTCGAACGGTAAACTCATTCCCACGTCCATGTACACATTTCCCGGTCACAATTTTACTGGCGGTTTCATCCATTTTCTCGATTTTGCGAAATAAAAGGAGGTCACTATACTCAAATCACCTCCGTTTCGCAACCATAAGCCAAACCCCAATAATCAAAACCAGCGCCGCCAAAACAACCAACGCTAACAACTTTTGCGCACTCCCCAAAAATAACGCAGTCACACCAAAAGCCGCACACACTCCATACACCACGAAAAGCGACTTCCTTTCGGACAACCCCGCAGAAATCAACCTGTGATGAAAATGTCTCAGATCTCCTTTAAAAGGCGACCTCCCTTCCCAAATCCGCCTTCCTATAACCCACGCGAAATCAATAAGCGGCAAACCCATCACCAAAAACGCAGTCGCAATTTTCCCTCCCGATAAAATCGCCAAAACGGCCAACATATATCCGAAAAACATGCTCCCCGTATCCCCCATCAAAATTTTCGCGGGAGCAAAATCAAAAAGCCAAAATGAAAACGCCATCGCAGCCATCGAAATCGCCAAAACGGCAGTTTGAGTCTGATCGATCGCATGAAAATTCGGCCTCACCGCTAACGCAAAAATCGTCAAAGCCGCAATCACGGTAACCCCGCTCGACAACCCGTTAAGCCCATCCAACCAATTCATCGTATTCACCATCGCCAAAATCCAAAAAACCGTCACAAAAAGCCCCACCAACGAAATCGCAACCACATGTTCCCCAATCCCAAAACTCACCTGTAAGCCACTTAAATCTATCGCCCCGCCAAACGGATTCGTCACATGGTCCACTCTCACCCCGGACAAAACCACCGTAAATGCCGCCACCCCTTGCGCCATCAACCTCGGCCACGGCGACAATCCTTTCAAATCATCAATCAAATTCACCACAAGCAAAATCAGCGCCCCCAAAACCACCCCAATAATCTGCAAATTCCAATCCAAAAAGAACCCAGCAATAACCAATAAAACAATATAAAAAACCACCCCTCCGGCATATGGAATCGGCACCCTATTAAGCCCGTACTTATGCGGCTTATCCATCAACCCAATTCGCGGAAAAATTTTGAGCGCACTCCACGTAAGCACCACACACATTACAAACGAAACCAGCCCCGAATAAAGATAAACCATCTTCATGATTGGATTTTAACATAGGATGAGGGATACGCAATTTATCACTCGATATTCAATATTTTTTCGCAGTATCCGAGTTCACAAAATCATCAGGGGTACTATCTTCGAATCTTTGTTTGGCAGCACAACCAAGAATATATTCTTCAATCACCTCGATTAATTTTCCAAAATCCATAATTATAAGTTTTTATACACCCTATCCCGAAAATCCACATTTACAATCTTATTCACAGGATCGACCTTCTCAAAAACCACTCTGATTTTCCCATCTCTAATCCTGTACAACCCGCCAAATCCTTTCAACTTCTTCACATCGAGCCCATTCAAATCGCCGCAAATTGCCCTCCTTATCAAAGTCGCGACCAACTCGCGCTCTTTCGCGGTCAATTTCGCCAAGAATTTTTCAATTTTATCCATTCAATTTCTCGATTGTTTTTAAAATCTTGTCCGTATCAAGCCCTTTCTCGCAATATATCCCAAACCCGTTTTTATCCTCATAAAACACCGTCTCATCTTTTGTTAAAGGCTTGATAAGCAACCCGTCATTCGTCTCTTCTGCTATAAAATTTTTAGTTTCAAATTTCATCCTCCATTTTTTCGGAAGAGTAATCTGGCCGGTATTAAACATAGACAACGCATACTGCATGATGAATTTAGTTAAATTGATTAATCTAGCTAAATTATACAAAGTTATAAAATCAAAGTCAACACATACCCGTTCTACCACGGAAACATTAAAAATACGTTAAATCTTTGTTAATTGTTTGTGAAGATATCTTGAATGCTTCCAGATCCCTGAGGACATACCTGTCTGCCGACGGGCAGGCATGCTAGCCCGAAGGAATCGGAAAGCGAAGCCATCTGAACAAACAATTATCAAAGGTTTTTATACACCCGCAGATTCCCGAATTTATTATCATATCTAAGTATTGTCACCAATTTCCCTCTATAATAACCCGACACATAACTCCCCGGAAAACTCCCGCCAACCTTAATTCTTTGCCCCTTCGTCACCCTATCAAAATCTCTATCATTCAAATCTATTCTCGCCCAACCTTCCAAAACCGCCTCCATAGGAATCAATTCAATATTTTCAGCGGTTAAGGTTGAAAGTTTTTGCGCTCTTTCAAGATCAAATTGCCCAACCTTCGTCCTCCTTAGCTCACCCAAAAAACCATAACATCCCAACTTTTCACCCAAATCTCTGGCAATCGAACGAATATAAGTCCCGCTTCCACACCTGATATTGCAAGTCAAAACCGGCAACATCACAGGCTCAGTCATCCCATTAAGCATAATCCCGTACCCGAAATCGCCGATTTTAAACCCGATATCCGTAATGTCATAAATTTTCACTTTTCTGGAAGGCAATCTGACAGGCATGCCTTTCCTTGCCATTTCATAAGCTCTAACTCCGGCAACCTTTATCGCGGAAAAGGTCGGCGGCACTTGATCTATCAACCCCTTGAATTCATCCAAAAACGGAACGATTTTTTTTACATCTATCTCGTCCTTATTCGCCTTCCAAATCGCCTTTATATACTCGGGCTTGTAATCTATTTGCCCTTCGGCATCGCAAGTATCACTCCTGGCACCCAAAACTATCTCCGCATGATACTCCTTATCCATAATCATCAAAAATTCGTTAAGCTTGGTCGCCCTGCCAACAGCAATCACAAGAATTCCTGTCGCCATAGGATCGAGAGTTCCAAGATGCCCGATTCTTTTTTCATTTAAAATCCTTCTCAGCTCGGCAACAACATCAAAAGAAGTTTTGCCTTTCGGCTTATCTACTACAAGAAAACCATCCATATATTTAGTTAATAACTTAGCTAAGCTCCACGTCCACCTGTTGACTCAAAATATCTCTGACAACTTGCCTATCATCATGGGGAATTTTTCCTTCGCGAGTCATTTGAAACTCTTCAGCCCCCTTGCCAGCTATCAATATAGTATCATTTTCTTTGGCCATTGCCAAGACAAACCTGATAGCTTCCCTTCTATATGGAATCTTCCAAAGCCTATCACCTTCCTTGCGTTTAATACCTTTCGCAATCTGTTCAATAATCTCAATATTGTCCTCATCATAAGGGTCATCATCAGTCAAAATAATATCTGTCGCACCTTTATCGGCAACTTCGCCCATATGCGGTCTTTTCGTTTTATCTCTTCCGCCACCGGTTGCACCAAACACAAGGAATAGTCTACCTTTTGTCAAAGGCTTGAAAACATCAATAAGCGCCTGCAAAGACTCGGTCGTATGCGCGTAATCCACTATAACCGTAAAAAGTTGACCGAGATCAACCGACTCCATTCTTCCGGGAACCGACTTACAACTTTCAAGCGCGTGCTTAATCGTTTCAAGCGAAATATGTTGAGAAACGGCAACCGTAGCCGCACAAACCGCATTATAAACATTTACACGCCCGAGAAGAGACATGCTCACGGAAATTTCACCGTTCGGAATCGCATATTTGAATTTTGTACCATTTGGCAATATTTCAATATCTCTGCCGTTATAAATTCCTTTTCGAAGCCCATAAGTGAATTTCTGATCAGCCCTGAATTCCAAAAAATACGAGGCTTCCGAATCATCTTCATTAATCACAAACATCTTGGATACGGTCGCTTTTCTACGCTCGCGGTTTAATTTATCAAAAAGTAAGCCTTTGGCTTCCCTATAAGAGTCGTAAGAACCGTGGTATTCGGTATGGTCCGGAGCAAGATTCGTAAACACGGCGACATCAACATTCACTCCCCACAATCTTGATTGAACCATCGCATGCGAAGAAGCCTCGACAACCGCATATTCACAACCCTCATTCACCATTTCCCTGAGAAGTCTTTGGAGCTCGAATCTCCCCAAGGTCGTTTGCTTGGTAAGATTCGCCCATCTGCGTTCTCCAATCTGAAAATAGACTGTCGAAGTTACACCAACTTTATGTCCCGCCGCAGATAAAATCTGCGCAATCAAACTGCAAGTCGTGGTCTTACCTTTTGTACCGGTAACCGCAATAACTTTCAAACGCGTCGCGGGGAATCTGTAATAAATCGCCGCCAAAATAGCGACCACCTTATGATAAAGAAGCCTTAATGGATGCGTTTCCGGTATTTGTTTTCTAAAAAAATTCAACATGACGGAATTAAATTTAACCCTAAACATATCTTTTTCGCAACTTTAACATCTTCCATTATTTGCCTCTTCAATTCTTCAACTTCTTCTTCTTCAAATTTTCTCGTATCTCGAATTTTCGAAATCACCTCCACCGAAACATCTTTCCCGTAAGCATCTCCTTTATAATCAAAAAGATGAATTTCACACGAATACCCTTCGCCACCATGCATCACCCCGAAATAATTTCGCCCATCCATCAAAACTTTCACCAAAAAAACACCGTTTTCGCCATCCCTTTCAAGATTAATCGTAGGGAAACCAAGCTTCCTTCCAAGCCCACGACCTTTTATAACTTTTCTCATCATAATAAAAGCGCGATTATAAACCAAAATTCCATCGCGAGATCGTTTTTCATAAACGGCATATCGAAAATCCCGTGAATCAAAATCGAAAAAAGCAGAGCCGAAATCATAAGCCTCAAACCGTCGCCGACATGCACTCTTTTAACGGCAACCAAGATCACCCCGATTATGGAAATCAACCCGAGCAACCCGAAATTAAGCCAAATCCCCATCAAAAAATTATGCGGATGCGGAATCAACCATTCGTATGTAAAAAGCTTGTAAATTTCATCCATTTTCCACTGATAATAAATTTCGAATTGCCCAAGCCCGATACCAAACAAAGGATGCTCGGAAATAAGCTCGGACGAAGCATGCCAAATTTGCAATCTCGCACTCGACTGCGATCTTTCGGAAAGCTCAAAAAACGATTCGAATTTTTCAGTTCCGACTTGCATAAAAGCTAATCCTGCAAATACCAATATTGCCAGTCCACAAGCCGCGATTTTAAACCTGCGAGTAAAATTTTTACTCAGCATTAAATAAAACCCGAATCCGGCAAAAACGGCAATCATTCCGGCATAAGATTTTGTAAAAAACATCGCCGCTAAAACCAAAAATCCAGGCATCAAAAATACCAACTTTTTCCAAGCCCGACCTCTCAAAACCTCGAGCGTCATAATCAAAGAAAGCACGCAAATCGGTCCCAAATAAAGAGCCAAATAATTCGCCGACTCATAAAACGCCGACGCCCTTCCGTCCGAAGTGACATAATTCCCGCTCGCGACTTGATAAATCGCCCAGATCGACAAGATCACACCAGACCATATGAAAGAAACCAGCATATGTTTTTTATCCCGCTCACCATCAATGGAAAAATAAGCCATCACAAAATAAAGGAGAGGCATAAAAACCCACCCCTTCAACACCCCCATCGCATCAATAAGCGCGGTCACCTCCGTACCATCAACTTTACTCAAACTCGCAGGCACAATAAAAGTCGAAATCACCGCGGCAAGAAAAAACGCTCCGGCAAACCAAAACATCTTCTCTTTTACCACCCTCTTCACATTCACGCCGCTTAACAAAAACGCACAAAACAAGATATAAACCAAAACCTCCACAGCCGTAAAAGGCACTTCCGCAACTTGAAATTTCAAAAAATAAAACGGGAATAAAAGAGGCATAAACTTCACCCCAAACTTCCAAAACGCATACATTTTCAATCTATACCCCATGACCAATTTATTTTAAAGCCCCACACAACTCTCTCAAAACTTTCTCCGGCTCTTTCGCCTTTACAACTCCGGAAGCCAACAAAATCCCGCTCGCACCAAGCTCGAGAGCGATTTTAATATCATCTGCCGTCTTAACCCCGGCACCAACTATCAATCTCCCCTTCCCCACAACCGCAACCGACTTTCTGATCAAATCCGGATTGGCAGTCGAAATCGAAATATCTCCACCTATCAATTCCGGCGGCTCAACGGCAATCATATCGGGTTCGAATTTCACAATCTGCGCGGCTTCGACATCGTCAGCGCAACAAACAATCGTAAAAAGCTTCAAATCTTTGGCTCGTTTTATGTTTTTCTCGATATCTGTAAAAGGAACTCTTTTCTCGGAATGATTGATGATGACACCGTAAGCACCGGCATTTTTAATCGCCTCCGGCAAAATCCCTCCCGTATGAGCGCCCGGCTCAATCGCATCCATATGTTGAGCGAAAACGGGCAAACTCACTCCGGCCGCAAGCATTACCAAATCCGTAGGCTGAACCGCTATACCGAGAGAAACTTTCAATTCGATCGCAACTTTGGCATGAGCTTTCGCCAAATCAAGAGCCTTCCCTCCCGTTGCTTCCATGTAAGTTTTGAAATTCGTGATGATAATCGGTAAGTCCATTTTTTGTTTTTATAAGAAATAACCTGCTCGAATACTATCACCCATTGAAAACGGAGACAATTTATGATAAAATTATTAGATTTAAAACTCTAAACAAAAATAAAAATGTTGCTAAGAAATTTCTTTTTACAGGTTTTCAGCACAAAACCAAGATTGGTTTATATGTCTCCGACAGACGGACCTGCGCCGGAAAAACAAGCGGAAGCGCTAAAGACAACACTCGAAACACTGACAAATCAGCAAATAATAAACCTGACAACAAGATTGGATGGGAACGTGGCACTATCGGGAACGGAAATAAAAATTCTAACGAAACTGGGAATAATGCAGGGACTAGATACCGTGAAGAGAAAAGCGACATTTTCAGGAGATACTACAACGTTGGTACAATCACGAGAATTCGGCGATTTCTTAAAAGCGCTACAGAGAAATCCGGAACTATATAGTAAATACCAAAAACTGGTAGCGGCTTCGGAAACCGTAGCAGTGGAAGCAAGAACCGCGAGAGATCAATTGAGAGAAGTGGTAACAACACAGTTGCGAAAAACTTCGGAAGAAGAAACGAACGAATCTGCAAATATAGAACTCGCAAGACAACAAGCGGAAACAGAGCACGAACAAACAACTTTATCCACTCTCGAGTTTGAAAGACTTTCAAAACAAAGATTTAAAGTCCCGACCGTACTCCGCACTGGAAATCCAAGAGAATGGGCAAACCATTTCCAATCGTTGGACACGGGAGGAGCGGGGTTACAAACCGCGGAACAAATCTTGATAGCGGAACCTTTCAATTGGTCACTTAACGATTTCAAACAAATCTTACAAAAAGGCGGATTTTTAGGGATAGGCTCGGATAAAAAAATCAAATTCGACGACATTATCAGATTCGGCAATTTGCAAGGAGTCACCGCAACGAACGGCAAACGGTTCATGGAAGAGTACGCACAGATGAAAAGTTCGGATTATTTGGAAGCGGAAATCGCTGACTGGAAACAAAAATCCAGAACATTCACATCAGTACAAGAAAAAACAGCCACTTTTCAACTGAATCTTGATATTGAAGGGAATAAATGGGCATCAAATATTTTCTCTCTGAAAAGAGAGGATGAGGAAACAATGGAAAATTGGCTAATAAGACTTCGTGGTCAAAAAGAGGCAACAATAACAAGCCTCATCAGTGACCCTGACGAAACTCAACAAAAACAAGTGGCAATAAATCAACATGAGCAAGCAATTTTACTGGTTGAAAACCAACAAACAAATCTACAAACAACAAAAGAAGAGAGGGACACAGCTCAAGCAAAAATAGCGGAAGCGCAAGGCAAACTACAACGCTACCAAACTATCATCACAAAAAGCTTGGACTTGTTTGACGCATTAAGTCGCCTGCAAGAGGGCGAACAGCAAGTGGACGTGGAAACTTCAAGCATGACGCTCGACGCGTACAGTCAACCAGAGCAACATGCCATAGATCTGACATATCAAGCCTTCAGCGGAGAAGATTTGGACATAACGCAAGCTGATTTGGAAGCCGGAACGGCGGAAGACAATATCGAAAGCTCAACCGCACTGACAAGACTTATGAGCTGGAAATCAGCAAGACAAAGATTGATCACAAGACACAGTAAATTCGAAGGTGAAGCAGGCAGTCAAAAACGCGTAATAGATCACCAAGCCCTAACGACCGACTTGCAAAACCTCATGTTGGAAGGTCTTAGAAATTCCGAAAAGATACAACCTCCGGTGGATTTGGTGGATATAGCGGAAAGTTTGGGTATAAAAATCGGAGACGCATTGAAAACGGAAATCAAGACGATGCAAAGAGAACTCAATCAAGTTTCAAGAAAAGAGAGAAGGCTGTCGGAAAAAAGCAAAAAAACACCGGAAGATGAAACAGAACTCACGACACTCCGAGCACAAAGAGAGAACCTGGCAACGGAACTCGGCAAAAAAAATCGCGCATTGATAACGATCATAGAAAACAACCCGGCATTTAAAACCTTATCGGCAACCCTCACCGACGCACAAAGACTTTTCATCCAATTCGGCATGTATCAAAGAGAATTGACCGAAAGAGGAATGGAAACGGCGGAAGACAGGGTGATAACCGAAAGGGATTTGGGAAATTTGGAAACAAGATACAAAGACAACCCGATAATCCTTTCGATTTTACAAGAGATCCAAAAACAAAAACCTGAATTATCTTCGGAACAACTGGAAACAATCGCAGAGTCGGTACAAAGCCAACTCGACAAAGGATTTAACATGGAAACTTATCCGACCACCCCTGTCGACCAAAGTCCCGGCGGACAAACCGCGGACTCAAGAATGTTGGGCGGACTTTCGTTCATAACGCAAGAAGGCAAAGGTCTAACCGCGACGATCCCGACAATAAACATAAATCTGGGACCGGGAGCTTCAATACAATTAAGCTTGATGTTATCGAGCAACTCTCCGATACCAATGCCGGTTATAGGAGAAACCCTGGAAATAATCGACACGGAAAAAGTAGACTTGAGCGTATCAATGCAAATAAGCGGATTAGGAGCAAGCGCAAGTACCGCTCTGTCCCTCGGCAGACCCGATAGACTCAACTTCTACATTGGAGGAGGTGGTCAAATCACATGTGGAATACCAGGATGGCATGTCGGAACCGGACTTTACATGTCACCACAAGGAAGATTGGAAAATTACAGAGAAACGGAGCAGATAAAAGCCGGAGATTTGAGTAGGATCGCAATCCTGCCTCGAGCAGAAAAAATAGCGGCGATACGAGCACTGCCTCAATTTCAAGGAGACATCGAAGCGTTGAAAGAAGGCAACCCTCCGATAACGAACGAAAACATCATAAATGAAATACTTCTCACGAAATTCGAACACCTCATGCAAGAGGTCGGTACCAACGCGGATGCGGATGTTTTCATATTCCCGTTAAGAGGCGCTGGAGTGGCATTGATAAACCCGTTGGAACTTTTGCGAAACCTCGGCATACCGATACCGAAAGGATGGGATTTGCCTGCAACAATACCGATGGTTTTTGTCACTTTGGCATTCAAAGGAGGCACGAAAATCATGCCTTTTATAGACAGAGAAAATCAATTACCGTTCTTGGTTGGAAAAACGGATGCCGAAATCGGAAAAGCATTAATGGAAACCATGCACAGACAAGCCGATGAATTGATCGGACAAGTTTCAACAGATCTCGAAACAGCCGGCATATCTTCAAGAGGGCTTCAAGTCGGAGATGGCGGCAGGCTCGAACTGGACGGATCGGAACAGGCACAAACGATCTCAGCCGATTTAGGAAGATCAATAGAAGATTACAACAAATCATTTGCGGGAAGTGGCATCACTTTCGGCAAAAACCCGACTTATAAAGGAAACACTTATCAAGAGATGTTGCATTTGCAATTCGCAAAAAACAGATTCTTGGGCACGGTCGAACTCCACGTTGACGACCAAACGGAACCGAAAATACACATACTGCGAGGCAATCCGACAGACCCGAAAAAACCTGCAACTCTCGACGATCTATACCTTTCATTCGACAGAATGGATGGCCGACTGATCATCGAAACAAGAGACATCCAACTCGCACGCCCCGACAGATTCGGCAACACGATAAAAACAATCATCACGATCAAAACCAATCCTCACAGATCAAGAACCGATATCGAAAGAGATGATACGGGCTACTTGTTATTCGCACACGACAAATCGGTTGTGGAAAGAAAAGAAAGCGGAGCGGCCGAAACAAACAACATCCTTACATGGGAAGAAGCCGAACGTTTGAGAGTCCTTGGACTAATATCCGAAATGGAAACACCACTCGAATACACAAGAGAAATAAACAGAGCAAGAGGCAGAATGGAAGAGGCGATTTCGGGACCGAAAGAGACCGCCGCAAGCATCAACACATCGACTCTCGATACTTTCGCCGAAAAATACATGGCGAAAGATAGCAAAGAATTCAAAGAATTATCAACGATGATAATCGCCCCGGACGGCACGTTGAGAGAAGCGAACAGACCGGCTTTGATCGCAAAATTGCAAGAATTGGCAAACGCCGACACTACAATCAAAAGAAATCTTAACGAAACCGAACTCAACTACACGATAAACAGACTCATCGTCTTAAGTTTCCATCAGCACAAAAGCCCGGAAGCATTAAAGAAAACCGTCGAAAGATTTTTCAGACCGAAATTGACAAAACTGTTCGAAGCCACAAAGGCGGTCACGGATACAACAACAGCAGAATCATTCGCAAACGCGATAATCGACGCAATAGATTTCGCATCATTGGATCTTGAAACCGCAACATCGGCAACCACTCTCGAAAGCGACACTTACGCGCTTACAATCGTAGGCACGGAAGGCATCGAAGGTTTGCGAGGCATGGTAAATCTCGGGAGCGAAAAAGCGAACATCGTCGTAAGAACAGGCAACATCCTCGAAAAAATATCGGAAGGACAACGCGATACTTACAAATCCGCAATGCTTGAAATGTCAAGCAAGCTCCCGGGAAAAAACGAGACCCGAACCGAAGCTTACGAATTCTTAAGATCACCTCTCGCAATAAAACTCGCAGACTATGCATCGATATTATTAGGGCCGAAACATTCGGACTCATTGGCGGAGTTATACAAAATGAAATCACCGGAAACGATAGCCGCACTATTGGCGACAGAAAAATTCCGGCAAGTTTACGACACTTTCCGCGCACTCGTAGACCAATTCCGAGACGTCCAAATAACAGGAAAAGAGTATATGGTATGGAAAAACATGGACGGCTACACATTCGTACTAAAAGACTTAACCGAGTACGGGGCCGGCGTACACAAAAAATGCGCAAACCCGACACTATTGGTTCACGAAGAGTTTGCAATAGCCAGACTCAATGGCAGAATAGGCTCGGTCACAGCCGAAGCGGTGCAAAGAGCCGAATACAAATCAGGGACACATATATATGAATTGTTTGCGGGATTGGCGGTGAAGCCGGAGGAAGAGAAACCGGTGGAAGAAAAAGGAGGCAAGGGACCAAAAGTTAAAGGAACGAAGGACAAGTTAGACCCAGGAAGCTTCGACAGAGATATAGGCGAATTTGAAGGTGGCGGCACAGATCAACCCGATGAAGGTTCCGGAATATTCGACTAAAAAATAAAAACAAATGAAAAAAACACAAATAATAACACTGATTATAATTGCATCGCTACTGATGAACGGTTGCGCAAAAAACACAAAAGATTTCGACATGGAAAGATCTAGCGATAACCCGGAAATCCAAACAGTTCCATCAACTATCACGGAATAAAATGCAAAAACAAAAAATAATAATTTCGATACTTACATTCACAATGTTTTTGATATTGGCACCAGGCATATCAAAAACTTTCGCATTCATAACGGCAAGTCCAAGATCATCGGACGAAGGAGATTTAGAACTTTTAGAATCTGATTACACGCAAACTATAGCTTGCGAAGATCCTCTCGACGCAACACATGCACACGGATACGAAAACACAACCGTTCCGGCAGAAGATCACAGCAGTTACATGGTACTACACAAATTCAGAATCTATTTGCACGACGATTTCGTTGATGAAGTGGATTTCGATACCCTTGAATGTAGCGGATACGACGAATGGATATCATGCGACGGAGGATATAGTGATGGATTCGGAGGAACCGAAACGGAATTGGTACTTGGAGACACTTCATCCGACGCAGTATACGAAAATTATGTTGAATGGACTTACGGAACGGATGACATCACGGATAAACCATTAATCCCGGGGAAAAACGATTACGATGAAGACGGAAGTATCGACACGACAGAGGACGACAGAGACATGGCCGAATATATATATTTCGAATTTGAAGACGACGACGAAGGCACAGCGGCAACAACATCAGCCGTTTATGTACAATTTTGGAGTTACGACAGGGATTGCGGAGACCCTGACGATTCCGCATGTTGGAATGAAGTGGAAGAAGATGGCGAAACCGATAAACATTGGAATAATCATACATACACAGTAGAAACAGATTACATCTGCGAAGAAATCTACTGCGAAGATCTCGATATGACTCCTACATCGCTCACGGCGGAAGAAGCGGAAGACACGATAGAAATCGTTGCAAGCTCTGAAGCAAACGACGGAACCAACTGGGAAGACGCGGACGATTTTGCAGGGTATAAATTTTGGGCAAACGATAACACGGGAAGCCTCTCGGACGGGGTTTTCACAAGATACAGTTGGTCACCAACTATCATGGGAAGCAACCCGTACACAACAAGTTCAAATACAGCCTACTATAAAAATGGAACCGCGGGAGACACAATTTATGTCTGCGCGATAAACGATGACGGCGACTGCTTAACACCAGACTATGTGGATGATTATCCGGGAAACTGTATAGCCGCAGTCACAAGCACTCCGACGGAAATCACCTGCGACTATATGACAATGACCCCGAGCGGGACATTGACGGCTCCCGGCGAATCTTATACTCAAGACATAACGATAGCCACATATGGCACGGATGGCAATATTTGG
This sequence comes from Candidatus Peregrinibacteria bacterium GW2011_GWF2_43_17, assembly GCA_000999315.1. Classification (GTDB taxonomy): domain Bacteria; phylum Patescibacteriota; class Gracilibacteria; order UBA1369; family UBA12470; genus UBA12470. The sequence goes on from LCFW01000004.1 coordinate 83,299, forward strand.
GAAAATACAGCCGATTGGACTTTGACATGCACTTCGGCATCAATAAATCCACCAAGCCCGACGGATACAAATGAAACGGTAACATATATCGAAACATCTCACGCCGAAGAAGAAACTTGTTGCGTCACCGCAACCGATCAAGACTCAAATTGGTGCACGGCGCAAGTATGTTTTGTGAGAAGTGGTGGCGGCGATGGCGACGGTGACAGCGACGGCGACAGCGACGGTGACAGCGACGGTGATAGCGATGGTGACAGCGACGGTGACAGCGACGGTGATAGCGATGGTGACAGCGATGGTGACAGCGATGGTGACAGCGATGGTGACAGCGATGGTGACAGCGATGGTGACAGCGATGGTGACAGCGATATAACACCACCAACCCCCGGCGAAATCGAAAAAGATGTTTGGTCTTACAACTTCACATCCGATGAAACAGGCGTAACCGGAGGATATTACGATTCGGGCGTATTGGCGCACAACGCCGATTACCTTTATTACACGATCACCTACACCACGGGCGACGGGAATTCAACAATCATCGAAGATGACATTTCCGACAGGATTTACGGATATATGTCGGACGGAGCAACAACATCTTCGTACATCTATTACGAACCCGGATCTTTCAGTATAAATATTCCGCAATGCTCCGACCCGACCGACACATCCTTAGGACCAAATCCATGTTATCTCCTATCAGATTCAAGCAATCCGCTCGAAGGGGTTGAACTTTACAACCTCTCGGAAGGAGACATCGTTGAAATAACTTACACCGCCCTTGTCGAATCTTATTTGGATTGCGACAACCCGACAGACAACATTTGCCTCGCGGAATATTTTGAAAACACGGCAACGGCACAAGTCATAGGCATCGGAGAAATTGAAGACTCGAAAACAGTCACCGTAATCTGCCCATACCTTCTCACAAGAAACGCCGGAGACGTTTACATCGAAAACAAACTCGAGGGCAACATGAACATCGCATGCGTCGCTGAAAACGATTTCGCGAACTCGGACGGCATCATTCTCGCAAAAGAAGGTATAGCCACAACTCTCGCGGAAGCCTTAAACGAACTTTCAAGCTACATAAAAGAGCTTTTTTATACGGTTAAAAACGAATGGACGGTAGCGCTCATGGAAGCCACGACAAAAAGCCGACTCGCGCGCGAAACTTACAACTATCAAACGGCTTCGATGGTAACATCCGACATCACAATCTCAAACTGGAGCGACCTCACGGCTTATAAAAACGTAAACAACCCCGAAGAAAACATCTATTACATTGAAGGCCACAACCTCACAATCAACGGAGATATAATCGTCCCCGAAGGCGCACACACAATCATCGTGGAAAACGGCAATCTGAAATTTGACGCATACTCAAGCATCACTTACGCGGACACTTATTTCGGATTCAACTACTACACTTACGACGACCCCGAAAATCTCGACACAACAACGATCCCCTCTTTGGGAATAGTTGTAATTAACGGCGACATCGAGATAAACCACTCCGTTACCGACTTGGTGGGAGTTTATTATGTCGAAGGAGGCTCGATTACAAGCATTGGCGAAAGAGACCCGATCGGCGAACAACTTAGAATTTACGGATCGGTTTATGGGGATATAGACGAACTCATAGCCAAAAGTAACTTCGTCGGTCCTCCGGAATTGGATCACGGTTCGATTGTAATCAGGTACGACGAGAGAGTAATATTAAACACGCCTCCGGGACTATCGGAATACGTGGATTTTTCATCGGAGGAAGTCGCAAGATAGAATGCTGAAAAAAATACTGAACATTTCATTGCTAATAACAATCGTTTTAAATATAAGCGGATGTTCAACGATCGAACAAATAACAGAAGTAACCGAATCACAACACGCCAATATAGAGAATTCAATACTTCTAGCATCAAACAGATTATTCGAAGACCTGCATGAAAACGGACAATTCGTATATATCTATTATCCAACCACGCAAAGCTACTCTAACGAATACAACATCATAAGACATATCCTCGCAAGTTATACACTAATCGAATTATATAAATATTACGACGAATCCAAATATCTCGAAGGAGCCGAAAAAAGCATAGAATTTTTCCTTCAATACATAAACGAGGAAGAAGAAACCGCATACATAACATACGACGAAGAAACAAAGCTCGGAGCCGCAGGAACGGCAATTTTAACCTTATTGAATTATGAAGAAACAACAGGCTCGACAATTTACGATAATTTAATTCAAAAACTCGCGAATTTCATCATGTCCATGCAAAAAGAAGACGGAGGATATAAGAACTACTACCCGGAAGAAAAAACCGACGAACCGTTATCAACAGTACTGTATACGGGCGAATGCAATCTCGCACTCGTAAGACTTTACAAAAAAACAGGAGAAGCAAAATATTTGACAACAGTACAAAAATCATACGAATGGACAAAAGATTACTTCGCAAACAAACATTCTACCGGATTGGTATCTTGGAGCTCAGTCGCACTGGCGGAACTATATTATATAACGGGAGAAGAAAAATACAGCGACCTGGCATATGAGATGACAGACTGGCTGATAGATAACACTCAATATACCGAGGAAACTGCTCCGGAAGAAGAATACATAGGCGCTTTCCTAATTAACGACATAGAGGGAGGGCTCACATGTACGGTTGCCGCATACGGAGAAGGATTTAACACAATGTTAAAACTGGCAAAATACATGAAAGACAAAGAGCATGAAGAAAAATATACGGATACGCTCGATAAAGCGATAATATTTTTATTGAACATGCAGTTCAAAGACGAAGATGAAAACGCAACAGGAGGATTTATCGCGAGTTTCGATAATGATAAAATAAGACTGGATTTCACTTCGCACTCACTTATCACGCTAATAGAATACTTAAATCAAATTCATGACTAAAAAAATATCACGAATCTTACTACTCGTTTGCATACTACTCAACGGGACGGAAACCATCGCGGCAACACCCGAAGAAAATCCAAGCTATATAGAAAAGTCCGGCGATCTTTATCTCTCCGAATCCGACCAGATTTGGGCACTGAAAACGGCAAGAACGGCGATAAAAAATTATCTGACGGATAAATCTTTCTACGTTCCCGATTATACGCCGGAAATCTTTTCAACCTCCCCGAGAAAAGTTTACGTTTCGCTCTACAATATCGAAACTCACGAACTTCGCTCATGCAAAAGTCGCCAAGGCGCCAAAAACCTCGGCGAATCAATCGTAAAAGCCGCCATAGAATCTACAAAAGATTCGAGATTCGAAACACTTTCGCAAAACGAACTCGACGAAATTTTAATAGATATAAATATCTTAAACAGCTACCGCCCGATATTGGACATCGAACTCGATAGCGCCTACGAACCGGGAATAGACGGGATAAGACTCATGGAAAACGGCTCAAGCCTCGCAACTTTCTTGCCCGGCATCGCAACCACCCACAACTACGACAAAGACACTCTCCTTGAGAAACTTTGCCTGAAGGCCGATATCGCGGAATCCTGCTACCAAGATTCGGATTATTACTACCAAAAATTCACAACCTTCGCGTTCATCGAAGACGGAAACGGCGGAACGACAACCCTTAAGCGCACAAACAATTACCTTGATGAAATAGATCTCGAGAATATCGAATATCTCGTCACGGGCAACGGCGAATGGCTCCTTAATCACACACACGAAAACGGCGAATTCGACTACATGTACTACCCGTCGGCAGACTCATACTCGGACAACTACAACATCGTCAGACACATAGGCACAACCTATGCCCTACTGCTCATGTACGAATACACGGACGATACCGAGTACCTCTCCGCGGCGGAGAAAGCCATCACGTACATGCTTCAATACTACAAAGAAGAAGGAGACATGGGGTACATAGAAGAAAACGCAGTCACCAAGCTGGGTTCGGTAGCAATCGGAACATTGGTAATGGACAAAGCCTATTCATTAACAGGTTCACAAGAGTACTTCGATTACGCCGAAAAATTTGGCACGTTCCTTCTGAATATGCAAATGGATAACGGCAATTTCAAAAATCAATATCCCGAAGACAACACGGACAACGAAGACGCATACGAAATTTACGGAGCGGAAACCAACCTCGCGCTCACAAGACTTTACGCTCAAACCGGCAAAGCCGAATATCTCACGGCTCTCGAGAAATCTTACACCTATACAAAAGCTTATTTCGATGAAAGCCCGAGCACGATGATGGTTTCATGGGATACGGGAGCGTTTTCCGAGCTTTTCTATCTGACAGGCAATCAAAATTACGCCGATCTCGCCTACCAAGCGGCGGATTTTATAATTGCAAAACAGTACACGGAAGAGACGGCGCCATACTGGGATTATGTCGGAGCTTTCAACAAAAACGGCGCGCAAGCGATCAACACCGCAACTTACTCCGAAGGAGTCGGCGACGCACTCAGGCTTGCGATTTACCAAAACAACCAAGAACGAATTGAGAAATACACCGACTCGTTGGAATTGAGTATGAAATTCTTGGTCAACATGCAATTCCGCGAAGATAATACTTTCTATCTTGAAGACCCCGAATCTGCGACCGGTGGAATGCGAGCGAGCTTATACGACAATTTCGAAAGAATAGACGGATCACAACATACAATCTCGGCGGCATTGAAAACGCTGAGCAGTTTTTGAATAAACCCGGCTCACGGGAATCACAATCGAAATCAATATCGTCACTCGTGTCCGGCAAACTTCTGATTTAATTTGCGTTTATACCAATTCGCGATCGAAGGAATATTCCATGCAAAATGTTTAATGAGTATTGTGCAACATGCCGTCCCAGGACGGCACTTCGTATAACACCCTTTAATAGGTTGTTTTTGCAAAAAAACTTCGCATAATAATTTTTTCTCATACCAAAAATCACACGAGCCGAATCGTTAAACCCCATCACCCAGCCTACAACTCCGCTTTCTGCAACTCTACAACTCTGTTACAATCCATCCCTGCAATAACTTATTCCAAATGTCCCAATCCCTCGGCAATTTGATATTCATGTACGGAGAAGATACTTATTCCATATATGAAAAAATCAATCTCTGGAAATCCGAGTTCGTAAAAAGATATGGTAGCGACATTAATTTAGCAGAAATAGAAGGAGAAAAAGCTATTGCAAACAACGTCACGGACGCCATAACCGCAATGCCGTTTTTAGCCGAAAAAAGGCTCGTTATTATTAAAAATTTCATCCTGGACGCCAAAAACGAAGAACAAAAAAAACTTGTCGAGAAACTCAAAGAAGTCCCGGATACAACCGTTTTGGTATTTTATGAAACGGCTTCGCCCGACAAAAGAGTTTCGCTCTTTAAATATCTCTCAAAAACCGCGAAAGTTTATACATTCGAAGAACTCTCGGGCCAAACGCTAAACAAATGGATTTTGGAGAAAACCGAAAAAGAAGGTGGCAAAATCGGCATCATGTCAGCATCTTATCTGGCCGAATTTATAGGTCCGGACCTGTGGAAACTTTCAAACGAAATTAAAAAACTTGTCGCATTCGCAAACGGCAAAGAAATCCAATCTCGCGACATAGACGCAATCGTAGTCCCCTCATCCGAAACCAGCATCTTCAAATTCACCGACCAGCTCGGAAGCTCGCGCATCCAATCCGCAATCGAAACGCTTCACGCCCTGGTAGAATCCGGCGAAGAACTCCCCTACATCTTCGCAATGATAATTCGCCAATTCAGACTTTTAATTCAGGTAAAAGATCTCTTAAGAAAAGGTTTTCAAAGACAACAAATCATCGACCGCATGAAAATCGCCCCTTTCGTAGCTTCAAACCTGATGAGTCAAGCAAGAAATTTCGAGCCCGACCAACTCAAAAAAATGCACCGCCGCCTCCTCGAAATGGACGAAAGAATCAAAACCAGCAAGATTTACTTCTCAACCACGGATAAAAAACACTATTTGATGCACTTGGAGAAGCTGATAATAGGATAGGGTAGTCCGATAGACTTATGGCAGTGTTCACATATATTTTTTGCAGATGGAAGCTACAGATTTTGTGCAGTTCAAGGCACGACGACGAAGTGATACTGGAAAGTATTACAAGGAGGAGTGTAGCTTCCCTTCGGGTTGAAGCATAACATATCTATCTTCTGTGTTACTCGTCGTTTCTGTACCTTTTAGGTACAGCGCACTCCTCGTGTCGTGAATCCAGACATGTTATGCACCAACCATTGTAAAAAATATATGTGAACACTGCCTAGAGCGATAAACACATAGTAGGGATTCTCCTACCTCTTAATTCGGATTTTCTTCGAAATGACAAACAAAATTTTGATTATTTCCATAAGATCGGTCTTAAATCGAGATGCTTGATCTTTGGTCATATAATGCATATCTTCGGCAAGTTCAATCTGAGTCATCAATTCGCCTGCGGAACCTTTGGCAATTGCAAGAAAATGTCCGAATTCATACTTGGTTTCCCTCATGATCCCTTCGGCAATATTTGAAACAACAGATAACGCCGATCTCCTGATTTGAGTTGTCAAATTGTAAGATTCTCTACACGGAAAATCCTCAGTGGATTTATAAATTTGCAAAACCAAATCATAACTTTTTCGCCAAACAATAGAATCATTAAGATTTTTTATCATCATATATCTTATACATACACTACAAACATTAAAAAAAGATTAAAAAGCGCCACGATTTTTTCAAACCGTAGCGCCGCTATTAGTCTATCGGACTATTAATCTATTAGTCTACCCTATCTAGTACCTTTCCAAATACTCCCCAATCTCCCAATTCGTCACCGCCAATCTGTACCTGTCCCACTCATCTTTTTTCGCTCTATAAAAAGCATCATACAATGTCTCTCCCAATGCACTTCTGACAAGTTCATCCTTTTCAAGTTTTTTCAAAGACATCATGAGATTTTCATTCAAGCACTCGATACCCAACCCCGCCGCCTTTTCATCGGTAAGTTCGAAAATATCCTCCTCAACCGGCGCCGGTGGCCTCAACCCTCTCTTTACTCCATCCAAACCGGCGGAAAGCATAACGGCAAAAGCCAAATAAGGATTGCACATCGGATCCGGACACCTCAATTCCACACGAGTCGCAGAGGCGGCGGAAGAACTCGTAATACACGGAACTCTGATCAAAGCGGATCTGTTTGTCCTCGCCCAAGCGATATAAACAGGAGCTTCGTAGCCAACCACCAATCTCTTGTAAGAGTTCACTGTCGGATTGGTAATCGCGTTCATGCCTTTAATATGATCCAGCTGACCGGCAATAAACGATAACGCCAAATTACTTAAGCCGTACTGATTTTGAGCTCCGGGATCATAAAACAAATTCGCTCCCGTATTTATATCCGCCAAACTCTGATGCACGTGCATCCCGGTACCGTTTATTCCGGCAATCGGCTTCGCCATAAAAGTCGCATGAAGACCGTATTTCGCCGCAATGGCTTTCAAAACCATTTTGAAAGTTATAGCGCTGTCGGCAATCATAAGCGCATCTCCGTATTTGAAATCTATCTCATGCTGACCCGGCGCAACCTCGTGATGCAAAGCCTCCACCTCGATCCCCATCTCGTCGAGAGCAAAACTCATATCGTTTCTGACCTCTATCGCAAGATCGTTCGTTTGATCGAAATATCCGGCCTTATCGTTTGGAAGAGTTTTCAGCTCATCATCATTCTTTCTAAATAAGAAAAATTCGAGCTCGGGACCGGTATTAAAAGAAAACCCCATTTCTTTCGCCTTTGCCAACTGCTTCCTAAGGATAAATCGGGGATCACCGGCAAAAGGATCCCCTTTGGGCGTATAAACGTCGCAAATTATCCTTGCGATAACATCCGAGCGGTCTTTGGTCCATGGTAAAACCGAGAAGGTATCCAAATCGGGTTTCAAATACATATCGCTCTCTTGAATCCTCGCGAAACCCTCGATCGAAGATCCGTCAAACCAGACATTGTTATCTATCGCACCCTCAAGTTTGTGTACGGGAATGGTAATAGCTTTCGGCATCCCGAAAAGATCCACAAACTGCATATTCACATACTTCACACCTGCTTGCTTCACCATATCGAGTATGTCGTGCTTCATCATCCCGCTTTTCCGCTTGTACGCATACGTGATCATAATGATTTTTTAAAAAATAAAACATCCCCTAAATATCATTCGCCGCACACAGACACAATACAATTTCTCGACATCGAAACACCTCGCGAAATTCGTCCGACAACAGATTTAAAATTAAAATTTGACCTCCACCGCCAATCAAGTCTAAAATCCTACTGTCGAAACTTTCTACAACAAATCCGAATTGACAATGCTTCAAAAAATCCTCCAAAACATCGGTCTCACAAGCAAAGAATCGAAAATCTATTTGTCCGCACTCGAACTCGGCGCATCCCCCGCATCCAAGATCGCCAAAAAAGCCGGCCTCAACCGAGTCACCGTCTACGACGTCATGGAAAAACTTATGCAAAAAGGGTTCATTACCAAACACAAACGCAAAGATTCTCTCTATTTCGCTCCCGTCGACCCCGACGTAATCGCTCTCGACTTCCGTTCCCGCGCCAGAGATTTAAGAAAAGCTCTCCCCGATTTTAAAAGATTAAAAGGCGAAACCGCCCATCCTCAAATCCAATATTTCGAAGGGCTCGAAGGCATCAAGAAAATCTACTTGGACACCTTGAACTCAAAAACCGAAATCTTAAACTACGCCGACTCAAAAGGCATCAGAATTCACTGGCCCGAATACGACCAAGAGTACGTCGCCGAAAGGGTTAAAAGAAAAATCTACCTTCGCGGTATCTCCCCCAACGACGAACACGGCAAAAAAGTTAAATCCGAAGACTGGGGCAATCATCGCGAAATCCGCCTGGTCGACAAAACCGCCTTCGACTTCTCAAACGAAATCAACATTTACGATGACAAAATCGCTATCGTAACAGTAGGAAAAGACCTGGTCGGCATGATCATCGAAAACCGCGACATCGCCAACACGCAAAGAGCGATTTTCAAGATGGCATGGGAATATGCGGGGAACTAGGCAATGTTCACATATATTTTTTACGATGGTTGGCGCATAACATGTCTGGATTCACGACACGAGGAGTGCGCTGTACCTAAAAGGTACAGAAACGACGAGTAAC
>LCFW01000005.1 GCA_000999315.1 Candidatus Peregrinibacteria bacterium GW2011_GWF2_43_17
TGATCGTCACCTCCTGTTCATCGGCCGTCCCGGGACGGCCGATCTTACAATCTCTTACATAAGTTATCAGCGTATGTTTGCTCATTACTTCGACTTTCTTCGCCCACAACTTTGCCGTCTCCTTCGTCGCTATTGTCACAACAGGCCTGACGGCTCCAAGCCCTTTCTTCTCGGCAACCTCAAGCAACTCCGGCTTATCTTCTATATGCTTCATGATACGCAAACATTCGTTGACTTTCTCGTGATTCATTCCCGCCAACTTAGCCGCGTACTCATAAATACTTGAGAATCGCTTCTTCTTCCAAATCTCCTCCCTCGCTATCTCCGGCAGTAGCATTTCGCACCGTCTCAGCCAATATTTCGCATTCTTCCCATACTTCACAAATTCCGCATGTATGTTTTTCATATTTTCGTGATTATTTTCTGTCAACTATATACCACTTCAACAGGAGGAAATCCACCATCTCGACTGGACTTTTCGCGCAGTGATGGCGCGCTCACCTTTTTCGCGTTGCGGTATGCCGAATTTGTATCGGAATTTCGCAATATTTCACGAAACAACCTTGTGCGTTGCGCGGTCAAGGTTTTGATGTAAAAATCGCCTCCGCCACCACGTTGTAGCACGCCGAATTCGTGTCGGAATTTCGTACCACCTCGCAAAAAAAAACCACACGCCACAATTCTCGCCATTACGGCACGTGAAATTTATGGCAGATTTGCATCGCAAACCCCGCGACACCAACATTACAAGCTCCCCTTCAGTTCCTCCACCATATCCAACTTTTCCCAGGTGAACTCAGGCAAATCTCTTCCAAAATGCCCATAAGATGCGGTTTTCTTGAAAATCGGTCTCCTCAATTGATATTTTTCAATGATTCCGCCCGGAGTTAGATCGAATTTTTCACGAATAAGCTGGACGATTTTTTCATCCGGTAGTTTGCCGGTACCAAAAGTTTCCACAAATATGCTCAAAGGTTCACGAACGCCAATGGCATAAGAAACTTGTACCTCGCATTTATCGGCAATATCGGCTCCAACGATATTTTTCGCAACGTGCCTGCAAGCATAAGCGGCGCTTCTGTCGACTTTTGTCGGATCTTTACCTGAGAAACATCCTCCGCCATGTCTGCCCATACCTCCGTAAGTATCAACGATGATTTTTCTGCCTGTAAGACCGCTGTCGCCCGGAGGCCCGCCGATTATAAACATACCCGTTGGGTTGATATGAAAAACTGTTTTATCATCAACCAGATTGCCACAGACGGGCTTGATGATTTGTTCGATCATATCCATTTTAATGCGATCATGAGTTGCTTCCGGTCCATGTTGCGTAGAAATAACAACCGTATGAATTCTCTTTGGCTTGCCGTTTTCGTATTCGACTGTGACTTGGCTTTTGCCATCCGGTCTCAAATAAGTTAAACCTTTCGCTTTTCTGACTTCCGCTAACTTGAGCACCAATTTGTGCGCCATCATTATCGGCATTGGCATAAGTTCCGGAGTTTCATTAACTGCAAATCCAAACATCATGCCTTGGTCGCCCGCGCCTCCGGTGTTAACACCCATCGCAATGTCAGGACTTTGTTCGTCAATCGCCGTGATGACACTGCAAGCTTTGTAATCAAAACCATAAGAAGCATCGTCGTATCCGATTTCCTTAATCGTTTGGCGAGCTATACCGGGGATATCGGCATAACCGTTTGTCGTGATTTCGCCGGCGAGCAGAACAAGCCCGGTCGTTACGAGCACCTCGCACGCGACGCGACTTTTTGGATCTTGCCTGATCAACGCGTCCAAAACGGCATCCGAGATTTGATCCGCGATTTTATCGGGATGCCCTTCGGTGACCGATTCCGAAGTGAACAGATTTGTAGCCATGTTATTTGAATTAAATTAAAAAAACTTATTCCTTCGAGAGATAAGATTTGCAAACATCTTTCTCCCTTGGGAGGTCGGAATTAGCACCTTTCCCCGCGGGGCGGTTGCTGTGGTTTCATAGGGCCGAATCCCTCCACCACTCTTGATGCACAACGCATTTTACATAACAGCGCGATGACGCGCAAGCATTCATTGCGCAATAAATTAAGTAAGCTAATATATCAATGCATTTAATAATATCGGATGGATTTATCAATAATACTGCCAACTTTTAACGAAGAGGGTCACATAACGGATTTTATAAACGAGATTAAAAAAAACATCCCGGCAGGGACAAGTTATGAAATATTGGTAGTGGATGACAGCAAGGATAAGACGGGAGAAGTGCTTACCGCGAATTTTTCAAAAGATGAAAATGTTAAAATTTTCTTGCGCAAAAAAAGAGGTCTCGCGACAGCAATTTTGTACGGCATAAACAACGCGAAGGGGAACAGAATTTTATTACTCGATACCGACTTCAACCACGATCCGAAACACATTCCGATGATTCTTGAACTCGGCAAATATTTCGATGTTGTAAACGGCTCAAGGTACATTTGGGGAGGCGGCATGGAAAACGCAGAGAACAGATGGATGGGGAGCAAATTGTTCAACAAATTCGTTGGAGTTTTGCTTGGCGTTAGTACGACCGATAACACCGGCGGATATATAATTTTCAAAAGAGATCTTCTCGAAAAGCTCGCCCTCGAAAAAATTTTTATCGGCTACGGCGAATTTTGCATAAGGCTTATTTATGGCTTTAAGCTGACAAAAGCTTCGTTAATGGAGTTTCCGGTTGTTTATGGTCGAAGAAGAAGCGGAGAGAGCAAGACACATTTCTCGAAATACGTTTTCGTTTATACTTGGGCTGCGATAAAAACACTTTTTAATGGTAAAAAACTCCTCAAAATTCATTCCGCAAATTGAACCTTGGTTCGACGACGACGAAATAAAAGAACTTACGGAGGTGATGAAATCGACGTTCGTAACGGAAAGTTCCAAGACGCAAGAACTCGAAGCGATGATCGCGAAATATACGGGGTCGAAATACGTCGTATCTTACATGAACGGGACGATGGCGATTTTTGCGGCGTTAAAAACGCTTGGAATTGGAGCCGGAGATGAAGTGATTGTGCCGGATATGACTTTTATAGCGACAGCAAATGCGGTGATCTTAACAGGTGCGAAACCGGTTTTTTGCGACATAGATCCGGAGACTCTGCAAATGACTCGCGAGCAGGCAGAGAAAAAAATCACATCGCATACAAAAGCAATTATTCCGGTTCATTTATATGGCGGAGCGGTCCAGATGGACGAAATATTGGAGTTGGCAAAAAAACATAATTTGCACGTTGTCGAAGATGCGGCTCAAGGCATAGGCGTTAAGCTCAACGGTCGGCACGTAGGTACATTTGGCGATGTCGGGATTCTCTCTTTTTATGGGAATAAAACTATCACAATGGGCGAAGGTGGCATGATTTTGACGGCATCAAAAGAGTTGGCCGAAGAGTGTTATGCTTTTAAAAATCATGGACGAAAAATTAAAGGGATTTTTACTCATGAAAAAATCGGCTACAACTTCAGCACGACGGATTTAAATGCGGCGATCGGCATCGCCCAAATGCGCAAACTCGACAAAGTGATAAAAAGGAAAAAAGAGATCATGGATATGTATAAAAAACTTTTGAAAAACGTTTACTTGTACGACTATCCGAAAAATGTTGATTGCGTCCCGTGGTTTACGAGCATCAAAGTTGAAAATCCGGAAAAACTCGCTGCGTTCATGAAAGAAAATAATATCGGGATGAGGAGGTTTTTCTATCCGTTACACCTGCAACCTTGTTATAAAAACGAAGTGTTTGGCGCGGATGAATTCCGCAACTCGACAGATGCTTACGAACATGGAATATCATTGCCTTCAAGCGCAACACTGGAAGACGAACAAGTAGAATTTGTAGCCTCGAAAATAAATGATTTCTATAAAGGGTAAAACAATTGACCGGATTGTCATTGTCGCAGGGTTGTCAACGTTGATCTGCGCAATTTTATCGAGATATTTTGATAACTACTTGTTGAATTTTGCGAGGACGGTGAGCGGAATAATTTTCATTCTGACTTCCGGCTGGCCATACATGAATTTGCTCGATAAGAATGGCAAGATTAGGACGTCGATTAGGGCGCTTTTCACCGTGGCGATTTCGTTGTTTTTGATATATCCGGCCGGACTCATAAACGTCATAATCGAAGGAAAGACCGATATATACGGGGAGCATCTCGCCGGATTTATCGCGGTACTTTTTGCGATCTCCATCGTGGGATTTTTGGTGCAAAAAATTCTTAAAATAAAACTCTCCGATATCAAAATAGAAGAAGATAAAAAATATCTTTTGATTCTCGCCGGAATATTTTTAACAGGGTTGGTTCTGCGAATTGTGAATCTCGGAGCGGCAAATCTCAACGGAGATGAGGTGGACATGGGAGCTGGGATTTACGATCTTGTGGACGGGATGGTGGCGGGGAGGAACGCATATTTCATTTCGCAAGTTGCACATTCGCCATTGGGCTTTTACATAGGACATGCTTTTTACAATTTGTTTGAGCCGAGAGGTTTTTACGAAATGGCAGATTGGATGATAAGAGCTCCGCAGGTGATTATGGGGATGTTGGTTATATTCGGGACGTATGTTCTCGCGAAGATGTTGATAAAACCCGAAAACAAATGGGCGATACTGATACCGCCATCAATTATTGCCATAAGCAGTTATTCGAACTTCGCATCGAGATTGGCGATTTTCCAAGATTTGAACTCTTTGGATTTCTTTTTGATAGCGACATTGTTGGCGATCCTGTTGTTTAGAAAAGAGAAAAGCAATTTGAATGCGCTGATGATTGGAATTATGTTCGGGATATTATTAATGGTTAAATTTACCGGGGTGGTTCTGCTTCCACTGCTTTTGATTTTCTATAAAGACTGGAAGAAAATCTTGCCTGCGCTTCTCGTAATCCTGGTCATTTTTTCTCCAGTAATCGCTTACAACATTGGCGCATATTTTACGACCGGGTACATGGATGTGCCGTTCTCGAAAATAGCGAATTTGATCGGTATAGACGCGAAGTCATTGATGAATCCGGGTACGGGAGTGGATACGATGTATTCTGGTGAATTTAGGAACCCGCTTCTTACGCTCGTCGAGCTGCCTTTCTCGTTAATAGACGAATGGGGCTATGCGTTTGCACTGTTGTTCGCGTGGAGTTTGTTCGCGAGTTTGAAAAACAAGGAATGTCGAATTTTGATCGCTGTGATATTGTTGGAAATACTGTTTTACGACTTAAACGGATTTAGGACTTATTATTTATCATTTCTTTCGGTACTTTGCGCGGTTTTGGTCGGCACAAATTTTGTTAAAAATAAAAAAACAAAAATCGGGATATTGTCAGCTGCGGCGATTTTCACGCTAATATTCAATATCAATACGAATATTCTTTTAAAGGAGGCGGATGTATTAAAAGAGCATGGCAGGTCGGGGGATGACGATGTTTTCCAAATAGAATGGCACAATCAATTCGAAGACACTTTTTCTTATGGCGCATATTCGTTTTTAAACGACCGCGGCTGGGACGAATTGCAGGTTTTTCTCGATGCGAATACAGATGAAAACACCAAGTTGATTCTGGACGAAGATTTGAATTATCCCGATATAAAATGGTACTTGTGCATTGATGACATCATTCGGGAGTATTATGGCGATCCTAATTACAAAGAAGCTTATACTTATGAATATTTCGCGACACCTCCGTCGGAGCTGGAACCGACGGAAATTTTAATTTCGAAAACGAAATACGACATTTCGGATGCGCGCGAAAACTTGGTATACGACATGCATGGGAATATCGAATTTTATGTATACTTGCCGGACTGAAGCTGGTAAAATTTAACAGCTTTAAACTTCACTTTTTTAATATGAAAATCGCTGTAATCGGAACTGGATATGTCGGGCTGGTGACAGGCACTTGTTTGGCCGAATTGGGCAACAGTGTAGTTTGCGTAGACATAGATGAGTCGAAAATCTCCAAGCTGAAAAAGGGAGACATCCCGATATACGAACCGGGCTTATCGGAACTTACCGTGAGAAACTTCAAAGAGGGGCGACTTAAATTCACAACAGATTCGAAAAAAGCGATACAAGATAGCGAAGTGGTATTCAGCGCAGTTGGAACTCCGCCGGACAAAGATCACAAAGCCGATTTAACGGCCGTGAAAAAAGTTGCGGAAACATTTGGTAAAAACATTAACGGCTACAAGGTTTTTGTGAACAAATCAACGGTACCGGTTGGCACGAGCGAAATGGTTTACGAAATCATCGCGAAAGAGTCGAAAAACAAATACAAATTCGACGTGGTAGACAACCCGGAATTTTTGCGCGAAGGCACCGCTGTAAAAGATTTCATGAACCCGGACAGAGTCGTAGTCGGAATTCGTAAAAACACAGAAAAGGCGAAAGAGGTTATGGAGAAAGTTTACTCCCCATTGGTAAGAGCGGGCAGGCCACTTATGTTTACGGATATTCACAGTGCGGAGATCATTAAATACGCATCGAACTCATTTTTGGCCACGAAAATTTCTTTTATAAACGAAGTTGCGAATTTCTGCGAATTGGTCGGTGCGGACGTGAAAGAAGTAGCGAAAGGAATGGGTCTCGATGACAGAATCGGCCCGAGATTTCTTCATGCGGGTATAGGATACGGAGGCAGCTGTTTCCCAAAAGACGTACAAGCTTTTATTAAAACCGGCGAAGACAAGGGGTACGAGTTCCAAATATTAAACGCGGTTGAAAATGTTAACAGATCGCAAAAGACAAAAATTCTAAAAAATTTAACAAAGGAAATTCCGGACCTGAAAAACAAAGTAATCGCAATTTGGGGGTTGGCTTTTAAGCCGAAAACTGACGATATGCGCGAAGCTCCATCAATCAATATAATAAACGGTATCTTGGATGCCGGAGGAGTTGTGAACGCCTTCGACCCGGTTGCCATGGAAAACGCAAAAAAACTTTTCAAAAAAGATACAGTCAATTTCTGTGACACGCCTCATAAAGCGGCAAAAGGAGCGGACGCACTATTGATTCTTACGGAATGGGATGAGTTCAGAGCTGTTGATTTGAAAAAAATAAAAGAGTTGATGAGAGGTAGTTTAATTTGTGACGGAAGAAATATTTACAATCCGGCGGAAGTTAAAAAGATAGGCTTCAAATATAAATCAATCGGAAGATGAGAGTATTGGTTACAGGAGCGGCCGGTTTCATAGGCTCGCATACGGTGCGAGCTCTTTTGAAAGATGGCAACGAGGTCGTCGGAGTGGACGATTTTAACGACTATTATGATCCCGAGATAAAAAGAAAAAACATCGCTGAGTTCCTGGACGACGCTCGATTCAAAATTGAAAAAGCGGACATACGAAACGAGCAAGAAATGATGCGAATATTTAAAAAATATACTCCGGAAAGAGTGATACATTTGGCGGCCAGGGCTGGGGTCAGACCATCCATAAAAGATCCGATTTTATATCACGACGTGAACGTTAATGGGACGTTGAATATTCTTGGTGCGGCTCAATCAATAGGTGTTAAAAATTTCGTATTTGCGTCAAGTTCGTCGGTTTATGGCGGGCTCGAAGCAACGCCTTTTTGCGAATCAGCATGGCCGTTAAATCCGATATCTCCTTACGCCGCGACAAAACTCGGAGGCGAAAATCTTTGCAGATATTTCCATGAGCAGTTTGGAATGAGTACGACGTGTCTGAGATTTTTCACCGTTTACGGTCCATCCGGCAGGCCGGACATGGCGCCTTATATGTTTACAAAATCAATACTCGAAGGTACGCCGATTAACAGGTTCGGAAAGGGCGATACGAAACGCGATTACACTTTTGTCGAAGACATCGTTAGCGGGGTTGTTTCGGCGATAAAAACGCCACTCGGATATGAAATAATCAACTTGGGTAACAACCAACCGATTGAGTTAAACGAGTTCATCGGAACTATCGAAAAAGTTCTTGGCAAAAAGGCGAAAATCAACGAATTGTCGGAAGCCGAAGGAGATGTGAAAATCACATACGCCGACATTGAAAAAGCGAAAAAACTGTTGCAGTACAATCCTAAAACGAAAATCGAAGAAGGAATGCGAAAATTCGCGGAATGGTACGTAGGGTCTGCGCACACTATTGGTTCCGAATTGGTTAAAGAAGAAATTGTCCAGATTTGAGGCACGAGGAGCAACGTGTACCTGTTGGTACGCTAGCGACGAGTAACGAAAAAGATGAATAATTTCTTCTTTAACCCTCCGGGAATAAGCAGATTTTAAGCATTTCTGCGTCACTCCTCCTCGTAATACTTTCCAGTATCACTTCGTCGTCGTTCCTTGAACTGCTATAATATCTGCGATATTCCAATCGAAACCAATAGTGTGCACAGACCCTAAAAATAAATAAAATGGCAAAAATTTTAGTCACAGGCGGGGCGGGGTTCATAGGGTCGCATATTGCGGAAAAGATGGTTGGGCTTGGGCATGATGTTGTCATCCTCGATGATTTCAGTACTGGTAAGGAAGAAAACCTCGCAGGTTTTAAAGACAAAATTAAATTAATAAAAGGAGACGTAAGGGATTTGGTGACGGTTAGGGATGCGACGATTGGGATAGATTATATTTCGCACCATGCGGCTCAAATTTACGTCCCGGTCTCAATCGACAGCCCGCGCGATACTCTGGAAGTGAACACGAAAGGGACTTTGAATTTGTTGATTGCAGCAAAAGAAAACAACGTGAAAAAAATAACATTTGCGAGTTCAAGCGCAGTATACGGGGATACTGAAAACATACCCGTAAAAGAAGACGAGCCGCTCCAGCCAATGTCGCCATACGCGGTTTCCAAGGCGATAAGCGAATACTACATAGAAGTTTTCAATAAGTTGTACGGGATGAATGCCGTGATATTCAGATATTTCAACGTTTTTGGCGAAAGACAAGATCCGCTGTCGCCATATTCCGGCGTCATATCGAGATTCATACAGTTGGCGAAAAAAAACGAAACAATGGCTATTTATGGAGACGGCAATCAGACGCGAGATTTTATAAACATAAATAGCCTGGTCGAAGCCAATGCGAAAGCGTTGCTCGATGACGGAATTACCGGTTTGGAGATAATGAACCTCGGAAGCGGAGAAGAATTAACGATAAACGCCCTCGCCGAATTGATAATAAAAGCCAATAAAAGCGCATCCAAAATCGCATATTCGCCCGCAAGAGACGGGGATATTTACAGGTCGTGCGCGAACACGGAAAAGATTAAAACAAAGCTGCGCTGGAAAGTGGGAAAAACATTGCTCGAAAAAATAACAGAAATGTGTTAAATGGAATTTTCAAAAAAAATAAGCGAAAAATTGGGACTGGATACGGGATACTTCGCAAATAACGGTTTCTGGGTATCGCTGAGATATCTGACGGCGACAATACTTGGGATAGCAACGGGTATGGTTTTCTCGAGGTTTGTCGAGAAAGAAGTTTACGGAAATTATCAATTAATATTGAGTTTTGTGGCCACGGTTGCTTTTACAAGCATGCCGGAATTGAACAAGGCTATTTGGTCGAGCACGACAGCGAATAAGGATGGAGACTTGGACACGGCATTGAATAAAAAAATCAAATACAGTTTCATAGGTAGCTCAATATTGATTTTGCTGGCGATAAAATATTACATTGGGGGCGACACATTGATGTCTTTGGGGATACTTCTTGCGGCAGCGGCATATCCTTTATCGAGTGGCGGTGATATATGGAGCCATTTTTTGGATGGCAAAAAAGAGTACAAATTATCCACGAAATTGTCAGTACTGTTTAGTATTTTCAATAAAACAATTTTAATAATTGCCGCATTTTTTTATCCGGTAGCGGCTTATGTCTTGATAGCTGCTAATCTATTGCCGGTTGCGATAACCAATTTTTTAGGCCTGAAAACCGCTTATAAAAAGAAAAAAAATAACGACACGGACAAAGATTTTCCGAAATACGGATGGTTTCTGGTCAAAATGGGCATCGTGAGAGATATTTTATTAAAAATAGATAACCTGATAATAGGTATTTTCGTCGGGCCTGCCGAGTTGGCCGTGTACTCATTTGCTTCAATTATCCCGGATCAAGTAACAAGTTTCATATCGAGTCTTGGGTCAACCACGGTGCCAAAAATAGGTGAGCAAAAAGATGCCGACGTGAAGAAAAAGATAAGAGAAAAAAGCGTATTGATATTGCTGATGGGGATAGCGTTAATCGGGGTGACGATAATATTGACGCCATTGGTCATACAAATATTATTTACGGATAAGTACGCAGAAAGTATCAGGTATTCGCAAATAATCACGGCGAGCTTAATATTTTACGCTTTCGAAGTCGTATATTCCAAACTGTTTCTTGTTAAAAAATATACAAACGCGCTCATTGTAACGAATACCGTTATACCGATTTTCAGAGTAGTAGCGATCGTCACGGGATTTCTCATGTTCGGTATTGTAGGAATAGTATGGTCGAATATCATTACGAGGTTATTCAATTTCATTTGTTATATATATCTGTCAAAAACTTGCAAAACGCAGTAAAAAAGGTACCCTTACAAAGCCCGCTTTACTTACATTAATAATTTACTAATGGAAAAAGAATTAAAAATAGATTTCGGTTGCGGAATAGACAAAAGACCCGGTTTCACAGGGGTAGACATAGACCCCAACAGTCATGCTGACATCATACACGACTTGGAAAAAGTCCCATATCCGTTTGAAGAAAGTTCGGTTAGCGAAATTAATTCGGATCACAACATAGAACACCTGGACGATCTCGGTCGTTTTTTTAACGAAATACACCGAATAGCAAAACCGGGCGCACTATTCACATTAAATTTCCCGCATTATTCGAGAGGTTGGTTCTCGGCTCAACACAAAAAGTGCTACGGCATTAGAATATTCAACGATTACAAAGACAAATTCGAAGTCCAATCGATCAAGTTCAATTACAAGCATCACACGTACAGGAGCTGGTATTTCCCATTCGTGCTGGTTGTAAATTTTTTCGCCAATCTGAGCCCGGCTTTTTGTGAGAGGTTTTGGTGTTATTGGTTTGGAGGATTCGATTGTGTGATTATCAAGGTCAAGATAAAAAAATAAAACAATGAAGATAACTATAATAAATCCTTTGGCGCCGAAAGGCGACGTTATAAAAGGCAGATTGAGACAGCCGTTATGTTTGGCCGGCATTGCGTCTATTCTCAGAAACAAGGGGCATGAGATAAAATTGATAGATATGAACGCGATGGAGATGGAAACTTCTCCGGTCGTTCATGAAACTGAATATTTAATCATTACGAGTTCCCCGATGGATAGGTGGGAAACGCCATATTTGGATTTAACAAACGCATACAAGGTTATAAAAACTTATAAAGACATAGGAGCAAAAATTATTTTAACGGGCCCTCATGGCACGTTGACGCCGGATGAGATTTTCTCTAAATCGAAAGACATAGATATAATTCTTAGAGGCGAAACGGAGGAGACGGTGTCGGAATTATTCGAGCATCTTGATGATTTGAAAACCGTAAAAGGGCTATCGTATAGAGACAAAGGCAAAATCGCACACAACGAAGATAGAGAACTTATAAAAGATTTGGATGTGTTGCCATTGCCGGCATACGACCTGTTGCCGATGGATAAATACAACTACAATGTCAATGAAGATTTGTTGCCGTCGCCATTTACAATTGTTGAGACAAGCAGGGGATGCCCATACAACTGTATTTTTTGTCTGAAAGTCATGCACGGCGGAAGAAAATACAGAGTAAAATCACCGGAAAAAGTCATAGAAGAGTTGAAATATCTGCAAGATAAATTTCAAATAAAATCCGTCTATTTTCAAGACCTGGAATTCACGATCGACAAAGACCGAGTAAGGAAAATATGCGATCTCATGGCGAAAAAAGGGATCAAATTAAATTGGGCTTGCGCGGCAAGAGTTAACGATATGGATGATTCATTGGTGGAGATAATGGCAAAAGCCGGATGCAAAAGCATTTCATTCGGGGTTGAATCTCTTTCAAGAAAAATTTTAAACAATATCCAAAAAGGGACAACGCCGGAAATGATAGCGAACGCATATGAGATATGCAGAAAGCATGGTGTAAATCCGAACTCTTTTTACACGCAAGGACATTACGGAGAGACGAAAGCAACGATGACGGAATCGCTCAAGAACGCCTACAAATTCAACATACCTCATCCGTTAAACAGAGGAGCGGAAATCATCCCTTATCCGGGCACACAGTTGTTCGAGATGGGTAAAAAAGAAGGAGTGATAAAAGAAGGGACGTGGGATGAAATAAAACAATTGAGAGGGAAGATAGGCACGGAGCCGGATTATAAAAAAACAACACTGAAAGCGTTATCATATTTCATACTTGCTAAGATTAAACGATATGCGAAAAAGGCTTGAAAACTGGCTTACGAAAAAACTTACAACCAAAGATTTGGATGTTTTTTTAAAAGAGTATAAAACAGATAAGAAAACATTGGTTGCAAATTGCAACGATTCTCCGTACCAGGATTATTTCCCGAATAGGGTCAAAGTAGATAATAAACCGGGCAAAGGAGTTGAGCACGTCGTGGATTATAACAAGTTGCCATTCCCGGACGAGAGTTTCGACATAGTTTTAGCGACAGGTTTGATGGAGCATTTAAAAGACCCTTGGCAAGCGCTTCGAGAAATGAAAAGAGTTTTAAAACCCGGAGGGAAAGTGTTAATCGGGGCGAGCTGGGCATTTTCACTGCACGATATGCCGGACAATTATTACCATTTCACTCCGGTTGGCATGGAGTACATGCTGAAAAAAGAAGGATGGAAAAATGTAATGTCCAGAGGTTCATGCGGACCGATGAAAACGATAGGTATTTTATTGCAAAGAATCGGATATCAAACAAAAAGCAACGTACTTGTCAGAATCGCATTGTTCCTAGTAGCCAAAACACTGCCTTTTTTCGACAGATTCATAGGGCAAGAGTATGGCGATATAAAACAAGAAAACAAAGTTGCAAACATGCTTAGCTCGAACGTACACGCCGCGGCGGAGAAATAAAGATTGATAATAACAGAAGAAAACATTAAAATTTCAGTATGCCAAAAGCTTTAATCACAGGTATCACGGGTCAGGACGGTTCGTATCTCGCAGAGTTTCTACTCGGCAAAGGGTACGAAGTATTCGGGCTTGCACGCAGATGCAGCACGCCGAATTACGGAAGAATAAGTCATCTCCTCGATAAAATCGAAATAGTTGACGGAGATCTTCTGGATACCGGATCGCTTATCAGGATATTGTCCGAAGTTAAGCCCGATGAAGTTTACAATCTCGCGGCGCAATCTTTCGTTGCCGTGTCTTTTCACGAGCCGGTTTTAACCGGAGAAATAACCGGACTTGGAGCGTTGAGATTACTCGAATCAATCAGGATAGTTAATCCGAAAATTAAATTTTACCAAGCTTCTTCAAGCGAAATGTTTGGGAAAGTCAGAGAAACGCCACAGACCGAAATGACTCCGTTTCACCCGCGCAGCCCATACGGCGTTGCAAAAGTTTACGCACACTATTCGACAATGAATTACAGAGAGAGCTACGGGATGTTCGCTTGCGGCGGAATACTTTTCAATCACGAATCGCCACGAAGAGGATTGGAATTCGTTACGAGAAAAATATCCGATGGAGTAGCAAGAATCCATCTTAGTTTGAAAGATAAACTTGTTCTGGGAAATATGGATGCGCAAAGAGACTGGGGTTTTGCAGGAGATTACGTGAAAGCGATGTGGATGATGCTTCAACAAGAGAAACCGCAGGATTACGTTGTCGCAACAGGAGAAACACATAGCATAAAAGAGTTCGCGAAAGAGGCTTTCAAAACGGTTGGGATTGATGATTGGGAGAAATACGTGTTGCAGGATGAAAGATATATGAGGCCGGCCGAAGTGGATCTTCTTATTGGCGATTGCACTAAGGCAAAAAAAGAACTTGGTTGGAAGCCGGAAGTGGATTTCAAAAATCTTGTAAAAATGATGGTCGAGTCAGACATACAATTGCTTAAAAAATAACGATGGTTCAAAAAAGAGCCACTCAAATCGGTGTTGGCGATACTTGCATAGATGAGAATGCCAAAAAATATGTTATGGACGCCTTGAATAACAACAGGCTTTCTTATGGCAAATATGTCCATGGATTCGAGAAGAAATTCGCAGAAGGGCACAACGTAAAATATGCGATCATGAGCAATTCGGGTACGAGTTCCCTTCAGGTTGCGATTCAAGCGCTTAAAGAAATTCATGGATGGAAGGATGGAGACGAAGTTTTGGTACCGGCTCTAACATTTGTCGCAACATCCAATGTCGTTATTCAGAGTAATTTGAAACCGGTATTTGTGGAAATAGACCCTCGCACTTACAACGTTGATCCTGCAAAAATAGAAGAAAAAATCACACCTCATACACGAGCGATAATGCCGGTAAACCTTTTCGGCCAATCTTGCGAAATAGATCAAGTTCTGGGAATAGCCAAAAAACACAACTTGAAATCAGTCGAAGATTCGTGCGAAACGATGTTCGTAAAATTTAAAGGTAAGCCGGTAGGCTCGCAATCGGACGTCGCATGTTTCTCAACATACGTCGCGCATCTTCTCGTAACAGGTGTCGGTGGCTTATCAACAACCAACAGCGACGAATACGCAATTGCGATGAAAAGCATGGTGAATCACGGCAGAGATTCGGTTTATTTACATATAGACGATGACAAGGGCGCGGTTCGAGATGACAAAGAAAACTTTTTCAAACTGGTCGATCGACGATTTTCGTTCGTGAGAATGGGGTACAGCTACAGGGTGACGGAGCTCGAAGGAGCACTCGGTATGGCGCAAATCGAAAAATGGCCCGAGATACTAGCCGCACGTCAAAAAAACGCCGCATACCTCCTCAAAAACTTAAAACAATTCGAAGAACATTTGCAACTTCCATGGTGGCCCGATTACGCCGAGCATGCGTTTATGATGTTCCCGATAGTTGTGAAAAAAGGAGCGCCATTCAGCAGGAAAGATTTAATTATGTACCTGGAAGATCACAACATTGAAACGAGATACATGGTCCCGCTTCTCAGCCAGCCTTACTATATAAAACTTTTCGGAGATTTATCGAAAGAGTATCCGATAGCGGCTCACGTCGACGAGAACGGCTTCTATATCGGATGCCATCAAGGAATTGACCAAGAGGCGTTGGATTATGTGCTGGAAGTGTTTAAAGATTTCTTCAAAACTCGAAACTCAAAATAAATGCACGGTGATAAACAAAAGTGGCTCGAAGCTTTTATAAAACATCATCGATGGGACGGGGATAAGGCTAAAAAAATACAAGAATTGGAGGCGCGCAATATCTGCAAATGGTTGTTGGATTTGGATTTGCAAAAATACGATGTGTTGGAAATAGGATGTGGAAATGGTTATCTCGGCAAGATGATAATCAAAGAGCTAGCAGACAAGAAAAAGGTGTTTACGTACCATTTCACCGATCTTTTGGAAGAGTGCATCGATACAACGAAAAAAACACTCGAGGGAGTCCCGAATGGCAATATTAAATTCGACACCTTGGACGTCTATAAAATAAATGAAAAAATAAAACCACGAAGCCAAGGCATAATCATCTCGACCGGATTCGCGTCTGCGGCAAGCCATAAAGACGCGGTACCGCTTGTGTCCGAAACGTTACGAGAAGGCGGGATATTGATATGCGATTTTATCAATCATTTGTCTCCGATCTTGTTCATAATGCAGCTCCCGAAGTATATTTTGAACTGTACAAAACGTTCAAAATCTTACCATTTCGGCAAAATAGGCATAAAAAAGTTTTTCCGTTCAAGCAATTTGGAATTATTGAAATCAAAAACGATTTCATTTAGACGCAATCCGATACTTTGTATGTTTAAAAAAACGGCGTAATGGCAACGAAAATTCTTATCACCGGCGGGTCGGGATTCATAGGTTCAAACCTTATAGTGGAGCTGATCAAGCAAGGTTACGACATTGTTGATTTGAGCAAACATGAATCGACCATACCGGGCGTTAAAACGTTAAAGATAGATCTTACAACGGATGATCTGAGCCTGCTCGACGATTATAAATTCGATTACGTGATTCATCTTGCCGCAATCAGCAGTATAAAAAACGCTCAAGGGAACGAAGAAGAGACGATAAAAATAAATCTCGATGGTACCAAAAAAATCCTCAAGTATTTTTCAAATAAAAATCTCAAAAAATTCATATTCTTATCCAGCGTCACGGTTTACCAAGAGGTGGACACGGAACTTACGGAAGACTCGAAATACATCGTCGATAAAAGCGCAAACATATACTCGTACTCGAAATTTCTTGCCGAAAACGAATGCAAAAAATACGACAACAAAATGCCTATAATAATTTTCAGACTCGCGAATGCCTACGGTCCGCTACAAAGAGTTGGAAAAACGCCGAATTTGGTTCCGCAAATAATTTACCAGGCTTTAAAAGACAAAAAAATCGAAGTTTATAACGGCAAATTCGCGCGCGATTTTATATACGTTTCCGACATAGTCGACGCAATAATTTCAGGATTAAAATCACCATTCAAAGGCACGTTGAATCTCGGTACCGGAAGAGCGACGAAAGTCGAAGAGATCGCAAGGATCGTGCAAGATGAACTCGGGGTGGAATTCAAAGACTTACAGCGTAAAATAAAAGCCCCATTGGAGCTGACTCCGAATATCGCACTTATAAAAGACATACTAAAATGGGAACCTAGGATCAGTTTGAAAGAGGGTATTACGAAAACAATAAAATACTATAAAACCGAATTCGAAAATGGACGCTTATAGCAAAACCGCAATTGTGATTCCGACTTACAACGAAAAAGATAATATAAAAAAGCTTATCGAGGCGATTTTCGCAATTTCGTCAGACATGAAAATTATAATTGTTGACGACAATTCGCCGGACGGTACAGGTGAAATCGTAGATGCTCTCAAGAAAAAATACAAAAATCTTCAAATTATCCACCGAACCAAAAAGAATGGCAGGGGAGGCGCCTGCATCGAAGGATTCAAATCGGCATTGGCGGAAGGTTTTGAATACATTTTCGAAATGGATGCCGACTTCTCGCATGATCCGGTCGACATTCCGCGTCTTCTAAACAAGGTTCGGGACGGTTACGACATGGTGATCGGCTCTCGATACGTAAAAGGTAGCAAAATCGTCAACTGGGGCATCAAAAGAACGATTTTTAGCAAATTCGCAAACATATATGCCAGGGCAATCTTATGGATCCCGATACACGATTACACGAACGGTTATCGTTGTTATACGAAAAAAGCCATGGAGGCGATGGATTTTGATAAAATTGAAGCCGCCGGCTATATCGTCCTTTCTGAAATGTCTTACCAGCTTCACAAAAAAGGTCTGAAAATCGGTGAAATCCCGATAACTTTCGTCAATCGCAGAAGGGGTATTTCAAATCTGTCGCGTGGCGAAATCATCAGCGCCTTCACGAACGTTTTAAGGCTGAAATGGGATTATATGTGGGGGGAGAAGTGAAGCAGCCTAATGTAAATCTCATTGCTTGCGTTATAATTGGCTATATGAATTTTGCGTGTTGGGCAGGCGCGAATTTTGCATCAAATTTTCCGTGCCGCAACGCGAATAAGGTGAGCGTACCATCACCCAATCGTTGAGTCCAGTCGGAGTGGTGGATTTTCTCCTGTTGGTTTGGTATATGATTGGCATGATTTAATTGCAAAAATATGAGAGATTTACATGCTGAGTTTGTGAAGTATGGCAAGAACGCGAAATATTGGATGAGACGGTGTGCGATGATGTTGCCGGAGATAAATCGACGGCGAATTTGGCGTAAAAAAGGATTCGGAAGCATATATGAATATGCGGCTAAGTTGGCTGGGATGAATCACGAGAAGGTGAACGAGTGCCTTCGAATCATGAAGCATATAGAAGATAAGCCGGAGTTGCTTGAGGTTGCTAGAGAAAAAGGACTCGGTGCCGTGAGACCTGTTGCGACAATAGCGACGAAAGAGACGGCGAAGTTGTGGGCTGGGAAGATCGAAGTGATGAGCAAGCATACGCTGACTACTTATGTAAGAGATTATAAGAATGGCCGTCCCGGGACGGCCGATGAACAGGAGGTGACGGTCAAGCTCAGGGCAAAACTTGCCAAGAGATTCGAAGAATTCAAAAAGAGGGCTGATTTCGAGAAATTGCTTGAAAAGTTTATGGACGAAGTTGATGCAGAACCCAAGCCCGAACCCGTGAAAACAGAATCAAAACACATTCCCACCTCTATCAAGAAGTACGTCGCAATAAAAACGAACGGTCTCTGCGCCCATCCCGGTTGCAATAAACCAGCCACCGAGTTCCATCATACCGCCAGATTCTCCCTCCGCAACGAGCACAACCCCGACCAAATCACGCCTCTCTGCAAAGCCCATCACGATCTTGCCCACCTCGGTCTCATTGCCAACGAAGAGAAACAACCATACGAGTGGCAACTGCGTACCTTCCCCGACACGACCAACCATAAATACCAGGTCGACCAGCTCGTGCAGGCGTACAGGACGGGCTAACCCTTCTGTATCTCCCAGAACCCCTCCCCGAAAACCGTGTAATCCAACCTGTTTTCATCGGGATTCTTGGGATCGAATTGTTGATTGACGAAATATATTAACGAGGCAGGTTTTCGCCATACATTGGCGGTCCCATGCAAAACACCTTTTGGGATAAACAGAAGCTGTGCTTTGCCATCACCCATGACAAATCGTTGTTTCGCTTCGTAAGTGGGCGAATCTTCTCTCAAGTCCATTAGCCCGATAAGCAATCTGCTTGAAGGCGGAACAAACCAAACATCATCTTGTTTTAAATGGTAATGGCCGGCCTTGATAGCCCCGGGCAAAACCTCGGAATAATTAGCCTGCTTGATTTCGAAACCGGGGAATTCGCTCATTTCGCCATCAACAACTCGAGAAATTTCAGAAAAACTCCCGCCGCAATCGGAAAACTTCTTAAGATCAATCAACTTAACACCTTCAATGAGCCGTTTCGTAAAATAGTTTTGAACCGAAGATTTTTTAGTATACTTACTCGAAATTTTCATGATCTTGCAAATTAACGTTCTCTGACAAGCTTAGCAGGGACTCCCGCATAAACACAATGAGAGGCGGCATTTTTAGTGACAACGGCTCCTGCTCCTACAACAGTGCTATCTCCTATTTTGACGCCATCCAAAATAGTTACATTTGCTCCTATCCATACATCATTTCCGATAGATATGCCTTTTGTTTTAATACCTTGCTTTGTGATGGGTGTATTTTTATCTTCAAAAATATGGTTCGCGGGAATTATTACGGCGCCTGTAGCAACCCGGACGTCGTTACCGACATGTAGCCCGCCATGTCCATAAATTACACAATACGGGTTGAACGAACAGTTCGATCCGATTTCGATTTTTCCGCCGTAAGATTCAATCAATGTGCCTTTTTTGATAACGCAATGATCGCCCAGCACTATACAGTTGGAAGAAGGCGAATTTGCATTGATCAAAACGTCGTCCTCTATCACAACATTGTTGCCGATAACAATCTTGCCTGCGCCAAATATTTTCGCCCGTCGCGATATCCGCACATTTTTTCCGATCTTGGCAAAAATAATTTTTCGATAAGAATAAGCCAATAAATTGCGCAAAAAATCTGCAGTCATTATCAAAATATCTCTTTTGCAATATTTTTCGGCTTTTAAATTTTTAAATACGTTCATTTATAAACTTTAAAATTTTCTTACTTCTTGCATCCCAAGTGAAATTTAACCCATCTTTATAGGCATTATCAATAAGCTTTTCTTTATTTTTCAAATCCAGCGCTTTGCGCAAAATTTCTTCCAGGCTTTTAAGATCGCCGGCCTTGAATAACAAAGAGTTTTTTTCGTTCAAAATTTCGGTCAACGAAGGCAAGTCGGCAGCGATAATCAACCTTTTCGCGAGCATGTATTCAAATAATTTCAAAGGAGACGTATAAAGTTCGGAAATCTTCGAGCCCGGCATATTTGGCAACACCAAAAAGTCTGCAGTCTTCAAGTACAAAGGTGTTTTTTTGTACTCGACGTGCCCAACAAAAACGACATTTTTAATGTCCAAATCGGAAACGATATTTTTCAATCTCTCGGAATCTTTTTCGTCAAAACTTCCGCCAACGATATACAACAAAGCCTTATCGGAAACGGATTTGAAAGCTTTCAAAAGCAAATCAACGCCTTTCCACTCATACAAAGATCCACTGTAAAGAAAAACAGGCAAGTCGCTTGCTTGGGCTTTGTTTGTTTCTATGTCGAACAACTCTTTTTTAACGCCATCACGAGCCAAAATCACATTGCCGGGTACATTCTTTTTCAACCCCTCCGAAATAACAATTACGCCCGAGAACGTTTTAAGTAAAAACCAATATACCGACTTCCCGATCCACGATTGCGGGAAGTTATGTAGTTCCAAAAACTTCCTTCGCTTAAAAAACAGAAACAATCCGAGAAAAGGATCTCTTGTGTAAATCACATCCGTCCTCTTAAACATCAAATGGAACGCAACGAATTTATAAAAGCTCAAAGACTGTATCGCAAAAGCGATTTCACTTAAAATTCGCCCCCCGGAAATCATTTTTGAAAAAAACAAATCCAAGCACCAAATTCTTTTAACAGGGAGGGTTTTATCGATATTATAAAAAGCAGAAATATCATCAGAGCCTTTACACCCAAACCTGCGCGGCAATAATAATTCAACACCCGCTCCGGAATTCAAAAAGGATTCGCAGTTATATGCGACCTGTATGCCGTTAGCCTTCTCGCTCGGCATCAGCAAATTCGTTATATAATAAATTTTCATTTCTTTCTGATTACTACTATCCCGTGATCAACGCGAAATTTCAATTTATCGGCCAAGATATGCGCCAACCATTCCAGTCTTAAAACTCCGAACAAAGGTATGCCCGCCGAAAGTTCTTTTTGATACTCGACTTCGAATCCCGGCATCCCCCTTTTACATAAATTCGCGACCCATTTGTTCGAATAAGGCCTGACATGATCGATTTTATCCCAAAATTGTTGGCAATCTCTCCACGTCGTGAGAACGAACCTTCCGCCCGGCTTTAACACCCGAAACACTTCTGCAAACATTTTGAAAACATCATTGAGTTCAAGATGCTCGATTAAATCTTTTGCAATAACCATATCGAAATGATCGTTGTCGAATTTCAAATCAGTCGCGGAAGAAACGGAAATATTTTTCAAACCTTGTGATTTCAATTTTTCTATTTTCGCGGCGTCTATATCTATACCGCAAATCACATCCGCATATTTTTCCTCAAGATACCCATCTCCACAACCTATATCGAGCACTGATTTTGGAGAAAACTTTTTTATAAAACTCTCTATATACCTGGTTGTATCTATTCTCGCCTGATCGTTTTTCGGAGTACAAGGTCTGATGATTCCACTCATATAATTAGCAAATTTTATAATTTAAATTCTTCATTCTGTCCGCAATCGGTTTCGCCGGAGAGCCGACTGCTATTTTATAAGACGGAATATCTTTTGTTACGACAGAACCCGCTCCGATCACGGCACCGTCACCAATCGTTACCCCCGGGAGAATAGTGCAATTCGTGCCTATCCAAACATAATCACCGATCTTAATAGGAGCATAAATCGATTTAAAATCCGAACTTCTAACATCATGAGATCCGGTTAGAAAAAAGCTATAACCGGATATGTTAACATGCTTGCCTATGATTATTTTGTCACGCGACTGGAAAAGATTGTTTCTACCTATAAAAACATCGTCCCCGATTTCGATATTGCCCGGTGCGACAAACAAATTTGACCTCCCTATTTGTGTATTAAAAGTCAACTTGGCGCCCGCCATTTTCATGAGCAAGATTTTGTTGAAATTAAAAAGACAATGATAGACAAGAAACCTGAAAAATTTATTTTTCAACGAAGGTAATTTATCGCGAAAGATAAAATTATATAAGCGACACGAAAATTTTTGCGACTTCGACATGCGAAAATTCTTTTACTTTTTGCGAACTGGATTTTATCAAATTATCTCTCAAATTAGAATCGGAAATAACCTTTATCATCTCTTTAACAAAACCATCGACATCTCGAGGCTCAACCGGATTACAATCCGCAGGGACGATATCTCGAACACCACCGACATCGGTAGAAACAAAAGCGGTTCCAAGAGCCATCGCCTCAAGAATAACGCGCGGGAATCCCTCCTGCCGCGACGGCATAATCAGAAGTTCGCTCTCGGCTATATGTTTTTGTACATCACGATTGGACAAGGCGCCTGTCATTTTCACATGAGGGTTGTCGCCAAGCTCGTTTTTCAAACTCCCGAACAAAGGGCCATCGCCGATAATTACAAAAGATAAATCTGCATTTGTTCGCAAGCATTGCGAAATTATTTCGGGAAGCAAATCCGCACCTTTTCTCGGAGCAAGCCAGTGTACGAACACAATCTGATTTCGCACCTTTTTGATGTTGCCGACATCGAAGCGATCCAAGTTTATGCTATTCGGCAAAATCTTAATTTTCCCCGGAGAAACGTGGAAAACTTTAGTATAAAAATCCGCCATGCTTTTCGTTCCGGTGACCAAAAAACTGCACAACATCAAGCAAAATTTTAACGGCAAATCGTCAAAAAACTTCCATCGAAAATCGAACCATCTTCTATCACTTCCATATGATTGATAAGCCTCGCAATGCCAATAATAAAAACGCCCGCCGGTGCCTCTGTAAATAAGTCCACCGATAATCCCCGACCAATAAGAATAATGCACGTAGAAATTTTTAAATCCACGAATCCTAAACCACAAAAAACACAAAAACCTCTCTGCAAAACTCAAAACCGGGAAAGTAAAACGTTGACGATATACGCGTTTTACGTTTTTCAAAACCGGCGAACCCTTCCCATACTCAATAAAAAGCAAAACATCTACATGCTTACCGATCTCGTCTATCAGATCGAGTGTATGCGAAAAATGAGTCGAACTATTCTCGTCATATTCCGGCAATACGAACACTAATTTTTTATTTGCAGATCCCAAGGTATGTATCGGCGTAAAATTTTAAAGCCTTGCTATACTCAAATTTCTGGACTGATTTTCGTCCCTCTTCGGCGATTTTTTCGGCATCAGCGATATTTTTGCATACCCAAATCATCTTATCGGCGATATCGCGCGCCGACCAATCGATAAAAAAAGCATTCTCAATGTGTTTTGCCCCGCTTAGCGGGACAAAACTTGAGCTTGAATGTATTGCGCTGAGAGCGCTTTGCTTCTCTGCGCTGACAACTTCATTCATAATCCCAACCTTGGTCGTAAGACACAAAGCACCGCAAGCCATAGCCTCAAGAGTAACACGCGGCCCGCCTTCGTTATAAGAAGTCATCACGATCGCGGCACTCTCTCTGTAAATTTGAGCGACATCCTCTCTCGTGGGCAACCAGCCGAGCAGCTCGATATTTTTCGATACCCTTTTTTGAACAAAATCTTTCATGCTCCCGTCACCTATAATTTTTAAAAGAAAATCGGGGATCTCTTTCGCGACCATATCCGCGGCATCGAGAAGTAAATCAAGCCCCTTGTTTTTCTCCAGCCGCCCGCAAAAAACGAACTGCTTTGGATTTCTTACCGCGTCCGTAGTTTTAAAAACATCAAAATCCAAATAAAACGCAGGAATATCTAATATTTTCTCCTGTGGGAACGCCAACTTTTCAACGACATATTTATAAGTATCGGACTTGTTTATCAGCCTTAAATGCGGGATTGCCGATCGCCTTTTTTTGAAAAATCCATCCAAGGTTGCCCGTTCAATCTTTTCCATCAAATTCTCGGCTTTCGGATACCCCGGTATATGCATGAGCTCGACAACGTAAGGCACATTCAACTCTTTCCCGAGCCTCATCGCCGCCTTCACATTTGCAAATAGGGGAGGAATCGCATGTGCGGAGACAATATCAAACGGATTTTCGCGATATATTTCGCGAGCTTTTTTAAGTATGAAATTCTTGTGAGTAAAAAAATCAAAATGCAAAAATTTACTTTTTCCCGACGGATACAAATAAACATTGTTGTGTATCTTTATAACCTTCCCATCCCCGTTACTCGGCAATATTACCGAAACACGATCCCAGTGTTTCGAAAAACCTCGGAGCATTTCATGAAAAACATTCCGCTTGCCATAAGCAATCCCGCTATCTCCGCTCAGCATTAAGATATGTTTTTGAACCATTCAATAGTTTTTTTAAGCCCATGTTCGAATTTAATTTTTGGTTCAAATCCCAATGTTTTTTTTGCGAGTGTTATGTCGGGCCTCCTCACTTTCGGATCATCCTGTGGAAGATTTTTATAAACTATTTTGCTTTTTGAATCTGTTAATTCGACGATTTTTTCGGCCAAAGCCTTTATCGAATACTCTTCAGGATTACCGATATTAACCGGCCCTTTGAAATCTTTTGTCGCCATCAAAGCCAAAATCCCATCAACCATATCGTCAACATAACAGAAAGATCTTGTCTGGTAACCGTCACCATAAATCGTAATCGATTTGCCGGACAATGCCTGTGTAATGAAGTTCGGAATAACTCTTCCATCATGTGCTCTCATTTTCGGGCCATATGTATTAAAAATCCTGACAATCTTGGTGTCCAAACCATATTTGTGCGAATAATTCGTGATCAAACTTTCACCGAATCTTTTTCCTTCGTCGTAACAACTTCTGGGACCTAAACAGTTTACATTCCCGAAATAAGACTCCTTTTGCGGATGCTCAAGAGGATCTCCATAGACCTCGGAAGTTGAAGCTTGCAAAAATCTCGCCTTAAGTTTAACCGCCAAATCCAACATATTTTTTGTTCCCGCCGCACTGACCCAAAGGGTTTCAAGAGGTATTTTTTGGTAATCTATAGGAGACGCGGGACAAGCAAGATTGAAAATCTCGGTTACGTCTTCGAGGTCCAACTCCTCGCCCAAAATTGGGTTGGTGATATCATGCTCAATCAATCTGAAATTAGGATCTTTCATGAGATGATCGATATTTGAGTGATCGCCCGTGATGAAATTATCAACACAAATAACTTTATGTCCGGTCTTAAGTAACCTTTCGCACAGATGACTTCCGATGAAACCTGCTCCGCCTGTGATTAAGATAGACACGATAGATTTAAGTTTAGAGTTCCGAGTTCAGAGCTCATTTTTACCATATATTGAGGTTTTTGGGAAGTTCCTCTAGAATATGCGGGCTTATGAAGTTCATAAAAAAACATATTTGGTTGATCTTGGTCATCGCGTTGAATTTCGCAGTGGTTTTATATCCCGTTGTTTTGACAAGCTTGCCAATTACGCAAACAGACGGCCTGACATACTTCATGACGTCGAAATATCTTGCCGAGACGGGAGATTTTTTCGCGGAATTGCCGGATTACATCCCTGCTAAAGGGGATGAGGCCACTCATATCAACGAGTTTTTACCTGTGCCGATAGTTTATATGGCTTTGATGATTAAAATTACAGGAGAAAGGTTCGTATTAAACGGAGGAGCCCTAGGACTTCTATTCGTTCTTTCCAATATTTATCTATACCTTTTTGCTGAAAAACTGACGAACAATAAAGCGGCCGCCTTGGTCACGACTTTGTTAAGCGCAATAAGTTTCAGGTTCTATTATCTTTTTTGGGGCGGAAATTGGGCAAACGTTTGCGCGATGATTTTGAGTGTACCGGCTCTTTATTACGCGTTGGATTACCTTCGAGGAAACAAAATAAAAGATCTGATTTTAATGTCCGTTTTCTTGCTTCTTACGGCCGGAAGCCACACGGTTCATTTCTTGTTCACCGCACTACTGATTGCTGCTCTTTTTATAGGAGTAAAAGTTTTGAAAAACACGGAACTGAAACTGCCTGAAATCAAGTTGAAAGTCGGCTCTTTGGCGGAAAAAACTTTAAAATCCGGAGTGGCGATTTTCTTGATTGTATCTGCGGCTTTTCTTGTTACTTTCATACCTTTTGCGTTGGCGGGGACGAGAACTTATTGGGTCTCAGAGTGGATTAATTACATGCTGGCATTGGATAAAGTGCCGAACTTTTGGCACTACGGCGCAATTGCAGATTGTTCGATAATCATTATCCTCGGCATGCTCGGACTTATTTACGCGATATATAAGCAAAAATGGGAAATTGCAACTCTCGGGATTATGTCTTTCGTGATAGTGAATATTACGAATTTCTTGGTGCCGGATGATGTATGGCTAAGCCTTTTTATTTATCGGTATCAAGCGTTTCATTTCATTGTTTTGGCTTTGTTAAGCTCTTATTTCGCATTTGAAATTTCATCTAAAGAACCGAAATTAAGGAAGCTGATGATCGCACTTATGACACTCGCCGTACTGAGTCACGTCGCGAAAACCGGATACGTGATGTATAAAATCGAACCTGCGATCACTGAAGATGAATATTCCGCAGTGGAGTATATGCAGGAAACGGGCGAAGGTTTCTGGCTTATAAACAACATCGAAACAGACTCGTCTTTCAGGTCTTACGAATGGATTTTGGCATATGGTGACAGCGATAAGACGAAACGAAGCGAGGAAATAAACACCTCGGCACTCGCAGAGCCATATATAATTGTTCAAGATACAGAAGCCCTTTCCAGCGACGAATTAACACTTATAAAAGATTACGAAGAGGTTGCCGAATTCGGTACCGTAACGATTTTTAAAAAATAAACATGCGTGCACTGATAAACAAAATCCCGCCTCATTTCAGGCAATTCATAAAGTTCTGTGTAGTCGGGACGATAAGCATGTTCGTAGACATCGGGCTCTATACGTTTTTCACAAGGATATTCC
The DNA here is from genome assembly GCA_000999315.1 of Candidatus Peregrinibacteria bacterium GW2011_GWF2_43_17. Taxonomy (GTDB): domain Bacteria; phylum Patescibacteriota; class Gracilibacteria; order UBA1369; family UBA12470; genus UBA12470. Next base: position 26,959 of record LCFW01000005.1, read on the forward strand.
ATTTCCATTACCTCTTGGCGAACCTGTTATCTTTCGTCGTGGCGCTTGCGAACAGTTACACTCTAAATAGGAAATTCACATTCGGCAGTACTCATAAAAAAGTCGGCGTACAGTTTACAAAATATCTTACGGTTTACGTGATAGGGCTTGGGATTTCGGAAGCGTTTTTATATGTTTTCATAAACAAATTCGGGCTTTACGATTTGATCGCTAAACCACTGGTAATAGGCATTGTTCTTATCTGGAATTTTATCGGAAGTAAATTCTTTATTTTCGACAGAGACGCGAAAAAAGACTCTCGAGCAGATACAAATTCCTCTCCCAATTAAATTTACCGGAAACGAATTTATAAGCTTCTTCGGTTTTGTTGGTATCCGGATTACTAAGTGCGGCCTCGATTTTTTTTGCCAAATCTTCCGCGTTTTTGCTCTCCGCCAATGTCGCGGTTTTCTCATTTGCGACTTCGGTTGTACCGAGTATATCGCTTGCCACAACGGGAGTTTTTAAATACATCGCTTCGACAACAGTGTGGGGGAGTCCTTCGTAAATTGAGTTTAAGACAAACAAATCAGCATTTGCTACTTCGCGAAGAGTTTCTCGACGCGACAAAGCTCCCTTGAAAACGACCCTATCAGCCAAACCGAGTTGAGACGCCAAAGATTTTAAATTATTGAGTTCGGGTCCACTACCGACAACAACTAATTTTGGCGCATGATTTTGCAACAAGCTCATTGCCTCGATTATTCCCGCAATATTTTTATGCTTCACCAATCTGCCAACGGTTACAACAGATTTATCTTCGCCAAGTTTTTTGTCCGGTTCCGGCACCGAGACGGCATTGTAAATTACATCGATTTTCGTAGTCGGCACGGAATAATAATTGCACAAAATATCTCTCAAGTATTCGCTTGGTACGACAATCGCATCGGCCCTGTGGAACGATTTTAATTGCAATTTTCTTAAAAATCCACCACCTCCGCTTTCCAAGAATTCATCAAGGTTCTTATCTGTTTTTCCGTTCGAACTGGCGGTTTCCCAAGCAATATCGCCTACGAATTTCATCACGATCGGCTTCTTCAATTTTTTTGCGGCTAAGCTGCCAAAATATCCGACAACGAGAGGTCCTTGCAGATAAATTAAATCGCAATCACGTCCATGTTTTAGTATTGAAAAATAAAGATCCATTTGTCTTATAAAAGATCCAATCACGGGTATTTTTCTTGAAAACCCCTTCCGTACTTTTAATAAATGCGATCCGGCCAATTCGTCACTTTTATCCCCAAAAGCGACAACCGAAACGTCGTGATTTTTCAGTCTGTGCGTAAGCTCCCACGTATAAGTCGCGGGACCGCCGATTTCAGGAGGAAAAATTGGTGTAACTATTAATATTTTCATTTCGTGCAATAAACGTAAAAACCGGATTGGCAATTGCCTATTTTTATCAAACTGTCGAGTGGCTTAAACAGAAAGGATAATCTTCCAACTACCGGTAAAAACCCGAATAAAGTTTCAAAATACCCCTTCGACTGAACAATCTCTACATGCGCGAAATCTCGAAAAAGATATCGCACGCCATCCTGTGAATATCTGTAATAATCTTTGTAGTTTTTATTCCCGTGATAAGGATAGAAAAAAGGTAACCACACAAGAAGTTTCCCGCCCTTTTTTAATATTCTGAAAATTTCATCGGCAACTTTTATAGGGTTATAACAATGTTCCAAAACGGCTTTGCAAATTGCGGCATCGGCATAATTATCTTCGAGAGGGAGATTGTGTACATCCCCAACTATTGACGGAGAATAAACCGCTTGGTCTACCGTTAAATATTTGGAATTCGCAAACCAATCACGATACTGTGCCATATCTTTTTGAAACGGCGTACCGCCTCCGACATCAACGATCACTTTTTCTTTCGCAATCTCTTTTAAACAATTTTCGAAAAATTTCTTTGGATTCATGCGAAAAGATTTTTATTTTCTTTCACCCAATTAAACAATTTCTTAACCCCCTCTTCAACGGAAACCTTCGGTTCCCATCCGAATTCTCGTTTTGCTTTCGCGATGTCGCAAACGAAAACCGGCTGATCTCCCGGCCTCCAATCGGAAAATTTATATTCAAGCTTTTTACCCGTAAAACTCTCTATAAACGCTATTAATTCCAAAAGCGACATCTGGTTTTTCGACCCTCCGCCGATGTTGTAAACATTTCCACTAACCTTATCGATGTTTTTTATAATCGAATCGTAAGCCGCCACCAAATCTTCCACAAAAAGCACATCTCTGACCTGTTTCCCATCTCCGTAAATCGTCAAATTTTTATTCAAAACAGTTGCAATAATGAACCACGCAACCCAACCCTGATCCTCTACTCCGAACTGCCTATATCCGTAAATGCAAGATTGCCTGCAAACCACAGTTTTCAATCCATAAATTCTCGAATAATCGCGAACATACTGGTCTGCCGATCCCTTGCTACAGCCATAAGGGGAGTGGAAATCAAGCAGTCTGTTTTCCGGTACTCCGTCCGGCAAATCGGCATACTCGTATCTCCCATTTCTCTCAACGGTCTTGATATCCTCCATCCCGCCATAAACCTTATTTGTCGAAGAGTAGATGACAATAGGTTGCTTCGGAGCCAACCTGCATGCTTCAAGCATATTAAAAGTCCCCAAAGCATTGATTTCAAAATCCTCTCTCGGATTCACGACGGAAGTGGTGACAGCGACTTGTGCCGCCAAATGTATAACAACATCATACCCTTCTGCTACCGCTTTTTTTATCTCTTCGAAATTCCTGGTATCACCCCTGATGACTTTCACGGTAGGATGATTTTTCTTGAGCCATTCAAGGTTGCTTTCCGTCCCTTTTCTTGAAAAGTTATCAAAAATCGTTACTTCATGACCCAGTCCGAGGAAATAATTCGTAGCATTCGAACCTATAAATCCGGCACCACCGGTTATTAAAATTTTCATTGTTGGGGAATTAGGATGTTAGGACCTGCACCCGTATTATGTACCAGTCTACTATCTACAGTCTACGGTCTGCCCGATTATACACAAATTGACGTAACCGCTCCAGTTACTGTTGCGACACAACCCCAATCAAGCCGGCGTGTATATCCTTCATGATTGCGATTTTAAAAGCCCCTCATGAAATGAAGGGCTTTTTTTGAAGAATAAAAATCATTTAACCTCCGTAGATAAAAATATCAGAAATTGTCCCGTCAAAATCCTTTTCATCCTGGCCTGCATCCGCACATACATTATCTCTTCCAATGACTAATGGCTTTGTAGCATTGCTTGAACTTATTTTACCACTTACCGACTGTGAACCACATTTTTGCCAATCAACATACATAGCGATTTCACTTCCAGTATAAACAAAGACTACCAGTTGCAATGATCCATCAACAGAACAAGAACCTGATGTAACTGAGTACTTAGTATCATCGACAGAAATAACACCTTCATATTTCCCATCTTCAATTTTCAACATATATAACGGTTGACCACATTGATCAGTTTGTTTGGCAATAATAGCTTGCTGATCTCCTGTATTCAATGCGTCAACCTCCGTAGTTACATGAACTACCAACCAATTCTCTGGATTAAACTGAGACTCATCATTAAATCTGATGTAAGTATCCGAGCCGCTAAAATCGAATAAACCTATCTCTGGACTTATAATAACATCAACTGAAACTCCTGAAATATCATCGGCTACGGCTTTATAAATAGAATCCTCTGTTAAAGATGAAAGCCTTCCACTACTGAGCTTGCTGTAATCATGTAAAGTGAAAATTGCTTCTAATGTATGATCATAATTATCATTATCATTATAATTATAATTTGATAATATGGGCCAGCTCCCATCCGTTTGATTATCATAATTTCCACCAATTATAACCGGGACCGTACAAGTATTCGTACCACCGCTATTTGTTGTAACCGTAAGAGTTGCTTCATACTCTCCTGCATCCGAATAAGTATTATAATCAATAGTCCTGGATGAAGAACCCGTATTCCCATCACCAAAATTCCATGCATAAGTTGCAATATCGCCACTGGTTTCGGAAGCATCAAATTTTAATTGACTATCTTCAAAACCAACATAAACATCTTCTCCATTATTATCAAAATTACTACCACAATCCACACTTAGACTTGTCTTTGTGGTTGAACTTGTAGCCGGAGAAGAAGTTTTCGTATTTTTGCTAGAAGTTGTGCTTGTAGTCGATCCGGTAACCGATTTCAAAGCTCCAAAGAAATTCGAAGTCGTTCCAAATACAATTGCAACGATGAGCAAAGTCGCGGCAATCCCTCCCAATATCCATTTTCTTTTGGACTTATTAGGGTGGTCAGATGAGATGTCCGGGATTTTTGTTTGCGCCATTTTTGTTTTGGTTATGGATTATCGTATAATTATAACATGAACGCCCCCCCCCGCGCAAGCCCCGGGCCTGACAATATTATTTAACTCTGAACGTCTCTTTGTTTGCTTCTTGAAGAATTTTGATTGTTGCGCCAACCGAAAGATTGTCGCTCTTTAAAAGCACCAATCTGTTATTAAGCTGGCTAAGTAACGGCGTTAAAAATTCATCAGCCCATGATGGCGACAACGTTAATACTCCGGAAAAATCCATCTCCAACTCTTCATTTTTAGGAAAGTCGCGCAAGGTTGACTGAAAAGCCTTAAATGCCTCTCTCCCCAATTCGCGTGAAATCAATGTTTTGCCGAATTTTTCAAGTTGCAATTTCATATACATTTTTCTCTTTAAAAGATATTAAAATTCTATTTTCGCCAGACATCCTCGTACAACACGTTGGCCACGTGTGACACGAAATACTTTATCTTGCCCTTTCATGCGTACCTCGGCGTCACCGCTGGTAAAAAACAAATCAATTGGCCGATCGGCAACGACCTCGCGAACAAGCTTAAGTCCATTACCACGCTTTTCCGGCGCACGTCCGGAAACAAATTCCGTAAATGCCACTTTTACCGCCTCCACGTGATTTGAAAGTTTCGGCCGAGCCTGCCTTAATGTTGCCAAAACACCCAACCCTCTATCGGCAAGGACAATGATTCGCTTTTCAAGATCATACCCGAAAAAGATTCCCGCAGTATCCGGCCATTTTCCCAAATTATGGGCGAATGAATTATCGCCGATTTCTCCGGTAATTAAAACAATCAAAGAATATAATTCTTCAAACCCCGGTTTCCGTATTAGGATATCCTGCATTTTGGTCAGCCTTGCGTTAAAAATTGAACTTGTCGGGCAATAGAATGTACCCGGGAACTCAATTCCGTCTTGAATCCATTCCGAAGCGAACTTCATTAAATCGCTGGCAAATATTTCTAAATCATTTTCGCGGTAATAACGATGGGTCCCGCCTCCTTTTTTGATCGCAACCAATTTACCGTTTTCATCCCAGCGACGAAGCGTATTCAAAGAAACGCCCAGATATTCTGCGGCTTGACCAATTGTAAGCAGTTTTTCTTCCATGCTTTCATGATATCATATCGTCCAAACCTACACAACTATCCATCAAATCTACCCAAAAATATGGCAATCTACTCGTTGACCGTCTGTAGCTCCTCACTTGAACGCTTTCAATATTAAAGAAACTATTTGTTGAATATTGAAGCAAACCTTGCTTCGCTCATAACTTTCATTACTTCTTCGGGCGAAAAAACTTTCCCGTTAATAGCGACATAAACACCTGGTTCAAGTTCTTCAAGTTTAGCAATGGCGTAACCAAGATTAAAAGGCCCTAGACTACAATACTTTTCATCTCCCCCCATACCCCTCCTCAACCTTATCTACAATCTTCTCCCACCCATACCGCTCTCGTACCATCGCCAGGGCATTCCTTTTCAAATTCAACAGTTTTCCTCTATCTGTGAAAACCGAAATTATCGCATTAGCCAGCGAATCCGGCTGATCCGGTTCAACGAATATGCCGGTTTCTCCATCAACAACGAAATCCTTAATCCCACCACTTGGGCAAGTTATAACGGGTATACCGCACGCCATTGCCTCGATAAACGAAACACCGAACCCTTCAAACCTCGAAGGTCTGACGAATAAATTCGACCCTCGCAGTAACCCGGGAATATCTTTGTGCGCCAAGGTTCCCAAAAATTTCACACTGTTTGCAACTCCGAGCGTTTTCGCGAGGCTTCGCAATTCGTCCTCCATTGGCCCTTCTCCCGCTATTGCGAGCGTAGCCTCGGGGAATTCTGTCGCAACCTTTGAAAATGCGCGAATCAGCGTGTCTATACCGTTTCTGGGGATCAATGTTGACGTAGTCACTACCTTGTAACCATCCACAATTCCATAGGGAGTTTTGCTGTCGCAAAACGACTTATTAGATTGCGCAAGGAATACTCCGTGTCCTTGCGCCGCGGGATGAAAAATCTCAGTATCGACCCCGTTTGGCACAATCATCGTCTTTTTAGCCCCGAGCATAATCGCTTTTCCCTCCGAATAAGTGCTTACACATCCGCAAATATCGGTGTTTTTCATTGCGAATTTCACCCATCTCTCGGCAAGCATCAGCCACAATCGCGAAAAAATCTTCATAAACCCTCCGCGTATAACCATCTCCTCCTTATAAGCCAAAGGATTTTGGATGGTTTGATAAAGAGGTATCTTGAACTCCCTCTTAAGTTTCGCCGCAACATAACCCTGCGGGAGGGTCTGTTTAGAATGTAAAATGTCGATCTTGTTTTTGCGCAAAAATTTGCGAATCTCTTTCAAAGCCGCTCTCGCATAAAACAGACTGTAAAGATTTCTAACCTGCTTATATTGAACGGTATGAACCGAAATATTTTTATGATTAAAAATCTCCTTTATCGCATCACTTACTCCGACAAAAACATCGATTTTATACCCTCTCTCGGCAAGCCTTTTTATAACCTCGACGATATGAACTTCGGCCCCACCAAGGTCGAGAGGATTCAGGTCGCCACAGATAAATAAAACTCGTTTCATTTAATTTTATGTAAAATTGCGGAAATAAAACTTACTCCCGGCCACGGCACGATTTTCATCAACGAGACGACCATTTTCACCATAAATCCAGTATCCAAATTTCTAAAATCATCATCGCCCCTATAATAAATCGGCATCTCCTCGCCTCCAAATCTGCTTTTGAAAAACGCATGCGTACTCCCTTTCAAACTGCTTCCGAAATCAACTTCGTTTAACTTAGTCTCGCAAGCCCTCTTGATCGCGAACGCATACAACGCGTTATTCACTCCGAAATTGGAAAACTTTTCATTCGAACAGTTTCCCCAAACATGCATCCGCCCGTTATAAACAAACGTCAGCAACCCTCCTATAAATCGCCCGTCATACTCCGCCAAATACAGCTCCATCTTGTTGGCAAAAAGCTTCTTCAATTCGTGAAAAGCGCGCAAAGGTAACGGCACCCTTCCGAGCCTGAGTATTGTCCGCACATACAGACGATAATATCCATCCAAATGTTTGTAATCGTTCTCGAATTTGAAAACCTGAATCCCTTCTCTTTGCGCCCTATGAATCATATTGCGGTGTTTCTGATGCACGGTGTTTTTTAAAATATCTTCATACGTGCTACCAGCAACCTTTAACGAAAAAGTACAAAATGGCGACACCTTAAACCCGGGCAATTTTTTTACTGAAAAAACTTCAACACCATCGGGTATTTTAATTTTCCCAAGAGGCCCGCAATAATCCGCGAGCGGCAAAGATTTTTTATTGAAAATCGGCAAAAGTCCGTCTTTCGTCATGATCCCTTCGTCTTTTCCGCGAAAAATTTTTCCCAAAAAAATCATCCACTCGTATTTGTGGAAAATCGTGCCGTCGTGTTCTACCGAAAATTTATTCCAACCTTCAGATAACATTTGCAAGCTTGTTTAAAACTCTCGGATGCAAAGGCAAATTTATCACCGTTCGTGTCAAAATAGAAGCGTGCGGACATCCGTGCGTCTCCGCATTATACCAAAGCCTGTCTGCAAAAACTCCGGCTCGTCGCAGATGCAATAAAATCAAATCCCTTGCGGCGAAATCATCTTTCCTTAATCTGATTGAAAAATTACACGGCACAGACCCCTCCGGCATCTCTTGCATATAAAAATATTCGCAAAAACCTTTTTTCAAAAATTGTTCCTTGAGTTGATAATAGATGCGCAAATTTCTATCGGGGTCGAGACGGTTCTTTGTCACTTCGTAAAGCCCGCTGATTATCCTCGGGGCTTTTGCCACATCCATTCTTTCCTCATCGTCAAAGTCGGAAATGGGAATGCTCTTCCTGGCTCTTACAAAATTCAAAACACCTCTTTCGGCACCGCGAAGTCGTATTAAACAATCTCTAAAATCATTAAAAGAAAACTTCTCTTGTTTTATCGCGCCATAAGCCGAAAGCAGATCTTCGTTTTTCGAAACGACAAAACCTCCTCTCAAGTTAGGAAGCTGTTTATACATGCTGTACAAGCCGTAATCGCCCTCAAGATCCTTTGTTAAAAAGTGCGCGCAATCTTCGATAATCAAGACCTTGCCGTTCTTTATTTTAGGCAACGTTTTTCTCGCTCCGAAAGTATGACAAAGAAGAATGGCCCCGACGTCATCAAGATCGTCGGGCATTATTTTCAGATTGAAAGTTTCCATGTCGCAATCGGCGAATTTCACCGAAAACCCGTTCCGTTTCACCACTTCCGGCACCGTCGGACATATAAATGCCGGCACCAAAATCCTCCTCTTTTTAATTTCGGAAAGGCGGCTGTGTTTCAAAAGAAAATCCAGCCCCGATCGGAGCAGGTTGAAGTCATATCCATACCTTTTTCGAAAAAAAGCGCGAGGAAAGTCGGGGATCCTGAATGCAGGCAGATTGTCTATGTACATATTATATTGGTGACCAACGATTCAAACGTAGTGAATTTCAACTTAAACTTCTCTCTCAGGTTGTAAAGTTTCATCGCGAGCTTGGTGTAATTTTCGCCACCGCAATAAGATGACAAATCAGAGCTTTCAAACTCCCAAGAGTGCATCAAAAATACAAGATGAGGCTTAACATTATGCCTTTTTTGAACAAGCAAAATCCTCATAATGACATCTTCCAACTCCTCGTCTTTCAAGTTTACCAAATAATATAAATTCAAAACCCAATAAAGCGAAACCGGCACAACCAATGCGCGTCTTTGGAAATGCGGGAGAGGATCGAAACTTACCGGAACTCCCTTTATACCGCAAACTTCGTAAGGCAACGGAGCCGTCATCCCGAAATCACGCCCTCTGTGCGAAGCGAAAGACGAATCGTATTTGAATCCGAATTCCGAAAGCATTTTTATCGTCTCGTGTGAAGCGGACATATTCGGCGCACGAAAGCTCAAAGGTTTTCGCAACCCCGCCTCCGAAAAATTCTTCAGAATCTGATCCAAAAACAAAGCTTTTTCCGACCTGGTCGTCGGTCTGTCGTCCAAGAACCATTTAACTCCGCTCCAAAGTTCATGGAACATCCCATGTACGCCTATTTCATGTCCGCTCGCCTCGAAACTTTTCAGGGTATCGGCGAGATGAGGAACGAGATCTCCTTGCACGAAAAGCGTGGATTTGAACTCTTGTTGTTCGGAAAAATTTTTAAAACTGTCGAAAAACTTACCGCAAGTATGAAGTGTCGGCCGAATATCGCCATCGTCGTTGTTTGATCCGAAATTGTTTTCGACATCAACGGTGATAGAGCAAAGAATCGGCTCATCGATCGTAATTTTCCGAATTGCCATTTTGGTCATGCTCAAATGTCTCATCGCTTGCCCCCAGAATCTGTGCGGCAGTCGCGGTTCGCGCAAAAGATCTCGCCATTTCGTGATTGCCGGTACGCCCTTAAGCCTCATATAAACTCTGGAATAAACATCGAAAGTTTTTTGCGCGCAATTGTCCCAAGTGAGTCCGGACTCGCTAAGTATTATTCTGCTTGCCTCCCCCATTCTTTTGAGGTGCGGATTTTCAATCATCATCTCCAAATACTGTTTTATCTCGATATGGCTTCCCGGTTGCACCAAAAACCCGTTTACGTTTTCCTTCACGAGCTTATCGTTATCGCCGACTTGAGTTGCCAAAATCGGCAACCCGCACGCACAAGCCTCCATCAACGTCAGAGATTGACCTTCGGAATAAGAGGGGAGAACGAATACATCGCAAGATTTATACTCCTTTATCAGATCTTCACCTTCAAGCCTGCCCAAAAACTTCACAATCCTCGTTAAATGCAATTCCCTAACGATTTTTCTTAGTTTTTCTATCTCATACCCGTAACCGACCAAGTGCACTTCGATCTCTTTTTTGTACCCGTCTTTTGTAAGCGCATGTATTCCTTTCAGCAAAACCGGCACGCCTTTTATGGGATCAAAACGCCCGACATACAATATTCTCAAAATCCCGTCATTCGGTTTTTCAACCTCGACTTTATCATAAACCGATACATCGACACCGTTCGGTATGACAACCACATGCTTGTTTACATTTTTTAATTTCAAAAAATTCTCGGCAACGGTGATTTCTTGATCATATTTGATCTTTGTTAAAAGATCGCTCTCGACCTTGGCCGACAGTCCCGATTTTTTATGAAAAAGGCTGGTTCCATGTATCGAATAAATTACCGGCAATCCGCAAAGAAACCTCGCGAATCTCGCGGGATAAGAACTCAAAAAAGCATGAGCGTGTATCAAATCGAAATGTTCTTTTATATGAAGCCTCCTTATGAAAAACCCGGCAAAAACACACCAAGAAAGTCTGGCGAAAATGTTCTTGAATCCACTCGGCACTCCGACTCGATGCACCGTAAATTTCCCATCCATAAATATCTCGTTCCTCGGCATCCAAGGTTTGCCCTTCAGGAGAATATTTCTTGTTACAAGATGCACTTCACATCCGTAATCCGTCACCAGTCTCCTTGAGAGTTCTTTGATATGTTGTTGCGCTCCGCCTATCAGCGGGTCCCAACTGTCTATCACCATACAAATTTTCTTTGGTTTGATTAACATTATTTTTTCGAGAAATATCGAAGGACATTCTACAACACGCCGTCCGAAAATGGAATTTGAGGATGGCGCATCCGGATAAGCGCACGGCTATAAAGTTGACGTACGAAAGAACATTCGGTGTAGGAGCTGTGCACACTATTATAGCATTTCCGCGTCACTCCTCCTCCAGACCGTCCGACAATGAAATTGGAGGACGGTCCTAAACAAGCGAAGGATTGACGCGTAAAATGTTATTCTGTGCAACAGATAGCAAAAAGCATTGCAAACAATGCGTTTTCTTAAAAAAGTTCATTCTCGGACAGCCTGTTTCCAGTATCATTTCGTCGTCGTTCCTTGAACTGCTATAATATCTGCGATATTCCAATCGAAACCAATAGTGTGCACAGCTCCTAATGAATATATGAAATCTTTTAGAAATAAAAACTCACTCCTCGCAGTCGTTCTGATAGGCTACAACAGCTTGAAATTTCTCGCGTCATGTATCGAATCCATTAAAAAACAGACTCTTTTTAAGAAAGACCTCCTCGACATAATTTTCATAGATAATCTCTCACACGACGATTCTGCGAAATTCGTACTGGAGAATTATCCGTTTGTCCGCGTATATCAAAATCACTTCAATTTCGGATACGCCGGAGCCGCAAATCAAGGAATAGATCTGACAAGCGCGCCGTATGTAAACATAATTAACCCGGATATCATTCTCGAAAAAGATTTTTATGAAAAAATCATTAAAGCGATTTCACAAAACAAAGCTATAAGTTCCGCCACGGGCAAACTTTTGAAATACGACTTTGAGGCGAACAAAAAAACAAACATCATAGATTCGACGGGATTATTGTTTCATGCGACAACGATAATCACAGACAGGGGGCAGGGCGAAATAGATAAAAAACAGTACGACAAATCGCACGAAGTATGGGGTGTTTCGGGTGCCTGCCCGATTTATCGCAGAGACGCGCTTCTCAAGATAAAAAATGGCGACGACTTTTTCGATTCGCGATTTTTCATGTACAAGGAAGACACGGATCTCGCGTGGAGATTTAACAAGCAAGGACTTAGAGCGATATATGTGCCGTCCGCGGTTGCGTATCACGGAAGAGGAACAGGTGTGGAAACGGGATTTTTCAACAAGAGAAAAGCGCTTTCGCGATTTCAAAGAATTTATTCTTTCAGAAATCACCAATTGATGCTCAAGAAGAATCTTACTTTGAAAGATTTTGCAAAACATCCGCTTGCAATAACCGCATTTGAAACGGCAAGCGTGATTAACGCTATCCGCGAAGGCGTATTTTTTAAATCTTTTAAAATATAGTCAACAATGAGTTTTCTTAAAAAAGTTTATTCGGCGGCACTGTTAATCGTATTAACGGGTCTGTTTTATGTGTACGTGGTTAGGCACGGAGGATTTTCCGAAACGAAGTTGGTCAACATGTCGTACGTATGGGTTCCATGCGCCGTGTTCGGCATAACGGGATTTCTGACGATCAAAGGAAAACATTCTCTTGTGAAAGCGATTACTTGCGCCGTTTTGAGCATCGTATTGCTGGGAGTTTTCTTTATCGAAATTTGGCCCCTGTTGTAACTTCAAAACCTTTCCAGCTCCAAGCACCTCTTAAGCGAACACAGCGCAACTTCCAGCTGTTTCTCGTCCGGCTCTCTTGTCGTGATTTTCTGGAACCAAAGACCGGGCGCGATAATCGCTTTCATGAAAAAAGTATCTTTGTGTTTGGCGCTTAACTTCAAAGCCTCATAAGAAACCCCCGCTATTAACGGGAGCAAAGCGACTCTGCTTGCAAATTTATCAATAAAATTATCGGCGGTCGGGACAACGGTATAAATCAAAATACTTATCAAAATCACTAGCAATATGAAACTCGTTCCGCACCTTGGGTGAAACCTTGTTTGCTTTGTTGCGGAATCCGGAGTCAACGACTTGTCGAGCTCGTACGCCCAGATGGATTTATGCTCCGCACCGTGATACATGAAAACCCTTTTTATATCGGGCAAAAGTGAAATCAAAACGAGGTATGCCAAGAAAAACGAGGTCTTTATTACGCCGTCGACAATGTTGAAAATCAAATAATTTTCATCCAGAAACGGAAATCGAGAACTCAAAAACTCGGTTATCCCGAGGGGCAAGAATTTGAATAAAAATATCGCGAAACCGAAAACCAAAATCATATAAATCGTATAGCCGACAACGGACAGGATTTCTTTCCACAACGGGCGATCGGTCGCCTCCACATGCTCCTTTTCTCCGGCAATATATTCCGCATTCGAAACATTTAAAGACTTGATGCCGATATACATTGATTCAAATAAGTTCACGAGACCTCTCAAAACGGGGAGCCCTAAAATTTTATATTTTTTTGTTAAACTCTTGAACTCAAATTCGCGAGTCTTTATTTTACCATCCTCTTTTCTGACCGAAACCACGAAATGATTCGGAGACCTCATCATTACCCCTTCTATCACGGCTTGTCCGCCCACGGCGAAATCTATTTTTTTCTGCATAAAATTTGTTATTCGCTCCAACTGATTTGCAGTCTTACAATAACTTCCATATAATCGCAAGTAGATTTTGTCAAAACAAACAACAATGAGTAAAAAAATAAAATTCTTAAAAAAACCGATATTAAGCGTAGCATCGGTTGCCATAGTCGCGGTTTTGGCATTTTTCGCCATCACACCCGGTAATAATTTGAATTCTCTGAACGACTCGGATTACAAAATCATAGACGTTCACGAAAATATAGATTCAATGGACCAAGCCGACAAACTGGTCTCCGTCATGGATGCGGTTAATATCTCGCAAACCGTTTTGGTGGGGAGTCCCGAGGAGCTTTTAAACTATACCGGAGAACAAGGCTTCTCAAGCATCGAAGAAAACAACGAAGAAATTTTGAGCATAGCGAATGAATATGATGAAAGATTTTACGCTTTTTGTGCAATAGACCCGGATGATGCCGATAAAGTCGCAACGGCAAAAAAATGTATAGCCGAAGGCGGGACGGGATTGAAGCTCTACAACGGGCACACATTTTTCTACGAATATCCGTTAGACGACGATCGCCTCCTTCCTCTTTATAGATACGCCGAAGAAGAAGGGGTCCCAATGATGATACATGTGAATACGGCTTATTACTTGGATCAGTTTGAAGATGTGCTTACCCTTTATCCCGATTTACAAGTTGTTTGTCCGCATTTCTGTCTGTCTTCAAAAAATCCCGCACAGCTCGCATCGTTGTTTAACGATTTCCCGAATCTCTATGTTGATATAAGTTTCGGCTATCAAGATTATCTTAAAGACGGCTTAACTCGAATTTCCGAAAACATCGACGTATTCAAAGATTTATTTAATAAATACGGTGATAGGTTCTTGTTTGGCACGGTGGCGGTAGTCACGAATGACGAAGAGAAAACCGAAGAATGGCTCGAAGAAACATATCGAACCTATAGAGATTTACTTGAAAAAGACATTTATACGACGGCTCGTGTTACAGACGAAGAAACGGGCGAGCTTGTTTTATTGAACGGGTTGGCCTTGAGTGCCGATGTTTTGGAAAAAATATATTCGGGGAACTGGGAGGGGATTATGACAAGATAGACTCATAATCTTCCGCTATCTCCCATCGTATACGGTATCTCCTCCGCCAAATCTTTCGCCGTGTAACAAAAATCTTTTCTCATCTTTAAATTATCTCCCGCTTTCCCCAGCAAAAACGCGCCCGATTGTGCGGCACTGAAAGGGCTTAACCCTTGAGCCATCAAGCCTCCGCATACTCCGGCCAAAACATCTCCGCTTCCTCCGACAGTCATTCCCGCATTACCGGTTTTATTTAGAGAAATTTCACCGTTAGAAGAGGCGATAGTATCCGTCAAACCTTTTAATAAAATATTTATTGAATATTTTTTAGCGATTTTCGCAACATCTTCGGCATGAAAAAATCTTTCAAACTCGCCTTTATGAGGTGTTATTACAATATTCTCGTTTCCGCCTTCGCTAATCGCACCAATCGCATTCGAATCCAACACGAATTTATGATCGGATTTAATCAACTCTTTTACCGATTGTAAAAACTCTTTCCCGGGCTTGGATCCGGGCCCGATAATTACGCAGTCGGACTCTTTTATAAAATCTTCAATATTATTCAAAAATTCGGGTTTCAAGGAATCTCCTTCGTATCCTCGAACTATAAATTCCGGGCAATAACTTCTTGCGACGGCGACATTACACTTTGGAACAAACAATCTCACGATATCGCAACCGGCATACAAAGCGCCCATTGCGCAAAGAACATGTGCGCCGGAAAACTCACTATCTCCTCCTATAACAAGTACTCGGCCGTTTTCGCCTTTATGCGAGTCGGGTTTTCTGCGTGGGAGGAGGGGTTTGATGTTGGCGAGTGCGAGAGTTTTCATGAAGATTTTTTTCTGAAAATAAATATATCATCAACCGTCCCTTTTTTCCTTGGTAGTTTTGTGGGAATGGGGTCGTTGCCAAACATAAGGATGTCAGAGTCACTTAACATCCATCCTGCCGCATCCGGATTCTTAGACACAAAAGCGGCATTTCTTTCTTGTTCTTGCTTTCTCGCAATTTCAATGATTTTTCTGTATTCGGCGAGAACATTCTCCTCCTTGCCGGTAACAGCTCTGACAATAAGAGCAGCCATGAGATAATTGGCACCACCCCATGTAAAACGAGCACTCTTAAACTCTTCTTCCGTCGCAACTTCTTGCCAGCACTCTTCAAGATTTTCTCTGTCGGCGACGTATTGGTGATCTCGTGTTGGGATGATAATACCAACAAATTCAAACTCCGTATCATCTCGAAACCCAGTCGCAGTCCCATGGTAATCATTACAAAGGACATACCCACCCGGTTTTAAGTTCCGAACCAAGTCGGCTCCTCGAACAGAAGGATTAAGAATAATCGCAACATCTATAGGTTCATTTGGGCTAAATCTTATAGCGTCTTCGCAATGTGCTTCATAACCCGCTGTGCCCAGAGTAGCCATCGCTTTTTGGTCCAAGTCGACATAAACAACTCTGCTATTTGGGAAAGACATGCTTGGGCTCACGTTGTATGCGCAACAAGGGCTATAAACTACCCGGTAATCACCGGGGAACTCTTGTTGAAAAAGATTGTAACAAGCTACTAAATCTTTTGACGAAGTCGGTTTTGGCGCTTCCAAATCACGTCGAGTCGGGATTTCGCTTTCATCCACGGCTCCCCAGCTACCGGGTTCAATAGGTGTATTCGGCGTTGCCATATTTATTGTCTTGCTAGAAAATCTGCACCGACCGGGTCAGCGGGCCCTCTTGGCAGGACGGGCTCGCTACTTACAGGTATTGGTGCTTGTTGCGGCGTCGTAGTTGGAGCAGAAACTTGTTGTATTGTGACGGTAGCATCGACAGCAGGGGCTGGCGCAACGGTGGATTCTTGTGGCGCCACGACAACAGGTTGTTCTTGAGTAGGAGCGGTACCGGCTTCCGTAGCAGTCGCCGCCGCAGCCTTAGCCTGCTCTTCGGCTTTTTGTACTTGTTCTATGTATTCGAGATCTTCTTCATCCGTGTGAGAAGCATCACCTTCATGTTTATCTTTCACATCCGGGTTTTCGGAATCTTGTTTGGTTTGCGCTTCCTCGGCCTGGATCCTTTCCATTTGAAATTGTTTCATGTCTTCCGCAGTCATGTTTTTAATCGGGAGAACAGCTTGCTCGTTACTCGGATCAAGAACCAAATTCATTGTGTTATAAGGCATGCCTATACCGGCTTTAGAGAAGGCGTCATTTATTTGTTGTAAAACTTGCGATTTCACATTTAACCAAGAGTCTTTTGAGCTGACCCAAAATCTAACCTTGAAATCCATCGAACTGTCACCGAAATCATCCATAATTACAGATGGGGCGGGTTTTTTAATAACTTTCGGATGAGCTTTCACTACTGCCAAAAGCACATTCATGGCTTTGGCGATATTGGTGCCATAATTAACACCGATCACAAGCTCGATTCTCCTGAATGGATTTGTTGTAAAACTTGTGACTTTATTGGTAAAAAGATCCGCATTCGGGACTATGATCCTTGTCCCGTCGATAGCTTGTAAAATTGTCGCTCTCGCCTGAATTTCTTTTACCTTTCCCATCGTCCCGTTCACTTCAATAAAATCTCCGATTGTGAACTGCCTGGATGCGAGTATCAAAACACCCGAAATAAAATTCATAATAATATCTTGCAAAGCAAAACCTACGCCGAAACCTACGGCGGCTATTACGGCGGTAAGGTCGATTCCTCCGACCTTTAAGCCCACGGTCAAACCTATAATAAGAACTATTGCGTAAGTAGCCCTGCCGACCAAGATAAGCACATCTTCGTGCTCATCACCCATTTTATCGGCGACTCTGTCAACCGCAATTTTTTTTACCAGTTTTGCAAAATAAAAGGAAAAAAGCATCACAAGGATGGCCGCAATCCAGTTGTCCAGTCTGCTGAATATAAAAGACATCATCGAAGTTATCGCGTTCGAGCTTTCGGATGTGGCATCGGTGGATGCCGCCGCATTCGCAATCGGGATCAACAGAGAGAGTAAATACATATAATTCGTTTTATTTTTATCTCTGAATTATACCAGTTTCTCGCAAGGTTAGCAATATCTAATAATGGCGATTTAATAGGTTTGCTATAGTATAAAGACAACTATTCTTAACCCCCCAAATCATGGCAGGCGCATTCGTAGCGATGATAGTCACCTTGGGCATACCTTTGGTGATTTTGCTCGCAATATTGATAAAACAAATCAACGAATATGAAAGAGGCGTGATTTTCACACTTGGTAAATATTCGTCCACGAGACTTCCCGGTTGGAGCATCGTAATCCCGGTTTTTCAATCCATGAGGAAGGTTGATATTCGTATAAAAGCCGTAGACGTTCCAAACCAAGAAGCGATTACAAAAGACAACATCGCGGTCCAAATCAACGCAGTTATTTATTATAAAGTCGTAGATGCCGGCAAAGCCGTTATACAGGTTGAAAATTTTTATTATGCGACGAGCCAATTCGCTCAAACGACGATGAGAAATATCGTCGGCGAAGTTACGCTTGATCAATTATTGCAAAGCAGGGAGGAAATTTCAGAAAAAATTCAAAACTTGGTGGATAAAGTCACTTCTCAATGGGGTATCCAAATCGAAAACGTTGAACTGAAAGACATCGTTCTCCCGGACAACATGAAAAGAACGATCGCAAAACAAGCGGAGGCCGAAAGAGAAAGAAGAGCGGTAGTCATCCAATCCGAAGGAGAGGTCCAAGCCGCAGACAATCTGTCAAAAGCCGCAAAAATACTTTCAGGGACGCCCGGCGCTTTACATCTAAGAACACTACATTCGATTAACGATCTGTCTTCCGATGAATCCAATACGACAGTCTGGATGCTCCCGATAGAAGTACTCGAAGCATTCAAAAGCATAGCGACTAAAAAATGATAAAAACATACGGCATAGTGGCGTACCCGGCATCCCATTCTCTTTCTCCGGAGATGCACAACGCGGCATTCAAAGCGCTTAAAATCGGCGCCAAGTACCGCGTCTTCGACGTAAAACCCGAAAACTTTGGCGACTTAATCAAAGATCTTCATAAGAATAAAATCGAAGGACTGAACGTCTCGATGCCTTACAAGGAGGAGGTTATACAATATTTGGATGGCATTGATCCAACTGCAAAAAAAATAGGAGCGGTTAATTGCATATATAAAAAAGGTAAAAAATATTACGGCGCAAATTACGACTGGAAAGGGATAGTGGAACCTCTCAAGAAAATCACAAAACTGAAAGGTAAAAAAGTCCTTCTGCTCGGCGCCGGCGGCGCCGCCAAAGCGGCATGTTTCGGCTTGAAAAAAGAAGGCGCCAATGTATTTATTCTCAATAGAACTTTCGCAACCGCAAAAGAACTTGCCAGAAAATACGGCTTCAAAGCCACCGAAACCGCCGACTCAATGCCCGATATCGTAATTAATTGCACATCCGTCGGCTTCGAAAACCCCGAAGAGTCACCAATCAATCCGGAAGTGTTCAAAGACGCGGGTGTAGTCCTGGACATCATTTACGGGCACGAAACAAAGTTCGTTTCAGACGCAAAAGCCGCCGGGGTTAAGTTTATCATAACAGGAGAAGAGGTTCTCCTGCATCAAGGATACGCAACTTTTAAAAAATGGACCGGGTCAAAAGCACCAAGAGAAATCATGAAGAAATCCATAAGGAATTTTTGAAAAACATTTGCGAAAACACCTGCAACGATCATCGATTCTCGAGGTCGTACCTGGCTGCCGACAGGCAGGCATGCTAGATCGAGAGAATCAGGAAGTGAAGCCGTTTGAGCAAATGTTTTTCAAAAAAACTCCCCACCCTTCACATCCTTTTTCACCGACAAAACATCTTTCCTCGTAATCTCCTCTTCTTGTCCGACCTCTTCGTCACGCCCGTATTTTATATATTTGCTCAAGAAATCTATCCCGTAAGCGTCATAAACGAATCTGTAACCCATTCCGACGAGTCCGTTCATAAGTCCGAGCATCATCCAAATAACCGGCAAAGCCGCAAATAAAAGAATCGAAGTATTTTGACCTGCCATAATATACAACGCGAAATTTATAGCACTCGCGAAAATCAACCCAAAGACCGTACTGTAAACGCCAAGCAAGGCATATTTCGCATCGGACAAAATTTCCAAAATCAGAGAGCTGGCGATTATGCTTACCAAAATTTGCAAAGCAGCGACATAAGCCATCATCTCAACGCTCACGCCCGAAACTATTATATAAACCGGTGCCATTAAGATTAAGATGGCAAGATTTATCGCGAAAACCTGATATAAAGTCGAAAACAAAGATTTGTATTTGCCTTTATCCGTGAGTCCGATCAAAAGACAACTTATCGTATTCGATAAACACGAACTCAAAAAAGTCACGGCCATAAACACGAAAACCACAAGAGGGTTCAACGTCCCACCTCCATCTTCACTCGCGAATCCGGAAAAAATACTCGCTCCCAAAAGTACTGATATCAGAAGCACCATCGTGCCCATAACCCCACCTCCAAGTCCGCAAACAGCCCTAAGTCCCAACATCAAAAGAGTGACCTTTCGTGGTCCCAAAATTGTTTGTGTATCAGCCATAATGTTATTTTTTATTTTTACCGAGAACTATTTTATCAAAAAAAATCAAAAGAGCTAATGCTCCGCAAAATATGGCGCTGTCCGCGATGTTAAAAGATGGCCACTTCCACACGGAAATAAAATCCCTCACGTATCCGTAAACAATCCTGTCGTACAGGTTGCCGAGCGCTCCTCCCAATATCAAACCGGCTACAACCAACCCGAAACTTTTATTCAAATCAAAATTTCTAAAAACGAAATACGTAAATCCGACGATTAAGATCGAAGTCAGAAAAACAGACGCCAAAACGGGTACGGGTAAACTGAATGCGATCCCGACATTTTCGCCATAATAAAATCCGAAAAAATTATTGATGAAAGCGACGTTTATTCCATAAGTGAATTTTTTTACAAAAAAATCCAAAACGAAAACACAGATCGATACGGCCAACATCAGATACAAGCTTTTTAAAATGGACTTTTGCATACAGCCATTCTACCCCTTCGGTGCAAAAACGAGTATGTTGTATAATTTAACAGATTAGAGGGGCCGTCCCGGGACGGCCTAGTCAGATTAGAGTTGACCAGTCCGCCAAAAACGTTTTTATATGTCAAGCATGTTGCAAGACGTCCGCGAAAATGTTATAATATAAAGATTAAAAAAACAAAAATGTTCAAACCAAACAGATTAGTCTGGAAGGAAAAAGCCGCCTCGAAAGGTTTAAACAATCTTACATTAGCGCAAGAGGCGAGTGCGGAGTCGAGCAAACGATGGGCTAGGATCTTGGGCAGATTTACAAAAAAACTTAGCGATGGAGCGGATAGAGCGGCGATAGGGTCGGTAGAGGTTGCCGGCAGAACCGCATACGAAATCATTAGGCATACAACCCAAACGGCAAGGGGACTTGTCAGAAACACGCTCGCCCCATTGACGGTTTTGGATAGCGATAAAACATTTTGGGCGAAAACATGGGACGCCTTGAAAGAGGTCCCGTATTCCGTTGTTGGAAGAAATTTGGGGAATATTGGATACGGTCTCGCCGGCATAGGAGGATCGTTGCTCGGGGTCGGATTTGATAAAGAAAAGAAGCTCCCGACGATACGAAGAAGCGTTGGGCTTGCGGGCTTGGGATGGAAACTGCTTGGCGGCTCGAAAGATGTTGCCACTTCTTTATATGGAGCTGATGCCATAAACGCACATACCGAAGCCGCCGAAGATGATGCCGATATGCATGAAACGATAGGAGCGAGAGTTATCATGTTCCCGGGACACTTCAGGGCAAAAGATGCGGAAGGCGCCAAAAAAACCGCCGCCACCACCCCGAAGAAAAAAGAAGAAAAAAAGGCAGCATAATTAAATCTTGCCCCATCCCTTCTCGCTGTGTACTGTGTACTCATCATGCGAAAAGGTTACGAACAAGTCGACCATCTTCTTCTTATAACGGTTTTCGCCTTGCTGGTTGTAGGGATAATAATGATCACGAGCATCGGGGTCCCGAAATCCATTCAATTATCGGCTCCGGACGTGCTTTACCCGAACTGCAGTGATTCCGCTGTTGACTGTTATTTGGTTTTGAAAAAACATTTGATAAGAGTCGCGATAGGGGTGATTGCTTTTTTGGCGGCATTGAAAATCAATTACAGATTTTGGGACAAAGTGGCCACGGCGATATTCTTGGGATCGATAGGACTTCTCATAGCGGTATTCATCTTCGGATCCGCAAATAATACGATAGCTCAAAGTTGGATAAATGTCGGGATACCGTTTTTGAACTCGATTCAGCCATCCGAAGTGGCGAAATTCGGGCTGGTCGTATATCTGGCGGTTTGGATAACTCGGCGGATGGAAAAACGCGACGGGCTGGATGACTGGAAGCAAGGATTTTTTTCTTTCGCGATAATTTCCGGGCTGATATTGCTACCTGTTATGGCGCAACCGGACCTGGGTTCAAGTTTGGTATTGGCGACGATAGCGGGAGGGATGTATTTCGTGGGAGGAGCTCCGATAAAACAGATACTTGCGGGCATCGGCATAGCGGCATTTTTTTCATTGATAGCGATGATTAGCGTTGATTATATAAATGAAAGATTCATGGGATTTATCGCGCCCGGGGATCATTGCGAAGAAAGTTATTGTTGGCAGGCGGAACAATCGAGAATAGCTATCGGTAGCGGTGGATTGTGGGGCAAAGGATTGACGCAAGGAATACAAAAATCTTACTGGCTTCCGCAGGCATCCGATGATTTTATTTTCGCGGCTTCGGCGGAAGAATTGGGATTTTTTAGGATTATTTTTGTGCTTATCGGATACGCGATTATCGGATATAGAGGGTTCCAAATTTCGGCACACGCTCCGACAAAATTCGCTTCGCTTCTGGCGGCGGGCATGACAATATGGATAACGGCACAAGCGTTTTTAAATATCATGGTAAACACTTCACTCTTTCCGATTACCGGCATCACCCTCCCATTTATCAGTTATGGAGGCTCTTCGATGCTAACTTCGATGCTTGCAATCGGTGTACTTTTAAATATATCAAAATATACGACAAACCATGCGTATACTACTAACGGGAGGCGGCACAGCGGGGCACATCATCCCCAATATCGCCGTTTCGGAAGAGCTTAAAAAACATTCGCACGATCTCGAGCTTCTTTACATAGGTTCGAAAAACGAACTGGATAAAGAAATCGTCGAGAGTGCCGGCATAAAATTCAAATCCATACATGCCGGTAAATTAAGGCGTTACTTTTCGTTTGAAAATTTTGTCGATATGTTCAAGGTGCCGATGGGATTTTTTGAATCTTTTAAAATAATTAAAAAATTCAACCCGGATATAATCTTCTCAAAAGGCGGCTACGTCGCAGTCCCTGTTGTTTTAGCCGGCAAACTTTTAAAAAAGAAAATAATCATACACGAATCGGACGCCAACTTCGGCTTGGCATCAAGAATCACGGGCCTCTTCGCAAACAAAATCTTAACCTCTTACGAAGAAACCGGATGCAAAAACAAAAAAGTGCAATTCGTAGGTTGCCCGATCCGTCCGGAAGTTATCAAGGGCGCAAAAGAAGAAGGTTACAAGATAACAGGTTTCCATCACGGCAAGCCGACAATTTTGGTTATGGGCGGAAGCCTCGGGGCAATGAAAATCAACACGGTTGTTTGGTCCGCGCTATCTCAACTCATTCCTCATTACCAAATCGTTCACATATGCGGCAAAGGCAAAAGCGCAAAGGTTTTCTCGGACTTTCTCCTGGAGAAATTAAAAGACCACTACGTCGAATATGAATATGTTGATAAAGAATTAAAACACTTTTACGCAATCGCCGACATCATAATCAGCCGTGCCGGTGCAAACAGTTTGGCGGAAATAGAAACCACGGGCGCGCCGACAATAATCGTTCCGCTCCCGGGCAAATATTCTCGCGGCGACCAACTCGAAAACGCGAAAGCTTTCAGAAACAAGGACAAGCGCAGATACAAAATCATCAAAAACGAAAAACTCACATCAAGGCTTCTTGTCGAAACTATCAACGAACTTACAAAAGAAAAAAAACGACCGGTTTATAAAGAGTTGTTCTTGGAACCGACAAGAAAAATAGCGACAACGATCAAATCGTTGGCGACTACTGCCTGACCTCAATTTGTTTTAAAACATCACCGGAGAGCGTAATACCTTTATTGCGAAAGAAATCATTTATTACGGAATTTATCCTGTCTATAGTGGCACTGATTCTTTCTAGATTATCAGAATCGTTCTCAATGTTTCCAAGAGCCGCTCCTATCATTGCTTCGGTATATTTTTTAAATTCGGGATCGCCGATACCGTTAACAACGTCTTCGTTTACAAAAAACATTCTGGGTATGTTATAAATACCGAGTATCCTTTCCGCCTGGCCCCATTCTGCCGAATGGGCATGAATCTGCGCATACTCGTCTTGGTTTATAAATTGGTTATTGGAAAGTTTTTCAAGAAGGGCGGGAGGCATTGTGTCTTTAACAAAAATTGTCGAAAGATCCTTCCCATAACCCCCCGGCCACTCGATATGCTGATTGCCCATATAAAAAAGTTTTTTTTCTTTTTTAGCCTGATCCCACATTAATAACTTTTTCATTAGTGCGTTCTTATACATTGGGAAGCTTACTGTCGGAGAACTTCTCGCTTGGTTCAGTAAATCTTTCAACTCAATTAATCTGGACTCAAAAGATCTCTCAGCTTGTTCGCCGGTTTTTTCCCGATCTGACTGAGGAGATTCGACTGACGCCGATTGAGACATGAAAAATATAATTAATTCATTTAATCATACCGCAATCCGGGCAATACGTCAACCTGGCTATAAGTAATTTCCGCAACAAAACATACCTTGCAAAATACCCCAAACCCTCCTAAACTTAATAAACCAAGGATCCACAAGCGCTCATTTAAAACCACTCCGATGTATTGGCTCATAACAATTCATTCGATTTCTATCGCATTCATGGGTCTCTCGGCATGGCTCATGATACGGTATTTAAGAAAGTACAAGGTCCCCGAATCTCACTATCAAAGATTATGGGGATTTTTTAGAATAAAATACTTGCTGTGGATTTATGCGTTCTCGGTGGTCGGCTGGGGCGCCTTAAGCATAACTATTTTTTACGCACTCGAGTCAAAATGGCTATAGACAACACAAACAAGTGTTTTCACGGGCAACAAAGAGAAGAAATTCTCATCTATATGACGAGAAAACATTGGATGGTTTTGTTGCCGATATTTATGGAATTCCTGGTTGTGTTCGCGATTATAACGGGAGCGATATTAACGGCGATACCGTTTTTCGGTGCGGGGATCGGCAATTTTCTCGGGTTTCTGATAATTGGCGGGATGGTGATCATTACGGTATGGATACATTACCTTTTTATCGAATTTCTAAATAACTTCCTCGATACGGCGATAGTTACGAATTACAGAGTGTTGAAAATCGAGAAAAGCTTATTTCTCAAAAACAACATGGACATGGTGGATTTGCATGAAATTCAAGATATAAAGAAAATGCAAGACGGGATAATGGAAAACCTTTTTAATTATGGTAAACTCGTGATCGTAGTGCCCACGATGCTTGAACCGCTGGTGTTGAACTCCATCCCGGATCCGGAAAGATTTTTCAGAAAAGTGAATAACGCGAAAAGGGACTACATATACGAGCGACAACAACGAAAACTGACTGCGCTCACCCAAAACCAAAGATTACCATTAGACATCTTTACAAATGAAATTTCCGGGGCAACAAGAGCATGAGAAGATAGAGTTTCTGGTGAGAAAACACTGGATAGTTGATGTTAAAATCATGCTACTTATTTTTACTTTATACTTGCTTCCGGCAATGTTCTTTTTAAGCGCGCTTATAATTTATTGGCCGGATTTTTTTGGCGCATGGAGCGGTCCGATAACGACAGCCTTTTTGATATATCTGTTATTTGCGGGATTGGGACTTTATATAAAATGGTTGAGCGAAGAACTTGATCTCATGGTGGTCACAAATTTGAGGATTATAAATCTGGATCAAGTCGGATTTATGGAACGTACGGTTTCCGAAGCGAGTTTGATGCAAATACAAGACGTGAAAGGAATAGAAAAAGGGTTGCTGAACAACATTTTGAATTATGGCAGTCTGCAAATCAGGACTGCGGCGGACAAAGTGGTATTTCACATAGACGACATCCCTTATCCTTTCAGAACGGCGAGAGATATACTTGCACTGATGGATAAAATGGGTGCTAACACGAATCCTTCATGATGAAAATACTTGTAATATCAACGGTTATAACTCTTCTTCTGCTTTTCGGGCTGACCCTGCTCAATGTTTTATTACAGTATAAAAATAAAGCCAACGCCGCTTGGACCGAACTTGAAAACGCTTTTATTAAAAGAAGAGATATGGTACCGCTACTTCTTGAATCGGCACGCATCGAGGATCCGAGATGGACCGTTTTGAAAGATAAACGTGGGGAGCTTTTAAACAACCAAATCGAAAAAAACAAAAGGCTCGAACTCGAAAAACAGTTCGGCAACGCAATATCCGCATTTATCGCAATAGCGGATGGGAATAAAGATTCGGTATTTCAAGAAGCAAAAAAAGATCTCATGAAAGACATCCACGATGAAATTAATCCTGCGATGCAAAAATATTTGGATTATTCGGAGGAATTTAATGATAAATTGAGAAAGTTCCCATATATTATTGCGGCAAAAATTTTCAGACCCTAGGATGAAATATTATATCGAGACTTACGGGTGCCAGATGAACTATTCGGACACGGAGCGATTAAAAACACTTCTTGAGTCTTATGGCTTCAAAGAATCGAAAAAAAGAGAGGCGGCGGATTTCATAATTTTCAATTCGTGTTCGGTGCGTCAGAAGGCGGCGGATCGCGTTTACGGCGAAATGGTGAACATGGCGGAGCTGAGAAAGAAGAAAAAAGATCTTTTGGTCGGCCTAACCGGTTGCATGGTGCACAAAGGCAAAGAGCAAAAAATGGAAAAAGCGACTTATGAGCTCGATATAGCGTTCAGACCGGAAGATATGTGCCACCTTGCGGGACGAATTCGCGAATTGCGCCCAAAATGGCGTCTCTGCGAAACCGACTTGGACGGGTATTTCGAAATCGCACCCAAAACGAGCAATAAATATCAGGTTTCGGTACCGATAATGACCGGTTGCGATAAATTTTGTACCTATTGCATCGTCCCTTATGCACGTGGACGCGAAAAAAGCAGACCTCTCAACGGAATCGTCGCGGAGTGCAAAAAACTGGTGAAGGCAGGGGCCAAAGAGATCACGCTTTTGGGGCAAACGGTGAACTCTTACAGCACATTCGTAAAACTTTTGTGCGAAATAGACAAACTGCACTCAAAAGGGCTTAACCGTTTACGATTCATGTCCGCTCATCCAAAAGATTTTTCAGACGACCTTATAAAAACATTATCAAGGCTGAAAACGATTTGCCCGTACATACATCTGCCTGTGCAATCCGGATCAAACTCGTGCTTGCGCAGAATGAACCGTCCTTACACGCGCGAAAAATACATCGAAATTATTAAAAAAATCCGCAAAGCGATCCCAAATTGCGCAATTTCAACAGATATAATTGTCGGCTTCTGCGGTGAAACGGAAAAAGAGTTCAAGGACAGTTGCGCATTATACGAAGAGCTCCATTTCGACATGGCATATTTGTCACAATATTCGACCAGGAAAGGCACTTTCGCAGCAAAAAAACTCAAAGACGATGTCCCCAAAAAAATAAAAGCCGAAAGGTGGCATTACCTAAACCAAGTTCTAAAAAAACACTCTCTAGCCTGCAATAAAAAGTACATCGGCCAGACAGTCGAAGTCTTAATCGAAAAACAAACGGCAAAAGAGTTGATAGGGAGGAGCAGGGAGTACAAAGAGGTGCACATACGCGAGTTCGACAAGAAGAAAAAGTGGATAGGAGAAATCATTAAGGTGAAAGTGGAAAACGTAAGGGAATGGGAGCTTTATGGGGATAAACTTTGAGCTCATGACATCCGCAATTGTGCGCTATCCCGTTCCGGGACGGGAACAGATTAGGAAAAGCAAGATTTGCCTCCAAAACTTATCGAATTTCGCACAATACGCAAAAATGCTTCTGGGAGAACATTTCTGCTTGAACCGAGCTATCCATAACACAACCTTCTCATCTCCTCCGCCACCTCTAGGACTTTTTGCCCAGTCAATTGCCCGGCACGATAGAGCGTATTCATTTCTTCTGCTATTGCATCAAACCTTGCCACAAGACCCGGGGGCTGAGCTTCTATGATACCGGGATATCTGTCAGGAGGGAATCCTTGCGTGAAACTATACATGACGAACCCGCGACCACGATCAGCCCATTCTCGCAACCTTTGTTGAAACACTTCGTCGTCCATCGGATCGGGCATGCACACTAACAAGTTTTGGATTGCATTCCAATAATCGTATTTTGCTCGTTCAGGGGTTACTTTAGAGAGGTCGGCATCTAATTCTCTTAGTGATCTTGTCATAATAAAGTTTTTTAATCTAAACCCCTAATAAACCTCCCCCAAATAACACTTCTCGCAATAAACCGTCTCCGTTCTATCCGGCGAATAACTTGTCCAAATCTCATCACCGCATTTCGCACAAGTTCTGGGCCAGAGGGCGCGCGGATTTCTCGCCTTCATCCTCGCGGCATGCCTGTAATCGGGGCACTCGCGCGGAATCGGCAACCCCATTTTTTTATAGAAAGCGAGTTCATGCGGAATAATTTTGTAAAGCTTGCCGGTTTTTTCACAAGTTAGAATTTTATCGGTTATGTCGATCGGTATTTCGTCGATCAAATCCGGCAAATCATATTTCGGACCTTGATAGGCGGCGGCTTTATCCTCTTCGTCGCGCCATATCCAGCCTCGTTCTAGAATTTGTTGTTTCGTCATCGGGAAATATTCTTGCGCGACAGTTTCGTTGTAGCCGAAGGCCGAAAATTTTACGGGAAAAAACTCACCGAATTCGCCGGTTTCCCCCATATGTTCGATTATGCGAGATTTCAATTTTTCATATTCTTCAGGAGCATATTGCTTGTTGAGAATGCAATACTCATTCTTTTTTAATCCAACGCAACCGAAAAGATTTTGCGAATTATAACAGTATTCCGAGTACATTACGTGGCTACACCAATAGATGTACATCGAATAAAGCACGTCGTAGAGCTTAAGAGTGCTTAAAGTTTCCAAACAAAGTTCCGGCTTATAATAAATGAAACAACTGTCCATGCAGTTTATCGGCTCCAAAGCGTCGGTCAAATACCACGAATCTTGTCCTTTGGTCGTGTCGAAACAATTCAGGCAATTTTTGCTTTGTTCGATATAGTCTCCGGTACAATTTTCACATTTGTTTTGATGGACGTCGCGCACAATCATCCGGGCAAATTGTTCGGAAACGGTTTTCTTCATATTTTCCGTTTGCCGAAAAGAGCCCCTGTCAAACTCGCGCATGATTTTTTTATACTCCTCTTCGGCGTACTGTTTATTGAAAATACAATGTTTTTTATTCCTTAAATTAAAACACCCGAAACAATCGTTGCATCCGCGCAATTCTTTCGAAAAATAACAGTTGCTACAGTTGTGGCAATCATGAATCCAGGCGGAACAATAGCAATTATAACAGGAGACACATTCGTAACAAAGTTCGCATTCGTAGATAAAATTACAATCCATACAATTTTTACAGCTTTGTACGAGCTTGCCATACAAACAATCTTCGTTTTTTTCGCACGCAACGAGCATGTAGCAATTTTTATTGTCGGCGGCGTGATTCGTGAAAAGGCTGTTCACGCTGTTCATATTGGACATATTCATACGCGGAACCGCCTGCCTTAACTCCTGAAATTGTTCGAAAAAGGATCGCGAGAAATCGAAATCTTTTCCATAAGAAAGCCCGCTCCATTGCTCGCTCCACCACGTGTCGTAATCATAAACAACATATGGCGATTTCGGGTCGTACAACGAGATAATCGTCTTACCCGAGAAGGCGCATTTTGAATGATACATGTACCTCTCATTGCGGAAAGCGAACCTGCGTTGCATACGACACGCGGGACAACATGTCGGTTCCGGGACTTTTAGCTGATCGTAAAAATTCTTTTCCGAGTCGTTTATTGTAAATTGAGCTTGGCAATTTACGCAGTTTTTCATAATTTTAAATTATTAAAGGTGTTTTAACCCACTTGTTGATTCCGGTACTCACTATAACGATTTTCTTGTCTTTCGGGATTTCTTTTTGCATCTGAAGAAGCAAGCCGAGTCCCGCAATACCGGAAGGCTCACATTTCACGCCAAGTTTTTTAGCGAGAATCATAGCTTCTTTCAAATATTTTTCCTGTAAGGAGTGAACCTGGGACTCTTTGCCGCAGTATCCCTTTGATCTAAAAACTTCCAACCAAGGACCGTCGAAATGTATAAAAGGCTGGTGCGGACAATACAATTTGTCGGCGAGAGAATTCGGATTATGAGTTGCGGCTCCCATAAAATGGCACTTTTCGAGTTTCTTGACGTCGCCCTTAAAGCGGGGATCGCAAGAACCTCTTCCGACAGAAGCCATGATTTCGCGCTTACTGACATTTAGAAGATTTTCATACAAATGGCCACTTCCGTAAGGTATAAAACAGTAATCCGGCGAATTATTGAGGATTTCGTAACTTAACCAGTCATAAAATCTTGTATCGGGGTCGAGACTTTCATCCGATGTTATATCTATACCATCGGGGTTGTTCGTAAGCCTCAAAATCTCCTCCGCGTTAAGCGGTTTTTTCGCAAGGTCGGTTTCGTAAATTTCGCAACCGATCTTTTTAAGATTTCGCTTGGTTTCTTTGTCAATATTATAGCCAACCAAGATTTTTAAATTCGGCAAGCGATATTTTCTCAGCGCGGTTTGAATTGCGTTTGCCGCTGAGCCGGAGCTTATGATTGAAAGGTGTGGGAGTTTTTTTATAATCCCCCTTTTTTTCGCGATAAGAAGATCGCGATAAGTTACAACCATTTCCCATGCCATACGATCTTTATGAGTCCCGGTCGGATTGAAGCTTTCATCTTTAAGCCAAACGTATTTGAATCTCGGAACTTCTATCTTGTAAGTCGGAGTGGCGGGGAATTTGGGACCTTCATCCGGAAATTCGGGACGCAAAGGATCGTTGTCCGAAGGAACTTTTATCGAGTCCAAAATGAGTTGTTCGTCTTGTGCAAGAGGCATAAATACGACAATTCGCGATGTTGTCAAAAATCTACCATCAAATTGTCGCTTCGTCTATACAGCAAGCCATTCCCGCGCACACGTCAAGCGCGAGTTACAGGTTGATTTTTACGTTTTCGACATATATAATAAGTGTAGAATAGTTTTTACAACATCCGCATGCATACGTCCGATTTGGAAGATTTGGGGCTTACCGAGGAGGAGTCGAAAGTTTATCTCGCTCTTCTCGAACTTGGAAGTTCTTACGTTAGCGTGATTGCCAAAAAAGCCGGTGTTCACCGCGTAAGTTGTTATCACACTTTGGGCAATTTGGTTGATAAAGGTTTGGTAAGCACTTTCACAAAGAATCGGATGAAATTTTTCGCAATCGAAAACCCAAAAATTTTAGTCAATAAGCTCGAAGAAAAATATGCCAAAGCCAAAAAACTGCTCCCGGAGCTTTTATCCATCACGAACACATTGGTATACAAACCCAAGATTCAATATTACGAAGGACTGGAAGGAGTAAAAAACATTTTCGAAGAAACATTAAATGCGGACAAAGAACTTCTCGGCTATACCAATCTCGCGATTTTACCGGACGTAGTAACGGGAGATTATCTGCGCGAGTACGCAATTCGGAAAATGAAAAAAGGCATTAAAACACGCATGTTGTCTCCGATTTCCGGCAAAGCGCTTTCTTATCTGGACAAATATTATCCGAAAGATTTTGATCGCAATTTGGTCGAGATTTTTTTCGTTAATCCCGAAGAGTTTATGTTCGAATATGAAATAAATATTTTCGGCAATCGCGTATCGATCGTATCTTTGAAGCCGGATGAATTGATGGGAATGATTATTGAAAGTCCGATATATGCCAAAACACAGAAAGCGATTTTTAATCTGGCATGGTTGGGAGCGACAAGTTTCGTGACCCGTTAAACAGTGCAAGGAAGCTCTGCGCCAACCATCGTAAAAAATATATGTGAACACTGCCTAAAGCCCTAAACCCCTAGCTCCTACCCCACCACTCCCTTTATCCTCCTCACCCCTGCACTCGACGACTCCTCTTTGAGTATTTTGAATGAGCCCAGCTCGCCGGTCCTTTTTGCATGAGGGCCTCCGCAAATCTCTTTTGAAAATCCTGAGATTGTATAAACCTTAACCCTCTCTCCGTATTTTTCTCCGAAAATTCCCATCGCTCCGCTAGCGCGCGCCTCGTCCAACGAAATTTCTTCACACGAAATCGGCAAATCTTCTTTGATTTTTTCATTCACGATTCTTTCGACCTCTTTTTTCTGCTCGTCGGTCATTTTTTCGCCGTGAGAAAAGTCGAATCGCAACCTTTCCGCCGTAATATTGCTCCCTTTCTGGTAAACGTGATCGCCAAGAACTTTTCGCAAAGCGGCCAATAACATATGAGTCGCAGTATGCAATTTTGCAGTGGCTTCGCTCGAATCTTGAAGCCCACCTTTGAATTTTCCCTCGGCACCGCAACGGGATAATTGTTGATGTTTTTCAAAAGCTTCGCAGAAACCTTTTTCGTCCACGCTGAATCCGCTTTCTCGTGCTAGATCTTTGGTCATTTCGAGCGGGAATCCGTAAGTATCATACAATTTGAAAGCCATTCTGCCGCTTATCGCTCGCGAACTGCCTTTCATTAAATTAGGTAAAATCTTTTCAAACTCTTTTTCGCCCTGCACGAGCGTCTTCAAGAATTTCACTTCCTCCTGTTTCAATGCGTTGATGATATGCTCGCGTTTTTCGACCAATTCTGGGTAAGATTCGCCATAAATTTTAATAAAATTCTCTGCGATATCGACAATCATTCCCTCGCCAACGCCGATTTTTTTCATAAATCTAACCGCTCTTCGAATCAACCTTCGCAAAACATAACCTTGGTCTGTATTCGACGGCGTGACGCCTTTCGGGTCGCCCAAAATAAACACCGAAGCACGCATGTGATCCGCAATAATTCTTCGAGCGACGACATCATTATTTTCACCAAGCAGGTCCATTATCGGCTTGAAAAGCTCGGTTTCGTAATGCGAAGAAACGCCTTGTAGAAGCGCAGTAACCCTCTCGACCCCGAGCCCGGTATCCACATTTTTCTGCTTCAATTCTTCGAATCTTCCTTCTGGAGTCTTATTGTACTGCATGAAAACATCGTTCCAAATTTCGACATATTTCCCGCACTTGCAAGCCACGCCGACTTCGGCGCATTTCTCGCACGGTTCTTTGCCCGTATCGTAAAACATCTCCGTATCGGGTCCGCACGGACCGGTTTGTCCGGCCGGTCCCCACCAGTTATCTTTTTTGCCATAAAACCAAATTTTATCTATTCCGAGCTCCTTCCAAACAACTGCAGACTCTTCGTCGCGAGGAGCATCGTTATCTCCCGCAAAACAACTGACCGCTAAATTCTCTTTCGGTATCCCGAGCCCGACTTTTTTATCCGTTAAAAATTCATAACTCATCTTTATCGCCTCCGCTTTAAAATAGTCACCCAGACTCCAATTCCCCATCATCTCGAAAAAGGTGCAATGCGTGGCATCGCCAACCTCATCTATGTCATCTGTCCTGACGCATTTTTGACAATTAACCAGCTTGCGCCCGAGCGGATGCGACTCGCCGAGCAAATAGGGGACGAGCGGATGCATGCCGGCCGTGGTGAACAAAACGGTCGGATCGTTTTCGGGTATAAGTGACGCCCCGGCAACCTCTTTATGCCCGTGGTTTTTGACGAAGAAATCTATGTATTTGAGTCGAAGTTCGTTGGCTTTCATGAAAGTAAAATTAACGTGATTTTTCTCCCCGGGGAGAAAAACAAATATAATTTACCTGAAAACTTCTCAGAGGACAACGGGGCTTCTTTGCGCACTTGACTAATTATGTAAAATGTATTACCATAAAAACGCATTGACGCTATTAAGCATGAAACATTTACCGTTAATTTTGGCCTTAAATGCCGGCTCTGCAGCTGCTACACCCGCTACACCCGCTTGTGAAAGTCTCGCTGAACATGAGGCTCCGTACATTGACCAATTATGTCAAGACCGAGAAGCATTGACAAGAAGAATTACCGAGATCTTCCCGGGCAGAGATATAAAAAGTTTGGAAATGCCCACGCCCCATACTGAGGGAACGGTTGATTTAGTCGGAGGTTCAGATCCTGATATCAAATTAATTTGGAATGCGGATGGAAAAGATTGTATTTATGGCCCGGGTAGGTTCCCCTATGGTTCTGGGGCGACGAGTTGGCCATACTACAGTACTCTTGAGGAGTTAGCATCCGGACAACAACATGAAGCTTGGTCGCCGAATTCAATGGGTATTGATATAGATCGAATTGTGGGATTAGAGAATAGTTTGAAGGCGTCCAAAGCTGAGTTTTTTGGCAAAATCGCAGAGGATAGCGAAGCGAGAAAATATTACAACGATTTCTCTATATTTATTACACGGTTGAGTACTGTCGCGTTTGACGGAGGTCTGCGTTCAGGGTGGAGCGATCCCTTACTACATCAAATGTTTTTTGCGAATACAAGGTCTTTGATTTATACTCCTGGTCACGCAGTTAGTATTGATAGGATGAAGAAATTTGTGCGACATCCTGATTTCTCAAAGTTACCGCCGGATTTACAACAAGCAGTGCGTGATTATACTTCAGGGGATAGTTTTGTGTGGGATGTGCTTTGGCAGACCGAAGAGGCATTGAAACAATGTAATCCACAACCGTAATAATGCCTAGTACATCTTCACTCCCGGCAACCTCTTCCACTCTTTAAACAGCTTGCTTACATCGGGCGCCATAATCCCGCCCCGGGTTTTGAGATGCCGCGAATCCGGCGCACGAGAAATTTCTTGATAAATAAAATCATCATCGAACCCTATCCCGGCCGCATCTTTTCGATCGTTCCCGAAATACAAACCTGACATTTTCGCCCAATAAATCGTAGCCAAGCACATCGGGCAAGGTTCGGTTGTCGAATAAATCTCGCATCCCGACAGATCGTAAGTCTTGAGTTTTTTACATGCTTTCCTGATCGCATTCACTTCGGCATGGCAAGTCGGATCGTTGTCCGTTGTGACGGTATTCCACCCCTCGCCAATGATCTTACCGTTTTTGACAACAACCGCTCCAAAAGGACCGCCCTCATATTTCATACAATGTTTTCTTGCGACCTCGATCGCCGCAGACATGAATTTTTTGTGCATAAAAGTTTTTATTTTCTTGATTATAGCAAAAATTCCTGCAAGTTATTGATTTTCATGGTATAATATAAAGATATAAATAAAAAAAATGCCACCAGAAATACCAAGTCATAATCCGCCATCACCCGAAACGCCTCGCGAAGAGCAACCAACCATCGAAGGTTTAACAGAAGAAGAACTCAACTTGATTGCGAAAGAAATTTTTGCGCCGAACTCGGGATGGGTAAATAATGCCGCGGAATTTTATTCAAATAGAGACAAAGTTGGCGGGGCTGAAAGAATTTTATTGGCACCGGCAAACGCATTTGAAAACTTGGTGCAATTGGGGATAAGCATCTTTAATAAAAAAACCTACCAAGATTTGGCAACACTTGCCTCCGCTGTACGGGACGAAGAGGCGAGAGCAACCCTTATGGTTATATTGGGGAAAGGATGGCAAAATTGTACAACCGCCGAAAAAACGGCATTCGTGGTGGAAATGCTCTCGACGGGACTCGTCGCCGGTGGCGTCTTGTCGAAACTCAAAACACTTCTGCCGGCAACAAAATTGATAAAACTCTCTACGGCCGGAAATACCAGGAGGTTGTTGACCAGCATTGCGGCCGCAAATCCACTCGACGACATAGCCATGGCCAGCACGACATCAATGGCTCAAACATTACCGAAAACAGTAGGCGGGAAATAAAACAAATACACACCACGCACTATGGACTACGCACTACGGACTATGTACTATTAAACCGCCATGGCAATTGATCTGATTCAAATTCGCATCCCCGTTGGAGAGAACAAAGCTGAAACTTTTGAAGAACTTTTGGTGAATTTGCATGAGGTCTTGCATCACACGCCGATAGGGCTGGAAATCGCTTCGATAGATCAGCACATATACTTTTTTGTCAGAACGCCGTCGGATACGATTGCGGCGGTCGAGGGACAGATCTATGCGCTTTATCCGCACGCGGAAATTTCACCGGCGAAAGAGTATATAAATGATCGCGGCGACGGGTTCGCGGCGGCGGAAATTTTCATGAAGAGATCCGACATTTACCCGATAAAAACTTTTAAAAAATTCGAAGAAGATTCCATTTCGGGTATTTTCTCGATACTCGCAAAAGCGGATGCCGAAGAAGAAATATGGATACAAGTTTTGGCGGAACCGATGGAGGAAGGTTTCTCGTTGAATTTCGGCAGAAGATGGAAAATGAAAACAAACGCCCTTAAAAGAATGTTCCGCCTCGGCGACAGATTTAAACTGAAAGGCATAAAAAATCTTCGCGTTGAAGAAAATGACGCTTTCAAGCACAAAGCCGAAAAACACGCTTACAAAATCAGCATCAGGATCGCCGACATCGCCAAAAACCAGAAAAAAGCCGAAGATAAATTAATCTCGCTCGTTAAGGCTTACACCCAATTTAACACAATCGAATTAAACCAGTTCAAATTCTCGAAAATATCGAAAGACGCCTTCACGAAACTTGGCAAAAATCTCAAGTACGGCGGTCATTCGATGATAATGAGCGACGAAGAGGTGGCGAGCGTCTATCACTTCCCGAATCCGGATTCCGTTCCGCATATAGTCCACGTCACTTCCCGTAAAGCCGAACCGCCTCAAGATCTTCCGAAACAAGGGAAGTTGGGTCCTGGAGAAATGTCGGTTTTCGGCATAACCAACTATCACAATCAGAACATCAGATTCGGTATAAAAAGAGCCGACAGGCGCAGACATTTATACGTTGTTGGTAAATCCGGTACCGGTAAAAGTAAAATGCTCGAACTTCTCATTATATCCGATATTTTGGCGGGGAAAGGCGTTGGAGTTCTCGATCCTCACGGCGACTTGGTCGATGCGATTTTGAAATATATTCCGGACGAGAGGAAGGACGACGTTGTGCTTTTTGACCCCGCGGACGCCGAATATCCGATTGCGTTTAATCCGCTCGAGCAGGTTCCGCCGGAATTACGTCTTCGCGTAACTATCGGCTTTGTTGAAATTTTTCACAAACTTTTCGGTGCGAACTGGACTCCTCGTTTAGAGCACGTGCTCAGGTATACGACGCTCGCTCTTTTGGATTCGCCCGGCACGACAATATTTTCCATTTTGAAGATGCTTTCAGATAAAAATTACCGCCAGAAAATAGTCGCCAACATTCAAGATTCCGTAATTAAAAACTTCTGGGTGAACGAATTCGCTTCATGGAGCGAAAAATTCGACAACGAAGCGATCATGCCACTTCTTAACAAAGTCGGTCAATTCGTCTCGACTTCTTTGATCAGAAATATAGTCGGCCAGCCGGAAAACAAGATAAATATCCGCAAGCTGATGGATGAGCAGAAAATTTTGTTGATGAAAATTTCAAAAGGGAAGCTGGGCGAAGAAAACTGCGGGCTTATCGGTGCGATGATGGTGACGAAAATCCAACAAGCCGCGATGTCGCGCGCAGACATGCCGGAAGAAGATAGGAAAGATTTCTATCTCTACTGTGACGAGTTTCAATACTTCGCAACAGACACTTTTGCGGAGATATTATCCGAAGCCCGCAAGTATAGACTTAATGTCACAATGGCCCATCAATACATGGGACAGCTTAACGATCTGGTTAAGACGACGGTATTCGGCAACGTAGGTTCGATTATCAGTTTCCGCGTTGGCGCCGAAGATGCGGTCATTCTTGAAAAAGAGTACACGCCGAAATTCACGGTTCGCGACATTATCAATCTCGGGGTGCGAGAATTTTATGTAAAAATGTCGGTCAACGGTCAAATCAGAGACGCATTCTCAGGCTACACGGTGGATGTTCCCAAACCGAATAAAAACATCGGTGCCGAAATCAGAGACCTTTCTCGTCAAAAATACGCCAGACCTCTCGCGGAAGTTAACGAAATATTGAAAAAGTGGGAAGAAGGCGGATCGGAAGAGTCCGGACCTTCGGCAACCGAAGAAAAGTTCACGGAACCGCTGATCTGAGCGCAAGGGAAAGCGAGGTTGACAAAACGCCTCATCCGTTTTACAATACCTCCCTTTTAACTATACTCATGAGACTTAGGGAAACTTTCGGCGGAATAAAAAAGGGAACGCCCGATTCCTGGATCAGGCAAAGGTCGGTGAACGAGATACAAAAAATCACCCAGGGCACCTTGAACTCTCACAATCATGCTCTTTATTTTGGCAAAATAGTACCATTGAGCGTAGGCGCGAAAATATGGCGCATAATAGGAGGAGAAAAACGAGTCAAACATCCCGCTTATACCGAGGAAGCAATCTCCGGAGGTCTTGATTTTTTATTTGAAAATTTATCCGAGAATGAAGCCGCAGTCGTCGTGGTTGGTTACGGGCTTAGCGAATATTGCAACGGCAAATCGAGCGTAGAAAAAGCCATGTCGTTACCGGAAGAAATTGCTTTAATAAAAAAACTTGCCGGGAACCGCAAAATTAAAGTTGTTAATACCCTCGACGAACATCCGGAACTCAAAACGGCACTGGAAAATGCGGAAAAAGATAAATCCACGGGTCAAATCGTAATAGACTCGGTTTTTGCAAATAGCGCTCTTCCCGCGACAATTGATGAAAATATAACGGCGTTACAAGTCGCGCATATGCTTTATCTTGCAACGCAAGACTGTCCAAAATTACTAAAAGATATGAAAGCCCTGCCGACAGACGAATTGAAAACGCGCAGAGCGACCGATAACGAAACTCTCGATCCCATAGACGCTTACGGTCTTTTCGAAATCGCCATGAGAATTACGGATTTGATAAGAGGTCGCATCTATCAAGGCGGAATAGACAGACAAGGTAAATACGACGGAATAATAAACCAACTCCTGGAAGGCGGTGGAAAATTTTACTCAAGCTCAACAGCTCTAAAGCCCTTACTTGCATACCTGAAAGGGAAGCGGTTCGGAACAATGTATATAAATCGCGAAAAAAACTTTCACGAGAAAAAAGCTGTACAAACAAGAGCGCGAACAAGAACGGCAATCTTTGCAACGCTCGGTTTGGGGATGATTGCCGGAGGAGTAAAAGAAATGGAAGAATTGCAAGAGCGCGCCGAAGAACGTGCACGAACGGAAGAACAAGACGGAATAATCGCTCATTTCGATGCGACTTTGGATTATACATGTAGGCAAATAGACAATTGGTCTGTCGAGTACGCAAACGTAATACTCGGGAAATATCTGCTCGTGAGAATAGAAAAAGATCTACAGCACAGATATCGGATGGATACGAATACGAGCCATACAGTCGCCCTCCAAATACTCCAAGAGTTAAGCAAAGACAAGGGGCGCGACAAAATCTGCGATATTTACGAAGATTATTCGCGGCTTACAAGATTTATAGATAAATATCTTCGAGAAGGTAATGTTTTGGCAAGCTTGAACGGGACCGAAATCGAACGTCCGTATCAACATTTCGCCACATATTACAAATTGATCTCGGACACGGCAAAAGAAGAAAACTGCAAAATTCCGAGAGAACAAGACGACGAGCTGGAAGTCGAGGAAGCGGTAAGAATCGGCACTTATAATCAAGCCTTGGAATATCAAACCGAATTCGTACAAACGGATTTTTATGTTGCGGACGGTTTGCTCTTGGCGACGGAGCCGACTTACAAGCATGTCGAAGTAAAAAGAATAGTTGATGGTCACGACATGAGTTACGGGACGGCAAGAAAAGTCGGAGACAGGCTATCGCGCAACAGAGCTTGCGAACTTGCGCCGATATTCGTAAGCGATATGCGTAGATACGATGCGGACAGATTGGATCCGCAAACGAGAGATCGGATAATGGCACTCTTAAGAATGGACATCGGAGAAATATTTGAAACCGAAGCACCCGCATATTATATAGACGACGACTCGGCGTTCACGGCTTTTGATGGGGAGTTCTCATTCCAAACCGCATATGCTTATTGGCAAGAGGGTAGACCGGATCAATTTGCCGCCAAAAAAGAGGGCGAAAGCGAATACTCCTTGCAGACGGGGTTAGAGGCCGCTTGCTACTTCCTTCGAGATACAACGGAGAAATACGAGCCCCTGGAATTCAAAGAGTTTGTATGGGGTGACAACAATTTTGACCCCGACACGGTTGAATATTGCGTCACTTCTTCGGGAGCATTCGCCAGTTCATCTCGAACATTTGATAAAACATCTTTGCCAACTCACCATTTTTAATTCTCACGGCTTCGATTTCGTTGGTGGAATTAAACAGTAAAATCGTATCTTGATAGACGGAGCACGTTGTAGAGAAAGGAAAGTTTTTTACCAACCTCGTTTCACGATAAGAAACGAAGTCGTCCTTGATAAATTTTCTTGCAAATTCGGTATCCTGGATTATCAACCTTGCATGGATTTTCTTGTTTATGCGTTCGGCAGTCCACTCCTCCTCGCGTTTCATGTCTAATCCTTTATAAAAATTATCCAAATGAATCCAAGTTAAAAGCTCTTTGGGCTTAGCTCTCAAAATCTCCTCGTAAATTTCCCTGTACCCTTCATATCCAACGTAATAATTTACCCGTATCCCTTGCCAATTCATGCTCTTTTTAAGATCGGCGGCAAGCCGCTTAGCTATATCGGTCTTTTGCTTTTCTTGAAAATATAAATTATTGACATCCTCCACGACGAAATAAGTATCCTTGCCTTGTTTATACGAACCGATCAAGTTGCGTTCGGTAAGCCCGTTTAAAACATCGTAAATCGAAGTCCTTCTGATGTTTGAAAGTCTTGCCAAAGTCGAAGCGACACTTGGACCTATTCTCAAAAGCGTAAGATAAACGGACGCCTCTTTTTCGGAAAATCCCAGCTTGTATAATTGTTCTCTATGCATAGTTGACATTTTTCGACACACTAAATATTAACAAAACAAACCCAATAAGTAAACCAACTATTGACATAATAGTTGATTATTTCCGACACGGGAGTACCTTTATTGGTGCATATGCCAAATATTACACAAACATGTAGGATCACGGGACGGGAGTTCACGGTTACCGAATGGGAACAGGAGCATTTGAAAAAATTCGGCGTACCGCTTCCGACTTTATGTGCCGATGAAAGACTTCGACGCAGGCTTGCTCATAGAAACGAAAGAAAACTTTACAAACGCAACTGCGATCTTGCCGGAAAGCCGATAATTTCAATTTATTCGCCGGACAAACCTTTCAAGGTTTACTCGCAGGAAGCATGGTGGGGCGACAAATGGGATGCAAAAGATTACGGGCGGGAATACGATTTCTCGCGTCCGTTTTTCGAGCAGTTTACAGATTTGCAGAAGGAAGTCCCGGTCCTTTGTTTGATGAATAAAAATGGAGTAAACAGCGACTACTGCAATATCACGCATGGTAATAAAAACTGCTACTTGGTATTTGGAGGAGATTTCAATGAAGACTGCATGTATTCGATTTTCAGCATGCACTCGCGCAACATGGCCGATGTTTATTGGGTCAATAAATCGGAGCTGGTCTACGACAGCATAAATTGTATACATTGTTACAGTATAAAATATTGCGAAGATTGCCAAAACTGCAGTAACTCGTCGTTTTTATTCGCATGTAGAAACTGTCAGAACTGTTTCGCATGCGTAGGTCTGGTCGCCAAACAATATTGCATATGGAATAAACAATATTCTCGAGAAGAGTACGAGAAAACCATTAAACAATTCAAATCCGATACTTGGTCCGGAGTTAAGTATACAAAAGAAATTTTCGCAAAATTCAAACTGAATTTCCCACACAAATACGCAAATCTTGTAAGTTGCGAAAACTGTACAGGCGATCAAGTCTCAAACGTAAAGAACTGTACCGATTGTTTCTATGTCGAAGGTCCGGCGGAAGATTGCAAAGACGTTTTCATCGGCGGCTATAATGCAAAAGATATAATGAGCTCCGATCATATCG
The DNA here is from genome assembly GCA_000999315.1 of Candidatus Peregrinibacteria bacterium GW2011_GWF2_43_17. Taxonomy (GTDB): domain Bacteria; phylum Patescibacteriota; class Gracilibacteria; order UBA1369; family UBA12470; genus UBA12470. The sequence continues at coordinate 68,982 of LCFW01000005.1, forward strand.
GTTTCGACGCGGAATTGTTTTACGAAATGCTTGGTTCGATAAGAGGTAATCACAACGCATTATGTAGATTTTCATGGTGTTCGAATAATACTTATTACTGCTCAGTTGTTGATAGCTGTAAAGATCTTTTTGGATGCGTAAGTATGAAAAGAGCCGAGTATTGCATTTTGAATAAGCAATACACCAAATCCGAATATGAAGAGATCGTGCCGCGAATAATCAATCATATGAAATCGACTTGCGAGTGGGGCGAATATTTCCCGATTGAAACCTCGCAATTCGCTTATAACGAGACGGTTGCCAACGATTTCTTCCCGATGACCCGCGAAGAAGCTTTGAAAAAAGGTTGCAAATGGCTTGATGAAAAAAACGAACCTCCTAAGAAACTAGACGTCCCGGATTCGATTCACGACACGAAAGACGATATCCTTGCCGCAAATCTACTTTGTGAAAAAACCGGTAGGCCTTACAAAATAATAAAACCGGAGTTGGACTTGTATAGAAAAATGGAAATCCCGGTCCCGCATTACGCGCCGGAAACAAGGAACGAAATAAGAATAGCCAGACTCAATCCGTTAAAAACTTTCGATCGTACATGCGCAAAATGCGGTGCCTCGCTTAAAACCGCTTACAAACCCGAGAATCCGGCGACTATTTACTGCGAAAAATGCTACCTGGGGATATTGTATTAATTGCATCCCCCTTACTACTTACTACTATACTCCCCATGCTTTGCTTCCTTTGCCACCAACAATTCGGAATCACCGATCAGGACATAACGGTTTATCAAAGCATGGGCGTCCCGCCACCAACGCACTGCCCGGATTGCAGGCATTTGCGCCATCTCGTTTTTCGCAACGAAAGGAAATTATTTTTAAATAAAAGTCACCTCTCCGGCAAAACGATTGTTTCAACTTATCCATCTTCAAGCCCGTTCAAAATAATCGATAAAGACGAATGGTGGAGTGATAGTTTTGATGCAAGTATTTACGGGAGAGATTTTGATTTCAACAAACCCTTTTTTCAGCAATTCAAAGAGCTTCAAAGAGAGGTGCCAAGATGGGCGAGAATGTATATCAATTGTGAAAACAGCGACTACACAAACAACAGCGCCGGAACAAAAAACAGTTATTTAACATTCTCATCTTACGACAGCGAAAATCTTTATTACTGTATGAGGGTTATAAGGTGCAATATGTGTATCGATTGTTTGAATGTTAAAGATAGCCAATATTGTTCGCAATGCGTTGAGTGTAAAAAATGTTACGGCACGCATTATTCCCAGCTTTCAGACGGATGTTCCGACTCCTATTTCTTATACGATTGTCGCAATTGTAAAAACTGTATTTTCTGCGCGCAAATCAGGAACAAAGAGTATATGATTTTCAATAAACAGTATTCAAAAGAGAAGTTTGAAAAAGAGAAAGAAAAATTCTTAAAAAAACTATTCGAAGACAAAAAAACTCTCGCAAAAGAGTTCGAAAATCTCAAAAAACAACTGTTTCACAAAAACCTCAGAATTATAAATTCGGAAAATTGCACCGGAGATTTTATAAATGATTCAAAAAACATCACGAACGGATTTTACGTAACGGAAGCCGAAGATTGCGTGAATGTTTATGATTGCTCGAAGATCAAAAATTGCTACGACAACACCGCGAATGACAAATCGGAGTTGTGCCTTGAGTGCGACACGTCATACGAACTTTATAACGCAAAATTTTGCTCCTATACGGTGACCAGTGAAAATGTATCTTATTGCGATCAATGCGTGAATGCCAACAACTGTTTTGGATGTGTCGGACTGCATCATGCGGAATTCATGATTTTAAACAAAAAATATACAAAAGAAGATTACGAAATTTTGTTGGCAAAAATAAAAAAACACATGGAAAAAACCTGCGAATGGGGTAAACCATTTCCAAGCACTTTATCGTCATATCCGTATAACGTCACAGTCGCGAATGAATATTGTCCGCTAACTCGCGAACAGGCGCTTGAGCAGGGTTATCTTTGGCATGACGACGATGCATGCGCGCAAGGTAATAACGACCAGGCTTTAACCTGTGAAAAAAGTGGAAAAAGTTACAAAATTATTCCGCAAGAGCTGAAATTTTATGAAACGTTCAAGCTCCCAACTCCGCGCATATCACCCGATGAAAGATACAAAGAGTTATTAAGTCTTCAACCGCCCAAGAAACTAACGGATTCGATCTGCTCACATTGTGCCAAAAACATAAAAACGGTTTACACCGCAGATAGTGGGTATAAAGTCTTATGCAGGAAATGTTATCTGGACACAGTGTATTAGGGCTTTAGCTCTACAATCTACCCACTACCTCCTACCCCCTATGCATCAAAATTGTACAAATTGCGGCCTCCAATTCCAAATCACCGACGACGACATCAAATATTATACCGAAACGCGCGTCTCGCACCCGACGCATTGTCCGAATTGCCGAACTCAAAGAAGGCTTGCCAACAGAAACGAAAGATGCCTTTATCAAGATAAATGCGACATGTGTGAGAAAAATATAGTTTCCCTATATTCCCCGGACAAAGATATCAAAACTTACTGCTACGACTGTTATCTGTCCGACAAATGGGATCCGATGTCTTACGGGAGAGATTTTGATTTTACACGACCGTTTTTCGAACAGTTTTACGAACTCAAAAAAGACATCCCTCATATGAACATTTATCAGCTGTTCAATGAAAATTGCGACTACTCAAACTACACGGGTTACTGCAGAAATTGTTACATGTGTTTCGGTCCTTACAAGTCTGAAGATTGCATGTACGGAAGTCCTTACGAATCCAAAAATTGCGTAGATACATACGTATCTTACGGATTGGAACTTTGTTACGAATGTATCAATTGCGAAAAATTATACGGATGCATTGAATGCCAAGAATGCGTGGGATCATCGGGACTGTTTTTTTGTTACGATTGTCGAAGTTGTAGCGATTGTATCGGGTGTGTCGGTTTGAGAAATAAAAAATTCCATATTTGGAACAAGCCTTATTCACAAGAAGAGTACGAGCGGATAAAGAGTTCATTAAATCTTGGAAATAGAACCGCTTATGATACTTTGAAAAATCAATTTGAAAAGTTCAAAAAACAATTTCCGCGTATATACGCTAAGAATCCCAAGAGCGAAAACGTAAGCGGTAATTTCATAGTCGAATCGAAAAATTGCGAAAACTGTTTTGACGCAAAATCCAGCCAGGACTGCAAAGATTGTGCGCAAATCACATATGCGGAAAACTGCCGCGACTGCAATTACGAAGAGGAAATAACTTTGTGCTACGAAAATATCGGGTATGCGTTTAACAATTCGATAAAATTCAACAACACATCGGGTCACTCTCACGAGGTTTATTACACGGAATTTTGTACCAACTGTCAGTATTGTTTCGGATGCGCCGAACTTCGAAAAAAACAATTTTGCATTTTAAATAAACAGTATACGGAGTCGCAGTACAAAGAGCTTTTGCCACGTATCATCGAACATATGAAGCAGGCGGGCCTGCCTGCCGGACAGGCAGGCGAATGGGGCGAATTTTTTCCGATAAAATACAGCCTTTTTGGTTATAACGAAACTGTCGCGCAAGATTATTTTCCGATAACTGAAAAAATCGCTCAAGAAAAAGGTTGGGGATGGACGCCGGAAAACAAAAAAGCACTTATCCCGCAAACTTGCGTTGTCGCGGACGACATAAAAGACATCCCGGATTCGGTTACAACAGAAACTCTCGCATGTGAAATAACAGGTAAAAACTACAAGATCATTCCGCAAGAACTTTCGTTCTACCGAAAAACGAACTTGCCAATCCCAAAACGCTGTCCCGACCAACGCCACTTGGACAGACTCGCAAAATGCGCGCCGAGAAAGCTTTGGGACCGTACCTGCGCAAAATGCGGCGCAGAAATAAAAACGCCATACTCACCCGACCGCCAAGAAACGGTTTATTGCGAGAAATGCTATCTGGAGGCGATTTATTAAGGGTGTCTACTATCTACGGTCCTTCAGCTGTCTTGACTTCATTGTGGTAAAATGCTACCATGATTGTGGTAATTAAAAACCACAATGCTTATACAAAGATCATCTGTATCGAAAAAGATTCTATCTTATTTTTTCTCGAATAAAAAAGCGGAGAATTACGGTAGGGAATTGGCGCGTATTTTGGATGTGGATCCGAAGAATTTACATAGCAAGCTGAAAGAATTCGAAAGAAATGGCTTGATTGTAAGCGAAAAAAAAGGGAACCAGAGATACTACAAGTTAAACAAGTTTTTCCCTCTCCTTAAAGAGTATGAAAAAATAATTGGCAAGGAGTTACCCCCGGAAGTTTTATTGAAAGAAAAACTATCATTGGTTAAGGGTATTAAAGAGGCTTATATTTTTGGTTCTTACGCGAAGGGGAAAGCGGACAGCAATAGCGACGTAGATGTCTTGATAATTGGCAATCATAAGGCGTTGGAAGCGCAAAAAGCGGTGCTAAGTTTACAGCGAGAACTTGGACGAGAAATCAACATAATCGACATGACTACGCAAGAGTTTAATCGCAAAATTGCAATGAAAAATCCATTGATAAAAGATATACTTTTGAAACCTAGAATTAAGGTTTTATAGATGCATTTCCAGGAAGAATTTTATCATAAATTCAAATTCGAAGAGAGCCAAGTAAAGGACTACTTCAGGTCCGCCAAAAGCAGTCTCGAAATAGCTGGAAAGGTGGATATTCCAGAGGTCATTTTTAAATTTTCCTATGATGCGCTAATCAAGCTTGGAATTACGCTGATAGCTCGCGAGGGTTACAAGACAAGAAGCACTACCGGTCATCATATAAAAATACTTGAGGCAATGAGTCGGATTCTAAAAGATGAAGAAATTGAAACGGTGGGGAACATGATGCGGAGGCAAAGGAATATGGATCTATATAATGGCGGGATTATCGTAACGGAGAAAGAAAGCCGGGAGTATTTAAATTTCGTCAGGGGTGTGTTTAGGAAAGTTTAGAGTTCCTCCTAATCCTCAGGCTATTTCCCACCACGCTAACCGAGCTCAAGCTCATAGCTATGCTTGCGAATACCGGCTGCAAAAGTCCAAGCCCGGCAACAGGTACGAAAATCACATTGTAAACAAAAGCCCAAAATAGATTTTGCTTTATTATTTTATAAGTTTTTCTCGCAAGTTTTATTGCGTCCACAACCTTATAAGGATCTCCTTTGATCAAAACAAAATCTCCGGTCTCAATGGCAATATCAGTACCTGTGCCGATAGCTATTCCAAGATCGGCTTGAGCCAAAGCGGGGGAGTCGTTTATTCCATCTCCGACAAAAGCGACATGCTTGCCTTCCTTTTGTAGTTTTTTGATGATATTCGCTTTCTCGGATGGCATTACTCCTGCGAAATAAGTATCTATCCCGAGTTCGCCCGAAACAGCGGCGGCTGTTTTTTCGTTGTCTCCGGTCAAAAGTACGACAGAAATTCCCATCTGATGAAGCTCTGATATGGCCTGCTTAGAGTTGTCTTTCGCTGAGTCGCTGACCGAAAATAACCCGACAACTTTATCTCCGATTGATACAAAAGTTACAGTTCTACCTTTCGATGACTCTTTTTCAAATTCGTCAGACAAATCTCGACCGAGAATCGCTCCATCTCGATCCATCATTTTATGATTTCCTAAAGAAATTTTCTCACCGCTTTCTTCGATTTTGCCACTGAGCCCAAGCCCGCCCGCCTCTTTAAATCCGACCACTCCAACTTTTTCATGTTTCGAAACATGAGCCGCAATAGATTTCGAAATCGGATGGTGCGACAAAACGGCAAGTCCATGAGCAATCCCAAAAAACTTTTCTTCATCAACAGCGGAATCCACGAAAAACTTATTAACTTTCGGCTTTCCCTCCGTCAAAGTGCCGGTTTTATCAAAAAGCACAACATCAATCTTTTTTGCTTTTTCGAACGCCTCGCCGTTTTTTATCAAAATCCCCATGTTCGCTCCCGTTCCGCCTGCAACCATTATGGCAGTCGGAGTTGCAAGTCCCAGCGCACACGGACAAGCTATGATTAACACGGCAGTCGCGGAAAGAACACTTTTTTCAATATCTCCCGTGATCAAATACCACGCAATAAACGTGCATATCGCCAAAACTATAATTACGGGCACGAAAACGCCGGAAATTTTATCAGCCAAATTTTGGATTGGAGCTTTTGAAGCTTGCGCATCGTCAACCAGTCTTATTATTTGTGCCAAGACGGTATCTTCTCCGACTTTGGAAACTTTCACATGGAGCACACCATCCAGATTGATCGTAGCACCGTAAACGGTATCTCCTTTGCTTTTATAAACAGGCATACTTTCCCCGGTTAGCATCGATTCATCGAGGCTGGCTTCGCCATCAATAATTCCACCATCCAAAGGGATTTTCATCCCGCTTTTCACGAGCACGGTATCTCCGACAACAAGTTCTTCTATAAGCACCTCTTTTTGTTCCCCGTTTATAACCAGTATCGCCTTTTTCACCTGCATTTGCAGAAGTTTTTTTATCGCTTGAGATGCCCGACCTTTACTTTTATATTCAAAAAATTTACCAAGATTTATAAAAACTATTATCAAAACGGCAACTTCAAAATAAGAATGCATATCGTTGAAAACCGCCCAAAAACTATAAGCGGTCGCCGTCAAAGTCCCGATACTTATCAAACTGTCCATGTTGAAATACCCTTTCATCAGTTTCTTCACGAAACTTATGTGGAAATGCCTTCCTGCAACAAGCACCACGAATGAAGCCAATATCGCAACGAACATTTCATATTCGCCCGCATCAAAAAACATAGTCGAAACAACCGGCAAACTTAATACGGCGGATAAAACCAATCTGTTAAAATATACTTTAGTCATGTCGTCCGCAGGCTTGGAGCCATGGTCGTGCATGTTATGCTCGTTCGGGAGTTCCACATCGTAACCGGCGCTTTTAATGGCCTTTTTTATATCATCCAGAGATAACAAATTCTCATCGAATTCCGTATAGGCGGTATTGTTCGCATAATTCACCGCCGCGCTCTTCATCCCTTTGAGCCCCTGGAGAACGCCTTCGTTGATTTTTGCGCAACTAGCGCAATCCATCCCTTTTATGTGAAATTTCAATTTCATATTTTTTGATTAAAAATTATTCAATTACATTAAAACTTCCCGAAACCATGCCCATCGAACAACTGAAATAAATATTTCCGGCTTCGGTTGGAGTGAACTCTATAATTTGCTCTCCTTCTTTTAGCTTAAAACTTAAATCCAGATCGGGAACGATTATCGAAGAAACGCATCCTGAAATATTTTCACCGTTTATGATCCATTTAACCGGCACGTCTTTTTTAATAGTAAATTCGTCAGGTTCAAAACCGTAATCCACAGTCATATGGACTTCCTGATATCCGTTTTCGGAAATCTCAACTTGAGGAACGCTCTCGCCGAAAGACGGTATTAAGGAAACACCTTCGATCTTTAAAACATTGTTGAACGAATAGATCGCAAAAATAACGATAAGAATCCCTATAAATTTACCGCCCAAACCGGACTTCAGCCCTTTTGTGTAGGTACTACCAAGCCCTATCCCGAGAAGAACCGGGAAAGTTCCCAAAGCAAATGCCCCCATGATTAAAGCTCCACCGATAAATCCACCTGAAACCATAGCCGCGAGTTGCGCGCTTTGTGTGAATCCGCATGGCAAGAAAAACGTCAGTAATCCGATTAAAAGGGGAGTGCCGGCGGAATGAAATTTTCGAGACAAACTTTTCGGCAAATGAAATCCGAATTTCGTGATACTCGGGACTATTCCCAAGATATGCAGTCCCATATAAAGCATCACGATTGAGACAAAAATCGTAAGAATGAAATTAACATTATTCATGAAGCCAAATAGGGAACCAATAACACCCAAAACTCCGCCAAAAACAAAAAAAGCGCCAAATCTCCCCAAATGAAAAAGCAAATGAGATCTCATATTCCCAAAAGCGGTTCCAAAACTTATTACAACGCCACCCAATAACGCCAAGCATGTGGAAACGGAAGCCGCCAATCCGAGCAATAAAGCGGAAAAAGGACCAACGGTCTCGCCCATATCGGGGAAAAAACCGAGTATTCCGAAACTCATCACGATTCGCCCGAAAGACAAAATAATAATCAACAAAAGAATGATTTGAATAAAGTCGTTCATGGAATTTTTGCGGTGTACGGGATTAGGCTCACTTCCTACCGAATACCCACTCTTCCTTATGACATCATGAATTTTCGGCAGATCCGGCTCGCTGCAAGTTAAATCGATAAAGCCATCTCTATGCGACACCTTATGTAAAACGACAGATTGTATCTTGGAAAGCTCACGAGAAACAACGATCTCGCAACTCGGGCAGTGCATGCCGGAAACGGCCATTTTTCGTCTTTTCTGGTTCACAAATCATTTTTTTATTGAAAATATTTTCAAAAGCTCGCCAGTCATTTTTTTTTGCTTGCTTTTGTTTTTCGACTCGAAAGCTTCGGCGAAACAAGACTTGAAATGATTTTCAAGTAAAGAAGACTTGGCGGAATTCAGAAGTCCCTGAGCCGCGGAGACCTGCTGTATTATATCTATACAATACAATTCATTCTCCGTCATTGAAATTATTTTCGTAAGAAGGCCGTGGGACTTTTTGAGGGCGGTCAGGATCTCCTGTTTGTTTTTCGCGATCATGTCGGTTTTTTGTTAAACACCTACACCTAGGGTACAGGTACCGATCTTTGAAGTCAACAGTGTTTTAAAACGCGGCGCACGGTGAAAACGCCCGGCCCTGCGGTCCGCCCCCGGTATTTCAACCCAAACCGTCTTTTAATCAAGCCGACTATCTTTCCGTAAACCTATCGGAATTGGTAAAATTATCATCACCTGCTCCCACTTGGGGCAGGCAAGTAAAAAATCCACTAACCGCCGACTGTGACAAAAAAACACGAACAAAAACAAAAAAAAGAAAAATCACTCCCGGCACTTCCTTTCAAAAATCAATTAACGAACGGGGTGATACTCCTCCTGATATTGGCGCTTTTCTCGTTGTCCGCTTTTTTTATGACCGACAAAATTCTCGAGCCCACCAACTTGGGCAAACTGCTTCCGGCGGAACAAACGATAGGATTTTTAACGATTGATATAAACAGTTTGCAAAACGATATAACGCTCCCGTCGGATTACATACTGAACTACGACAACTTATCGAAAATGGTGGCTTCTTATTTGAATCAAGAAAGTTTCGACATGCTTGGCGAATGGTTTGACGGACAATCTGCGATTGCATTTCTTTCAGATCCGGATGGCAACATGGATAAAATTTATTTTCTCGGTTACCAAGACAGAACGAAAGCGTTGGACTTTTTGAAAACATTGTCCGCACCCGGCGAACAACTGGCATCCGAAAACTACGAAGGCGTCACGATTTACTCATACCCGACCAGTCAGAATTTAAACGTTGCATTCATTTCCGGGTACATGGTTCTTTCCGATGATGCGTCCAATTTGGAGCTTGTAATCGATAGCAACAAAGGTTCCGCTTCGAACTTGAAAACACTCGCAAATTACAATACGGTTGCCGACAATCTGCCTTATGAGCCGACGATCCTTACGTTTTGGAATATACAAAAATATCCGGATATAATTGAGAGCTATGTGCCAATTTATGAAGTGGTCCCCGAAGCGTTGATTAAGCCCATTTTGGCAATCTTCACCGGATTCGGCGCGGCGGTGCAAGCGAGCGAAGAAGGGTTTTATGTGCAAACTTACACTTCGGTTGAGAAAGAGTTGCTTGAGGACAATTACTATTTGAGTTTCCCGACAAAATATAATGCGGGCTTGTCGGCCTTTATTCCGGAGAATCCAACCATATTCATAGGCGGCTTGAATTTGAGATCGGAAACGGAAAGAACTTTTGAAATATTCGACGAATTTCATCCATCGGCATCGTTGATACTGCAAGGTGTGCTGGACGGCGTATCCAAGAAATTCTTCGGCAAACAAATAAATTTTGAAGAAGAAATATATCCGTTGCTGGAAGAGGAATACGCGTTATCGATTTATAAAAATGTCGAAGGCGGGAAAGAGTATTTATGCTTGCTGGAACTTGAGAACCAGGAAGAAAAAATGATTTACATAGATACGATTAAAAAAGGGTTTTTGGAAAAACAGGTTTACAGCGACCCGTATATCCAAACTTACACTCTCGGAGACGGAACTACGGGGCAGGAAATAGTTGCGGATCCGGTCGAGATTTTAAATGAAAAAATTTCATACGAAGATGTGGAAATAGATAAATTCTATCTCTCAAACGACGACATTCTCGGATACATGACTGTGTTTGACGATAAATTCGCATTCGCAACCGACTTGGACATACTCAGAAAATCCATAGACCTTATGAAAACGCCGAACGGCAGTTTGCAAAACAGCGCAGATATGGACTCCATAAATGCGTTAATGGGCTCGGCGGACGAATCGAGTTTCATAGATATTTCGGCGCTGAAAGATTCGGAATTCTGGGGGCAATCTTTCTTCTCGGCGTTCTCATCATTGAGCTCAACCAAGAATTTCTTTGACGACGGAGTCGCAACTTTTCACCTGTTAAAATGATGCAACAAGCGATAAAAATACCGGAACGCGAAATTGGACAAGGTGGTCAGCCGCAAACTTCGCCTTATACGATAAACCTTACAACACCGCAAAGAAAAACCGAAAAATCTTTCGACATAGTTTCGCCGATACGCGAAAAATCAGAAACCAGAATTTTGCCGCAAGAAACAAAAAAAACATTCGGGAAAGGAGAACTTATTCGTATGGCGCTCATTGCCATCACGGTGGTCTTGCTTTTGAACTCTTTGCAAATTTATTCGCGTGTGCGAGAAACGAAAGATGCCGTCATGGACGCGGCGTATGCGGGATACGAAAGCATGCTTGGAGCAAGTCCGACCGGCATGGACGAATCAGCGAAAGCTTTCGAGATGGCGGGAGACTTGATCTGGTATCTTACGGATAATACCGAAATCGCGAACTCAAATAAATACATCAAAACGGCCGAAAATTTGCTCTCCGCCGGGACGGCGATATCATCCGCCGGAGAACTTTTTACCAAATTCGCGGATGACGTTCAAGAAGTGTCCGGCAACGTGCTTACGGAAAACACGGGGCGAAAATCTTCGCTGACGGAAACCCTCAAAACGTCGTTCGACACATATTTGATTCCGGCATTTAACGAGCTGAAAACGGCACAATTTTATTTGGACTCCGCCAATCTCGACATATTGCCGGACGAATATTCGGACAAGATCGAACTTGCGAAAGAGTACTTGAGCGAATTGAATATGTTTTTCGAAGAAATATCGCAAAATTTCCCGACCATAATGGCTTTGCTCGGCGACGAATATCCGCAGAAATACATGATTTTGCTTGAAAACAACAGCGAACTCCGACCGGGCGGCGGATTTATCGGAAGCTTCATTTTGATGGACGTGAATGACGGATATATAGAATCGATGACATTTCATGACATCTACGAATTCGACGGGTCGTTCAACGAATATATAGCCCCGCCGGTTGATGAAATAGCGTACCTTACATGTTGCTGGGGGTTGAGAGACGCGAATTACTCTCCCGATTACGCGATATCGTCGGAAAAGGTGGCGTGGTTCCTTGAGAAAGAAGGCGGTCCGACGGTGGACCATGTTTTGATGATGGATTTATCTTTGGTAAAAGATCTGATAGATGCGGTTGGTCCGATCGAAATCGAATCGCTCGGCGCGGAACTTACGGGCGAGAATTTCGAACTGATTTTGAGTTATATTGTTGAATCGAAATTGATGGGTATCGAAAATCCAAAATCCATTCTCGAAGAAATTATCCCAGAAGTTAAATCATCCGCTCTCGACCCTGAAAATATAGACGACGTAATTTCCATATTGCTTGAGAGCGCTCAATCCAAACATTTTGCCGCTTACAGCAAAAACGAAGATATGCAAAACTTTTGGCGAACTCTTAATCTCGATGGCGAACTGTATTTGCCGGGCGCGGAAGACGATTATTTATTGGTTACAGAAAGCGGTATAGGCGGCAACAAAACGGACAGCTTCATAGACCAGGCAATCAAACATCAGACTTTAATATCGCGCGAAGGAACACTCATGGATAAATTAACCATCACGAGAGAACACACATTCGATTCCGAAGTCGAAACTTGGCAATACGAAACACTCTCAGCACTCGGATTCACGGAAATAACGGATGCGGTTAAAAGTATTCTTGGGCAAGGCGACAACGTCGCGGGTATGCGAGTTTATGTCCCGAAAGGTACAACACTGGACTCTTACGACGGCGATATCGAAGGAGAAGTGACAACGACTTACGACGAAGACCTCGATTTGAATTATTTTTATTTCATCATAAGAACCAAACCCGGAGAAACGACGAATGTTGAACTGACTTACACCCTTCCGTTTACGCTGAACATGGACCCGGCGGACGACTATTTCTTATATGTCGAAAAACAACCGGGCATGGACAACACGACTTTCAAAAAAGAGATTATCGCGCCGAATCTTAATGCCGACGCATTCTATCCCGAAGGAGAATTTACGGAAGGAGAAGATCTCATTTACAAATACGAAACCTCTCTCGACAGCCCGCTACATCTGGGAGGAGTATTTAGCCGCTAGACCGCGTATGCCAAACAAACTTTACATTCAGGCTCAAAGAAGCGAGATCACCGAGCATCTCATTTATAAAAAACTTTCCGCATACGAAAAAAATCCGCACAACAAGAAAATCCTCGAAAAAATTTCACAAGACGAACTCAAACATTATGGATTTTGGCGCGCTCGCACACGGCAAGATGTCGCACCGAATAAAATAAAAATTGTTTTCTACCTTCTTGTGGCAAGAATTTTCGGACTTACTTTTGGAGTCAGACTTATGGAAAAAGGGGAGGAGTTGACCCAGGTGAATTACGAGAAAATTTCTCAAGATCTTCCGGAAGTCAAAAAGCTTATCAAGGACGAAGATGAACACGAGCAATCTTTGATAGAAATGATCAACGAAGAAAAACTTGAATATATAGGTTCGATGGTTCTCGGGTTAAACGATGCGCTTGTCGAACTTACCGGAGCGTTGGCCGGGTTTACTTTGGCGCTCGGCGATACGCGACTCATCGCTTTGACGGGTGGGATTATGGGGATAGCGGCCTCCCTTTCGATGGCGACGTCGGGATATCTTTCGGCGAGAGCCGATGGCAAAAAAAATCCTCTGAAATCATCAATATATACAGGGATGGCGTATGTACTGACGGTGGTTATATTGATAGCTCCATATTTGCTTTCGGAGAATCCTTATATCGCACTCGGAATAACTTTGGCGAGTGTGATTTTGATAATTTTGCTTTTCACTTTTTATACATCGGTTGCCAAAAATATTCCGTTCAAACAAAGATTCCTCGAGATGGTGGGAATAAGTCTCGGAGTTGCGATATTCACTTTCGGGATCGGGTACGCGGTGCGCGTTTCGTGGGGGATCGAAATTTAGCTATATTTTCCGTTGTTTGCGGGTCGGTGCAAGCTTCCGCGAACGTGTTAAAAGTCTGTATGTTCTCGGGGAAATCAAACAAGTTGGGGCTGGTATGTACATCATCCACAAAATCGAGATAAGCAAGTCTCAAAATGAATTTTAAAACATCTTCATTGCCGACCTCGTTATTCGGCGGATCGAACGTGATCGCCAGATGAGTCCCGATATCCGATATGGTATCCGATTGGTCAATATGACTGATATTCAAGCCGTAAGATTTTGCCAGATTGCCAATTTCTCCCAAAATGCCGGGTTCATCGGTCACAGTCAGCGCTATAGTCGGAGAAGCTTTTCTGTCCACATAAAAAGCAAAAACTTTAAGCGGATCGAAACGTCCGGTTCCGACGCGAGACAAAACGGCGTCATGGGCTTTATGAAAGCAAGATGCTATTTCGCGTAACAAATCTTCTTTCTTTTGAGATGAGCGGGTCGAACGGAATTCGGACAATTTTGCCGAAATCGTACAGTCGTTAACGCCAAAGGGATTTGAGGCGTGTATTAAAAGGGTACGCAAGAGAGGAGCATCTTCGGATAAACCGAATATATCCGCCAAGCGCACTATGTGTTTTTCGGCTCTGGCTATGCTACCACTTTCAAAAGAAGTCTCTGCCGGACATGTTCTTTTGAAAAATCTTTCAACCAAATCTCCAAATCTTTCATCGGTCGCAAAAGAGACCCATCCGAGGTCGAATCGGGTATCGTCGCAAGGCTCGTCATCGAAATGTAGCCGACAATGATCTCCGTTTCCCAGTCCGTCAAATAAAGATAAATTTTGCGTGAAACGCATATGAGTGTCCGGTTGCTCGTGTGTAATACTCGCACAGATCGCATGCTGCAAAGCCCTGATCCCGATACCGGGCGGCAAAGCCGCTATGAAATCAAGTACGGTCGCCCCTTCCGGTAAAGCGATCTTCTCATGTTTTACGGGTTTTCCGGGAGAATAAGGAGGATCGGTTGTGACAACAATGGTTTGACGTAAAACGATTTTCTCAATAAGTCTGAGAACGTCACCGGGAGTTTTCGGTTGCGGACCTCTCACCCCGGCCTCTCTCAAAGCCAACTTGATACGCCTCTTGATGTAACTGGGCAAAGGACGGTTCGGATCTTGTAAGATTCCGCGCTTCGATTCGGCTTCCCGCTTGGATGTATTGATGCGTATTGGGATTGTCAGTTGAGTTTCATCATCGGTTAGATAAAGCATGATACCGCGATTTGGCATCCCGATCGGTGTAACACTTAATGGACCTTTGAAAATTCTGAAACCGGACACTTTTTCAATCAGAGAGCGCAAAGAAAACAAGTCCGCATCACTTCGCGCAAGAACGACAACTTCAAAAAGCGGATGATCCTCGGGGATGGCGGGACAATAATCGGGACGTTGGAGTTCCGATAATGTAATGAAATCTTCAAGCGGAGTGGGCGATATCAAAACGGTATCAATATCACCGCGAATCGGTTCGAACAAATCTTGAATTCGATCTCTGATACGTAGACGAGTCGTTTCCGTCTCTGCGCCCGCCGAATTATTATCAAACGATTCCAGAAGAGCGGTTACATGATGATTCAAGGCAACCTCTTCGTTGGTTATTACAGGTCCGGCTTCCGCCAAAGCCAGCCTTGCCAAAGTTATTTTATTTCCAAACAGTTTTTGTAACAGTAAGGATATGCAAGTTTCATCGTCCGTGCCGAGAATTCGCATAATGCCCTCTCTCTGCATGCGATTAAATTGTCCTCTTATATCCCGTTTATGATGCCGATCGTAATAATCCACGCCGGCGCCAACCAGTTTTTTGTGAGCGTCTTCTAATTGTAAAACCCTGGCCAAGGCCGCCCAATGAGGCAAGATAGCCATTGCCAATTTCTCCAACGCTCTTGCGTCTTCAAGACCGCCGAGAGTCAAAGCGTTTTGAGGCTGCTCGCAAACTTTTACGGCGGCGGCATAAGGATCTTGCGACATCTGTTCGTAAACTCTGATCAAAACAGCTTGATCTCTTCGTCTTCGAAAGTCGGCCTTATCTTCATCCGGCAACGATCTTCTTCGGTCTCTTTTTGTCAGGGCGCAGACGGAAGAAAACACCTCCCTTTTAACACGTTTGAGTTTTGATGACGGGCTTTCTCCGGAAGTTGTACCGGTGAATTTGTCGCGATACAATTCATCGCAAAACAAAAAATCATGTCTTGGGGTTATCTTTGATCCGGGCGAAAAATCTTCCCGATGCAAAAGGAGATCTTCGATAGTATCATGTTTCAATCCGCTCAAAGTTCGCGGGAGTCCCACCAAATTATGTGCTGTCAGCTCGTCTACGGCGCCGATTAAATGAGAATCAAAATACGAAGTCTTCCCATCTTTTCGCATTCGGTCTCTCCAAAGGTAATTTTCATAAACAAATTCATAAACCAAGGTGATAAAAGCGTCTTGCGGATGGAGTGCGCGACCTATCTCTTTTCGTGCCGCTTGTATCGCCATAATTCTCTCGGTGATAGTCGCTTCCAATTGTTTCCCGGATTCACCCTTAAGCCGACTCGCCAACCCTCGAGTGAGCACACTCTTCTTTAAACGCGCCAAAATTCCCAATTGCGTAAAAGCCTGTTGTACGAGAGCGGGATTATGCGGTTCATCATGTTTTTGCTTGGTGGTCTCTTCGTTAATAATCCTTTTATTTCGTTCTATCTCTTGCGCGACATAAATTTCATCAACTTTGACGCCATCAATCTCGATTTCTGAATCCGGGATACAGCTTCCTTCCGTGGAAATCATATTGAAAATCTCTGAAACAACGCTCTTTATTTCCGCCGTTTCGGCACTCGATAATCCTTCGCGCCTGTCGTAAAGAACGATGGGACCCACAGTTCCATACCTTCGAGGAGCTTCCACGGTATCCTCGACACCTCTTTCCACGGTTTCATTAGACCCTGGGCGCATAAGCCACAATTAAGGCTTATTTTATACTGCGAAACGCAAAGGATGTCAAATCGTTCCTCAACCCGATCTACGCATTTATCCAATATCCGTGCAAATTACAATGTTCTACCGCTTCAAGCGAGCTATCAAATTTTACACCATCAAAGACTGCGACAGGGTCGGTTCCGGGCTTCAATGAGACCTTTTTAAAAACCCCGCCATTTTTATATAAAACGACAGTCATAATGTAATGCGTTTCCAACATCGGATGAGGTACCGCGCCGATTTTCACTTTTAAAAAATCGCCATCCGCCTCAATAACCGGCACATGCTTTTCTTGAGCCTCGCCACCGGTAAACTCTTCTCCGAGATGATGGACTCTTTCAAACTCGGATTTTGGAGCTCCGCAAACCGGGCATACCCAAGAATCAGGCAAAGTTCGAATATCCCCTTTAAACTTATACGCGCAAATTTTACATATGTGTTGATCCATTTTTATTTTTTACAGTCTTCTCCCGAACATCTTTTCCAATTCTCCATACGTCATCCTTATCATTGTAGGCCTTCCGTGCGGGCATGTCTCTTTTCTATCTATTTTAAAAAGCTCGTCAATCAGAGCAACCTGCTCTTCATGCGATAATTTCTGTCCAAACTTAACCGCGCTTCTGCATGCCGCAAAATGTATGAGATAATCTCTTTTTGACTGCATCGAGCCACCCGATTTTTTAAGCTCCGAAAGATCATCAATAAGCCCTCTCAAAATCTCTCCCGAGTCATTTTTAACCATATCTGCGGGCAAAGAAGTTACCAAAAAAGTATTTCCTCCAAACTCTTCGACTTCGACGCCGATTTCTTTTAAAGAACCCAGATTGCTCCTTATAATCTCCGCTTCGGCCGCCCCGAAATCTATCGGTTGCGGGGCCAACACGGCTTGTGAAACCAACTGAGACTTTTTAACCGTATCCAGAATTTTTTCATACATAACTCTCTCGTGCGCCGCATGTTGATCTATAATAACCAACCCGTTGTCATCCTCCGCCAAGATGTACGAATTCGCAATCTGCGCAACAGGCTTCAATTCCGATGTTCTACCTTTTTGCATTATCTCGATAAAATCTTTTATGCCACCGGGTTCCCTGAATTCCATTTGTAACGGGATGGCAGTATCAGCCTCGATTTGCACTTTCGGCACAAGGATATTTTTATTCAAAGCCGACTCCACGCACCCGTAAACCGATCTGTAAACTTCGTTTTGTTTCAAAAATCGCACCTCCAATTTCCTGGGATGAACGTTCACATCAACATCTTCCGGGATAACCTTAATATTAAGTAAAAACCACGGAAACTTCTCGTGCATCAACATCGAATAATAAGCCTCCTTAACCGCATGAGCGATAATATTACTCTGTATCAGGCGACCGTTTAGAACTATAAATTGCCCCTTCTTGTTTGACCTTGAAACTATCGGCTTGCCTATAAAGCCGTTTATCGAAAATCCCGTCCCTCCGTAATAAACGGGTACCAAATTGTCATAAATTTCCTTCCCGAAAATCGCCAAAATTCTATTCTCCGATATATCCGACGAAACATCCAAAACAACCTTCCCATCAGATATAAGCTTAAAAGCGATATCCGGTCTCGAAATGGAAAATCCCTGCATAAGCTCGATTATATATCTGGTTTCGGTGCTCTCGTTCTTCATATATTTTCTTCTTGCCGGGGTGTTGTAAAACAGGTTGAAAACCGAAATTTTAGTTCCCGGAGCGCACCCGCAATCCGACACGTCGAATATAACGCCTCCTTTTGCCTTCAAAAACGTGCCCGAAACGTCATCTTTCCTTCCGGTTTCCATCTCCGTCATAGATACGGATGCTATAGAGGCCAAAGCCTCTCCTCTGAAGCCCAAAGTGGATATGGCGAAAAGGTCCTTCCCGCTCGCAATCTTACTTGTTGCATGCCTTTCCCAAGCCATTTTGGCGTCCTCGCGGAGCATCCCGGATCCGTTATCGGATACGATTATCGCCTCAAGTCCGCCGGATACTATTTCACAAGTTATCTCGGTTGAACCGGCATCTATCGCATTTTCAACAAGCTCTTTTACGACGGAAGCGGGTCTTTCAACAACCTCTCCCGCGGCGATCTGATTTATAAGTGATTCGGGTAGAACTCTTATTAAAGCCATAAAATTAAGTTAAGCGAAACACATTGTGCTAATCGTTTGCCTGTTTGCATACCAAATAAAGTTGACAAACACAAAAAAGCAAGTAAAATATCCTTTCAAAGTGCTAAAATCCAGACACGTAAGCTAATAATAACTATGTGTCTATAAGTTTATCCGCCTACAAAACTACCCACGCACCATGTCGCAAGTAAACGAAGAAGCGCGTAAAACCAGGCACAAGAAGTTTTTCTCCATATATGCGGCAAGTCCGACAACGGGGAAAATCAAGCACGGCTTATCGAAAGTCGGAAGATACTTGAGCGCATACTCTCCGATTAATATAAGTCTGCCATCGGTTGATTTGCAAAGTCCGGAATCACCCGTATTTACACCGAGAAAATTCGCCAAAAACATGGTAATCATGACATTGGCTTTCTTTGTTTTGATATCTTTTGATATAGGGCAAGCTTCGGTTATAGGGCAAGGTGCGGGATGGGAGATGGAAGAGGCAGGGGATTTGTTGGCTTTGACAACAGATCTCAATCTTCTTGCCGACCAAGAAGGCTATTTGGTAAAAGCCATGCCCATGAACGGCACGCCGACGTATCAAGAAAACAGAACGGAAGATGTCTCTTACACAGTGCAAAGCGGCGATACGTTATCAGGTATAGCTTACCGATTCGGCTTGAATCAAGACACGATAATGGCGGCTAACAGTATGACTAACGCCAACTACCTTAAATCCGGCAAAGACTTAACGGTTCCGCCGAAAGACGGTGCTTACATCAAAGTTGAAAGCGGCGACACTTTGGAATCTTTGATAACGGAGTACAACGGAGATATCGATCTTACAAAAAAGGTTAATGACATAGGAGAAGATAACGCAGTTGTCGAAGGCGAGAAAATATTTATAGCGGGCGAAGAAGTTGCCGAAAAATATATCGCATCCATCAAGCCGGTCTATACGGCCTCCTCGTATACCAGTACTTATAGTTACACCTATTCGTCGGACGGTACTTCGTACGACAGCGTTGATGTTGAAACGACTTACGCATCCGCGGATTTCGTTTATCCGACGCAAGGTGTTCTGACTTGCGGCTGGAAATGTTATTACGGACATTACGCGTACGATATCGGTAACAGATCGCAACCCGCGATAGTTGCGGCTTCGGACGGTACGGTTACGACTGCGGCTTACGGTTGGAACGGAGGTTACGGAAATTACGTGGTTATAGATCATGGCAACGGATACACGACCCTATACGCCCACATGGAAGAGTTATATGTTTCGGAAGGCGAATATGTGACTATGGGCACGGCTATCGGTAAAATGGGCAATACGGGTAAAGTATGGGGAGCGACAGGCATACACTTGCACTTCGAAATCAGTTACGACGGTACGAAATTCCCGGCTTGCGACGTGGGGATATGTTACTAGGCAGTGTTCACGTAGATTTTGTGCAGTTCAAGGCACGACGACGAAGTGATACTGAATCTGTAGCTTCCCTTCGGGTTGAGGCATAACATATCTGTCTTAGGTACAGCGCACTCCTCGTGTCGTGAATCCAGACATGTTATGCACCAACCATCGTAAAAAATATATGTGAACACTGCCTAGGGTGCGCAGACCCTAATTTGGAGCAGAAGAGAGGGGGGGGCAAAAAAAACGACGTCAAGTAAATCTTGACATACGGTTTTCGACGAGGGGCTATTTGCGCTTATTCTTGCGGAGAATTGTCGAAAATTTGTTGTCGGGCGAGTTTGACAAAGGGGGAGG
>LCFW01000006.1 GCA_000999315.1 Candidatus Peregrinibacteria bacterium GW2011_GWF2_43_17
CTCGCTATCTCCGGCAGTAACATTTCGCACCGTCTCAACCAATATTTCGCGTTCTTCCCGTACTTCACAAATTCCGAGTGTATGTTTTTCATATTTTCGTGATTATTTTCTATCAACTATATACCACTTCAACAGGAGGAAATCCACCATCTCGACTGGACTTTTCGCGCAGTGATGGCGCGCTCACCTTTTTCGCGTTGCGGTATGCTAAATTTATATCGAAATTTCGTAGCACCTCGCATCAAATTCGTGTCGGAATTTCACAGAACAACCTCGCATTGCGACATGCTGAATTCGCGCCGTAACTCCGCGACATCAACCTCGCATGTTGTTGCGCCCTCCCCCTCACGAAGTCTTTAAAGCGCCACCTTTTCCACTTCGCCCATCTTATTCCCCAAAAACTTCTCTCCCAACTCCTTGAATTTCCCAGGCTCGTCTGTCGTCAAATAAACTCTCCTTCCTCCCTTGCTCAAGCCTTTTTTCAAGACTGAATGTTTCGCTAAGTAGCCGCGAAGACTTTTTGCCACAACTTCTCCGTCCCCGATCAGCGCAACTTTCCCGCCCATGA
Organism: Candidatus Peregrinibacteria bacterium GW2011_GWF2_43_17; assembly: GCA_000999315.1. Classification (GTDB taxonomy): domain Bacteria; phylum Patescibacteriota; class Gracilibacteria; order UBA1369; family UBA12470; genus UBA12470. The sequence goes on from LCFW01000006.1 coordinate 569, forward strand.
CCCTCTTAAAATCGCTCATCAGCAGCGGATAATGCGTGCACCCGAGAATTAAAACATCAATTCCCTGACTTTTCAGCGGTCTTAGATATTTTTTCAAAATCATTTTCGTTTCCGGCTTTTCATGCCAACCTTCTTCGATAAGCGGTACCAAAAGCGGGCATGGAACGCCGAAAACTTTTACTAAAGGATCAAGTTTATGTATCTCGGTTTCATAAGATTTCGATTCGATCGTGCCTTTAGTTCCGACGAGCCCGACCCTTTTATTGCGAGTCGCCTTCACGGCCGCTTCGCAAGCCGGGAAAATCACCCCTAAGATATTCTTTTTCCCTTTAAGCCCGCCATCGACAATGTATTTATTTTGCACGTGTCGAAGGGCCAACGCGGAGATGGTATTGCATGCCACTATTATCAATTTCGCCCCTTTCCCGAAAAGATATTCGACCCCTTCCTCGGAATATCGGACTATCGTCTCTCGGCTATGCCCGCCGTAAGGCGCGCGAGCGTTGTCGCCGAGATAAATATAGTCGTATTCGGGTAGCTCTTTTAGAAGCCCCTTTAGGACCGAAAGTCCGCCAAAACCTGAATCTAAAACTCCAATCATAGCGCAACCAATGTACCAGGGTTTGACTCCGCGGTCAAAATGATTTATAATATACTGATAAAATTAAATTCAAAAGATGAATTTCCGAGAAGCCATAGACCTGATTGAACAACGCGGAGATTTTAACGAATTTGCCGAATTAAGATCGGTTTTCGAAAAACGCCTTGAAGAACTCGGAAAATCGGATTACACCGAACGCGGTCTCACCTACTATTACCTTCTGTTAAGCGTTTTGAAAGCCCATCTTGTCCACGAAACCGAAGAGTGCAGAGATTTTTATATAAAAATGGACGACGAATTCAAACGTCAAAGCAAAAAATACAAAAAAGACGGAGATAAATTTTCCAAATTCGAAATCAACGACTTTTATCATCTGATGGAAAGATGCTATTCGACATTGGAGATAATTTATACTCGCAAAAATTTCAGCTCGAGCAAGAAAAAATCTTACGAGCGAAAAATGGCTTACAGGCAAGCCGGCTATTGGTTTGACGGCAAATATAGCGAATGGCTCGAATACAAATTTTTGGAACTGACATCTCTTTACGGTGATAGCTTTACCAGATGGGGGTTGACTACGCTTGCGGTCAGCGCGATATTCGCCGTTTTATATTTCTTGTTGGATTTATTTGCATCCGAGGCGGACAAGATAGTTTCCGATCTCGGCGGTCACTGGTTCGATTACTTCTATTTCTCTATAGTCACGTTTACCACGCTTGGCGTTGGCGATTTCTTGCCTCAAACAATCATCGCAAAAGCGCTGGCGTGCGGGGAGGTGTTATCCGGCTTCGTGATGCTAAGTATTTTCGTGGCGTTGGTGCAGAGAAAGTTTTAACTCGAATCGTATTGACAATTTCGTCGCCAAACTCGATTATCTTGTCCAGTTTTTTATAAAAAACCATGCAACAACCGTGGATTCAAGATCCGTCGGCGATAACCACACCTTATGCGGTTACATTGATTGACACGTATTCGATATCCGCCGATTGCGGTACCGAATTGGGTTCCGTAACAATATCGGTCCTCCATGTATTGCTTGACGCCATGTATCGCCTTGACGATTTTTTGGATAATTCGCAAGCCCCGGGTGAAACGGCGCAAGAAATATTGGACATTTTAAATCCGGACAGAGAGAGTGTTGTCGCCGCCAATAGTCCCGCACATCGGATATTGGCCCCCTTTTTACATATGTTGGACGAGCAAGCGAGAAGAAAAATTTTCACCATAGTAAAAGATATTTTCGAAGTGAACCTTAAACTTAAAACAACCCTCGACAAAACATCGTATATCGGGCTATCCCTGAAAGAAGGAGAATTGACGGCGGACTTGGTTGTTAATTCTGCCAGAGAGCGATTTTCCGATCGCGCGATCGAATTATTCAGGGCGATTGTTGCGACCAGCAATTTGGTTGACGACATACAGGACTTGAGAGATGACGTTGCGAGAGGAGAAAAAAAGATCCGACCAAGTTTCGGTTTCTATCTGGAGGCCTCCATAGTGGCACTCATAAAAGCCATTCGCATCGCAATAAAATATCCCAACAAATCCACAATCGGAGTGCTGTTTTTACGGTTGATAACGCGTCCCTTCAACATCCGAATTCCGCAATGGTTGCTCCCGAAACTTACACCCGAAAAAGCCGCCAAAATACAGCTTATAATAGACATGATCGCCACCCCGCCTCCTACTTTTGCAGAATCCACCACAATATCGGTTGCAGCCCAAGAACTATAAAAAGCAAAACGACATAAACTTTCGCGTTCAATTTTTCGATGCCAAGCTCGACTTTTACGGCTTTCGCCTCTTTTATGTATTTCCGAGCGATTTCTTTGAGTTTACCCTCCCGAATCTCGTATTTTTTGCTCTGAGCCTTGTGCTCCAGAAGCGGAATTGAGTTTGTCACCTGCGCCTCCAGTTGCCCCAACCTGTAATTTGCCAATTCCAGTTTCTGCTGGTGCTCCTTTAAATCATCGCGAGTTTCTTTATAAAGTATTTCATACACGTTTCCTTTCGCGGACTCTTTTTGAGAAAAGTCTTCACCGAGCACTTTACCAAGTTCGGATTGGACATCGAGGATTGGCATATTTTCAAAATCATTCAATGAGCGATGCCTTCTGGATGTTCCGGTATCCGCTTCATTTGGCACATACCCCGTTCTAAACGCCTTCACCTCGTTTTCGTCGAGCTTAACAAAACCATCGATTTTGCGTGCTTGTAAGCGTCCGGAACGTATATAACGGTCCAACGTCCTCAAGGAAATACCAACGAGCTCCGAAGCCTCTTTTCTGTCTATTGTGAACGAATTGGTCATTTTTGTGTTAAAAATCTTTCCAAAAACATTTTATTAGCTAATATCGTCGTTGTCCAGTCAAAGTAGACAGCATGTCTACTCGTGTCTAGTCAAGGTAGACAGTGCTCTAGCCTGAAAGTAGACAAGTTGTCTAGACAACTTGGGCGGCGTTTCTACCCTTCCGTGTATAGGCGAAATGTTTTATAAATTATAACACATGAAAAAATCCCGTTATTGTGCGAACTTCATCTTTTTTGCACGCCGAAAAATGCAGAAAAAATCTTGATTAATCAAAGCCGAGCATATGGCTGAAAAAAGCGAAAAAACGCGACACGAATTTCCGAATTTCGAATTCACGAACGACTGGAAAAATAAATTTCGAGATGGTATTTTATGCTCGTTTTGAGGTTGGGTAATCAAACCACGAAAAATGGCTAACGCTAAACGAAAATCCACGCAGAAAGGTTGTATAGTTGACAAACAAATATGCGTCATTCTGGGGGATGTGCGAAGTCTTTTTAATGTCGGGTCGATTTTTCGGACTGCGGACGGTGCCGGAGTCGAGAAAATTTATCTTTGCGGGATCACCGGCGTTCCTCCGCGCCCGCAAATCGAAAAGACGGCTTTGGGAGCCGAGAAAACCGTCCTTTGGGAGTATTCGAAAAGCGCCTTGAAAACAATAAAAAAATTAAAAAAACAAGGTTATCAAATCATCGCGCTGGAGCGTACCAAGAAAAGCGAACCTTTTCATAAAGCGAAATACAAAAATAAGGTTTGCCTCGTGGTGGGGAACGAGGTGACCGGCATCAAAAAATCCGTCCTCAAAGAGGCTGACAAGATCGTTTTTATCCCGATGCGCGGTGAAAAAGAGTCGTTAAACGTCTCGGTTGCGTTCGGGATAGGAGTTTACCAAATTGCTAAATAGCGGCTTGATAATAATTGCGAATATTTTCTTCCATTTGCGTATCCCAAGAGGCGCAGCTTAAAAACGCATCAAAGTCCACGTTGTTTTGTTCGAGGATGTCCTTCAATAGAACGAAACGATCGACCGCGTCGGCATTAAAATCGGGGAAGAAATCGGCGCGATCTCTGTAATAATAAGCCCCATAATCGGCGGCATATACATACAAATAAAGATCATAAACCGTGTCCTCCGGCAACTCCCACTCCTCGCAAAACTCTTCCAATTGCGCCAGGACGGTGGCTGACGGCAAAGGGCTTTCCGGCGAAGCGGTGTTAACCTGTTGGTAATACCACGGTACCTCGATGCAGTTTCTTATGAAGTCTTTCCCCAAAATCGCCGTGAGGAAATAATAAACATTATAAGGATGTGAGTGGCTGGGATCTTGAGAGGCGTCAATATGCTCCGAACCCACTCCGATTTGTTCCGCCAATGTTGCCAGCCCTTCGACAAAAACAACATTTCCTCGGGTATATTGCGTCAAAGGCATTCCGCTTGCAAAGAGAGAATGGTTGAATTCGTGAAAAACGGTATTGGTATCAACCGATTTTCCGTCACCGCTGATAACGATACCGTCTACCGTATTTAGTCCACCGACGTTATCCTCTTTTTCGATAGAATATATCCAGTACCTGATACGACATTGTACCGTTGCAATCGCATCCTCCAGCGATTCGGGATTCGAATTTAATTCCGTGGCAAGGTTAGCGAACGCGCACGTCATTTGGCGAGTTAATTCGGGAGTCCACCACTGTTCTTTAGTGTATAAAACCGCGGGAGTCTCCGCGCGCGAATCCGCAACCGACTCGGTATCGGGAAATGGACGAACAACGTCGCCGAGGTTTTCGTAACGACCGTAATCTTGCCCGAGGCGGCAAGCCTGACCGGAAGGATGCGGAGCGATATCGACGGGTGCATAATCAAATCGGGGATTTTGCTCGGGACGACATACGCGCAAGCATGTCAGCGTGCCGACGGCGGACAGAGCGGAGATGGCGCAACTTAAAGCGAACAGGATGGGTCGTCGCAAACCTCGTTTTCCTCCGGATTCATTCACGGAAATCTTTTAAAGAGCGGCGACTCTAACAATTTTTCGCAAACCTGTCAACCAGCCTGTCTTGGGAAAGACCGCCCGGGACTGTAAAATCTCACAGCATGTTCAAACTCCTCAAAAAACTCATCAGATACACCTTCCTGGTAGCGGTCACGGTTTTAATCTTGGGCTGGTATTTCGTCGTAGGTCCGCACGGCGATCTCGAAGGAAAAGATTTCAATACGGGCGAAAACGGGATTTGGATACAGCACGCATGGGTTGGAAACGAACAAGATCCGCAAGCGGTTTACGACCTTGCCCTCAAGCTCCAAAAATACGATATAAAATACATCTACATTCACACCGGACCGTTTGACACGGACGGAACGATACCGGAAGAACGATACAAGTTCGCGAAAGAATTCGTACAATTTTTAAAAGAAAAAAATCCCGACCTGATTCCTCTTGCATGGGTTGGGCAGGTGCGATCCGAGCTTGAAATAGAATCCGAAGAAATCAGAGCGAATATCGTCGAAACATGTGAAAAGCTCATAATCGAAACGGGGTTTGCGGGCCTACATTACGATATAGAGCCGATTCCGCACGACGATGAATACTTCCTGACCCTCCTTGAGGAAACACGCGAGGCGATAGGCGAGAATGTCGTTATTTCAATCGCGACGGACGAATGGCAACCAAGCATGATAAGCGATGTTGTGGGGATGATTTTGGATGAGGATATAAAAAGCTACTGGGAAACGACATATTTCAAAGATGTTGCCGGGATTGCGGATCAAATAGCAGTGATGACTTATGACACTTCTTTAACCGATCCGGAGCATTATGAATGGTTCGTCGAGCAGCAGGTTATTTATTTGACGCAAATTTTAGCTGGATACGACACGGAGCTCCTCATAGGAATCCCTACTTACGAAGACGATAAGGAGAGTTTTGATCCACTGGTTGAAAATATGGAGACTGGGCTTAATGGTATAATTACGGGGCTGAATAACAAGCGCACGATCGCGGATGTGTTCACGGGGGTTGCGATATATGCGGAGTGGGAGACGTCGGAATCCGAGTGGAATATTTATGAAAAACTTTGGCAAGGGTTATAATCCGTCCGAAAACGCAGTTTGAGGACGGATTACAACCTAAATAACGGATAATTCCATGCAATTAATTTTCTCTAACGAAACCAGTACAAAAATAGATAAAAAAATCTTCGAATCCGTTTTGGCAAAAGCGAAAATTGGCAAAAAAAACATCAGTTTGGTGATAGTCGGCGACAAAAGAATTCAAGAAATAAATAAAATCTATAGAGGTAAAAATAAACCGACCGACGTGATTTCATTCGCATACGAGGACTCTCCGGAATTTCCAAAAGAAAATCTTTTGGGCGAAATTTACATCTCGTTAGATATCGCAAAAAAACAGTCAAAAGAACAAAGTCATACCTTGAAATACGAACTGCGATTCCTCTTTGCTCACGGGGTACTTCACCTACTTGGATATACTCACAAAACAGAAGATAAACTGAAGAAGATGTTGGAGATGGGGGCGGGGCTGGTGGAATAACAAAATCTTGCATCTCGTACGCAATACTGCGTACTGTATACCATGTACTATGAAAAAACCTATCAAAATCCTTTACGAAGACGATTATATAATCGCGGCCGATAAGCCTCCGCGTATGGCATCGGTGCCGTCCGAAGGCATACAACTTTGGTCAACTTTTTTGGGCAGAGTGCAGAAGCAATATGCGGACAAAGGCATCACTCCTTATCTGTTACACAGACTCGATATGCAAACTTCGGGAGTTTTGCTTTTTGGTAAAAAAGGCGAAAACAGAAAAGCGCTTGAAGATATTTTCAGAGATGCGAGAACCGAAAAAATATACACGGCACTTCTTCGAGGAGTACCAAGAGGCGATACGCTCAAATTCAGATTGAGTGCTCGTCACGGCGACGAGAGGATTTACGCGGAAACGAAGTTCGACCTTTTGAAAACTTTCAAAATTCACAGAGGAATTTGCGCACTTGTAGCGTGCAGGATTTTGACAGGCAGAAAGCATCAAATCCGCCAACATTTCGCCGGTATCGGATGCCCGGTTGTGATGGATTCGCAGTACGGAGACGAAAGATTCAATAGGGATTTCAGGCTTACATACAGGCTCGGGAGACAGTTTTTACATGCCGGAACGATTAAGTTTTTCCACCCGTTTTTGCAAAAAGAAATAAAGATTGAATCGCCACTCGCCATAGATTTAAAAATCACTCTGAAAAGATTGGGCCAATATATCCCCCGATAGGGGTCTGTACGCGCTATTGGTTCCGAATTGGTTAAAAAGAAAATCATCCAGGTTTGCGGCGCGAGGAGCGTACTGTACCCGCAGTGGTACAGAAACGACGAGCAACAAAAAAGATGGATGATTTTCTTTTTAACCCTCCGGGAATAGGCAGATTTTAAGCATTTCTGCGTCACTCCTCCTCGCCCCGCTTAGCGGGGCTTTCCAGTATCACTTCGTCGTCGTTCCTTGAACTGCTATAATATCTGCGATATTCCAATCGAAACCAATAACGCGCACAGACCCCAAATGTTCGACCGGAAAATCAAAAGAAAAATTCCCGTACTGATGGGGACGCAACACCCGGACAATGCCGGTGTGCCGTTTTGGGGCGATAAGCCTTTTATAGAATCGCGAGACGAAACAAAAGAGGTTTTTGAAAATTTTTTTACGCTCGATTGCGACGAATATATGTGGGATTGGGAAGGGAAATTCGCCGATGAGGCGATGATCGAAAGGTTGCTTTCGACCTATATGGAGCATTTCAAAAAATCTCAAATAGGGAGAGATAAGTTCATAACGATCAGAATTCCAAATGTTTGGGAGGAGAAAACCTTCAAGCTGGCAAGAGCTTACATGAGCGTTCTTTCGGCGGCCGAATTTGCGAAATCGTTCAGACTTGCCACTCCGCCGGTTTTCGAATTTATTCTCCCGATGACGACGACGGCGAGTCAACTTGCGCATATACAAGAAACATTTCGAAAAACCGCCAAACTTCACGAAAGTATTTTTGGCAAAAGCGATTTTGGAGATGGATATATTCGCGTGATTCCGATATTCGAGAGCGTTGAAGAGATTTCGTCTTGCTCCAAAATTCTTAAAGAATTCCTGGCTTCGACAAAAGAAAAACCATCTCATATGCGAGTTTTCATCGCGAGATCGGATCCCGCCCTGAATGCCGGTTTTGTATCGGCAATGTTAGCGGTTAGGCTTGGGTTTTCAGAGATTTTCTCGGTTGAAAAAGAAACCGGCATAAAAATGTATCCGATTATCGGCACCGGCTCATTACCATTCAGAGGTGGTATAAACCCGGAAAACATCAAACACAGTTTGCCTCAATATAAAGGGGCTAAAACAATTACGATTCAGTCGGCTTTCAGGTACGATTACCCTCTTGCGGATGTCAAAAAAGCGCTCGCTTATATCAAAAAAGAACTCGAAAAAGACACGAAAGAAATTCTCGACAAAAAAGAGTTCGAAAAACTGCAAAAACTTATCAGGATTTTTAAAGAATTTTATCGCGAAACGGTAGAAAAATTCGCTCCTCAGATAAACGAAATGTCGAAATTTATCCCCGGCAGACGCGAAAGAGTTCAACATATCGGTCTTTTGGGATACAGCAGGGGCATCGGAGAAACGAAACTGCCACGCGCGATTCAATTTACAGCCGCTTGTTACTCGCTCGGTGTCCCCCCGGAATTTATAGGCACAGGGAGGGGGCTTGTAGAAGCCAAAAAGCAAGGATTGCTTGAAACATTGAAAACCCATTTCCCGACGATAGTTTGGGAGCTCAAGCACGCCGGAAAATTTGTAAACAAAGAAAATCTCGAAAAATTTTCAAAAAAATATAAATGGGCCAAGGAGATCATCGAAGACATCAAGCTCTGTGAAGAGATTTTAAAAATTCAAACCGGCCCACAAAAAGATCATCACTACCTACATCGCAACTTGACCTCGAACATTGCGGTTAAACGGGAGCTCGAAATGGACTTCGCGAAAGACATAGTCGAGGCCGCCGTGCTACGAAAAAGCTTGGGATAAATTCTATCTTCTTGTCAGTATATGCCTGCCGGAAACAAATTGCGCGAAACCGATAAGTGCAAGTACTCCGGTAAACAAAATCGCAAAAACGAAAATGCGATCACTCGTGTAGGATATCAGAAGGATTATCCCGCAACCCAGCCCGCTTACGATTGCAATAATCATCCCGGCCAACCTGGCATATTTTTTATGTTCGGCGGATATTGGGAGATGTTTTGCCTTAAGGTCTTTTTGGACCAAAGCTTCTTTTACAATTTTTTCTTTTAACGACATGCGCAAAATATACATATTTCATGTAAAATACGCCAGCGTATGGATGGAAATATAATTTTAGCAATTTCACTCTCGTTATTTGCGGGACTCTCGACGGTTTTCGGAGGATTGCTGATTTTTTGGGTTAAGGAAAAACACGTAAAAACGATCTCTTTCGGACTTGGCTTTTCAGCAGGCGTCATGACGTATATGGCGCTTTTCGAATTGATGAAAGAAGCTTCGATGAAATTGGGAAGCGTCGAATTGGCGATAGTCGGATTTATGTGCGGAGTTGTTGCAACATTCGTAATAGATTTTTTCACGCATAAAATCGTGGAAGGGAGGAGTGTGGAAGAGGTAGGATTTTTGGATAAAATGAAATGCAAAATGGAGAATCGGAAAGCCGGAATTTTTACGGCGATTGCGATAGCCGTTCACAATTTCCCGGAAGGGATAACTACGTTTTCAACGGCGATGGTGAATCCCGCTTTCGGGATTTCAATTGCGATAGCGGTTGCAATTCACAATATCCCGGAAGGATTTTGCGTGGCGCTACCGACATATTGCGCCACAGGCGAAAAGAAAAAGAGCATTCTTTATGCGCTTTATGCCGGGTTGGCCGAACCCGCCGGCGCAATCATTACGTACGCGATTTTATATAAATATATTAACGATTTCGCGATGAGCATGATCTTGGCGGGCGTAGCCGGGGTTATGATTTATATATCTTTTGACGAACTTTTGCCTCTGGCGAAAAAAACCGGGAAGATGAAAATGGGTATTGTCGGATTTCTGATAGGTATTTTGGCGATGATGGGTATAATGAAACTCTTATGAGTAAATCAATCATATTAAAACAAGGCAAAGAAGCGACATGCGGATTGGGGCATCCATGGATTTTCTCGGGAGCGATCGAAAAAAAAGACGACAATATCGAGCATGGCGAAGTCGTACTCGTGAAAGCATGTGACGGAGTAGTGATTGGCATGGGGGCGTACTCTGGCAAGTCTATGATCGCAGTCAGGATTTTTGATTTTAAAGAAACAGAAATAGACGAAGAATGGTTCGTTGCAAAATTGAAATCGGCGGAAGCACATAGGGAATTCCTCGGATATGGTCCCGAAAGTGATACGACCGGCTACAGGTTGATTTTTGGTGAATCGGATGGAGTCCCGGGGTTGGTGTTGGACAGATACGGAGACGTTTTCGTTCTCCAAATTTCAACAAAAGGGATGGAAAACTTAAAAGAAAATCTGGTCGCGGCGATAAAAAAAGTTTTCAACCCGAAGACAATAATCGAGAGAAGCGACATGAGCTCGAGGCAAGCGGAAGGGCTTCCCGAAGCCAAAAGCGTGCTTTTCGGCGACGAGGTGGCCGAAGTCGAATTCCTTGAAAACGGTTACAAATTCACGGCGGACTTAATGAACGGTCAGAAAACGGGATTTTTCTTGGATCAAAAAGACCTGAGGCTCGAAATCGCAAAATTCGCAGACAAAAAAACGATAATGAATCTGTTTTCATATACTGGCGCGACAAGCGTTTATGCGATCAAGAGCGGAGCTAAAAAAATTATAAATTTAGACGGCTCCGAAGAAGCTCTCGCAGGCGTCGATAAAAACGCGAAACTCAATAAAATCCCAAAAACAAGATATGAGAAACTTCACGCGGATATTTTCCAGTATTTATCCGAGAAAAACGTGCCCGAATTCGACATGGTAATTCTGGATCCTCCGGCGCTGATTAAGGCGCGAAACGGGATAGAATCGGGTATCAAAGCTTATCATTTCATAAATCGCGCGGCGATGAGACTTGTCAAAGACGGCGGAATTTTCGTGACATCAAGCTGTTCCCATTTTTTGAGCGTAGACGATTTTGTAAAAACTCTCAAAAGGGCATCTCGCCAAATCGGAGTAAATTTGAAATTGATAAAAAGAGTCTCGCAGAGCGCCGATCATCCGATGTCGATTTATTTTCCTGAAGGCGGGTATCTGAAATCATTTATTTTCAAGGTTGAAAATGAGTCAAAAGCAAAGCTTTAAAACCCATCTGCACGATAGCGAAAAAGGTTATGACAAATATGCTTCGTCGTATGATAAAAAGACTGCATTCTTGAATTCATTCGAGAGAGGGGCGATTGAAAGCTTGGTTGGTGACCTTAAGGGGCAAACGATACTGGATGTTGCGGCGGGGACGGGCAGAGTTTTCGATCTTCTGAAAAAACGCGGAACACTCGAGAACGCAAAAGAAATTTACGCGATAGACATCTCGAAAAACATGCTCGATATCCTTAAGAAAAAGCATCCGCAAGCCATAATTACTCATGGCGACATGCGAGAAATGCCTTACCAAGATGATACATTCGATATCGTAGTTGCTGCATTCGCAATCGTGCATTTAAAATCTCTCGACGATTTTTTCAATGAAATATACAGAGTGATGAAATCCGGCGGCATTTTTATCCTGACAAATCCAAATCAAAGAAAAGGTCCGAAATTATGGACCAACGAAAGAGAGAAGCTTGTTGTTGAGTCTTATTACAATCTCCCCGAGCACGTCATTAAATCGCTTGAGGGAGCCTTCTTTCATGTTGAAGTGGAGGAGTTTATCGAAGAGGACGGCGTTTGGATCAATCAGATCGTCAAGGCGAGGAAGTAATAGCGCTTACAAAAAAACCGGACACTTAGGTTCGCTGTGTATCCGGTTTTCGTTTTTAGTTCTAATCTAGGACTAGAAGCTATCGTTATCGCCACCTCTGCTGAATCCGCCGCCTCTGTTGAAGCCGCCGGTCCTTCGTGGAGGTCGAGCCTCCAAAGGTCGAGCTTCGTTAACGATGATCTTCCTGCCTTCGAATTCTTTACCGTTAAACATTTCAATAGCCTTTGCAGCATCGTCGTCGTTGTCTAACTCTACGAAGCCGAAGCCCTTTGATCTGCCTGACATTCTGTCAGTAATAACGGTAGCTGATGTAACATTACCAGCTGCTGAAAATGCTTCTTTCAAAGCATCTTGCGTTGTCGAGTAGGGTAATCCCCCTACATACAATTTCTTTGCCATAGTGTTTCCTTACAAGGATAAATAATAACGTAAGACTGTCTGACTTATTCATCCCACGTACTTACATCGAACCTTGTAAGGAAGAAAAAATAAGAAACTTACGCAAGAGATATTAGAGAATATGCGCTGTAAAGTCAAGCCCGTGTCTTGTCCAAATCTAAATGATGCCTGAAATAGGTATCATTTTTAGATTGGAAAATACTGAGAGCTTGAAAAGCGAAGCGGTTCTAAGCGCAATACCATTATGGCGGGATCTCCGCCCAAGCCTTTCACTGCGTCGTTCGCAAAATTCACTCGTTGTTTCAAAAAGTTTAAGTTGGTCGGGGTGACAGGACTCGAACCTGCGACCTCGGCGTCCCGAACGCCGCGCGCTAGCCAACTGCGCTACACCCCGAAGCTCGGACATTATGCCACGCAAGATTTTTTAAGCAAACGGAAGTCTACAGCCCCAGCAACACTGCCGCAATCCACGGAAACGCAACAGTCACGTCGCTTTGTATGATTTGGTAGTAACTGGAAGTTGAAAGTTTATCCCAGGTGATTTTCTCTTTCCCGCCGGCTCCGGAATAAGATCCGTAAGACATCGGAGAAGAACCGATCTCGACGAATCCCGCCCAATCTCTAACTTTCGGCCACAACAAATCATGTTTCAAACTCGGCACGACGCAAATCGGGAAGTCTGCGGAAATCCCACCGCCCAACTGCAAAAATGCAATCGGATGATTTTTCGAAGCCTCCATATACCAATCATATAAATACGTGAAATAATCCAACCCCGTTTTCATAATCCGCTGATTCAGAACGACGGATTTATCGGTGCGATATTTTCCGGAATAAGTATAACTTGCGAAAATATTTCCCATCGTCGAATCTTCAAATCCCGGTATAACAATAGGAACATTTTTCTTGTAAGCCGCATAAGTCCAGCAATCATCGGCATTCGCCATCGGATCGGGTTTTATCAAGCCTTTTGCAAAAAGATTTCTAAAATATTCATGAGGGAGATAACTTTCACCTTTCTTCTCGGCATCCTTCCACATCTTAAGCAAATGCGGTTCCATAATTCTTACACTCTCATCCTCGGGCAAAAAAGTATCCGTAATTCTTCGAAGTCCCGCATCGCGCAACTCGGCCTCTTGCTCCGGTGTGAGCTCCGTATAGCGCGGAATATAAGCGTAATGCGAGTGTGCGACATATCTGTAATAAGACTCTTCGTGATTCGCGCCCGTTGCGGAAACCAAATGAACTTTGTCTTGGCGAATAAGTTCCGCGAGCATGACGCCAACCTGAAAAGAGCTTAACGCTCCGGCAAGAGTGACGACCAATTTGCCACCGTTTGCCAAGTGCTCTTTGAGCCAAATTGCCGCTTGGTAAGTCGAGCCGCCATTGCAGTGATTGAGAGTTTTTTCCGCGAAAGAAGAGACCGGCGTCTTGCTTTTTTTAACATGAGCGCTGAGTGGTCCTTTCGAGGTTTTTCCGGCTCCGGCACCCTCGCTCATAATTATGAATTTTTGTAAATTCGGCGATAATTGATTGAGCTGAGATTTTTTCATTTTTATGCATTAAAATTGATTCTGTGTGCATTATAGAGGGTCGTTGATTTTTTACAAAATGTCGTAGGTTCGTGGTGCGAATTTGGGCGTGGAATTGTGGGATTTTGGCATCGAAATTTTATCCGCGCGAGGCGAGGTTGGTGTCGTGGTTTTTTTGCGAAATTCCGATACAAATTCCACTCGCCGCAACGCGAAAAAGGTGAGTCCACCACCACTGCGTGAAAAGTCCAGCCGAGATGGTGGATTTCCTCCTGTTAAAGTGATATAAGAGGGGCAGAAAATAATCATAAAAATATGAGAAACATACATGCCGAATTCGTGAAGTATGGGAAGAACGCGAAATATTGGCTGAGACGGTGCGAAATGTTACTGCCGGAGATAGCGAGGGAGGAGATTTGGAAGAAGAAAAGATTCTCAAGTATTTATGAGTACGCGGCTAAGCTGGCGGGGATGAATCACGAGAAAGTGAACGAATGTTTGCGTATCATGAAGCATATAGAAGATAAGCCGGAGTTGCTTGAGGTTGCTCGGGAGAAAGGGCTCGGAGCTGTGAGACCTGTTGTGACAATAGCGACAAAGGAGACGGCTAAGTTTTGGGCGGGGAATGCCATAACAATGAAGAAGAATACACTCGAAACTTATGTAAGAAATTACAAAGCCGAATTACGTCCCAGTACGGACCTCAACAGATTGGAAAATGTCAAAATGGAGCTAGATCCGAAGGTTGCCGACCAGCTCAAGAAGATGAAAGGCGATCGCGATTGGAACACGTTCATGAAAGAGCTCATGGACGGACAGCGGAAACCCGAACCCAAAAAACACGTTGCCACCAAAACCAACGGCATCTGCGCCCATCCCGACTGCAACAAACCCGCAGTAGAATTTCACCACACTAAAAGGTTTTCTCTCAACCACGAGCATAATCCCGATCAGATTACACCTCTCTGCAAGGCTCACCACGACCTCTGTCATCTCGGCCTTATCGCCAACGAAGAAAAACAGCCTTACGAGTGGCAGACCAACCCGAAATACGAGGTGGATAAGCTTGTGCAGGCATACAAAACGGGATAACTCGCAACTCGCAGAATTTCGTTTCGTGCGGGATAAAACTGCAACTCGCGAAAATTCGCCGTTAGAATTCGCGCTTTACCGAATCTGTGCCTCACAGTTCCCCCTCCAAATCATACTCTCCAGCTCCAATAATTTTCACCATTGCGAATTCGCCGACCTTCGCACGACCCGAAATATGTATTTCTCCGTCCACCTCCGGCGCGAATCTTTCACTTCTGCCAACGCCATCGCTCTCAATCAGCACCTTGACTTCGGCTCCAACCAGCGCTTCGTTTCTACGCCTCGAAATCCCCTGTTGCAAAAGCATCACCTGCTCTTTTCTAAGCCGTTTCTCGGTTTTGCCAATTTGCCCTTTAAGCTCGTAGGCCGGCGTTCCTTTTTCACGAGAATATTCGAAAACACCAACGTGATCAAAATCAATCTTTCGCACAAATTTCATCAGATTCTTAAATGCCTCAACATTCTCACCCGGGAACCCGACTATCAAACTCGTTCGCAAAGTGATACCCGGCACAGCCTTTCTTATTTTACAAATTTTTTCATAAACATTCTCGATATCGGAAGGTCTTTTCATCGCCTTCAAAATCGCACGATCTCCATGTTGCAACGGTACATCGAGATATTTGCAAATCTTCCCCCCCTTCGTCATAGCGCTTAAAAGTTCGTCATCGATTCTTTCGGGATAAACATACAAAACGCGGATCCAAAAATCCCCTTTGATTTCACATAATCGTTCCAATAGCTGTGCCAATCTTTTTTCTCCATATAAATCCACTCCGTAAAAACCGCAATCTTGCGCGACCAAGACGACCTCTTTAATGCCACATGAAACCAACTCGCGTACCTCTTCGACAATCTCATTTATAGGCCTGCTTCGATACCTCCCTCTCAGATATGGGATCAAGCAATAACTGCAAAAATTATTACAACCTTCGGCGATTTTAACATATGCGTAAGTGCGCGACGGCATGAGTAAAATTTTCCCCGCCGTATGTTCAAACTTAGAAGGTTCCGGCGAAACCATATAAACTTTTTCGCCCCTGATAACGCGTCTTAAAACATCTTCGATTTTTCCGTAATTCGCCCCGCTCACAACGCCGAAAATTTGTTTATATTTGGCAAAATCCGACTCTTTGAATTTTCCGGTCAAGCATCCCAGGATGACAACTTTTTTTCCGCGAAGTCTTTTGATGTTTTGAAAAACTTCGTCTCGTGCCGCCTTCAGAAATCCGCACGTATTTAACAAAATGACATCGGCGTCTTCTTCGCTCGCAAGCTCAAAACGGCTTATATTGGCCAAAACACCTTCCATGTCCGCGAAGTTTTTAGCGCACCCCAATGATATAATCGCAATCTTCATACTATTTTATTCTGGCACACGGCTTGATTTTGTCATCCAAATGCAACAACCCGATTATATCCCTGGAAGTTATTTTTAACAGTTCGGCTTTTCTTTCGGGATTTCCCTCCGGATAAACTATCGGATAAAAATCCGGCAACAAAGGCATGATAGCCTCCTCAATGGTCATATGTCGCGACATTTCAACAAATTGCGGCCAGGTTTTGGAATTCCCGTAAAGAATCATGTCCAATCCGGTAGCCGGCGTCAGCGACCCGTCCGGCAATCCCAAAAACGCCAAAGTTATATCTCCGCAAAGTTCTTTTGTCTGCGATCTGGCGGAAACCTCAATACTCTTATAATTTCCTCTGTCGGTCTGCATTTTTATATAAGCGTTTTTCATGAAAGTCAGATAATTCACCTGGCTGAACCCGCCTAATAATTTCAATCCGTAATAAAAAGCCAACAAGGTGTAAGACATCATCGTACTCGGTATCAACTCTTTGCTTTCAAGTTTTTTGCCGAGCTCTTTCGGGGTCAATTTTACCTTAAAAGCACCATCATTCGAGACAAGTTCATCTCCCTGTTTCCACATTTGCATCCTGTACTTTGACTCCTTCGGCAAGCCCCAAAAAAGGTATGTGCCCTTCTTGGATTCCAGCGTGAACCCTCCGTCAATTCCATCAAAATAAGCTTTGACGAGAGGATCGTAAGCCGGGTCGAAAAGCATGTGATATATGGTCGAGTCGCCTTCCATGTGATAGTCGAGAAGAAGCTGATTTACGAAACTTTCGAGCTCCAAATAAATCAAATTTGGAGCGCCGTAGCCGTCGGAATCAAAGAATTTTTTCCACAATTCATAATTCGTTTTGGTGACCTGCTCGGAAAAATATTCCGAATCCAAAGCCTCCGGCTTCAAATAAATTTCATCCAAAATGTGCGTGACTTTGGCGGCCTGATTCTCGGCGAGATGCTTATCTTTAACCTTGCCGGCGAGAGTGTTTTTCACCCTATCTATATCATCTTTTTTATAGGCGGGATATCTGTAAACCGGACACTGCCTCGTGCTTGCCGGGAAAAACGGTAATTTGTGGAGCTCCAATTTTCCATCATTGAAAGTATTGAATAAAAGTCCGCGCGGATAAGAAGAGTTGTCGAGAGAAACATTGCCGCAAGCCAAAACAATCACGTTGTTCAAAACGGGATCCTCCTTCTCGAAATAAGATGGCGCGGCGGCTATCAGGTTTGAACTTAAAAAGAAAGGGTGGCAAATGGGACCATGATGATCGGCGGTGGAAACATAATAATATTTTCGAAGTTGTTCGGTTGCCCCGGTGGCAATTCGCGCTCCGAGAAGCTTGGTAACCTCTTTTTTAAATGTAAATAAAAATTCATCCTGTCTCTGGTGAATGGTCGGGACAAGATTGATGTCGATATACTCTTTTGCGTAATCGTAAAGCTTTTTAGACCCTTTTTTCTGAAGGATCTCTTTTAAAACAGGTTTTTTGCTTAGGATCGAATCTTTTAACTGATTGAAGAGTTGGTCTAATGGAGGCTCGGTCGCATCGGAAGACATAAAATAAATTTATTGTAATGCGAAGGCTATCATCCGCCCCGATAATAATCCAGCCAAAAATCTCACTTATACCATATTCCTAAACGCTAAATCATGGCTGTTTTTTCTTAATTTCGCCAATTCCCCGGCGGAAAACCCCATACTCCCAATGAGTTTATAGTCGTCTTTTAATGTGGACCCGTCGTTGCACCCGTCCGAGCCAACCATCAAAGTGACACCGGCATCATGAAGTCTTCTGATCGGATGTTGTGCCAAGCTCGAGACTGTACCTGTAACAAGGTTGCTCCTCACGCACATTTCGAGCGGGATCCGTCTACTAACCAATTCCTCGACCAATTTCGGATCTTCAATCGCCCTGATGCCATGTCCTATTCTGTCGGGGCTGACGCTTGCCAAGGCGTCCCATCCGCGTTCGGGCGGCATAACCTCCATACAATGGACTGTCAAAAATCTGATATCTCCTCTTATGCTCTCGATTTCTCTTGCGATAGTTGACGGCGGGAGGTCTCGCTCATTAGTTATGTCCAGACCGATAATATGAGTACGATAATCGCGGCAAAATTTAATCAAATCGGGGACATGAGATCGATATTTACTCTGAGAAGATATGCTTACAACCAAGTCGGTTTGTATAACATCGTTTGCTCTTTGAGCAGCTTCTATTATTTGATCGAAAACCAAAATCGTATATTTCCAGCGTTCTTGGGGGTCTTGTATGCCAAGATTATCGAGCAGCGCTTGAACGGTTGAAATCAAACTGATTCGCAATTCGATCAGACTCACGCCGTTCCGACCGGCATCTCTCAACACGTCTTCTATAAGTACGCCTATCGCTTCCGGGGATACGTAAGCTTGCCTTGTGCGTTTCATATGATCATACCATGTATTCCAATCTGCTCCCGGAGGTGCCTGTATGTCGGCCCTTACTTCTTCGACGCTCCGACCTTTGTACGCGGGGACACCAAACATATTGGCAACTCGCAATATGCTTTCGGGAGAGTGAGAAGTATCCGAATGTACATGTGGATCAACGAGAGGGACTTCCGTTAAATTCGCAAACGGGTGATGCAAACAACCGGGGAGCAGAGAGGTGGCGGCAACCGCGGTTAGACCGCCTACCACTTGTCGTCGAGTGGGGAGGGACGGAGTATTTTTCATAAAATATTTTAAAGGAGATAATAATATTCGGGTGACGCTTCGTAGTCAAATCCATTGACCCGAAAAGCCTCCCCATATATCATTTCCGCGCTCGCACAACCCCTAAACTAAAATTTTATGGCTCAGTCAATCACGGACTTGAAAGTCGGCAGGCTTGTGAAAATAGACAACGAACCTTTCATCATCGTCTCAAACTCTTTCATGAGAACGGCACAAAGAAAGCCCGTTATGAGAACAAAGCTCAAAGGGGTAATAAGCGGAAAAGCTTTGGAGAAAACTTTTATCGCCGGCGAAGATTTTGAAATAGTCGAAATCGAAAGAATGCGCGCTCAATATATGTACAAAGATGCCGACAGCGCATACTTCATGAACATGGAAAGTTACGATCAATTCGGCATAAGCCTCGAACTTATCGGAGACGCGATCAAATACATGAAAGACGGCGACGAGATTATGGTCACTCAATACGAAGGCAAATGCATCGGCGTCGAATTACCGCCGAAAGTTGTATTAAAAGTTACGGAAACAACCCCGGGCGTAAAAGGCGACACCGCTCAAGGCGGCACAAAGCCTGCTACACTCGAAACCGGCTTGGTAATTCAAGTGCCATTGTTTATCACGGAAGGCGTATTGGTCAGGCTCAATACGGAAACGGGAGAGTATGCGGAGAGGGTGCAATAGTACATGTTTTGCGAAATTATCCTAAACCAAATTCATATGACTAATGAAAGATTGGAAACTGCGGAAGAAGCCGCTCAAGCGCTAAATCAAAAGATATTTAGTGGCCGCGGAGGCGACGCTACGGTAAAAACTTTAGAAGAGGCGGTTACAACCCTGGGTTTCGCGACAATAGTAGCCGAAGCAAATGGCTGGACTCCTGAAGGGATGGACGGAATGATACAACGTCAAAGAGATAAAATTAGAGATGTCTTCATTGCAGAACAAGAGGGTGAATAATTTTGTCACCACGACAACTTAACAGCGCTTTGCTTCCTCTTCATTGTATTCCGCTTAGTGGGACGGCTTAATGTATCGACCAAGAAGCACTTCGTTTTCTTGATATCGTGTTCCGCTTCGCGGGACGGCTTGAATGTATTGCGTATGGAGCGCTTACGCTTCCTTGCGCTCTGGTCGGGGCGACAGGACTTGAACCTGCGACCTCAAGACCCCCAGCCTTGCGCGCTAGCCAACTGCGCTACGCCCCGACAGCGAACGGGATTTTACATCAAAAATAAACCAAAAGCGATTTCAATTGATTTTAAAAAGATGTTATATAAAATACTCTTCTATGGGTAATTTGGAACAAATATCGCACCGTCAAGCACCACGCAATCAGCCACGCTTGCCCAACAGCCTGCCACGAAGTATCGCCGTTATAATCCATTTTATAAGGATGATGTTTTTATTTCGTATAGGTATGAAAAAAGACATTGTAGGAGGGATTATTCCGGTTAAACAATATACGGGACATCGTTCTCATCATGGGATGATAAGAAAAAGCGGTAGGGCGAGTAGAAACAATGTAGATGGTAAAACCGATAGCGAACCGCAGATAATAAGGACAAGAGGGGGAAGATATAGAGCCGGAATGCCCGGATGGAGCGGAGTAAGGGATACGAGGGTTGAACGTTCGAGCAACGATGGAACGAATCCCGCAGTGGAACTTGACCCGAACATATTGCCGACGGAGTTAAGAAAAACGTACAAAGATTTGAGAAAAGCGGGATTCACATGTCTGATAACGGAAGATGGACGTATAGTTTTCGAGAGCTTGGAAATGGTAAATTGGCAAGAAGTGAATTTACCGAGAAAAAGGGTAAAAGAATGTATTCTCGGTCTTAAAGACGCGATTGCAATTGCGGAGCGAACTGAACAGGGATCGCATGCAAAACATAGGACGAAAAAGCGCAATACGAAAAGAGATGCAAAATCAGGCATGCAGCTTGGAGATTTCGAAGAAGATGAAATTGATGAAATCGCCTTGGAAGAACAAGCTATTGTTCTGGAGTATAGGGAGTTCCAGGGGATGACATACGCAATGGAAAGGGATAGAGAGTCGAATATGCTCGCATGGGGGGCGGGAGTTGACAGTACTAAAAAAGCGGAAATTGAACAACGAAGAGCATCGTGCCGTGATTGGATCGAAGATCAAAAAGCTGACAAAATACGAGCCGAGGTGGTAGCCCGCATCAATAGGCGGATTTCGGAAATCATCTTTAATGTGGCTCCAAACGAGAGCATGCTTCCGCGACACAGTGACGATGAGGGAGAAAAAACAACGGCACGAAGCGGACCACTAAAAGGCAGACGTGGTAGGTCGACTGTAAAGGCGCGATTGGCCGAGGTCGTCGAGTTGTACAATAGCTGAGACCAAGGCTTCCTTGCGCTGTGGTCGGGGTAGCAGGACTCGAACCTGCGGCCTCTCGGTCCCAAACCGAGCGCACTAGCCAACTGTGCTATACCCCGATGAAAGAGCGCGCAAAGTATAGAAAATCAGGGTGGGGAAGTCAATTTAATACTTGGCGGGTTGTCCGAAAATGAACTTTTGAAGAAAGCTCATTGTTTTAAAAACGAACGATAATACCAATAAAACGTTTAACAAACATTGTGCGCCATTCTGCCCCGGGGCATCGCACAGAGATGATCCTAAGAAGGCTTCGCCTCCGCCTTTTGAGCTTCAAGTCTTGCGACCATTTCCGCGCGAGCGGTCTCACGGGTATCGGCAGAGGACGCAGTTGACGGGGGCGCTGGCGTTATTGGCGCATCTTCAGCACTTGATTCCGCAGTGACTCGCTCCCCTCCGAACGCCTCCTCGGTTCCCCTCGCCATCACCCTTATCGCAACCCACTTCCCTTCATATTCCTTAATGCTGTATTCATCGGGGTTCCCATAATCATCCGCGATCTCTTTTTTCAAATCGTTCTCGGTTTTCGCCTTGTAGTCCGGCACATCTGAAGGACTTTTGCCTTTTGCGACTTTTTCCACTCGTTTTTCAAGTCTGTCTTTTTCTTTAAAATCCACAAAGCGCCTTCTGTAATCCACGTCCTCTTTTTTATCGCGTTGCTCATCAATCGCTTTCCCCGCACTCTTATCGTCTATGAGCTTATTCATCGCGTTTGTAACAGCGCTTTCCCAAGACAACCCGGCATCGGTCGGTCCGATTTTACTGAAATCGAATTTCACAGTGTCGGATCCTTCATATCCGGGGACTTTCATCTCAAAAGAACCCGAAATCTGCTTGCCCACACCGCTTCCACTGAAGTTCAAATTCGCGCCAACCAGTTCGACATACACCCCGTTATTCACAAGCAGTTCGCTATCTTGAAAATGCGCTTCCAAGGCATCATGCGCACCCTTGAAATGATTGCCGAAAAACGGAACCCCATAAGTCCCGCCTTCGCCATATTTCAATCCCTCTTTTTTCATTTTTTCAAAATCTTTAAATTGCGGTAAAACGGTATCTTTATTCAAAAACGGTTCGTACCTCTCAAGTCCTTTCATTACTCCTGCTATCTCTTGCATTTTGATTTCGAATTCACTTGTACCGGGCTGATCTTGCAAAACACGTGCCTCTTTCACAAGTAATTCGGCTCCTCTAATTACGCTACCCAATGTCGAAGGTATCTGCGTTATCTCTTTCCTTAAAAACTGTGGCAAATCCGCCAAGCGCGGATCGTCCGCTCCGATTTTTTCCATCGTTGGCAGTTTATCACTATAATTCTTAAGAATTTTCGCATACTGTTCCAAAGTCATGGGCTCCTCGCCGCTTTCCAGAGTAGCCGTCACAGCCGCATCTTGCGTCTCCGCAGATTCACCACCTCCGCCTTTTCTTCCTTTCCCGTATCCCGGCGGATATAAAACATCATCAACGGTTTTCACTTGGTCAAACGGCTTGCCGAGATCTATCTCGATTGTGGGCTCGAACTGTATGCTCAAAACTTCGACTTTTACTTTTCCATCCGCATCAACCGAAACCGAAAGCTCTCTCGTCCTTTTCGCCCCTCCAAAGGGAGGCGGTTTACCGGATGGCAAAGTCGAAACATCGGTGATGGGTTTCGCCGCTTCGCCGGCTTTGGGCAGATCGGCGGCCGAGATATTTTTATAAAATTTTGAAAATGCCGATTGATCCGCGAACTCTTGCGTAAATCGTGCGCTAGAATAATCCATAACGAGCTTGGCATTCGCGGTATCGCGAGGGTCACCCGGCTTAACATGCATACGAATCGTATACCCATCTGGAGAAGTTATTGAAAAATCTTTTCCTCTCTCATCGAGAACTTTCTTGGCATCAAAATCTACGCCGGTTTCTTTATTAGCCAGCAAAGCAGTGGCTCTTTCGTTTTGATATGGTGGGATATCGGAAGTTTTTTCTGCGGCGACCTTAGCTTCCTCGGCTTTTTTTTCTTCGAATTGCGTTAAAGCTTGTCCTACTGAATCCTTGGTTGCACCGTCGCCAAGAGTTTCAGCGGTTTTCTTTTTGATATCCTCTTCCAGAGTAGCGGTCGTTTCGTCTTCCAATACAGTTAAAACTTGCGTATATAACTCGGCCTCAAGAGTAGTTAAAGCCTCTTGCGTTTTTTCGCTTATCATCGCTTCTTTCGTCGCGAATTCGGTCATCAATGCTGCCAACTGCGTATCCAAATCGCCAAACAACTTCGTAAAATCATCGTCTTTCGTCGTATTCGTATCTATCCCGTATTTTTCATCCACATAAATTGCCTTCAAATCCGCAACCACACTCTTGGCACTATCAATTCCGGCATTGAATCTCTCTTTCCCTTCCTCAAACTGTTGCCCGGGAGTCGGTTCCGGCGTTGCGGGCACAGCCTTAACGGCAACCTCGGCAGGCGCAACCTCGGCCACCGCCGCCGGTTTCCCCGTCATAAACACCATCCTATTTTCAGAAAACGCTCGAAACATCTTAAATTTGTTTTAATAAATCCTCCGCAGACTTTTCTTCGGAAGAGCGATCGATGGATTCCGCTTTCTTCACACCTTCGCGGAGCGGTCCGCGTTTGAAATCATTTACGGCT
Source organism: Candidatus Peregrinibacteria bacterium GW2011_GWF2_43_17 (assembly GCA_000999315.1). Taxonomy (GTDB): domain Bacteria; phylum Patescibacteriota; class Gracilibacteria; order UBA1369; family UBA12470; genus UBA12470. The sequence goes on from LCFW01000006.1 coordinate 24,598, forward strand.
TTCAGGCTTGCCTGCGCATGTTCAAGCATTTTCGTGTCTCGTTCATCGACGATAGCCTTCTTTTCGGCCTCCCCTTCGGTCAAAATCGTGATCACCTTTGCGCGTTTTTCATCGCTTAACTTCTCGCCCGCGGCGATAATTTTTTTCTTCGTTTCATCGCCAATGCACGTAAATGCTTGTATTTGAGCCGCGAAATTCGCCATTTGGGTATTCTTATATCTTAAAATTATATCATAAAACTTGCCAAATTGGAAGCCTCCGACTACCCTCTAACCGTGAAGACGACTTTGCAAAAAGTTATGGGTGCCAGAATTATCGGCGAACGGGAAGAGAGTCCGCTCGGGATTTTCAAAGAAATCCTCATTAACCCCGACAACGGTTCGATTTTGGCAATCGCGCTTTTGATTTCAAAAAAAGTAATTTCAACAAAAGACATCAGAAAATGGGATCTTGAAGGTATAAAAGTCACGGACGAAAGCGTTATCATCTCCCCCGAGGAAATCGTAAAACTTGCCGAAGTCGGCATAAGACGAGCCAAACTTTTCGGCAAAACCGTCGAAACTTGTTCCGGCAAACCGCTCGGAATAATAACGGACGTGCTTTTCGACACCGATATTGACCAAATATTGAAAATTTACGTCTCCAAAAAATTCTTATTTTTCACTCTCGAAAAAAGAGTATTGGATTTCAAAAAAATCTTCAAAATAACGGAAGAAAAAGTCGTAGTGGAAGACGACCTCTGCGCGGAAAAAGAACCTGCAACGGAAATTTTATCGGTGAAAGAGAGAGCGGCGGCATAACGAATTAAAAAACACCCCTGTTTTTTTGACAGGGGTGTTTGTTTTTTTGTTTCTACGCTAAAGGTTTTAGCGAGTGGTCTTTAAGTTACGGTTTCGTCTCCCGTTCCGGCACCACCGATTACAGTGTTTACTATGGCGAATGACAATAGGATTATGATTATACCTACGATTGCGTAGATAAGGATTTTCTTGGCTTTGCCCGTTGAATCCTCGTTACCGGCAGAAGTTACATACAAGAAACCTCCGTAAATGATCATCGCTACCGCAACGAAACCCAAGAATCCCAAGAACCAGTTGATGATAGTTCTTGCAAGAGTGCGGAAACTTCCTTCTCCACCCGTGGCACCGGCAATATTTTCCGGGTTATCCGTTGTGTCGATTAGTGCGGCGCTGACATCCGGAACACCGACGAAGTTCCAGAGCACAACCAAAGCCGTGAGAACACCCCCAAAAATGAGGACGTCCTTCGCGAGCTCTCGGCTGAAAGAAGTCATTTTCATAGAGAATATAATGTTAAAGTTGAATAGACCAGCTGGATGCGATTATAAGCATTTTTCTCCTTAAAATTAAAACAAATACCATTGACGCAAACGCAAAATAATTCACAGCAAAAACACCCGACAAAAATAAAGAGCAAAGACGTGGCTTGCCTTAGCCAATAATCCGTACTTCGGGCTCAAGCTCGATATCGAATTGCTTTTTCACGGCTTTTTTTGCGCAGTCGGCCAAATCCAAAATATCTTCGCTCGTCGCCGATCCCATGTTGATTATGAAATTGGCATGTTTCGAGCTGATTTGAGCTCCGCCAACCTTCTCTCCCTTGAGTCCGCATTTTTCTATTAAGTATCCCGCCGAGGTTTCCGGCGTCGATCCGGGATTTTTAAAAAAAGATCCCGCGGAAAGACCCCACGGTTGTTTCTCTTTTCTCAGTTTCAAAATCTCATCCATGCGAGATTTATCGCAAGATCCCGCAGAAGTTTTTAATAAAACTTTCAAAACGACTTCATGCGTATTTTTCAGTTTGGACCATCTGTATTTGAAATCAAAATAATCATTTTTAACCGAGACGATTTTGTCATCTCTCAAAATCCACGCGCGTAATAAAGCCGACCCGATATCCTTGGAAAAACATCCCGCATTCCCATATACGGCTCCGCCAATCGTGCCCGGTATGGAGGAGAACTCCTCAAGCCCGGAAAAATCATTCGCGCAAGCGAACCTCGCAACCTCGGCCATCTTGGCTCCCGCCTCGGCAAGAACCCCTTTCGGATCCAAAGAAATTTTATCCGCAGAAATTTTCACGACCAATCCGTCGAATCCGGAATCCTTAAAGAGCACATTCGATCCGCCACCCAAAATGAAATATGGCACGGGCTTCGATTTCGCCCACGCGATCAACTCGGGTACGTCGTCGATATTTTCCGTATCATAAAAATATTTCGCCACTCCGCCAACCCGAAAAGTTGAATGTTTAGAGAGGGGTTCGTTTTGGATGAAGTTAAATTTCTTCAAGTGATTGATTAAAGACGGGAACATTATAAACTAAAACAAATTTTGACAACATCCGTCAGTCGTCATAAAATCAAACCCTTTTAAAATAAACATGGAGAAAAAGCACGGAATAATATTGGTAGGGGAGAAAAGCGGTCCGAGTATTTCGGAGGGTGGGTTGATATTGCCAAGCTCGGGGCTAACCCCGAGAGACCTGCTGAAAATCATGCGCATTGCCGGAGAGCCTGAAAGCGGCGAAGCGATATTGATATCGGACGCGATAGCCTCGTTGGTTGCGGGAGAACTTTTGGAATTGGGCATAACAAGACCGGATTTAGTACCGTTATTAACAGGGATGATTATTCGAAGAATGCAGAATCCGAAAGAAAATATAACATTGGTTGAAATGCGAGAAAGAATGTTGAGCACGGAAGAGTGGCTCGGGAAAATGGAAACGGCATTTGAACTTGGAGAAAGAGGAATTGATTGCGCATCGGGCTGGAATGGAAACTTACAAAAAATAATGGGGGAGGAAGGTGTTATAAAATACGGAGCAAGTATGGCAAAAAGCGGTTATTCGACAGCGCTTAGCATAGCGGTCCAAAAACCGAAACACGACTCGGCCACAAGAATTAGAATCCTCGCGGAAAGAATTCTGAACAACATAGGGGAGGTGATTTCTGTACTGTTGGCCATCAGAAAAAGACAAAACGAAAACTTCGGGATTGCGCAGGGCGGGTTGGTGTTGGCGTAAGGCTTCTTTGGTGGGCAGGGAAGGATTCGAACCTTCGAAGACATAAGCCAACAGATTTACAGTCTGTCCCGGTTGACCACTTCGGTACCTGCCCATTTTTGTTCGCGCGAGTAGTTTAGCAAGAAGTTTTCATTTGGCAAAAGGAATTTGACAATGGAAACGGGTTTCCATATCATTTCCGGGCCATCGCAAGGCTTAAATGCTTGCGTAACAGTAAGGTGCCACCTTAGCTCAGTGGTAGAGCAACCGCCTTGTAAGCGGTGGGTCGTCGGTTCGACTCCGACAGGTGGCTCCAGATTGGCTACAGAAAGCCAAAAGGTCAGTATTCAGTGTTCAGCCCACGACACATAGCTGTTAGCTGTTGGTCTTCGGCTATAACAAAATGAACATGAATATTCAATCGCTTCATAGTCGGTTCTGTGAGGAGTGCCGACTTATAAAAAACAACACTCCCGCTACTATTAAGTGGTATAAATCGACCTTAAGAGGCTATCTTAATTTCGAGAAATCCGCTCAAGAAATTACAGATTGCACGACGGAAAACATAAGGGCGTATTTGTATTACGGAAGGCTTGAGAGGAACTGGACTCCGGAAACTTTTATTTACACCAGAAAGGGGCTTAAGTATTTCTTCAAATGGTGTGCATTGCGAGGATACATAGGGGTTAATCCAGTGGACCAAATTGAAAAACCGAAGCTTGAAAAGAAGTTGCCGAAAAGGATTACAAGACAGGAAGCATTAAAACTTCTTGATTACAGCCTCCATAGCAGAAAATGGATTTATAGGTTTGAGAAATACAGAAACACAGCCGTCTTTGCGATTATGATATTCGGGGGATTGAGAGCAAACGAGGTGTTGAATTTGAAGATGGGAGAGGTGGATTTGGAAAACGGAGTTATAAGCGTTAGAAACGGCAAGGGAGGCAAAGACCGATTGGTCCCGATATGCAGTAGGTTAAAGGAGATTCTGAAAGAGTATCTAAAGGATCGCGAAAGACTAAAGAAAGAGTCGGTTTACTTTCTCACTACTCTAAAAGGAGACGGTCCATATACATATAGCGGGCTTAAGCATGTAGTTGAAAAGCTCAAGAAAATGTCAGGAGTCGCCTTCTCGTGCCATAGGTTAAGGCATACATTCGCGACAATGATGCTGGAGGGGGGATGTGATATTTTTACACTCTCAAAAATGCTCGGACATTCGGACATAAAAACAACAACAATTTACTTGTCGGCATCTATGACGCATATGCAAGAACAGATTATGAAGCATCCGTTGAATTAAAAAGTTTTTTTACAAGAAGAATGTATATATAATGCTAAACAGGTATAATAAAATGGAAACGCACAACGATATATGGATCTTTTAGAATTGAAAAATCTAATAGGGAAGAGAGAAAACGAACACCTCGAATTTAAAAGAGCAAAGGATGATTATTCGATAATGGGGAATGGTGGGAAAACAAGAAGATCCGTTTTAGGATATTGTGTAGCCTTAGGAAATGAGCACGGAGGACGACTCATTCTCGGTGTCAAAAACGAAATGCCACGAGAAATTACAGGGACATCCGCCATACAAAACCCAGAAGATGTAAAATCGAAAATTTATCAAAATCTCGGTATAAAAATAGAAATAGAAGAAATCTTCGATGAAAGAAATAACAGGGTGATTATAATAAATATCCCATCAAGGCCTATCGGACAAGTTTTAAAATTTTATGGTATACCACTCATGAGAATAGGAGAGGAATTAACAGAAATGAATGACGAGACATTGAAACAGGTATTAAATGAAAGTAAGCCAGACTGGTCCGCAGGAATTTGTGAAAACGCAACAATTGAAGACCTTTCTTCTGATGCGATTTTAGTCGCACGAGAAAATTACAAAAAAAAGAACCCAAGGATAATTGATGAAATCGACAAGTGGGATGATGAAATGTTTCTTAACAAAGCGAAAATATTAATAAAAGGTAAAATCACAAATACGGCAATTATTTTACTAGGCAAGCCCGAATCATCCTCTATTATATCGCCAGCAGTAGCTCAAATTACATGGGTTTTAAAAAGCGAAGATAATCAGGAAAAAGATTACGAGCATTTCACATGTCCAATCCTTTTAGCAGTAGATGGAATCTACAAGAGAATACGAAATTTAAAGTACAGATATATGCAAGATGGGTCATTGTTTCCAGAAGAAATTGATATGTATGATCCGTATGTAATAAGAGAGGCATTGCATAATTGCATAGCGCATCAAGATTATTCATTATATGGCCGTATTCAGGTAATTGAGAATGAGTCTGGGTTTTTGGTATTTACAAATAAAGGGAGCTTCCTTCCTGGTTCTATAGAGGCAGTTATTCAAACAGACTCTCCTCAAGAATATTATAAAAATAAATTCCTTGTAGATGCCATGGTCAATTTGAATATGATAGACACCATAGGAAGCGGCATAAAGAAAATGTTCAACTTGCAAAAAGAAAGATATTTCCCTATGCCAAGCTATAATTTCGATGATGCAAAAGTAACAGTAAAGATATTTGGAAAAGTGCTTGATCTCAATTATGCTAAGGCGTTAGCGCAAAACAGGTACCTTTCATTAAACGAAATAATGCTTTTGGACCAAGTTCAAAAGAGAAAACGTATTTCCAAAGACAACATGAATCTCTTGAAGCAAAAGAACTTAGTAGAAGGACGATACCCAAATATTCATATCTCAAGCAAAATAGCAGATAAGACGGGTGAAACAGTTCAGTATCTCAAAAATAAAGGACTTGATGACGAATGTTGCAAAGAACTAATAATAAGATGTTTGCAGATGAAACCAGGTTTATCGCGTCAAGACATTAATAATCTTTTATTGAGTAAACTCCCAGAGATTTTAAGTGCACGACAAAAGAGAAATAAAATCACTAATTTACTATATGCACTTTCTAAGAAAGAGCAGAGGATAAAAAATGTCGGGAATAACAGATGTCCTCGATGGGAAGCAAATAACTAAATATTACACAGAAGAATTAAATTAGTTATTTTTAGTTAAACTTTTAACTAACGTAATCTGTAAATAATTAACTAATGCAAGATAAATTAGTTAATTATTTATAAACAAAGATGGTTAGTAAGCCGAGAGCCATCAGCTATGTAGGCAGTTGGTTGTGAGTAAAAGCTTAATTGCCTTATTAAGACATTTTCATTACAGTTAATGTGTTCTAAATCAATTAACTGTAATATTAATGGAAACCCCAAAACGACATTATTTAGAAAAATTTCCAACAGTAATTAGCGTTTTCATAGGAATACTTACAATGATTGTTTTATACTTAATCATAGTCGCACCAGAGGCTTTTTCGTCGACGGATCTGTTAATGACATCAGTCTTTTGTCTTTTTGCTGTTTTCCTAGTACTTCATTGCTGGATGGCACGAGCTACTAGGCATTCATTTCTTTTCTGGTTTTTCGGTCCGTTTTATGGGATTTATTTGTCAGTTAAAAACTATAAAGAAATAAAATATCTTTCAATTTCATACCTATCAGTGGTAACAACGCTGATAATACTTCTAATGTTATTGCCAACTAACTAAAAATTACATCGCACAGCGCTAGCATATTATGCAAACACTCTTAAAAATCTGTTTAGTAGCCTCTATTTTAATCGCAATCTATGAAATGACATGGATAAACGAAACTAGTTTGTCTTATGTACTGATAGGGATGTGCGTTATGATTGCAATACTTTCAAAGGCATTGATAAATATTTATCCTAACAAAAAATAAAACAATATATGGATAAAACGAGTTTAAGTAAAAAAGCATGGTATCGAGGCTTAAAAGTATTGTTCTTCTTGATGTTTATAAGTTCCCAAATGACAGGGATTTATTTTGCTAACGGAATGGCACGAGAAAAAATAACGAATATGGATATTGAATTAACCGATTCTGCATATGAGGAAATAGGGGATGCGGCAAAAGAATATTATTTTTACAACACCGATCTTACTAATTACGAAAGCGTTCAATTGGGCAAAATAGCATATGACGACGATTATGATTATCAGGGCCTGACGGAAATAATGTATGGTATAGATTTCTCAGATTTCTGGACTAATGAATGGACAGAGGGAGGATTGGCAAAATACACTTACGGTGAAATATACAAATCGGATACTTTTAGAGCGAAAATTGTGGCTATAGAAATCACATATTTAGCGGTATCATTAGTGATTATAACGCTATTATTTTTCATAATTGCGGTATTGTCATTTTACATAATGGGAGGAATGGAACTCGTTTCGGAACAACTTAATTCGATGAAAAGAATTATTAAAAAGAAACAAGGAACAAATGGAAAACCAATCTAAAGGGGTATTCTGGAAAGTTGTAGGTGCATTGATAGTGATTTTCGTTGGCATCAGTGCTGTTTCTTCAAATACAAACAGTACTTCAACATCAACAAACATCTCTGATGACGAGGGGGCTTATACTGAAGAAATAACTACGCAACCAGAAGCAATAACAGAAGAGGATGCTTCAACGAATGATGATAGTAACGAGAGTTATAGTGCGCCACTTAGTAATGATGACTATTACATAAATACAGACGGTGATTCGATACACTCTCCGGCATACGCTGATTCAGTACCAAGCGGAGCTACTGCTATTTGCGAAGATGGTACTTATAGCTTTAGTCAGCATAGGCAGGGGACCTGTTCAGGACATGGAGGGGTGGATAAGTGGCTATAATTAATACAAAATAAACTTTACTTTTTGATTGGCTTGTGTTAAGTAGGTGGCGATTTAATCTGGGTTGCAATTAAATTGCAATAAAATTGGCACGGTTTAGTGCCCTGAAAAACTGATTGGTAACCAGTTCTTCTGAAAAAATAAAACAATAAAAACAACCTTTTGTTTTATTTTTCTTAAGAATTAATGCCAATCAAAATACAAATAAATAAAAGTAAAAATTATACCTGCTCGGCAAATCACCTAGCGGGTTTTTATCATATAAAAATCAATACAAATGAAGGACACCTATTACACGGAAGACATTGTTGAAGCAACGACATTGCTCACAATGAATTTTCCTTTTGCGGGATACGAAAAAGCAAAAGACGGCTCACGGCGGGGAAAATTTAATTTTTCAACTAACGGTATCGAACAAGAGTTTTCCGACACTATAAAAAAATACACAAGGCGTGAATTAGTATGCGACCCAATAGACGTAATTAACAACTACAGCTTCCTTCGCGATTTAACCAGAAAACACAATGGATAAAAGTACGGAAAATATGCGCCACTGCCCTGCATTTGAAAGATGCAACTGTAATCTCTGTCCTTTGGATTTCGAGCTAGATAAAAGAAGGCCACGGGGGGAGGGTAAGTGCAAATACATGCGCGAAAGGGATGTTGGACAGAAAACAATAAAATTCACTTCCGCGTATGGCAGTCTACGCAAAGAGGCATCATTTATCGAAAAGCCCGCGTTAATGCCTGCCGAGTTGTTAAAGAATGTCCCTGCGTGCAATGTGGAGAGTCTAAACAGCGTCTCAAAACAAGCTTGGTACTATTTGAAAAAGACTTGAGGCGATTGTTTTTTACAATGAATAACAATGAAAATGAGTAAAAATGGAACCACTAACATACCGAATGACTTAATAGATTTTTTCTTCCCTATCCTTAATGGTGCTGAGGCGAAAATCGCACTTTATATTTGCAGAAGAACATATGGATTCCACAGGCGGTCAGACAGAATTTCATATAAGCAATTCAGAAGAGGAATTACCAAAAAAGATGGGGAGGTGCTGGATATGGGGACCGAGCTTTCGTGTGGGACATTAAATAAAGTATTGAGGCTGTTTGAAAGTATAGAATTTATAAAAATTGCCAGATACCCAAAACAGACAACAGAATACGTCATAAACGAAGATTTTAAGCCGTGGCTACTAAGCATAAAATTTATCAAAGCAAGCAGAGATGCATGTAAAAGTGTAATGCAAATAGAAAAGGAACAACGGCAAAATGCATCCCCGGATCAATACATAAGAAGAAGACAATCTCTTCTAAAAAATAGAGAAGGGTGTTCTAACAATAAGACGACCGCTGTTCTAGAAAATAGAGAGACAATAGTTAGAGAGAATTTAGTTAACAATACTTAGATATTACTTATAAGGGGGATGTATTTATTGACACGATAAAAAAGAAAAATCACACGCATGGAAATTCTCGACCTACATAGACAGTTCAGACGATACTTATCAATCGAAGAGGGATTAGCTCCGAAAACAGTTAATGCCATGGAGTCGTATTTCAAAACATTTTTAAGGCGTACAACTATTCAGCGATTAGGCGATGTTTATGCATGCGTTTTGCAAGAATTTTTCTATGAAGGTAAGGAGAAGTATCAGTGGTCCCATAGCTCATACATCAACCACCATAAATACTTAAAAAGATTCTTTGACTGGTGTATTGCTCGCGGGCTATTGAAGGAAAATCCTATAAATGCAATAAAGAGGCCAAAGAAGCCGAGGTCGTTACCAAGAAGACTTGAAGACACTGAAGCTAAGAAGATTCTCTACACGGCATTTACATGCGATTGGCGTTACGATTTTGAGAGGACTCGCAACCACGCAATGATGGCGACATTCCTTTATGCGGGTTTGCGGTTAAACGAACTTATAAATCTTGAAATAACAGACATTAATAGTAATGCCGACAACATGCTTATCCGTTGCGGTAAGGGTAACAAGGACCGCAATGTGCCGGTTTATTACAAGCTTTCACGGATATTAAAAAATTATTTAAAGGAGAGAGATAAAAAGAACAACAACGGGCCTTATGTATTTCAAGGAATTAAAGGTGATAAGAAATTAAGAGAAAAAGATGTATGGAGGGTATGTAAAAGAATAGGGAAAGAAATTGGGATACAATTCACGCCTCACCAGTTAAGACACACATTTGGGAGCATAAGCGTAGAGCAAGGGCTGGATATAGTGAAACTCAAGGAGATTATGGGGCATAGCGAGATAACATCGACGATGATATATCTCAAAATGAGTTCAAAAAACTTAAAAGATAGTTTAAATAACATCGACTTTTTATAAAAAATAATTATGGCTACATTCAAACAAACATTGGCGACACAAAAAATCATGGAAAACCATGGAAATGTGTCTAAATCAATGAAAGATGCCGGATACACCGACTCAACGGCAAAAAATCCTAAGAACTTAACGGGGTCTAAAGGATTCCAGAAGTTATTAGACGAATTAGGGCTGACGAAAGAGTTTATAATCAGTGCATTAGTCGAAGATATAATGGCAAAGAAAGGGAAAAGAAAACCGGAACTTGAACTTGCCGCAAAACTGAAAGGCATGTTCGATATTAGCGAGGAAAACCCAGATATAATCCCAATTATAAATGTGAGATGGGTGGAAGCCCCATTAGACAAGGCGGAAGAGTCACGAAAGATAAATCTTTAAATGATAAATTTTTCATGCTAAACTCCAGGTAGCTGTTAGTCGTTGAACTAGCACTCGGTATTGACTACCGGACACTCGGAAATGGCTTATAAAAGCCAAAAAAGACGACTTCGCATATAGGGACGGGCCTTGTAAGCGGTGGGTCGTCGGTTCGACTCCGACAGGTGGCTCCACGGCACTTGGGAAGCCCCGCTGAGCGGCACGATCACAAGCGCAATATTATCAAGTTATTTCGCATAAGCAAAACAACTTTCTGTTTTGGACAGAAGACGCCTTGCAGGGAAAGAGACAAGGGCATAAACTTTCATGGCAATATGCCAAATTTCATCGTCGAAGGTCAAAATTCGCTCAGGGGGGAGGTCCGAATCAACGGCTCGAAAAACGCCACTTTGCCGATTCTGACGGCATGTTTGCTTACCGACGAAGAGTGTACACTGACAAATGTGCCGGATATCTCCGACGTTCATAAAATGCTCGCAATTTTGGGAGAACTTGGCGCTCAATATGAATTTAAAAATCACAGAATTACAATACGTGCGGAAAAGCTTAAATCGTCAAAACTCGCATATGAAGGAGTGAGGAAAATGAGAGCCTCGATTCTCGTGCTCGGTCCGCTCTTGGCGCGGCTTAGCGAGGCGCAAATGGAGTTCCCGGGTGGATGCGTTCTTGGTAAGAGATCGGTACATGCGCATACACATGCTCTGAAAGAACTTGGAGCTGAAATTCTGGAAGATAAAAATCATCTTCATTTAAAATCGAAAAAAATTATCGGCAAATCTTTTACGATGGCGGAAGCAAGTGTTACGGCGACGGAAAACGCAATTATGTTTGCGGTTCTCGCCGACGGAGTGACGGAAATAAAATGGTCGGCGATGGAGCCGCATGTTCAAGACCTCTGCAATTTTTTAAATAAAATGGGAGCGAAAATCGAAGGTATCGGGACCCCGACATTGAAGATCAAAGGGGTTAAAAAACTCAAAGGCGTAAGTCACAAAATTACATCAGACTATCTCGAAGCGGGGACCTTCGCGCTTGCGACGATCCTTACACATGGAGATGTTACGCTGACTCAATTGGACACTTCTCATCTTGATAGTTTTTGGGAAAAATTAAACGAGGTGGGAGCCAAATTCGAACGCTCGAAAAACGAAGTAAAAATTATCCCGTCGAAAAATTGGAAAGCGATCGAGAAACTGCGCACGGCGGTTTATCCGGGATTCGCGACGGATTTACAGGCACCTTTCGCGGTACTTCTGACTCAAGCCAAAGGTGTAAGCAAAATTTACGAAACGCTTTTCGAAGGCAGGCTAAACTACCTTTTCGAACTCCAAAAAATGGGTGCGGAAGTGGAAATCTTGAACCCTAACGAAGCACTTATAAAAGGTCCCAAAAAGCTCAAAGGGGTGCAAATCGCAAGTTGCGATATCAGGGCCGGCGCGGCGATGGTTTTAGCGGCACTTATCGCGGATGGCTCGACCGAAATAAGCAATATAGATTACATAGACAGGGGTTATGAGCAACTTGATGAAAAGTTGAGATCTCTCGGAGCGAAAATCGTTAGAAAATAAACTCGACCCTTCCATCCAGGTCGGTTCTAAGCACCTCGACTCCGAACAAAGAAAAAGTTTCGAGCGTTTCTTCATGCGGATGTTTGAAATCGTTGCCGAGCCCGCAAGAAATCACGGCGTAATTTGGCGAAATAGCTTTCATGAAATCATAACTGTTCGCAGTTTTACTCCCGTGGTGAGACGCTTTGAACAAATCCGCATCCAAATCGGCATCGCTCAAAACCAACTCATCCTCGATCTCAACTTCTGCATCCCCGGCAAGCAAAACCTCATGATTTTTATAAGAAATTTTCATAACGATCGAAGAATTGTTGAGATTTTCAAATGTTTCATCGCGAATTTCAAAAAACGGGTATAAAACATCAATAAAAACACCGTCGGATAAATAAAAATCAGTATTGTCATCGGCAAAATAAATAGTAGAACCTTCGTCGGAAATTTTATCCAAAAAAACATCATAATAAGCATTCTTGTAAGCAACCCCGGTTATCAAAACCGCTCCGACCTCGAACTTCTCAAGTACCGGTATAAGCCCCTTAATATGGTCGCTGTGCGGATGCGTCAGAACCATCAAATCAATCTTTCTTTCAAAGAAAGAGAGCACGCCATTGAGTTCCGTTAAAACCTCATTATCCGGCCCGCCGTCAATCAAAATTAATTTGTCGGAAGGGGTTTTTATCAAAACGGAATCGCCCTGCCCGACGTCGAAAAAATAAACATGCAATTGCCCATGCGCCAACTTGTCGAAATGGAGATACGCGAGCAGGACCGATATCAGTATAAAACCGAAAACATACGCAAAAAATTTCCTCATAACGGGGAAGGTAGCATGGGGATGTTAAAAAAAAGTTAAAAAACCAACTTCTCGCACTAGTTACTATTTACGAGTTACAAGTTTTGTCCCCAGCGCTGTCGCAATCAACACAATTCCCAATCCCGCACCCGTTTGTGGCAAAGTAACACTCTTAACGACACCGATACTTTCATTACCGGCTTCGTCAACGGTTGTGAGCATAAACGTGTAAGTTTCGCCCTCCGTCAGACCGTCAACAGTATAAGATGTTGTATCCGGGCCTAGAGATTCAGCATCCCCGTAATTGTCGCCACCATCTTCGCTCATGTAGAGCAATTGATCGACAAGATCTCCGGCAGTATTGATGCTGGCTGTCCAACTCAAACCAACACTTGTTGGCAACCCGTCGATAAGTTCTGCAAGGAAGTTTGTTATATCTTCAGGTGGGATCAAATCGGCGATCTCGATAACTGCGGCGGTGAAGCTGGCGGTTCTGTCGAAATCGTTTACGAGTTCGTTGCCGGATAAATCCGTTATGCCGGTGAGTTTCAAAACATAATCTTCGCCAGGAGATTGTTCGCTTGTCGCCAAAACAACCTTTGAAAGATCGACTTCGTCTTGAATTGCGCTCAAAACCGTTAATGTCACAGTTTCATCATCAGCCAAATAAACCTCAAACGCAGTTTCGAGATTTTCGGCGGGGAGCATAACATTTTCATTAAAACCGATTATAATCTCGGTTAAAGTTTCGGCTTCCACGTCGGTAATTTCCGGAGATTCGATGTCGGTTTCCTCTTTGGCAGAAACATCCTCTTCCTCCGGGAGTTCTTCATCTTCGATTACAGGTTCGGCATCAGTGCCGTCAAAAACGGCGCTATCGATGGTTCCGCTAACCACGGAGTTCCCCGTCTTATCGGTTACGGAAGTGTTTACGGTGATCATGTAACTTACGCCGGCCTCTTGAGTGCCGGTTGTTACCACCACGACGCTTTCATTTTCATCCGAGGTATAAGCATCCAAAACATCCAACTCTTCGTCGTTTTCAAGCCCGACAATCGAGAATGCGCTTGCCGCATCGGTCGGCAAATCAACCTCTTCCGAAAAATTAACTTCCACGGTCATTTTATCGGTTGCGACAGCTTCGACTATATAAGGCGCCTCGGTATCGGCAACTTCTTCTTCTTCGATATCAACGGGGGTGGCGGCAGCCTCGTTGCTATAATAATCACTTTCGTTTCCGGCGGCATCCAAAGCCGTAACCGCGAAATAATAAGTAACGCCGGCGGTTAATCCGGTCACCTCGTAAGAAATATCGTCATCTGTTTCAATCGGATCAAAAGTATATTCGCCCGCATCTTCTGAAACACTTTCGATGCCGTAATAAATCTTATATCCCGTCACCAAAACATTGTCCGCAGCCATATCCCAAGACAAATTCACGCTTTCTTCGCCTGCAAAAGCTTCGAGGTTCTCGACATCGCCCGGAACCTGTACATCCGCATCCGCCGCTCGCACAATAGGTGCAATCATAAGGAGAACGAGAGTCGTCAAGAGCGCAATTTTGTTTTTCATTTTTGTAAAAATTATTTATTTAAATCTTAAAATTATATCATAAAAAGGTGTCAAAAACAAGGCATGGTACTTATGTGGAAACGGGATTTCTGGTAAAATCTCCGCCGATGATTCAAGAAAAACTGCAAGAAATCCTGGCCCGGGCGCTCAAAATCAAGAAAGAGGAAGTCGCCCTCGAGCACCCGGCTGACAAATCTCACGGTGATTTTACCACTGTGATAGCTTTAAAACACGCGAAAGAAAAAAACGAAAATCCTCGCAAGCTGGCGATGGAAATCGTGAATAAAATAGGTGAGTCGGATTCACTTGAAAGCATAGAAGTGGCGGGCCCGGGTTTCATAAATTTCAAACTCAGCAAAAAAGCGCTCATTGACATTATCAAATCCGCGCTCGACGAAGGCGAAAAATTTGGAGGTAGCACGGCGCTAAAAGGACAAAAAATAATGGTCGAATTCGCCCATCCGAATACGCACAAAGCTTTCCATATCGGGCATCTTCGCAACATAAGTCTCGGGGAGTCGCTCGTCAGACTGCTTGAATCGCAAGGTGCCAAAATTTTCAGAGCGAATTATCAAGGAGATATAGGTTTGCATGTAGCGAAATGTTTGTGGGGGTACATGCAAGAAAACCCGAAATCGGAGCCCGAAACTCCTCAAGACAAAGCGGAATTCCTGGGGAAAGTTTACGCGATCGGCGGAAAAGCTTTTGAAAAAGATGCAAAAGCGAAAGAAGAAATTTACGTGCTCAATAAAAAAATATATGAACACTCATCTGACATCGCGCCACTTTGGGAGAAAACGAGAAAGTGGAGCCTGGAATATTTCGATTATATTTATAAAAGACTCGGTTCGAAATTCGACAGGCTGTTTTTTGAAAGTGAAGTTTGCGAACTTGGCAAAAAACTGGTTTTGGAAAACATAAAAAAGAAAATATTCGAGGAGTCGCAAGGAGCGGTGATTTTCCCGGGAGAGAAGTACGGACTCCACAACAGGGTTTTCATAACGGGCGAAGGTAACCCGACTTACGAAGCCAAGGAGATGGGTCTTGCGAAACTCGAACAAGAGGCTTTCGAATTCAGCAAAAACATTCACGTCGTCGCCAACGAGCAGGAGAGCTATTTCAAAGTGGTTTTCAAAGCGATGGACATGCTTTACCCGGGACTACTCGCAAGGCAAAAACACCTTTCTTACGGGATGGTGACACTTACAACCGGCAAAATGTCATCGAGAACGGGCGACGTCATCACGGCGGAATTTTTGATAAAAGAGGCGAGAGATAAAGTAGCGGAAATAGTTGCAAGTTCAGGGCTGAGCGATGCGGAAAAAGAAGAAATAACAGAGAAAGTCGCGATCGGTGGGATAAAATTCACAATGTTATTCAGCGGAGCGAAAAACGATATAGCTTTCGATCTCGAAAAAGCCGTGAGGCTCGAAGGAGATTCCGGCCCATACATCCAATACGCATACGCTCGAATTTGTTCGATTTTGGAAAAAGTTAAGACGGATTCGGAAGTTAATTTTGAGTCTTTCAACGAAGACGACTGGAATCTCGCGCGATGTGTCGCGAAGTTCCATCATTCAATCGGCAAGTCCGCCGAAGAATACTCTCCGCACCATCTGGCGCATTACTTACTTGAGCTGGCCGGCGAATTCTCGAAATGGTACGGCAAAAACACTGTCAAAGACGCGCAAAACGGCTTGCGATCGGCAAGGATAGAACTGTTGAAAGCGGTTAAACAGACGATCGGGAACGGATTGTATTTGTTGGGGATGGGGGTAGTGGAGAGGATGTAGGAAGTGGCGAGTTTTGCGTTTCGGACCCCAACTACTCCTCACAAAAGCACTCATCGTTTTCACAATAACACCCTCCGTCATCATATACGGTCGTATCCATAATGGTTACACCTCCATCATCTTCGCAATAACACGTTCCATCCTCGTAACACACTTGGCTTTCGCATTCCGAAAAATCTTCCACCCCGAACTCGGTGGACGCCACAATATCTCCTTCTATGGTAATAGATCCTCTGTCACCTGACACATTTATAATCTCAGGATTTTCGTAGTTCTGCACAATTGCCGGCTCGGTTACGAATTCGCCTTTGTTTATGATTCTCGCATAATAATAGAAATTGTCGGTGCAGAAACTGTCGGTTTCAACAGCATCTTCGCCGTAAACTCCGCATGAAGAGAAGAAGCTCAATTCTTGTCCTAGAGTTTGATAAGGAGGCCTGTAATTATCCGAATAATACCCCGAAGTTGCCTCGGTGAAGTAAGCCGCGTATCGCAATACCGGCTTAAGTCCGCTTGGCAGATAATCTTTTACGACGTACCCTCCGAAAGTTGATGCGGGCATTTTTACGGTGAACTCAACTTTAACCAAATCTCCGGGATTGAAGTCCGTGGTTTCGACTCCGTTTACAAAGTAGGTTCGTCTGATCATCACTCTGTCGTCGGTTTCGATTTCATCCAAAGAAATATCTTCGGTAAACCTGGTTATTACCATGATTTCGCCGCCTATCGCTCCAAAATCGGCATTCGCAAGCTCGTCCGGAGTCATGCTGATTTGAAAAACCTCGTTATTCACCAACGTGATTTTTCCTCCATTTAATTTAAAAGTTATTTCGCTTTCGGCGCCAAAATCCAAAACAGCAGAGGCGTACATGGTTTTCTCGATAGATTGAAGCTCGGTATTCACAGCCTCTCGTCCTTCAAAGGTAGTGACGTAATTCCAGAAATCTTTGTGGCTGTCGTCGCCAAGTTTTGCCGCCAATAGAGCGGTCAAAGCCGTCCAAGAAAGCTCATCGTCGTCGAGAGCATCCTCGTCCGTGATTTTTACATAACCATCAATCGAATCGGAATAATTCCCGACTATATCGAGATACAAATCCGCGGAAGAAGATTTATCGCTCATATTTAAATAAGCTAACGCGGCGTAAATTTTATCTTCAACACTCAAATCAAAATTCGTGACGAAATAATCAAGCTCGTTAAGATAAGACTCGTCCAGCGCGGACGCTCCGTAAATCGCAAGAATTTTCTCGGACACGGTGCCAAAAACAATTTCAGTCATATTGCCGTACTCATCAACGGCAGAACCAGTGTTTAAGACGCTTTCGAAATAATTCAACAGAGCTTCCTCATTCCACAAATCCGAATTCAACGCGGCAAGTCTCGCCGTGAGTTCAAGTTCACCATCTCCGTAGGGGAGAAGTCTGATTGCGCCGTAATTGTATCCATAATAATCCGAGACTTGATAAGTCGTTAACGGGAATTCATAAATCGTAATTTCCTCCTCGAAATATTTGTTTAAAAGTTCTCTTGCTGTGGAGTTCGAGGCTTTTTGGTCGGCTCTGTCTCCGAAATCGGTCGCGGAACTTATCAGAGCGCTGTATATCGGGCCAACTTCGTTATTCATAAAAGTAACATCGGTCCTTTCGGTTTCGGAGCCTTCAAGGCTCAAATTTTCGCTTAAAATCGAATCCCAAATATGGTCCGCGGACAGATGAGAAGCCACCACGTTTATTTCTTGCAAAACCGCATCGTCGTCCGCATCGGTTTCGGCATAGGAAACAACTTCATACAGACCTTCCGCAAGCGTTCCCAAGTCGAAATATATCGGAGAAAATGCGGTCCCTTCTTGTTCTTGCGCATAATCCATATCTTCAATTTCAACTCCGGCCGTTATGTCGTCGCCGGGAACAAGTTCATTGCCGTAAACACGGAGAGGAATTATCGGATTGTCTCCGGTCAGATATTCGGTGTTCAAAACGGGAAGTACGAACGCCGGCTTGGTTACGATAACATTCGAAGAGTTAAATCCTCCCTTCAAATTTTCGTTTACAACTGTCGCGACAACTCTCCACGAGGTTATATTGTCGGGCAAAACGAACTCAACCGCGGCTTCCCCGCCATCGACCTCAACCGTTGCGAACAACGCGGTGTCTTGGAAGTTTTCTCTCATGCCGCCTTTGTTGTTGTGGACGTAAATATTGTCCGCGAAATAAGTGTGATATTTTTCAACTTCGAAATTGTAAACCTTGGTTGGAGCGTTAATCGTTTCCGCAGACTCGACCCAAACTTTTTCCCCATCCATATTTATTAAATAATCCCCGACTTTCAGATTTTCAGCCAAACTCCATTTGTCATTCAAGAAGATCACATGCTCGGGAGTGACTTCAAGCACTCCGCCATTCACCGAAATATATGTGGAAACGACGTGCTCATAAGTTTTCAAAACTTCACCCGTAACAAGAATCTCGTCGAATTCGTTCGGTCTGGTCTTAATCAAATCTCCCGCGACGATATCTTCGATATTTTTATAAGAACCGTCGCTCATCAAAATTTTGGTGCCCTCTTTGAAGCATCCGCCCTTACCTTCGTCAGCCGTCATCAAAGCTTGCTCATGTGAAGCGTAAGAATAAATATAACGACTGTCGCTATACCCGTAAAGTTGCGCCAAGGGATCCATTAACGATTCGTCATAAAGGCTGTAGTAAGCCTCATCCACGAGGTAAACATTAAGGTAACCGTCGGCGTTATTCCCGCTTTTCGAGTCTGTAATTTCAAACGAAATCTCGGCGGTTTCGCCCGGCTCGTAAGAATCTTTATCCGGTATTATGTCTATATTCAACCTCTCGTTTTCATAATTATATTGAACGCTCGTTCCGCCTCCCTCGACAAAATATTTGCCGTCAAAAACTATCGGAGTCACGGTGATACTCGGGATCATCTCTTCTTCAAAAGTGAAAGAATAAGTTGGCGAATCCGAAATTTCATAGCTGTTTATGCCGTCAATCGAAGTAAAGTAGAGATATTTATATGCTACATCGTCTGAAAAAAGGTCAGTGCCGCTTCCTTCCGCAAGCGTAAGTTCGACATTTTCGGAAACATCATACTTTTTTTCGTAGTCGGTGATGTCGAAATACATATACCTCGAACTTTCATAATAACCGTATTGGTAAGAAGAGCCGCTTAAATAAACGCTCTCGGTGTAAAAGTTTCCATCGGCATCGTAAATCGTGACGTAAACAGTATAAGAAGAGTTTTCATCCAGCTCCAAATTGTGCTCGACTTTGCCGCTTGCGTCGGCATAAATCGTTGTCTTGCCGAGCGGCACATCCACATCTTGGTAATAATAATTCGTCTTCACAACTTTATCTATATAGTCGTAATAAGTGCCCTCCTCGATTTTCTCTTGGTCGTGCCTGACAATGCTTACCAAAATCTCGGTTTCGGCCGCATTCGCACCGTAAATCTCATCACCCTGCCAAACCCATCCGTGATCTTCCATCTCTTCAACAACCTTATTGTAATCCACGTATTTGGTCTCGAAAGAAAGTGTATCGTGGTCGGCTTCGATGTCGGTGGCTCCGATTCTCGATCTTATCATCGTCATTCTTTCTTCTTCCCATATATCCCCCGCCTCTTCGTTTTCAATGTAAAAGTATTGATAGTCGGTCGGGAACAATTCGCAATAAGATTTAAAACTCAATTCATCCGTGGAACAATCATAAGGCTCGGCGGTATAAGTTATACTGAATTCTCCGTTTTCGTCGGTATAGTAAGTGCCTTTCGTCGCATTCACGCCAACATTCGGCGCCGGCGTCCCATCAAAAAATTCCGCTCGAACATTAATATTGGTGCTTTCGCCGTTCCATAAAACATTTTCTTCAGACTCGATGATAAGTTGATAAGCGGGTTTTATATAATCTTCGACTGAAAAAACAGTATTCATAATAATGTTGTCATCTTGGACCACCCAAAGTCCGTAACTTCCCGGCAATAATTTCTCAAGTTCGATACTGCCCGAAACAACTCCGCCATTTTCCAAATCAACATCCTCTTTGTAATAAACCGTCCCGTAATCGGACAACCAATTCATGCTCAAATACCAAGGCGCATCGGTAATGAAAATCTCGGCGGAGCCGTTTACAGCCTTATCGCGACCTTTCACAAATCCCCAATAATTCAAAGTGTCGGTTGGGTGATAAGTCCCCCTCTCGGTCTTTAAAAACTGCCAATAATCGGCGGACACATTGTCCACGGATTCGTCATTCATATAGGCATCTATGCCGTAATAAGCGGCGTGTCCTTCGTAAGAAATTTTCAAATATCCGTACGCGGTAAAATCGCTATTCCCTTGTTGGACAAAATCTCCGTATGGCAAATCATCAAAGAAAGCGACACCGTCGGCTCCGGTCTTCATCGAATCCCCGTCCAAAAACTCAACTTCGGCTCCTTCGACAGGTTGCCCCATTGTCATATCGTTAACCCAAACCAAAGAAGATGTTTCGCTGATCGAGAAATAAGCGCCGATCGGAACAATTTGTATCAAAGCCTGCTTTTTTTGACCCGCCACTTCGGCCTCCGCCAAATAATACCCTTCGGAAAGAGTCTGCGGGAATATGATGGCGCGGTCGTAATACCCTTGCATCAATAATACGTCCGAAGGAGCGATCACCTCGGAAAGCCCGTCTGTCGGGATTTCATAATTGTAAGAAGAGTACCAACTCCAATCCGGCAAAGACATATCCTGTTCTTGCAAAGTTTTCAAATAATCTTCGCCCGACGCGAATTGATAAACGGTCAACTTTGCCGGAACATCAGCGAGCATATCGCCACCCGATGTTTCCCAATCCCAATAATATCCGGTCAGATACGGCGTATCGTCCGGCGTGAACTCGTAAACATTATTCGAAAGTCCGAAATTATTGTCGGAATAAACATCCGTCCCAGTTTCAAATTGGAAAGTGTAGTCGTCCCCCAAAACCTTATCGGTCCCGGACAAAGGCAATCCTTGTTTTACGGTAACCGTATAAATCGTAGCGGCGGTAAGCCCTTCCGGCATAAACACTCCGTATTTTCCGTTCGATTCGAAATCTCCGCTAACGGCGGGCTCTATCGAGAAATAATTTTCAAGATCATCGGCCGAAACACCGTTATAATTGAAAGTGATTTCAACGCCGTTATTCGTAGGCACTCCGGCGGTTTTATCACCGGGGATCGTGCTTGCGACACGAAACTCATCGGTAACTTGATAAGCCCAAGAATATTCGGTTTTGTAAGGGCTGTCTTCGATATTCTGAGCTTCGAGCGTGATTGAATAAATCTCGCCGGCCTCCAAGGGCTCGACGGGTTGTATCGTCACGGTATTTGGATCTTGTTGGTCAACAACGACCGGTATTTCCGGCGTAACCACCAGGTTTTCTTCAACATCGCTAGCCGACACTTCACCTTGGCTTTCAAGTACGAATCCGCTCGCGCTGTCCACTCCGGAAGAGTCTTCCGAATTCGCGGTCAGAACGTAATAATCGTTGGCTTGCGCGATATCCACAACGGAAATCGGGTTCAACAACTTGCTTCCCGGCAAAATCGCAAAAACCAAAACCGTCAACACGAGCACCCCTGCCGTCGCAGGCACAAGCGCTTTACCAAACCATGAAGGTATTTTAAACGCAAACCGTTCCCGCTTCACGCTATCCGCGACCGGTTTTTCGTTAAGCTCATTCGCCTTGCGAATCAGTTGATTCCGCAAGTCGTGCTTGAAGTCCGAATTGCCGCGTTTTTTTAACATTTCGGCGAGGGTATTAAGATTTTTTTCTAAGTTATCCATATTTATAATTGGTTATTTATTAAAAAAGCGCAGGGAAGCGAAGCGTTCCCAGCGCAATACATTCAAGGCTCAGTTTTGCGAATGCAAAACACATTACAACAACAGAAGTGACATCGTAAGCCGTCCCACTTGGCGACACACATTTCTTCAAACGTTCCGTTGCGCGATTCAATTTCACTCCCACATTCGTAACCGTTAACTCCAGCGCATCCGCGATCTCTTGATAAGAAAGATTTTCAAAATACTTTAAGGACAAAATATCTTTATCGTCCTCGCTCAATTTATGAAAAGATTCGTTTAACAACTTCAAATTCGCCAAAGACTCTTTTGCATCTTCGCCTTCTTTTATATCGTGATCCGGAGCCTCAAACTTCTCTCCGATATCGTGCCATTTTGCCACGCTTGCCTCAAACTCATGCTTGGACTTCTTATAATGTTGGTTGATCTCGTTTATCGCAACTCGATAAAGCCACGCCGAAAAAGGTTTCCCCATCCAGGTATAAGAACCGATTTTCTCTATTGCGATTAAAAAAGTATCGGAGGTTAAATCCTCCGCGAGTTGGACGTCTGCGACACGCGTCAGTACGAACCTGTAAATCTGATCGAAATACTTGTCGTAAAGCCGGACAAATTCGGTTTTGTCGGCTTTTGCAGCCGCGACTAGCTGTTCGTCGCTCATTATTTATATGATTAAAAATTATTAAATCATGTTGCGCAGTTACCAATATAATGCAGTTTATGTATTTTATTACATGGACACGTGCGGGATTTGGATGATAACTTTAACAGCGCAAATAAGTCTACCCTCTACCTCCTATGAAATCCATCTACTCCTTCCACGAAGGCTCTGCATCCATGAAAGAACTTCTTGGCGGCAAAGGTGCCAATCTTGCCGAAATGACAAATCTCGGATTGCCGGTCCCTCCGGGATTCACAATCACGACGGAAACTTGTAATTTTTATCTTGAAGCGGGGGAGTATCCGGAAAATTTTCCGGACGAATTGGGTGCGAAATTGTCGGAACTTGAGAATAAAATGGGTAAAAAGCTCGGCTTGTCCGAAAATCCACTTCTCGTTTCAGTTAGATCCGGTGCGAAATTCTCAATGCCGGGCATGATGGATACGGTTTTGAACCTCGGACTCAACGACGAAACCATAAAGGGACTTATAAAAAATACAGGGAATGAAAGATTTTGTTACGATTCCTACAGGAGATTTGTCCAAATGTTCGGCGACGTTGTCATGGGAGTCGACCACGATCTTTTCGAGGAGGCGATGTCGGAGCTGAAGGAGAAAAAAGGAGTGAAGCTCGATACGGAACTTACGGCTGAAGATTTAAAAGAACTTGTAAAAAGTTACAAAAAAATCGTTCCGAACTTCCCTGAAAATCCATTGGTACAAATGAAACTCGCTATCGAAGCGGTATTTAATTCTTGGAACAATAAACGCGCGACGACATACAGAAATTTGAACAAAATTCCTCACGACATAGGCACGGCCGTTAACATACAAGCGATGGTTTTCGGTAACATGGGCGATGATTCCGGTACGGGAGTGGCTTTCACGAGAAATCCGGCAACCGGAGAAAAAGTTTTTTACGGCGAATTCCTTATGAATGCACAAGGCGAAGATGTCGTAGCGGGGATAAGAACTCCCTTGTATATCGCTGAGCTTGAAAAAAACATACCCGAGATTTACAAAGAACTTTTCTCAATAAAAGACCTGCTCGAAAATCATTACAGGGACATGCAAGATCTTGAGTTCACAATTGAAAAAGGAAAACTTTTCATACTGCAAACCAGAAACGGCAAAAGAACCGCAAAAGCGTCGCTCAAAATCGCAGTCGACATGGTCGCGGAAAAATTAATCACAAAAGAAGAAGCATTATTAAGGGTGAACCCGAGCCAACTCGACAACCTTCTTCACCCATCGGTCGATCCAAGTTGCAAATACAAGGTTCTTGCAAAAGGCCTTCCGGCATCTCCCGGTGCCGCAACCGGCAAAGTGGTTTTCACCGCCGATGATGCATGCGAATGGACGGGAAAAGGTGAGAAAGTCGTCCTTGTCAGAAAAGAAACAAGCCCCGAAGATATCCACGGTATGAACGCCGCTCTTGGCATTCTCACCTCAACCGGCGGTAACACAAGTCACGCCGCGGTGGTTTGCAGAGGCATGGGGAAATGTTGTGTTGCGGGTGCGGGCGACATAATCGTTTCTGCAAAAGATAAAAAATTCAAAATCGGCGGGACGGAAGTAAGCGAAGGCGATACGATAACAATAAATGGAACGACCGGCGAAGTGATTTTGGGCGAAGTGAAAATGACGGCACCTTCTTTGGACGAAGATTTCACGGAATTAATGAGCTGGGCCGACGAAGTAAGGGTGTTGAAAATCAGGACAAACGCAGATACGCCAAAAGATGCACGACTCGCACGCGAGTTTGGTGCCGAAGGCATAGGTTTATGCAGAACCGAGCACATGTTTTTCGAAGAGGACAGAATCGATCTCGTTCGCGAAATGATAGTTACAAAAGACAACCCGAAAGCCATAGAAAAAGCTCTTTCAAAACTTTTACCGATCCAAAAAGAAGATTTCATCGGTATCTTTGAAGCCATGGATGGCCTGCCGGTCACGATCAGGCTTTTGGATCCACCACTTCACGAATTTTTACCAAAAATAAACGACACTGAGAAAATCGCCGAACTTGCAAGCCAAACAGATCTGACAGAAAAAGAAATAATCAGTATTATAGACAATTTGCACGAAGTTAACCCGATGCTTGGTCATCGTGGCTGCCGCCTCGGTATAGTTTATCCGGAGATAACCGCCATGCAGGCGAGAGCGATTTTGGAAGCTGGTATCGAATGTACGAAAAAAGGGATAAAAGTTATTGCTGAAATCGAAATCCCGCTTGTCTGTGATATAAAAGAGTTTATTGCCGCCAAGGCGATAATTGAAAAAGTGGCGAATGAACTGAAGCCGAATTTCAAATACAAAATCGGTACGATGATCGAGCTTCCGCGAGCTTGTTTAACGGCCGACAAGTTGGCCGAAGAGGTTGATTTCATGTCCATGGGCACGAACGATCTGACTCAAGCAACTTACGGGTTCAGCAGGGACGATTCAGGTAGATTTTTGCCAAGATATCTTGAACTTGGAATTATCAAAGATGACCCAACCGCAACGATAGACCAAGAAGGCGTTGGGAGTTTGATGAAGATGTGTGTAAAACTTGCACGCCAAACAAAAGACGATATGGAAATCGGTATCTGCGGTGAACATGGTGGCGACCCAAGATCGGTCGAATTCTGTCACCAAATCGGACTTGATTACGTTAGCTGCTCGCCATACAGAGTTCCAATTGCAAGGCTTGCCGCAGCCCAAATTGTGCTCAAGGAAAAAACCGAAGAGGTTGCGCGAAGAGATCACGGAGTGATAAAAAAAGCAGCAAGCCCTAAATACTTTCCTGCATATAATCGGTGACGATTGAAATAATACCTTTCACCGTGTCGTTACACGACTTGAATTGTATTTTATCCAACACTTCGATTCCATATTTTCTCATCAGGTCGCTAATAAGAGCGTGTATAAACGACTGAGTGGCTCCTTCAATTTTTTCAAAATCCAGGATGATATTTTTGTTTTTATCCAAAGTTGGGATAAGTTTCTCAACTCTAATCTTTCTGGCAACATCTTTGTTTTCAGCAAATGGACCGGTGTATTTAAGTAATTTAACAATCATATAAATTGAGGTTTTTTATAGTGAGATTTTTTTCTTTCTCGTATGGCTTCGCTTAATGTTTGATTTAATAATTTTAAAAGCAAAGAAAACTCCTGCGTTGAGTTCAAAGAAAGATCAATGCCGACAACTGTTCCGTTCCAGCATGGCAAATTGTCTCTTTTCGAATGTCTGTCTTTAAAAGGATCAGCATGCAGCCCGATTCTAGTACCCTTTCTTTTTAGCAATTTATACATCGCTTTTCCGCTGTAAATAACAAAGAAATCACTATTTACTACGGCAATCGATTTTATAAAGAACAATCCGGCTCCAGCATTCCGATCGGTGCCACCTTCTTTATTGGTAGTCCCGGTAATGCCCGGAGTTAGCGCCAAACGAATCGCCTCCAAATCGTTTTTAGGATTATGAGATTGGTTTATTGATTGCCATATGCCGATACCCGTATCGGCAATACCGATACGCACAGTATTGCTTTTTTTATAATACTGAGCAGACACGATGGCGCCATGTTTAGACATCGAGTGTTCAAGTACGTTCCTTACAAGCTCGCTCATTATGTAGCGAATCGGCTCGGCATGCTTGGGCTCAAGATGAAGAAGAGGCGTTATGTCGGCGATAAATTTCGTAAGAGTAGCCGAATTCTTTATTTGAGTAAGCGGTATAAATCGTCCCGATGATTCATGCTCGGTGATTTTAATGCCGGACTTCATCTTCAAAAAATCAAACAGTCTCATCCTTTCGAGATAATGTTTAGATTTAGCTTCGAGCTTCTCGCATTCGATTTTCGACGAATCCATGTTTATACTTAAGGCGGCAATCATGGATAAAACCATCGGATGTATAGAAACCCATTTCTTATTCACGGTTATATTTAGGGTATTCGGATTTCGCACATCGAATCCGTCCAAAAAAGGGTCTATGTTCCCAAGCCATACGCTATTTGGAATATGTATTTTCATGGCAAATATAAGTATACCGGGAATTCACACAAAATGTCAAATCACCGGGATTCCCGGCAAATACCGAATTTTCGTAGATCCCGGGCATACCCGTTATGAGCCTATGCGACTACTTTTGATATGCCTTGCCGATTTCCAATAAAAATATCCAACAACCCCGAATGTCATAACGGGGGATATCCAACTTGGTATTTCAACTCCGAAACTGTCGATTAACATTATCGTTCCCAATCCCAAAATCGAGTACATCGCGCCATTTTTCAAGTAAAGATATTTCTTGATATTATCGATATTTCTTACGGTGAACTCTCTCAAGACGAAAGCTCCCAAGCCGTTTCCGAGCACGATGAGCGGTACCGACAACGTGAAGGCAAACGCTCCTAATACTCCGTCTATCGAGAATGTCGCGTCTATTACTTCCAGATACAAAATTTTACTTATATCGGTGAGCTCTTTTTTGAGTAAAAGTTTTTCACTTTGCTCGGCGTTTTGTTTGAAGCCGTGAGTGATAAAAAACGCGGTTGACCCGACAACAGCACCAAATGCCATCATCGGATTTTCTTTCAAGGAGAACCAAACAATCGCGGATAAAAGAATAGATACGACCGCATAAAACCAAATCCCTTTGGAATGGAAAAATCTCTCTCCGTACAAGCCGTAATTTTTAGGCTCGATAAAAAGCCAATGAAAAAATAAAAACACCAAGAACGTGCCACCTCCGGAAAGCAAAATCGGAGCCGACGACTCAACCGCCTCCATTACCGCCGGATCGCTTGAAAATGTCGCGGTCAAAGCGCCGATGGGGCCAAGCTCGGGCGTGGTCGCCCAAACTATAACCCAGGGCAACAAACCTCTGATTATAAATACCGCGAACAAAAGGCCCCAGATAAGAAACCATCTTCTGGCCTTTGGCGACATTGTCGAAAGCACCTCCGCATTCACTATCGCATTATCAATACTGCTTATTACCTCGAATAAACAGAGACCGGCAATCGTCAGCGATATTGAAAAAATACTCATGCGCACATTTTACTCCGCCAAACTCGAGTTGCAAAGAGTGCTCATCCAAGAAATTCTCATGTGCCTGTTCGGATTATCACTCCCGGCATAAGGTACAAGCCCGAGTTGCGACGCCACGAAAGTTTCGCAAATCTCCTCCATTAAAGCACGTCGAAAAGCGACAGGATCCCTTCCTTTTATTTCGGGCGTCAGCATGTCTTTGCAAGTCGCGGAATACCTTGAAATCGGTTCAAACCCTTCCGCCAAAACAAGTCTTCCGAAATCATCGAGCCAATCTTTAAATGTGAACGTGAACCCGCCAGATTCAAGCCTGGTCGCGAACATTTCGGCGGGGTTGTTCCTGAAATTCATTTCCACGCTATGAAAAAATTCATGCAAAAGCACGTGAACTTGATACATAAAAACGGCGGTGTCATCTTCGGAAACGGTTTTCGGAATGGAGGTTGGGAGAATAATTTCCGCGCCATCGGAAACCCCGACAATAACCCTGGAAGGATGTAATTGACCGGCTTCAACTTCTTGCAAAAACGTATCTTCGGATATCCAACGAGGAACGCCTTGCATATCTCCGTTTTCATCAAACCGTGGGACCAATACTTGATTTCGATATACGACAACCTGCAATTTTGATAACGCCACGAGTACCGCCGGCATCCTTTCCAGAATACTCCTAACCATTTCGGGGAAAACTTGTCTCGCTTTTTGCGAATCGCTTAAATTTTCATAATCAAAACATTCAACCTTACCGATTTTTTCCGCAGAAGCCGGATCGACAGGCCTGGCTAAAATCCCGGTCAGCCCCGCTTTATATTGCGGGAGATTACCGGCAACGAATTCGAGAGCTGGTCTCAAATCGTAACGATCTTTTCTGGTTTCCGCTTGGTCTATGCTCGGAGGAGTACTTAATGACATGGTTTTATTAATTTAGAAGATGTCAGATTAACACAACTGGCCAACAAGTCAACCCTGAATCTCAAAGTTCTATGGACTATATATCTATTGGTTTATCAGGCTATCCATGATATAATAATACAATTTAAATCAAAAAAATGAGCTTGGTTGACGAAGAATCGGCAGACGTAGACATGACTGATGCTGGGTCGGACATAAATTTCGGCGACATAACCGGCACAATTTTAACGAAATTTGTTGACCTTTTACAAGCCGCGGTAATCCTCGCAATTGCGTATTTGGCGATCAAATGGATAAGCAGATATTTTAAAAAAATCGAAACAACCCACGAACAGCAAAGAACAGCTCTCAACCTCGTTGAAAAAATCGTAAACGGTTTCGTTGCGGTAATAGGAGTGACTCTTGCCCTCAAGGTAATCGGGCTCGATATCAGCCTCCTGGTCAGCGTAGGTGTTTTGGGATTGAGTTATGGATTAAAAGACATTATCAAAAATTACATCGCCGGTATTTTGATTTTCTTCAAAGGTCCTTTCAAAATCGGCGACATAGTCAAAATAAAAAAATACACCGGCAAAATCGATCGCATGGACTTTCAATCAACCGGAATCAAAACTTTTGATAATCGAAACATTACGATTTACAACTCCGACATAATGACCGAGTCCATCGAAAACTACTCGAGATATCCGGTCAGAAGGATGGAGATAAGCGTCAAACTCGGTTACGGCACAAACGTGCAAAAAGCGGCAAAAATTTTCGAGCACATACTCGCAACCGATCCCGACGTACAAAAAACACCGAAATATTCCGTCATCTTCAGCGAATTCGAAACCAACTGCTTCGTTCTCAAGCTGAAATTCTGGGTTAAAGCCCCCTCAAACATGTTGGCTATGAGGAGCCGAATAGGGCTGAAAATCCAGCAGGCTATCAACGAAGAGTCTATTTTCGGGCCTTATCAAAAAACTTTCGAGCTTAACCAAGACATGACATTAACTCCGGATCGTAAAAAATGGTCACAAGCGATGGATGTTGCCGAACCGGAACAACCAATAGTCGAGCCTGTGGCGACACAGCAAGTTGCGCTGGAATTCTCGGATGCGGATGAGCCGGAGGCCTGATTTAGCCCCTGTGCCCACGTCCTCTTCCTCGACTAAAGAAAGGTCGTCTTCTTCTTTGATCAAACCTTGGTTCACGATCGTCTTCATGTTGGTCCGGTGGAGGAGTTCGTCTCGGCGGCAATTCGGGCAACGGAGAAATCGGCAAGTTTTTCTTGATTAATCGTTCGATATCGCGAAGTTCACTGCGTTGTTCCGGCGCCGCCAAAGAAATCGCATGACCCGAAACTCCCGCTCTCGCCGTGCGACCGATTCGATGCACGTAATCTTCGGTGTTTGTAGGTAAATCAAAGTTTATAACCACCTCGATATCCGTGACATCAATTCCGCGAGAAGCTATGTCGGTGGCAACCAAAATTCGATATTTGCCCGATTTAAAGCCCTCCATTGCATCTCTGCGTTGGGAAGGTGAACGATTGGAGTGAATTTCCGCAACGCGATGTCCCATATGCCGTATGGCGCTGGTAAGTTTTTTTGCGCCATATTTCGTCCTTGTGAAAACAAGAGTCGTTCCGGAATATTGTTGTAAAAGTTTATCAATCAACCTGCTTTTATCTCCCTTATGGATAATAAAAATTTCTTGAGTCAAATGATCGGCAATCGAACCGGTTGGAGCAACTTCAACACGAATCGGCAGTTTCATAAAACTTGTTGCCATTTTCATAATTTCCGGAGCCAATGTCGCGGAAAAAAGCATCGTTTGTCGTTCCACAGGCAAATGTTGAAAAATTCTTTTAATTTGCGGAGCGAAACCCATATCCAGCATGCGATCGGCCTCATCCAAAACGACGATTTTTACATTTTTAAGGTTGGCGGTTCTCTGTTCGAGATGGTCGTTAAGGCGACCCGGAGTGGCGATAATAATATGCGGATTATTTCTCAAAGCTTGAATTTGGCGATGTATCGGAGCGCCGCCAATCAGCACGGCGGTTTTTAAACCCAACCTCGCCCCCAATTTGTTCAAAGCTTCATCAACCTGTATCGCGAGTTCGCGTGTTGGCAAAACGACCAATCCGTTACCTCTAAACTGTTGCAGGCGTTGAATTAAAGGGATGCCAAAAGCCAATGTCTTGCCCGTTCCGGTTTGTGCAACGCCGACAAGATCCTTGCCCTCCAAGGCAACCGGGATAGCTTGGCGTTGAATCGAAGTTGGAATTTTGTAATGTAATCTGTTGATGGCATCCATAAGGTTTGGCGCAATGCCCAAGCCGGAGAAACCGGGATTGACCGGAGGCTGCGAATTCGGATTTATTTGGTTCGTAGGATTCATAAAATGTGTTTAAGCAATTGAAATTTTCTGACAATGAGATTGCGTTCGCAATCAAGCTTTAATGTATTGCGCATGAAGCGCTTCGCTTTCTTGCGCTGTGGC
The DNA here is from genome assembly GCA_000999315.1 of Candidatus Peregrinibacteria bacterium GW2011_GWF2_43_17. Classification (GTDB taxonomy): domain Bacteria; phylum Patescibacteriota; class Gracilibacteria; order UBA1369; family UBA12470; genus UBA12470. The sequence goes on from LCFW01000006.1 coordinate 55,779, forward strand.
GGAGAGAGTGAGATTCGAACTCACGATCCCGCAATGCGGGATACCGCATTTCGAGTGCGGCCCGATCGGCCACTCCGGCATCTCTCCATGACGAGTAGCAATCCGAATTATACTATAAATGATTTTTAGGGGTTGCGCAATGACTATTGACAAAAACACAAGCAAGTGTTATCAATTCGGACTAGTTTTGAAAAATATAAAAATGACTTGTTTGCGCGAAGATATCGGTACGTTGGACATAGATCCGTCAATGCCGGAAGTGCATCCGTATGTACGAGAAGCTTTGGATAGGGATTTCAAAAGCAAAAAAAGAGATCCTACCAAGGCGATACTTGAGTTAATGGGGCGAAATCCGAACACGCCGTTTCGTAATGCGGATATAATCCGAAATGTTGCCATGGGTGATACGGAAAACGCCGCAAATATGAAGCTGGCGAATTTGGAAAGAGAGTTTGAGAAAGGGAAAAGTGCCGATAACGGTTTTTATATAACAAGAACAACGCAAAAAAGAGAGGGGCATGCCTCTCCGATGGTTTTTTACACATTGGTGATAACGAATAAAGCCATAGCACTATCCGACGACCCCCCGAAACCTTCGACCGCGAACGAAATTCATCCGTGGGTTTTGGAGGTTTGCGAGCGCGATATCAGAGAAGAGAATGGTACGAGAAAAATACTTGAATTTATGGGGCGAAATCCATCCGTGCCGACAAGTTGCCAGGATATCAAGGAGAACATCGACATCCCGCGAAACGATATATACGAGCGGTTAAACACGCTTATAAAGTTGGCGGGAAAACACAGGGAGCAATATGGGTTTTATATTGAAAAAACAAACATAGGTTCAAGGCAGGTCCGCTTCATATTGCGCTTATTGCCGGACCGAAAAATGGCGCCGGAAGGACGTCAAACAAGGCTGGGAACGGTTTATAATGGCGACCCGGTTACGAGAGTGACGGATGAAATGAGGCAATCGGTTTCGGAAACGCTGAGAAAGTTAGGGATAAATATACCGATAATGACGGCTTCGGAGTTGGGAGCGGAGACGGAATACATAAGGGGTCTTCTTGCGAAAGCGACCTGGATGATAAGAGTGGAAAAACCGGAACATCCGATTATCGAGCGGCTTCTCTCAAACCCCGACGAGGCATTTAGAACCTACGAAATCCTAAGAGAATTCGATATAGGGTCCAAGCAGTTTTTCCATTGTCTCGCGGAAAGGATGGAAGGGAGAAGGGCCGTCGATCTCGGATTTGTTGTGGCGCAAGCACGACGCGGTTTTTTTGCGGCATTCGTACTGGATAAAAGAAAAAGAATGGAAACGTTATTGACGCAAGGCGAGGCGATATATGCGGAGAATACGATACCTTTTGATTACGAAGAGGCCGGTTCTCGTTTATCTGCAAATGTCGGCAAATTTTCAAAAAGACAAGAAGCGATAATAAAATACGTGGCGCAAAGGCAGAAAGATGGGAATCCGACTACGGCAAGAGAAATACGCGACCAATTTGGATTCACGCCAAAACAAATTTGTTTGGACGTTGAAAAAACGGTGGCGAATCGAGGGGGAACGGGCATGTATATGCGTTATCGCGAAGATACAAAAATGGAAGTGGTTTTGTTGAACTTGAGCGAAACGTCAATCGATGCCAAACCTTCACAACCGGTGTTAACCGCAACAACATTGATACCCCCGCCCGCGGGGAACGAAAAGAAAGTAAAATCGGCACCAATCGTGACGGCGCCAATGTCGCGTCGTACAAGCGCCGGGATAATAAACAGATTAACCAGAGAAGTCGGAGCGTCTGCCGTCAGGCTGGCAGCGGCAAAAAACGAAAACGAAAGTTTAAAAGAAGACTTCGAAAGGGCAACAGCGCTTGTTGTTGAAGAGCTGAACGCCGTCAAGGCTCAACTTACGGGCGCGAAAGCCGACATTGATCGGTTAAGAGCGGCTCTTTCCGCAGCAACAGCCGAAAATACAGAGATGGACAAGGAAGTCAGGGCGTTATCGGGCGCAAAAGCACGATTAAAACAAGAGCTGGCGGAGAAAGAAGAATCTATAGAGAAATTGGCAATATTGCTGGCCGATACCATGACGGAAGCGGAAACTCCTCCGGTTGGAGAAGTGGATATAAGAAGAAATATGCCGGTCCAACTGAAACGAGAAGTAATAAATAGGATTTTGGCAAAGAAGAAAAGTTCCGAAAAACAAGTCAGCGAGGAAGGAAAGGTAAGCACGGGTAACAAATATGCCGAATGCGAAGCATTGGCGGGATTCAGGCCGCCATTTATAGTGGCGGAGGCGCTTTACCATGTAGAATCCGGTAAAAGACGAATGGCGTTGCTTCTTGTTAATGATGGCGGGAGGTGGAGGGAAATGCCGGCTCCGATTGAATTTTTGGAACCTTTCGATGCGAAGCTGGCGGCGCTTGCGACAATACCCGGGAACGGCGGCAAGAGAAGGGTATGGAGGGTATAGCGTCAATTCACGCTCAAAGAGCGACACTTGCTGAATGTACAAATTGGCGGAGAGGGAGGGATTCGAACCCTCGCGGCGGAAAATATCCACCCTACAGGTTTAGCAAACCCGCCCCTTCAGCCACTTGGGTACCTCTCCGCGATGTGGCTTCTAAAAATGCTATTCGGTAAATCAAAAAACAGCATAAGCTTTTTACCCTTTCTATAGCGATTTTACAAGTGAAACAACGCACGAGCAACCGCAGTTTTCAAAACGTCGGCTTCGGTCTGGGTATCGAGTCTGTCTCCCATATATCTTCCGACATGTCCGAAGAATTCGGTTTGTCCGGTCTTTCCGGTATGCGTTTTCACAACCGCGGCGGCGACCTTGAGAGCTTGGGCGAAACACGACAACGAACTTTGCACCGCTCGAGCTGAAGATATTTCAGCATATGTACTATCTTGCCTGTGAGTGAATCCGCACATACCTTTCAACCCTTCCACAAAAGGAACAATCTTCTCAGCCCTGAATCTGTCAGCGAATCGCCACACATCGAAGATTTCATTCGCATCGGTTTGACAATGAGCCACGTTCGAGCCTTCAGCCATATTGATTTTTGTGTAAAATTTATAACACAAGAAATTTACCCTTTTCTAAAACTTGAAATCAAGTTAATTTAATGGCGTATCAACCTTTTATGCCAAATATTCTTGGAATCATCTTTCTGTTTCTTCCTGCGGGGATCGCGAACGCGAGTCCGGTTTTGTTTAAACGGGTTCAATTTTTGAATTATCCCGTTTGTGAAAAATTCTTAGGGAATCACAAGACATGGAGAGGACTTTTTTTTGGTATTTTGATGGCGACTTTGGTCGTTTTTATTCAGACAAAAATTCAAATTCCCGAAAAATACACTCTTGTAAATTACGCCGAAATAAACCCGTTAATCCTCGGGCCATTGTTGGGAGCAGGAGCTTTGATCGGGGATATGCTTAAAAGTTTTTTCAAACGAAGAATCGGTATCGCGCCGGGAAAGCCGTGGGTGCCTTTCGATCAAACCGACTGGATAATAATGTCGGTATTAGTCACGTTGCCTTACACGCACTTGGATTTGGTAAATGTGCTTTCCGCAATCGTGATTTTTGGCTTGCTACACCCGGCATTTAATCTTCTGAGCTACTTTCTCAAACTGCAGAAAGTAAAAATTTAACCAAATAATTATGACATCAGAAAAACTCCCAGAGGTCCCCCCGCCTCCTGATAGGGAGACGCAACCGAAAAGAAGTTTTTTCCTTTCGGCACGTGAAGAACCGTTAAAAAGTATTCGGGAAAAAATCCAAAAAGCGACCGGGAAAAGTCTGAGAGCGCCACGTCGGGAAAATTCATAAGTTCTAAGACATGCCTCGTTCACGAGTCAATTCCATCAGTCTTTTTGTCACCTCTCCGGCCTCAATTTCCCTCCCGTCAATTTCAACAATAGGTACCATTCCGGTCGTAGTTTTTGTTATAAAAACCTCATCCGCGTTTTGCAAATCCGCAACGGTAGCGCGCGCAAATTTAACATTTACAGAGTCCAAAACAACCTGCCTCGTAACCCCTTCAAGCACTCCATCTCTTCTCGTATAAACTTGCCCGTCTTTCACCCAAAACACATTCGAATAAGCGCCCTCGGTCACAAAACCTTTGCGATCTACCAAAATTGCCTCATAAGCTCCTCGTGAAACGGCGAATTTATTTGCTTCAACGGATTTAAAATAGGGCAGAGCCTTTGCCTGCGGTTTTTTTCTTTCCAGTTTCAAACTTACCACTTTCACCCCTTTATAAATTTCGGGATCAATTTCAAGATGCATTACGTCAATCGCAATATCTTTTGAAGTAACAACGCACTTGATTCTAAAAGGTGGCTTTAATTTCGACCCTTCCACGGATTTCAAAACCATCTCCCGAATTTCACTTACGCTTGCAGGTAATTTCATCTCTATAATTCTTGCAGATTTTGCAAGCCTTTTTAAGTGCAGATCAAGCATGAAAATTTCTCGCCCATAAGTTCTCATAGTCTCAAAAACACCTTTCAACTTCTTATTTGCCGGATCGAAAATCGCCGACGGTTCACGCAATTTCAAAAAAGATTTCGCTTTATCGAGAGTCTCTTCATATTCCGATTCGCGCGTTGAATCGGCGACAATTCCGCCACCGACGTTAAGATACAATTTCCCGTTTTTCGCGACGAGAGTTCGTATCGCGATATTCGTGTCCATATCGCCGGAGCCATCTATATACCCGATTGCGCCGGTGTAAACGCCTCGGCAAACAGGTTCAAGCTCATCGATAATTTCCATCGCTCGTTTTTTCGGGCAACCGGTGATTGATCCGCCCGGCAAGCACGCTCGCAACAAATCGACTGCCGATAAATCTTTACGCAAAGTGCCGACAACTTCGGAGTATGTATGCCAAACTGTCGGACATTTTTGTATCGCTCTGTGTTTCGCGACCCGCACGCTCCCAATTTCGCAAACCTGTCCGATATCGTTTCTCAATAAATCGGTTATCATGTTGAGCTCCGCCTCTTCCTTTTTACTTTTTAAAAGTTCGTCACGCATTTTCGCATCTTCCGCCGGAGTTTTTCCGCGAGGACGCGTTCCTTTAACGGGGCACGTATAGACAGTCCCGGAAAGCGTAGCGGTTCCGGGGCGATACATTGAGTCGTTTTGTCCTCGCTTTGCGGTGGACAAAGCTCCTTGTTCAAGGCGCAAAAATCTTTCCGGCGACGCGCTTAAAATCTTCACCTCTCCCAAATCCAAATAAGCGGCCATTTCGGCCGGGTTCGTTTCTAAAATTTTACAAAAAAGATCCGCATGATTGCCATCGAAATCCGCAACCAGCCTATGCGTCAAATTAACCTGATAAATGTCGCCATCAAGGATATATTCGCGAATTTTTTCGAACGCACGATCATAAGTTTTTTTCGACATTTCCGGCTCGAAATTCGTAACGATATTTTCACGATAAGCGCACGGCTTCGCCCAAATTTCACGAACTTTTCCGGGCGCAGTCGTGAAAATTTTCTTCTTCAAATTATCAAATCGCAAAAAATCTTTATAGAAATTCAAATAAATCAAAGGCATGCCGAGATCGTCTTTCGCACTTCTTTTTATTTTGAAAAGTTTATAACCCAAGTCGTAAGAGAAATATCCTACAGCGCAAAAATGCGAAGCATTCTTCGCGCCATAATTTAAGTTGTTTCGCGTTAGCGAAACTCCTTCGAAATCCGCTTCCTTCGAAACGAATTTCTTCACCGGATTAAACCCGATAAAAGACCACCTTCCGCCGTGCAAAAAACTAACACCTTTTTCATGAGCCGCGACCTTTCTGAAAAATAAAATCGGATCAAAATCTCTAATTTTTATCTCAACGTATTTCATTCAAAAAGTTACGAATTATTTTATCTGCGCGCTCGGTCAAAAATGATTCCGGATGAAACTGCACGCCATAAACAGGATATTTTTCGTGCGCAACGCCCATGATGATTTTATCGCCCCTTAGTATTAACTTGTTTTGCGGAGCAAAACTCCAAGCCGTTAAATCGAATTCGTCCGGCACGCGGTCCGTGACTAAAGAATGATACCTCGCAGCGCGAAAAGGATTTTTAATGCCTCTGAAAATTCTTTCGCCGGAATGATGAACGGTACTCGTTTTGCCATGCATGACTTTATCGGCCCTCACGGTTTTCGCACCAAAAACTTCACAAATACTCTGGTGCCCCAGGCACACTCCCAAAACAGGTTTTTTTTCGTAAAATTTCGCAATCACTTCGAGACAAATCGGATAATCGGAGGGTTTTTTCGGTCCCGGCGAAATAACAATCGCATCATACGTATCAATGTCACGTACGGAAATCTCGTCATATTTTTTTACATCAACATCGCCCCCCAACCTCATAATTTGCTGATAAAGGTTGAAAGTGAATGAATCGTAATTGTCGATAAGTATAATTTTCATAGCCGGATAGGGATTATACTTATATAATCAATTTATGAAAACCTTAGAAGAATTATCGGCGGAAATAGATCGGATTCAACTTCGCAACAAATCCGTCGAAACCGACAAAGCATGGGAAACGAGTATCACTAGAAGAATCGTGCTTGCCATTCTCACATACGTTTCGATAGGCGCATATATGCAGGCGATAAATATAGAAAAACCTTGGCTCAACGCCATAATTCCATCTGTCGCATTCATGCTCTCGACGCTTACTTTGCCGTTTTTCAAAAAGATGTGGATACGAATCCGGTAAGTTTAAGCCACTTTATTTTCTTCACTCGATTTTTTCTTTAAAAATAAAACTTTCGCCATGACCAAAGACTGTTTTGCGTGCATTGCCATATGCAATAGCGCGACCACGATGAGCGCCATGCCGAAATTTCTATGCGCTTCATAAATCCACACCCATCTTATATGTTTTCAAAATTAGTGGCTATAAAATCGCCGATATAGTGAGTGATTATTACAACGAGTATGGTTATTCCCAAATGCTCACCAACAACTTCGAGATAAGACTCTTTATTTTCTTTCGCCATTTTCAAGCTTATCAAAGTAATGACGCCGAGTCCCCAAGCCAGGCTTACCCAAATGGCGGTTTCGAGATCCAAAAGAACAATCGGGATAATAAAAACGGAAGCGGAAATCACTTTAAATAAAAAAGTGAAAAACGTCGAAGCCCAAATCTCTTTATGTGTTTTGCCACCCTTGAACTCCTCCGAAATATGCACCCCGAGCGCATCCGAAAAAGCATCGGCTATCGCAATTGTTAAGATACCTCCGAGCACTACGGTTTTCGAATGAGTTCCCGAATGCAACCCGATAATCAATCCGAGAGTCGTGATAACTCCGGACGTTAAACCGAATCCGAGCCCTTTTTTTATTGCGTTTTTCATGCAGGGACATTATAAAATACAACCATCACTTTAACACAACACAATATGTCACACCACGAAATTCCGACCGGAGAAAAAGAAGCTCGTTTTGCCGCGCAGTCAGTAATCGTGGCTCGAATTTTGGAAAACGGCATGCGGGCGTATTCCGAAGAGATAACAGATTTGGATGCGGCATTTTCGACAGACGACAAGGTGATTCGTTGCATAGACGAAGGCACTCCCGGCGGCGTGCATCTCGCCGGTTCCGGAATTCTTATGGACGCGGCGCAACTTACGGCATCTTTGCGCGCAATGGGCGCAACCGGCATCACAAGTCACTCGCATTGTGGAGCGGCGGGGTTATACGCGAAAGCGCAAGGCTTGGATCCTTCAAAATCGGATGAGTACGGACGAGAATTTGCTGAAAAACTGTCTGCGGAAACAGGTGTCCCTTACGCCGGGCATATAGACGAATTGGCTCGTCCGGAAGAATTCCACGACGCGATAGCTTGCTATTACGATATGTCGGGCTCGTTTGATCCTTCGCACGTCGCCGACCTGCCAAAAGGGTTCGTTGTCAGCAGAAAATTTTTACCAGCAGAATATGCTCAAAAAGAACTGGAAATTGCAATTTCAATCGCAGTAGGCGACCACGGCTACGGGGAATTGATTACAGCAGAAAACCCATTTTTGGTGGTCGTGGTGGGGGGAGATGGGAACGCTTTAAAAGAAGCGCGGGAAATCGTAAAAAAATTCGGAGATAAGGTTAGAGTAGAGACATTGTAAGCGCTAAATTGTAATAAAATTCCTAAAACGCATTATACGGTTAGATTTGCAAAATAATTTAACCAACCAAAACAATGCAAAATCGAAATCACACAATCTGGGCTTTTGTAGCCACAATCTTGATCACGGCGATCACGGTCGGGAGCGGAGTCGTTTATCTCCTGTCAAAAAATGCCGACGTAAGTGCCGATCTCGAACTGGACCCATACGAGGAGGCGGTCGACGGAGCCCTGTATTCTCCGGATCATGAAGCGGGAGTGATCTGGGAAGGGTATGCCGAAAACAGCCCGATCATACTTTACTTAACAGACAGTATGGGTCGAAACGCGGTACCGATAACGAGACAAATGGTGGAGCCAACCGAAGGGACTCTGAATACAGATTCTATCGCTTGGAAAGATTCACAAACGATAACTTACACGGAAACGCGATTTGTAACCGACAAAGACGGCAGCCCGCAAGATACATACATGCTCAACGTCTACACTTTATCGAAATACGTTTACGATGCGGCGGGGATGGGATGGATTAATGTGCAAAATGAAGGCTCGACAAACAACGTTGAAGTCATAACCGAGCCGGCTTCGGATGGAGCATCCACGGACGTGAGATTTATCTTGAACGATGTGGAGCTGGACCCATGGCATTTTGACGGGTTGATGAATGCTTCAATCTTTTATGTCACAAAAGACAACGCCTATATTCAGGTCAATCCCGACGGCTTGGGAGGCTACATACTTTATGGCGGAGCATACAATCTTTACAGATTGAACTTCACAACGAAACAGGTGGAAGAAATAGGAGTGCCGATGGTGACGGACATCGTGGCAACAGCATACGAAGGCGATCTCGTAGTCGGATTCGATATCGGCTGGGAGGATACTTTCACGGCTCATGTATATAACGTTAATCATTACACGGACGCGGTTTACGATATCGGATCGGAATACGACGAAGTCGGCGCCGGTAAATTCTCCCTCGATGGCAGAAAAGTGATTCTTGCGGCAAGCATGAAATGGGACGAAGAAACCACGACCTTATACGAAATCGATATCGCGGAAGGTACCATAGAAGAAATCCCGGGTTCGAGGATAGCGGGAACTTACGAATACATCGGATGGGATTCTGCGGGGGGCTATATTGCTTACTAAAAAACCGAGGCGCAAATTAGCTTGTTTAGCAGACCGTCCGACAATGAAATTGGAGGACGGTCCTAAACAAGCGAAGGATTGACGCATAAAATGTTATTCTGTGCAACAGATAGCAAAAAGCATTGCGAATCATTAAGCAAATTTAAAAACAATGCGTTTTCTTAAAAAAGTTCATTGTCGGACAGGAGAGGGTGAGATTCGAACTCACGAGACCCGCGAGGGGTCTAACGGTTTTCAAGACCGCCGCGTTCAACCACTCTGCCACCTCTCCGCATTTGTAAAACGCACAAAGATTATAGGTATAACCCGACAGAAATCAATAGAAAGATAGACACCTTCGCTCTCGGAGTGCTCGCGGAGCTCGCACTCCTACCGCTCCGTAACGCAAAACTCGCTACTTTTCAAGATATTCCACCGCCTCATTCAGCGCCTCGTCCTCCTCCGTTTCATAATCATCAACGATTTCAATATCCGGCGTGATCCCCGTGTCATCAATACTTCTGTCGCTTGGCGTATACCATTTCGCGATTGTAACCCTTAAACTTGAACCGTCGGGCAAAGCTTCCACGGTTTGCACGCTACCCTTGCCGTAAGTTTGTTCGCCCATAATTATGCCGGCTTGATAATCTTGAATCGCGCCCGCGACTATTTCCGATGCGGAAGCGGAACCGCTATTTACCAATACCACCAACGGTATGCCGCTCAGCTTGGAATCTCCCGAAGTGTACCGGATTTCATTGTTCGCCTCGTCCCTCATTTTCACAGTCACTGCCTTCTGACCTCCATCTATGAACTCGGAAAGAACATCAACCGAAGTATCCAAATATCCGCCACCGTTATTTCTCATATCCAATATAATCCCCTTCACATCGCTCAATAAAATTTCATTCACCGCTTTTATAAAATCGTCAGTCGTATCATCAACAAACTGCGAAAGGCTGATGTAAGCGATATCGTTATTCTCGCCCATCAATTCCCATTCAACGCTGTCAACTTTCACCGTATCTCTTTCGATTTCAAAAATCAAAGGTCCCTCCACCCCTTCTCTCAAAATTGTCAAAACCACAACAGTCCCCTTCGCGCCTCTGATAGCCATAATCGCATCCATAATCGTCATCTCGCTCGCAACATTCCCGTCTATTAAATAAATGGTGTCTCCCGGCAAAATCCCTTCGCTCTCCGCAGGCGATCCTTTAAAAGGTGTAACGACAACAAGCTCTCCGTCTTCCACAGTCAGCTCCGCTCCGATCCCCTCGAGTTCGCCTTCCATATTTTCTTGAAACTCTTTCGTCTCATCCGGGTCCATAAAATCCGTATAGGGATCATCGAGCGCACTTATCATTCCGTCTATCGCCCCATAAAGCATTTCTTGATCGTTCAGCATATTCGCATCTATAAAATTTCCGTCGAGATACTCCCAAACATCCCAAAAAAGATCCATTTCCACGGGCGTAATCTCTTCAATCGTATCTACATCAAGACTCTCTTCTTCCGCAGGATTATAATAAAAATAAGACGCAACCCACCCCGTCATAAAAAACACGGCAACCCATGCGGAAATCTTCACCAAGCTGATTCTCTTATATATCATTTGCCGCCGAAATATACTACAAATCCACCTCGAGCAAAATTTGTTCAACCTTTTTCGTGTTGCCCTCTTTGCCACCTGTTTCGAAATAAATGGCAGCGAATGATGCCGGTCCGGAATTAGTAATCTCATGTTTTACGGGCATCTGCGATATAAAACTTTTTATAATCGGGTCCTTATCAACTCCGATCGCCGACTCTTTTAATCCAACCATCCCGACATCCGTAAGATATCCGGTTCCTTTCGGCATTATTCGCGCATCCGCCGTCGGTACATGCGTATGAGTTCCGACAACCATACTCACTCGTCCGTCCAAATAATGTCCGAGCGAAACTTTTTCACTCGTCGCCTCCGCATGAAAATCCACAAAAACTCCATCAAGGTGCTCGTGCGCCGTCTCCATCAAAATTTTATCCACAATCCTGAAAGGGCAATCATAATCTTTATGCATAAAAACTCGCCCCTGCAAATTTATAACGAGAAGTCTCTTCAAAAGCGCAGTCTGCAAAATCCGCCACCCCTTCCCCGGATTCATCGGAGGGAAATTCGCCGGCCTTATCACAAGAGGATCTCTTTCATCCATTCGTGTCAAAATATCCTTCTGTTGCCATATATGATTTCCCGAAGTGAAAAAGTCTATTCCCGCCTTATGCAGGTCATCCAAATGATCCGACGAAATACCTTTCCCGCCCGAAACATTTTCTCCATTCGCAATTATGAAATCGGGCTTATAATCTTTTTTCAATTTGGGCAAAAGTTTTTTAGTGGCATCTCTGCCCGGTCTGCCGACGATGTCGCCTATAAAAATGACTTTCATAAGCCAAGTCTACAACAGAAAGCGGAATTGCAGAAGGCGGAATTGCAGATTCGCGAAGATATCTGCAGCGACACGCTAAGGATTTAATTTTATTTTGGAGCGATTCCGCAGTGCTCCCGTTTCAATACCCGAAACGGGAAGCGAGGACTTAGCGACAAAATAAAATTAAATCCGCTCCATCGGCGCCACATGCACCGCCAACTTCTTCACGCCATATTTCGGATCGCCAAAAGCGACGGTAACAACTCCTCCAACCAACTCGACGACAATTCCCTCGCCGAAAATTTTATGCATAACGCGATCACCAACGCCAAGCTCTATAGCTACTCCGTCTTCGACTTCGGTCGGGATCGGTTTTTCACCAAAAGGATCAAACGCGCCCTCGAACGCATGTTTACGTCCGCGACTGCCAATCACATCAACCAACTCTCCCGGCAAATCCAATAAAAATCTCGACGGCGAATTCGCCTTCACGTCTCCATAAAGCAATCTATGCTCGGAATTTAACAGAAAAAGATCATCGATCGCTCGTGTCATTCCGACATACATAAGCCTGCGCTCCTCTTCCATTTCCTGCGGATCGAACAAGCTCCTCGAATGAGGGAAAATCCCCTCTTCGAGTCCGCAAATAAACACGCAAGGAAACTCAAGCCCTTTCGCTCCATGCAAAGTCATCATAGTGACCGCATTGTTTCTTTCATCCATGCTGTCCAAATCCGATATTAGCGCCACCTCTTCCAAAAAAGTTGCCAAACTTATTCCGGGTTCAAGCGCATCATATTTGCTTGCGACGGATATTAACTCAAGGACGTTTTCATATCTTATTTGCCCTTCTTCGGATCCGTCCAAAAGAAAATCTTTATATCCGCTTTCCATGATAATATTTTTTATTACGCCGCTCACAGTCAATCCTGCCGCTCCGGTTCGCGCATCCGCTATTAGTTTTTTAAATCTTTTCAAAACCGCGATTTTCGTGTCTCCGATTTCGCCACCAAGTTCATCTATATATTCAAGCACATCCCAAAATCCCATCTGATGTCTCGCGCTATACTCTTGGATTGTTTCAATCGTTTTCGCCCCGATATTTCTTGCCGGGATGTTTATTATTCTAAGCATGCTCACCGTGTCTTGCGGGTTGAAAATCACCCTTAAATAAGCCACCAAGTCCTTGATCTCTTTTCTTTGATAAAATTTTATGCCACCGATAATTCGATAGGGGATGCCGTATCGCATAAAAACTTCTTCGATCACGCGCGATTGCGCGTTCATTCTGTATAAAACCGTGAAGCCTCTGTAGTCGGGAGATTCATGCCCGCGTATGTGGTTTTCAATCTCGCGTGCAATCATTTCAGCTTCGTCGCGTTCATCTCGCGCAGTCCAAACTCTTATTTTTCCCCCACCTTGCTTGTCGGTCCACATCTTCTTTTCTTTCCTCGTTTTATTTTTGACAATGACATTGTGCGCCGCATCCAAAATGACCGGAGTAGATCTGTAATTTTGTTCCAAAAGAACAACTTTCGCATCGGGATAATCTTTCTCGAAATCCAAAATGTTCTGCATATTCGCGCCTCTCCACGAATAAATCGACTGGTCGCTGTCGCCAACAACACAAATATTGCGATATTTTTCCGACAACATTTTTACCAATAAATATTGCGCATGGTTCGTGTCCTGATACTCGTCCACCAAAATATATTTAAACTTCTCCTGGTATTTCGCCAAAACTTCCGGGAACTCTTTGAAGAGTGTCACGACCTGCATAATCAAATCATCGAAATCCATCGCCTGATTTTGCTTCAACCTTTTTTGATAAATTTTATAAACCTGCGCAACCTTCTCCGAAAAATAATTGTTAGCATACTTGTTTTCATAATCTTCCGGAGAAATCAGTTGATTTTTCGCGCCCGAAATATGTGACAAAACGGCTCGTGGATTCGTCTTCGTGCTATCCATCCCAAGATCTTTCATCACCTGTTTCGTCAGCACCTCGCTATCGGTATCGTCATAAATCGTGAAGCCGGTTTCATACCCAAGCAGTTGCGCCTCTTTTCTCAAAATCCTCACGCATATCGAGTGAAAAGTACCTATCGCCGGCAAATCGTAATTTCTCAAATTCGCCTGATTGAAATCTTTCCCCTCGTTCAAAAACGCATCCTCCGGATGCAATAATCGAAAAACTCTTTTAAGCATCTCGCCGGCCGCTTTATTTGTAAAAGTTACAGCCAAAATATTCCAAGGCTTCACGCCATTGTTCTTAACGAGGTAGACGATTCTGTGCGTCAGCGCTCTAGTTTTCCCGGATCCGGCTCCCGCCATAACCAACAAAGGCCCTTCAGTTGCGGTAACGGCCTCCTTCTGCCGATCGTTGAGTTTTGCGAGAATATCGTCCATGGGGTCGGAATTATATATGGAGTTTCGCTAACACGAAACGGTTTTAATAAAAGTTCCGGCTTTATGCCATGAAAAACACCTTGCGCAAACGCAAAAATCCCTTATTTCTGTATCGAAATTTTCATCCCCACCTCTCCGAACGCATAAATTCTCTCCGCATCTTCCGTGAGAGTCCTTATACATCCGTGGCTTACCGGAGTTCCAATATGACTCAAAGCTTCGTACCAGAAAGCTCCTCCATCATTGGCCAAATACGGCAAAGCGTGTATCCCATGCCCAACCGAAGTGAATCCCATCCAATATGGCATTCTGTAATAAGGCCATTCGCCACCTATCCTGAGTTCTTGCTTATTCAATATATAATAGGTGCCTGTCGGAGTCGGCGTTGACGCCTTACCGGAACTGACTTGGAAATTCGTGATTTGGATATCTCCAACATACAAGTACATCATCTGATCCGATAAATCGATGGAAATAGATTTCTCGCCGACAAGTTCTAAGCTATTGGTGCTGCAGTCTATTAAATCCATTACCCCTGCGTCAAAGGCGGATTGGTCCCCAACCAAGATATCCACTCCGAACATCGCTTCATCCATATACCTTACCCCTTCGGCAACAGGCACGAAGTACTCCTTGTACCAGACGTCTCCCCATGGAGTCATACTTGTAAAAGTAAATGTTGCCGTTTCTCCGGAATAAACCACCTCCTCGACCATTTCCACCCTACTTTCGTGTAGCCAGCCGCTGATTGCATAATCGCCTATCCCGAAAACACTGGATCTTCCGTAATCCTTTGCAGTCGCGAGTGCGACTTCAACTTGATTCTTACACCCTGAATCCCTTGAAAACCAAGTTGCGGTACCGGTATTTTTCACGATTACGGTAACGGTGAACTCTTCCGACGGACCTATGGACTCCGTTTTATCAACGGAAACAACCTCACCCAAATAATCGGCATCTGCCGGTTGCTCATATAAGCAAATCGATTTCATACCCTCTTTTTCGGGTAAATAGATAACATCTTCATATTCGCCGATTACGGTGTCGTAAGAAGGATCACTGTCGGCTCTTACTATAAAATACTTTCTTATATTTTTAGCCACCTCTTCGTTATTCGTAAATAAGCTTGCATGCAAGTCATCATTGCGAACTTTTAATACGTGGGGGGCCGATTGATTCAAAGCCATCGATCCCACGAAAACGGATAATGCGAGTACGAACGAAATGGCGAAATTTTTTCTATACATGGCCGTTATTTAATTTTTATTATTGTTAAATTATAAAACAAATTCGCCACAAAAGCAACCCTAAAAGCTAAATTCGGATACTAAAGCCTGTCACAAACTTGACTCATTTTCTGATAGATATAAAATCCAAAAGGTGATTTAAAAAAAGTAGCAATAAGTAGTAATTTCTACTTTAAAATAAAAATTAAAACACGTAACAACAAAAACATGGTCAACAAAATGACTAGAAAACTGGTCTGTTTTTTTGTATTCGGACTGGCTTTGACGATTGCGATAATCGGAGCGCAACTTGCCAGCGCATCTACGGTGGCGTACACCTATTCGGAAGGGTATTTCGAGTATGATTACTCGTACAGTTCAAGCTGTACGTCGTACTACGACAGTTACTCCTACACCTATTATTACTACTGCCCGGACGGATGCTATTACTATGACGCAACCTACTATGGGTATTACTACTGCCCATCCAGCGGCTACAACTACTATGATGTCGCAACGAGTTATTACGAGGGGTATTTCGAATCTGATTACGACTACAACTCGAGCTGCGTAGCTTATTATGATAGCTGGTCTTATACCTATTATTACTACTGCCCGGACGGATGTTATTATTATGATGAAAGTTCTTACGGGTATTACTACTGCCCGAACAGTGGCTATAGCTACTACAGCGGGAACATATATTACGAAGGTTATTTCGAACCTGATTACTCTTACAACTCAAGTTGTACCGAATATTACGACTATTACGGATACTATTACTACTACTGTCCGGATGGTTGCTGGTATTACGATTCTTCTTACGGCTATTATTACTGCCAAGATTCCGGTAGCTATTACTACTACGACGATTACGGATGGGATTCTTATTGCTCTTACTACTACGACTACGGTACGTACATATATTGCTATGACGATGGATGCTATTACTATGACGACGGCTCATCTTCATGTTCCACTTCCAGCTATTACGAAGGTGATTTCGAAAGTAACTATTGGTATAGCTCATCTTGCACGGAGTATTACAGTTATTATTCCGGATATTATTACTACTGTCCGGATGATTGTTATTATTACGATGAATATACTTATGGGTATTACTACTGTTACGATAGCGGAACCACTTATTATTACGACGATGATTACGTAGATTGGGACTCTTATTGCTCTTACTACTACGACTACGGTAGCTACATCTATTGTTATGACGACTATTGCTATTACTACTCCGATGGGTCGTCAGACTGTTATTACGATGATTACAGCTATGGGGCTTATGTCTACGATTACTATTACGATTCAAGCTGTTATGCGTACTGGGATTACTCGTCCTATACCTATTATTACTACTGCCCGGATGGCTGTTATTACTATGACGAATACTATTACGGCTATTATTACTGCGGAGGAAGTTATTACTACTATGACGACTATTTGAACGAGTGGTCTTATTACTGTTCCGACTATTCGGACTACGGTTCCTACATGTATTGCTGGGATGACGGATGTTATTACTACAGCGACGGATCAAGCTATTGCTACGACACGTCTTACAGCGAAGGAACATACGAATACAGCTATTGGTATAGCTGGGATTGTATCTATTACGACTATTATTACTACTGCTCGGACGGATGTTATTACTACGATGAAACTTTAGGCTACGACTATTACTGGTGTGAAGACAGCGGTTCTACTTATTATTACGATACTTCATACGTTGATTACGATTACGACGATTGCACATACTACGACGACTACGGATATTATTATTGCTGGGATGACGGATGTTACTATTACGACAACGGCGAATCTTGGTGTCCGGAAGACTACTATGAGGACACCACATGCGAGGAGTATTACGACTCATATAGCGGGACATATTATTACTACTGCGACGACGGATGCTGGTACTACGACTACTACTATTATTGCGACGGTACGGTCTATTATTATGATGATTACTACTATTACAACTCAAACGATTGGAGCAGTTGCACCTATTATGCGGACCAAGGATATTACTACTGCTGGGACGACAGCTGTTATTACTATGATGACGGCTACGTGACATGCGACGGCTATTCTTATGATTATTGGGCGAATGACAGCTGTACATACGACACTTATTACGGTTATTACTACTGTGAGGACGGTTGTTACTACTACGACACCTACTATTACTGCAACGGAATTTATTACTACTACGAAGACACATATTACGAAGACACGTATTCAACTTACTGGGAAGATTATTGCGAAGATTACGGAACATATTACTACTGCTGGGATAACGGCTGTTACTACTATGATGACGGATCTTATTACTGCGATAATTACTACAACGATTATTATTACAACAGCGGTTGTACGTATGATCAGTATTATGGTTATTACGAATGCGGAGACGGTTGCTACTACAACGATTACATGTATTGGTGCGATGACGGATATTATTACTACTACGATGATTACAACTATGACCAAGTCGGCAATTACTGGGATTATTACAACGACTACTATTATTACGACGATTATTACTACGATCCTCTAACGGGTTGTTACTACTATTACGACGGTAGTTACTGGTGTGACGACTATGCTTATGGTTATTACGAAGATGATTACGATAGTTATTGTGAAGAGTACTACAGCGAATGGGATGGTTATTATTATTACTGCGAAGACGGATGCTGGTATTACAGTGACATGTATTACTGCGACGGATATTGGTACTACTACACCGACTATTACAATGACTGGTACGCCAACGACTGGTATGATTACGATACATGGGCGGGTTGTTACGACTATGGTACTTATTACTACTGCCCATACGAAGGATGTTATTACTATGAAGACGGCTATACATGGTGCGAAGATGATTATTACGTAGATTATGCAACCAGTTGTCAGTACGACGCCGAAGGTTACTACTACTGTGAGGACGGTTGTTACTACTATGACGAGTATTATTATTGCGACGGATACCAATATTGGTATGACTGGGATTATTACTATGACGACAGAGGTGACTACTGGAATACCAACTGTTACTACTACTTGGATCCGATTTACGGAGGATACTGGTACTGTGCGGACGGTTGTTATTACTACGACGACGGCTATTCATGGTGCGAGTATGACTACTATTGGGATTACTCGAACAACACCTATGATTGTTGGTATGACCAAAACGGATACTACGTCTGTGCAGATGGTTGTTACTACTATGATTATTACTACTATTGTGACGGCATGATGTACTACTATGACGACTATTGGTATGACTACTGGTACGACACGGCGGATTACTCATACGATTATTGGGAGACCGGCTGTACGGAGTATTACGACGTTACTTACGGATATTATTACTACTGTAACGACAACTGCTGGTACTTCTCCGATTACTACTATTGTGACGGCGATTATTACTATTATTACGACACGACAACGACAAGTACTTGGTCCGGATGTACCGAAGGTCATGACATGCAGGGAGACTATTATTACTGCCCGGATGATGGATGTTATTACTATGATTCTTGGTATGAATGTCCGTACGACTACTATGATGATTGGTATTATGACAATTATGGTACCCAGCCGGTAGATACAGGCTACTCCGATGTCGAATCATGGGATCCATATGCCGAGGCGATTGAATACTTGAGCGATAATGGTGTAATCGAAGGTTACAGCGATGGTACCTACAAGCCATACAGCGATGTAAACCGCGTTGAAGCTTTGAAGATTATATTCGCGACTTTGGACAACGTATTCGATATCTACGAAGTGGATGAGGACAACACATACATCACTTCGAATATGGATTTCTCCGATATCACGGATGGCGAATGGTACATTCCGTACCTTGAAGAAGCGTTCTTACTCGACATCGTAGATGGCTACGACGACGGTACCTTCAAGCCGGGAGATACGGTTAACAAAGTTGAAATCCTGAAGATGATTATCCAAGCATTCGATTTGGAGAGCATGTTGCAAACCGATATAACAGAGCCTCTATATCCGGATGTTGACGAAACTCAATGGTATGCGACTTACATACAGTTGGCTAACCAGCTTGGTATATTCTACGATTTGGAAATAGGTGATAACTTCAATCCGGGCGATTCCATGACAAGAGGCGAAATCGCCGAGTTGGTTTACCGCTTCGCTGACGTTATCTACTTGTACGACCAGAATTCGACAGAATATATGGATAAACACATGGACAAGAGATAAAAATCGCGCACATAGATAGAAAAAGGGTCCTCGCAAGAGGACCCTTTTTGATTAAGGGAACCTTTGAAAAACATACTTCTCAAGATGCCCCCTGAATGTATGTGCGCGTGAAACCACCACATTGCGGTGGTTTTTCTTGCCGTTATCCGATCAACTTTGCCAACTCCTTCTTGAACGACTCCACATCCTTAAACTGCCTATATACCGAAGCGAACCTGATATATGCAACTTCGTCCAGTTTTTTCAAAGCGTCCATCAATCCTTCACCGATATCTTTTGTCGAAACTTCTTCCCCGGACGAACTCCACTTCTCTTCCAGATTATCAATAAGTCCCTTAACTTGTTCTTGCGTGACCGGTCTTTTCTCGCAAGCTTTCCAGAGCCCGCGTTCAACTTTTTCTCTATTGTAAAGTTCGCGCGTTCCGTTCTTTTTTATGATTACGAAATTAGCGGTCTCAATCCGTTCAAAAGTGGTAAATCGGTGACCGCATTTCTCGCATTCGCGCCTACGCCTTACTTCCTTATCGTCGTTTGTATCGCGCGAGTCGGTGACTTTTGTATCCTGATGGTGACATTTTGGACATCTCATAACCTTATATTAACATATTTCGTCGAATTTTTTGTGTGCAAAAAAGTCTGTCATGCCGCAAATATAATCTTTTACCATACACGCATCATTCTCTGCAATTTCACGCAAATTGGAAGGGGCTTCGTCCAAATGTTTCAAATAATAATCAAAAAGCGACGTTATGATTTGCCTACCTTTGTCGGAGAGGCTGACGACGTTTGGGTTTAAGTAGAAATTTTTATATAAAAATTCTTTCAATTCGGTGACTTTTTTATAAAATTCAGGATCAAAACCGACATACTCTTGCGATGTATTTGAGATCAAATTTGCAATCATCATGCCCATCAAATGGCTTACCGCTCGGGCTGACAATATCTTTTTGTCGGGAATTTTTCCGTATTTTTTAAACACACCATCCAAAGCTTCTGCAAATATCGGTAATTTAGCTATGTCATCCCAAGCGATCATCGAAGAGCGCAAACCATCATCAATATCATGATTGCTGTAGGCGATTTCATCGGCGATATTCACAACTTGTGCCTCAAGACTCGGCTCAATCGGGATCTCGCAATCGGCGTTGTCCCAAGGGGTTTTATGCTTCGACAACCCTTCGAGCACCTCGATGGATAAGTTGAGCCCTCTGAAATTAGGATAAACATTCTCAAGTATGGTAACGATCCTCTTGCTCTGCTCGTTGTGCTCAAATCCCTTACCGAACTTCTTCATGCACTTGTTCATCGCATCTTCGCCGGCATGCCCGAAAGGGGTATGTCCGAGGTCGTGGGCGAGAGCGATAGCTTCGGCCAAATCTTCATTCAACCCGAGCGCGCGAGCGATATCTCGGCTTATTTGAGCAACCTCGAGAGTGTGAGTAAGTCTGGTCCTGTAATGATCGCCGAAACCGGCAACCAAAACTTGTGTTTTCAGGTTCAGTCTGCGAAAAGAACGACAATGGATAATCCTGTCGCGGTCCAGTTGAAACGGCGACCTGTCGTCGCTTGAAGGTTCTTTGTGTTCGCGACCGGCTCCGGGAAGCCATGCGGTCACGGAGCCTTTAAAAATTGGTAGAACCATAAAACATCATAAATTTAAAATTTTTCAGCAGATTATTATTCCATATTTCCCGAAAAAATGCTAAATTTTTATGAGCATGAGGCACATATTTCTCACAATTTGCACAATTCTCACGATCTTGCCGTTAGGCGTAGTCTATGCGGGGAATCCGATAACTTATCAAGAATTATCGGACAATATGGCTCTGATTTTCCCGCAAGCGGGAGAAGTTGCGGGCTTGGAGTATCACTCGAATTGGCAAGAAGTGGATAGGGATGAGAACTATTACGGTATCGAAGTTGAGTATCAGGCTTTATATGATGACAATTTTGCATTATCAACCGAGCTTCCGGTCATATATACATACATAGTTGCGTACAATTCGGACTCTTCCGCGGTATCGGCGTTTGAAAATTATCTTTTGGATGAAAAGTTTGACTCGGGAGAATGGATTTTGCTAAACAGAGGAAGCGACAGTTTCAGTTACAAAACCGGAGCGGGATCGGATAGCGACGTAATGATGAGTTATTCGGCGGAATCGAACACGTTGCACTACATAACAAAAAAAGAAAACCTTCTCATAGTTGTGAATTTCTTCCGTAGAGGAGGGGAGTACAACAGGGGGAACGTGCTGGCATATGAGGGGTATATCGTTAATTACGACGAAACACTGGATGTATTGGCATCGGTCGGTTCTTATATAAAAGAAGCTGTCGAGTTTTATCTGGACGATATCGAGCCGACAAGTCCGCCGACAAATTACGATTACTATCTCAATTCGGCATCTTACAGCCTTCCCTTGGATGACATATACGCGATTCCGTTAAACGGGTCGATCTCTTTTCAAATGTACCTGGATGACACGTCGGAAATAGGCACGATTTTGGACTCCAGCGGCATCACGGGTAGCCAATATGGAACGATGTACTTGGGGATTTCGGAAAACGCGACGCTGGATTTTAATTTTTATGATCCGAACACGAACTCAAGCTGTGACGACTCATCGGGCTGGCATCATATTTACACCACGGAGCCGATAGATCTTTATGAATGGACGGGAGTGAAAATTGAATACGGTATGGGCACGGGGATAGCTTTATATTTGAATGATTTAAAACAAGGATATTGCGAAGTAAAAAGAGCGCGAAGCGATGAAACGATATACTTGGGAGATTATCCGGGCGACATAGTCGAAGAGAGCTTCGTGGGATATGTGAAAGATATGGCAATATCTTATGCGGTGGATGAGACCGGGCAAACATGGGATTCGGTAGTCGCCGAATCGCAAATTTTTACCGACGTGTATGACGGCGACCAATATTCCACGGCAATATCTTACCTGAAAGACAACGGAATAATTTCGGGTTACGAGGATGGAAGTTTCAAGCCGAATCAAGAAATCAACAGGGCGGAAGTATTGAAAATGTTGCTTGAAGGATTGGGATACGATGTGCCGACGGAAGAGTTCGCGGCAATATTCACCGATGTCGAATCGGCAAGTTGGTACGAGAAATATATTCTATATGCCTCCGAACTCGGGATAGTGTCCGGCTACCCGGACGGGACTTTCAAGCCGTCTCAAAACGTGAACAAAGTCGAATTCTTAAAAATCCTTACAAGATCATACGGCTTGGATTTGTCCGATTATCCGGTAACGGAATTATATCCTGATACCGATATGACGCAGTGGTATGCGCCTTATGTTCAATATTCGAAAGACAATACGCTTATGGACCCGGCGGAGGATGGAAACTTCTATCCGGCAAACAACGTGACGAGGGGTGAAGTTGCGGAAACGTTGTATAGGCTGGTAATGGTGGATTAGTCCTTGTTTCAATCTTTTTCCAACATCTTTTTAAGAGCCGCAACTATTTCTTCAGATTCAAATTTGGTTTTAAATTTTCTTTTTAATCCTCTTTTCAAAAAATTTATTACCGGCTTGGCATACAAAAACTTACAAATACCGGAAGGCTCAAGAGCAAGATATCTATTCCATAAATTATGTAGTCCTTTTCTCGGCGCAAAATCTCTATGGAGATACTGCAAAACTTCAGCATACTCCTTTAATTTTAAATGATCGTTTAAATCTATGGAAAAAACTTTCTTTATCTCGATAGGTTTATTGAAAATTATTTTATAGAAATCAAAATTTCTGCCATTTGTTAATAAAGTCCACTCGATACCTTCATTGGCGCCGTAATTTGTAGCCTGTCTTAAATGCTTGTCTGAAAGGTTGAGAGAAAATGCTTTCACTTCCACCAAAAATGACCGTTCGCCTTTTACCTGTATTACATAATCGGCATAAGTGCCGCGAATCATATACTCGGTCTTGATTTCCTCTATCGAAGCATATCCAAGAATGTCCGTTAAAAACATATTAATCATTAATCTCGTTCCAGACTCGTCGAGATCCGCAAATTTATCGCTAAGATATTTCTTATGATAACTTCTTAGAGCTGACAGTAATTTTTTCTTTTTGGACGACGTAAGCATAATAAAAATATTTTTAAAATCTAAAAGTAATTCTACATAACGTATGATGCAAATGCCAACTATTTATCTTTCTCTTGCCTCAATCTCAAATTTTGCTAAACTGCTCGACGGAGAGACTAAAATACGAAACTTCCCCCGTGAAAGCGGGGTTTTTCGTGATATGGTAAAATTAAAATACGATCATGAAAAACAAAACTATCAAACCTCTCATCGTCGAATTTCTCGAAAACGCCGAGATTGTCAAAAACCAATCCGGTAAAACAATAGAAAACTATAGTCACTACCTCAAACGTTTTTCGGATTTCACGGGCGACATTTCTCCCGCAAAAATCACGCAAGAGCTCGTTCAAAAATATCAACTTCACTTAAATCGACTTGGCGAACTGGGTAGAAAAACTCAAAATTATCATATCATCGCACTTCGCGCTTTCTTAAAATTTTTAATCAGAAACGATCACAAAACTCTCCCGCCGGAAAAGATAGATCTCGCGAAAATCCCGGAGAGAACGGTGGATTTCTTAGGCAGGGAAGAGATAGAAAGGCTTTTTGAAACAATAGATTTAAAATCAAAAAAAGGAATACGAGACCGCGCAATCTTGGAAACCTTCTATTCGACCGGTCTTCGTGTCAGTGAACTTTCATCCCTCAACAGAAAACAAGTTGATCTGAAAAGACGTGAATTCATGGTCAGAGGTAAGGGCAGGAAACCGAGAATAGTTTTTTTGTCGGACAGATGCGTAAGGTGGCTGCAAGATTACCTGGAAACCCGCACGGACAATTTCGAGCCTTTATTTATAAATTACGGACGCGCGCGCACGGGAGACGAAATCGGCATAGACGAAAAAAAACGACTGACGCCTTACACGATTCAAGACATGGTGAGAAAAACCGCGCTTATGGCCGGTATCGCGAAAAAAGTCACACCTCACGTTATCAGGCACAGTTTTGCAACAGAGTTGCTAACCAACGGCGCAGATATCAGGGCGGTTCAAGAAATGCTGGGTCATGCCTCGATAACCACAACCCAAATTTACACCCATGTCACAAACCAAAGATTAAAAGAGGTTCACAGAAAATTCTTAAGGTAGTAAAATTAAAACCACGATGATACTTTTCCAAAACGTAATAAAAAGATACGGCGAGAGAATGGTCTTGAAAGACATAGATCTCCAGATTGGCGGAGGCGAATTTATCACGTTAATCGGCCCATCGGGGGCGGGGAAATCGACATTGATTCATGCTCTTATCGGAGCTGTCAAAATAGAACGCGGGAGTATTTCCGTAGACGGTCGCGACGTGACAAAGCTAAATCGTGAAACATTGCAAACTTACAGACGAGGGGTGGGTATTGTTTTTCAGGATTTCAAGCTTTTACCTAAAAAAACGGTATCTGAAAATATAGCTTTTGCGATGGAGGTTTGCGGCGAAGAAGAGTTGGCAATCAAAATAAGAGTAAAAGAGGTCCTTGAGCTTATCGGGCTTACCAAGCAAGCCGGACAATTTCCCGATCAATTATCGGGGGGTGAAAAACAAAAAGTCGCAATCGGCCGAGCGCTCGTACACAGGCCGAAGCTGTTAATCGCGGATGAGCCCACGGGCAATCTCGATCCCGAAAGCACGATTGAAGTTTTGCATTTGCTTCAAAAAATAAACGCAAACGGCGCCACGGTACTTCTCGCGACGCACAACAAATCGCTGGTGGATAATATCAGAAAAAGAGTTGTTACGATGAAAGACGGCAAAATCGTCAGCGACAAAGAAGAAGCAACGTATGAATTCACGAAGCCGCACGATCGGGCGGCGGAGTATGTGGAGTTGCAATAGGGAGCAATGCAGATGTTTTCGTAATCCTTCATTTGCTTTTTAACAAAATTTTAACCTTTCCATGCTATTTTCCCCGTTGCATGGACGAAATTTATTTTCACATTTGGCAAAAAACACTCTACGGCAGTCCCAAACTGCTCATGCATATTTTGAAAAATTTTAATTTCGATCCGAAAGCGGCTTGGAGAAATTTCGATCCGAAAATAACAACCGGAACAAAAAAAGAGACGCTTGAACTTATACAAAAAAACAGGGAAGAAGATCCGATCAAGTCTTACGAAGAACTGAAAAAGCTCGGCATAAAAATTCTGACAATCACAAGCCCGCTCTACCCCGAATATCTGAAAAACATCTCCGCCCCTCCCGTTGCAATTTACTATAGAGGCGACTTGAAAGTACTGCAAAAACCGGCAATCGCGATAGTCGGCACGAGAAAAATATCGTTTTACGGCCAAAAAACAGTGAGAAAAATCGTAAACGAGCTGTCCGGCTACGATCTCGCGCTGGTAAGCGGATTGGCTTATGGAATAGATGCGTTCGCGCACAAAGAATCTTTGAAAATCGGAATCCCGAACATCGCCGTTTTGGCAAACGGTCTCGATCAAATTTATCCGAGCGAGCACATCGATCTCGCGAAAGAAATTATAAAAAACGGACTTCTTATATCCGAATCTCCGCCACGTACTCCTTCACAAAAATTCATGTTTCCGATAAGAAACAGGCTGATAGCGGGACTTGCCCAAGCCGTAATCGTCGCGGAAGCTCCGGAAAGATCCGGCGCCCTCATCACCGCCGAATATGCATTTTCGGAAAACAGACTTGTCTACGCGGTTCCCGGAGACATTGATTCTTACCGACATGTCGGTTGCCATAATTTGATAAAATCACAAAAAGCTGTCCTTCTCACTCACGCGAAAGACGTCGTAAAAGATTTGAACCTCGCCTTCGGTTCTCTCCCTATAAAATGCAAAAAACTTTCAAAAGAACAGGAGTTGATTTTACGCATTATCGAAAAAAGATCACCCGCCCACCTAAGCTCACTCGAGGCGATTACCCGTATCCCTCAATGTAACCTCATAGAAGAATTGATGGAAATGGAGCTTTCGTGCCTCATCAAAAATATCGGAGGAATGAATTATGTGTGCGTCCGATAGGAGAATAATACTACCCGACCACCCTATACACTTCGCTCAACGTCGTCACGCCCTGTATCACCTTCAAAATCCCATCCTCTTTCAGCGTAATCATCCCTTTCCTCCTAGCCGCTTCAAAAATTTCATGCGAACTTTTTTCGCCTAAAATCAGGTCTTTAATTTCATCATCAAAAGTAAAAATCTCGGATATGACAGATTGACCGCTATACCCGGTATGACTGCACTTCGCACACCCGACCTCTTTCCATAAAAACTCCGGAGCATTAAGTTGCATCCCTGCGGCAACTCCCTGCAAAGCGAATATATTATTCATGATTTCATCCTTCTCGGATGCCGAAACCGCCTCTTGCTTTTTACAACTCGGGCACAAAACTCTCACAAGTCTTTGCGCGACAATCGTATGAATCGAAGGAGCTATCATGTAAGGCTTCAGCCCAATATTCAGAAGCCTTGGGATGGTTTCAACGGCGCTATTTGTATGCAAAGTGCTCAAAAGCACATGGCCCGTCAGGGCCGCTTGTGCGGCAGTTTCGGCAGTCTCGAGATCACGTATTTCGCCGATCATCACAATATCGGGATCTTGCCTTAAAATAGCCTTTAACCCAGATGCAAAAGTATACCCTCGTTTCTCGTTAATTTGGCTTTGTGCGACATTTTCGATGTGATACTCGATCGGATCTTCAAGCGTAATAACTTTATTTTCAGGTTTATTGAAATATTTAAGCATTGCATACAAAGTTGTCGTTTTGCCGGATCCGGTAGGACCTGTAACCAATATCATTCCATTCGAAATTCCGGTTGCCGCCTTCGCGAGCTCAAGATTTCGACCATAGAATCCCATCTTCTCAAAATCCAAAACTTTTTTCCCGCTATCAAGCAACCTCAAAACAAAAGTTTCGCCATATTCGGTCGGCAGCGCGGAAGCTCTCACGTCAATTTTTCGTTTATTATAATTGAAATAAAATCTTCCATCTTGCGCCTCATTCGCAACGTTCAATTTCATCTTGCATTGATACTTGAGCTGATTCGATAAATATTCATAAGTCTTCCTGTCCAATCTGAAAATCTCCTGCAAAACGCCGTCAATTCTGAATCTGACGGTAACGTGAGTTTCTTCCGGTTGATAATGGATATCAGAGGCGCCGGTTTTCATAGCTCCCACGTTTATCAGGTTCAAAGCCTCTTCGGCGGTAACTCCGCTAAGGCGATCTTTGAGCTGTTGAAGCCCTTCAATCTCTTTTTCGTAAGCTTCAATCTGTGATTCATCGACTATATTTTCAACCTCTTTTTCATCGGGAGTGTATTGGCCCGATTCGTAAGCCGACATTGCCTCGATTATGCCTTCTTCGCTGGCCAAATTTATATTTATTTGAAAACCTTGATCTTTAAGCCTCCTAATTATCGCGATCGTATTTGGGTTTGTCGGATGCGCAATAGCTATTCTGACCTTTTTCCCTATTCTGAAAAACGGTATTAAAAATGCATTCGCCGCATCCTCTTTTGGTATCAAAGTCAAAAAGTCCGGATTTATCGGTATCATACCTATATTCACATAACTCATCTTCAGGTTTTTCGCCGTTTCCGCCACGGATTTCTCCTTAAAATCCCTGTTGATTTGCCCTATATGAGTGCTAGCGGAACTGGCACCGATTTGCTTACCTCCTGCAGGCTTACTTTGACCACTTGATTGTATAGGTTGTACGAATTGGTCCATATATAGGTTCGACTATATCAGATTATTATACCACGAAAAAGACTGGATGGGAACCTGTAATCAACTCTGGTTTGATCATCCGTGATTTGAACGAAAGAAAATTCGAACTATTACTTCACCTTTTTCAGCACCTCGACAATCTGTTCCGCCTCTTCCGCCGTTATGCCTTCGACAGATTGTAAATCTTTTGCGTTCAAGCCCTTTATTTGTTCAACGAGAGCCAGGTTGGCCGTTGCCAATTTCGCAACAGTTTCCGGAGCCAAGCCCAAACTGCCGATATCCATAACTTCTTGTTTCTGTTGTTTCAATTTCGCCTTCTCTTCGGGCATTTCGGAAATATCCAAAATATCTACTTCCCAACCTGTTAGGATTGAGGCGAGCCTGACGTTTTGACCTTGTTTCCCGATAGCGAGAGCTCTTTGTTCGCTCGTGACATAAACTGCGGCCCTTCTGTCCTGTTGATTCAAAACTATTTTCGAAACTTCTGCCGGAGCGAGTGCTCTTCGAAGATACTCTTCTTCGTTTGCAGCCCACTCGATCACGTCGATTCTTTCGCCGTGAAGCTCGTTCGTGATGTTTTGGACACGGACACCTTTTTGGCCTACGCAAGCGCCAATCGGGTCTACTTTTTCGTCTTTGCTTGCGACTGCGATTTTGCATCTTACGCCGGCATCGCGAGCGACACCTTTGATTTCAACTATCTTGTCTTTGATTTCCGGAATCTCGAGTTCCATCAATTTTTTAACGAGACTCGGATGAGTTCTTGAGATCAAAAGTTGCGGTCCTTTGGTGGTTTTTATAACTTTGTCCAAATAAATTTTAATTCTCTGTCCACCGTAATATCTCTCTCCGGGGATCTGATGTTCATAAGGGAGAACTGTGGTGATTTTGCCCAAATCCACAAAAACCTGATTGTTCTCAACACGATGAACCAGCGCATTGATAAGCTCATTTTCGCGATCTTTGAAATTTTCGTACATAAGATCTCTTTCGGCCTCCTGAATTCTCTGGATAATAACTTGTTTTGCGGATTGCGCGGCGATTCTGCCGTATCCGATAGGCGTAACATCCATCTTTATATCGTTGCCAACCCTCGCGTTTTTCTTAACTTTCTTCGCTTCGGCGAGAGACATTTCGAGATCCGGATTTTCAACTTTTTTAACAACTTTTTTTATCAAAATCACAGTCGTGGATTCGGTTTTTTCATCTATTTCGACATCAATATTCTGATCTTTATTCCCATAATCCTTCCTGTAAGCTGTCTTAAGAGCCGCCTTTACGATATCCAAAACGACACCTCTTGGGATGTTTTTCTCATCAGCTAGTTGATTGATAGCCGCTAAAAATTGTGATTGCATACTTTTTAAATTAAATTTTAAATACAGAAAAAATCAGGATTAAAAATCCTGAACTTATCAAGCACAACCATTATAGCAATATTGTCCAAAATGGCAAGTTAAAACCGCGCCACTTTCTCGTAAATCATCCCCGCCTTAAACCCCCTGCTTGCCAGAAATCTAATGAGCCTTTGCTTCTGTTTATCGGAGTCGATTGCCCCCTTTTTTCTGATAAAAGATTGGCACGCTCTCTCGAGCGTAACATCATCGTCGAAGGCCGACCCCTCCCACGCCTTTTCGGCGATATTTTTCGTTATTCCTTTGCGAGCAAGTTTCGATATGGCGGCAAATTTCCCGAGAGGCGACAGCATCATTTTTGACCTTAAAAACATCCTTGCGAACTTCTCGTCATTAATCAGCCCGAGCTCTTTCAATCGCACAATAATGATTTTCTGCGCATCCTCTTTCTCTTCTTCGGAAAACGCATCCGCTTTCGCCGCTTTCAAATGCAGTTTTTTCAAAATCTCAAACTCACTCATGTCGCGCCTGCTTAAGAGCCACAGAGCATAATCCATCAAGTTTTTCCTTAACGCATCTTTCATAGCCTGATTTCCTAATATTCCTATCGCTTAACCACAAACTGCTCCCTGATCTTCTTATCAATTTCCGTCTTTAATTTTCCGTTAGCCTCCAGGAACGACTTGGCATTTTCGCGACCTTGCCCCAACTTGGTTTCACCATAACTGAAGAAGGCACCACTTTTCCTGATGAATTCATATTTAACGCCAAGATCAATCAGGTCGCCACTACCGGAAATACCTTTGTTATACATGATATCGAATTCCGCGGCTTTGAAAGGAGGCGCAATTTTGTTTTTTACAACCTTAACCCTCACTCTGTTGCCGACAGGCTCCTTATTTTCCGCATCCGGTCCTTCGATTTTGCCAATGCTTCTGATATCCATTCTTACCGAAGAGTAGAACTTAAGAGCATTGCCTCCCGGTGTAGTTTCCGGGTTGCCGAACATAATCCCGATTTTCATTCTGATTTGATTTATGAAAATCACGGACGCTCTCGACTTGGAAATGGCGCCTGTAAGTTTCCTTAGGGCCTGACTCATCAATCTTGCCTGCAACCCCATAAAAGAATCTCCCATCTCGCCTTCGATTTCAGCTCGCGGAGTTAAGGCGGCCACGGAATCCACAACTATAATGTCAACGGCATTCGACCTGACCAAAGTCTCGGTTATTTCGAGAGCCTGTTCTCCGGTATCAGGTTGAGAAAGTAAAAGATTGTCAACATCAACGCCGATTCTTCTGGCATACTCCGGGTCCAAAGCATGCTCCGCATCTATAAATGCGGCTTGTCCGCCACTTTTCTGACATTCGGCGATTACATGAAGCGCCAAAGTTGTTTTGCCGGAACTTTCGGGTCCGAATATTTCAACCACACGACCTTTCGGGACTCCGCCGCCAAGCGCGATATCAAGAGATAAAGATCCGGTAGAAATAGTTTCGATATTGACCCTTTTTGAGTCGCCGAGGCGCATAATCGCCCCTTTGCCATAATCTTTCTCGATTTGGTCCAAAGCCAATCCCAGGGCCCTGATTCGCCCATCGTTTTTGGTTGTTTCGGTCATGTTTTTTTGGTTACATTTTATTTTCACGGGCAGTATAGGTGAGCTCTCGCTCACCGTCAATAGTTTTTTTAAAAAACATTTGACTGCAACCTGAAAATAGCACGCAAATGTTAAATTTAGGTTAAAAACAGGCCGGTAGTCCCGCTTGACGGGACGGACGGCTTAGAGCCCTACAAGCTACTCTCCTTAATCCTGAAATAATTCAAAATGCTTTTCTTTGTTCCGAAAACAACATTCTTCCCGTCGCAAAGATTGCACTTGTATATATATTTATTGCCAATCTT
Source organism: Candidatus Peregrinibacteria bacterium GW2011_GWF2_43_17 (assembly GCA_000999315.1). Lineage (GTDB taxonomy): Bacteria > Patescibacteriota > Gracilibacteria > UBA1369 > UBA12470 > UBA12470. The sequence continues at coordinate 87,441 of LCFW01000006.1, forward strand.
TTTCGGATCCGGAACTATTTTCTGGCAATCTCTGCAGAAAAATAATATTGATGGCAACTTGCTTGACCGTTTTTCTTCCGTTTTATCCATACTATGTGTCTATTAGTTTATTAGTCTATCGGACTATAAATCCATCCTGATCCTCATATTTTCAATCTTGCCACTCGGTTCCGTGCGATTAACCTTCGCAGTCTCGGGAGCGACTTCCGTAGCAACTTCCGCTTTATTCTTTTTAAGCAAATCTGCCAACGATTCCCCTTTCTTAACCTCTTTGTAGCCAAATCCTCTCAGCCCCGAAACCCTAGATGTTTCCAAAGCGGGCTCGGTAATCGTGGACCTTGATACGCCGACATGTTGCCTTATCTCCGGCTCGGATATCCTTATAAGCGGCTCTTTCCTTCCAACCATCTCGTCGAACCCTTTAAATGCATACTCTTCTTTATACCAAAAGTAACCGCCGACAATAACACCGATTATTGAAAGTAACGCGATTGTCATGCCGAATCCCGGTTCTTTGTGCTCAATACTGACTCCGAATTTCTGATGATAAAAGACGGAATTGGCTATAAGTATCAGGAATAAGGATTGGATGCCGACTATTATGGTAACCAAAGAATTTCTTATCGGTAATTTCAGGAAACTTTTCCCGATCATGGGCAGGCTTATCATCAAAGCCAAAGATCCCGATAAAACAAAAATAAACCAACCGGCTAAAAACAACGGTCCCGTAATACCCAAATACGTGTCCGACACTCCATAAACGCTCAGATCGTGGTACCAGGGCATAAGACAACTCAAAGCCGACAGCAAGCTGGCTACCAAAATAACCTTCTTGGGCTTAGCAAGCCCGGAAAATTCATGTTTTAAATCAAACTTGACCATATGATTTTTCTTTTAAAAGCCATAAACATTAAAGCACCGCAATTTAAAAAGACAAGAGGGTTTTATGAGTAGTCGAAAACACGCATGGATAGGCGGAAATGCCAAAAATCCCGGTGCTAAGCCAAAACACAGCCTATACAGGGATGTTTGACTGGACTACGATATCCTCACTATGTACTATATATTACGTACTGCGCACTAAATCAAAATGAAAAAACGCAAAGAGATAAAAAAAGTAGGCCTGGTAGGTAGGAGCACATTGGATGGCAAGAAGGCTTATATCAAAAAAATAATAAGTTTTCTTGAGGATAAAAAAGGTGTCGTCGTTAAACACGACACGAGAATCGCAAGTTGCATAGGCGATCATAAAGGGCACATGAGTAAGGCGCAAATGATGGAAGAGATGGATTTGATAATTACCCTCGGTGGAGATGGTACCCTTCTGAAAGCCGCCAGAGAAATGGGGACGAAAAATAATCCTTTGATATTGGGTGTAAACTTAGGCACGCTAGGCTTTTTAACGGAACTGCACAAGCCGGATTGCATAATCGAAACGATCGAAGCGGTATTCAGGGGCAGATATCAAACGGATTTAAGAGAGCTTTTAAGAGTTACGGTTTACAGAAACGGATCTAAGTTCAAAACTTTCCTTGCTTTAAACGACGCGGTGATTAATCAAGGTAACTTCGCGCGGCTTATAGACTTGTCAATCACGATTGATCAGCGAAAGATGATAAGGTTCAACGCGGATGGTGTCATCGTAGCCACTCCGACAGGTTCGACGGGGCATTCTCTTTCCGCGGGCGGTCCGATTATCCACCCGAGATTGCCGGCATTTATAGTTACGCCGATATGTCCGATTTCTCTTGCCAACAGGCCGATAGTGATTCCGAATAATCGTCAGTTGAATATAAAAATCGAAACCGAAAGAAGATATTCGGACAACGATATAGGTTTGACGATGGATGGGCAAACAATTTTACCTCTCAAATACGGCGACGAAATCAAGATAAGAAAATCCTCGCGAAGCGCTCACTTAATCAGAATTTCAGGAAAGAAATATTACAAAATGTTGAGAGACAAGCTTGGATGGGGGAAGAGAGCCTAAGACCTTGGTCTCCAGGGCTCATTTTGAGAAGGGCATCCGTCCATAATCCACTTCACTCTTTCCGCCAGCCCAACGGGTCCTTCGCACATTGATGGAGATATGGGGACAGAAGCGTCGTCTTGCAAAAATCCGTCGTCAACTTCTATTTCGAAAATATCGCAAGCCTCTACGTTACTGTCGGCGAGAGTTCCGCGATAACCGCCATTCGTTTCATATGCGCGGAAATGATATTCGTCACGAGATGTTTTACCATCAAATATGACGATCAGCGCTTTCCTGGACAATAAAGATTCCAATAAGTAAATCTTGCCGACCTCCAGATATTCGGGGATGCAGATCATACGAACAACGCGATATGGTGGCGGTTCCGATCCGGGTCTAAACAGAGAGGAAAGAAACATATGTGATTTAAAATTTTATATTCTTATCTTCCGTGATCTCGCCGCAAACTCTCGCCTCGACCCCATGTTCCGCTGCGATCTTTATCGTCTCTTTTTCGGCTCCCGGAGCCACTATCACGAGCATTCCGTTACCCATATTCCAAGTTCTGTAAGCTTCGTCTCTCGCGACTTTCCCGATTTCAATCGCATGCCGCATCAACTCGCAAGGCTCAAACAGATTATCCAATTTGGCGCCAAGTCCGGCCCTCTTAAGCACGCGACCCAATTTGCCCGGTATCCCGCCTCCGGTTATATGCGCAAACCCGTGAACTTCGCATCTCGGCTGAGAATCAAACCCGCCGAACATATCGCAACCGCACGCGCAGTAAATTTGAGAAGGAATCAACGCCATTTCGCCCATCGTTGCCTCTCCCAATTTTTCCTCATGCCAATTTCCTCCATAATTATCCAGCATGATTTTTCTTAAAAGCGAAAGTCCGTTTGATCGAAAACCTTTTTCACGTAGCGCAACAACCTTGTCTCCGACTTTTATTTCGGAACCTGTAAAAAGTCTCTCCTTTCTTGCAAACCAAACCACCGACGCTCCCCAGTTATAGTTGAACTTTCCAAAACCGCTTACTCGCGCGCCGAGCTCGGCGATTTCACCGTTGATAACCGCGACACGAGCCACTTTTGCCGCCTCGACATAACCTTTTGCCAACTGTTTCATCAAATCCAAATGCGATTTCCCGCCATCGCCCAAGCTGTTTACATCAAAAATCGAACCTACCAATACGGGCTCTCCGCCGCAAACCACGGCATCGTCGCAAACCATTGCAAAAAGATCGTATGCCACCGTGTCATGTCTCGCAACCCTTTCCGCGATCTCAACCTTTGTCCCGATTCCATCGAATCCGGTAGACATCATCGTCCCTTCCGGCAATCCGCCGACATTTATCCCTCTCACTCCCGAAAAATCATCCTTCGGAGAAATCACCTCGCCTATCCTTCCCTTGCGATTTTCCCAAGTAAGCCTTGCCGCTTGATACATGATTTTCGACGAATCGTCGCCGATTTCTATATTTACTCCGGAATCCGCATATGTTGACATGGGGTGGGGGATTAGAGGTTATATTTTTCAATTAAATCATTACCACCGAGGACCCGTAGTTCGTCCTGGTTATTATTGTGAAAACATCTCGCGTAAACATTATAATAAAAAAACAACAACACGGATATCAAAACCACATATCAGCTCAACGTAACATATGAAACCGGCATACCCGGAACTTTATATCCGTTCATCCATTCGGCTATACCTTCTCCGTGTTCACCGGAAGGATATCCGGAATCCGACCAGATCAGACCGACATCGCTACCTCTCAACGAGTATGCCGTTCCCATTGCCACATGGGCGGCATCCTCTTTTAATCTTGTTGATAACGTTGCCGAAGTGGAAGCATCGGAATCTTCATGTATGTCGCCAAAAACGGAAAACGTTTTCGTGGCAAGCGCACCTATAACCACACCGCTGGTAATCATGCCGTTATTGGTATTCAAATCGAAATTCGCGACATTCGTCACCGCATCATAACAGCCGGTCCCCACAACGGTGGTATGACCATACTCCTTGATAAACAAAGGAGCCGTTGAATATGACGATGTCCCTTGGCAAGTGCTTGCGGTTGTCATATTTGAAAGCGTATTGGCGCCACCTTCTTCCAAAATGCCGGTAGACTCGATATCAAGCGACAAATAATGTGTCATCACATCGTAAGTGTCACTGGCTGTAATCGTAAATCTGTAAAATTCCTGATCGGATCCGGTAATCAGAGATGTTCCCATGGTTGTTGCTGCATTCGCAATCGTCGGGATGGTTCTGTAAACATAAGTCGCATTCCCCGCCGTCACATCCGAAAAGTCGGACTCCGTTTTTGTAACCCCCGAAACTTGTCCGGTCGCCGCGAAATCTCCATGACTGCCACCATCGTAATCCCCCGTATTTATAGTGAAATACAAATCGTCACCGCTATCGAGATCGCCGAGACCATCAAGTTGATGACCGGCAAGATCCGCATACAATTCGATTGTTATCGAATCGTCTTCCGGAACCATCATGATAAGTCCGTTAAACACCATGCTTGTTCCAGACATGGTTACCACCTTACTCCCATCCAACGTGTCGGGATAATTCACATCAGTTGGATATAAAAGAGTAAGTGTCGTTATGGCGTCGACTCTTGAGGTTGACGATCCGACAGTATTGCTCGCATCGGTAGGTACGAACGACATACTTGTCACTTGAAAATCTTCATCCGTGGCCGTGAGCCGATATCGCGCAACAAGTAAATCCTCCGTCTCCGCAACGGCTATTTGATCATCCACGGGATCTGCGGACTCTTCGACGATTGTAAGTTCGCCGGAATCGGTTATTGTCATATAAACCATCGGATTATCCTCGGTGCCATTTATAAATCTCCCCGGAACAAAAACAATCCCGCCGCGAGGTAATGCTTGTGCCTTTATGGAAGTTGACGCGCGTAATATGTTCACAGCGACCCTGTCGTCGTTTGAATTATAAGGTGCCGACGAACTTATATCCCCATATACATTAATACGTTCCGTAGAGCCCGCCGACTGAATTAGAGACAGTCCCGTAAACACGACATCGCCGTTAGCGGCGAATGTCGCATCGGTACCGATTTGAGAGCCGTCCGCATCCTCAAGCCACACGGCAGTCACTACGCTGGAAAGAGATATTCCGTTATCGGTTATGACCGATCCGGTTACGGTATCGTTGTAATCCCCGTCAAGATCTTCGTCCAATTCGCCATTTAATACGATGCTTGTAATCAATATGTTTTTAGCATCGGTTGTTAAAGTAAACGATTCCAACAGAACGGCATCTTCACCGGTCAATATGGTGTCGGAAATGGGAGTCGATGCCAAAGATATGGACAATAACGGAGGTAACGCAAGCGCCAAGTTTGCGATACCGAGAGTGATAACAACGGCCAATGAAAGCCGCGACGCAATTTTTTTCATATTGAAAACATTGTTAAAAAAAATCATATCACAGTAAATCCGGATATCAAATCAAATCTCTCTATTTTTTCACAGGGGTGTCGGCATCCATGCCTTCGGAATCCAGGAAGGCTTCTCGTAAAAGCCTCGACCCTATCCGGCTTACCACGTGCCGGTCGTGGAGTTGTCCTACGATTGAGTCATAGTACCGGTTTTTCGCCTTCGCGCTCAAATAACAATGCTTATTTAAAATACCTCACCGCATTCCTGAATAGCTTCATGCCTTGACCTTCAGCTGGAAGTTTGCCACCCGTTCTTGCCGCCTTTTCACGCAGTAACGTCCAATTATCCTGATTATAAAAATTCCAATTTCTTTCCGGGTGCGGCATTATCGCAAGAACTCGTCCGGTCTCGTCCGAAACCGCCGCGATATCTTCGATTGCGCCGTTGGGATTGCAAGGGAATTCGCCTTTTGCCCTCGATCCGTCTTCGTGCACATATCTGAATACGACTTGATCTTGTTTGTTGAGCCTGTCCAACACTTTTTTCTCCATATAAAAATTCCCCTCGCCGTGAGCTATCGGGCATCTCATAATATCAATATCGCGGGTCCACACACATTTTTCGCTTGTTGCTTTTATATTGACCCATCTGCATTCAAGCCTTGCGGAAGCGTTATGGCGCAGGGCGATCAACCTATCGCCGTAAATACCGTCAAACCCCGGTATCAAGCCCAAATTGGCCATAATCTGACACCCGTTGCAGATGCCGATCGCGAGATTTCCATCGTTGATGAATTTCCGGACTTGTTCCCATACGTTATTTCTCATTTTGTTCGCATAAGCATTTCCGGAACCGGTATCGTCTCCATGCGCGAATCCGCCGGGGAAAGCGAGAATTTGATATTGCTTAAGTTTTTTCAAGCCGCCTATCAGATCGTTGATATGAACGATTTCGGCTGTCGCGCCCGCTTTTTCAAATACGAATTTGGTTTCCTCTTCGGAATTGATTCCGTAGCCCGCCATTACTATGACTTTTGGTTTCATATCAAGCTGATATTAATAATTTTTAAATGTTGATCTGTAAAATTTATTCAAAGTCTCAATATTCGTTTTTACAAGACCTTTGATGTCGAACTTGTCATCTTTGCGAACTCTGCCTATCAAATGAATCGTAACTCCTTCCATCGCCTTCTCGAACGCGGATTTATTTTTCGGGTTAACGGTTACAAGAAGTCTGCTTTGGCTTTCTCCGAACATCAAAAAATCCGGTCTCATCTCCGAACTTATCCCGCTCAAATCCACATCGAGCCCGAGTTGTCCCGCGATAGACATTCTTGCCAACGAAACACCGAGCCCTCCGATCGAAACGCTTTCCGAGCCGACGATAAGCCCTCCGCGGACCGCGGATAAAAATGTTTTGTAAGTTTTTATCGCCTTATCCGCATCAACATGCGGAACTTTATTGCCGATATGGCCCAAATAATTGAAGTATTCGCTCCCGCCGGTTTCGTCATAAGTATCTCCGATCAAATAAACAAGATCGCCGGGGAATTTCACATCGAGAGTAATCGACTTCCTGTAATCATCCGTCACCCCGAACGAAGATATCAAAAGGGTTGGCGGTACCGAAATCTTAACTTTATTCCCGTCCTCGTCATATCCTTTAAAATCGTTGAACATGCTGTCTTTACCCGAGATAAAAGGAGTGCCGAATTTGGTTGAGTAGTCGAAACATGCTTTCGCGGCTTGCTTAAGCTGACCCAGGCGCCTCTCATCATCACTGCTACACCAGCAAAAATTGTCCATCAAAGCCAGTTTGTCGAAATTCACGCCAACCGAAACGGCATTGCGAATCGCCGTATCTATCGCCGCCGCCGCCATGTGATAAGTATCAATATCGCTATATCTCGGATACAACCCCTGCGATATGACAACCCCTTTGTGCGAGCTCAAAACCGGAGCCATTACCGAAGCTTTGCCGTTAACCTTGCCTTTGCCTTGCAGAGGTCCGATTACCGCGCTCCCTTGTACGACGTAATCGTATTGATAAGATATAAAATCAAAACTGCAGACATTCAGCCGGCTCATCATGTCGTGCAACGTCTTTGTCAGATCTTTCGGGCAATCAACATTAGGCTCATCATATTTAATCTTGAGATATTTTGTCGAAAGATGTTTTTTCGGCACACCGTCATGCAAGAAGCCGAGATCGATATCCATGACTTTCGCACCATTATAAACAACCGTGCATTTGCCGGAATCGTTGAATTCGCCAATCGCGACAGCCTCAACCCCGCGTCTATCCATCAGGTCTATAAATTTCTTCAAACTCTTTTTCGGAACAGACAGAGTCATTCTTTCTTGAGATTCGCTTATCCAAATTTCCCACGGATCGAGCCCCGGATATTTGAGCGGAATCTTGTCTAGGTCAACTAGGCATCCGCCGCATTCTCTAGCCATTTCGGCGACTGAACACGAAAGCCCCCCGGCACCGTTATCGGTGATGCTGTTGTATAGCCCGAGGTCTCGCGCCTCCTTAACTATCGCGTCGCTCATTTTCTTTTGAGTAATCGGATCTCCGATTTGTACGGCCGTGGACGGACTGCCGGAATCCATAGCTTCCGACGAAAAAGTCGCGCCGTGTATGCCGTCTTTCCCAACCCTTCCGCCAACCATGACGATAACATCGCCGGGCTTCGCGCTCTTCTCCCACGAAGGTTTCCCGCAAACTTTTCTCGGGATTAATCCGACGGTTCCGACGAAGATTAACGGTTTGCCTTTGTATCTTTTATCAAAATAAACCCATCCCTGCGGAGTCGGTATGCCACTGCAATTGCCACCCGAATTAACGCCGGCGACTACGCCTTCGAGGATCCTTTTCGGAGACAACATCTTCTGACTCTTGTTTTCGCCCTTATACAGAGGCGACTTGTCCGCCGGATCCGCAAAACAGTACCCGTAAAGATTTATTACCGGCTTACTCCCTTTCCCAAATCCCATCGCATCGCGATTCACGCCGACTATGCCGGTTATGGCTCCACCGAACGGATCCAACGCGGACGGGCTGTTGTGAGTTTCGGCCTTATCCGTGATTATCCAATCATCGTCAAAAATTATTCCGCCCGAGTTATCTTTGAAAACAGATACGCAGAAATCTTTCTTTCCCTTTTTCTTGCGAATCTCCGCAGTTGCCCTCTTGATATAATATTTATAAATTCCTTCTCCGATTTCATCCATCGAATTCGCGAAAATCGTATGTTTGCAATGCTCCGACCATGTTTGGGCGAGCGACTCCATTTCAACATCGGTGGGATTTCGTCCCAATCCTTCAAAATACTTTTTTATAACTTTCATAGACTCCAAATCGAGAGCCAGCGGCCCTCTTCTGGAACCATCTTTATTCGCGATTCCCGCCTTGCCGATTTTCACAAGCTCGTCCTCGGAAACATTAAGATTTACTTCCGAAACCGAAGGAGTATGAACCAGCTTAACTTTCGGCACAATCGTCCCCATCCCGTTATTTTTCTTATACTCCAAAAAACTTTTGACATAAATTCTTTGTATCAGCGGATTTGCCAACCCTTCTCCGAGTTCCCACGCTTGCATTTCCGTGATTTTGCCTTTCACAAAAGATACCTGCGAAGTATAAACGGTTTCGCCTTCTTTAAATTCAACCTTCAAAAGATCCTGAGCAATCTCTTTCGCCGTATGCCCGATATTATCCGTCACTCCCGGCAAAAACCCGATCTCAATCGCGAAATCGAATGCCGGCATCTTAATCGGTGCATCAACCGAAAACTTTTCGGTAACGGGATTGCTCAGCGCGCTCCCGATTTTCTTCAAATCTTTCGCGCGAAATTTTTTATCAATCGTATAAACATCAACCAGAAAAACATCCCGTATTTTTTTGCCAAAAGGAAACTCTTGAAATTTTCTTTTGCGTACACCCGCCCTCGTGTCGGGAACACGAGAACCAACTTCAATCCGATGCGGCATATTTGGAAATTAAAGATTTAAGCTCATTGCCATTAAAACAAAACAACAATTAAAACTCAACCTTATACTCTCCGCCATCCTTTACTTTTCTTAAATCGGTAATATTTGTCGTAAAAATCGCGCCATCAACGAAAACCTTATCATATCCGATCTCGCTCTGCACGCCTCCATATAAACTGTCGGCGATCCACACGCCATTTTCGTCGAACGAATAAGCCATAACTTGATGTCCGACATTATCCTCGCCTATATAGTAGGGAATATATAAAACAACAACTTCGCCCGCCGCCAATTTTTTCAAAAAAAATTCCGCCGATCCGTAATAAGTCATAACCAAATCCGTATCGTAATCCTCGGCAAAAGAAGAAAACTGCGCCGGATCCCAAATATAAGACCCGTCCCACCCGATCGTCTCCGCCACATCCGACATATCCAAAACCTCGCCATATTTCCACGCCATGACATTTTTAACCGCAAATCCGTAGCACCCGTAAGGCCATCCCGATTGGGAATAAACGCTCATGCTCATATCGGACGGATACGCCGCGGTAAGCCCGGTATCCAGCACCTCTTGATAAGAAAGGTCGTCTCCCGACACCTCCCAAATCGCCACCGGATCGCCATCTTCGTACTTCATCGCCCTGTAAAGCAAAGTCGCCATTTGTCTCCTCGAAATCAACTCGTGCGGCGAAACATAAGAACTCAATTTATCCAAAAGCCCTCTCTCTTCCGCTTTCAAAATATAATCGTAATACCACTCGGTCGGCACATTGTCGGCAAACTCGCTTTGCGCTCGAACGTCGGCAAGCTCCCACGAATACGCCTCCGCCAAAATTTTTACCGCTTCGGCCTTCGTTATATTGTCGCCCGGCTTGAAATAGCCGTTTCCGTAACCTTGAATCCACCCTTGATCTTCCGCGTAGCAAACATATTTGGCATACCAATCATCCGCCACATCCGTAAAACAATCGCGATAAACTTCCGGATCCGGCGTCTCACCGATTACGCCCTCAACGATCATTTTTGTGAATTCGGCCCTATTTATCAGATTCAAAGGCCTGAACGTCGAATCGTCATAACCCTCAACGACATCGTTCTCGACCAAATAATCCAAAGCCCCGTTTAACGAATCGGAAGAATAAACATCCGAAAAAACCACTTCGGCATGGACGAGAGGGACGACAAACAAAACAGTCGGTACCGCAACCAAAGATAAAATTTTGATCATGTTGTTCATATCGTTTGCGAGATGATTACAAGATGTAAAATACAAAACATAATATTGATTAAAATTTTATTTATCCGAACGATTCCGCAGTGCTTCTGTTTTTTATTAGCCGTACACGCTAGGCGAATAAAAAACAGAAAACGAGGACTAGTGAGGAAAAATAAAATTTTAATTTTCGAATCCCCGTGCCAAAATCGCATCCTCCAGCCTCTTAAGCGCCGTAATAAATGCCGCTTGTCTATAAGTGCAGGCATATTTTTCGGCATTGGCGGAAACGTTTTTCCATCCGTCAACCATTATTTTCCTGAGTCTCGTGTCAACCTCTTCAGCGGTCCAATAAAAGTTCGCTTTATTTTGTACGAGCTCGAAATAACTTACCGTTACTCCGCCCGAGTTTGCTAAAATATCGGGTATGACGGCGATTCCTTTCTTTGCCAAAATCGCATCCGCTTCAGGAGTAACCGGTCCGTTCGCCAACTCGAGAATCATTTTTGCTTGAACCTTGTCCGCATTTTCGGCTGTAATTTGGTTTTCCATAGCGCACAAGAATAAAACGTCGCATGGCAGAGCGAGAAGATCTGAATTTGAAATTGCCTTGGCGTTTCCGACAGCGCAGTTGTTAACCGAACCTTTTTCGGTTTTGCATTTTTCAACGATTCTGGTATCTAATCCGTCCGCTGAATATAAACCGCCCTTGGAATCCGAAACCGCAACAACTTTAAATCCCATATCCATCAACATGTGTGCCACATTCGCGCCCGCATTGCCGAAACCTTGAACCGCAACGGTGGCCTTCTTCGGATCGATACCTTTTTCTTTGCAAACCTCTTCGAGAACATAAATCCCACCTTGGCTCGTTGAATCCGCGCGTCCAAGAGACCCGCCAACAGCCAACGGCTTACCCGTGAGCATGCCCAAAACATTCCTGCCTTGAATTTTAGAATACTCATCAACCATCCAAGCCATAATTTGAGGAGTGGTGTAAACATCCGGAGCCGGCACATCTTCATCCGGTCCGACGATTCTATTTATCGACCTTATATAAGCCCTGCTCAGTCTTTCCAATTCCGCAGGTGACAATTTCTTCGGATCAACAATTACGCCGCCTTTGCCTCCTCCTAGAGGAATATTCGCAACCGCGCATTTGATGGTCATCCAAGCCGAAAGCGCCATAACCTCTCCCATATCAACTTGCGGATGAAAACGAATGCCGCCTTTATATGGACCCCTGGCGTTATTGTGTTGTACTCGGAATCCTTTGAAAACCTCAATATTTCCATTATCCATTTTTACAGGGAAGGTAACCTCGAGAATTCTGTGCGGATTGCTCAAAATCTTCTCAACTGTCGGGTTGAGTTTCATGATGGCGGATGCCTGCTTGATCTGTGCAAGAGTGTTTTCGAAGAGAGACATGGGCATTTAAGGTTAGAAAATATACAAAAACATTTCTACCACTAGCGCCCGCGGAGTGCAATATCATATGGAGCCAAATTTATTAAAACGATTTTTTACTTGCGAAAGAATATCTGCAGTGTTTCCAGATTTTCGAGGGCGTACATGCTAGACCGAGAAAATCAGAAAGCGAAGCCATTCTGGAGCAAGTAAAAAATCATTTTAATACCTGCCACCACTTCTTCGGCGCCTGCAATAATTTCATCTGTTCCTCCAGATCGATAACGCGCTTCTGAAAAAGCTCAACCAATTGATAAAGCTTATCTTTATCGGTCCTGTGCTGTTCGAGAAGCTTATCTATTATAACGGTATAAGAAACATCTTGTTGGGTAATTGACTGTGCCGAGGGGGCAGCACTCACGGGAGCCTCCTGCCGTTCCGATTCTTGAGCAGGTTCGATAATCGTCTCCGATTCCTCGGATTCCAAAATGTATATTTCCGGTCCGACGGTTTGAGTAGTCGGATTTTCCGGGTAATCAAAAGGCCGATTTACAGGAAGCGGGGGAGTGCTCACAGGCTCCTCGACGGGTACCTGATCGATTATCCCGAGATTCATCAGCAAGCTCGCCTTATCAACCATGTAATTAAACCCTTGGGCGGTCCTCTTTCTTTTGAACTTTATCTTTCCGGTCTTGATAAGCCGTCTAATCGTCTGTACGGACTTGTTTGTCAGGTTTGCGGCCTCGAAAATCGTGATAAGTTGATTAACCATGATTTGAATTTTGAGTACCCAATTTTTAGCAGAAATTTTTTGATTAATCAAGTCGAAATTCACGGCTTGTGCAAGCCGTGAAGGCGGTGATTAAAGCAGGCTTGCCAGCTCGGCCTTGATTAATCGGAAATGATCGGCCAGTTCGTCAAAACTTATACTCTCAATATCATTTTTTGAATAAATGCAAATCGGAGCAAGAATCCCTTCTGCTTCCAAAAGAAAAATATATAAACGATAGCCTCCGGATTTCCCCTTGCCCAGCCCTTGAATTCTTATTTTGAATATCGCCCTACCGATAGCGATCGATTGATTTTTATCAAAACAATTTAACGTATTGATTACTCGTTCTTTTAAAAAGCGGTCCTTTTTGACAAGCTTCTTTAATTGCTTCTTAAAATGCTCTGTAATTACGATTTTATACATCGGCAAGCTGTTCTTCTAGGGTATTTGTCAGTTCACCCTGTTTGTTTAACTTTTTCAAAACATCCGCGAGTTCCTCTGCCGCATTTTCCAGCCGAAGTTCGCCGGGACTCTTTTGATATTTATAAAACTTCACCAAGAATCTAAAAAATTCAGCTTTATTCGTATATCCCTCCTCGTCCATCATATGGGCGATTTCCTTTTCTTGCCTGTTGTTAATTTTGAAAAATACGGTAGCCATAGCGAATAATTAGTAATTACATATATATTATATAGCGAAAAGCCATAAGAAAGCAATCCGATTGGAATTCCATCTCTGTAACGCCAGTGTGACGTAAACATTGCCGGCTTCCTTCATCCTCGCCACTATGGTGGGTCAGCCGGGGATCGAACCCGGGACCTTTAGCTTAAAAGGCTACCGCTCTACCAACTGAGCTACTGACCCAAATTTGAAGCAGGGCTATTCTATTTATAAATATACCCGTTCGCAAGAGAATCTCGATGGAAGCATCTATTCGGGAATCCCGGCATCGCTCATTTCCGCAATACTCACTCCCGTAAACGCAATCGCCGGCAAGGCAAACCAAACATTGTAATTATCTATCATCAACCTTACAAAATCGGACTCGGAATAAAGGCTTGTAGTAGACATAAACCCGTAAAACCCGTTAACAAACGAAAAGCCCGAAATAAACGCCAAAATAGTACTGACTATTAGTCCGGCATTCAAAACGCCGAAAATCAAAGTCGCCATCATATTCGTAGACAGAGATTTGTTTGCCAACACGTTGACCGAAAACCCTCCTTTAACCGTAACAAGAACGATTACAATGATAAACACTATTATTTTCATCAAAACTAACGCTTGATCGCCCGCATCCCCTTTCAAAGAAGGAATCGTGGGCAACAAGTATTGCTCAAAAAGATTCCCCAGGCCATCCGCCGTCAAAATCGCCAAATAAGTGCTTATGATAACCTTGATAGTCCTATTCTTCCCTATAATAAAACTGTAAGCGATTATCACCGCAAAGAAAACTATTATAAACAGGTCCCAAGAAAGCCTTACATCCATATTTTGTTTTTATTCTTGTCCAATCGTATTACACCTCCCAAACCATAGTCAATCGAATATTCGTTTGAGGATAGATGAATCTTCCAATTTGAATCCTTTCTCACGCGCCAACTCCATATATAAATTTTTCTCCTTTGATGAAAGTTTTTTCGGGATTTTCACGCATATCTTGACCAAATGGTCTCCGCCCTTAACTCCATACTCTTTCAACGTAAAAACATCCTCGCTTTGAGTGCCGGAAGGCATCTTGAAATCTATCTGTCCGTGCACGGTGTCAACCTTGATATTATCTCCCAAGACAGCCTGTAATAAATCAATTTCCTCTATGGATTTTATGGTATGCCCATCTCTAAAAAACTTCTGATGCGGCAAAACGCTTATATTAAGGTATAAGTCGCCGTAACCGCCACCATGTACGCCGGCTTCTCCTTTTCCGGTAACCTTAATAATCGAACCGTTATCTATGCCGACAGGTATTCTCACCGTTATTTTCGATTTTTGCCTTGTGCGCATAGCCCCGTGACACGAATGGCATTTCTTCTCCGGAACACGCCCTTCACCGTTACAATTACTACATATTCTAGAGGTGCTGATTTGTCCTAAAATGGTTTGCCTGACAGATCTGACCTGCCCGGCACCATTACATGCGGAACAAGTTACGATTTTGGTATCGGGCTCGGCTCCCGCTCCTTTACAAATATCGCATATATCCGCTTTGGCTATTTCCAAGGTTTTCTCACATCCGAAAACAGCTTCTTCAAACCTTAATTTAAGACCAAATTCTATATCGTTTCCCCTGATGGCGGTGCTTCTTCTCCCCCCCCCTTTCCCACTGCGAGGATTAAATCCTCCTCCAAAAAAAGTCTCGAAAATATCTGAAAATCCGCCTCCAAACGATCCGAAATCAAAATTCTGGAACCCGTTAAAATCCATCCCGGGTTGTCCACCCACAGATCCGAAACTGTCATATTGCCCCCTTTTCTGCTTATCCGAAAGAACCTCGTAAGCCTGGTTTATCTCCTTAAATTTAGATTCGGAATCCTTATTATTCTTATTCAAATCGGGATGATGCTTCTGGGCCAGCCTCCTGTAAGCTTTCTTTATTTCGGCATCGGTTGCGCCTTTCTGCACCCCTAATATTTCGTATAAATCTCTCATGCGGGAAATATATGACTAAATTAAAGAATTTGCGAGCGAATGTGTAAAACAATACATTTATACAACAAGCTCGCCACAAGTAAAGCCCTTTTGTTTTTAAAACGTGTATACGCGAAAAAACGGCTTGCATGAGGGAGAAATTCGAGTTTGTGTACCCGAGATGTATAGGCGGAAGGTAATCGAAAAAGACGTGATAAGGCGAAATGCAAAAAAGATGTTCAAAAGTCGTTTAAAAAAGGTAGAAAACATGAGTAGGTGGTTTTGAGTATGCGGAATCGGACGCAAAAAATCAGTGATTAGTCGAAAGACTAAATGGCTATACGCAAAAACGCATAGTGATAAGTAAAAACAAATCTGTA
The DNA here is from genome assembly GCA_000999315.1 of Candidatus Peregrinibacteria bacterium GW2011_GWF2_43_17. Classification (GTDB taxonomy): domain Bacteria; phylum Patescibacteriota; class Gracilibacteria; order UBA1369; family UBA12470; genus UBA12470. Next base: position 103,234 of record LCFW01000006.1, read on the forward strand.
GCAGGCACCTTTGACTAGTCGGCATGCGATTTCCCAAAATGCGCCTAACACGAAAAAACGAATTTCGAAAACCCCCATAAATAGCTTGTGTAAGCCAAAAATGATTGAAATAGATTCGATACTCCTTTAGAATCCGCAAGGTTTAAATAACTGATTAGCGTTTAGTATCAAAAACAGGTTAAGCAGGACCACTTCGCATCGAGGTCCCATCGTCTAGTGGTCTAGGACACTGCCCTCTCACGGCGGAAACACGGGTTCGAAACCCGTTGGGACTACCACTGAAAACAGAAGTGGTAAACCCTAAATTCTACAGTATGAAAGCGCCGATTCAAAAAGAAAAAGGACGGCGACAAAACAAAAAGAAAATTTGCCAACAAGTAATGTGAAACAAAGCAACGAGGAAAGAGTTCTAAACAACGACTTCATGCGAAACTTCGACAGATTGTAGTTACCCTAATATATAAGCTCCTTGAAAATCAGGCGCGAACAGATAAGAAGAACAAGGAAAGAAAACAGATCGCAGGCACGAGTGCGCATCCAGTCTATGGACTGTGGGCTATGCACTGCGGACTAAAACATGCAACAACTAAATTTATATATATATTCACAAATCAAACAATTTATCCTTTAACAGGAAAAACCGTATGGAAATTTCTCTAAGTCTGCGATCACTTCGCAGATCCATCGCGGGGCTCAGCTTGTTGGCATTACTCGCTTCGATGAGTTTTGCTGGCGTAGCTAAAGCTCAGACGTTCTCCGATGTAGACCCTGACGATTGGTACTATGAGTACGTAGAGTCTCTAGTTGACCTAGGTGTAGTTGAGGGTTACGACGACGGAACATTTGGTCCCGGCGACACACTTAACCGCGCGCAAGCCGCCAAAATCATGGTTTTGGCTTTCGCAGGTGAAGGCGAACTTGATTACGATTACGACGCCGGATTCCCGGACGTTGATTCTGATGCTTGGTATGCCGTTTATGTAAACACGGCTCAGAAGCTTGGCATCGTTGAAGGTTACGAAGATGGAACATTCGGTCCCGGTGACGAGGTCAACCGCGCCGCATTTGCAAAAATGGTTGTAAATGCCGCAGGCCTTGAGACCGACACCACCGATGCTCCTCATTTCTCTGACGTTGATGACAGCGCTTGGTACTATAACTACATTGAAACAGCTTACAACAACACGGTAATTGACGGTTACTCTGACGGCACATTCAAGCCGGCAGACGATGTTGACCGCGCCGCAGCTTGCAAGATGGTATACCAAGGTCAGAACCCGGAGTTGAGATACGACACGGGCGATGACGACACGGGCGATGACGACACGGGCGATGACGACACGGGCGATGACGACACGGGCGATGACGACACAGGTGACGACGACACAGGCGATGATGACACTGCGACGGAAGGTACCTTGACGGTTGAGATGGGCGATGAAATCGCAGGCATTTCTCTGCCAAAAGGAGCTACGTCTGTTGAAATGTTGAACGTTATATTCACCGCTGACGGTGGCGACGTTGAACTCGATACAGTCGTATTGCACAGAAAAGGCGTTGGTGCCACAACCGACTACTCATATGTTTATTTATATGAAGGTGATGTTCGCCTGACAACAGGGAGATCCATTGCCAGCGATACAAACGAGGTCACTTTCGGTTCTTTGAATAAAACAATCGAAGATGGTGATGCTCTAACATTGACTGTGGTTGTTGATACTTACGCAAGTGCGACAACAGGTGATGAAAACATTTTGGAATTGATAGACGTTGACAGCGTTGAATCAGACGCAATCGAAGTCACGGGTACTTTCCCGATCGAAAGCGGAACATTCACAATCGCAGGTTCCAGCTCCGGCGCTATCACGATGTCTAAAAATGGAAGCGTTCCAAACCCAACAATAGGAGAGGCGGAATCTGAAATAGCGGAATTCTCTTTGGCGGCTTCATCCGCAGAGGATTTAGCTTTGACAAGAGTAACATTGACGGTAAAGGGGACGGTTACAGAAGGCACTTTGACAAACTTGAAGCTCTTGCAAGGTAGCGACATAATCGCTACGGCGGAGTCGGTTGAAGATGAGTTGATAACTTTCGTTATCAACGGGAACTACAACTGTGGAAGCTACACGTATAGCGACAATGGTTACTGTATCGGCAAAGGCAATACGAAAGTGTTTAACGTAACCGGTGACGTAGGAGTGGTTGCTGATCCGAACGAAACGATCTATGTCTACCTGGATGAATCTACGGATTTGGGTACGACAGGATTGGTCTATGGATACGGCGCTTCGGTTACATATAGCGCTTACGATAATGCGGCCGCTGATGGTACGGACGCTTCTTGGTCAACAATCCAAGGCGGACAAGTTACCCTTTCTCAAGATGGGCCAAGCGCAACGGATTTGGCTATCAATGCCAAGGATGTTATCCTTGAAAAATTCACGGTAACGGCACAAAGAGACATTGAATTCAGGAAGCTTACCGTAACGGCGGCGGCAACAGGCTCCGGCTTGGTTGACACCGTTGTAAGGAACTTCTCGGATTTCAAAATCGTGGAACTGGACGAGAACGACGAAGTTATAGACTCATTGATGGGCCCGCAAGAGACAACATTGTCAGGTAGCGATACGTCTCAATCATTGGTATTCACGGATTACTGGACGATGGCTGCCGGTGAAACCAAGACAATCGCCATCACATGTGATATTGCCAACTATGCATCTCTTGCCGATTCCACAATCACAACAACATTGGCCGCAGTCAGCACGACGGAAGGCATTTTGGATACAGACACGAATGAATATGTCACGGATATAGTTCCGGCATCTGCAATAGCGGGTAATGCCATGACGGTAAAAGCCGCAAGCTTAACTCTCGCATTGGCTACTATGCCAATATCCGATACCTTCGTAAAGGGTACAACAGGTGTTAACCTTGCCACATTCACATTGTCGGCTGGAGGCGCAATGGATGTAACCGTTACGCAAATTGATCTTTCCGGCTACATTGACGAAGGAGAAGGTGACGCTGATTACTACAAGGGCGAAGATAACTCTATAGATATGAGGGACTTGGTGCCAACAGTATGGTTGGAAGATAGTGAAGGCAACCAAATTGGTACAGACGAATCATTCTCTGCCAATACAACCGGTGGCGAAGCTACATTCTCAAGTCTTTCTTGGACAATCGGAGCGGGTGAAACCGAAACGTTGAAGGTTTATGGCGACTTAAGTGCTTCAGCTCCATTTAACAGTTCAACCGATCGTGTCTGCGTTGATATTTTGGATGGAGATATCGTTTCGGAAGACGAAGAGGATAATTCGGTAGACGCAAGCGGAGATGCTCCAAATGGTGGAACAGCTACCACTGCTACCCCGACAGTTGCAATGACCGTCACTGGTGGTGGTACATTGACAATCGCTGAAAACACAAGCGATCCAATGGAAGAACAGGTGGTTGCTACCGGAGAAACGGACGTATTACTTGCCAAATTCAAGGCAACAGCTGCGGATGAAGATTTCAAAATCACAAAGATGACGTTGACAGCTACAGGCGCAGTTGCAGGAGTATCCGCTGTGACATATGTCGATGCCAGCTACACGGCTCTGTTGGATAATCTTTCAACTCTAACGATAAAATATCCGACGGATGTTGATGATCCGGATACATTGGATGGAGAGAAGACGGTAGCCGTATCAGGTACAAAAGTTCTATTCGACAGCTTGGAATTCTATGTACCGAAAGACGACTCGGCTTACTTCGAGGTTTACGCTGATCTAGCGGGACACACCAATGACGGATTGGGTGGTGCCGATAGTGATGATAGCTTGCGAATAATCATAGATAACGGCGATCTAAACGGCAACAATGCTGATTTCGTAGCTACAGGTCAAGGTTCCGGTACAGGTTACGTTGAGAGCGAACTATCCAATGTTACGAGCTCATACTCAACCTACGTATACAGAACACTTCCGACAGTAGCCAACGCATCAAGCCTTGGATCATCATTGTTACCGGGCGAACAGGAAGTTTACAGATTTACAGTATCTGCCGACGACAACTACGACACGATATTGTATTACATGACATTGGATCTGACTCAAACAGGCTTGGTTACAGGTAATTCTGCTACCAGCAGTTTGAGTAAAGATGCAGATGCGAACACAACTTGGCAAGTAGGCGTATGCGGCGGTACGGGTTATTATGGATCATCTGCCGTGATCGATACGACAAGATCCGCATTCCAAGTTAAAGAATACGGCCAGTCTACGGTACTTGGTTCAGGTTGTTACGACGCACACAACGGCCTGGTCAAGATACAGCTAAGCTGGAGTGGCAGCTCAAGAACCAGCGGTGTCTTAATCGGCAAGAATGCAACGAAAACATACTCAATCTTTGCGACTGTTGTTGAAGACGCCAACACGGCGACAACGTCTTCGTTGAGCATGAGAATCCACCAAGATACGACCTACAGGGCCGCCGCATCAATGTTGGGACTCGTTGGTATCAACAATACCAATTTGGCCGCAACGGGCTTGGTATGGTCAGACTATGGTATCCAATCCGGGACACATGGTGAAAACACAGCGGAATGGATGACGGGCTACAAAGTTCCTGGTATGCCAGTTTCTTACGTAACTTTGAGCTAAGAATAAGAGAAGTGTAATTTAATACACTTACCAAAAGACCCCTCGCGAAAGCGGGGGGTCTTTTTTTGGAATTTGCACAACAAAGCGAAAATACCTCTCCTCTTCTACCCTCTACAATCTATCGTCTACCATCTACAATCTACCGTCTACCGTCTACCTCCTCAACCTCTATCATCCTCATGCATTCCGCGCATCCATTCTTTATTCTCTTGCACTTAACGAACTTACCCTTGTGTATATTGATACAGGGTGAGCAGGGGAGTTTATCGCCATGATAAATCGCAGTTTGACCATATGGTCCGAACCTCAATGGGAGATTTGGACCGAAAAGACCGATGGTTTTGCAACCTTGTGCGGCCGCCAGATGCATCGGGCCGGTATCGTTTGAAACGAACCGATCAATATAGGAAAAAAGCGATATGAATTCTTCAAAGCTGAGAACTCCGGCAAGATTAAATACATGCTTCTTATCTTCAACCATATTCATAATCTCTTCGTTGGTCTGGTGTTCACCTTTCGAACCTGTTAAAACCACTCTTATTGTTTTGTCTCGTATGATTAACTTCTGAATCAGTTTGGCGAAATTTTCTTTCGGCCATGCTCTGTATTTCGCAGATTCGGCGGTGCCTGCGTGGATACCGATAATTCGCACTTCATGGAGTTCGCATCCAAATAGCGATTCGAGTTTGTTTTTGCAATTTTTTAAAACCTCGTCGGTGACTTTCAAAGGAGTCAATTTTTCAGGTTTATAATCAATCCTGAGAGGTCTTAAAAGATCGCAAAAAGTTAAGACAGCATGTTGTTGGTCGTTATACGCGATTTTCTCGCCATATAAGCGCCCTCGGAGTCCATGATCGAATCCGACTTGGGCTTTACCTAGAAATCGCGTTAGAAGGCCGGAAATGCGCAAATATGGCTCGGTATCGATGGCGATATCGTAATGCTGGTGCAGTTTTGCCAAATTCGTGAAATTTTCTCGCTCGAAAAGCAATATATCGTCAACGAAGTCAACATGCTTGAAAATCTCCTTATTCCGATTTCTCGCCAATATCGTGATTTTGGCATTCGGAAACTCTTTTCGCAATCTCTCGATCATCGGTAGCGTAAGAATACTTTCGCCCAATGTCCACAAACGAACTATCAAAATATCTCTGACTTGATCTTTTTTGGGCAAGTGGCGGGATTTTTTCAAAGAATAAAATCCGCAAAGCAAGCCCCCGAAAAATCTGTCGGCCGATCTTTGAAATGCGACTTTATCCATTCTTGATCTTGGTGATTATTTCACTCGTGGATAATCCTTTTATTTTTTTTATCAAATAAAGCCTGCCGTTGTTTTCTTCAACAGTTTTGGCCTCGACGCAATTTTTGCCGTATTCGGCGGAGTTCGTATGCACATCGGGTTTCAAGACCTTGAGAAATTCAATCGGATTTTCTTCATTGAAGATGAAAACATAATCCACGCAAGCCATTCCTGCTACAACAAGAGCGCGCTCTCGTTCGCCGTTAATGGGCCGATCCGCGCTTTTGTAAGCCCTTACCGAAGAGTCACTGTTTATGCCGACTATCAATATGTCGCCCTGCGTCTTGGACTCTTCAAGCGCCTTAACATGTCCAGCATGAAAAATGTCAAAAGAACCGTTCGTGGTTACGATTTTTTTGCCTTCGTGCTTGAGAATTTTCACGATCGTTATGAGCTCGTCGAGTGTTTTAATCTTGTCTTGAGTCATTTGAGCTTTTAATTATGATATTTATCGCAGATATCAAATCTTTCTCCCTGAAATCCGGTTCAATATTACCACTCCCTAAATCGCCGACCAATATGGTTTTTACGCCAGCGTTTTTGCCGCATCCGATATCCGTGTCGCGATCACCGACAAAAAAGCTTTTACTTAAATCTATGTCGAACTCTTTTTGTGCCTCAAAAACGAAATACGGGTTGGGCTTTCTGCATTTGCAATTCTCGTCAGTGCGATGCGGGCAAACGTAGATTTTTTCTATTTTGATGCCCTCTTTGGCGAAGTCGGCGAGCATATATTCGTGAAGTTTTTCGGTATCTTCCAAGGTGTAATATCCGCGCCCGATTCCCGACTGATTCGTTATGACGAAAAGCTTGTACCCGGCTTCTGCAAGGCGTTTCAAGGCTTCTTTTGCGCCGGGGATATATTTAAAATTAGTGGTGTCGTGAACGTATTCGGTATCGTAATTTATCACCCCGTCTCGATCTAAAAAAATAGCTTTCATAATAATTTAGAAATTTCATCCACGGTTGAGGTTTCGGTGCCGAATTTGCTTATTACAACGTGTGCCGCGAGATTCGCGATCTGGCAAGACTCAAGGACGTCGGCTCCGGATGCGTAAGCCAGTGCAACTGTCGAAATAACCGTGTCGCCTGCGCCGGTGACATCGAAAACCTCTTCGGCTTTGGTTGGGACTTCGAAAGTTCCGTCATCTTTCATGTAAGCCTTCATGCCTTTTTTACCTCGTGTGATTATGACATTCGAGTTTAATTCTATCGAAAGTCTTTTGCCGATTTCATCACAATTCGCATCCGTTATTTCGTCAACTCCGACCATTTCCGCCGCCTCTTTTTCGTTTGGGGTAAGGAGGAATGCGTTTTTATAAAACTCTTTATGTTTCGGCTTGGGATCGACGAAAACGGGGATCTCCGAGCATCTCTCGACAACATAACGTATGAATTGCGGGCTCATAACACCTTTTGCATAATCGGAAATTATTACAGCATTGGCAGATTTAAAATATTCATCAAATTTTGAAATTAGTTCGTCTTCCAAAACCCCGGTAATATCGTCACTTCTCTCGAAATCCAACCTGATAAGTTGTTTATTCTGTTTATCTATGACGCGAAGTTTTTCAGTCGTGGGATACTCTTTCGCTCTAACCAATCCTTCGGAAGAAATGCCGGATTCATTGAGTAGTCGAATTAAATTCTCACCTTTATCGTCAAATCCGCACATTGAAACCAACAGAGGATTTCCGCCGAGCTTGAAGATGTTATGCGCAACATTTGCCGCTCCGCCCAGGCGATATTCATCTTTTTGAGCCAGTAAAACAGGTACGGGAGCCTCCGGAGAGTTCCTGCCGACTGTGCCATAAAGATAATGATCAGTCATGACATCGCCGACAATCAAAATATTTTTGCCGCGAAAATCAGCGAGAATTTGTGAAAACTTTTTCATAGTGATTCTTCTACCAAATCTGCCAATATATGCAAAATGGATAAGTGGGATTCTTGAATTAATGGCGTGCTGCTACTCGGGATAATCAAAAGATGGTCGCAAAAATCTTTCATTTTACCTCCATCTTTGCCGGCAAGACCGATACATGTTAAGCCCGCCTTTTTGGCTTGCTCAAGAGCCTCCAGGATGTTTTCCGAATTCCCGCTCGTTGATAGCGCGACAAAAACATCGCCTTTTTCACCAAGTGCTTCGACTTGTTTCGAAAAAACATATTCGTAACCGAAATCGTTCGCCAAAGACGTCATGGTTGCCACGTCGGAGACCAAAGAAATAGCTTTTTGAGGAACTCTTTCTTTTAAATATTTACCAACAAGTTCCGCAACGAAATGTTGACTTTGAGAGGCACTTCCTCCGTTGCCTGCCACTAAAACTTTCCCGCCGGATTTTAAAGCGAAAGATATGGCATCCGCCGAGTTTTTAACTTTTAATAAAAAAGAGTCATCAACCGAAAGCTGTTTTTGAAGTGCGGACGAATCTTCAAGATGTGATTTAATCTTTTGCATTTTTGGAAGAAAATTCAGATATGGCCTCTTCGCGTACAACCTTTGTTATATCTTGTTCAAGGTGCTCGATTTTAACATAAGCGCGATAAACAAGGTAGAAAAGTATTACTATGGAAACATATACGACCGAATCTATACCACGATCTATACCTAAAAAATCAGCAAGAGTTTGAGTCACTCCGGGCCAATATCCGACAACCGCAACCAGGGACCAAACCACGAACCAAAAAACGAACTGAGCCTTGTTTATTTCGCCTTCTCTGAGCCTCAAAAAAGTTCTGCTCATGGCGAAAAGCACGAAAGCCGTAATTACTATGTGTATTGTTGTCATTTTTAATGCATTAAGCGATGCAAGAGTAGCCTAAAAAATGTCTTTATTCCAGTCAATAAGCTCTGGCCTTTGGATAAAGAGTACTCGGTATAAATGGCTTGTATCGACACTTCGATCATTTTCAAGTCGAGTCTCTTTATTTCGCGTATGATTTCGGAACTGACTTCCATCCTGTTTGAACGGATATGCAGTTTTTTTGCCGACTCAAGAGAAAAAGCTCGTAGCCCCGACTGGGTATCGGAGCACCAAATGCCAAAAAGCATATAAGTCGCAACATTACCTAAAATATTCATCAGAACCCTGTACCAAGGCATACCGGCCCTGTTTTTCAAACGAGATCCGATCACCACATCGGCCTTTTTTTGATATATGGGGAGTGCGACCTTCTCGATGTCGTGCACGGCATGTTGTCCATCGGCGTCAAAAGTCACAATCATCTCATTTCCAAGCCTTATAGCCGCCTCCATACCAGTTCCAAGCGCCCCTCCGAGACCTCGATTCAAATTGTGGCGTATAACCCTAACAGTATAAGAATTCGCAACACGATAAGTATCATCATTGCTTCCATCGTCAACGACGATAATATTTTCGTACCCGCCTTTTTTTAAGGATGAAAGCACGTTGCCTATGACGCCACCTTCATTGTAGGCGGGGATAACGATGCAAATTTTGGACTTACTGATTGGCATAAAATGCATAAAACGCTCGTAGATAATTGCATTTACGGGTGAGAAAGGAAACTCTGTTTCAAGCCGAGGGCTTGCACGGGGGGGCATTCGTGTTATAATTTAAACGATAATCCATAACCAAAACAAAAATGGAAACAGTCATGGGCTCAAAAAAGTCCAACAAAAAAAAGATAGCCTTACTTATCGCTGTAGTGGTTATCCTCGGGGTTGTATTATTCGGAACGGCGACAAATTACATGGGGGCGCTGAAGATAAAAACAGGTAGTACTTCCGGCACGAAAATAGCATCGGTGCCAACAACTCTAACGATAGTTGGAAGCACGGTTTATTCCCAGGAAGATCAAATCGCGGCTCAAGAAGAGAATAATTTATTGATCGCGGTATTTAAGGCTACGGCAATAGGAGAAGATTGGACTATTTCAAAACTTTCATTTTCACCAACGGATTCCGGAGGAACAAATGCAGCCAATTTGGTGGACTGTATTGATTCGATGACGCTTCAGGATGGTACCTCGACAAGCGTTACGGCTACAAAATCCGGTTCGATTTTTACCTTTTCGGGGATGAATATGTTGGTACCGGAAGATGATTCGATATACATCGAACTATACGCCGATCTTGCTACGCATAGTAACGATGGTGGCGGCTTGGACAGCGACGACGCCTTATATTTCACATTAAGCAGAAATGATTTCGAGGCAACGGGCACCACATCGGGTAAATTTACGGCAATTTCAAGTGCTACAACAACAAATGCAACTTATGTTTATAGATCAACCCCGACAGTAGCAAATGCCACAAGCTTGGGGACGTCATTGATTGCCGGAGCTGACCAGGAAGTATATAGGTTTACGGTTGCGGCCGACTCGGAAGGAGATATCATATTGGGATATATGTCTCTGCAAACCGTTGTAAGCGGTATCGAAACATCAAACGACCTCGGTTACGATATCAGCCATTGGCAAATTAGAGAACATGGGACGGGCGCTATTCTTGGCGAAGGAGGATACTACGATCCGGATCAAGCCACCTATTTGGATTTAACAATGGGCGGAACAACCGACGGAGTTACTATCCCTGCGGGGACAAGCAAGACTTTCTCGGTATTCACGGACATATATGAAGATGACGATATTGGCACAATGGCAACAATCAGTACGCGGATTTACGAAGATCGTTCTCACGAAGATACGGATGGTTTAAACAACATTGTCGCAAGCGGACTTGATAATATGATTGTCGGAATTGTTTGGTCGGATTTGGGTTCAGCCTCGGGGTCACACGGAACAGGCATTGATGAATGGATGAACGGCTATAAAGTGCAGGGCATGCCGGTTTCTTACACGACCTTGTCTTAAATATAAAAATCACACACACAACAAAAAAGGCTCTCCCGATAAGGATTGAAGAAATCTTTTATCTGATACCAATTCGCGATCAAATTTTGAAGGCAAGTTTCGTCTAAATTATATAGCCGACAGATACAGATGTCAGTAAAAACGGGAGACGAAAATCACCATAATTGTGCATTTCTACGGTCTACCCCCTACGTCCCCTCCTGCCACCCCGCCAAATACTTAATCTGCTCCTCGGTCAATTCGTCAATTTCAACGCCCATCGCCTCAAGTTGCAATCCGGCTATGAAATCGTCAACCTCTTCCGGTAACTGATGTACATCGATCGACAACTTGCCTTTATTTTTCACCAAAAACTCGCAAGCCAAAGCTTGTCCGCAGAAAGAAAGAGACATCACTTCGCTCGGATGTCCTTCCGCCGCCGCGAGGTTCACAAGCCTGCCTTCGCCCGCAACGAACAACACCTTTCCATCCAAAACATATTCGTCAAAATAATGTCTGACCCTTCGCTTCGAACTTGCCGCTTTTTCGAGAGCTTTCATGTCGATCTCATTATCGAAATGTCCAGAATTCGCCATAATCGCAGCTTCTTTCATCTGTTTCATGTGTTCGAGACGGATAACGTTTTTATCGCCCGTAACGGTTATAAAAATATCGCCAAGCTTACACGCATCTTCCATTTTCATAACGCGGAAGCCGTCCATTTGAGCCTGTAAAGCACAGAAATTATCAACTTCGGTGACAATGACATTTGCGCCCATCCCGCGACCTCGCAGAGAGCAACCTTTTCCACAACTTCCATATCCCAAAACGACAAGAGTTTTTCCGGCAAACAAAATATTCGAAGCCCTGATAATTCCGTCCAAAGTGGATTGGCCGGTCCCATAATAGTTGTCCATCAAATGCTTGGTTTTGTTGTCATTTACGGCAACCATCGGGTACTTGAGTGCGCCGTCTCGCATCATTGATTTCAATCTGATTATTCCGGTTGTTGTCTCTTCACATCCGCCAATAATATCTTTTATCAATTCGGGATGTTTTAAGTGGATTTCAGAGACGAGATCGCAACCGTCGTCTATCGTTATATTTGGTTTAAAATCTATAATGCGATTTACATACTTGTAATAATCCTCTTTGGATTCGCCCTTGTAGCCGTAAACCTTCACGCCGTCTTTTGCCATTGAGGCCGCGACATCGTCTTGAGTGGAGAGAGGATTACATCCGGTAATCGCAACATCCGCACCTCCGGCAATCAGCGTTTCCACGAGATTGGCAGTCTCTTTTGTAATGTGCAAAGCCATGCCTATTCGCAGTCCTTTGAGAGGTTTTTCTTTTGAAAATCTTTCTTTGACCTTCATAAGCGCGCCCATATTTCTGCGTGCAACTTCGATATTCATCTGCCCTTGATTGGCGAGAGAAATATCTTTGACTTCATAATCCATAAATTTAGTTTAAAAATAAAGCGGGGAAACTATAACATAAAAAGAGGAAACTATTAAAATCAATATTTTTCGCGTTTCATCCCGTCTTATACGCCTGCACCATCTTGTCCACCTCGTATTTGGGGTTTGTTTGGTCCGGGAAAGTGAGCAGTTGCCACTCGTAAGGTTGCTTCTCTTCGTTGGCGATGAGCCCGAGATGGCAGAGGTCGTGATGGGCCTTGCAGAGATGGGTGATGTTGTCGGGGTGGTGCTCGTTGGTTAGGGAGAATCTCTTGGTGTGGTGAAATTCTACTGCGGGTTTGTTGCAATCGGGATGGGCACAGATGCCGTTGGTTTTGGTGGCAACGTGTTTCTTGATGGCGACGGAGATGTATGGCGAATCTGTTTTTACGGGTTCGGGCTTGGGTTGTACTTCAACTTCATCCATGAACTTCTCAAGCAGAATTTCGAAGTCGGCTCTCTTCTTGAACGCTTCGAATCTCTTGGCGAGTTTTGAGTTAAGTTTGATCGTCACCTCCTGTTCATCGGCCGTCCCGGGA
>LCFW01000007.1 GCA_000999315.1 Candidatus Peregrinibacteria bacterium GW2011_GWF2_43_17
TCCAATCACGATCGCCTTTCATCTTCTTGAGAAGTTCGGCCACCTTCGGGTCTAGCTCCATTTCGACATTAACAGATTCAATCTTATTCTCCCCGGGGGGTATAAAGTTGCCTTGTAGTCTCTTACGTAAGTTTCGAGTTCCGCCTTGCTCATCGTGTTTGTTTTCTCGGCCCAGAATCCGGCATTTTCTTTCGTCGCGATTGCTATTACAGGTTTTACGCAGTTAATACCCTTCTTCTCTACAATCTTCTTCAATTCGGGTTTATCTTCTACCGCTCTGATAACCCACAACGCCGTATCCACCATCGCCTTACTCATCCCCGCCAATTTCGCCGCATAATCGTAAATACTTGAAAAACCTTTTTCGCGCCAAATCTCCTCTCGCGCTATCTCGGGTAACAATAAAGCGCACCGTCTCAACCAATATTTCGCACTCTTCCCATACTTCACAAATTCCGCATGTATGTTTTTCGTATTTTCGCAGTTAAATCGTGCCTCTCTTATATCACTTTAACAGGAGGAAGTCCACCATCCCGACTGGACTTTTCGCGCGGTGATGGCACGCTCACCTTTTTCGCGTTGCGGCATGCCGAATTCATGGCGAAATTCGTGTTATCTCGCGTGGAAAAACCTCGCCTTGCAGGATACAAATTTTGATGCAAAAATCGCCTCATCCCCCCACGAAAAAACCACGACGCAAACCTCGTTTTGCAACACGTCGAAATTCGCACCACCTCCCCTTACTCTCCGACCGCCGACAAATACAACTCTCGAAACTCCGCAAAAGCTTTCGCGAAAACCTGCTCGTAATTCGGCACATTTTGGCGAATATAATCTTCGACTTGCTTCGCGTCCATTTCGTCGGTCTCGATTTTGGCCTGAAAATCCACCCTCTTCTGATCGGGCAGGGCCTCCATAACCGCAAGCATAAGCCTATCTTCGAGCCTAACATACAGCTCGTCAATCATTTTGTCCTGATCCGCCTGCGGCAAAGCCCCCATCCCGGCCTCCTTGATCAAATCCGTAAGAAATTTCTTGATGTTTGGATCCATATTTTGTTTTTGTTTAAGTGATAAAAGTATAAAGCACGAACCTGTAGTTTTACCAGTCATTTTAGAGAGGTCTTACCTCCCTCAATCTGCGCATAAGCATCTTAAATCGTGACAACAGAGGTTGGCTCTCGCCGGCAACACCAAAAACTCTAAGAAACTGCTCAGGCTCCGTTTCATTGGCAAAAATCAACTTGGCGGTATTCCCCAAGATCAAATCAAGAAGTCTTTTGGTTGCGGAACCATCCTCCATAGCCTTAAGTGCTATAGCAAATTGCTCACCTTGATCGGGTGCAACATATAAATTCAATTGTCTTTGCCCATTCACGCTAACAACTTCGAACGGCATAAAGGAATTCAAATACGATTTAAAAGGTTCGCCTTTTAAAAGTTTCCTTATGTCATCTTCATCCTTATCTTCTAATGTTGTTGAAACTTCGGGCGCCACAAGTGGTGTCTCAGATGGTTCGACAGGTTCGGCAACAGGAGCTCTTTCCGCTTCCACCCCCACCGGTGTCGGTCCGGCTACGGGTTCAACAGGTAGCGTTGCCGGTACTTCCGGTGCTTCTACCGGCGTTGGCGACGGTCTTGGCATTTCCGCTCCCGCTGGTTCTACCGCGGGTCCGGGGGCAACAAATGGTGTCTCAGATGGTTCGACAGGTTCGGCAACAGGAGCTCTTTCCGCTTCCACCCCTGCCGGTGTCGGTCCGGCTACGGGTTCAACAGGTGGCATCTCGGGTGGTTCGACAGGTTGTTCGGTAACAGGTGTCCTTGCCGCTTCCACCCCTGCCGGTGTCGGTCCGGCTATGGGTTCCGTTTGCGGAACAAGTTCGGGTCCGGTAGAAAATGGATCCTCTGTATCCCGCCTAAGTTCCGGCGGCACTTCTTCCGGAGGAGTTTCGCCACTGGTAGGTACGTTGGGCGTTGGCGTTGGCGTTGGCGTTGGCGTTGGCGTTGGCGTTGGCGTTGGCGTTGGCGTTGGCGTTGGCGTTGGGGCGTTGGCGTTGGCGTTGGCATCACGGGTTGTACCGGCTCCACTGGTGGCAGTTCCGGCTTCGACTCATCCTTTTCTCCCGGCGCTACCGGCTTAATATTCGGATCATAAGGAGGCTTAAAGAACGTATCTTCCGTTGACGGCGGCCTCGAATCTACCGGGTCCGGCAACTGGGTTATCAATCTTTGCCCATGCCTGGAATCCGGCAACTGCCTTCCTGCCTGTTCCTCAAGCGTCGGCCCTTCTATCCGAGGTGAGTCCGGCAACTTCGTTATCTGCGGCGGTTCCGGTGATTTCGGTGGCGTAGGCACAATCGGCTCAACGTCTCCCCAATCCCATTCTGTCCAAACATGACCGTTTACATAACCGGGTTGAGGATATAATTCAGCCGCCGTAAGTTCAGCGACTGGGGCCAAAGACGAGCCATCCGGTCCAACAAACACAAATCCATGACCAAGCGCCTCTGAAAAACCAGCCCCCTGTCCGGGCACTTCACCACCTTTATATTTTTCCAAATTCACAGGTCTTGAAACAACAACCGGAGGCATAACAAACACCTCGCCTTTTTCACCGGTAATCAAATACTGGTAACTTGGACATTCGCCGTCAACTATCGGAGAGGTATATCCCCAGCTATCCGGATTTGGGATTTCTCCAGTAACGGAATACTCCATCCCCGAAGGTACCGGTGGCAACACCGGACCCGGTCCCGGCGGCGGAACTTTTATCGCATCCGTACCGTCAACTTTCGCTAAAGACCTGATCAGCCCGCTATCATCTTGCGCGCACATAACGTACTCGCCCAAATATCTCGGATTCGCACCTCCCGACACATCGAAAAACTGTTTCAATTCGGGATGCGCCGCAAAATCTATCGTAGCCGAATGCGTAGTCGGATCTATCGGGACTTTGAAATAAACCAAATCCCCGCTCGCATCATGCGCCCCCAAATACAACCCTATTTTGCCGGCCGCAAACACAGGTGGAACACTTAACGACTCCGCTCCGCTCGTCGGTTGTCCGCCCGCAAGCATTTTATCAATATTGAAAACCACGTTCCCATGAGCATCCAAGCCTTTCCCTCCGATACCTCCGAAATGTAAATGTTGCTCATGTACGCTTTCGTAAACCGGCAAAGTATTGTTATGCCAATGTCCGCCCAATTTGTAATGTTCAAATCCCGAAACCCCTCCCGCGCTCGGAGTACCCGGCACGCCTGGCACGCCACCCGGCACACCCGCAACAGGCACCTCCGTCACGCTCAAATGTTTCACTCCCGTCAAATAATCCAAACTCGGTTGAGTGAATTTCCCGTCAACAATTACTATATGGCCCTTCACCTCATCCGCAGTTAGAGCACCCGTCCCAACCAATTTCCCCAAAACCGTCGAAGCGTCATCCGTTGGGATATTGATACCCGTAATCCCGCCCGGAGCCACGTCAAACCCGTTCGCAGTCATCCAGTTTTGATCAACAACATGAGTACCGGGGATATAAGCCTCGTTCGGCAATTTGAAACTCGCCGGCACATTAACGGTTATATGTTCACTCGCTCCACCCGGCACCCTGACCTCAAACCCTCTTGGCGCAATCGCCCCTCCGTACAAAGGATGTGTGGGCACGCCCGGGTTTGTAACATCTTCGGTAACCCTAAATCCATGCGACTCAAATTCGCGGATGGTATCCGGTGTCATCCTGCAATCGCTTCCATATCGAGGATTGTCCACTCCATGATCTTTCGCGAACTGATCCAAGTCATTTACAGCACCATAATCAACTCTCGCATTATGCCCCCACGCCATGTGGTACAACTTGCTCGCGCCGAATCCGATTGCACTTGTAGCCGCCCCGAACAGAGCGCCTGTTCCAAACGCATAAGCATTTTCTCTTCTTTTTACTCCCTTAAACGCCTTATATTGCCCTGTAATCATTTGATTCAAAGCATCCATAATCGGCGCCTTAACCGTTCTAACCTTGTCCTCAACCTCTTGCTCGGTCAGACCGTTTCTAACCATATGTTTCTTCCCTTCTGAAATCATAAATAAAAGTTTCGTTCTCTCTTGCTCGACATGTTTTTCATCAGAGAATGAAATCAAATCCACCCTCGCCCCGCTTCTTTCTTTTCTGCCACTCAAAGACATTTCGTTTCTGGCTTCCGCCTCGGCGACAGCCGCAAATAAAGCATCTTGATCTCCGGCCTTAATAGCCGCGTCAATCGCGTTAATCATCTCGAGAGCCGGTTTTTTCTTGGTTGTGACTTTTTCCAAATCAGCTTCAAAAGTCCCCGCTTCGGCACCATAAGCACCCAAAGCTTCCCTTCTGTTCTTATGAGCCTCTTGCATAATCACGGCTCTGTCTCTATGAAGAACTGCGAGCCCTCCACCAACAGCAATCCCCGCGCCAACGGCGACAAGCGCCGGCCCAATAGCCGGAGCCGCAACCATCGCTCCCAATCCGAGCGCAACAGCTTTCCTACCCATCGAACCCGCTATCGCGTTATAACCGAAATTTACGATCCCGTAAGTAACGATACCCGCACTTGTCGGAGAGGTAAGCCACTTGAGAATCTTATGTCTTTCTCCCCACTGTTGTAATCTCTTAACAAATCTATTCGCCCAATTCTTATCTCTCATTTCCGAATGCACATCCACATTCGTCGCCCTTCCCAATTTCAAAGCCAATTTGAAATTATCCAAATCCAAATTCACCAAGCCCGCAATATGTCTCCTTTTGAGGTCTTCCATCTTTTCAACCGCATTCGAAACAACAAGATTGTCCGCAGTTTCGCTTGTTGGAGGAGTACCCCTCTCCGTTCTTATTTTATTCACCAAGAAGGTCGCTCGCAGTTTAAATCTCGCATCATCAACGGAACCGACAAGATAACCTCTCGCCAAATCGTTAAGCTCATCCATCAAAGCGCCATCCTTGAACGTATCCACAACCTCGCTCTCGCTCAATCCCAATTCAAACCTGTTCACAATCGCCGTAACTTCCGCCTCATGTTCGACCGCCTTACCCGCATCCCCGCTCATAACCTCTTTGAAAAAGTTAGGATCGGCTTTCAATTTATCAACAAACTCTTGTTCATATTTATCTATATACCCTTGCCTTGCCAAAGACCTTCCGTAAGACCTTACGAACTTCCCAACCTTCCAGAATTTTGGAATGATTTTCCAAACAGACCCCGGATTAATCTCCGCCATCTCTCTTTCATATCTTTCTTCGGCCAACCTTCTCGCAACTTTCTTCAACTTCTCTTCAACATCAACCGCAACAACAGTCATCTCGCCTTGTCTATCTCGTTCCATAAATCTGACACGAGGAACTTTCGGACTCTCCGGCGTCTGCTCAATGAAAGATAAGTATTTAAACAGCGGTCCGTAATCATGGAATCCGGCATTTTTCAGCAATTGATAAATCGCATACAAAGCTTGCAAATCTTTTATCTCCAAGCCGAACTGTTGCGCATACTCTTTGTTTTGATATATTTTCGCAACCTCTTCATAAGATTTATCACCGAAATTTCTGAAATTCTGACAAAGAACCGTAAGCAACCTTCTGACTTCCGTCGTGAAACCGTTGTCCTTCTCCCCCTCCTTAATATATAAGTCCCTCAAACCGGCAGGTAAAGTATCAATATTGGCTCTTATAACAGCCATCGCATCGTCATAATTGCCATGATCTACATCCAAAAACTTCTGCGCTTCCTTGCCCCTTACTTCGGTATTTGGGATTTTCCTCCAACCCGCCTGCGTATCAATCAATGAAAACACAACCGGTTGCGCATCAAGAGTTTTATAAAACTTCAACGCCGCGAGAACCTGCACAAAATTCGACTCGTGCCAACTGTTCGGCACAAGCGTAATCGCTCTCATGTAAAGCTTCCCACCTCTTTCTTCTATAGCTTTTATCAAATCATCTATCATCTTCCTTCTGGCATCTCCGTCGCCTTTTTGATCGCCCAAGAGCGTATCCAAAATCCCGTTTATACCTTCAAGTACACCCGGATTATCTTTTTCAAACTGATCCAACGTCATATTGCTCTCGGGATCATTAACGGTTTGATAATTACCTTTCCCCGGCTCAATGGTATTCAAAATCATGTTTGCGATCTTCCTCGTAATATCGTCAATCCTCGCCGGCTTCACACGAACCGCGCCAGCAAGAATTTTTAATTTCCTGTCCCATTTGACACAACCATCTTGGTCCTCTTCGCCTGGCTTAATACCCATAATTTCACCGAGTATTTTCTCAGCCACTTTATATCTGCCACCTTCGGCCGCAATTTTTTCCGGCGTATAACCTGCAATTTTCTCGACAAGCTGAACTCTCAACTCATCAGCCTCTTTTTCAAGCGCAAAGTGTTTTTCTTTCTTTTCTTTCGTCGCTTTCAAAACGCTCAAATGAACTCCGTATTCAGCCTTCTCTTCATCGCTCAACGACAAAGATTCATCCGGATCCTCCGCGTCAAAAACCACCACGGGCTCTTTGTCCGACGGCAATCCCATCCTGTCGTCATCCCAATAAAATTTTCCATTATGTTCTCTGACGTGATTCCATCTTTCACTCAAAGAAACTCCCGCATTGAGAGATTCAAGATGCAATTCGTCCGCCATTTTATTCAAAAACTCTTTGAATTTTTTCTTATCCTCTTCGCTCAAATGCCCCGCAATCTCGTTATATTTTCTCCTCGCCAAAGTACACATGTAAGCCAGCTGCGTAAGCGGCTTTCTGTTGCCAACATTCGCTCCCAGTATATCGAAAAGCTCTTTGTAATCGGGCGCCCCTTCCTTCATCAAAAGTTCTGCGAATTTTTTCGTCTCCGCTTCTTTCCCCTGCACGCTATCCACAAACATTCTTTCGAGATTATCAACGGCGCGTTGGTTGACTTTTGGCGGAGGAACTGACTTGCCGATACCCTCCTCGACTGGCACGTCTCCCTTCTTGCGCGGCAATCTCGGCTCAACAACATCCCCCGGCGTACGTCCTTCCAACGTAGGATACTTCGGAGGAACTACTGTTTTTTTCGGCAACCTTGTCAACCTTGGTTCGATAATATCCCCGGGCGTACGTACGGTCTGCGACGGCACGGATGTCCCGGTACCTTCTTCAACCGACGGCACGGATGTCCCGGTACCTTCTTCAACCGACGGCACGGATGTCCCGGTACCTTCTTCAACACGGATGTCCCGGTGCCTTCTTCGATCTGCGGCGGCACGGGCATTTCCGTTTTGTCAAAATACGACTCTCCCGCCTTCAAAATCCTCTCAAGAATCTTTAAATCCTCAAGTATTCTCGCTCTATCGAAATTACCTATATTTCGGAACCTTCTCCTAATATCCGAAATCATTTCGGTTTTTGTAGCCAAAACCACAACCACATCACGAACATTAAACAACTTCTCCGGAACGCGAATCACATCTTTTTTCTTATTCGCATCATTCATAACTTCGCCCAAAGGCGTCACTCTGATATCCGCTTTCGGATAATTGGTCACCTCTTCCATAAACCTTTTACACGAAGGATCTTCTGAAAATCGTTTTGCCAAATTCTCGGCGCCACCAATCGCTTTTCTCAAAAAGATCCCCTCGTCGGAAGATATTTTAGCCTTGTCTTCAGCTTGAAATCTCGCAATCAAAGATTCCAGCCTTTCAAAATCAAATTGCGACTCTCGAGCTTCTACGGTTTTTGGTGTGTTAGCCATATTTTTTTGTTTTTAATATTTTTTTTAAATATATGTAAAAATTAATTTGTTGCTAAAATCATTTGTTCGGAGAAAAGCACCTTCGCCAAATCCGGCAAAGAGTCCGATAAAACTTTCAGCGCGATTACCTGATCGTTGTAATTCGAACAAATACTCAGCATAAAAAAAATCGGATACATCTGTTCCAAGCTGACCACGCCGGACATAAGCGCCTGCGCAATCGCTCGCTTGATTTTAACCTGTAAATTTTTGTTTTTGTCTTCGGTTTTAAGCATGCGTTTTTGAAAATATCATTATATGATACCACAAAAACGGCTTTTCTTCAATAGCGTAACGCGTTCAGCGATTGCGAATCGATCTCGTTACCCGCCATTCCGTCCCAGGACGGACCTCGACAGATTGGAAAAAGCAAGATCCGCCTTCGCTCTACGAAGAAATTAAAATTAAGGAACCTCTGAAAAATGTGATTCCGTTACGAAATTCTCATTCTTAGGAAGTATGTTTTTCAGAGGTTCTTTATCTCACTATCCCTCTCATCCCCACCTCTTCCTCCCCCGCCTTCACTCCGAAAATCGCGCTGTTCAAAGAGTCCAAATATTCGACGATTTTACCCGCCTCGGCCGACACGGTTCCGCTCCCCGACAACACGCTTTCCGCAGTCTGAACCAGCCCCAAATAATCCGCCACCACCGCTAGATCGAGATAAAAAATCGTATTATCGTATCCTTTGATGGCCTTTATCGCATCGCTGAAAGTCTCGTCTTCCAAAAGCGAACTTTCTTCCGAGAAAACCTCCCAGTCCGGATAAGTCGAAATTATCAAAACGTCGTCCTCCGTAACCCCGTAAAACAAACTTATCATTCCGGTCAACGAATAAGTCGGCATCACTTGTCCCAAAGCCGCCATATCCATCGAAACAACATTGAAATCACCACCCATCACTTCCGCCTCCGTTTTGATCAAAGATGAAAACGCCCCGCTCTCATCATACTCGAAAAGCGCCACCAACGACGAGATTTGCGCGTCTATTCGATCAACAAAATCATCCGCCCCGTCATGATTCGAAGACGCATCCGCAATTATCGAAAAATACGGCAGAGAGTCCGCCCCCTTATGCACCGCGATCGCATACCCTTTATCCAAAAAACTCAAAACATCCTCCCTGACATCCATCCCCAAATACTTTGTCGCATAAGAATCCAATGTCGCATAAAACCCTTCCGCATCCCCGCTTTTAAGAGCGAAAAGTTCCACTATTTTCGCAAATCCGCCAGCCTCCTCGTAAAAAGCTATCCCTTCCGCCGGCACATATTTCGTCAAATAAACTTCTTCTCCCGAGATATCCGAAATCGAAATCCCATACTCCGCAATCGCCTCCTTGTCCCCAACACCATACCCGCTCAACAAAAGCGCTCCGTCCTCAAAAGAAAATCCGATAACTTCACTTTTAAGTAAAATATTTCCCAAAGAAAATATTCCCAAAGAGTCGCCACCGATTTCACCATACCCCGCAACATCTACATAAACATACCCCAAATAAGGCGACTCTATCTGCGAAACGCCATTCATATACTCTTCATTGTCAAACAAACTTTCGCTATCTTCGACCGCAAGTTGCCCTTCCGCATTCATAAGGACGGTCGAACTGCTCGCAACCACCAAAACATCATCCAACAACGCCGTATAACTTTCACCATTGTCATTTTGGCTCACATAAACATCGAAATCGGATAGGGCCAACTCTGACGCCTCCCCTCTTTCAACCGTCGAGTCCAACCACTCCCGCGCCTTCACCTCATCCGCAACCGTCATGGCAACGAAATTATCCGTTCCCGCATACGCCATCACCATCCTAAACCCATCCTCTCCGATTATTGGCTTAATATCTTCGTCGTAATTTACCCCGATTCCCGCAAACCCTTCTTGCACTTTTGCAAAAAAATCGTCCGTACTGGAGAAATTATTTATAAAATTCTCGAACTCCGCCCTCTGCCCCGCATTCTTCGTCGTCACCGACAACACAAACCACACGTCTTTCGGCAACAGTTTCTCGATCAAAACCCCGCCATCGCTGGAATTTAATGTCTCGAAACTCGGCCCGGTACAACCGACCAAGAAAATAACACCCGCCAACATCACCGCAAAAAGTATTTTTTTCATATTTTTATTTGTTTAAAAAGCATCACAAGCTATCCTCAAACACCAAAACCTCCGTAACCACATAGTCGGAATAAGCGGTAAAATCGCCTATCGGATCAACAACTTGTTCCGGATCGAAGCTACCCTCCTGCGGCTCATCCAAACCGACATACATTTGAATCATATCGCCATTCTCGTCAGCATAAAAAGGAGTCAATAAATGCATATAAATCCCGTAATCCGGCATAGTCGCCGCAGGACCACTGCAAGCCCACGTAACGCTCACCGGATCCATCATGACAACTTGCGGTATGGCAAAAGCCAACTGATCTGAAAACCCTTCGAAATCCCCGAAAGTTTGATTATAATTTTCTCCTTCATCCGGCCCCAAATAAGCCGCCACCTCAAACGATCTCGGCTCGTAATCTTCCGCCGCCAGTTCGTAATCACACGCAGTTGCGGTACCGTAATTCAAACAATTATAACCGGTAAGAGCTATCGTACTTTTTTGATCGATAGGCTCCCCGCCATCAAGACTGAAAAGAAGCTGGACCGAATACTGCCCGCTCCCCGTACAAACCTTCATGCCTTCACCCGAATCAAGCACCGTAGCGAGATCATCCGGATTATGTACAATCTCAACCGCCCCCGCAAGAGTTACCAATCGATACGTACCGTCTTCGGTAGCGCCTTCCGGCAAATCCAAGCCGGCATCCCCAGCGCATCCGGCAAACAACACCAGCGCAAACAGCCCCGCAAGATAAATCTTTTTCATATTTAATTGGATTTAACTCTTCGTATCTTTCCTCTTATGATCCATGCTCTTCCTGCACTTCGCACAATATTTTTTCTTGGTCTTTTTTATCTTTTCATTGCTCTTTTTGTTATAAGTGGAAATATATCCCGCCTTGTTACATTCGGAGCAATACCAAGTGCAAAATGTGCTTTTTCCTCTGGCCATATTTGAATTTTGATAAAATTAAGCGTGTAGATTCTAACGAAAAATCAACTTTTGTCAAAACTTTCTCCCCGGAAAGAAAAAGGCCAACCCGTTAAAACAACATTGCAATATTAAATGCCGGCATCGATATGCTAAAATACGACTTGGTCCCATACGCGCAAGACTTAAAAGATTTACTCAGGCAAATTCGCAAAGTTCCGGAACTCAACTTGAGCGCACACGTCTACTCCAAACTGAAAAATCAAACATTAAAAACACTTCCATGAAAAAGCTTCTCATATACCTTCTGCTATCTACGGTCTGCGGCCTACCATCTATTTCGACAGCTTTCGCCGAAGAAACCTGCCAACCCGGCGACCCGGGTCATTACGAATTTTCCGTCTTCACCCGTGAAACATGCGGTCACTGCCAAGATTTGGAAGAGTTTCTCGAAACGGATTTCAAAGAAGCGGTCACAAACATCACCCCTAAATATTACGACCTCGACGATTCCGCCAATTACGATCTTTTCAAAGAATTTTGCAACAATAACGGATTAACTCGATCAACTCCGACAATCCTGATCGGAAACCAAATCATACAAGGCTTCGGAGGCGCGGATTCAACCGGTCAACAACTGATAGACCTCGCCCTCACGATGACGGACAACAGCTTTTTCGAAGATTACAACACTCAAGAAGTTTCAAGCTCGAGCGAGATGATCATCGAAGCACCTTTTATAGGCGAAATAGACCTCACGGAATACTCCCTCCCCATCCTATCCGTAATTCTTGGCTTTGTTGACGGATTCAACCCGTGCGCAATGTGGGTTTTGATAATGTTTTTAACAATTCTGCTCCAAGCCGGCAACAGAAAGAAAATGTTCCAAATGGCGGGCATTTTTATCATCGCGGAAACACTGATGTACTATTTGATTTTAAACGTCTGGTATAAAACTTGGGACTTCGTGCAACTGGACAACGTCGTCACCCCCATAATAGGAGCTGTATCCGTGGGCGCAGGTATTTATTTCATTTATGAATTTTTCACGAATAAAGATGGCGAATGCAAAATCACATCTTACGAGCAGAAACAGAAAATCAGCACCAAGATAAAAAATCTCGTCACTCTTCCACTTACGATTGGTGTGTTTTTCGGGACTTTGGCGCTGGCTTTCTCGGTCAATATCATTGAATTCGCTTGTTCAATCGGCATCCCGCAAGCTTTCACAAAAGTACTCGACCTCAACAACCTCGGATTCGTTTTGAGACAAATATACATCATGACATATACGCTTTTTTACATGATGGACGACTTTTTGGTCTTCGGAATCGCATTGTTTAGCTTCCAATTCCTCGGTCTCACCACGAAATATACCCGTTATTGCCTAATCATCGGCGGCACGATCATGTTGGTCTTAGGCTACTTCTTCATCTTCGCCCCGGAAAAACTGATACTCTAGGCGGCACTTAGCCTAGCAGCGCTTAGGAAATTCCACGGCACCATACATATCAAAAATCCCGCCCGAATTACCAAGCAGGATTTTGATACGAATCAAGTCGAACTACTCGGCAACTTCTTCAGTTACAGGTTCCACGACCACAACCGCCGCCTCTTCGCCACCATCTATCTCAACTTCGACTGCAACACCGTCATCTTCCGTTTCCGGAGTGACAACCTCTTCTTCGGTCTCAAGACAGCCGAAAGCTGTCAAAAGCCCCAAGACAGAAAGCATAGCCAATAGTTTTTTCACGGCTAATAAGTTAAAGGATAATTCGCGCAGGATTTTAATAAGCGATAACGACTCTGTAAAGTAAATTCTCCAAAATCCGTCTTGACGGCTTGCTCAAACATTTACCTGGAGGCTAAAATAGAGACCATGGAACCGATACTCAACAAAAAGGCGTTACACGATTACGAAGTGTTAAACAAACTCGAAGCCGGACTGATTCTTGCAGGGCACGAAGCCAAATCCATCAGAAATGGCGGAGCCACCTTGAAGGGCAGTTATATTACGATTAAAAACAGCGGAATTTTTACTCAAAATCTTTCAATCTCGAGATATAAATACGCCTCAATAACGGATTATGATCCCAAGCGGCCGCGCCAACTTTTGCTTTCAAAGAAAGAAATCGAATATTTAACCTCGCAGGAGAACCAAAAAGGCGTTACAATCATCCCCCTCGACATCCATTTCAAAAACAATTTCGCTAAAATGACAATCGGCATTTGCAGAGGTAAAAAACTTTACGACAAAAGAGTGACTCTGAAAAAGAAAGCCGACGATCTCGAGATAAAACACGCACTCAAAAAATTTAACAGATAGCACAAGATGAAGACAACATATAAAGAGCTCGTTAAAAACCTTAAAAAAGAGGTTAAAAGTCGCGGATTCGACAAAGTCGCCATCGGATTATCGGGCGGCCTCGACTCAGCCGTAACATTGAAGATTGCCGTAGATGCTCTCGGAGCCGAACACGTCGCCGCATTAATCATGCCGGAAATCGGCATTTCAAGCGCTGAAAATATCGAACACGCGAAAATCCTTGCCGAACATTTTAAGGTAAAAACTTACTATCAACCGATCAACTCATTCTTGGTAAGCTTCCATTTCACACCCTGGGGAAGTACTCCGGTAAGCCAAATGAATTTGAGATCGCGCCTCCGCATGGTTCTTCTTTACGCTTACGCAAACACGCAAAACGCGCTCGTTCTCGGCACATCGAACAAGAGCGAACTTTTGCTCGGATACGGAACCAAATACGGCGACCTCGCCGCGGATATCGAAGTAATCGGGAATCTTTACAAAACCGACGTTAAAGAACTTGCGAGATTTATGGGATTGCCGAGCGAACTCATTGAAAAAGTTCCAACCGCCGAACTCGCCCCCGATCAAACGGATGAAGGAGATCTCGGCGCTCCGTATGAAACTTTGGATAAAATATTGAAGCTGAACGAAGAAGGCAGGAACGAAGAAGCGATCGCCGAACGCGGATTCGACCCTTCTTTGGTAAAAAAGATTCTTCAAAGAATCGCGCTCAATAAACATAAATCCAAACTCCCGCCAATCATCCCGGCCGAAGTTGAAAAATTCAACGAAATCGAAATCCCGATGGAAGATCAGCAACAACTTTTTTAAAATGACAACATCTTTATTTATAGGAAGATTTCAGCCGTTCCATCTTGGACATTTGGACGGACTCAAGCAAGCTCTCGCGAAAAGCGACCGCGTAATAATCGGCATCGGCAGCGCCGAAGAAAACTACACCGAAGATAATCCTTTCACCGCGGGCGAAAGATTTGAAATGATTGAAAAAACTCTCTCCGCTGAAAGCATCGAGCGAGAAAAATACATCATCATTCCGATAAGAAACATTCAGAATTTCTCACTTTGGACTTCTCACGTAAAACTTCTTTGCCCGACTTTTCAAAAACTTTTCACCGGCTCTCACATCGTAAAAGAACTTTTTGAAAAACACGCACCCGACATACAAATCGTCAAACTCAAAATGAACTTGAAAATTTCCGCGACAGAAATCCGCAAAAAAATTCTCGCCCAAGACAAATCCTGGCAAACAATGGTCCCGCCCGCAATCACGAAATATTTAAAAGAGAAAAAAGCTTTTAATCGCTTGAAAGATACTCGTTTACCTAAAAAATAACATGCTTAACCCGTTAATTTTCCGCGCCTACGATATCAGAGGCATTTACCCAACCGATCTGAATCGTGAAACCATCGAACTTATCGGCAAAGGTTTCGGTACGTATTTGATTAAATTTTATGACAAAAAAAATCCGCGAGTTGTAGTCGGCAAAGACACTCGCCTTTCAAGCCCCGAGCTCCAAAAATTTTTCATAAAAGGATTAACTGAAACGGGATGTGACATCGTGGACATCGGCGAAAGCACCTCCCCTCTCGTCTACTACGCGGTGCACAAATACAAATTCGACGGTGGCGCTAACTTAACCGCCAGCCACAACCCGAAAGAGTACAACGGCGTAAAACTTCTCGGCAAAGAAGGCCACTCGATCTGCGGCGACGAAATCCAGGAAATTTTATCAATAATAAAATCCGGCGAATTCGCAGAAGGCCTTGGCGAAGTCGAATCGAAAGATGACATTTTCGACGACTACCTCGCGGACATCAAGTCCAAAATCGAACTTAGGAAAAAACTTAAAGTCGTAATTGACGCGGGCAACGGCGTGGCCGGACTTTTCGCACCGGAATTATTCGAAGAACTTGGCTGTGAAGTTGTAAAAATGTACTGCGACCCGGATGGCAACTTCCCGAACCACGAGGCCAACCCAGAAGACGCGAAAAACCTCGCCGAACTTTCAAAAAGAGTTGTCGAAGAAAAGGCTGACTTGGGAATTGGATTCGATGGCGACGGCGATCGTATCGGAATCATCGACGAAAAGGGCAAACACTACAACTCTGACGTCATCCTGATCCCGATCGCAAGAGACCTTCTGAAATACACTCCGGGCGCAAACATCGTCTTCGACATAAAAAGCTCGAAAATCCTCGAAAACGATATCGCAAAGCACGGCGGAAATCCGGTCAGATCGCGCACCGGCCACTCCTTCATAGAAAAAACCATGAAAGACATCGGCGCCCCTCTCGCAGGCGAAACAAGCGGCCACATGTTCTTCGGCAAAACATATTACAACTGGTACAACTTCGATGACGCAATGTTCGCGGGATGCGTGATTTTAAGAATTTTATCCGAAGCGGATCACCCCTTCTCCAACTTCTTCGGCGATCTCCCGAAAGTCGCCAACACCCCCGAAATAAAAGCCTCCTGCCCCGACGAAACCAAATTCAAACACATTGAAAAAATCCGCGACCACTTCGTCCCGCTCTACGACTGCCTGACAACCGACGGCGTCTTCGTAAATTTCGACAAAGATTCTTGGGGGGCGATCAGATGCTCAAACACAACGCCTTGCATGACAATCAGATTCGAAGCCCCAAACGAAACACGCCTGGAAGAGATCCAAAAAATAATGCACTCTCATCTCTCAAGCTATCCCGACATCGACACCTCGTGGTACAATTCCTAAGTCTACTACCTACTATCTACCGTCTACCATCTATCCCATTATCGCCTACATCGTCGTCGGAATCTCAATAATAGCTTTTTCGGCCTATGCAACGGTCGCAATCAGTCATGCAATAAAATTCAAGCACCTTTCCAAACGCGCACTCTATTTAACATACGGCTTCATCGGCACATCAACGGTAATAATCATCGCTCTGCTGATCACAACTTTCGGCACGAATTGGAATTTTTAGATAGCAAGATTTTTTGATATCGCTGTGAACGATTCCGCAGTGATCCTATTTCAATACCAGAAATAGGAAGCGAGGACTTAGTGAACAGCGATATCAAAAAATCTAATTGAACACCGGTAACGCCTCCGGCGGCCTGTATTCGATAATCACCGGATGTATCCAATAGTCGCCTGTGTATTCCGACCGCTCGTACCCGGGACACTCTTCGTACTCCTCGCCACCTTCAACGACCGGGTAACAAACTTCGAAATAACTTGTATATTCGAGATCTTGTTGCATCGACTCCACGCAATCCCCTTCTTCGCCGTCGCCCAGGACACACCCCTCTTCGTATCCGCCGACAGTATTTTCGGAAACCAACGATCCCCAAATATAAAACTGATTTGGCAAACTTTCACCGTCAAAAGCTTCATCTTGAATAATGGCACCGCTTTCCTCTCCGCGATATAAGCTTCCATCCAAGAAAATATTCGCATGCAAATCGCCCACGGCACGATCCGCATACAAATCCCCGCCGTTACCATCTTCGTCTTGAAGTACGATTATCCCCAGCTCACCGCCATCTTCCTCTCTGGCTATATCCGAAATGACATACGCATCCGCACCGACTATAACAATCGTCTTATGAAAATTTTCATCCAAAGTCGTTCCTTTTATCGTAATTAAATCGTCACCATCGCCAAAGAAATACGCAACATCGTCCGATGAAAGACTTGTTCCTTGCGAAACATACCAAGAACTCAAATCCACACTGCCGTCTCCGGCGCTTTCATACACGCCGTTTGTAACTTTTGAAACCTCTTTAAATATGGCATTTCTTATCTCGACCCTATCCAAATTACCCACGGTGGTAACATCGTCGTCATTGTTATAAAGTCCGCTAACCGTACCTTCGACCCAAACCCGCGGCTCTTGCACGCCCGCGCTTCGATCTGCAATTTCAACAATTTCAGATGGATAATATACTGTTTTCGTATCAATTCCGACCATCAAATACACGCTCGCCATGGCGACCGCGGCCGGATCTTCGGGAAGTTCCGACGCCCCGCTCAAATCGCAAAGCTCAATTCCGGTCAATTCGGCAACCGCCGCCAACGATCCTCCCGCCGCCAAATATACCCCTCCCGGAACAGTAACACTCGACAGTCCGCAACCGGTCTGCCCAAATGTATAATTCGGATCATCCACATAATAATCCACCGGGATCACCAAGCTTCCGGCAACCGTCGCTCCATTTTTCACAACATTCCCGGCCGTAAAATTATAACTCGCCCCCTCCGTCAAAGTCGGCATATCGCTATAACTGAGAACTCCTTCAATCCCGAAATCATCTATTTCATACAAAGGCGCGAAAGACAACATCTCGGAAAAATCGACATCCGCATTCCCTTCATACAAATCCCCCACCCACTTCGAATCCGCCACGTCAGTGGAAACACCATACGCGCCCGTGCTAACCCACTCGAACTCTCTCTCAAGTTCCGCCTGAATTTCAATTTCATCAGTAATATATAAATAATCATCCTCGCTCGTCCCGCAACTCTCCAGGTCACCATCCAAATCCCCGCACCAAGCATCGCTTGTCGGAGCATAAGACCCTATATCGAAATAATAATTCACGATATCACCGGCAATATCATAAGATCCGAAATAAATATCTCTCATCACCGCATCGTTTTGCGACCCGCCGCCCGTAACTTGATCCAATCTCAAATCGCTAACCCCTAGATCGGCATACAGTAGTCCTTCAAACATGAAAGTTTCGTCCAGAAAATCTTCCGTAATCGCATAAGGCACCTCCGACAAATCAATCTCTGCGGTTATCCTGTACCCGCTGTTCACCCCATCCGCAACCGGCAAACCGTCCGCCCTGATGTCTCCATAAGTTTCAATCGAAAAACTTATCCCAACCTGCAACATGGGCATCTCTTGCTCAAGATCTTCAAAACTCAAATTTCCAATATGCGCATTCGTCGCCTCCCCGTAAATCACGCCGTCGCTTAAATCGGTATAAACACCGCTCAAATCAAACCACACCCCGTAAGACGAAGTCGGCAAATACGGGTTCAAAGGGGCATAAGCATACCCGCTCCATTCCGCCAGCCCGTCTAAATCGGCATCGGCCAAATCCATACTTGCGGAAGAATGAATACGATCGCTTTTATCCAAATAAATCAATCCCAAATTCGAACTTCTGACTTCTCCATCCAATTCTCCGGCGGAATTAACACACGCCGTCCCGTAATAATCCGCATCAACATAACCGGTATTAAAAGAGGCATGGGCCGCGCTGTCACCCGTAAAATAATAACAATCCGTATCGGCGGAAAATGCGACATTCTGTCCGACAAACATTATCGGCAAAACAAGCACAAAAGGTACAAACCCGAATAATTTTGTTTTCATTTTGGTAAAAGCTTTTATGTATAATATCGTATTATTATACCAAAAAAGCACCCTGCTGTCTACATCCCGCACTTCAGACAAACATTCCCGCTTTTCTTCTCCGCCATCACCCAGCCGCACTTCGGACAAGGCTCTTTCGAAAGTTTATCCCACGAAGCAAATTTGCATTTCGGGTACTTATTACATCCGTAAAAAGTCTTTCCCCTTTTTGTGCGTTTCTCGACAACTTGCCCTCCGCACTCGGGACACTTGACCCCAATCATATTCACTATTTTCTGAATGTTTTTACATTTCGGATAGGCGCTACAAGCCAAGAACGGACCGTATCTTCCAACCTTCACTTCCATTTGCGCTCCGCATTTGGTGCATTTTTTATCGTGAAATTTTTTCTCGGCGGTTTCGATCTCTTTTTGTTCGGCGGCATTCTTTCCGAGAGGTTTCGCGTTTTTACATGTCGGATATTTAGAGCATGATAAAAACTTCCCGAATCGTCCGAATTTTATAACCATTTTCGCTCCGCATTTCTCGCAAATCTCGTCGGTTTCCTGAGCGATATCTTCCTTTTTAATGGATTTATTTTTGGCTTCTATAAGCGCATGGAAAGGCCCATAAAAAGCTTTCAAAATCGGGACCCATTCTTTTTCACCTTCGGCGATTTTATCCAAGTCGTCCTCCATCTCGGCAGTGAATTGATAATCAACGATATTCGGAAAGTGTTCGACCAAAAGATCAACGACAACATTCCCGATATCTTCCGGCACAAGTTGTTTTTCGGGATTTTTCACAATATATCCTCTTTGCACGATTGTACCGATCGTCGGAGCGTAAGTGCTCGGTCTGCCGATCCCCAAGGATTCGAGTTTTTTCACAAGCGACGCCTCCGTATATCTCGCCGGCGGTTTCGTGAAATGTTGCGTCGGCTCGATTTTCTCAACATCAAGACCATCTCCTTCGGCAACATCGGGCAAAATCTTTTCCGAATCTTGCTCGTCACCCTCATCCAAACCTTCTATATAAACTTTCATAAAGCCATCGAATCTCATAACTTGACCGTTCGCACGGAGCAAATATTTCCCGGCGGAAACATCGATCGCCGTTCTGTCGGAAATGCAAGTCGGCATCTGCGACGCAATCGTTCTCTCCCAAATAAGCTTGTAAAGTCTAAAGTGGTCTCGTCCTATTTTATCTTTCAGGTCGTCCGGCCTAATACTCAAATTAACAGGTCTGACAGCCTCGTGAGCCTCCTGCGCGCCTTTCTTATTCTTATATCTCCTCGCCTCGGAAAGAACATATTTTTTACCATAATCCGCTTCTATAACTTCTTGCGCCTGTTTCAATGCAAGCTCGGAAATCTTCACGCTATCCGTTCTCATATAAGTTATCAAGCCGTGTTCGCCGTGCCCGCCTTCATACAACTCTTGAGCGACAAACATCGTTCTCTTGACCGACATATGCAATTTTCTCGCAGCCTCCTGTTGTAACGTAGATGTCGTAAATGGTGGTGGCGGAGTTCTGTGGTGCTCCTTTTTTTCTATTTTTTGGACCGTAAAATCTTCCTTCTCGAGATCGGCAACTATTTTTTTCGCGGTTTTCTCATCCCCCACTTTTTCTTCAATCAAAAAAGATTCGAACTCGCCGTTTTTATGCTCGCAAAGTGCACAAATTTTCCAATATTCTTCAGGCTTAAAAGCTTGAATCTCTCTTTCCCTTTCCACAATCAACCTAACCGCAACGCTCTGCACGCGACCGGCGGACAACCCATATCGGATTTTCCTCCAAAGAAGAGGAGAAAGTTCATAACCGACCAATCTATCAAGAATTCTTCTTGCCTGTTGTGCATCAACAAGCTTCATGTCTATTTCGCGCGGGTTTTCGACAGCCTCGATAATCGCAGGTTTCGTAATTTCATGAAAAACTATTCTTTTTGGTTCTTTTTTTAACCCAAGGGCCTCTTTCAAATGCCAAGAAATAGCTTCTCCTTCGCGGTCCTCATCAGTCGCCATCCATATTATCGTCGATGCTCCGATTTTCGACTTAAGACTCAATATCACCTTCTTCTTATCGGTCGACACTATATATTTAGGTGTAAAATTTTTCTCGGTATCAACCCCCATTATCGACTTCGGAAGATCTCTTACGTGACCCATCGAGGCCTCAACAACATAATCATGACCGAGAAATTTCGAGATCATTTTAGCCTTAGCCGGAGACTCAACTATCACGAGATTTTTCGCTATAGCCATTTGGAAGTTTTAAATTTGAAAAGACGCGAGCTAGAAAGTAAATTAGCCAACACTTGTTGTCAAACCGAATTAAATTTTCACGGTCCCGCGCGAGCAGCATAGAGTTGGTATTTTTGGTCAGGTAATTCGTTCACAACACATATACTTGGGAACCTCTGAAAATAGCCACTCCGAATAGACAAAAACAGCAGGTGGGGCGTTCCTCACTTTTTCGCGCGGACAAAGATAAAAAATCCCGGCGAAATCGCCATCTCACCATCTTCGCACTCACCCCTTTGATTACCACACAACATTTCCCGACTCAAACAGCAGAAAATCGCCGTAAATCCCTTGCCCTAGCCACAAAGCCACATATAATTGGTTTTGTTCTATTTACCTCCTAACACAAACCAAACATGACAAAACAAGATTTGGTAAATGCGGCCGCAGAGTCCGCTAACATTACCAAGAAGTCTGCAACACAAGCACTCGACGCAATTCTCGAAACAATAACGAAATCGCTCAGAAAAGGTGACAATGTAACCATCACCGGTTTCGGCACATTCAGAATTTCCAAGAGATCCGCCAGAAAAGGCGTCAGCCCGAGAAACCCGAATCAGGAGATCAAAATCCCTGCCATGAAACTTCCGGCTTTCCGCGCAGGCAAGACATTGCGAGATGCTGTTAGATAGGTACGAGAAAGTCCCGCTTAGCGGAACGCTCCATGCGCAATACATTCAAAGCCCTTCACCAAACGAGGGATTTTTCCAAACCTATGGACTACAGACTGCGGACTATGTACTATGCTTTCGTATTAACCCATAATTTATGCCCGCTTCCACCCTGCAATCGCTTCTTCCTGAAACACTTGCGAAGATAGAAAAAATCTCCGACTTGAAAACTCTCGAAAATCTTGAAGTCGAAGTTTTGGGCCGCAAAGGCAAACTCACGGACATGCTTCGCGGCATTAAAGATCTTTCCGACGACAAAAAGAAAACTTTCGGCCAAGAAGCCAACAAAATAAAACTTGAACTCGAGTCGGCATTCGCGCAAAAACGCGACAAGCTCGAGAAAAAAGCTTTAAGCGAAAAACTTAAAACCGAAATTTTCGACATCACGGAACCCGGAATCAAGCCGGAGGTCGGCCACGTCCACCCCCTTTCAAAAGTTCAATGGGAAGTCGAAAACATATTTTCCCAAATGGGATTTGCGATCATGGATGGTCCGGAAATCGAATCCGAATATTTCAATTTCGAAGGCTTAAATATCCCCGCTCATCATCCGGCTCGCGACATGCAAGATACTTTTTTTATAGATAAAGAACATGATCCGAAATTCGGGAAACTGGTTCTTCGCACACATACCTCCCCGGTTCAAGTCAGAACGATGCAAAAATACGGCGCACCGCTGAGAATAATCGTTCCCGGACGCGTATTTCGATATGAAGCGACCGACGCATCTCACGACACAACGTTCGATCAAGTCGAAGGACTTTTAATAGACAAAAACATCTCACTCGCGCACTTAAAAGGCGTACTCGAAGAACTTTTAACAAGACTTTTTAGGCAAAAAGTAGTGGTCAGATTCAGACCAGGCTATTTCCCATTCGTCGAACCCGGACTTGAAGTTGACTTCTCGTGCTTACTTTGCGAAGGCAAAGGTTGCCGAGTATGCAAGCACTCCGGCTGGATGGAATTTATGGGAGCTGGCATGGTCCACGAAAATGTTTTGAAATCAGGCGGAATCGACCCTAAGGAATATCAAGGGTGGGCGTTCGGTTTCGGATTAACAAGACTCGTCCTCATGCGCTACGGCATCGACGATATTCGTTTATTAAAAAGCTCCGACCCGCGCTTCCTGGAACAATTTTAACATCTACTATCTAATTCATATGAAACTCTCTCTCTCTTGGCTCAAAGATTACATCAAGCTCCCCGACGATTTAACTCCGAGACAAATCGCCGACTTGCTCACCCTTCACACCGCTGAAGTTGAAAGCGTGGAAAATCAGGGTAAAGGTTTCGCGAATATGGTCGTCGGCAAAATAATGGAAGTCAAAAAGCACCCAAACGCCGACAAATTAAGGATAGTAATGACGGACATCGGGCATGGATCTCTCGTACAGATAGTATGCGGAGGCGGTAATTTGAAAGACAATATGCTGGTCGCAGTAGCCTTGCCGGGTGCATTTGTAAAATGGCACGGAGAAGGAGACTTGGTAAAACTCGAACAAGCGAAAATCCGCGGCGAAGAAAGCTTCGGCATGATTTGCGCCGGCGAAGAGATCGGCTTAAAAAAATCGAAAGAGGGTGAAATTTCCGATCTGACAAAAATCAAAGCGGCACCGGGCACCCCTCTTACGGAAGCCCTTGGACTAAACGACACCGTCATCGAAATAGACAACAAGTCTCTAACTCACAGGCCGGATCTTTGGGGACACTACGGCGTAGCACGAGAACTTGCCGCATTAACAGGAACAAAACTCAAAAAAATCCCTCTGAGAACAACCGTCGAAATCGTAAACGCCTCTCACGAAAAACTGAAAGTCGACGTACAAAGCAAATATCTTTGTCCGCGCTACATGGCGGTAAAAATCTCGGGCATAAAAATTGAAAAGTCACCAAAATGGCTTATCCAAAAACTCACAGCCGCGGGCCATTCGACTTACAACAATATCGTAGACATCACTAACTTTATTGCATCCGAACTCGGTCAACCGATGCACGCATTTGATTCGCGACTAATAGAAGGTGGCATCGTCGTACGCACCGCGCAACCGAGCGAAAAAATCAAAACTCTCGACTCCGAAGAAAGATCTCTTTCTCCGGCAAATCTTCTCATTTGCGATAATGTAAAAGCGATCGCAATCGCCGGCGTAATGGGTGGAGAAAATTCGGAAATCAAAGACGACACAACGGAAATTATTTTCGAAGCCGCAACTTTCGACCCCGTATCGGTAAGAAAAACATCCGTCACGCTTGGTCTTCGCACCGAAGCCGTACAAAGATTTGAAAAAAGCCTCGACCCGAATCTCGCGGAAACGGCAATCAAACGCGCGGTAGATTTAACATTAAAAATCTGCAAAGGGTCCTCCCTTTCGAGCCCAATCGTAGATATTAAAAATTTCGACCGGAAACAAACCGTAATCGAAACTTCGACTACCGGCATCACAAACAAAATCGGCGCCGAAATTTCGGAAAAAGATATTATAAAAATCTTAAGAAGCCTCGAATTCAAAGTAAAAAAGTCGGGCAAAAAACTTGTCATCGAAGTCCCCTCATGGAGAGCCACCCGCGACATCAACAACGAAAACGACATTACCGAAGAAATTGCAAGAATTTTCGGCTACACAAATATACCTTCGATCCTCCCGCAACTTCCGATAAAACTCCCCGAAGAAAACATCGAAAGATTCTTGAAACACAAAGCTCGCGACATTCTATCACTCGGCTTAGGACTTTCCGAAATCTACAACTATTCATTCTATAGCTCGGAAGACATTCGCAAATGCGCACTCAATGAAAAAGAACATCTGCGCCTCAAAAATTTTCTCTCATCCGATCAAACCCACATGCGCACTTCCCTCATGCCGGAAATGTTAAAAGCCCTCCGCGAATCCCTCAAGTACAACGCCACTCCGAAAATTTATGAAATCGGAAGAACGTACAAGGAAATCGGCGAATACATGCCGCTCGAAGAAAAATGGATAGCCTGCTTAATCACAGGCGAAAGATCTTTTTTGAAAGCCAAAGGTTGCGCCGAAACATTTTTAAACAAATTCGGCTCGCAAGATTTTGAAACAAGAGAAGAAGAAATCCCTCACCCGCTCGCACACCCGGCAAAATCGGCAACCATAACCGCAAAAGGTCAAAAAATCGGATACATATATGAAATTCATCCCGAAGTACTGAAAAATTACGGCATTAAAACGGCAACCTCTGTATTCGAATTCAACTTCACGAAATTGGTATCACTCGGCTTAAGACAACACAAGTACGCGCCTCTCCCGAAATTCCCATCCATGCAATTCGACATCTCCGTCGTACTCCCGGAAAAAATAACGACCGAAGAAGCCAAAAAAGCGATCAGGCAAGCCGGCGAAAACTTGATCAAGAATCTCGACCTGTTCGATATTTATAGAGGAGAAGGCCTCGAAAAAAACGAAAAAGCTCTGGCTTTCCACGTAACCCTCCAGGCCAACGATCGCACTTTGACCGACGCCGAAATGACGGAAGTTCAAAAGAAGACTTTTGAGAATCTGGAAAAGATAGACGGAAAAATCAGAGGGAAATAGAAAAAGCCCCCGCATATAAACACAAGGGCTTTTGTTGCTACACTATGGAAAAAGTAAGAGTTGTCGTATAAGTTCCCGCCGGTTGAGAACCGGGAATCACTAAATCTATGGTCGGCGTGAATATACACGTATCAACGCGTACTATCGAAGTATCTGCTGTAACCAAATCTTTAGGATCAGATATCGTCCCCGTACCGGTGAAAGGGTTTACGGCAGAAGTTACCGTTACGCCCGTAACGCAATCCGAACTTCCGATTGCGGCAAGTCCTCCGATTGTACTCCCGGCCATTTCGAATCCATCATATGGTATCGCATTCATGGTCGTGAGATCGAGAAAGTTTTCGGTAGTAACGAATAACGTATACCCCACATTCGTAGATCTGAGATCGGAGAATTGCACAGGGTCTCCGTTTGGGAATGTTACGTCCGTAAGATCTTGATCGCTGGTCGAAACACTTGCACCTGCGAAGTTGGCACTTGCAGGAACCGAATCGATTGTCAACCCACCGGCTGAGATGACAACGTCACTTGTTGTTGTAGTAGCCGATGCTAAAGCGAAAAACGTAACGTTGGCAATCATTGCGGCAACGATAACGATACCGCACAGTTTTTTATTTTTCATTTTTTGATGTTTTTAAATGTTATTTGAAATAAATTGTCAAAGACCATCATTAGTCAGTTTTTCATGCTTATCAAAACATAATAACATGGAAAAGGAGTGCTGTCAAGAACCGCATTTGCTCCCTTTGTGGTATTATTTCACGGCAAACATTACCACCAACCAACATGGTCCGATTTATAAAAACACCCGTCTCCGCAACATGGGAAAAGATTAAGCCTCATCACGCGATGCCCAAAAAAGTTCGCATGATCAGGTGGGTGCTAATCATCGCCGGCGGAGGAATCTTATCGTTATTCGTCTTGCTGTTTCTCTTGGCTTTGATGTTGAACTTCACCCTCCCGAGCGTAGCCGAATTGGCCGACATGAATTTGGAGGAGTCTACCATTATATATGATCGCGAAGGCAATCAGCTTTACGCCATTCACGGCGAAGAAAACAGAATCATGACCGATTTGCCGGACATTTCCGACTATCTCGTGGAAGCAACGATCGCAACCGAAGACGACGACTTTTATAGCCACCCTGGATTTGATATAAAATCGCTCTCGAGAGCTTTAATCAACAACATCCTCGGCAAACCGATTTCCGGAGCCTCCACCATCACCCAGCAATTTATAAAAATAAAATATCTATCTCCCGAAAAAAGCTACATCAGAAAATTCAAAGAGCTTATTCTCGCAATCAAACTCGAGATATTCTTCTCGAAAGATGAAATCCTGGAAATGTATCTGAATGAAATTCCTTACGGCAACAACGCATATGGAGCCGAACTCGCGGCCGAAGTATATTTCGACAAAAAAGCTTCCGAGCTGACTCTCGCCGAATCGGCGATACTCGCCGCAATTCCGAACGCACCGACTTATTACTCTCCTTATGGCAATCATACATACTCAACCATAAACGTTGAATTCACCGAGGAGATGCTCGCCGACAGAGAAATCGCGACGGAAGACGACTTAAACGAAGATGAATACTCCCTTGGACTGATCGGTCAAACGTATACTTTGTCGGAAGACGATTCGGTATATATTAAAGGTCGCGTGGATATCGTCCTCGAACGCATGGTTAAAGAAGGGTACATCACCGAATCTCAAATGCTAGCGACATTGGAAGACGTCCAAACGGTGGAATTCGCGGAATATCGCGCGAATATCGCTGCGCCTCATTTCGTATTTTATGTAAAAGAAGCTCTTGAAGAAAAATACGGCACGGAGCTTGTGGAACAAGGCGGACTGAAAGTTTACACAACCCTGGATCCGACAATGCAAGATTATGCCGAAGAAGCCGTCGAAACATATAAAAACTCCAATCTTGAAAATTACGGCGCGAGCAACTCCGCGCTCGTAGCCATACAGCCCGAAACCGGACAAATATTGGCGATGGTAGGCTCGGCGGAATACGGAAACGAAGATATCGCCGGCAGTGTAAATATGGCAACAAGCCTGAGACAACCCGGGTCATCATTCAAGCCAATAGTTTACGCGCTCGCTTTCCTTAATGGCGTACTTTCTCCGGCAACTGTTTTATACGATGTTCAAACGTACTTCGGAACCGACAGCCCGCAAGATTACAGCGGCACGTTCAAAGGTCCGGTCAGCGTAAGAGAAGCAATCGGTCAATCCCTTAATCTACCGGCAATTAAGGCGTTCTTCTTGGCGGGAGGCGAAGAGGCCGTTGTGGATTTCGCCGAAACACTCGGCATCACAACATTGAATCACGACGGGAATTACGGCTGGCCGTTGGCACTCGGGGCCGGAGAGGTTACCCTGCTTGAACTCGTCAATACGTATGCAGTCTTCGCAAGCCAAGGCAATTACCTGAAAGCAACCGCAATTCTGAAAATCGAAAACGCCAATGGGGAAATTATAGAACAATGGGAAGGAGCCGACGCCATTCGGGTACTTGATCCGGAAGTTGCCTATCTCATTACCAACGTTTTATCCGACACAACATATCGTCTCGGTTCGAACCTGACCATAGACGGTCAAATCAACGCCGCCAAAACGGGTACTTCCGACAAAAAAATCGAAGACGGCACCTCTCGTCCAAATAACTGCTTGGCACTTGGTTATACAACAAGCCTCGTCGCGGGAGTTTGGACCGGAAACGCCGACGGAAGCGTAATGTACGGAAACGCCGACGGCTATACCACCTCCGCCCCGATCTGGAAATATTTCATGACAAAAGCGCTCGAAGGAAAAGCCGCGGAAGAGTTTCCCCGCCCGGGCGACATCAAGGACATGGCAATCAGCATAGCCACGGGCAAACTTCCTTCGGAAAACACCCCGTCCGAAGCGATTAAAACTGATATTTTCGCTTCATTCGCAATCCCAACCGAACTGGACAACTCATACGTAAAAATCGAGATAGACTCCGAATCCGGCAAACTCGCTACCGAATTCACGCCTGAAGAGTCGAAAGTCGAAAAAGTTTACAGAATATATCAAGAAACTTTCAGCGAATACGCAAACTGGGTTTCGGGAGTGGAAAGATGGCTCACGGAAAAAGTTTCAGCCGGAGAAATCGAACTCCCCCCAACGGAATATGACGACATCCACACTTCGGAAACCGTTAACAAGCAACCAACGATAACCATCGTCTCTCCATCGTCGCTCAGCACAATCGAAACCGGCACAACGGAAATAGAAGTTGAGATCACGGCGGAAAACGGCGTAAAAAAGGTTGAATTTTATACAAATGATAATTTGCAGTATACCTCCACGGAAGCTCCATACACGGGAAGGATAAGATTGGCATCGACCTACTCGACCACAACCATCGAAGTCACCGCGAAAGTTTACGACACGTACGGCTACACCGCGGAAAGTACAATCGAACTGAAAATAACCAAATCATCATCCGACTCGGAATTATGATGTTTTCAGGTTGCGCCAACCCCGCCAACCTTTCGAATAGCAACCAGGAGCCCGTTCCCGATATTTTCAATCCTGCTCTCAAAAGCGGGATCGTTTTTCACATCCGATAAAAACTTCTTGATCATATTCCCTCCGCCATGAGACACGACATTGTCCGCAACGATAACCCCTCCGATATTCAACCTGGATTTAACCGCCTCGAAATAAGACGGGTACTCGTATTTTGTCGAATCCAAAAACACCATATCGAAAGTCACCCCGTCAAAAACACCTGATTTCAACACTTCCGGCGCATGCCCTCGCACCAAGGTAACACCATCCTCCACTGCGACTTCTTTAAAATTTCTCTCCGCAATATCCCCCCTCTCTTTATGCGACTCCACTGTAAAAACTTTCGCCCCGCTCGCCGCAAGCCATAAAGCCGAATATCCGACCGATGTCCCGAATTCCAAAACATTCCGTGCTCCGATTTTTCTCGCCATATTCATCAGAAATCCCCCCGTCTCCTTCCCGCAAATCCAATATTTATTCTCCTTCGCACTCTCCTTCTCCATCTCCTCAATCTTTTTATTCATTATTAAAAATCTTCTTACTTTCCCCACCGCCAGCCCCCTGTGGCTTACCTTCCCTTTTTCCTCACGAGTCAATCCCGCATAAACCATACTCATCCCTTCCGGTATGAAACACGAACTCAAAGGCAACCCCGGCAATAAAGGCGACATCGGCCTCTCCGTAATCACTCCGTCAACCTCCGCAAAAAAAGTCATCTCCGAAAACCCGCCTCCTGTCAAAACCGCCGAACAAACAAACTTCGCCTTCCTGTTTTTT
This sequence comes from Candidatus Peregrinibacteria bacterium GW2011_GWF2_43_17, assembly GCA_000999315.1. Lineage (GTDB taxonomy): Bacteria > Patescibacteriota > Gracilibacteria > UBA1369 > UBA12470 > UBA12470. The sequence goes on from LCFW01000007.1 coordinate 29,371, forward strand.
TCACCTTTCATTCTTTTCAAAAAAAATCCGAGCCACTCCTCATCCGAAGACCCTTCTCCAACCCCCCATCTGCGAGTTTTCAATCCCAATTCTCCCTTAAGCGCCGAAACCTCCAATCCGGAATCATCCGCCAACGTAACCTCGCCCGACCCGCTGAAAAATCTCGCCTTAATCAGCGCATTCTCTTCATAAGTCGCACCGTTTTCAATCGGCTCTCCTTCGAGCTTAAGATCGGAAACGGACACGATTTCATAAGGCACTCCGGACAAAATGGCAGCCAACTCTTTGAATTTCCCTTGATTCCTCGTTGCAATCAGAAGTTTTTTCATACTATGATTGAAAAGCGCCAGCACTTTACTACGTACGCAAAGATGTTACAAATCATCACAACTCTGGTTTCGGCATTCATACTGATTTTAATAATGGAAAGAAAGCCGGTAATCGGATTGATTATCGCGATTATGACGGCAACGCTCGGCGAACTCGGCAGGCTCCCCGACTGGACCAATTTGCCCTACTTGATTAACGACCTTTTTCTGCCATTCCTGATTTTCGTTTGGATACTTAAAAAAATCGCCCTGCAAAGAAATTTTAAAATTCCCCCGCTACTTTTACCGATACTGGTTTGGATTCTGATAGCCGCGCTGTCGCTTATGATAAACGCCTCTTGGCAAGAAGGCGTGCTTTACTTGGTCAGATTCATCGAATATTTCTTCCTGTATTTGATAACCGTGGACGAAATCAAACAAGACGAGAAAAACCGCAAATTCCTTTTCGCAAGCATTGTTATCGGCGCACTACTGGTATCATTTTTCGGACTCCTGCAACTTAAATACTACCCAAGTTTTTACGACCTCAACATGATGGAGGAAGGGTGGGACCCGCATATAAACAGGCTTCTTTCGACATGGTTCGATCCCAACTTTGTCGGCGGATTTTTAGCGTTTATAATTTGTATCTTATTTGGCATCCAAATATCTGATAAAAAATTTTATAAGCACCCCTTGCTCTTCATTTCTTCGCTTTTCCTTCTCTTCTCTCTCTATCTCACCTACTCGCGTAGCGCTTACCTCGCCTGCGGCATCGGAATTCTCGTAATCACCGCCTTGAAATCTCGCAAACTCTTTTTACTCGGAATGTTGACCGTCACGATTCTTTTTGTGACACTGGGCAAAGCCCAAGAAAGATTTTTGGATCTATGGGAAAGCGCAAAAAGCATACTCGTACAAGACGGCTTCAATTCTTATTTTAATCCGGACGCGACATCCCGCCTGAGAGTGGACTCTTGGCAAAACGCACTGGCGATTATCAAGGAAAATTTTTGGTTCGGATGCGGATATAACGCCTACAAATACTCCGCATGGAAATTGGGAATGGTCGCGGATTTGGAAGAACACTCGTCAACAGGCTCGGACTCTTCGTTATTAAACATATTCGCGACAACCGGCATATTCGGATTTGTCGCTTATCTGTGGTTTTATATGAAAGCTTTGATTATCGGCTTTAAAAACAAAACCGACGGTTACAATCTCGGCTTAACGGGTGCTCTCATCGCGCTGCTTGCACATGCGACTTTCGTGAACAGCCTCTTGTTCCCCCACATGCTTGTATTTTTCTGGATAAGCCTGGGTTTGCTCAACGCTTCTCCCAATACTCCGGCACATCTTTCTTCCCGTACCTGATATTTTTACCTTCAAGTTTCGGATCGTAAACCTGCCCTATTTCTTGATCGTATTGCTTCGCTCTTTCGCAAGCAAGCTCGAAAAGTTTCGCGAAAGCGTCAGCCACCTCTCTCCCTTGAACTATAACCGCGAATTTCTCCTTCAAAGACATAATCGCAACTTTGTCATCATAAATATTAATCTCGGGTGAAATCGTATAGGCGGACGGCACAATGTAAGACTTCCTGATATGTTTTTTATCCAAAGACTTAATGCGAAAAGACTCTTTCGTATAAGCCAAAAAGCACTTAACCGGAATCCCCTTCTCGGTCCTTCTCTGATAATATTCGGGGAAATAACCCGGAAAAAACGCATGTTGATTCTCAACGGACGCGTAACCCAATATGGGAGTTTTCGCGGTCAAAGTATCTTCATAAGCGCTTATAACCCCTTCCACTCCCTCGTAAAAACGAACCTTCAGCTTGCCTTCGGGATTGTTGTAAAGACTTTTTAGTTGAGGAATGGACTCTTCGGCCTCTTTAAGCTGGTTTTGCTTATCGGCAATCTCTTCTTTCAACATTTGCGCGATTCTATCCGGATTTTCAGCCGAATAAACCATTCTGCCCTTCTCCTCGTGAGAATTGACAAGCCCGCGCAATTCCAACGCACTCAAAAGATGATACGTGTTGGTGCGAGTCACGTGCGACTTTTTGGCGACATCGGTAACCGACGAAGGACCCAGCTCCAAAAGCGCCACGTAAACCAACGCTTCCTTCTCGGCAAGTCCGAATCTGACCAAGGTTTGCGGTAAAGACATGATTTTCAGATTAAATTTTTGTGTCAAAAAAATATTGACGCTCACAGCCTACTCTCGATGAAAAATTTGTCAACATACGAAGAGAAGAAGACCTTTCGGAACTTCTTCTCGTTCTACCATTTGACCACTCTGCGACCATTATAGCCCCCTTCGCGTCCGTGTCAATCTTTTTACACAACATGACTTGCGCAAACATCAAACACATTTTCTAACAACCTTTACGTTGGTAATATCTTCAATCTGCTTCAAATCTATATACAAATGGTAAATCTGGTCAAAGTCCGACACTTCCAAGATGAATATCTGCTCGGCGGTTCTGGTTTTTATATCAACCGATATGTTCGTATCAAGAATATTCAACCCTTTTTTCGCCATCAACCTGGTTATGTCGTTAAGAAGCCCCGGCCTGTCGGAACTGTATATTTTCAGACAAACCATGTTTTTCCCGGATATAAGCTTTTTGCCAAGAATTCTACTTTCACCATACAGTTGGATTAAAACATTTTTTACCGAAACTTCCCCATTCCCCAATGCCGAAACCAAATCCGCAACCGTATCAAACTTGGTTTTGCTGAAAACGACCTCTTTTATATACAAATACTCTTTTTCAAAACTCTTCCCCAGAAAAGTCCTCAGGTTTTCGCTTAACAACCTTGTCCCCCGTTCCTGCGCATCGCCATTTTTTGCCAACCATTTTCTTATCTCGCCTTTGGCTTTTCCGGTTTTAACCCGGTCCAACCAAATTATATCCGGACCTTTGACGTCTTTCGTCATTTCAATCTCAACAACATCCCCGGTACGCAATGTTTTAAGAGGATTTCTAATCCTTTTATTTATAAAAACTTTGCCCAGGCGGTTCCCGATATTGGAATCTATCGAATAAGCGAAATCCGCCACATTCGCCCCCTCAGGTAAATTTATAACTCGCCCTTGTTTCGTAAAAACCAACATCCTGTCTCCGAACAAATCGCCCTTCACTTCTCTAACAAAGTCGATATCCGTTCCATACATTTTTTGCAAATTTTTAATTTCCAAAACCCAAGAATACCCCGTTTTATCATTGTCGTTCTTCAACCTGTTTTTATACCACACCGCAGCTATACCGTAATTCGCCGAATCCTCCATTTCTCTCGTTTTGACGTGAAAAGTTATCGTCTTGCCTTCCGGACCGAAAACATATGTATGCAAACCCTTATAATTATTAACTTTTGGCATGGAAATATAATCGCGAAAATCCGATTGTCTCGGCAACCAAAGAGAGTGAATCATCCCGATCGCCTTGTAGCAATCCCAAACCTCCGGAACCACGATATTGATAAATGAACTTTCACCCACAAAATCAAAAAACCTCCCTTTTTCCTGTCTCAACCTATACATCCTGTAAAGATTATCCATAGTCAAAGATATCTCAACGATAAGTCCGTTCGATTTCGCCACATGCTTGAAGTCGGAAATGATTTTTTTAAAAAAGACATCCCTCTTCTCTTTCGCGGTCAATCGTTTTTTATAAAAATACTCGTAATCCGAAGGCGCAAGATATTTAAAACTCAAGTCCTCAAGCTCGATCATAACCTTCCATATACCGAGCAATTTGGCCAGCGGCACATAAACATCCATAGTTTCCCTGGCAATCCTTTCTTTTTTCTTCGGAGGAACATGTTTAAGTGTTTCCATATTGTGCAAACGATCGGCAAGCTTAACCAAAAGCACCCTCATATCCGAACACGTCTTAACAAGTAATTTTCTCAAAGATCCCAAATTCCGCTCGGTCTGTCTGTCTCCGTAATAAATATCAGAAAGCTTCGTCACGGAATCCACCAAAAACGCCACTTCTTTCCCGAATATCTTTTTAATATCATCTATTTTCGAGGTCGTATCTTCAACAACGTCATGCAATAAGGCAGCCATGATGGTTTTGTCATCGACCTTCATATCGGCAAGAATCGCCGCGGCACCGGTCGGATGAATCATATAAGGCTCGCCCGAATGCCTAACACACCCTTTGTGTGCATTTTCGGCATACTTGTAAGCCGCCTCGATAGCCTTCAAATCGGCCTTCGGGTCATACGACTTCACTTTGTTAACCAGTTCTTTCGCGGAAAGCATAAAAAACATTTTCGGTTAAAAAGTAAATTAATTTTACCTGTATCAGGTTCGATAGTCAATTTAATGAGTTCTAATCGGTTTCAACCATGCATACTCTCCTCCGCCCACCAACAAATCTCTCAGTTCTGACAGCGTCATGTCGGAAGGATTATACAACACTTGTCCGATCCAGGCTTCGCCGATCTGTTGCGACGGCAGGGACTCCCAAACCGAAGGAATTTGCTCTGCTCCTTCTTCGACAACCTCTGGCGAACCATCATCGTCATATAAAAAAGTATTTCCATTATAAGTAAACATTTGTCCTTCTTCATACATGGGATCTAATTTCCCAACAATTTGCAAATCCGACTTGCCGGTGGGATCCCATGGCGTATAAATCGAAACGATAAAAGATCCGTCTTCGCAAAAACTCGCATAATCGGCGGGCTGGATTACAATCGTTTCGCTATCTGCAAAACTGTATCCCAAAAAATTACCGGCAATCTGAAGTTCTGACGACAAGCCAGAATTCAAGAAGACTCGAGCATCGCTAATATCAACTCCGTATGACGTAATCGTCCCAACCGGATAACCGTCTTCCGGCCAATAACAATCCGCCGTTTTTGCGCCAAACGTGGCAAGATACTGCGACATTACCGAATCTTCGTCGGCAAAAACACTAAAATAGTCGGCATCACAATAAACCCCCTCTTCCCCATTCCATCCTCCTTGTGCCTCCATACCAACAGGGCGACATCCCGCACCCGTGGAAACACAAAAAATCGCCGAGAGAGCCATTCGGCGAAATAAAGATTTACGAGAAACAACTTCCGTGGAAACACACGAAGGTATTCGACTATCAACATCGGCTACTGACGGATTGGTGATTTTTTCTGCAAGTCGCCCGAAAAACATAAGTTAAATGTTTTAAGCCAAATAAGAACGTGAGTCTATAACAAAATTGGCGATACAAGGATTGTTTCGTAATCGTTGTTTTTGCCGACTGCAAACCATCATAAACGGTTTTTAAGAATTCAAACTTCATCCACGACTCTCCGTTCTATCCACAATTAAATCTATCTCTTTCTGCGTCAAGGCACCGGCCGCCGCTTCGGCCAAAAAAGTGTCAACTTCGATAGTCGAAAAAACTCCAGTCCGTTCGACTTCATACAGTTGATGAAAAGTTGTTATATCCGAAGGTGGAACCCATCCGCCATAACTTGCAACCATGTCTCGCAACTGCCGGTACATTCGCGAATTGTTTTCCATTCTTTCAAGCGATCCTTCCAAAATATCATCATTTGCCGCCAACATTTTATGAGTTTTTTCGATCACGGCACGAACATCATCTTTGCCAACCACATCTTCCGCCGCATCCCAAACGGTCCCATAATGTCGCACCTCGTCCTCGCCAACATCAGCAACAATCTTTTCAGGAGTTTTGGCAACAACCGTCGGAACAATTGGCGGATCGGCATCATGCGATTTATTCGGCAAAAGAACGGCTACGCAAAGAGCCGCAATACCGGTAACCGCCATAGCGAACCTTCGTAATCCCTTCTTCGGTTTTTCAATAGGCATAACGAATTCTCGCGAACAACTTGCGCCATCGAATATCGGAATAACTTTTTCGGGAATACCGCTATCGGCAACAAACAATCTTGCCACGCCGTTATCGACAGGGATCTCGCCGCTCATTTCAACCTCTTTATCACCGGGAACATCAGGAACAAGCCCCTTCCGAATCTCATTAAAAGGACTTACGGCTATCATATTAGCCGCACCGGCAAAAGCATCTAGCAAAGATCTATGAGCTCCGGCGAAACATTTCAAAGGGCTATCGCAATTCGAATCATCATATCCGGCACCACTACAATTTTTATAAACGCCTTCGTAAACGGCATAAATACAACTACGCATTCGGGAAGCATCGGCAAACGCACAACAAGAACTACCGCTAATTGCGTTGTCCAACTTGTCAAACTCACTAAGAACTTCATGCAGCCCCACCAGCAATGCCGGAGAATTCACCTTTATGACATCGAGTGAAAACGTAACAGAATCGGCAATATACCTCCACCAAGCCTGTTGCATATCACGACCGGCCGTCACCCTAACAAATTCGGCAACATCGTGAAGCATTCCTAGGGCACTTTCTATAAATTTTACACGCTCACCGCTATTCACGTACAACGTCACGCGCTCATTCACGGGCTTATCCATATATCCTTCCGGTACGGACCCGTCTACGCTATCTTCACCTTCAATCAAAACTTCATCATCTTCAACAATCCGAATCCCCGACCCGCCAACATCCTCGCAATTCGGTTTCACGGCTCTTATATCGGATACCCCCGCATCTTCAGCATGCACAAGCCTCCGCTCATAATCACTTATGGCGGCTGGCAAACCGAGTCTTTCACGAGCCTCTTTATGCCTTTGTTGCAAATTTCCAAGCCGACCTTCGACAATATCCATCCCGGAATCTATAAAACAAGATGCGGCATCCTTTAAAATCGGTTGGACCCCATTCATAAAACCATTAAAAAGATCGCAATACGCGTAATCCACATATTTCGGAGGGATAAGCGCCTTCCCATGCTCATAATATTTTCTTACTCCGACATAAAACCCTTCCAAAATCTCAAAAATCACATTGTTCAAACGACTCACCTCGCGCAGAGCACCACTCCTATCGATATCCCATATCGCCTCAATTCGCCTTTTCCCATGCTTTAAAACACCTTCGATTAATTCGATTTTATCAATCATCAACCTGCTATTATGCGATCCGTCGCTATTTTCCAACCTGTACCGTTTCGGGATCCTCTCGGCAGCCAGCCTCAACTTAGCATTAAAATCATCTAGCCCAGCAACAACCCGGTCTTTCTGCAATTCCGACGAACCTTGTGTATCCAAAGCCATCATTTTTAGGTTAAATTACATCAGGCGAAAACTTATAAAACAGGTTGTTGAAAAAGTCAAGCCATTGCCGGGAAACATACCGGATCGCGTAAAAACAGCTGAAGGGAAACCTTTCGTGGAGTTTTCTTGAGCTTTTATACATATCTTCGCTACCTCATGTGAGCCTGCCTACCGGCAGGTAGACGTGTCATAGTCGTACTATCCGCAACGCTATATGGAGTTTTTGCATTCGCAAAAACAAACTTGATAATATGGCCACTGGGATCGCTTCGCTTCCCGTGGCTGTTGACAGACCGTCCGACAATGAAATTGGAGGACGGTCCTAAACAAGCGAAGGATTGACGCGTAAAATGTTATTCTGTGCAACAGATAGCAAAAAGCATTGCGTGCGTTTTCTTAAAAAAGTTCATTGTCGAACAGCCTGGGCTTATAGGATGGGCCGTTCGCTTCGCTACCGGCCTGTGGCGGAGAGAAAGGGATTCGAACCCTTGTGCCGCTTTCGCGACAACACGCTTTCCAAGCGTGCGCCTTCAGCCACTCGGCCATCTCTCCAAAATTGCGGAGTTTATCCTACCAAAAAGCCCGCATAAATGGTATAATATTTAGATAAAATCACGAAAAATGTTTTTTAAAGAAAAAAGATTGGTGTGGGATACTCAGCTGGAAACGGGGCCGGTACGGCTGGAAACGACTTCGGAAAAAGAAGACGATCCCGATGAAGGAGCGAAAACCACCCCCGAAGAATCCGCGCAAAAAAAATCGGAAGCCCAAACTGCCGCCGAGACAGAAAGCATGGACGCGAGCAAGCAAGCCGACGAACTCGCGAGAACGACCGAACAAACGACTTCGCCCACGCCCGAAACCGAATCTCCAGAACAAGAGGAGCCAACCCAAGCATACAAATGGCTCGAATCCACGGTTGGGAAATCATTGGCGAAAATAATAGCCGTAGTTGCTGGTCTTTTCGGATTAAAAATATTTGGAAACGAAGATACGACAGCGCGCAAGGCCGCAGATAAACTCGTAGAAAAAAACAAAACCGAATATCAAGCCGTTATAATCGAACTCATTGGCCAGAAAAAACTTCCAGATAAAGTAATCATAAGCGATACCGACCCTGCCGTCCTGGCAACAGATTACGACATCAAGACACCCGATGATTTAAAGGCTTTTTTTCAAGATAAAACTCCCCTCCACATCACGGAAGAAACCGACATTATTGATTATATGGAAATGATCGCAAAACAAGCCGCAGGGACGACGACCGCACCAGCAACACCGCAAGCTCCCGTCGAGAAGGCGGACACATCATCACCTTTCGACAGTAAGCCTCCAAGTGAAATCGACTTATCGGCTCCCAACGCATGCGGAAGGTTCAAATTGAAAACGGGGGAAGAACTACGGATCACAAAATACTATATGGAAATCGGAGGGAAAAAATTCAAAGTGGAAGTCAAATTTGGATTTTGTATCGACCTCCAGTTTAATAAAATAACCCCGTCCACCGAAGGATTCTTAATCGGCATAGAAGCGGGGATGAAGAAAGAAAACATACCTTTCGACGAATCCAAGATGGCGCAACTGATACAAGGACTTTATCAAAAAAAGAGCTTGTCGTCTTTTGAACAAACCGCTTTAAACAAAAAAGGCGAAGAACACACATTCCTTTTCACCGCAATCGCCTAAACCTTCGACTTTCTCATCGTTCTCAAGCATCTCGTACAAATTCTGCCTGTCGAGAAACTTTTTTTAACAGAATCGTAAACGCTTTTTTCAACAAGATTCGGGAGGAATCTTCTGTTTGTCTTCCTGTTGGAATGACTCACTGTATGACCTCCTGAAGGATGCTTCCCGCATTTTGTGCAAACTCTAGACATGGTATTAAATAAAAGTTAAGCTCTTTTAAGCAGGGAGAGTCTAATATGAGAAAACCTCATTTGCAAGCGAAAAAACCATGGGCTTCATCTTCACAATCATAGCTTTTCTCATCGTCCTGACCATCCATGAATTTTCACATGCGTGGATGGCAAATCGTTTGGGCGACCCGACCGCAAAATACGCCGGCAGAGTCACACTGAACCCAATGGCGCATCTCGACCTGATGGGCACTCTGCTTCTTATATTCATAGGCCTGGGTTGGGGCAAGCCGGTCCCCGTAGATCCAAGAAATTTCGAAAAGCCGATAAGAGACTCGGCGATTGTCGCCGCCGCGGGTCCCGCTTCAAATATCGTTTTGGCATTTGCAACGGCAATTCCTTACAAATACTTGATGACTTCGGGGTCTGAAAATTTAGCACTTCTCGGAGGATTTTTCGGAGCCGTTTTCCAACTTTCGCTTGTCCTTTTTATATTCAACTTTTTGCCATTCCCTCCTCTGGACGGCTCGAAAGTAGTAGGCTATTTCATGCCGATGAAATATCAAAGACAGTACCAAGAATTTCTATATAACGGTCCGAAATACTTCATGATTTTCATGATCGTGGATATGTTTTTGATAGAAGAAATTCTCGGAGCATCAATCGTCTGGAGCGTCATTTCCTACCTGTACGCAATAATCAGCACGGCGATTCTTTCTATTACTTAGCACAAGGAAACCTCAGACCGTCCGACAATGAAATTGGAGGACGGTCCTAAACAAGCGAAGGATTGACGCGTAAAATGTTATTCTGTGCAACAGATAGCAAAAAGCATTGTAAAAACAATGCGTTTTCTTAAAAAAGTTCATTGTCGGACAGCCTGGAAGTGCTTCTAAGCGCAATTCACTCAAAGCCATTTGAAAAGACCCCGCTCTCCTCTTTAAGAAGAAAACGGGGTCTTTCCACGATGCCGCCGACCCAATAGAACACAAAATCCTGGTAAACAGGTGGGATTTTGCACCTCAAGACCACGGTCCCGAGAAATATTAAAACCCCATAAATGAAAAGGTCGAGTTTGTGTTTCAAAGATCAAAGCGAACATCACAGAAAGTACTTAGATTTATACAGCTCGTAAGGAACATAGTCAAATCACACAAAAAATGGTAATTAATCATCATGCTCCAAAATTTCGCCGCAAAATTTCGCCACAAAAAAGAAGAGGCCGGCGGAGTAAGAAATCTCATCCTGCACACTTCTTTCGCCCTCATGCTAACTTCAGGTACGAGTTATATGCTCGGCCTCATCCGCGACAAGATTTTCGCAAACAAATTCGGTGCCGGAGGAGAACTCGACATCTATAACGCATCATTCACGATCCCCGACTTATTTCTGTCTGTTTTCGCAACCGCCGCTCTATCCGCCGCATTCGTCCCGATATTCGTCAAAATCAGAGAAAAGAGCGACAAAATCGCCATGGAATATGCGAGCAAGGTTTTATCATTTATTTTGACGGGGCTTCTTTGCGCGATAACCTTATACGCAATCTTTGTACCATTTTTCGTAGACTCGCTCGTGCCGGGCTTTAGCGCAGAGCAAAAAAGTAGTTATATTCTTTTGGTTCGACTGATGCTTTTGTCGCCATTGTTTTTTACCGTCAGCAACACGCTTGGCGGGATTTTGATAAGCACAAAAGATTTTTTGTGGTACGGGATTTCGCCGGTTTTATACAACCTGGGAATTATTTTGGGAGCAACGGTTTTTTATGAAATTTTTGGTTTGCCGGGATTGGTTTTGGGCACCATTACAGGAGGGGTTTTCCATATGAGTGCGCGACTGATCACGTCTTTCAAGAGAGGTTTTAGATTTAAAATTAATTTCAAAATAGATCAAAACATCAAAGACACAATCAAACTCATGCTCCCGGCGATAATACCGTTGGCATTATGGCAAGTTTTATTAAATTGGTTCGTAAGACTGTCGTCGGAACTGCCGGAAGGAAGCGTCACCGTCTATAATTTTTCGAGAAATTTTCAAAGCGCACTCGTAAGCCTCGTAGGAATTTCGATCGCCCTTGCTGCTTTTTCCGAACTGTCAAAATTATCCGCTGAAGGAAAAATCGAGGAGTTTAAAAAAGTCGTTCGCAAAAAAACAGTCTTTGTTTTCGGTTTTACGACGCTGGCCGCATTATGCCTTGCTTTAGCCTCAAAACTCACGATCTCCATACTGCTCGGCGGAGGCGAATTCGGAGAAGAATCAGTGAAGCTTACCTCGTTGATGCTCGCCGTTTATTGCATCTCGATTCCGTTTGAAAGCCTGATGTATTTATTCGCGAAAGCCCATTACGCCCTCAAAAACACGCTTCGCCCTTCGCTGATTTACGCGTTTTCGATCTTGGTAATTATCGCTACGAGCGCAATTCTCAAAAATCACATCGGCATTTTTTCAATTCCCGTCTCATTCGCGATCGGCATGTGCTTGCAAGTTGTCGGACTGCACCTGTCTTTGAAGTTTCTGATGTCAAAACTCATAATCCCTGGCCAGATCCGCGAGTGGCGTGTGTCGCCCTCCGTCCACAAGTGAGGATTTCCTCTTTCGTCGCCCCTTCCCCGCCTTTCGTTCTTTTAATTTACATAAAACAACTTCTTCGACCATTTGCCTTATAATCAAAAAGTCCGCGATAACTCGCCAGTAATGCGGACGATCAACGTTCATTATACGTTCCAATGCTTTTATTTGACCGCCTCGTAAGGCTTCCAGGGTTCGCCTGGCAACCTCTTGTTCGTTCGACGTAAATAATTCCGATTGCGACAAAACTTCAACCGCAAGATGAACAATAGTCTCCCTCAAGACAAGTTTCTCGGACAACATCCCTCTTTTTTCTTCTTCCGGCAAATGTTTCATATGGGGTTTAAAAGAAAAGGAGTTGAGTTTATAGATTTAATCCCCCGCTGTCAAAACCAAAACGTTTTTCTCCCCAAAACTAATATCTATGTCGTCCCAATCGTGAAGTGCGTCCATAAGCACCTCGTGAGAATACTGATAATTGTGCCCGTTTCGCGTCCCAACATCGTTCGTGATTATATTCGAATCGTCAAACCCTTTCAAAACCATCATGTGATAAAGCGGCCCAAGCCCCGTATAATTCGGATTCCCAAGCAACCTGCCGGCAAAAGGCGCGACTATCGGATTCCCTTTTGCAATCTCGACTTTCAAGTCATCTACCGTCGGATCTGTCAAAATCTCCCAATCGTCAAAGCCGTAATATCCGGTCAAAATCTCCGCCGTCTGCGCAATCGTTGTATGCTCATAAGAACCGAAATAAGAAGTTTCCCAATCGATAAGAGCTAAAAGCTCGGTATGAAATTCTTCTTTCGTCATGCTAATCCCGGAAACAAAATTATAAGCCAAAATCAAGCTCGCCTCCTCGCACGCCTCCTGATACGGCAGCGACCAATCGGCATAAGGCGCCTGAGAATAAAACTGAATATCGAGATTTATAGATCCGGAATAAGCCGAAATCGCGGGCTCCTCGATCTCTTCTTCCACGACTGGTGCCGACTTAGGAGTCTCAATTTCATCAAGTGAAATCTCAACTATATCGCTATGTGTCACGTCGTACTGATAAGCGAAATACGCTTTTTTTGCCGCAACATACACGCCGCCCAAAAGAATGATCGCGAAAATCAAAATCAATAGAATTTTTAAAGTTTTCTTGTTAAACATCGGGGTTTTTAGTACTCTTTCTGCGCTCACTTGCTCCATACTATCAAATAAAGGTCGCGCCGCGGTAGCTCAGTTGGTAGAGCACGTCCATGGTAAGGACGGGGTCACCGGTTCAATTCCGGTTCGCGGCTCCACAGCTATTGAAAATCCTTTTGCAATCTACATGAAGTTCCATAGTTAAGGCTTCTTCGTTCGTAGAGATAAATTCCGGCTCCAGCTCCCACAAAGCCAGCTCTATAATATTCATCCAGAGCTCGAACACCTCCTCTTTCGTCTCCGAATTATCATCTGCGGCGGTCGTATCTTCTTCACAGTTCGCCTTTATCATGTCTGAAAACATATCCAGAAATTGATTGAAAAGAACTCTGACCTCACGAGTTTGACCACCGATATCGTCAAGGAGTATCGGCACGCTTTCGTCACAAGCGCCCATGTTACCCTGCGGGACCAGTCTTCGCAAAACGACTTCGAATATCGTCGTTATGGCAAATCCGAGAATTTTTTTTACGGACATCGTTCTCGCTTCACCATCGATTTCAATCAAATGATATAATACCAGAAAATCCAGCTTTGCCAGGATGTTTCCAACAGCGGTTACTATCGCGGCTTCATTAAGCTTGTCCGGATATTTCAAGCGAGTATTTCTGAAAGTCTCCATTTTTTGACTTTAAAGAACCGCATTTTATCGCTTTGTCCGGCTTATGCAAGCCGTTTAATCGCTTGCCTCCCGTTCGCTTTTGTTGTATCTTAACCAAGCCTCCCGCATTCCGTGTCTGCAGTCTACTATCTACAATCTACAGTCTATTCCATGTCCAACCCAATATTCTCACTTCTCGCGGAATCCTTCAAGTATGCCAAAGGCCACAGAAAAATGATGATTTTCTACCTCGCACTTTCGGCAATCGCAAATATAGTAATTCTTTTCGAGCCTTACGTCTTCGGGCAAATGCTCGTCACGCTTCAGAACGGCGGCGATCCGCAAGTGCTCATGAAAAAGGCAACCTCCTACATCGCAATCCTGGTCGCTCTGCCGATTATATTCTGGATTTTTCACGGCACCTCCAGGTATTTCGAAAGAAAAGTCGCATTCTTCGTAATGGGATTTTACCAACAATCGGCCCTGCAAGCGCTTTTTTCGCTCCCGATGGAATGGCACAGAAAGCATCACTCCGGCAAAAATATAGACAAAATCAGAAGAGCCGGGATGGCGCTTTTGAATTTCGCCAGCGACATTTTCGTTCTCGTTGAAATTTTCGTAACACTTTTCGGAGCATTTATTTTGCTCTTTTTTGTAAAATTTTACGCCGGACTCATCGCGTTCCTGGTCACATTTCTCGCGTTCACGGTTGTCATACTTTTCGATCGAATACTTTTCAAACAATATAAAAATCTGAACTCGGCATACGGGAAAACCGCGTCGGCCGTACACGACTACGTCTCAAACGTATTTACGGTTTTAACCATGAGATTCGAGCGCAGTGCCATAAAAGAATATCTGCGAAGATATTTCGCACCGTTCCCGCTTTACAGAAAAAACGTAATCCTCAACGAATTCAAATGGGCAAGCGTAACCGTCACGGTAATGGTTATGACAATTTTCGTAATCGCTTACGAAATCAGAAGTGAGCTTTTAACGGACGGTGTCGTATCGCTCGGAATTCTTTATACCCTTTTCGCATACATGGATCGCGTCGGAAGCAGATTTTACGAATTCGCGTGGAAATACAGCCAAACGGTTGAGCAAAACGCCTCTCTCAAATCCGCAGAAAACATTTTCAACGATTACGGAAAATTCGGGTTTAAGTCTTCGGCAAAGCCTCCCAAAAACTGGAAGAAAATAGAAATCCGCAACCTGCATTTCACATACCTCGACGAGAAAAGAACCAAGCACCAAATCGAAAACATTTCTCTCGACATCCCGAGAGGCGCCCGCATCGCCTTCGTCGGCGAAAGCGGTTGTGGGAAAAGCACGGTTCTCGGACTCCTCCGCGGAATTTACAAAGCCAGCAAAGCATCCGTATTTGCCGACGGTAAAAAACTGCACCACGGCCTCGCGCATCTCGCGCCGATCACAACTTTAATGCCGCAGGAACCCGAAGTTTTCAACAATACGATCAGATATAACGTCACTATGGGCGTTCAAATACCCGCGGATCGCATAAAAAAAGCCCTCGATTCGGCAAGATTTTCCTCGGTCTTAAAAAAGCTTCCCGACTCTCTCGACACCGACATCGCCGAAAAAGGCATCAACCTCAGCGGCGGGGAAAAACAAAGATTAGCGCTCGCGAGAGGACTGATCGCCGCAGAATCAAGCGACATCCTGCTCATGGATGAACCGACAAGTAGCGTGGATATGAAAAACGAACGCGCAATTTTCGAAAACATCTTCAAGGAAACCCCCGACAAAACCATCATCGCGTCGGTACACCGATTGAGCCTTCTGCCGTTATTCGATACTGTTTGCCATTTCGAGGAAGGAAAGCTGATAAAATGCGACACCAAGGCCGCAAACTAAGACCCTACAACGAGTATTGTGCGTCATACCGTCCTAGGTATTTGAATATACATTTTCAACAATCATCGCTATCTACTATCTACTATCTACTATCTCCCCTCTCCCCCTCTTCACCTCCGCCCGCCTTCTCTTCGCCTCAAGCATTTTTTCCTTCGCCCGCTTTGATCTTTTTTGTTTTTGACGACGAATTTTATAAACCTCTTTTGCTTTTTTCGACTCTCGCCAAGCAACAACTTGCTCGATTTTTGCAACCAAAAGCTTGTAAGCCGCCGCCCTGTTTTTCTCACGCTCTCGATACAACTGGCACTTCACTGTAATCCCTGTTGGCAAATGTTTTATCCAAACACAGCTGGATGTTTTGTTTATTTTTTGCCCGCCGGCGCCACCGCCTCGTATGAACTTTTCTTCGATATCAAAAGAAGATATTTGCATTATTTTTTATATAAAAGCACCAGCCCCGCGAAAAGCGCCACCGCCATTTTCATTTCTTCCTCGGAAACGGACTCTTCAAGTTTGAGATCGCTATACGTCCCGTTCCAAAAACCCCTCTTTGAAAAAACATACCCGACAACCTTTCCCACGCCGTTTTTAATCACATATTCGTGAGTCGGATTATACAAGTTCGTCATCTCATCCAAAACTCTCTTGGCAACCGAGCTGTTAATGATTTCAAGCGTCAAAAAAACGCCACCATCCGGCTTCAGAATCTCCCACTTCTCCGCCCCGAACGCCATCACCGTTTTAAAAATAGCCCACGCCATAGTCCCAAGCAGTTTGTCTCCTTTTTCGGCATCAAAAATCTCCCATGTCGCGTACCCAAACCTCCCTCTTTTATGTTTGAGCTTGAGCAGTTTAACCGTCTTCGTCTTATCCGTAAACACATTCATTTCGCCGAATATTTTCGACTTAAAAAACAACATCGGATTTTTCGTTTGCGGATCGGTACCGACACACGAAAGCGGCGACGCAAATAAGCTCAATACCCCCCTCTCGCAACGAATATTTTTTATTTTTTGCATATTCGTATTATACCCACGGATTCTCTTTTGCAAAATCCGGAATTAAAATCTTTCTACTCTCCGCGGATTGCGCCCACCCGTTTTTAAATCCTTTTTTAATCAAAAATTTGAAAGTATTATCAAACTCATCCTCGGTAAGCACGCGATTTATTTCGGGAAAATTTGCGGCGTTGTGTAACGGCGAATACTGATTCATCAAGCTGACATGCAGATCGGTGCTAATTTCAGCAAGCTTGTTAAGCGCTTCAAAACTGTTTTCGAGATTTCCGGGCAAAACCAAGTGTCGAACGACAATCCGATCCGAAACGCCCACCTGTCTTACCATCTCTTTTATCGCCGCCGTGGCAACGCCCGAGTAATTCCGCGCTCCTGAATATTTCAGCCCAACTGCATCAATCCCGTATTTAAAATCCGGCAAATAAATATCAACAAATCCTTCCATCTCGCGAAGTATTTCAACTTTTTCATACGCATTTGAATTCCATAAAACAGGGGTTTTCAACCCTCCATCACGTGCGATTTTTATCGCCTCTTTTATCTGTTTAAACCAAATTGTCGGAGTCACAAGATCTATATTCGCAGACCCATCCGCTTGCAACTTCAACATAATCTCGGCCAGTTCTTCGGCGCTATACTCGCGACCTATGCCACCTTGTGAAATTTGAAAATTTTGACAAAAAACGCACCTCAAATTACACCCCGTAAAAAATATTCCTCCCGCAGGACAAAACGGCGGCTCTTCACCAAAATGTTTCCCAACCCAAGCAATTTTAATTTTATTCATAAACATTTCGGACAATTCCGCAACGCTACCGTTCCGTGCTCCATGGCAAGACATTTTTTATTGTCTTGAGCGACTCCGCAACAAGCGAGGACCTAATGAAAGATAATACAACCAACTGCAAGACAAATATTTTTGTTGCGAACGACTCTGCAACGCTACTGTTCCATGCTTCAAGCTGGAACAGTAAGTGAAGCCCTAGTGAGCAACAAAAATATTTGTCCTGGTGGAGATGCCGGGACTCGAACCCGGGTCTAAAGGTTTAGTAAATTCCGTTTAAATCCATATCAAGCTCTAATGTGTGGCAAGAAAGGATAAAGAACTTGCGAAAAGCCCTTTCAAGCCGGTTTAAAAGTTTAAATCGTATGAACCAAACTCCAAGCCCAACGATCGATCCTCAAAAATAACGTTTTGCCGCGACTATGAGGCCTTGCCTCGGAAAACGGGTTTTCAGAAATTAATCCGAGAACACTTACGCCGCTACGGCAACTCGGTTGCCATAGACGAACGCTGCTAAACTTTCGTTTGCATTTAGATTTTGTATCGAACTTTGGATACGACGGGACCGATACTACCGCCGAGATTAAAGAACTTATCTAAAATCCTCTATCGAAGCCAAATACATCCCCACATTTCAAAGAGCAAACACCATTATATCATAAATTTATCCCTCGTTACTTCTCTCCTTCTCCCAAAACCAACCTCATCAAAAAATCCGCTAATGCCTTCTGCCTCACCTGGAAGCTTGAAGATGTAGGATCGGTAGCATGCTCTATATCGGAAACGAGCAACTCAAGAACCTGTCTCAACCTGGCATCCTCCGTACGTCCGATTTCGGATCGTACGAGCTCCAAAAACGCACACCCCCCTCTCTGAACCAAAACTTGATACGCCCCCGTCATCTTAATGGCGGAAACGTCGTCGCTCGGCATAGCTAAAACCACCTCTTTCAACGTCTGCAGTTTCGCGCCAAATCTCCGCAAAACAACCGCCTCTTTTCCTCCACCATTGCCCGGCACTTCGCCCATAAAAACTTTTATCAAATTTTACTCCCTAATCCACTTCCCCCTCTCGACCTTCCCCGCCAACTTTTTGAAACATTCCGCAAGCTCGTCCGTCCAATGAACACCAAGATTCGCGATTTTACATTTCAATTTCGTCCCCGAAATTATCCACTTCGGATTATATTCGAGCAAATTCATAATATTTTCCGGCTTTACCTTGTCCGACATCGTAAGCACGATCTGTCTTTCGACATCGCTATGCACACTCTCCGCTCTTACGTTCGTCAGGTTTGCCTTTTTCGCCAACAATTTCAACTCAAGAATTTTGAACAAATTCAAAACCTCCGACGGCATCCTGCCGTAATCGTTCGTCACCTCGACCTTAAGTTCGCCCAAATATGTCATATTGTCCGCGCCTGCAAGTTTCTGGTAAACATTAATTTTATCCCTGAAATTCACAACGTAGTCATCCGGGATTAACGCGGGTAGGGGCAACTCGATCGAAACCTCAATCGGTCTCTCTTCGGCCTCGGTTACAACCCCGTCTTTAAGCGCCTCGACAGCTTGATTCAACATCCTGATAAAATGACTGACGCCAACCACGTTGATAGACCCGTGCTGACTCACACCGAGAATATCTCCGGCGCCCCTTATCTCCAGATCTTTCATCGCTATTTGGAAACCGCTACCAAGCTCGGAAGCCTCTACGATCGCGCGTAGCCTCTTCTTCGCATCAAGCGGCAACTTCTGCTGGGTATACAAAAAGAATGCATAAGCCTGCCTTCTGCTTCGCCCCACTCGGCCTCGCAATTGATACAACTGCGCCAGCCCGAACCTTTCCGCATTATTAACTATCAAGGTATTCGCATTCGGAAGATCTATCCCGTTTTCAATAATTGTCGAGCTCACAAGCACGTCAAACTCCCCGTCTTTAAACGCCATAATCCTGCTTTCCAATTCGGAACTTCCGAGCTTCCCGTGAGTCACGACAAATTTCGCTTCCGGCACAAGCGATCTCAGTTTATCAGCCATGTCTTCTATTGTCTGAACCCTGTTGTGTAAAAAATAAACCTGCCCGCCTCTCGCCTTCTCCTCCAAAATCGCCATCCTTATCAAGTTGTATCCAAATCTTCTAACTTCCGTAATTATCGGCAATCTGCCCGGAGGCGGCGTTGTAATCGTCGTAATATCTCTAAGCCCGTTCAAGCTTATGTTCAACGTTCTTGGTATCGGTGTCGCGGTCAGCGTCAAAATATCAACCTCCGTCCTCAACTCTTTCAGCTTCTCCTTTTGCTTAACTCCGAACCTCTGCTCCTCGTCTATAATCACAAGCCCGAGATCTTTAAAATGCACGTCCGGCTGTAAAATCCTATGCGTCCCGATAATAATATCAACCGCGCCATTCGCAATGTCGCGAAGAATCTTTTTTTGCTCGCCTTGCGACCTGAACCTGCTCAACATTTCTATCCTCACGTTGAACTCGTCCATTCTTTTTTTGAAACTCTTGTAATGCTGATCCGCCAAAATCGTAATCGGCGAAACCAGCGCAACCTGCTTCCCGCCTTTCACCGCCTTAAACGCCGCCCTCATCGCAACCTCCGTCTTGCCGAACCCGACATCTCCGCAAACAAGCCTGTCCATCGGCTTTTCTCTTTCCATGTCGAGCTTAACGTCATGTATTGCCCTGATTTGCCCGGGCGTTTCTTCATATGGGAATGTTTTTTCGAATTGCTCTTGCGTAGGATCGTCATCCCGGAATGTGTGCCCTTTCGCCTGATTTCTTTTCGCATAAAGCTCCAAAAGTTCTTTCGCGATTTTCTCCGTCTCTTTTTTCACCTTGCTTGTGAGAGTCGCCCATTCCGCGGAACCAAGCCTGGTAAGACGAGGGGGTTGGTCGCCCGCGCCGATAAATTTACTCACTTTGTCCGCCTGGTCTATCGGGACAAAAAGCTTGTCGTTTTCCGCATAACCAATTTTTAAATACTCCCTGGTAACACCGTCTACAGTTTTTTTATCCAGCCCCATGAAAAGACCGATTCCGTGATCGGTATGAACAACGTAATCGTTAACTTTCAGCCCGGTTAAGAAGTCCGAAAAAACTCTGTATTTCGCATCTTCCGCTTTTTTACTTTCCTTGAGATCCACGACCTCTTTGTCGGTGACGGTGACGACTTTTATTTTCGGGTTCTGAAACGGAACCGGAAATGGATCGTTTTTATCAATCAAAACAATATTCACCCTGTACTGCTGGAGGCCGGAGCCGTTTTCAACAATATGATATTTAACCTCTTTGTCCTCGAAAGCACCTTTATATTCGGCAAGATTTTTTGTAAACAAAGCTATTTTCCAATCCATCGCGATTTTTTCTTTCACGTCGGCAATAAAGTCGAGCACGTTCTGATATCTCAGGACTGATAAGTAATGTAAGTGGTGGTGGTATGCCGACTCTTCCATGAACGACGTAAAATTCACCTTGTACGTAGATGGATCCGCCATTTTTTGCGCTTCGTCGTACAGTGCCGCCTCTTCGTCGGGGATTTCAAGATCGTCGTCCACAATCAACGACCCCTTTTGGAAATAATCAAAAATTGAGCTTTTATTTTCGGTGTCTCCTGTCGGGAAAATCGCAAGCTCGTCGATTTTCGCGCCAACTTCTTTTGTATCAAGATCGTATGAAGAAATTTTCTCCACCTTGTTAAACCCAACTTCTATTTGCACGGGCTTTTCAAGATTCACGGGGTGAAGAAGCAGGATTTCGCCGGATTTATAATACTGCCCTTTTTCTATTCTTTTATCGCTTGAAACCTCGTACCCGATATCTATCAATTTGTTGAAAATCGTGACCGCGTCGGCGGAGTCACTTTTTCTTAAAGAAAAAATTTTGCCCGCAATGCTTTCCGGTTTCGGATAAAGGGCGAGCGCATCTTTATACTCCATCACAAAAACCCCGCCGCTTTTCAA
The DNA here is from genome assembly GCA_000999315.1 of Candidatus Peregrinibacteria bacterium GW2011_GWF2_43_17. Lineage (GTDB taxonomy): Bacteria > Patescibacteriota > Gracilibacteria > UBA1369 > UBA12470 > UBA12470. The sequence goes on from LCFW01000007.1 coordinate 50,718, forward strand.
ACAAGCTTCCGATAAAAAGTAAGATGTTTTTATTTTGTTTTTCCTCTCGGTATCGTCGTCGAGATACTCGTTTTTCTCTATGTCTAAAAACCTTACGTTGAAGCTTCCCCATGCCGTCATCGCCGCACATATCTGCTCTTTTTCTTGGTGGTTTGAAACTATCCAAAGGGTGTTTTTCACGTCTTTTTTCGCCAAAATCAATCGTGACACGAAAAAGGCCTTGGAAGAATAATTTCCTCCTCCGGATATCGTTGTAACACCATCGGAGCAAAATTGTGAAACCGCGTCCTTGTCAAAGGAGTCGGTAAACAAACGTATTAAATCTGTTACCACTTTCGAATCTTTATATTAAAAATCGGAGCGACTAGAGCTTAAGCGGCATAATTATATGCACAAAGTCGTTTTTCTTCAAGGGTTTTATGGAAACGGGGTTGATTTTGTCAACCATTTCTATGGCGATTTTATCGTCGGCAACGCTGGATAATACGTCAAGTATGTACTGTGCGTTCAGTGCAACTTTGTTGTTTTCTCCGGTAATTTTAATGTCTAAGTCCGCCCTGCCTTCGCCAACCTGTGTTTCGTCGGTCGAAACAATCATTTTCCCGTCATTTGTAACTGAGATTTTCACGTTGTTGTTTGTCTCCATCACGAAAAGGCTGACTTTTTTTACGGCCAATATTAGGTCTTCGCGCTCAACCTCGCATTTTGTCTTTGGTTCTTTTGGTAAAATTTTCTCATAGTCGGGGAAACGTCCTTCTATAAGCCTGGAAATTAAAACCGTATCTCCGCATTTGAATAAAACCTGGTTGCTTGATGCGCTCACCTCTATGACGCCCTTTGCCAGTGTGATTATTCTGCCAAGCTCAATAATTGTTTTTGATGGGATTATAAAGTCGGCGCTGGATTTAACATCGGAGGAAAGCTTTATCACTTTTTGAGAAAGCCTATAGCTGTCGGTGGCAACCATTAAAAGTTCATCTTTTTTAAACCCGAACAAAACACCCGTTAAGACCGGCCTGACTATGTTTGTCGAAGCCGCAAACGCAACTTGCGAAACGGCATCTTTAAAACTTTCAACCGGGATCTCGAAAGACATAGTCCCTTCAACTTTCGGAATCATTGGAAACTCTTCCGCCGGAATACCTTTGATTTTTGTTTCCGAATGGCTGGCTTTAACCGACAGTGTGACGCCGTCTTCAAGTTTCAACTCGACGTCGCCATCTTTCAACAACCCGACATAGCTTGTAAAAATCTTCGCTGGAATTGTAACGCTCCCCTCGTTTATAACGTCGGCTTCGAGAACCGTCTTGATCGCGATTTCAAGATTTGTTGCGGACAAAACAACCTTCTTCCCCTCAACGCTTAATAAAATGTTGTTTAAAACCGGAAGGGTGTTGTTCGGACTAACCGCCTTGTTAACAATATTTAGGGCGCTTGCGAGCGCTCTTTGTGAGCATTTTACTTTCATGTGTGTTTATTTAAATTTACGTCTTATTGATTATAAATACTTTTAAACATTTTTCAATTGACCAATTTAATAAAGAATCTTAATTGTTATATAAATAAAATAGTAATAATAGTAACAACTTTCCAAAACCGCCAAAACATCACAAAACATACTTTTTAAACCTACCCCCCTCTCACCGTCAAAGTTCAAAAAATGTGCAAAACCCAATCCCTCCAAACCCGCATCGGTAAGCCCCAAGTCAACAGAACACAAAATTAAACCTTCAAAACCCCACCAACATTGTGCAAAACCCCTGCACATCCCTCTAGTTTCTCATGGCAAGTACGACGATTAACGGTCTTCTCGCAAGCATTCTATGTGACACCCCGTCCAAAACTCTTTTGACATAATTGCACACATCCCACTGTTTTGCCTTGGGGTCTTTGTGCAAAATCTGTTTATAAGATTTCTCAGCCTCCTCTTTTAATTTAGCCACAACCTTTTCCGATTCTTTCATATATACAAACCCCCTCGTTGTTATAAAGGGCTTTTCAAGAAGCTCCTTGCTTTTCTTATTCATCCTAAAGACGACAACAACAATTCCGTTTTGCGCCATTATTTCCCTGTCGAGCAAAACCTGCGATCCTATATCGCCGGTTCCCAGTCCGTCCACAACTATATAGTTCGACGGAACCCTCTCTTCGGTTTGACGAATTCGGCCGTTTTCTATTTCCAAAACATCCCCGTTTGAATCAAAAAGAAAAACATTCTCTTCTTTAAACCCGATCCTTCTCGCGATTTTCGCATGAGCCGTTCGCATATATAAATTCCCGTGTATCGGAACAAGATTTAGCGGATTTATAAATCGCATCATTTGCTCCAGGTCATCCTGGTTCCCGTGTCCCGAAGTGTGCACGTCCATAATGTCGTTATTCACAATGTTCGCCCCGAGCTTACACAAATTATTGATAACCGTCGCGACCGCCTGCTCGTTGCCGATAATCGGGTGAGCGGAAATTATAACGGTATCTCCTTTTTTAATTTGGACCTGTTTGTGATCCTTCAAAGACATTCTCGTGAGCGCGGACATCGCCTCCCCCTGACTTCCGGTTGTAAGTATCAAAACTCTATCATCCGGCATTTTCAAAACCTCCTTAAGCGACTTCACAACCCCTTTCGGAATTTTCAAATATCCGAGTTCGCGCGCGATTCTTATGTTGACCTCCATGCTTCGTCCGCTTATCGCGACAATGCGTCCGTGCCTTTGAGCCGAATTTAAAACTTGCTGGATTCTTCCTATCAAAGAAGCGAAAGAAGCAATAATAATCCTACCATTCGTCGAAGCGATTACGTTGTCCAAAGACTCGCCGATCACCCTTTCCGAAACGGTTCGTCCCGGCTTAAGAGCATTTGTGCTGTCCGAAAACAAGGCTATAACCTTTTCGCTTCCCTGCCTGCTACCCAAAAACTTCATTTTATTGATTTCGGCGGGCTTGTCGTCAGCCGGGTGGTTGTCAAACTTGAAATCTCCCGTATGCACAATTGCACCAATCGGAGATTTTAAATAAACGCCAACTCCATCCGGGATACTATGATTAACTCTGAAAAATTTCGCCTCAAAATATCCGAGCCTCACCACGCTATCACTCCTTATCTCGCGCAGATCGGCCTTTTTCAAAATATCAAACTCCTCCAACTGTTTTTTTATCAAACCCATCGTAAGCTTCGTCGCATAAACCGGCGGGAATCCAAGTCGTGGCAACACATAAGGCAACCCGCCAATATGGTCCATGTGTCCGTGGGTGATAATTATTCCACGAATGTTTTTTTGCCGTTCCTCCAAATACGTTACGTCGGGGACAACATAGTCGATACCCAACATGTCCTCTTCGGGGAACTGGAATCCCATGTCTACAACTACAATATCGTCGGCATATTCAAACACCATTGCGTTCTTGCCGACCTCTTCCAATCCACCAAGTGGGATTACGCGCAACTTGCCGCCTTTTCGATGTGGCGGGACCTTGGGTTTTGTTTTCAACGGGATAAGAGTTGACGTCGAAACGGACAGCTTGTCATCAGAGCCATCATGTAAAATTTGCGTGATCCATTTGTCCAATTTCTCTTCGTCAGGTCTCCTTCCCCGGATTGTCTCTTTTTGCATAAGTAAAATTAAATTCTCAGTATCTATTATACCACGATTTACATAAAAAGGGAATACCTGTATGCTTTTTTCGCATGAAGTCTAAAATCGCAATCTTGGGGTTTGGCATCGAAGGCGAATCGATCGCCAACTATCTTTTAAAGAAAAATTACAAAGATATAACTATCTGCGACTCCGATGCAAACCTTGCAAACAAACCGAAACAATTTAAATACATTCTCGGTCCCGATTATCTAAAAAACTTAAACCGCTTCGATATAATTTTCAGATCACCCGGCATACCTTTCCAAACCAAAGAAGTCCTTCTCGCCGGCAAAAAAGCAACGAGCGTCACCCGCTACTTTTTCGAGCACTGCCCATGCAAAATCATCGCCGTAACGGGTACAAAAGGCAAAGGAACAACAAGCACTTTGGCCTACGAAATGCTAAAAAAAGCCGGCAGAGACGCATACCTCGGAGGCAATATCGGCAACTCGCCTCTCGACTTTCTCGACAAACTCAAAAAGGAATCAATAGTCGTTCTCGAACTCGGTCACGGGCAAATCGAAGACCTTGAAACGGGACCCGACATCGGAATTATTCTCGGTGTAACGCAAGACCATCTCGATTACCACCCCGACATCAAGACTTATAGGAGCGCCAAACATCCGTTAATTTCCAAACAGAAAAAATCCCAAATCGCCATAATCAACGAGGATTATGAAGGCAACGAACCGTTTTTAACATTGGGCGAAGGTCGAAAATTTAAAATCTCAACAAGGGGGGAGACCCCTCTGGGCGCATACGCACACAAGCAAAAACTCATCATCAAAACCGACAAAAAACAACTTGAATTAATAGATGCTTCGCAAATAAAACTTCTCGGACCTCACAATATAGAAAACGCACTTCCCTCTTCGCTCGCCGCATTTTTAAGCGGGGTCTCAAAAGAAAACATCGTGCACGTTTTAAAAACTTTTCGAGGACTTCCGCACAGACTTGAATTTGTTTGCGAAAAAAACGGAATAAAATTCATAAACGACTCGTTCTCCACAACGCCGGAAACCTCAATCGCCGCAATCAACTCTTTCGCGACCTCGCTCATACTCGTCGCCGGCGGCTCTGAAAAACACGCCGACTTCACATCTTGGGCGGAAGCCGTTAAAAACGCCAAACACCTGAAACAAATAATCCTGATCGGATTAACCGGACCGCGCATGGCGAAAGCGATCGGCAGAGATGGCAGAATCATGCTTGTCAAAACACTCGAGAATGCATTTTTAAAAATCAGAAAATTCGCCACGAAAGGTGACACTGTCGTGATGTCGCCCGCCTGTGCGAGTTTCGACCAATTTAAAAACTACAAGGAGAGAGGCGAAGCGTTTAAAAATCTTTCGCGTTCGTTTGCGGGCTAGGGGCCTCCCTTCCGCGAATCGACAGCAAGAGCTCTTTCGAAAACCCGCCCGTCAAAAACAAAATCCCTCCGTAAATAATCCCGCCAAGCGGCACCAATGCGAGCACGTTGGCGTTTTGCAAATACGAATAACTGAAATCTTTTAGAGCCCAAACCGACAAGCCCATAACCGCACCCGCGAACAAAACTTTCCAAATCGTATTAAAACTAAAAGTGAATTTAATATGTTTTCTTGCGGCGAAATACGCCAAGACAAGAAGTAGCGTTTCGGTCGCGATACTTGTAATCGCCGCCCCCCTGGCCCCCAAATGCGGGATCATTAAAAGATTCAAAGACACATTGAAAATCGCGCAACATCCGTTAATCCAAAGAAGCTTGTTTTGATAATTCGTCGCAATCAAAGTGTAAATAAACAGGCTGTTCATGAAAGCAACAGTCATCCCGACCATCAGGAATTTAAGAACAATGTCCGACCCATAAAAACCCTCGCTTATTCTGCTCAAAAACTCGGGGCTCGAAACCACGAAAATTATCTGATACGCGAGCACGAAAGTCCCAATCACCATCGGCACCGCCGCCATAAAAAGAAAATCAAAACTATACCTCAAAATATCAGTCACCCTGTTGGTCTGATTTTTGACATGTCTGGTCAAAACCGGCAAAACGCTGTTCATAAAAAACACCGGCACGAGCGACAAAATCTCAAGCACCCTCATCGGCACGCCATAAACCCCAACCTCCGTCGGCCCCTTCATCATCAGGAGCATAATCGACCCGACCCTGAAATAAATCATATTCAAAACCAGCGCCGTTCCGTACGGCAAAGCTTTCATCAAAATTTGCTTAATATACCCCCAATCTTTCCCGAACCCGATCCTGCCATATTTTCTCGCCGCCAAAAAAGTCACAAAAACCAAAACGAAATTCCCGACAACCCCCGCGAAAATCAGATGGTAAAAACTTGCCGAGACAGGATCTTTATACCAAAAAAAGACCACAATAATCATATACATAAGCGCTGTCATTTTCCCCAAAACCTGCGCCACAGCCGCATACTGCATTTTCAAATTCAACTGCAAAATACTCGACAACGAACTTTGCAAAATCGAAAGGAAAACCGCAACCGAAGCGATCACGATTCCCAAATGTATCTCACGATATTGCGGTATCAAATAAGCCGCCAAAGTCGCGCAAGTCATGATTATCACACACAACCCCATCCTCAAAGTCAGTATGTTCGCGAAAATCGCATCCTTTTTCGCGCGGTCATCTTCTTTCGCCATCTCCCTAACCGCAATCGTAAAAAGCCCCAAATCCGCCGCTATCCCGAAAAAAGCCAAAAACTCATAAACCGCCGCATACTTCCCGTACCCCTCCAGGCCCAAATAATTCGTAATAATCTTTACGATAAAAATACTCAAGCCGGCCATAAACACCCTCCCGGCAATTTGAGTCACGGTGTTACTCAGAACTTTTCTCGCAACAGACATTTGTAAGAAGTTAAGCTAAGGAAATATACCACAACGGCGTTTGGAAGAAGAGCTCATGTTATGTTAAATTCATTTGCGCCATGCAAGAAATAAAAGAAAAACTTACCCATACGCTAACGGAAATAGATTCCGCAAGGACATTTTTGCATTTCCCCGATCTCGCCGAAGAACTCAAAAATTGCGAAATGGAAATGTCCACTTCCGGATTTTGGGACGACCAGGTGCACGCCAAGAAGGTTTCGGAGCGCGCGGGATTTTTAAGAAAAACAATAGACGGGTGGAATGATTTTGAAAAAGAGATAAAAGAAATGCTTGAAATGACCGAGATCATAGACCCGGTAAACGATGCGGACAGCTTCAAAGATCTGCAGAAAAACACACAAGCCGTGCTGAAAAAACTGAACAAACTTTCAATCCAACTTTATCTCGGAGGCAAATATGACAACGACAACGCTATAATTTCGATCCACGCCGGAACGGGAGGAGTTGATGCGCAAGACTGGGCCGAAATGTTACTTAGAATGTATTTGAGATATATAGAAAACAAAGAATGGTCGGCGGAAATTTTGGAAAAAACCGCGGCGGAAGAAGCCGGCTTAAAAAGCGTTTCAATCATGGTAAAAGGACCTTTCGCATACGGCTTTTTGAAAGAAGAACATGGTGTCCACAGACTTGTCCGCATGAGCCCGTTTAATTCCGGCGGAACCCGCGAAACATCTTTCGCTCTTGTGGAAGTCATCCCCGAAATTCCCGAAAGCGACGTTGAAATAGACGACAAAGATCTCGAGATAGAAACTTTCCGAGCAGGCGGACACGGCGGTCAAAACGTGAACAAAACGGACTCAGCGGTAAGACTGCGGCACATCCCAACCGGCCTAACCGTCCACTGCCAAAACGAACGATCCCAACTTCAAAATCGCAATACCGCGATGAAACTTCTCAAATCCAAACTTGTCGTCCTCCAAGAAAAACACCATCTTGCGACAATCGAACAGGTCAAAGGCGAACACGTCCAACACTCTTGGGGCAACCAAATCAGATCTTATGTTCTGCATCCGTATAAAATGGTGAAAGACCACCGCACCGATTACGAAACCACCCAGATAGATAGGGTCCTTGACGGCGAGCTGGACGACATAATCGAAGCATCCTTAAGGCAACACAAAAATGAATCTTAAAATTCTCATCGGTACCAAAAATAAGACATTGCGAACTCCTTCTGAACCGATTCGCAAAACAGACTCCAAGATAAAAAAACTTATCAAGGACATGGACGAAACGATATACGCGCAAAACGGCGTCGGCTTGGCGGCGCCGCAAGTCGGTACCAATCTCCGGCTCATCCTCGCGAGGTTAAATTCGAATACCGACTCCGAAGTTCTCGTTCATCTCATCAATCCCGAAATCGTATATTTTTCAAAAGAAACAGTCGAAGAGGAAGAAGGATGCCTGAGCGTCCCAAAACGGTGGGGCTTGGTGAATCGCAGTAAAGAAATTATTGTCAGGTTTATCACGCCAAAAAACCAACCTCAAACTCTGAAACTCGAAGGGCTTAACGCAAGAATCGTTCAACACGAGATAGACCATCTCGATGGGATCCTTTTCACGGACAAGGCGAAAAACATTCACGAAAAAAAAGCAACGGAAAAAGAAACGACAATATGATTGCACGGGCCCCAAAACAATCTATGGTCTGTTACCCCCTTCCATGGTATAATTTATAGATAAATAAATCTCAAAAATCTCAAATTATGCCATCGCAACAAGAAACACTGCGTGAGCAACCGGAATCCTCTCCATATGTTGACGTTCATCCGGGCGCGAAAGAAACAATAAAAGAAGTTATCAAAACCCCCGATCTCGCATGGGGTCTTCCGGAACCTTTTGCCAAATCCACGGGCAGGATAAGCAGAGTGGATTCCGGGAATCTCGCGACGATCATGGAAAAACACATCAGATATTTATTCGCGAGAACCGGCCTGAAAGAGTCGCGGAACGAAAACGCTCTCCCGTATGATCCAATGTGCCTCGGGTCCGCCATGAGGCTTCTTCAAGAAGGCGGAATAAAAGTATATGACGACAGCGGGACGATCATACCTTTCGGCGACATCCAAAAAGTTGCCGACCAAAAACCTCTTTATATCCAAGGACAAGGGTTGGTTTTGATGATTTTTCAGGATTTGGAACAAAGAGGGGCTCCACCGGAAACCGCTTCGCACACGACTGCACGCAGAGAAGCGACACGTGAAAGAACCGCGCTTGGCGCAAGCGTTGAAATGACGGCTGTTAGAGAAACGATTCTTGAACCGCAACACGCGGAAGCGGTCGCGACAAATATGATTTCTTATATGCTTGGCTCAAACCACAATGATGTTATGGGAACAGTCGGGTTAGCCGGCTCGAATAAAGAGGAAATAGTAGCCGCATTTTCAAGTATTTTCGCCAATCGGCAAACGGAAGCCACCGTCCTTCTCACACAAGGAGATCGTCCGTCAATCATGATATCAAAAGGGCGCACGGCATATTATTTCGAAGTTAGAACATCGCAAGCCAATACTCAATATTCGATAGTAAAACAAGGCGCCAATATCCGAATCGAAGAAATCCACAGGGAAAATATGGTAAAACCGGTCGCAACAAACACGACTGTCGAGCAACCGGGGACATCGGTGGAACACGCAACCCGAGAAACACTGCTCGCCAGATACGGTGGGCTGCAGGGAGCCGTCGTCGCGCTCGAGTCCCAAAACGAATGGAACAATATAAGCAGACAAACTTACACCGAACTCGCAAGATTCGGGCAAATAACAGATACAAAAGAGGCGAAAAAATACTGCAAAGACAACCTCGACATGACCTGCGCAATCACCAAAAAAGAACTCGAAAGGGTTTACGCGCTTTCGGTCGAAATGGAGTATTACAAGGAGCAGTTCGGCTTCGATTTCGCGAGCAAAACCATAAGTGAAGCTTACAGAATGATCGCTGATAGAATCGCGAAAACAAAATCCACCACCGCAAAAACAACAAGAACTTCTGTCAGAACCGCCGGCGAAACATCATCCTCCTCGCACAAGAAAGCTCCTTCTCATCACGAGTCCGCAAGATATTATTACAAATATCCCAAAGCCCACAACCGTTACGGCGACCACGGGGGTAATCACACTTACCCGGGTCAACATCTTGGGAGGAGCTAGCGACCTTACACCCTCTTCCTCCCTCTCATTACCCAATACCAAAACCACGATATTTCCTTTTCCCGTGCCTCCGCATACGCGACCCTCTTCCCGCCAAATTTCATCTTGAAATCCGTTATCCCCGCCCACGGATGATTCGTGTCTCCCTCGGGAGCAATTCCAAACAAATCGTAAAATTTCATCCCCGCCTTTTTCGCATCCCGCATCGCTGTCCACTGGAGCAGGTATGGTGCCATGCAATTCCGATATTCGTTCGCCGACGCACCGAAATAATAGATCGCCGTATTTTTCAGGGCGAAAGGAGCTTGCGACTGGAGCCCTCTTCTATAATAAGTCACGATAATTCCGGCAACCACCTTTCCCCCCACTTCCGCCAAATATAATTTTACCGACTCCTCAAGCGCCTCAAACATTTTTTCATAATATTTAAGCTCATGCCCCGAGAATTTATCCCTTTCGGTCGTCTCTTTGAAAATTTTATAAAAATCCGAAACTTTATCCGATATCCGCACCGTCACGCCGCTTTTCTCCGCTATCTTGATATTATATCGCCCCTTAGGCTTCATCTGTTTTAAAATCTCTTCCTCACTCCCCGCCAAATCAACAATCAGCGAATGTTCCGGATAATAATGCGCATGAGCCTTTCTCCCCCACTCATCAAAAAACTTCACCTCGCCGTGCAAGCTCGGCGGCTCAATCCTCACAAACACGCAGTTATCCTTTTTCCCAATTTTCAAAATCCCCTCCATCAAAATATCGAACACTTCTTTTGAATCCGCAAGCGGTCCTCTCGGTACAAAATACCAACAAAGCCCAAACGGCAAAAACTGTTTCACGACCACCGCGCCCGCAACAACCTTTTTCCCACCCTTAACTCCGCAAATAATCGCCCTCCCCCTCCCCTCCGACCCGGATTGAAAATCCGCCCACATCGAAGTCTGATGAATATTCCCATAAATATGATTTTTAGAAAAATCATCCATCTCTCCGCGCGAAATTTCAGAAAAAACAAACATGAGCGAAATTAGAACGCCAAAAGTTTATCATAAAACATGTCATCATCGCAGGCTACTTCGCCGAGGCTTATGGCAGAACTGCACAAAAAACATCCTCAAACGTAAAGCCTGCCGCCACGACATTGTCCAAATCCTTCCTGCAATGATCGGGGCAACTTACGCCAACCGACGCAAAACGACGCCTATGTACCATTACAAACTCCAGAAGTTCTCGTTCTTGCGGAGCCAACTCTCGTTGGAATGAATGTCTCACGACATCAACCCTCACTGCGGGCAGTTGGAAATCTCCCGGGGTCGACTCGACCAACGCGCGCAAGCTATCGAGAACAGGTCTGCAATTCGCGAGTACCACTCGTTTCGGAGGGACGTTCAAGTTGTCGGCTAAAACATCTCGCGTGGTTTTGGATTTGGTGCAGTTCTCCGACGCAACAACTCCTGCGGCTGATTCGATTTGAGAGGTCAATGGTGATGACGATAGCGGCATAGAGACGCGGTTATGAATTAAAGTGTTTAAACCGTACTTTTGCGGACAAACTCGGCAATAGCTTTCGGGGTTTTATTCAAAACAATCGGCATACCGGGTGCGACCGCTCTCAAGCCATCTTGGTATTTATCGGGACAAATCGCGGCAACTCCGGCAAAACGTTCCCTGGAAGCCATCAGAAATTCCAGGATTCTGCGTTCATCAGGGCTAACGGTGTCGCCTTCAAGCAGTCCCGCAATATCTACCAAAACGGGAGGCAACTTTTTACCGACCGCTTGTGATATTGCCAAGACCTCTCCAAGTCTCGCGGCAAGATTTCCACAATTGGCAAGAATCACACGGTCAATATCGTCCCGGGAGACTTCGAGGGCCTGGGCAAACACGCGTCGTAATTCGTCGGAATCGGAAATCCGCTCCGACGCAATAATTCCTTTCGATTTCGGTATCCGGGTTTCCAACGCTTCAATCGGCATAAAATAGTAATAAATAAATAATTAATTAATCCAAACAGCCATATTGATCAAAGAATTTTTGTAGGCACCGAGGGGACTGCAAAAATTCGTCTAACGCCCCATCTTCTGCCTTATAAAGGCGGGTATATCGTATTCACTATCCGTCTCTTTTACCGAATGTATATCGGGCAAAGCGGAAGTATGAATTGACGTAATTGGTTTTTTGGATTGTTCGAAACCTGTTGCAACAACCGTGATCTTGATTTCGCCCGTGTAAGAATCATTGATAACCGCACCGAAGATGATATTTGCATCCGGGTCTGCGGCTTCCGTAATAATTCTTGCGGCTTCGTCCACTTCGAACATGCTTAGATCGTTGCCACCTGTAATATTGAACAAAATTCCCTTTGCGCCCGAGATATCCATCTCGAGAAGAGGACTATCGACGGCAGCCCTTGCAGCCTCGGTTGCACGATTTTCACCCGTACCATAACCGACACCCATGAGAGCCGAGCCGGCATTTTCCATGATCGCCTTCACGTCTGCGAAGTCGACGTTGATCATTCCGTGAACGGTGATCAAATCGGAAATGCCTTGTACGCCTTGCCTCAAAACATCGTCAACGACGGTGAAAGCCTCTGTCAAAGGAGTCTTTTTGTCTATAAGAGACAAAATCTTGTCATTCGGGATCACGATCATCGTGTCCACTTTGTTCTTGAGGTTCTCAAGACCTTCGTCGCATTGAACCCTGCGCCTGTTCCCTTCGAACGAGAAAGGCTTGGTAACGACAGCAACGGTGAGAATGCCGAGCTGTTTTGCGATATCCGCGATAACGGGAGACCCTCCGGTTCCCGTTCCGCCTCCAAGACCGCACGTGATAAAGACCATATCGGCTCCTTCGAGAGCTTGCTTGATCTCTTCACTGCTTTCTTCGGCCGCTTGCCTTCCGACTTCCGGATGGCTCCCGGCACCAAGACCTCGGGTCGTGGCCTTGCCGATATTGATTTTCGTAGGAGCTTCAGAATGATAAAGCGCCTGTGCATCCGTATTAACCGTAATGAATTCAATGCCTTTTACATTAGCCTTGAACATTCGGTTAACGGCATTTCCACCTCCTCCCCCTACTCCGATAACTTTGATCGAAGCAACAGGAGTAATATCGGGAGTTACCTCCAGATTTTTCCTTTTGCTTACCGAACCTGAAAACAGATTCCTTAGTGAGTCGTCAGAGCCGCTTCCGCGCGTAGTTCCTTGTGTCATATAGTTGTGATTAGGAGACAAATAGGGGGTTCAACGTGAATCTGTTCGCGATAGACATTTCACAAACAGATTCGATATATATTTAAGGTAATAATCCCTTTATCCAATTCTTAACTCCGCCAAGCACTTTATCCATTTTGATTCCTTTTAAATCAAAACCATAGCCGCTACCGGCATGACCTTCAAACCTCGCGCCCCATAACGCCAATCCGATGGCCGTGGCATAAGCGGGGTCATCGATTTTATCGACCACTCCTTCGAAATTCTGAGGGAATCCGATCTGTACGGGTAAATTCAGGGTATCTCTTGCCAAGTCCACGACTCCCGGCATCTTGATCGCCGCGCCTGTCAAAATTGCACCTGCCGGCAACATTCCGTCTCGGTGGATTTTCGCCAACTGATCTTTTACCAAAATGAAAATCTCGTGATACCTGGCTTGGATAATTTCCGAAAGCTGTCTCTTTGAAACCGTTTGCGAATCTATCTTGCTAAGCAAAGAAAGATCAATGGTTTCCCTGTCATTCACGTCATCCGGGATGCAGGTACCGTACTCAATCTTTATTTTCTCTGCCGTATCGATCGAAGTTCGAAGTCCGATCGCTATATCGTTTGTAACATTTTCACCGCCAACCGGGATGACGGCCGTTTGCAAAGTCGTCCCCTCTTCAAAAACCGAAATAGAGGTACCTCCGCATCCGACATCTATAACGACAACTCCCAACTCCTTCTGTCTTTTTGACAAAATCGCTTCCGCCGCCGCCAATCCTGAAGGTATGACGTCGTTAATATCAACTCCCGCTTGGTGAACGCACTTCTCCAGATTTTTTACCGCGGGAGTTAATCCCGTTACCAAATGAGCCTCAACCTCCAACCTTATACCCGTCATCCCGACCGGATACTTGATCCCCTTCTGTTCATCAACCGTGAAAGACTTAGGAATAATTCTTAAAATTCTTCTGTTGTTCGGTATCGAAACCGCTTGCGCGGCTTCAAGAACTCTATCGACATCCTCTTCGGAAATCTCATTGCCCGAATGAGAAACCGCAATAACTCCTTTGCTATCTTGCGAAGCCAGGTGAGTGCCGCCTATCCCGAGAAAAACATTATGTATGGGCTCCCCGGCCATTCTTTCCGCATCTTCAAGAGAAGAAGAAATACTATTTATAGTTTCTTCAACATCTATGACGCTTCCTTTTCGCAATCCGAAAGAAGGAGCAACCCCGACGCCTATAACATTCGGAACGGGACTTTTTTCATCAAGAGTGCAGACGACAGTTCGTATTTTGGAACTACCGATATCCAATCCGGCGATTAAACGACTTTTGGGCATGTTTTGTTTTTAAATATAAGTAACTGGTGGTGGTTGATAGTCTATGGGCAATATAATAAAAAATCAAAATTGTTATCAAGGGTTTAAGCGCAAACATCTAAAGAAGATGGCTTAAGAAAGCCAACCGTATCACTTTTTTACTCAGCGATCAAACCTGAAAAAGCATAAAAAACACGCAAAAACAAAATGGCAAAAAGGGGCTTCGAAAAGCCAAAAACCACCCAGGAGCCACGTCCAAAAAGACACGCATGCCGAACAAATTTTTTATACCACCCAAAACGAAGAATAAAGTTTTTATACAACCCGCGGGGAACGAGGCTTGCGCAAGCCAAGACGCGCGAGTTTAATCACCGGGCGTTTCCCCTTCGATCGTTTTAAAAAATATAGAAAAAATACAAAAATCCCGCCATGCATAAAAACCGGGGATAGTGGCTTGTGCAAGCCCGAAACCGCACGCATCGCGCATCAAAATACCGTCTCGAAACAAAAGCCAAAAAAGGTCAAGCGATTTTAAACTAGAACAAGCTTGGCTGATTCTTTTTAAACTCCTCGTCTTGCTTGTAATGTTCGCGTTCCCTCTCCAAATTACGGAGCCTGTTTATAAGACTTTTGAACTCAAGTTTTTCAAAAATCTTTTCCGTATCCGCGTAATGCAAAAAGTCCACCGAGCAACTTTCAATATCAAGGTCAATCTTCATATCCGAAACCAGCTTGGAAAGATCTTTGCTGAAAAGCGCCGACTCCCTGCCCTTCTCAAGTTTTTCCTTGGTCTTTGGTGACAAATCTTCCAGGTGTTCGTAAATGCCATCCAGGGTCTCGTACTTGGCAAGCAAATCGGTCGCAGTTTTTGGTCCAATCCCCATGACACCGGGGATATTGTCGCTCGGATCGCCACATAGCCCTTTATAATCCAAAACCTGTTCGGGCCTGACTCCCAATTTCTCAAATACGCTCGCCGGCGTGTAATAAAAAACGTCATGATACCCCTTCCTCGGCGATCCGACGGAAACACAATCGTTCACGAGTTGTAACGTATCCTTATCTCCCGTAACAATTACAACATTAATATCTTGTTCGGCTCCAAGCTTTGTCACCAATGTTGCAATCACATCGTCCGCTTCAAAGCCGCTCTCCTCAAAAATCGGTATCCCGAAAACCGAAACCACCTCCTTGATCCTCGGTATCTGCGCATAAAGTTCATCCGGCGCCTTGACCCTTGTCGCCTTATATTCGGCATATTTTGCATGTCTGTGGGTTGGTCCCTTTTTATCAAAAGTCACAGCTATATAATCCGGCACCTCCTTCTGTAAAACTCCCAACAGCACGGTCGTAAATCCAAACACCGCATTAATCATTTCCCCGCCCTTTGTGAAAAGCGGCGGAATCGCATGAAACCCGCGATGAATCAACGCATTCCCGTCGATAAGAACAAATTTCTTCATTAGAGAAATGTCAATCTAAGCTGTCGGTACTTTCCGAATTCCCGGATAAGCTTGTAATCAAATCCAATATTTCGCCGAAATTTATGTATCTTACTATATCCAATCCCATGGCTTTCCCGACGGTCGCGACTATAAACACGGATAAAATCGTCACTATCAACCCGATAATCGCATACCTTATGGTGCTAACTGCCTGCTTGATTTTGTCATCTTGTCCGCCGGATAAAATGAAAGAAATACCTCCGAAAAAGATAAACACAACCGACAAAAATCCCGCCACTATGATCGCATAAGCTATTCCTCGATTAATAACCTCCAAAACATCATATTGTTCGGCGGCATCAACAATGGAAGAGTTAGCCATTTGGGAAAATGTTAATTATTTAGAAAGCGACAAGATTTTAACGCTTATTCGGCAACTAGTCACTAGAATTCCGACAAAGGAATCTCAACCTCTCCCCCGTCCGGCTCAATAATCTTAAGGTTAACCCTCGCATTGTTCTTGGAACCTATAACCCTTAGAAGAATTCTAAGAGCTTTTGCCGTCTGACCGTTTTTGCCGATAACCCTTCCCATATCGTCTTTCGCTACCTGCAAGGTTAACAAAACCCCCAGTTCGTCTACGCTCCTCGTAAGGATAACTTCTTCAGGCTTGGTAACAACTTGTTTGATGAAAAACAGGATAAAATCCTTGTCGTGTCCTTCCGAATAGCCGGTGGTAGAATCACTCATTCTGGATTGTTGTTAAGGATAACTGCATAGAATTATACATCATTTTTGAAATTTGCCAGCATAATTTGCAAAAAAACACGCCAACCCTGCTTCGCTTTGCGATGGGGGGAAAAAAGTTCAACCTGTTAAGTCGCACGCTTTACGCGCCTTTTGCCGGTTCCGCAGGTGTCGTTGCCGGAGCCACTGCCTCGGGGGCTTGTTCTCCCCTCTTCTTTTTCTTCTTATTTCTCGGCTCGATATATATTTCCATTCCGGCGACACCGCTATTTTTTAAAAGAGCCGCGACAGTATCGCTCGGCTTGGCGCCTTTCGAAATCCAATATCTGATTCTCTCCTCGTTGAACTCCAATTTCTTGGGTTTTTGGAGGGGAGCGTAATGTCCTAAAATTTCATTGTATCTGCCTTTTACCGCCGCACTATGTTCGGCGACAACGATTCTGTAATAAGGCTGGTTCGTCTTCCCTGTGCGGGACAATCTGATTCGTAACATTAAATAAGGTTAAAAATTGCCCAAACAGTCTAGCCCGAAACGGCTTGAAGTCAAGGAAAAATCATATTCATGGCTTAAGAGACTCGTATTTTAACATCTTTAACCTGCCCCTTGAGGCTTAACTCCGCATCGATGAAATTTATAATCTCGTCCTTCTTCATAAAAACCTGTTGGCCGACCGCCGAATCGTCCACCTCGATATGCAAAACGCCATCCTTAAAAAACATCGGCCTGACCGAATAATTTTCGGCGCCAAAAAATCGCGTAACCGCATGTCTCGCTTTATCCCTAACCATGGCGGCACGCACTTCCCGACTCAGCCCATATTTACTCACGGCCTTTGGCAATAACTCTTTCAATTGTATAAATCCATAATCCATAATTGTCTATAGGCTACAGTCTACTCCCTACCCTCTACCCTCTACCCTCTCATACATCCCTACAATCTCTTTTGCCATCTTTTCCCAACTGAATTCCGCGCTTCTTTTCAATCCGTTATCCGTTAAATTCTGTCTCAACTCTTCATTTGACCAAACTCTCAAAACCGCTTCGCCCATATCGGTGGGATCGTAAGGATCGAAAAACATGGCGTTTTTTTCTCCGCAAACTTCCGGGAGACACGCCGCTTTCGAAACCGCAACGGGAGTGCCGCAAGCCATAGACTCAAGAGGCGGCAACCCAAAACCTTCATACAAAGATGGGAATACGTAAACACGGGCGGCTCCATACAAAGTCGGCAAATCCGCATCATCCACCATGCCGGTAAAAACGGTATCGGCCTCAAGCCCGAGGTCTTTAATATTGGCTTTGATTTCGACATAAGTCGGATCATCTTTTCCCGTAATAACCAACTGCCCGTCAAACCCTTCCTTTTTTTTCATGTAACCGAAAGCCTTAATAAGATTTACCAGGTTTTTATGACTTCTCCATACGCCGGTATAAAGCATAAACGGCTTAAGAATCCCGTATTTCTTGCAAATCTCCTTTTTCGCATCTTCGGTCGCGGGCTTAAAAGATTTATCAACGCCTTCATAAATGACCGAAACCTTCTCGGGATTGATCTTTAACAGTCTTACCAAATCATTCTTGGTGTTTTCCGAAACGGCAATAATCCTTTTTGCATGAGTTGTAACGGCTTTGATTACCAATTTATAAGCCAGCCTCCTGTAAAAAGAGGTCATCTTTTTGCCGGGATAAAAATGTAACGTCAGATCATGGATAGTGACAACAAAAGGTTTTTTATAAAAAATCGGCGCGTTGAAATGCGTAAAATGCATGACGTCAACCTTCTCCTTCTTAATCGCTCTCAAAAACTTAAACTGCTCGGTGAAAGAATAATGTCTCGCGTCGACCAGAATTTTCTTAACATTCTTGCCCTTGGTTTCAAAACTCTCATATCCGGGCGAATTCATGAAAAGTATATACTCGTTTTTATCATCAACTTTCAGTAAATTATCAATAAGCTCTTTCACATATCTGCCTATTCCGGTGAAAGAAGGTCCGTAAAGCCGCGCATCAATTCCGATTTTCATAAATTAAAAACAAAAAATGCCCGCTGATTTTACACTCAAGATGAAAAGTTGTAAAATCCACCCCCAATAATTAACCGATAAAAAAATGGAAGCAACAAATGGACAAAATTTTGCCAGGAGGGCATTCGAGGAAGCGATAACAAGGATTTTGACGGAGGGTACCTCGGAGATTGCGAGAATCTTGGTTATGCAAAGCATAGACCCGACTGCAATCGATGCGGCATCGGTCTCGGCCGGGCAAGACCAAGATCAAGGTAGGATCTGGCTACTTGAAAATCTTTCGCAAAGAGTCCAAGAGATGATGAGAAGCGGACAAGGGGAGGCAATCGAATCGGTCAGAGCCGCCGTCGTCGGCAGAATTATGAACCCAGCGCTTCAAGATTTCGGCACAAGCCCCGGAGCTTAGCTCTTAAAACAGGGCTCCTTTTATCAATCATGGCAATATCGTCCATCTCCAAATTCTCAAACCTCGGCTTAAACGCTGAAGTTTTTTTCGCTCTCGCGTTATGCGGGCAAATTTCCTGGCATACGTCGCACCCGAAACAATAGTTTTGTTTTGCGACAAGCGCACGTTCTTCTTCCGAAAAAGCGCCCTTTTTCTCAATCGTTAAATACGAAATGCATTTTCTCGCATCAAGGTCGAGTTCGCTTAAAGCTCCCGTAGGGCACGCCTCGACACACCTCTTGCACGACCCGCACATCGAAAAATCATATTTCGAACCCGTGAAAGGCAATTCAAATTTGGTCAAAATAACGGCAAGAAAAACCCAAGAACCGAACTCTTTTGTAATCAAACAAGTGTTTTTTCCGATAAACCCGAGCCCGGCTCCGTAAGCCAAATATCTCTCGAAAATCGCACCGGTATCCGTATACCAAACGGGGTTTTTATCGCCAAGCTCCTTGAGATATTCGCAAAACGCCCTCGCTTTATCGCCAATAAGTTCGTGATAGTCGTTGCCCCACGCGTATCTGGCAACTTTGCGTTTTGGTAAAACGTGATCGCCGGGATAATAATTCACCGCCAAGCATATCGCGCTTTTTGCGCCTTCCGAAACTTTATTTATATCGGCTCTTTTTTGAGCCCCCCTCTTTAACCAGGCCTCCATACTCCCCGCTCGCCCTTCATCAAGCCATTTTTGGAAAAAATCCACCTGCTCCTTTTCAATATTCGGATCGGCGACGCCGAACAAGTCGAACCCGAGTTCTTTTGCGCGAAGTTCGATTTTTGAAATTAAATCCATTACTTGCATATTTTATATTAAAATTGTACTTTTACACAGGATTCAAAGTTTATTCTTTAACAAAGCAAACATGCAGATAAGCAAAGTCACAAGAGGGACGCATACATCGGAAAGCGCCGAGTTTGAAAAATATCTGGAAAAGAAACTTGGAAGAATCGAAAAATTCACGAACAGATACCAAGACGACGAAGTTTTACTGACCGCAACGATAGAAAAATTCGAAAAACACAACGCCTACAAGGTTACACTCATGTTGGACATAAAAGGCGAAACGGTCATGGCGGAAGAGTCGAGCCACGCTATCACCAAGGCACTGGATGATTCTATAGATAGGCTGGTTGCCAATTTAAAAAAAGCTCTCGAGAAGAAAAAAGAAAAACGCTAAATTCAAATGGACATCTTGCTAACAGTCATCGGCATAATTATCGGAAGCGCAATAAGTTTGGTTGCGATCAGAATTAATAAACACTACAAAGGAAAAATCGAAGCCAAACAACAAGAGATGATTGAAAAAGCGAAAGAAGAAGCCACCGAAATTATAGCGAAAACACAAGCGCGCGTTAAAGAAATCAAAAAATCGGCTCGCGAAGAAAATACAAGAATTGAAGAACAGCTCGAAGTACTCAAAAAAACACTGGAATTTAAAAACGGGATCCTGACCAAGCGCGAACAAAGAAACACTTTGATTTCCGAAGCTTACAACAAGGTGAAAATCGAAATCAGGAAAACGAAAGAAGAGATGGATAATATGGAAAAAGAGATAGTTGAAAAGTTGAAGGCGAAAACCGCGCTGGATTCGGAGTCGGCCAAAAAGGCGATTTTGGATCAATTCAAGGCGGAATCCGATATTAAGAAAGCGAAACTTGTCCAGCAAGCCGAAGAAGATGCACAGGAAAACGCCATGACGATCAGTAAAAACATGCTTAAGGGCGTTATCCAGAAACTTACTTCCGCCAGTTCGGTGGACAAAAACAGTACCGACATCAAGGTGAAAAACGATAAATTCAAAGGATTTCTCATCGGCAAAGGAGGAAGCAACATCGAATTCTTTGAAAGTCTGCTCCCCGACACGGAAGTTATTTTCAATATGGATCCGGATACGATTTACGTTGCCGGCCTGAATCTCATAAACAGGAATATAGGTAAAAATGCGATCGCGGCCTTACAGAGAGAAAAAGGCGCGATAGATCACGCTAAAATTAAAAAAATGGTGGATGTCGCCAAAAACGATATGGACAAAGAGGTGTTGAAAATCGGGATCGAAGCCGCCAAAAGAGCCAACTTGAAAATGCAAGTGCCGGAAGACCTTCTCAAGATCGTCGGCAGGCTCAAATACAGGACAAGTTTCGGACAAAATGTTTTACAACATTCGATCGAAATGGCCGCAATCGCCGCCCTCCTCGCGGCGGAACTGAAGGCGGATATTGAAAAAGCGAAAACTGCCGCATTTTTCCACGACATAGGCAAGGCGATAGATCACGACATCGGAGGTTCTCATGACCAACTTTCAAAAGAAATTCTGGAAAAATACAAATTTGATCCCGACATAGTCCACGCGGCATACGCGCATCATGACGCGGAACCGCAAAAGACCCTCGAAGCCATGCTGGTAAAAGCGGCGGATGCAATTTCGGCGGGACGTCCCGGTGCCAGACAAGAATCGCTCACGAGTTATCTCGACAGGGTCCAAAAACTCGAAGAGATCACAAAAAGCTTCCAAGGCGTGAAAAAATCTTTCGCCGTTTCGGCGGGTAGAGAAATAAGAGTTGTCGTGGATGAAATGACAATAAAAGATGCCGACATCCTCGCCCTGGCCGAATCCGTGGCAACCAAGATAGAACAAGATTTGGCGTATCCGGGCAAGATAAAAGTAAACATAATAAGAAGAACCGAAGCGATAGATTACGCAAAATAGTGCGCACAGACCATATGGCAAACAACCCGAACCAAAATCCGGACAAAGGTGGCGTCGAAAGCAAAATCGATAAACTCGTCATGGGTGCCATTATAGGAGGAGCGATAGGGTCTGTGATAGGGCTTGCGGTTGCGCCGGACAAAGGCGAGAAAACAAGGAAAGCGATTTTCAACAAAGGGAAAGAGTTCGTATCGTCCCACAAAGGGGAAATAAGCTCCGCGACAACCATGGCGAAAGAAACCGCGCTGGGTCTGTTCCGGTTAATCAGGAATCTTACGAAGAAATAACATGCTCAAAAAGCACGCTAAAATAATAATCCCGGCTGCTTTGGTCATAATAATCCTGGGTCTGCTTTTGGCTACGCCGAAAATCCTGACCGTATTTTACAAAGAGATCGTTTGTCCGAATACATATTTCGGCGACACGGACTTGAGTCTGGAGAATAAAGAGTCCGCCTTGGCGCAAATGGATGCTAAGATAAACGAGCGGGTACTCGCTCCGATAGTTTTCATATATCAAAATCAAACATTCGAATTTTTACCGCAGGACGTCGGGATCACATATGATGCGGAAGGAACAAAAGCCGACCTTCCGATCATAGGTGACGGCAACGTGATAAACGCCGTTTACAATATTTTGACGATGAAAAACATAGAGCCGAAATACGTTCTGGACAAGGAGAAAATCATAAACACTCTTTCGATTCTCAACACGGAGATTGAAGAAACAAACGCATATTTATATCTCGACGAAACAACGCAGGAAGTCGCCCTGCAAGAAGAAACAATCGGGCAAACTTTAAATAAAGAAAAACTTTTCGCGGATCTTGAGGAAAAATTAAACGATATGATGCCGACAACCGTCGATGTGGAAACGTTGGCGATAGAGCCGACCATTAAAAAAGCCGATATCGAGCCGTTTAAAGAAGAAGCGGAAAACATACTGACCAGGGAAATAACTGTAACTTACGACGACGAAGAGTGGATTTTTTCGGCGAACGAAAATGCGCAAATGTTATCTTTCACGGCCCAAAATACGATCTCATTGCCGGGCTTCGATTTCCCGATTGAAATAAACAGCAACATGTCGGGTAGCGGGATTGTTGAAACGGACATGAAAATAATAATAGATCAAGAAAAACTCGAAGAGTATGTCACAACAAACGTATCGGAATCCGTCACGATCTTGCCGCAAAATGTCATTATAAAAACAGATGAAGCTCAAAAAACAACATTCGAAGGAACCGCGGTTGACGGCGTGAGCGTGGATACCGGGACTTTTGGTGAAATGCTGGCGATGGCTTTTTTGAGCGACGTTTCAGCGATCACCCTCCCGACCAAAATCGAAAAAGGCGGAGTCGAAATCCCCGCCGAATTGCAAGAGCTTGGTATCGAAGAGTTAATCTCGACCGGCTACACGAATTATTACGGCTCGCCGTATAACCGAACATTGAATATCGCGGTTGGTTTGAGCAAATTCGATGGCATACTGGTCGCTCCGGACGAAGAATTTTCTTTCGTTACGACATTGGGCACGGTGGATGGTTCGACGGGATATTACAAGGAACTTGTCATAACCGAAAACGAAACCAGGCCCGAATACGGCGGAGGGTTGTGCCAAGTATCTTCCACAATGTATCGCGCCGCCTTGTACGCGGGGTTGCCGATCACCGCAAGAACGGAGCATTCTTACGCGGTTTCATATTATGCTTACCCGTCCGGTTACGGCATAGACGCGACGATTTATCAACCTTCTCCGGATTTGAAATTTGTAAACGACACCGGCGCATATATTTTGATCCAAGCTTATACGGAAGGCACCGACGCTTATATAAAATTCTACGGCACGAACGACGGCAGAACGGTTGTCATGGATGGTCCTTATTACGGCAAATACATTTCGGCGCCGGCCGACGTTATCGTTTACACGACGGAATTGGCTCCGGGCGAGCAACAAAAAAAAGACAGCGCTCATACCGGCTTCGATGCGGATTGGTACAGGTCCATAATATTTGCCGACGGCACGCAAATCGAGGAGAACATCCATAGCCATTACCAAGCATGGCCCGCAAAATATCTCGTTGGCGCGGAAGAAGGACAACTTATCGAAGGTGAAAGCGGTAGCGGAACCATAACGGAATAACTTCGCAATCCCATGAAAAAAACATTAACCATTATCATCGCAAACAAGCTCTTTCTATTCGCAGTCGCGATATTGGCGGTATCCTTTTTCGGACTTGGCGCAATCTACAACGAAAATCTCGAAACTTACGACAGCGGATATCGTTTCCTTAATCAATGGTCCCTTTGGGATTCGAACTCTTACATACAAATCGCCCGCGATTGGTATTATGGAAGATATTTCGCATACTTCCCTCTGTTCCCGATAATATTAAGGCTGGCTTCGTATTTGACGCTTGGCAATTTCGCGCTTGCGGGGCTGATTCTCAACACGGCGCTTTCTCTTGGCGCGGGATATTTTATTTTCAAACTTTGCAAAGAAGAGATTGGAGATAACGATTCGGGGTTGTGGGCGAATATATTTTTGTTTTTCTTTCCGACAGCACTCTTTTTCACTGCGATTTATACCGAAGCGCTATTTTTATTTCTTGCCGTTGCGATGATGTTTTTTATGAAAAAAAAGAACTGGTGGCTCGTGGCTTTGTTCGGGTTCTTTGCGGCGATGACGCGAGAGGTTGGCGGCGTTCTCGTTTTACCGATCGCGTACGTTGTATTGAGGGATTTTAAAACCCGAAAAATCAAAAAAACTTTATCCCTTGTCTCCCCTATTTTAGGCACCTGCGCAGTCCTGCTTATATATTATTTGAGCTCGGGAGATCCGCTGATTTTCCTCGAAAAACATAGTGAATTCGGCAAGACGTTTTCTTTGCCGTATACACCGATAATCAATGCTGTCCGGGATCTTTTTGCGGGGAGCATTTACGCCGGGTGGAACCTGTTCTGCTTTTTGTTTACCGTGATTCTGACATGGTTTGTATATAAAAAATTTCCAAAAGAGTATTTTTTATACTGCTTGGCGATATTGATTCCTCCTCTTTGTTCGTCAAACCTCGAAGGTTATTCGAGATATTTGCTGACAGCGTTCCCGCTGTTTATGGTTCTCGCGACATACAAAAACAAACCCATGAGGATTGCTTATCTGCTGCTGTTCGTGCCGCTACTCGTGCTGTTTTGCGCGAGGTATGTAACCGGAGCGGAATGGACTATTCCTCTGTGACATCTTTGTCGAAGAAGAAATTAGCCATAACAGAGCTTAAACCGCGTTCGCTCCCTTCCGGCTTGGCGACACCGAAATAATTGTAATGAGATCGGCTATGCGGTACAAACCCCTCTCGCACAATCCTCAGTTTTTTCCCATCACTTCTGCTTGCACCCGCATCCGGAGCCGGTGGCAACTTCTCTTCAATGGGAACGAGTCTTTGAGATGTGGCCATATCTACAGGCCATTCTTTCGTCAGTCGAGACTGGTCATGCATCTCATGCAATTCGGTCATACCGTGTTTGTAAACCTGATCCTCGTCAGCAACCGCATAACAGCCTCCCCCGCGCAAAACCCCAAGCAAATTTCTTGCGGCAAGCGTCTTGGCGTAAATCTCGGGAAGATGATGGAAGCCAAATCCGATCGTGGTAACATCAAAAAAATCAGCTTCGAACGGAAGAACATCGTCAACCGCGCAACATACAGCGGTGGAATGCTCCAGTAAATATTTTTTAAATTCTTCGAATTTTTCTCTGCTCCCAAAAACTTCGGTTAAAAACTCTCCATCGGGGATGTCGAATTCATTGTTAAAAGTTTTATCAAGTACGGCCCGGGAAACATCATTTAACCATATACGAACTCTGCCTTTACCACCTTCGCCGCCGGATAAAAGTCCATACTTGGCATAAATCGGCAAAGCAACCAAAACGGAAAAACCTCCAACCGCGGTACAGGCATCCAGGATTTTCAATTCGGGAATTGCCCTGAAAAAAGCGGTATGAGCATCTCGTAACTTTTCCCTTATAAAATTGAGATCAACCTCTCTTGCCACAGCGGTTAGGCGCCTCCCGGCTTTATCTCGTTCTCCGGTGATTTCATCCTTAGGAAGTTCGTCATCTTCATCCGGATGATCTACGTCAACACGTTCAAGATCCCAAATGTTTGTACTTTTATCATCCAAATATGCGGCGATAGAGTTGCCTTTATAAGCCTCACTATAAATTAATTCAATAAGCGCATCGTTAAGTACATGGGCGATGGCATATTTTTTGAAAATAGTCTCAAGCCACATGCCAATATGTGCGGCCATAACTATATTTCCATCCGCCGCGAACTTATCAAGTTCGATTTTCTGCCTAATATACCCCCCGCCCAACTCCACACCGAACCTCCTGTCGGAATCCCTTCTTGCCGCAAGTTGTTCATCGGTGGGTTCAATCCGGCAGGAAGAGGAAAAAAATAGAGGAGCAACATCTAGGATTTTTTCCGCGGTAGGTCCATCCCACCAACAGTCATCATCATCTTCTTCGTCAGGGGCGTTCGTTACAATAAAACGACGCCTCTCCGCCGCTTCCGCATCGACGAGAAATCCTTCATCAGCGACGGGTTCCGCCTTCTCCGGTCCGGGCACGACCTCGTCATCGGATTGTCCGAGATCATCGGAAACACCACTTCCCGCATCTTCTTCGACAAGTTCATGCGGTACGGTAAAGTCAAAATCACCAATTCTCATACCTGTTGTCACGAAATTATCCACCCGCCCAGCCTGCGTGGAACCGGCAGCGGCGGGTTCATCATTGCCGGTAGCCTGACTATCTCGCAAGTATTGTATAGTTTCCCGCCTGATTCGCGCAGATCTATCGGCATCGGATTCCAACTCGTCACCATCACCAGGTTTTCCGGGACCATTATGCATATAAAATTTAAGACATCGATCTTTAGAAGGACGCAATTCTAACTGCTTTTAACAAATCTGTCAATCCCAATCTGTCAAAAAAATTCTAGATTCAAAATCCGAATAAATAAAGAGAAGAAATGTATGCCACGCAACCATCCGCAAAAAAATCAAGTCGGGTTTGCCCCGGTCTCCCCCGCCATCTTCCTCGCATCCTCGTTGTAAGGATCAAGTTCCAATATCTTTTTCGCAGTATTCAGCAAGTCTTCTTCCCGCCCCAATTTTCGGTAATATTCCGTTAGCGCCCAAAGATATTCCGTATTCCTTGGCGACTTTTTGCTGGCTTTTTCGAAATTCAAAGCGGCCTTTTCGTCATTATTAAGTTCTCTGTAGATTTGAGCCAAACTTGCAAACCTTGCCGCCCTTTTGTTGTCCAAAGACAGAGCGTTTTCATAAGCCTCCGCCGCTTCGAGGAGCCTTCCTTGGCTGTATAAAGCCAAACCCAGATTGCTGTAATAAACCGGGTCCTTCTTTAAATTTACCAATTTGTGGAACACGAACTCCGCTTTCGGGAAGTTTTTTTGCTTCAAATAAGTAAGTCCCAACTGCAAATTCGTTTCCGGATGACCTTCGTCGACTTCAAGAACTTTTACGAAATATCTTTGCGCGGAGTCATAATCTCTTTTTGAAAATGCCACCTCCCCTTTTTTAAATAACAATCTTGTGTCGGTTGTCTTTGAAACAACTTGCGGCATAGCGATAACCTGCTCAACCACGGGTTCCATTTTGGCAGTCTCCTCCTTGAGAAGTTTCGCCTGCATTTTTTTCTCTGTTAAAACCAAAAACAACCTCCGCACAAAAATCACGCTCAGAAAAATAAGGCCCGCAATTAAAATCAATAATTTTATTACAAACCAAATCATATTTTATAAAATATCGGCGTTTCCACTCTCATCGGATTTGTTATATTCGTTCTTGGGAAGCTTGAAGCTTTTTATATTTGCAAGTTCGGTAACAAAAAACTCGTCTTCGGTCGCAACCCTGACTTTTTGATTCAAAATATCAACTCCTTTTACAATTCCCGTACGTCCGTCGGCGAGCTTAACCTCGCTCGCATAAGGAGGTAAATTTTTCTTGAGCTCCTCGTATTCTTTAACCTCGAAAGCCAAACAACACATCAATTTCCCGCATACGCCGGACAACTTTTCACTCCCTTTATTCGACATGCCCTGCACGCGGACCATGTCCATCGTAATGCTTTTCAATTTCCCGACCGCGCCCGCGCAACAAAGCTTGCGCCCGCATCTTCCATATCCGCGCACAACTCTCGCCTTATCGCGCGGCCCTATCTGCTGCAGATGTATTTGCTTTTGAAATTTCTTGGCCAAATCTTTAACCAATTCGCGAAAATCCACTCTTTCATCCGAAGTGAAAATGAAATTGATTCTCGCTCCGTCCAAAGAATAAATCGCATCTATCAAATTCATATTCAGCGCATATTTCACTATCAACTCTTTGCACGCCTCGAAAGCGATCGCGGAAGAATCTTTATTGGCGGCGACCCTTTGCAAATCATGCTCGGTGGCCTTTCTCAAGACCGAAGAACTCTCCATCAAATCGCTTTTTTCGACAGACAATTTGTCTGCGATCACCTCGCCTATTTCATTATTTCCTTCATTGTCGCAAAAAACCACGGTCGTTCCGTTTTCATAACCATCGCCGTCACACATCGGAATATACAAAATCCTATAATGATAAAAAGATGAAACTCCATAAGCCTTTATGTCTTTCGATTTTGTCATTTAAAAACTTAACATCAGATTTTCGAGCGCCAACTTGGCGTTAATATTGCGAGAGATAAAATACCGTGTTTCCTCGATTTTGTGAACCAAATTAATCAAATCGTCTTTTGAAAAACTTATTATCTCGGGGAAATCCTCGTTATCGTTTTCGCCGCTATTCACTTTCGCGTTCAAAAAACTTCTTGCCACATAAAGCAAAGTTTCCAAAAAAACATCCAGAATCTTCGGGTCGTCCTCGAGCTTGTCGATAACGGATTGTACATACATAAAACGCTTGGTCAAATCTTTATCCAGAAAAAACGATCTCGCGTCATTGTAAACCCGCAAATATTCTCTCATCGCATCCACGTCTTGCATGAGCTCTATTGCCTTTCCCGGCCTGCCCAAAGAAAGCATGCACGCCCTCTCAACCGCATCCTCCGTCGCCTCTATTTTCAAAACATCTTTCATCTCGAGGACCTTTTTTTTCAGCTTCTCTTCCGGTATTGCCGGAAATTTCACGATCCGAGATCTCGAAACGATAGTCGGCAGAAGTTCGCGCAAATTATTCGCCGTCATCAAAAACAAAGTGCTTCTCGGCGGCTCTTCCAACGTTTTTAAAAAACAGTTCGCGGCCTCATCCCCCATCCTCCCGATATTATCCAGAAGCACGATTTTATAATTGCTTTGCGCGGTCATATTCACGCTCGCGATCAAAGCCCTAACCCTTTCGATTTTTATGGATTCCCCGTCGTCGCGCATTTCAATCGTATCCAAATGCACACCTTTCATAACCTGTACGCATGTCGGACAACTCCGGCAATAATTATTCGGGCACTGCAAAATCCCCGCCAAAGTTTTCGCGACCAAAAACTTACCGACCTTATCCGGTCCGACGAAAATATACGCATGCGCCAAATGCCCATTCTTAAGGTCCGCCTCGAGCCTTTTCAACTGCTCTTCATGTCCGATAATTGGCCATTTGTATAGCATAATTCTAAGTCAAATATTCCACGCTGTTTCCTGCCTCACCAACAAATCTTTCGCCTTTTCCGGCTCAAGCATGATTTCTTTAACCAAATATTCCATTCTTACGTTGTTTTGAGACCCTTTTGCCAAAATTAAATCGCCCGGACGCAACTTCCCTTTCAGAAACTCACCGGCCTCTTTTGAATTCTTGAAACTCCACACGGACCCCTTATCCATCCCGCCTTTCAACGCCTCTTCCGCATAAAGTTGCGCCAAATCTCCAACCGTTACCAGCATATCGGCATGTTTAAGAACCTCTTTGCCGATTTTCCGATGTTCGCTATCCGCAAAATCTCCAAGCTCATTCATGCTCCCGAGCGCGGCGATTTTCCGCCCCACTCCTTTCGGCTTCATTTCGCTCAAAACTTCGAGCGACACGATCATCGTTGAAGGCGACGCATTATAAGATCCGTCTATTACCAAAGTTTTATTTATTCCGGGCAGAAGCGTCAGCCTTCCGGGCGGCAGTCTGAAATCTTCAAGACCCGCTTTAATGGTTTCCCATTTGAAACTGTTCAAAAACCCGATCGCAATCGCCGGCAATAAAACATAAACATGATGCTTGCCGATTAAGTGCGGCAGATGAACCGAGAAATTTTTATCATCAAAAGCCAAATCGAATTTGAGCCCTTCTTCACTACTCGCGACATTTACGGCTCTTATGTTCGCCTTTTCATTCATGCCGAAAGTAATTACGTTGGCTTCGAGCTGGCTTGCGAGCAAACTCAAATAATGGTCGTCGGCATTCAATATCGCCCATCCGGTTTTACCGATATTTTTTATCAATTTGGCTTTTTCTTTCAAAATCTCTTCAAGGTTTTGGAACTGTCCCTCCGCCAAATGAACAGCTTTTATCGCCGTCATAACTCCGATAGTGGGTTTTACCAATTTCAACAATTGATCCATATCGCCCGGCTTATCAACGCCCATCTCCAAAACCACTTTCCCATAAGAAGTTTTATCAAAAATCGCCACCTTAAAAGCTTTCCAAAGTATCTCAAGCCACGCAAAAGGCGAAGAAAATCCCGACTCTTGTTCGAGAATCCCCAGCGGGACCCCGAGTTCCGTATTGAAACTTTTTTTATTTCTAAGCACGGTGTATCTCCTGGCGAGCACGCAATAAATCGCATCTTTAGTGCTGGTTTTCCCTACCGATCCGGTGATGCCGATAACTTCGGCCTGCAGCTTCTCGAGTCTTCTTTTTGCCAAAGCGTACAAATACGAAACTACATATCCCCGCACCCCGGTTTTAATTTTCGCAGCGAAATTCATACAAGTATTTTAATGCAAAAACGCTCTCGATTGAATTTGACTTTAAAGGTAATATATTTTATCAGATAGTCGGGAATAGTCCATAGCAATGATTGCTTACATACTCACAATTTACGGCAAAGTCCAAGGTGTTTTTTACAGAGACTTTGTGCAAGAAAACGCCAAAAAGCTACACATAACCGGATGGGTAAAAAACGAAACCGACGGTTCGGTTTCGGCGTTTGTTCAAGGAGAAAGAGGCAACCTCCTCGCCCTTATCGATATACTCGAAACGGGTCCGTCTCACGCGGATGTAACGCGCATCGAAAAAACCGCCTTGCTTCCGGAGGAATCATTGAAGGAGTTTACGATAAAATAGTAGTTCTCCGCTATGCGACTATGAATCTATGAGTCTACTTGACTACTCCCACTATTTTCCCAAACACTTCCGGCTTGCTTACCGCCAACTCGGCTAAGATTTTCCTGTCTATGATAACTTTTTTCGTAGCCATCGCATTTATGAACCTGCTGTAATTGATGCCGTAAGGCTTCAATGCGGCATTGATTCTGGTAATCCAAATGGCGCGAAACTCTCTCCTGCGAAGTTTTCTGTGCACATATGATCTCATACCGGCTTTTGCCACGGCATTTTTGGCGGCGCAAAACAACTTACTCCTGTTTCCACGATAACCTTTTGCGAGCTTGAGGATTTTCTTATGTCTTTTCCTGGACGCCAAACCTCTGTTTACTCTAACCATAATATTGTATTGTTAATTGATTATTTACTCAAAACCTTTGCCAAATATTTGGCCTGAGTTTCGTTTACGACGATTTTACTTCCGCCGATATTCTTTTGCCTCTTGGATTTCTGAGCCAAAAGATGTCTTTTGCAAGACTTTTCGAATCTGTATTTGCCTGAGCCGGTTATTTTAACCCTTTTTTTGGCGCCACTGCGCGATCTGATCTTCATTTTTAAAAGTTTTTAAATTGATTATCTACTCGGACTTACCATCATCGTTATCATGTACCCTTGCATCTTCGGTTCCAAATCTACTTTCCCGATGTCCAACAGCGCATCTCTGAAAACTCTTATCTTTTCAAATCCAAGCTCTCTGTGAACGATTTCTCTCCCTTTAAACATCAACTGAACTTTAAGGCTGTTGCCCTCGCCCAGAAATTCTCGGGCCTTCTTGATTTTAACGTTCATGTCTCCGACATCCGTTCTCATACTCAGTCTGATGCCTTTGACCTCAGCTTTTTTTGAACCTTTCTTTTGCTTTTGCTCGGCCTTTTTAAGTTGGTAAATATACTTACCGTAATCCATGACCTTGCAAACCGGGGGATTGGCTTTCGGGGATACCTCTATCAGGTCCATCCCCTTTTCTTGCGCGATGGTTAGGGCCTTTGAAAGCCCCATAATTCCCAACTGCTCCTGCGCTTCGTCGACCAAACGAACCGTGGGTGCGGAAATCTGATGATTTACCCGTAGATGCTTAATGGTCAATTAGGATTAAGGATAAAAAAGCCCCGCAATCTTATGGGAGTTTTTCATTTTAGTCAATAGCGCTTAGGAAACGTAGTGCTCCTAAGCACCGTACATTCAAGTCTGATTGCCAGACCGTCCGACAATGAAATTGGAGGACGGTCCTAAACAAGCGAAGGATTGACGCGTAAAATGTTATTCTGTGCAACAGATAGCAAAAAGCATTGCATGCGTTTTCTTAAAAAAGTTCATTCTCGGACAGCCTGAATCTCCGGCGCAAGGAGCAGCCGCACAGGACTCCGTGCAAAACAAGTCAATCACCGCAAGGCGATTACAATAACAGGTTAACCCCGTATTGCGAGAGGATAAAAAAAAGGATACCCTGGTGCAAGAAAGCGAAGGATAGACATACGTAGTGAATAATCGAGCAAATTTAAAAACAAAGAATTTCCTTAGAAAAGTTTATTCTCGGACAGTCTGAATCTCCCTTTCAGAGACCTTGAAAAAGTCGTTGCGATGAGAAAAATCACAATACAATCGATGTGTACAACTGCGACGGAAAACGTTTCCGCCACGGTGCGGCAAATAAAAACTCTCGAACGCGCGGGTTGCGATCTTGTCAGAGTTGCCGTTCCAACGATGTATGCCGCAAAAGCGCTTAAAGAAATCAGGTGTCAAATTTCAATCCCATTAATCGCCGATATCCATTTCTCCCCCGAATTGGCGATAGCTTCGATTGAAAACGATGCCGATAAAATACGCATAAATCCCGGGAATATTTCCGACAAAACAGCTCTTCGAAAAATCATCAAGGCGGCGAAAGCGAAAAACATACCGATAAGAATCGGCGTGAACGAAGGCTCTCTCGAAAAAGATTTATCCGAAAAGTACGGGCCTTATTCCGCAAAAGCATTGGCGCTTTCCGCCAAACGCTGGATTGAGTTTTTTGAGCATGAAAAATTCAAAAATCTCGTGGTCTCGGTCAAAAGCAGCGACGTAAAAACAATGATAGCCGCAAATCGTTTGCTTAAAAAATTCTGCAAATATCCGATTCACTTGGGTGTCACCGAATCCGGCACACTCGAAACGGGCACGATAAAAAGTGCGATTGGCATAGGCGCATTATTGGCCGAAGGCATTGGCGACACCATAAGAGTTTCACTGTCCGCAGATCCGATTCACGAAGTAAGAGTCGCGAAAAAAATCTTGGACAGCCTCGACTTGATCAAGCTCCCCTTACGAATAATCGCTTGTCCGACATGCGGACGCACGAAAGCGAACGTCTCGGAACTCGCGCAAAAACTCGAAAACGAACTTTTGCCAAAAACACCGACTTCGATTGCCGTACTCGGATGCGGGGTGAATTTCGCGGGTGAATCAAAAGGCGCCGACTATGCTATAATCGGAACCTCGAAAAATAAATTTTCGCTGTATAAAAAAGATCAACCGCTTATCAAAAACGCAAATTTTCAAACGATTTTTAAATATTTAAACGACAATCTTTCATGCAAAAAACGATAAAAATAATTCTGGGCTCGTTTTGGTTCTTGGTGGTTGCGTGGTTTTTCTTTATCGAAAATCACCCGTACTATCTGGAAAGTTTTTCTTACATCGGGCGAGTTATTGCGGGATTGATATCGTTCGCGATTGCATGCGGGCTCCTTTTAGGGATTGAAATTTTATTAAACAAGTTCCGGAAGAGATCACTTTTCGAATTTCGATTTTCAGCCGTAAAAGCAATCGTCGGAGTGGTTTTGGTGTCGCTGATTTCGCTTGCGGTTTTGCAGATTTCAAACGACATTGCAATCTACCGCGGAGGAGTGATTTTCAGAGATTCCGAATCATGGGGTCTTCTGCCCGAAGGTGCGGAACTTGAAGAAGACATGGAGCTTGTGTTGGCGGATCAAACCATCATAGCGGATTCGGATAGGTTCATAGAAGGATTCCCGTCGGACCTGCAATCGAGTTTCACGCAGGTGGGCGCATTCAAATCCGTCGCATTTACGGGAAGTCGGATTTTGATCGGGTTGCTCGCGATTTTGGCGCTAAACATGGCGGCGTTTTCTTTCGGTAAAAAGATTTTGAAGACTTTCAAAATCAAAGAAGATGGTGAAAATATCGCCGTTTCGGAATTCGTTTTAAGTACCGCAATCGGTCTGTCCGCGATTATGCTGGCGGTATTCGGGCTGGGATTTTTCGGAGTCGCAAGTTTTATAAATATCGCAATCGCATTGGTTTTAATGTTGAGCTTAAGCGCTAAAGAGGCATTGTCATTTTTAAAACTTCTCATCAAAGAGTCCGAGCCAATAAAAAAAGTGGATGCATTCTCGATGTTCGTGATACTCGGCGGAATTTTGATAATGGCTTACAACCTGCTGGGCATAATTCGTCCGATGCCGATCGGTTGGGACGACTCGAACTATTATCTTTACATCCCGGAAGTTTTTGCGCACTTGAAAGGACTTCTTGATGGCGTCGGAGGGATGTATAACTGGGAGCTTGTAAACGCGATCGCAAGTTATTCGCCTGACGCGTTTTTGCCATTATTTGTAAATTTCTGGGGAGGAATTTTGGCGCTTGTCGTGATTTATCTTGTTGCGAGATTGGCGCTGGGGAAAGAGCAATCCTTGATGTCTGCCGCTATTTTTTACGCGTTTCCATCGGTGATGTTTCAATCTTCGATGGATTTGAAAAACGACATGGCTCTGCTGTTTTTCGAGCTCGCGGCGTTTTACGCGCTGATGACCTGGTTTAAGTCGGACAAGACGAAATGGCTTGTATTGGCGGGGATTTTGATGGGGGTCGGGGTGGGTATTAAGGCTACGGCGGGTATGGCTTTTATAGTCATGCTCGGATTGGTTATGTTGAAAATTTTTGGAAAAGTGGGCTCAATCGGCGCGATTCTCACACAAGTGGGGTTCTTAATGTTCATGTTTGGAGATGGGAATTTGTATGAAATCCCATCGGTGGTCACGACAATCGCGGGAATCGCAATGATGATTTCGGGTGTCGCGGCCATGGGTCTTGGTTTTTATAAAATAAAAGAAAAAAAATCCGCGCTTGGAAAGATCGGATTATTCATACTCGTGGTATTCTTGTCTTTGTCACCGTGGATTTTGAAAAATACGATCATAGACGACATACCGTTGCAAACCGGGTATTTGGCATCCGCGCCGAACTTGGCGGAACTGGACTACTCTTCGTATATTGATGAATGCGCAACCGAAAGCCTGGGAGAAGAATTCGATATTTACATAGCGGGCATCGGCGACGCGAAAACGGAACGTGGTCCATTAAGTTTATTCAAAATGCCATGGCAAATGACTATGAATCCGGGTTTCGATGGAATTTATATAGATATAAGTTGTATTTTCTTGGGGCTTTTGCCGATTATCGTTTGGTATTTGGTTGAAAGAAAAAAAGAAAAAATATTTAAAATTGCGATGCTTTGGACGGCCATCTATTTCTCTATAATGATTTTCTTTTTCAACGGAGTGCCATGGTATGGATTTATCGGCTATACGGCGTTCTTGATTTTGATATTAAAAATCTTGAAAATTCAAGAAAAAGACAGCTGGCAAAACGAAAGAATGTTAAGCCTGATTTCGAAAACGGCGATAATTCTCACTGTCGCCATGGGGATATTTATCAGAATCGGCGCCGCCTCGGGCCTCGATGATCTCGCATATCTCGGCAATATCGTTACGAAAGAAGAGTACATCGAATCGGTCAACCCGGGCATCGCGGAAACAATCACCGCGCTCAAGGTGGACACGGCATCGGCGGGCACGACGATTTACAAAGTCGGCGGAGCGACGAGATACTTCTTGGCGGACTTGGATTTTAATTACGCCTACGACGAATCGTTGGACGTTTTCACATGCCTGGATTCAAGATATGTCGCAAACGACCTCGTGGATATTTTCCGTGAAATGGGAGTTACGTATGTCGCTTTCGATTATACAACGCTTGTCGAAGGCGAACTCGATTCCGAAATACTCACGAGATACTACGACTTTTTAATATTCGGGCAGGAAAATTTGGAAACGATTGTGGGTGCGGAAGAGTTCAGTCTTTTCAAAATCCCAACCGAATGAAACGCATTATAATTTTAGGATCAACGGGTTCGATCGGCAGGCAAGTTTTGGAAGTTGTGGCAAAAAACAAAACCGAATTCAAGGTGATCGGCATAAGCGGCTACAAGAACACCAAACTCTTAAAAGAACAAGCTTCTAAATTTCATGTGCAAAAAATTGCCGATACCGACACTGCGATAATTAAGATTGCCGCCCAGAAATGCGACCTCGTCGTAAACGCAATAAGCGGCTTGGCCGGACTTGCGCCGACACTCGCGGCGATCCGCGCCGGCAACAATTTGGCGGTTGCAAATAAAGAGTCGCTTGTCGCGCAAGGCGCGAAAATCATGTCGCTCGCGAAAAAACACGCCGTCCGAATAATCCCGATAGACTCCGAACATTCCGCGATTTCCCAATGCCTCGTCGGCCGAGACGTCAAATCGGTAAAAAGGATAATTCTTACCTGTTCCGGCGGTCCGTTTTTAGGCAGAACGAAAAAAGAACTCGCTCATGCCACAGTCGCGTCCGCTCTCAACCACCCGACATGGGAAATGGGCAAGAAAATCACGATAGACTCTGCAACGTTGATGAACAAAGGTTTCGAGATTATCGAAGCGCACCATCTTTTCGGCATCCCCTACGAAAAAATCGCCGTGCTGATCCACCCGCAAAGTATCGTACACGGCATGGTTGAATTTTTGGACGGTTCGCTCGTTTTGCAAGCATCGGCCCCGGACATGCGAATCCCGATAGCTTATGCGTTGGGTGCAAGATGGACGACACAATTTAAACAACTTGGAACCCTTACTTTCGGCGAAGTTGATCACTTGACTTTCGAAGGTATAAAAATTGCGGTAAAATACCGAACCCAAGGAGAGAAGCTGGTCCGCGTAAACGACTCCGCGGTCGAAAAATTTCTCCGCGGCGAAATAAAATTCTTGGAAATCTACTCATACATTCGTAAACAAATGCGGGAATGAATATAGGAATAATTTTAGGAGCGGGAGACGGTTTCCGACTGCAAGCCGGGACGAAAAAAGCGTTCGTGGACATGTTCGGACGTCCACTTGTTTGGTACTCGTTGCTGGCGTTCGTGGAGGCGGACTCGATAGATGAAATAATAGTAGTTCTTCCGCCGATTTCCGATAAAGCGTTTAAAGAACTTTTCGACTCTGTCGCGCACATGACGCCAAAAGAAAAAGGAGTGATACAAATAACCGGAGGCGGAACCCGATTCGAATCCTTAAAAGAAGCTTAC
Source organism: Candidatus Peregrinibacteria bacterium GW2011_GWF2_43_17 (assembly GCA_000999315.1). GTDB lineage: Bacteria > Patescibacteriota > Gracilibacteria > UBA1369 > UBA12470 > UBA12470. The sequence continues at coordinate 88,072 of LCFW01000007.1, forward strand.
AAGGCATTGCACCAATATTACACGCCGGCTCAGCTCAAAAACGCAAATATTATTATCCACAACGTTGCCAATCCGATGATTTCTTTGCATGAAATTAATGATGTTGCCGGCATGCTCGAAAGATATTCGGCGGCGGGAGTTGCGATACCGGTTTACGATACTGTTAGGAGAATAAATGTTAAAAAAACCGAAACGATTTCGCGCGATAATTTGTGGCGCATGCAAACCCCGCAAGGATTGCGTTACAAGGTTTTGGAACAAGGCTTGAAAGAAATAAAACATGAGCCGACAGACGATCTTGAGTTGGCGGAAATACAAGGCATCAAGCCGAAAATCATTCCTTGCACCCAGTATAATTTTAAAATAACAACCGACAGCGATCTTGCGCTCGCCGAAGACATCATGATGTCGAAAAAAGAACTGACGTTCGGGTTTGGCGAAGATAGTCATGCGTTTGACACAAAAGGACGATTGAATTTGGGAGGAGTTGAATTTAAAAGATATAAAAAACTGCAAGCGGACTCGGACGGAGATGTCGCAATCCACGCGCTTGTTACCGCGATACTACAGGCTTTCAATATGGGCTCGCTCGGAGAGTTTGTAAAACCGCTTTATGCGCGAGGCATCAAAGACAGCAAGCTTTACTTGGTTGAAGCCATGAAAATAGTAACAGAAGGCAACTGGGCGATCGAAAAAATAGATTTTATGATCGAAGGGTCCAAACCAAAAATCGATCCAATAAGACGCCACATGGTAAAAGCAATATCGATAATAACCGGAGCTTCAATCGAAACGATCTCAATTGCGGCCCATACCGGCGACGGCTTAACTCCATTCGGTCGAGGCGAAGGAATCAGATGCCAATGTTTGATAATGATGGAAAGGATATGGTTGCCGTGACGGCGCAAGGAAGGGTGTCGAATTCGCGACTAGCGCGCTAGCAGGACTTATACGCCTGCACCATCTTGTCCACCTCGTATTTGGGATTGGTCGTATCTGGGAAAGCAAGCAGGCTCCACTCGTAAGGTTGTTTCTCTTCGTTGGCGATGAGGCCGAGATGGCAGAGGTCGTGATGCGCCTTGCATAACGGGGTTATGTTGTCGGGGTGGTGCTCGTGGTTGAGGGAGAATCTCTTGGTGTGATGAAAAACTTCGGCAGGTTTGTTGCAGTCAGGATGGGCACATAGACCGTTGGTTTTGGCGGCAACGTGTTTTTTGATCTTCGCAGGAATGTATGGCGAAGCTGTTTTCACGGGT
>LCFW01000008.1 GCA_000999315.1 Candidatus Peregrinibacteria bacterium GW2011_GWF2_43_17
CTCCTCCTTGTAATACTTTCCAGTATCACTTCGTCGTCGTGCCTTGAACTGCACAAAATCTGTAGCTTCCATCTGCAAAAAATATATGTGAACACTGCCCAGGACGGTCTGTTATTCTCTCGGAGGATCTATCGCTACATGCCAATTTAATTGGGTCGGTTCCCATAGCGGCATGATTGTAATTCCTGTTTCTTCTTTCATGGGTTCGGCCATGGCGATTAACGCTCTGCCGATCATTGCGAGCAATATCGGTCTCGTATTTGCGCCAAATCCTTGCGAGGGGAGAAGGTCGCCGGGTTTTATTTGCAAATTCCCTTCCCGGTCGTACATTGCTCCCGCGAATCTTACCATGTGCGAATTGTCGGTGCCGTAAGACCCGATATCCAATGCTGTTCCGAGCGAATGTGGAGGAAGGTTGGGAGTCGTGGGATATCCTTGAATAAGTCCTTCATATGTTTGATCGAATCTTCGAAATGCTCCCGATGTTTTTATCGCCATGATGTGCGGTATTTTTGGGAAGTCGGTGTATCCGTATTTTGCGGGATTTTCGTTAAATCGGTCTATTTGATCGTTTACAAGTGCTATTAAAGTTCCCATTATGGGCACGAATTCTCTTCTCATGTATAACGAGTTCGGATTGTTTTGTGTGCCTTCCCAATAGCCGACTTGTTCGCAAAATATCGGGAATTTCGGATCGTTTTCGGGGATGCTTATCAAGACGCCGGATTTTTTCGCTCTTTCCAGATATTTATCTTGAGCGGCTTGACCTCTTTCATACATTGATTTTTTCCGACCGATGGATCGTCTGAAATCGGCTACGAACTCTTGTCCGAGCGCGGATTCGAAATTATCTATGAGTTGTTGAAGTTGAGCCTCGGTTCCCCAATTCGCGCCTTTCGTACGTTCGCCTGTTTGATCTAAAATTTCCTTCGCTTTTTCGACCACTTCGGGATAAGTTTCGTGAGTTATTTCAATTTCTTCGTAAGAGGGGCGAGTGCTTTCGGTGGGATGTTTTTCTTTATCCGTAAAATGTGGTATCGCGGCTATTGCCAATGGTAGCGCCATCACTGTTATTTTAAGTGCTTTTTTCGTGGTTTTGCGAATCGCGGTTATGCCCATTGCCAATGCCGTTGCGAGGATGGTCAGAATTCCCGATGCGGTTTTCGGGAGTATTGATGTTTCGGTTTCGACGGTTTGCTCCGTGGGTTTTGGCGTTTTTTCTCGTTTCGCATATGTATCCAAAAATTCGCTTTCGGTTTTTCCCGCCAATATCGCACCTGTTGCGAGTGTGCCGGGTACATATTGAAATACGTCCGTTCCCACGCGGTCTTCTCCCATCGAATGTCCCAATATGCCGAGCCATATATCCAATTCGTATGGCGGGTTGCCTATGTGTTTTTTTATTTCATTATCCGATAATCCGGCGAATCTTTCTATGCATCTTCGTATTCTTTCCGGACCCGCGTTGTATGCGCTTATTGCCGCGATTTCCGTGAACATCGTTGATGAAAATGACAAATCTATTGTTGAGAGTCGTTTTTCCAATAAAAGAAGGCTCGGGTGCATATTTTCTTCCGTTTGTTTAAAGTATGCGCAGAACAGTTCCGTTTGTACGAAACGGTTTTGCCATTCCGATTCGAAGTTGCCGACTTCACCGGTTCTTATTTGCGAGCCGAATTCGGGATGTTTGTTTACGTATCTTTTTGCGAGTTTGAATGTGCCGGGTAAGAATTGGTATATGCCATGTGCATCCGCTGATGATTTCGCGTCCTGGTCGAATAAACTTTCGTTCATTCCGAATCCGAGCGCAAGTTCGAGCGGTATTCCATAAGCTGTCGTTATTCTTTCGATGCCTTCGGCGACTGTCATTTCTTCACCGTTGAAATATCTTTTGTCGCTTATTCTTGCGCTTAAATTTTCTCGCGCCAGTTCGACTCTGCTCGATAATGTTTTCCCATTTTCGGACGGGATGCCGGCTGTTCCGACGAACGGATATGAAGATAATTCGGAATTTTCCGGTATTATCGCGTTGTTTCCAAGTAGCTCTCTCCTGTTTTGGTCGTGCCATGTTTGTTTTTTCTCTTTCGACAGGCTTTCCCAGCCTGCCGGATAATCTCTCTCGTTGAGGATATTTCCGTGAGTATCGTAATAGTATGATTTTCTTGGATTTCCTCCGTAAGCCCTGATGAAAGTTTGTACGAATCTTCTCATTATTCGGGACGGATCTCCGGTTTCTCGATATGTCGTGGTTCTTATGACGTGAGATAATGTATTTTCATCAAAATTACTGTCGGGCTTGCCAAGCGGTAGCATGTCCGTTCCAATTTCGTCTACGATTTCTTCTGTTAGTGGTTGGCGGGTTAAAGTTTCTTCGCGATTTGTTTTTATCACCGTGCATGCGTGTATACTCGCGCTTATTAATGCGATAAAAGCTAAAAGTTGCGTTGTCGGTAATCCCGGAAGTTCGGATAATTTTGGTAATTCGAAACTGCGGGGCGGTGTTTTTTTCGGTTTTTTCTTGGGGCCCAATTCTCCCACAAGCCAATTTTGTCTTTGTGCCCTCATTGTTGTTATTGAAAGGGTGCTACGGTAACACCTTCTTATCATGCCGTCAACCTCCCTTGTGGAATTTGCTTGACCGCTTGTGTCCTATTTACATAAAATTAGCACTGCTCTTTCCGGAGTGCTAATAATTTAACCAAAATATAGGTATGACTAAACTCAAACCGCTTTCCGACCGGTTGGTTGTGAAAAGGCTGGAGAAGGACGAAGTTACTCCTTCCGGCATAGTGTTGCCAGATACGGCAAAAGAAAAACCCGACGAGGGCGAAGTTATCGCCGTTGGTCCTGGCAGACTGAACGATAAAGGAGAGAGGATTAAGATGGATATTAAGGTCGGGGATAAGGTTTTATTTACAAAGTATGGACCGACTGAAGTGAAAGTTGATGGGCAGAAGCTTTTGATTCTAAACGAGAGCGACGTTCTTGCGATTATCTAAATACTCAAAGTTCTAAGTTCAAATCTCTAATCTAACAAATCATGTCCAAACAAATTGTATATGGCGACGATGCTCGCCAACAACTTTTATCAGGAGTAAGAAAACTTGCCGACGCGGTTCGCATTACCATGGGACCGAAGGGCAGGAACGTAGTTCTCGACAAGAAATATGGTTCTCCGGTTATTACAAATGACGGTGTCACTATCGCGAAAGAAATAGATCTTGAAGACAAGTACGAAAACATGGGTGTCCAGCTCGTTAAAGAGGTTGCGACCAAGACTAATGATGTTGCCGGTGATGGTACCACGACAGCTACGGTTTTGGCTTACGCTTTGATTTCCGAAGGCGTGAGAAATGTTGCCGCCGGCGCCAATCCGATGGGTATTAAGAAGGGTATTCAAAAGGCTGTCGCTAAGGTTTGTAAGAAGCTGGAAGAGATGAAAAAGGATATCTCTACAAAGGAAGAGATCGCGCAAGTCGCTACCATTTCAGCTCAGGATCCCGAGGTTGGAAAATTGATAGCGGAAGTTATGGAAATTGTCGGTCACGAAGGTGTTATTACGGTTGAGGAGTCTCAGACTTTCGGTCTTGATAAAGAAGTTGTAGAAGGGATGCAGTTTGATAACGGTTATATTTCTCCTTATATGATTACGGATACGAATTCGATGAAGGCTGTTTATGAAGATGTTAAAATTCTTATTACCGATAAAAAAATCGGTTCCGTTCAAGAGCTTCTTCCGCTTTTGGAACAGGTTGTTCAAAGTGGTAAAAAAGAGTTGGTTATTATTGCTGAAGACGTTGAAGGTGAAGCTTTGGCTACTCTTGTTGTAAATAAACTGAGAGGTACTTTCAGCGTTTTGGCCGTTAAGGCGCCGGCTTTCGGAGACAGGAGAAAAGAGATTTTAAAAGATATTGCCGCGTTGACCGGGGCGAAGGTGATTTCCGATGAGATTGGTTTGAAACTCGAAAGTGCGACTTTGGCGGATTTGGGCGAAGCCAGAAAAATTATTTCGGATAAAGAAAATACAACTATAGTTGGTGGAAAAGGTGAGAAGCACGATATTGAGGCCAGAATAAATGAGATTAAAATCGCTCTCGACAATACCAAGAGCGACTTTGATAAAGAAAAATTGGCTGAAAGATTGGCCAAAATGACAGGTGGTGTCGGTGTTGTAAAAGTCGGTGCGGCTACGGAAGTGGAATTGAAGGAGAAAAAACATAGAATTGAAGATGCTTTGTCCGCTACGAAGGCGGCTGTCGAAGAGGGAATTGTTCCGGGTGGCGGAGTTGCTCTTTTGCAGGCGATAGAAGTTCTTGATGATATGAAGGGTGATAGCGATGAAATGACAGGGGTTCATATTGTTAAAAAAGCCCTTGAGTCTCCGGTTTGGCAGATTGCTCAAAATGCCGGAGAAAAAGGTGACGTAATTGTTGAAGCTGTTAGAAAGGCTAAGCCCGGTTACGGTTATGATGCCGAGGCAAACAAGATGGTTAATATGATAGATGAAGGTATAGTTGATCCTAAAAAAGTCACAAGAAGCGCTCTTGAAAATGCGGCTTCTTTGGCGGCCATTTTCTTGACGATGGAAGGTGCGATAACTGATTTGCCCGAGAAAGATAATTGTAAGTGTGGCAGTGGCGCCGGTGCGGCGGGAGGAATGCCGGGAATGGGTGGGGGATATTAGGCATATAGTTGAGGCGGGCGCAGTGCGCGTCCGCCTTTTTCTTTTTTGCAAACTCTTTCCCGTGATGTAAAATTTCATCGCTCGGTTTTAGGTTTGGGCCTGTAGCTCAGTTGGCTAGAGCGCTTCCATGGCATGGAAGAGGTCAGGGGTTCGAGCCCCCTCAGGTCCACCAGGGATTTTTTGTGTTGTCTCTCACTAGGTCCTCGCTTACCGTTCCAGCCTGAAGCATGGAACGGTAGCGCTGTGGAGTCGTTCGAGACAACACAAAAAATCCTTGGTAGCTCACTAGGTCCTCGCTTACCGTTCCAGCCTGAAGCATGGAACGGTAGCGCTGTGGAGTCGTTCGAGACAACACAAAAAATCCTTGGTGGCTCACTAGGTCCTCGCTTACCGTTCCAGCCTGAAGCATGGAACGGTAGCGCTGTGGAGTCGTTCGAGACAACACAAAAAATCCTTGGTAGCTCACTAGGCACACTGCCTAAGTTCTTGCCACGAAAACTTCCATTATTGATATGGTTCCCGGAAATTGTTATCATGATTCAGGTCTGGGGGATGTAGCTCAATTGGCTAGAGCGCAGCATTCGCATTGCTGAGGTTGTGGGTTCGAGTCCCATCATCTCCACCAGGAGATTTTTGTGTTGTCTCTCGCTCGAAACAACACAAAGAATCTTGATAGTTTGTCAAGTCCTGCTAGTTGTAAATCGCATGCAGTCCGATACTGACAAAAAGTATTACCCTGTTATCGAGTGGTTTAAATATAATTCGGTATTTCATATCGATTGAAATATTCCATAGTCCATCAAGTTTTTCTTTCAATTTATGAAGCCTAATCGAAGGATGAAACGGATTGGCACGAAATAATTTTTCAGCCTTGCATGTTTTTTTTGAATATCTTTCGGGAGACTTAAAAATTGAGTTTCAAACTCCTTGTTATAGCGAAATTCTTTTACTTGCATAAATCCGCGAGACTTTTAAGCTTCTTGGTTTTTCCGGAAATGTAATCTTTTTCCGCTCTCCCGGCTATTTCGACAAGCTCGTTTTCGGAAATCAGACTTTTTTCAAGCTCGATCATATAAATGATATATGCGCTTGTTGTTTTATTGGCTTTTCTGGCGCGTTTTTCTATTTCTTCCTTCATTGAGTCCTCGCTATGAGTCTATAAGACTATTCGTTTATTGGGCTTTATTCCGCAACTCCGCCTTCTGCAACTCTGCTTTTCGTGCTATAATATACAGATATGTTAGACGAAATTTTAAAGCTGGTAGTGGCTCATAAGGCTTCTGATATCCATCTTAAAGTTGGACAGCCGCCCGTGCTTCGTATGCCGAATGGAGATCTTTTATCCGATAACAAGCTCTCTCAATTGACTGTGGAACAGATTGAGGAGATTGCGAAAAAGATAGTGAGCGACAAGAAATACGATGAGTTTAAGAATAAAAAACAGGCCGATTCGGCTTATACGTTTCCGGGCGTTGGAAGATTCAGGGTGAATGTTTATTATGAAAATAGTGGTCCGGCGGTTGCTTTCAGATTGATTCCGGTTGAAATTCCACCTTTTGAAAAACTAGGATTGCCGGCGGTTTTGGCCGAGTTGGCTATGAAGCCGAGAGGGTTACTGCTTATTACCGGGCCTACCGGGAGTGGTAAGTCCACGACTTTGGCTTCACTGATAAATATCATAAATGAGCAAAAGAGGTGTCATATCGTGACGATCGAAGATCCGATCGAGTATATTCACGTTTCTAAAAAAAGCTTGATGACTCAGCGCGAGGTGGGTACCCATGCGGATAGTTTTCCGGATGCGATTAAGGCGAGTTTGAGGCAGGATCCCGATGTGATTATGGTTGGCGAGATGAGAGATCTTGAAACCATTGCGGCGGCGGTGACTTTGGCGGAAACTGGGCATTTGGTTTTGGCGACATTGCATACTCAAGATGCCGCGCAGTCGGTTGATCGTATTATCGATGTTTTTCCGGCTTATCAACAGGAACAAATAAGGGCGCAATTGTCCACTTCGCTTGTTGGGGTTGTTTCTCAGGTTTTGATACCGGTTATAGATGGTTCCAGGCGTATTGCGGCTTGCGAGGTGATGGTTTCGAATGATGCTGTTAAAAATTGTATTAAAAACGGCGAAACTCATCAGATTTATTCCATGATTCAGATAGGCAGGGACGAGGGAATGCAGACGATGGATTCAGCTTTGGCCGTGTTGGTTAAGGAGGGGTTGGTGGATTTGAGTACCGCACTCGGCAAGGCTCGTGATGTTTCTTTATTTAAATCTTTATTAAATTAAATTTATGGCAGGTATAAAAGAGATTCTGGGTAAATTTTTCACTTCCGAGGATGTGGCGAAATCTCTTTCGGCGCTTTTTAAAGAAGTCGCTTTTAAAAAAGGTGACGTTGTTTTTAAGGAGGGGTCGAATAGCAGAGAGCTTTATTTGATAGCGGAAGGTGAGGTGCAAATACTTAAAGAGATTCCGGGTGGAGGGATGAAAATTTTTGCGGTTTTGGGTGAAGGTGATGTGTTTGGTGAAGGGTCGCTTCTCTCTTCCAGACCGAGGAGTGCTTCTGCGGTTGCGGTTTCTTCTGCTGTGCTTTATATGTTCAAATATGACGATTTCAAGACCCTTTTACAAAAAGAGGCGGCTGTTGCGGCTGAGCTTCTGATGGTTCTTGTCAGGGTAGTTAATCAGAGGCTTCAATATGTGAATTCCGAGTTGATAACGCTTTATGAGGTTACAAGAATTTTGAGTGGTGCCGGTGCGGATTTGAGAGGCGCTTGCGCCGAGGTTTTGAAAAAACTTTCCGATGTTACGGTTTCCGAGCAGGCCTGTGTGCTTTTGCATAATGTTGCGACCGCGAAAGAGGATATGTTTGCGGTGGGAGAGGGGAGCGATGCTGAATTTATATCTAAAATTACAGCCATTTCGTCAGATAAGGTTAAGATGTTTTTGGAGGCTCCTTCGTTGAGATATGAAAATGAGAAAGGTGTGACTTTGTGGTTGCCGATCAGGAATTCTCAAGGTAAATTTTTAGGAATTGTTATACTTGGAAACAAGGAAGGCGAATTTATCGGTGACCAAGTTAAACTTGCCGTGGCTGTGACTGAACAGCTTGGGACGGCGATTGATAGGCATTACAAACAAGAGGATGATAAGGAAAAGCAGAGGTTGAAGCAGAGGATAGTTTCGGGGCTATAATAGGAAATTTTTTATGGCGCTGATTTTACCGTTTGCGCATGAATTATAGAGATTGATGATTTTGCTTCCAATAACCACAATATCGGCATGTTTTGAGGCTGTTGATATTTGTTGTTTGTTTGATATGCCAAAACCTAAAGCCAGCGGTATTTTGATATACCGCCGTATTTTTTTGAGATAAGAGTTCAGTTTCGGATTAAGTTTGTTTTTTTCTCCCGTTGTTCCGAAAGTTGATACGCAATATACGAAACCGGTTGCGACTTTGGCGATTTTCTTAAGTCTTGTCGGAGGAGTAATCGGTGAAATGATTTGGATGGCGTGAAGTCCGTGTTTTTTGCAGTTCTCGAGATAATGTTCGTGTTTTTCTTCATTTATCGGAATATCCGGGATAATAAGTCCGTAAACGTCAGCTTCGCGAGCTTTTTTGCAAAATTTCTCAAGACCGTAACGGAATGGAATATTGAAATAAGTCATGATTAAAATCGGTGTTTTGATTTTTTTCGTTATTCTTTTTATCAATTTCAAACAGTCTTCGGTTGTCACTCCGTTTAAAAGAGCTCTCTTATTTGCCTCCATGATCGTAGGGCCATCGGCAATAGGGTCGGAAAAAGGGATTTGTATCTCTATAAAAGAAACACCCGTTTCAGCCATTGCCAATATGATTTTTTCACATTCGATCATGCCTGGATATCCTGCGACCACATGTGTCATTTTCATAAATATTAAAATTAAATTTTTCGCTCACTATAAAAAGGTCTTTGTCGCCTCGTCCGGAACAGTTGAAGACGATTATTTTATCCTTATCCAATTTCGGTGCCAATTTCATGGTTTCGGCAAGCGCGTGACAAGATTCGAGTGCTGCGAATATGCCTTCCGTTTTCGCCAACATTTCGTATGCCGATAAAACATCTTTATCCAGCGAGTATGTCATGTTAATTCGTCCGATATCTTTTAAATAAGCGATTTGCGGTCCGACTCCCGAATAGTCCAATCCTGCGGAAATACTGCTTGTTTCTTTCAGTTGACCGTCTTTATTTTGTAAAAAATACGATTTAAATCCTTCAGCCACTCCGGGTTTTCCCGTTTGAAATCTTGCTGCGTGATCGCATTTTGTTTCCGTTTCGTAAATCCCCTTGCCTCCCGCTTCGACTCCTATCATTTTCACATCTTTATCGTCCAAAAAATCGCAAAAAAGTCCCATGGCGTTACTTCCACCGCCGACACAGGCGATTAAGTAATCCGGTTTAATCTCTTTGCGAACTTCTTTGCCGATTATGCTTTGAAAATAAGCGTTCATCGCGGGGTAAGGATGTGGTCCGCAAACCGTTCCCAGAAGATAATGCGTGTCTTTCGGATTGGAAATCAGATCTTTCAGTGCCGCATTAATCGCATCGCGCAATATTTGACCACCGTCTTTTACAGGTACAACTTTAGCGCCGAGTCTTTCCATATAAAAAACATTCGGGAGTTGTCTTTTGTAATCTTTCGTTCCCATATAAATCACGCAATCGAGTCCGAATTTCGCGCAAACGGTAGCTGTCGCCAGTCCATGTTGACCCGCCCCGGTTTCGGCTATTACTCGTTTTTTGCCGACTCTTTTGGCGATCAATGCCTGTCCCAAGCAATGATTGATTTTGTGAGCTCCGGTATGATTCAAACCTTCGTTTTTAAGGAAAATTTTCGCTCCTCCGAGTTTTTTCGTGAGATTTTCACAAAAATATAACGGAGTCGGTCTGCCGGAATAATTTTTATAAAGATTATTCAATTCGGTTTTAAAGCTTGAATCTTTAATCGCCTCGTAAAATGTGGTTTCAAGCTCTTCCATTATCGGGATTAAAAGCTCGGGGATATACCTTCCGCCATATTGACCGAAATGTCCGGTTTTATTAAACATGTATTTTTTCAAACTTTTCATAGTTGTTTCATTAAAGATTCGAAAGTATTGAAATTCAAAGATTGATTCCCGTCGCATAGAGCTTCCTTCGGATTATTGTGGACCTCGATTATCAAGCCATGAGAACCCGCCGATAATGCGGCTTTTGCCAAAGGTATTACCAAGTCGAAACGTCCTGCGCTGTGGCTCGGATCGGCGATAATCGGTAAATGGGACTCTTTTTGAATGAGAGCGAGAGTGTTTAAATCCAATATGTTTCTCGACGATGTTTCAAAAGTGCGGATACCTCGTTCGCACAGTACGACATTCGGGTTCCCGCGTTTCAAAATATATTCGGCGGCAAGCAAAAATTCTTCCATTGTCGAAGACATACCTCTTTTGAGAAGAATAGGTTTGCCGATGTCGGCAACGCGTTCCAGTAAATCGAAATTGCTCATGTTGCGAGAGCCTATTTGGATCATGTCGACATTTTTAAATAAATCCAAGTCCAAGACGGATGTGATTTCGCTGATAATCGGGATGCCAACTTCTTTTGAAATAGTTGTTATTATTGAAAGTCCTTCCTTGCCGATTCCCCGAAAAGAGTAAGGCGAAGTTCTCGGCTTATAAGCGCCGCCTCTTAACATGTCAGCGCCGATCGCTTTTACTTTTTTGGCGATTTCAAGGAGTTGTTTTTCAGATTCGATGGCGCAAGGTCCCGCGATGATTACCGGCTTCTTACCGCCGAAAACAACATTCTTATTGATTTCCACCAAAGTGTTTTCGGGATGATATTCTCGGCTGACAAGTTTATATTTTTTGGCGACGACGTTTCCGATTTGGTGTTTCGTAGTCGTATTTTTCATTACGATTAACATGATTTCAGTTTGTTAAATATTAAACCGATTTTTTTCCGATCGATTTCCCCGTTGGTTTCGGCGCCACTTGCGATATCTATTCCCAGAGGATTGGTTTCTTTGATGGTTTTTTTCATGTTCTCGGGAGTAAGACCGCCCGCAAGCAGGAACGGAAAATTCACGTTTTTCAAATCGATGTTTATCGGTTTTCCAGCTCCGGGTGAGGAACCATCTAGTAAAATATATGCGGCATATGGCAGATATTTCCCAGCTTTTTTTAAATTGTTTTCGTTTCGTATTGAAATTCCTTTGATGACCGGTTTGCAACATTTTTTTACAAACTTTACGGATTCGTTTCCGGAAAGTTGGATGTAGTCGAGATTGAGTTTTTTCGCAGTTGTATTGATTTCTTCAAGCGGTTGATTTTGGAAAACACCGACAATTTTTGTTTTCTTAACCGCCTTGCGAATTTCGCGAGCCTTTTCAATTGAAATAAATCTTTTACTGCTCGGTACAAAATTCAGTCCGATAAAATCAACTCCGAGTTTGTCGCAAAATTTGGCATCTTCAACGGATCTGATCCCGCATATTTTCAACTTCTTGCCAATGAATTCGGAAATCGGTGTTCCTTTCATAAGAGCCGTTCCCACCAAAATCGCGGAAACATTTTCAGGGAGTTTTTCAATGTCTTCCGCCGAGTGAAATCCGCTTTCGGAAACGACGATTTTGTCGGGGGGGATATGTTTGGCGATTTTTGCGGTTGTGGAAATATCAACTTTAAATGTATGTAAATTCCGATTATTTATTCCTATTATCTGCGCTGAAGTTTTCAGCACCTTGGAAAGTTCGTTTAAGGTGTGAACTTCGCATAAAGCGTCCATGTTTAAGCTTTTTGCGACCGTTATGAAATCTTCCATCTGTTTTTCGGTTAAAATCGAGGCTATCAGCAAAATCGCATCCGCTCCGTGTTTTCTTGCCTCGTAAATTTGAGATGCGTCTATGATGAAATCTTTGCAGAGAATCGGTGTTTTGGAAGTGCTTTTCGAGGTCTCTTTCAGATATTTCAGATCTCCATCGAAAAACTTTTTATCGCAAACAACGGAAATCGCATCGGCTCCCGAGTTTTCATAATTTCGAGCTATTTCGGATGGTGAGAAGTTTTTTTTGTATATAGTTCCGGCACTGGGAGAAGCCCTCTTGATTTCGGCGATTAAGGACAATCCGTTTTTTCCGAGCGCGCCTGCAAAATCTCGAGTTGATGGCGCAATCCCGATTTCTTTTCTCTTGTGTTCAACGATTTTTAGAAGAATATCGGGTGTATTTATCGCTTGCGATGCCGCTTCATACCCTTCTTTCAGGGTTCGAACTTTGTCTGTTAACTTTAATGCGAGTGCAGTATTTATCAGAACCAAATCTTTATGTCGCGTTTTGCATTCGCCTTTCAAAATGTCTGTGGCGATACGCGTGTTAAATTGTGCGTTCCCGCCTTTAATTTCATGAAAAACCGCGCTTTTTATGCCAAAATTTTCCGGAGTAATTGTATAAGATTTGATGTTTCCATTTGAGAGTTCCATGACTTGTGTTTTTCCTGTTAAAGTCACCTCATCCAGCCCATCTTCGCCGCATACGACATAAACTTTTTCTTTTCCGAGCAGTAGGCAAGTTTCGGCGATAAGCTCCATTTTATCCTTGAACGTCGTGCCTATAATTTGTTTTTTCGGAAAAGCCGGATTAAGAAGCGGACCGAGAAGATTAAAGAAGGTGGGTCGTCCTATTTTTTTGCGCATTTCGGCAAAATTTTTCATTACAGGGTAAAAAAATGGGGCGAAGAGAAAAGCCAACCTCTCTTTTTTAAATTTTTCTTCGATATCCGAAATATTATCCGTAAATTTTATTCCCAACGATTCGAGAAGGTCGAAACCGCCGAACCTGCCGCTTGCGGCTTTATTCCCGTGCTTTGCGACCGGGATACCGAGTTTGGCGAGAATAAATGCGGAAATGGTCGAAGTGTTGATCCTCTCAAGCCCCGAGCCTCCCGTTCCGCAAATATCAATGGCGTTTTTAAGATAAGGTTTGTTTGGGATCTGTTTTTGTAAAAATCGAACAACGTTTGCCAGTTCTTTCGGAGTGATGTCCGTTTTGGAGCCGAGAAATTCCACCTGTATTTCAGGTGACAATTTTCCTTTTATGCTCAGTTGAAGAAATGTTAATAAATTCACGTGATGAGATTTTTAATTAATTTAAATCCGTTCTCGCCTTTCATGGTTAAGACCGATTCGGGATGAAATTGAACCGCGGAAATCGGCAATGTCTTATGACGAATTGCCATTACGAGACCATCGGACTTGGCGCAAACCGTGAAACATTCGGGGACTTTATCGGCGACCAAAGAGTGGTATCTTCCTCCCTTGAAATCCTGCTCCAACCCTTTGAAAAATCCTTTCTTGTCGTGGTGTATTTCAGAAGATTTGCCGTGTACCGGTTTTACGAATTTCAAAGTGCCTCCAAAACTTTCAATCAATGCTTCAAGCCCCAAGCAAACGCCGAAAATCGGAAATTTCTCGTGATATTTCTTTATTATTTTCATCAGATTACCGGCGTTACGCGGAATCGAAGGACCCGGAGAAATGACAATAAGATCCGGATTGATGTTTTCAATCAAACTCGGGTCAATATTATTTCTGTAAACATGGATATCGCATTCAAGTTGTTTGAAATAATCCGCGAGATTGAACGTGAACGAATCGAAATTATCTATAATTAAAATATTTTTATATTTCATATATTTTTTATTATGAGATTGCTATCGCAATCACTTTGATAATATGGAGCCTTCGTCTCGCTTTGCTCGACTGTGGCTCTGAATGCTGACGCTTTATTTAAAGTTTCCCGATATTCCTTTCGGGGAATCGAATCGTATAGAAGGGTGGCACCGACTTGGAATCCGAGTTCGCCGTTTTTGATATGTGCCGTTCGAATGATAATTCCGGTATCCATATCGCCGGAGAATGTCAGATAGCCGATAGTGCCGCCGTAATAACGGCGTCTTTCTTTTTCGTGTTTTTCGATGAGTTTCATGGCGGCAACCTTCGGAGCGCCGGTGAGTGTTCCCGCATTCAAACAGGCGATTAAGGCATCCAGCGCGGTGTAATTTTTCCTTAATTTCCCGGATAAATGGGCAACCGTGTGCATGACGCGCGAATATTTTTCCACAAAACGATAATCCGTTATTTGTACCCCGGGCTCACAAACGCGACTCATGTCGTTTCTTCCAAGATCGATAAGCATGTCCAGCTCGGCTTTTTCTTTCGGATCTGATAAAAGCGCCAGCATGTTTTCATGATCTTCTATGGGGTCTTTCCCCCTCTTTGCCGTACCGGAAATGGGGCGCAGGTTCACAATGTTGTTCTCGCATCTTACCATCATTTCCGGCGAAGCCCCGACCAATTGCTCGTTATGAAAATCGAAATAAAACAGATATGGAGAAGGATTGGATTCGCGATATTTCAAATATAATGCAAACGGGTCGCCTTGGAATTTCGCTCTTAAAATATTGGAGAAAACAATTTCGAAAAGCTCGCCTTCTTCGGTGTATTTCCCGGCCAACCTTACCAAATCTTCGTACTCTTTTTGTCTTAATGCGAATTTGGGATTCTGGATTTTATAAGAAGTTTTCTTTGTTTTCTCGCCATTAATTTGTTTCGCGATTTTTTCAATATCGTCACGAGCTTCTTTTTGATTTTCTCGATATGCAATGATTTCGTTCTTTTGTTTCAAATGATCGAAAAACACAAATGTATCATATAAAAACAACGTGAAGTCGTTTGTGTCATTATCGGAATTTTTATTGGGAATATCTTCAAACAATCTGATAAAATCGTAACTGAAGGCTCCGTAAAGTCCGAGTAGTGTCTTGTCTTTCATCTCAAATTTGCGCAAAACGATCCGAATTATTTGTGCGATATTTATTCTTTTGGATCTTTCGGTTTCTTCCAGCAAATCCGTATGGTTTTCAATCGTACCGGAAATATTTTCGTCTGTAATTTTATATTGATCGCAAATCGAAAAATCTTTCTTGGAAAATTTCTTTAAATAAAACGATCCGCGTTTGTTAAGCTTGGTAATGGAGAACTTGTTGTTTTTGCCCGAGATTTTCAGTGCCGGATCGATTCCAATCAGACTTAATCTTCCGTAAATTTTCGATACGTCTTTTGATTCAAATAAGAATTTGTATCTGTAGTTTCGATATAGGTCGGCGAAAACTCCGTGGGGTTCTTGAATGTTGATCATAAATTTACAAATATTTAAAAAATAACCTCGGCAATCGAGGTTGTTTCATAAGTTAATTTTTACATTAAATTATTCCCTCAATCGCCCCGAAGGATTGAGTCGCCACAATTTCTTCAATATCCGTTCAAGTCCGGGCTCGCCGTATTTCAGTTCCCTCGATCCTCTACTGACGGTTCCTATGCTCACATGTAGTTTCTTCGCCACTTCTCTTTGAGGGGTGCCTTTTACCAATAATTTAAATATCTGAAATCTTCTCGACATCTCTTCCAGTTCATCCGGGGTAAGGATGTTTTTCAAAAAAGCCAAAGTCGACTCCTTTTTGTTCAGAGAAACGATTGTTTCCACCAGCTCGTTGATGAATTTCTTTTCCATATGTTCTATTGTAATAGTACGGTGATACTATATGCGCGCAAGAAGATGAAGTCAAGTGGAAGTTTCGAAATTTGATTTTCTATGGCTTACAATCTACAATCTACTCAAGCTTTTTAAGCTTTTAGCCAAAAATAAAATGGACGACATAAAATTCCCAAGCGAAAATCAGGATGATAATTTGAGTGAGGATGAAGTTGTGGATAAGGAAGGGGAGTCCGATCTCGATAACCTTGAAGAAGAGGTGAAACATGGATCTTCTTCCGAGCCCGCGTCCAAGGTGAAGATTACTTTCGGCAGGTTTGTCAGTCTTGTGGCGAATCACAGTTTTCTCGATATCGTTGAGAAAAATTCCGATGAGGAGGTGATTATTAGCACCAATTTGCTTACCGATTTGGCAAATGCGCATGACGGGCAGACCGAGAGGAAGTTGCCGGTTGTTTTTGTTCTCGGGTTGATTGTCGGTATAGGTTTAACTTATTTACTTTTGACAAAAGTTTTATGAAATTAAAGTACAAGCGAATAATGCTGAAGGTTTCCGGCGAAGTTTTGGCCGGTGATTCGGGCGAGGGGGTGGACTTCAAGTCCGTTCTCGGTTTGGCGGAGAGGATCAAAGAGTTAAATAAGGCCGGTTGTGAAGTTGCGTTGGTTGTTGGCGGAGGCAATTTGTGGAGGTATCGCGATAATGCGAAACATGCGATAGAGAGACAAGATTCGGATATTATAGGGATGCTTGCGACCGTGATGAACGGGATTGTTATTTATAATGCTCTTGAGAAAGTCGGTATGAGTCCGAGAGTTATGAGCGGGCTTGCGCAGGACGTTGTTGAGAAATTCGATCCAAAATTCGCTAAAGGACATCTCAGGAAAGGAAGGGTTGTCATTTGTGCCGGCGGTACCGGTCAGCCGTTTTTTACAACCGATACGGCGGCGGCTTTGCGCGCGCTTCAACTGAATTGCGATGTTTATTTGAAAGCTACAAAAGTTGATGGTGTTTACGATAAGGATCCGATTAAGTATAAGCACGCGAAAAAATTCGATCATCTGACTTTCGGTGAAGCCCTTGAGAAGGATTTGAAAGTTATGGATTTGACCGCGATCTCTTTATGCAAAGATAATAATTTGCCCGTAATAGTATTGGATTACTGGAAAAAAGGTAATTTGATGTCTGCAATTACAGGCAAAAAAATCGGTACTTTAATAAATTAACATTCAAAACTATGGTTGAAAAACACATCGGCGTTGCAAAACTTGAATTCGATAAGGCGTTGGCGCATCTACATGAAGAGTATGCAAAACTTCAGGTCGGGCGTGCTCATCCGGGTTTGGTCGAGGGGCTTTTGGTTTCGGCTTACGGTTCTTATCAGCCTTTGAAAAATTTGGCTTCGATTTCGATTCCCGATCCGAAAACTCTCCAAGTTCAACCTTGGGACAGAAGCATCATGAGTTCGGTTGAAAAAGCCATACGCGAATCCACATTGGGCTTGAATCCCGTCAATAACGGACTTGCGATTTTGCTCAATATTCCGCCTTTGACCGAGGAGCGACGCAGAGATCTCGCCAAAGTTGTTAAAAAGCTTGCCGAAGATGCGAAAATCAGTGTCAGAACTGCGAGACAGACTGCGCACAATGCTTTTAAGGAACTTGAAGCGGCCAAGCAGATTCGCGAAGATGCCAAGTTCTTAGCCGAAGAGACCCTTCAGAAAGTTGTTGACGATTATAATAAGAAAATTGAGGAGGCCGATAAGGCGAAGACGGAAGCGATTATGACGGTGTAGAGGTTGTGTTACCGGTTATTTATGCAAATTTTCATTTCAATTTTGGTTTTTATCGTCATTTTCTCGCTTGTGATTTTTGTACACGAGTTGGGGCATTTTTTGGCTGCGAAAAGGGCGAGGATTTATGTCGAGGAGTTTGGTTTCGGAATGCCGCCTCGAATTTGGGGTAAGAAGGTGGGGGAGACCGTTTACTCTGTAAATTGGATACCTTTTGGGGGTTTCTTAAGAATCCTTGGGGAGAACGGGGGAGGCAAGAGCAACAAGAGGAGTTTTGGAAATGCGCATTTGAGGTCGAGGTTTTTTGTTGCTGTCGGCGGGGTTGTAATGAATTTGATAATGGCTTTTTTGTTTTTGACTTTGGGTTTTTGGATCGGGATCGAACCGTTGATTGCGACGACGGATGATTTTATAGAAGGGATTGAGTCGGGTCAGATTGTTATTGAGACGGGGATGTATGTTAAAAGCGTGGAGGTTGGGTCTGTTGCCGATGAGCTTGGTATCGAGGTTGGAGATAAAATTTCGAGTGTCGATTCTTCTCCGTTGACTATGGTTGCCGATTTTTATTTGGCTTTTGAAGACGGTATGGCTGTTTTGGAGGTTGACGGGAAGGGGAGTATCAAGTTTGAGGGCGACGGATCCAAGTTGGGGATGGATTTCTACTCTTTCGATATGCCGAGAGTGAAAATTGTCGAGGTGGCGGAAGGGTCTCTTTTACAGGAGGGAGATGTGATTTTGAGGATTGACGGAGTTGAGATTTTTGGGATTGAAAGATTTTATGAAATAAAAGATTCCGCCGTGGATTATGATGTTTTGCGTAGTGGCGAAGTTGTTGCCGTCGAACTGGTTCCGTCAGTTAAAAATTCCGCTTTGATTACGAAAATTTTTCAGGGTTCGGGTGCGGAGGAGGCCGGTCTTATTGCGAGTGATGTGATTTTGAGTATAAACGGGCAAGAAATCCTCAAAGCCGAAGATGTTCCGACTGTGACTTTGGCGCAAGAAGACGATGTTTTGACTTATGTTATTAAAAGGGATGGGACCGAGATAAGTTTCGATGTTTTGAGAAATGAGGAGGGATATGTTGGGATTTATGTTGCGGATATAGAGAGTGTGAAATCGGATGTTTCGGCGATTTACGAAGAGACTTATGTGACTTCGGTTATGGAGATAAAAAAGGTCAGGTATGGATTTTTGCGTGCTCCGGTTGAAGCGGTTTCGGAGATAAAGAGATTATCAATATTGACGTTTGGTGTGATAAAAGAGTTTTTTGGCGGGTTGATTACGAAAGGCGAGGTGTCGGATAGTGTTGCCGGTCCCGTTGGAATAGCGCAGATGACTTATGTGTTTTTCAAGGAAGGATTTGCGGCGTTGGTGAGGTTTATAGCGCTTTTGAGTTTGAGCTTGGCGGTTTTCAATATAATTCCGTTCCCGGGGTTGGATGGTGGCAGGTTCGCGTTTTTGTTATTCGAGGCGTTTACCGGCAGAAAGCCGAATGCGAAGGTGGAGGCCGTGTTTCACAGTGTCGGGTTTATGTTGCTGATGTTGCTGTTGGTGGTGGTGACGTATAAGGATGTGATTAGGATTGTACAATAGGGAGTGGTGGTTGACGTCGCATCTCGTTGTGGTATAATTGGAGGTGTATTTGTTAATGAAAAATTATGGATACTGAATTGTCGCGCGATTTGGATTTTAAAAATCCCACAGATGGTTTGGGCGAATGTCCTCCGGATTGGGATTCGTTTAAACGGTTGCTTGTCTTGAGAGGTTGTGCGGTTGAGGGGTTGGATGAGCGATTTGTTTTGTCCGGCGATGTTCTTCCTGTTGATCAGACAGAAGGGAAGGTCTCTTTGTCGAATACCAAGGGAGATTTCAGAGATAATTTGGCTTATATTGTGCGATATCGGGCTCGTGGTTTATATGGTTTGATGGCGCAAATTCTTGGTCCGGCTGAAAAAGGGCTTGTCAAGGTGTTGATTGCTCATGAAAGCGAAGGTGTTTTATTGGAAGTGGGATACGGGCGTGGTACCTTAAATGTTGTTTTTCCCGATAATTTTGCGTATGGATTTAAAGACTTTTTTGAATGGTTGAGATCTTTGAACGGTTGCGATGTTCGTTTGGTTAACGATCAAAGAAGTTATACTTATGCGGAGTATGATAAGGAGGTTCAAAGACGTCGTGCGGAAGATGCGGAAAGAAGTACTCCGGTGCCGCCTATTCGAAAAGGCAGAAATATCATTCGGCTTGCGGTGGTTGGTCTTCTTGGTGCACTTACAGGCGGTATTGTGGTGAAGTCTTGTCATGGTCATCACCAATCTTCATCTCATCCGACGGAGGAGAGACGATAGCGCTATGGTTTGCACATTTTCTCGAATCTTTTTTTCGATCCTCTGTCCGCAAACACCACTGTTCCCGGAATTATACCCATCATTGCGTTTTCGTAGGCATAACATAGAGTGCCAATGTGTTTTGCTGGTGGCGTATCTTTCGGTATGGTAATGGTTACTCTTAAATCTTCGGCGCATCGGCCGAGTTTCATTATGTCCGTTGGTGAAATTGAAACCAGCGGTCTGGGTCCCGTTTTGCAATCTTCATTGCCTTCGATTTGCGTGAATGGTAAATCGTCTGTGAATCCCACATCCGGACCGTAAATGTCTTGCCAGCAGGTTGCATCCGTATTTTCCAATGCCAATGGGGATTGTGCATCCGTTTCCGCGATGCATACGATGGGATTGTTCCACGCATATCCGTGGATGTAAGCGGAGTTCCCGGGTTCTTCGATGGGATTGGGGATGTCAATGTTTGTTAATCCTATGGATTCGAATCTTTCCTCAAGTTGTTGTGTGAACGGAAGCGGTGTTTCCTGGGCTTGCGCTTCTTGTCCGGTTGTTGCCAATAATGTTGCTCCGAAGGCGATTTCTAATGGTTTCATTTTGAGAATTGGTTAAAAAGTTGTTGGGGTTATTTTTATCGTTTTTTCGAAGATTTGTCAAGCCCGAGTGGTACTTAGGCAATAAGGCGGTGAAATATCAACTTTAAATTTAGTTTTTCGAGGCTAGAATGAGAAGCCCTACTTTATTTGTCGGTCATGAAGGAATTTTGGATACAAGTTCTTGCCAAGATGGAACCTCGCGTTAAGAGGGCCCATTTTGTGACCTGGTTTCAGGATACGGCGGTGCTCTCGAAAAAAGATGGTCTTCTTATAATCGGGGTGCCGAATGTTTATGCCAGAGATTGGCTTGAAAATAAACTTAACGGTGAACTCATTTCCGCGGTTAGGGAAGTTGATTCTGCGATTTTGCAGATATCTTTCGAAGTGCATCCGAATTTGGGTTTGGCTGATGATAAAAGGGGAGTGGATGTGAAAACTTTGGTTGATGGCGGGCATTCTCCCAGAAAGGTCAGAGGGAAACAGGAAGTCAGATTGGCGGAAGGTGTTGTCAGCAAATGTTTGAATCCCAAATATACTTTGCAAAATTTTGTGGTCGGACAAGATAACAGGTTGGCTCACGCGGCTTGTATGGCGGTGTCGGCAAGTCCCGGTTCCAGTTATAACCCGTTATTTGTTTATGGAGGTGTCGGGTTGGGCAAGACGCATCTTTTGCAAGCTACCGGGAACGAAATTTTGAGAAATTATTCCGATAAAGTTGTTGTTTATATGACTTCGGAGAGGTTTACCAATGAAATTGTTGAGGCGATAGGTAAAAGAAGTTCGAAATCTTTTAAAGACAGATATAGAAATGTGGATTGTTTGATCATAGACGATATCCAGTTTTTGGCGAATAAAGAGATGACGCAGGTTGAATTTTTTCACACGTTTAATGAGCTATACGATAACGGTAAACAGATAATAATCAGTTCCGATAAGCCGCCCAAAGAGCTCAAAGGTCTTGAACAAAGGCTTACAAGTCGTTTTGAGATGGGAATGATTGTAGACGTTCAGTTCCCCGATTTTGAGACTCGTTTGGCGATTTTGCATGCGAAATGCAGAGAGCATCAGGTTTTGATAGCGCCGGAAGTGCTTGAATTTGTGGCTTATAATGTCAGGAATAGCGTTAGGGAGCTTGAAGGCGTGCTTCTTCAGGCTATCGCGCAGTCTCAACTTGAGCAGTCTACACCTACGATCAGAAGTGTCGCGAGAATAGTTAAAAAACTTAACAAAATTGATCCATTGGCGGGTTATGATGAAAAAGGTGACGATAGGACTGTCGCTCGCAGTCCGGACGATGTTCTTTCGATAGTTTGTAAATATTATAAGATTGAGCGTGACTATTTGGTTGGTGCCGACAGGCATATTGGTATCATGCGTCCGCGCCAGATTGCGATGTATTTGATCAAGCAGGAGCTTAGGCACTCTTATGAGGAGATCGGCAGACTCTTTTCAGGTAGAAATCATACTACGGTTATGCATGCGGTTGATAAGGTTTTGAAAACATTGAGGAAAGATGAAGGATTGCTGAGGGACGTGAATGCGTTGAAGATGGAGATGGGGATGTGATTTTTGAGTCTCGGCTGTTACTCAGCTTCAAACATCTCTTTCAAATCTTCCGCGTTAATCGTTGTGAATGTTTCAGGATGTTCTTTTACGTAAATCAGCAGTTCCTCATATCTTGTCCATTGTTCCTCTTTTTGTGCCGAGGTTTTGACTTTCACGTCCGACATCGCTTGTGATAAATCGTATGGCGGATAGAGCATATTATCTTCGCCGTCTCTGTAAACGGAGTCCCATGTGGTTCCTGAGGTATAGAAGTTGTTCTCGTGCCATTTTAGGTTTAAAAATGCCGGCAGGTCGGTTCCGAGTTCGGCAAGTGCCTCTGTTAGGTACTCTTCTCCCGATTTGCGTTGTTTGTATTCGTATACTTTTACTTCCAAACTTTCCGGTCTCATCCATAATCCGTATTCTGATTCGTCCCATTCGGTTGTTCCGCTGTGGGTTAGGGTAAAGAGGGCGCCTTTTTCTTTGTAAATTTCAGCCAGTACTTGGGCGATTTCCGGGTTGCCCATTACTGTTGCGACATATGGCGGGTATCCCATGAGATCTTTTAAAAGCTCGTATCCTCCCGGATTATCTGTCGGTTCTCCCGTGATTAAGTCGATTTCGTGTTCTTCGTAGTCCAAAAGCAATTCTGCAAGTTCTTCCGTGTCTAATTCGGAGAGCCCGTACCAATCGTAATCCCAATAATACGGATATGGTGGGCGCAGATGGTAAGATACCGCGACGTAGGGCGATGTTTTCAGGCGTTCAAGGAGGTCGGGGGCTTGTTCAAGGTAAACTTGGATAACCGGGTCGTCTAAGTAAATATCTACCGGCATTTGGTACTCTTCGTGTAAATCTATGATTCTGTTTAATGTTTCTATGCTTTCTTCCGCTTTTACCCAGTCGTGCGTGTTAATGATGAAAGCTGTATAGACGGTTTCTTCTAATATCTCTTCGGATTGGGTCTCGGTGTTGGTGCATCCGAAATTCAACAATATTTCTGTTAGCAAGATGCCGAGAGTGAGTTTTTTGATCATTTTATAAATTCATTAATATTACTCCAATCAATGCCAGTCCCATTCCCATACCTTGTATCGGTGATATTTTTTCACCGAATATCAGAAATCCCGAAATTACTACGGTCAGAGAGTAGAATACAATTTGGACATTTCCCGCGATGCCTACGCTCCATTGATGCTTGAATACGTATATAAAAAAAAGTACTTGGGCGACGTATAACGGGAGTATAATCAACATTAGCGGATTTTTTAGCGTTGTCCAAAGGCTTTCGGTCAGAGATGCTTTTTTAATTAAAGCGTCTGCGATTCCGACAGTTATTCCCGCCAGGACGATTGCTATGAATTGAAGGGCTTTTGGCATATGGTGTCGTTATATGGTAAAAACACTTTTTTATCGAATAACGATTTGGATTGTTGGATTTTCCAGAAACCGAAGGCCATCAATGCGCCGGGGATCACCCTGATCAGCAAATTTTTATCATAAGTGTAAACGGAGGAGATTTTACGATTTTTAATTGCATCCAGCATGGCTTGAATCGAATCCGCCGCCGTTTCCGTTTCTCCGTGGCAAAGCCCGATTTCGGTCAAAGAATGAGCGTCGCTTCCAACCGTAAATGTGAGATTGCTCTTGTTGATGTATTTTTGCGCGTATTTGTTTTTCAAAGAGTGCGAATTGCTTATTTCCAGCGCGAAAAGTTCGTTGTCCAATTCCGTTATCCTGCTTTCGCTCAGGGAGTATTTGATGTTAAAAGGGTGCGCGGCGACCGCAACGCCTCCTTTTTCTTTTATGATTTTTACGGTTTCTTTCGCGGATAAATTCTTGGGGATATTTTCATAAACATTATAAGCCAAAATATGTCCGTCTTTGGAAGACACTTCGACTCCCGGGATTACAACTATTTTGTTTTTATATTCTTTGCGTTTTGCGGTTTCGATGGTTCTCAAACTCCCGATTATATTGTCATGATCCGTAACGGCGATTACGTTGATTCCTTTCGATATCGCGACTTTAATTATATCTTCGGGCATTGATTTCGAAGGAGGGGACAACAATTTCGTTCCGTATAAATTATTGCTGTAGCAAGAATGAATATGCAGATCGAATTTAGCCATTCAATTTGCTTCTTAAAAAATAAAAATCTTTTACCACTTGGAATAAAAGAGCCGCGGATAATATTGCTACGACATGGTTTAAAACATTTATTGAACCGAATGCGTAGAGAACGAAAGTTCCATAAACTATGATTCTCGGTCTCAAAACGTAGCAAGCCGGAGAGTTCACAATATTTCTTAATATCGAGAATGTGATTAAAATCGGATACAAAACGAGGTAAAATCCCCCTATAATCGGATCCAATATCCCGATGGCTATAAACCCGATTGTGGAAGCCGAAATCGTTGCTTGGTCGCAAAAACAGTCGGTAACGGATCCCTTCAGACTATTTTTTTTTGTTGCTCTTGCAACCGAACCGTCAACGCCGTCAATCATCAGGGAAATGATCAGTAAAACCGCCGATATTTTTAAATCATACCATAAAAATGCAACCGAAATAAGTCCGACTATCGCGGAAAAATAACTGACCATGTTTGCCGTAATTCCAGCTTTGATTAAAAGTGCGATAAACGGATAAAACAAAATCGCTTTGATTTTCTCGATCAATGTTTTCATTTTTCTTTCCGATGGAGACCAGCAGTCCGCACAATTGCTCATTTGAAGTGGATTTATTTTTTTACGCGGGGTTTATTATATATCAGACCTGCCGTGGTTGTGCTATGGCTAAATATATGTTATAATGTAAAGTTGAATAAGTAATTATTTATGAATTCTGTTCCTGATGGAGAACGGGTTGAGAAGATAAGAAGCGAAGTTTTTCCCGAGATGGATAAGTCTTTGACCGTGCGTGAAAAACATCGAAAAGGCGAGGAACTTTCGGAGGAAGACGATCGTTATTACGGAGAAGATTTTCAGAGGTTCCTAAGCAATCTTTTGATTTCCGTTCTCGACAACTTTACGGTCGTATCTATATCCGGTGTTGTCGTGGGGGGAATTCTGTCCATGTTTCTTGTTCCCAACAGGTTAAGTTCCCTCCACAGATCTCTTTGTTGATCGGTCCATTCTGTCGGATCTTGTCCGAATTTTTCTTTGAATTGTCGTTTGAGGTCTCTTACGGTTTGGGGTCTTGTTTTGCTGAAAGTTATTTTTGAACCTTGTCGGATGTTCGTATCTGTTGTTTCGACAAGTTCTCGTCTGCCTTTTACTTTTGTGAATTTTCTTCCGTTAGTTTCAATTGTAAAAGTATCTGCGTACCTTTTTACCTGATCCAGACCGTGGTTCGGTATCATATCTTCGTTTGGATTTTCGAATCCGGTACCTTGATCGGTGACGACAATTGTTATTTTTGCGGGCTCGAAGGTGACTTTTATCTCTCCGCTTCCAACATTTTCAAAGGTGTTTTTGGCAATTTCAATCAAATAGTATGCCATGAGTTGCAATCTTTTCTTCTGAGGATCGAAACCGTTTTCGAGGCAAATTTGTGACCACCAAGTATTTACCGCTCCCGGAATCCAGTGGTAGTAGCGACGCGTATCTATTTGTTGATCGCCGAAGCGCGATCTTTCAAAATCGACACAATGCATCGAAGGTCCGTGTTCCGGATGTTCAGCGTATTTGTTCATCAGGGGATTGTTGCAGAGGAGTATCGTTTCCGAAAACATTGCGAAGTCGTAACTGGGACAGTGTTCTTGCGGGAGTAATGGGTTCGGCGGTGGCTCGTGCCTGCAATCGTGCTTTCCGCATTACATTTCTTAATGATTCCGATGTGACGGGGGAGGGTGGTTGGTTTTCCATAGGGTGATTGTATTAAAATGAAAGAACCTTATCGCTCTCTTTTACCAAATCATGCAAGTCTTTCATCGTAGATATGGGGCATGTTTCCGAACCTTTCGATTGGCGGCTTTTCAAGCACGTGCCGCATGCGAAAATTTTGCCATTATTATCCAGGAAAGTTTTTGCTTGTTCTTTAATATTAAATTTTTCGCTGTCGAGTTTTTCATATTCAACTCCCTTTGCAAGTAGAAATATTTTTACCGTATCATTTTCTTTAAGTGAAAAATTCGCGAATCGCAAGGCGTTCCATACCGTTTCGGCATCGTTAGAGTAAATGACGATTCCAAGTTTCATATTTTTAGATTAATTCGGACTTATTGTAGCATGGCTCTATGTATTTTTGTTTTATCATCTTCCCTTGGTGAAATTCTCTTTCGGTATGAATATTCTTGTATTCAGATAGGTCTCTATTTCTATGCCATCGTTTGTCCAGTTTGCGGTCGTGTCTTCCAAGTCTTTTTGGCTTGTTACATATGGAGCCGGATAATTAAGCGTGTGGCCGTAAGTCGGGTCGGTTTCTTGAGCGACCAAAATAATGTATGTCGAACCTAAGGCTTGTTGTTGCTTGATGATTGAAATGCAATACGGATCGTATGCTTCGTAGCTTATCTCGTCCGGTTGGCACAATTTGAAGACCTCTTCCGTTGATAGTGTAAGTCCGGCGGTTTGGATGAAAATTGTTCCTGCCAGTATGAGCAAGAGGATGCTTTCAGCGATGATTATCAGTGTTTTCATTCTTCTATTGAGAGTGTTAGTTGTTTGAAATATAGTCTGTCGGAAAATACTGCGCAAGGTGGGGTCGATTTTTAGGGTTGTGTTTATGCGTGATGGACTGGCGGTTATTTGTATCTTTTTTTTGCATATAACAAATAAAATATAATAATTATATTAAACACATAATTAACATATAGCGGATAGTGGGTTATCCCTATCAGAATGTCGTCTGTAACGATATATGAGAAAGTTAATAATTCTCCAAGTATCCAAAAGAGCAAGAATAACCATGAGAGATCCTCGGCTTTTTTGGTTTTCCATGTTTTGACTGCTTGCGGGACCGCGCATGTTGCAAATAAGAACGAGCCTATCCAACCTATGAAATGATGAGTCATGTTGATTGCCTAGTTGTCTCTAAGATGGAAATCGCAATTATTATCAGGGTTACAATTATGCCGCCAATTATAAATTTTATTCTCGCAGTTTTTTTTGTTCCCGTGACCATATTTATGTCGAGTGTATTCCAAAGTTTGTTTTTTGTATCGATTTTGGTTCGGCAACTACTACTTTAGTTTAATAATTGCCGATTTTTTCGTTCCATATAAATAAGCAGAAGAAATCGGTAAAACCTTTTCCAGTTTTTCAATAATCTTTTGGTATTTTTTGTGGCATAGTAATTAAATTTTAATAACGTCTGTGGTTAACTGAAGCGTGGTAGTGGTAAAATCTTACCATCACTACCGTATTTCAGCGAGAGCTTGTGTGTGCGAAGCCGACCAAAAGAACCCGAACCGCATATACGTTGTTAGCCGATGTATTTTATTTTCTTCGGTCGAATAAACTTGCGATGGGAGCTTCATCACCATCTTCTTCTGGTTCTTGGTCTTCAGGATCTTTCCCCTCAACTTGCTCTATAAGATATCGAACGCCCATAGTGAGACCATCAAGTTCTCCATGGCCACTTGCTGTTTCTACCGTTCTTCCATCTTCAGCTAGATATTCACCTTTATTTGACGGATCATCAATTGGTAGTGGGTTCATTTTAAAGGGGTTAATAATTTGGCAAGACATTTTTGCGCTAATTTGCGAATGTGTCAAATAAAATATTCACTTAACGTTCCAGGCTAACGTCCATGAATAACTGAAGTTTGGTGGCGGTAAAATTTGGAGCGGAGAGACATATCGCCGCCAAATTTGGGAGAGCGAACGGAGTGAGTGAACCAGTTATTCATTGTTAGCGGATAGTTGGGCTGTTTTTACTTATTCAGCAAACTGGATTGTTTGAATTACATTTTGAGCATCATCGTTGCTATTCACAACTTGAATCTCAAAAATATGGTTATTCACTTCCAAGTAATACTTCACAACCTCATAGCCGATTTCTGTGCCATAAGTTATTGTTTTTGCTTCAACTCCGTTAATATCCTGCGTACCTTCCGAATATGGGAGAACATCACATTCGGTGTTTGGATATGGTGCTGCTACACAGTTTTCTTTTGCATCAGTCAGTGTTTCACTATATGCAGTCATTAAATCAGTATCTAGAACCCGAATGAAAAACCCCTCTGTCCAATAGGAACCGAGTGATGCATACTCTGTTTCTTGCCCTACCCATATGGTACTTTCGTCTTCAGTGCCGTCGTTATCGTAACCTTCTGTAAGAACTTGAAAATTGTCTAAAAGATCCAATGAATAACCATATTTTTCATTTACGTAATCACCTTCAAGCGTGGTATTTTCTTCATCTTCTATAGATTGCATGTCATTTTTTAGGTCTTCATTTTCAGTTTGTAATACTTCAACTGCATCCTGAAGAGATTCAAGTTGTGATTGTTGCCAAAAATAAACTCCACCTCCAACGATGATGGCGGTGAGTAGGATTGTTAGCAACGTGGCTAATGTTTTGTTCATACTTTTTGAGTTAAATGCTAAATGGATTATATGTAAAATTGCTGGATAAAAACAGCCCAATTTCAGCTAACGTCGGCGCATATAAGAAGAAATGCGAAACGAGTTGAGGTGGTATAATTTGTGCGGAGCACTACCACCGAAAACGAGTGTAGCATTTTTTGCGTGAACGACCAAAGGGAGTGAACCTTATATGCGCTGTTAGGCGCAGTGGTTATTTACTTTTTAAAACTTTAATTTCATTATCGTATTTCTGAAGTATTTCAGGTATTTCATTTTTAATTTTCATTGATTTAATCATTGGAACGGCAAGTACAATGATAACGATAATAAAAACTCCAATAGAATATAAAGGTTGATTATCGTAAATTGCTAAAAAAACGAAAATACTTGCCGCAAGAATATATTGAAGAGAAATACGAATGGCTTTACTAAAATTTGCTTTTTTTGTCATCAATACCTTAAATAATTCTCTTTCTCTTTCAGATAATTTGTCATCGATTTGAGATTTCATAATTATTAAGGTTAATAATATTTAGACCATTGCGCCTAACGTTCCGGAATAACAGAAGTTGTGCAGGTGTATAATAGCCGAAGGCTGGCACCTGCACAATTTGAGTGAAGCTCTGCAAGAGCTGAACCTGTTATTCCGTGTTAGCCGACCCGAGCCGAAGGCGAGAGCGTAGCGTGGTCGGAGGGAGCGAAGCGACTGAAGACGTACATTTTCACTATTCCCAATGCCGCGATCGCTTTTCACTTGTTTGGGTGAATTGATTCAATCATGCGAGGGGCAAGAGGGGGTTAGGGGGTGAATTGCCCCGATCAAACCTTTACAAGGTTCTATAAATATGTTTCTATACCCTCCTAACATTCAACCATGACAAGACTTGATTTAGCTGCGGAAAATTATGATGACATCCCCTTACATGCTGAGGTTGTAGTCGATGCTTTGTGCTCGCCAATTCAGTGCGAATCACATGATGGCGAAGTTTTGGAAGTCACTTTGGAGCCACCATTTAGATATCTGGGGGTTGGCAGAGATAAGGTTGTCGTTTCTGGTTTGGTTCATGGTTTGGATGCGATTGTTGGTGAGTTTGATGCTGTAAATGCTGCTATAGCCCTTGCTCGAAAAAACCATAATGCTCTGGGGTTTTTGAGTAGCAGTCTGCATGGTTACAGACGGCTAAGGGAACACGTCCCTACTGCGCCTACTTATACTTGGTATTTAGCATCGAAAGATGAACAATTCCTTGTAATGCCAAATTTGACTAAATATGGTGCAGTTGTTACTGCACAAAATGATCGGATTTTATCCCCAGAGAAAACTGCAAGATTGGAAGCAGCATTTGATGACCTTATGGAACAATTAATAAGATTTATTGATGAGTTACCTGCTGGTCTTGTGATTACATTTGACACTTATTTTGCAGTTCTTGAAGAAGCCTCTAGCCGTTTGTTTTTGGGGGATTTTGATAATACGGCGATTCAATACTCGGGCGATAATTTTCCAGCAGGTCATACTGCTGCTCAGAATCGTAGGCAGGCAGAACATTGGATTGAGTGTATTCAATCTTACCTTCCAACCCCTCGTAATACTTATGACTTTCAATGTTGGGTTCATCAAGATGAACTTCCCCCCCTCTAAAAAATAATCAATTCATCCAAACAGGAATACGAAAAGCGGAGTGGCAAAAAAGGAATAGGTAAAAATGTATGTCGGCTAACGTTCCGCACTTTGCGATGTTTGGCGCTGGTACAATTTTAGCACGCAGTGCTACACCAGCGCCAAATATGGGCGCAGCGACCAAAGGGAGCGAAGCCGCAAAGTGCGTGTTAGCTGATGTAAGCCAAGCCTTTTATTAGTCGATTATTCCTAAATCTCTTGTAGCCTGAATTGTAGCTGCTTTTAGCTCATCAAAAACTTTTGCTCTCTCTATTTTAAACCTAGCCTCGATTTCTAGGGTTTCATCTGTAGCGTCTGGCCTATCTTTTTTCAGAAGTGATGCTACTTTGCCAACTTTCCATTCTTCATAAGCTTTATCTCTTGCCCAGTCAAAAGCGATACTGAACGCATCATTATGGTATTGTAAATAATTTGGCAACCATTCTCCCTCTTGTTTAGGGAACAATTGATTCAAACGTTGCCTAACATCGTCGAATGGTATTTTTTTACTAAAGTCATATCCATTTGCCATAATTACTCTGCATAATAGATATTTTGCTGAAAAAAGTAGGCCTCTACTTTGTAAATCGGCATCAGATAATTCTTGCTTTAATTCTTCTAAAATAGGGTCTGAATTTTGTGTGCTTTGGTCTTCACGAGGAGTGTTCATAAATTTAAATGGTTAAATTGTTTACAAAGGGAAGAATAATAGACACAAAATTCAGAAATTGCAAATTTAAAAGGCTTGGCTTATTTCGGCTAATGTTCGCGTATATCTGATGTCCGAGTTTTGCGAGGATATGGGCGAAGGCTTGCCGTTAGGCAAACCGTAGCCAGATATACGCTGTTATCGGATGTAATCAAGAATTTTTAATTCGCCGATTTTAGGCGAATTTTAATCAGGGCAGATTTATTTTTGTTTTTCTATGGAATCTTCTAATTCATCCATTTCCTTCATAATTGCCTGATAAAGCTCGTTCCTTTGCTCATTCCATGCTTGCATTCGAGCGGATTCAAAGTTTTCAAATGCTTCTTCTACATATCCAGCTTCAAAATATAAACGCGCTCGCCGAAGATTAAATTGGATTGGCGCCTCGGGATCGGTTGATTTTTCAACCATTTGTTCCTGTTCGCGCGTCCAACTATCTAAAAATTCTTTGGTTTCGGGGTCTTCCGTCCTTTTTTCTTTCAGTAGCCGAACTAATTGTTGCTCGGGGTTCTCCTTGGTTTCAAATTTTTGTTCTTTTTCCATCATATATTTAGAGTTAATAATAAATTTGCCCTGATTAATTTTGCTCAGCAGAGCAAAAAAGAATTTTTGATTATTTCCGATAACGTCCGAGACTAGGCGATGTTGTTGCGCGGTAAAATATGCCACGAAGTGGCTAACCGTGCAACAATATGGGAGAACGAAGGAGCGAAGCGACTGAGTGAACCGCCTAGTCTCTGTTGTGTGATGTAAAAATAAGTGCGATTAAACTGGGTTTGCTTCAATACTAATAACTCCTTGTGAATCTATTAATCTTTCCAAGTGTTCTTGGATGCTGTCTAAAGCTTCACTAATTGACAAACCCTGTTTAATCCGTGCTCGAAAAGTGCTGACCCAACGGTCTACTAAAGGTTCGAGATTACTTTCTAAGGCTGCTTCTATTTGTGCTCGTGTACTTTCATCAAGGATAATTTGATCTTCCGGAGTATGGTAGCCCTCTGACAATTCTATTGTTGTATCTGCTTTTGGCATTCTTTCTTCAAGCAATTTTCGAGCACCATCTACAGTGTAATGTTCTTGCATTAACATAATTTTTTTAAAGTTAGTTTATAGGGGATCACTTATAGCACTTATTTTTATTTCATACAACGCCTGCAGTATAAACGAATTTTGACGGCGGTACAATGTGCCCGAAAGGGCAGACCGCCGGCAAAGTTGGGAGAGCGAAGTGCAACGAGCGAACCGTTTATGCTGCTGTTATGTGACCCGACCGACAGGGAGAGCGCAGCGAGGCCGAGCGACTGAAAGGAGCGAAGGAGTTTTCACGAGCTTTCAGGATGACGAAGGAAGCAGGGCAGGAGTTTTTGACGACTTTTTGAGAATTTACAGTTTTAAAAATGCCTCAGCCTTCCTGAGGATTACCTGTAAAGTGAGTGGAAATTTCATATAACGTCCGCGCGTAGCCGATGTTTGCTGGTTGTATAATATACTGCGGAGCAGTTAACAACCAGCAAATATGGGTGAGGGTTTTCAGGCTGCGCGAAGCCAGCCGATCAGAAAACCCGAACCGGCTACGCGCTGTTAGGCGCCAGCTGTAGCGAAGCGAAAGCGGGTTGCGCTTTTTCTTTTTCTGTGTTATTGTAACTTCCTTTTAAGTAAGCGGCTTATGACTAATGTAAACATACAAGCGGAACCTACTCCAATCGACGTAAAACTCGATGAAACTGCACTGATCGTGATTGATATGCAGAAGGACTTTTTGCGACATGGTGGATATGGCGAATCTTTAGGTAATGATGTCGATTTGTTAGCGAGGACAATTGCCCCAATTCAACAAGTAATCAAAGCTATGAGAGACCGAGCAATGCTTGTTATCCATACAAGAGAAGGTCATTTGCCCGATTTGAGTGATTGCCCTGCGACAAAACTGCTTCGTTGGCCAGAGGGGCGACGTATTGGAGACCAAGGACCAATGGGACGAATTTTAATTCGAGGCGAAGAAGGTCACGGAATTATCGATGAAGTCGCCCCGTTGCCTGATGAAATTGTAATTGATAAGCCAGGCAAAAATGCCTTTTACAAGACTGACTTAGAAGCAGTTTTGAGAGAGCGGGGCATTGTAAACTTACTTGTGGCTGGTGTAACCACTGATGTTTGTTGTTCGACCACAGTTTCAGGGGCAAATGACCGTGGATTTAATGCAATTGTCCTCGCGGATTGTATGGCAGCTTACGATGAGACTCGCCATAAAGCCGCTTTAGAAATTATCAAAGCTCAGGGTGGAATATTCGGCTGGGTGACTGATTCGCAAAAAGTCCTTCAGGCTTTGTCGAAAGCCGCTTAAAAGAAAAAGCGCAATGGCGTCTAACGTGTCGCACTATGCGAAGTTGACTGATGGTAAAATAAGCCGAAGGCGTACCATCAGTCAACTTGGGGGAGGGTTCATGGTCGTGCGAAGCCGACCAAAAGAACCCGAACCGCATAGTGCGTGTTGTACGCCAGCGAACGGAGTGAGTGTGTTTTTGTTGCTATTTTTAATTCGGAAGGCTATTTAAAGCTCTTCTCAGTGAAAGTAAGAATAAAAAACGAGGGTCTGGGGCGACTGCACCTTCTGGCACTTCACTTGGAGTAAGGCTGAGGTTTGGGAATGTTATTTCTACTATTTCTATGGCATCAGCAGGGTTTCCCATGATCTCATGAGCACTTGTTACTATAAATCTTGCGAGTTCATCGCAGTCACTTGCATTTTTAGGAGCGGGTTTAGGTGCAGTCGCGAATGCGTGAAACTGAGCTTGTCTAGCTATCTTGTCCATAAGACCTTCAACATCGTGCTGACCATCTGATGCATTTGGATTGCCCATAATAAATAAGTTAATGGTTTATAAGAGTACATGAATGCTAAAAAATAGCAACAAAAATGGCGTACAACTCCGTTTTGTGCGGTGTTTTTAACAAATATTTAATGTTTCGGTGATATTGTAGGGTGAGAATTTAAATTTACAAGTATGAAAAACATTGAGGAGTGTTTGAAAAACATGCACAAAACGCTTGTTGTGGGCGGGTATAGTCCGAGGACGGTGGCGATTTATTTGGAGTGTTTGGAGAAATATTTTTTGTTTCTTGGGGAGGGGGCGGAGCTGAGGGTGTTTTCAGAGGAGAAGCTGAAGGAGTTTCTTTTTGCGAAGTATGAGGCGGGAAGGTCGTCTTCGACTGTCAATCTTTATTTGAACTCGGTGAGATTCTTTTATAGGAGAGTGGTTGGGTATGAGGGGCCGATAAATGTTAGGTTTGCGAAGAGGAGCGTTAGGATTCCGGAAGTTTTGACGAAGGAGGAGATTCCGAGGTTGATTTTGGCTATTAAAAATAAAAAACACAGGTTGCTGATCTCGTTGGCTTATGGGGCGGGGTTGCGGGTGTCGGAAGTGATTGCGCTGAAGGTGCGGAATTTTGATTTTGAGAGAAAATTACTTCTTGTCAGGCATGGGAAAGGTGGGAGAGATCGGGTGACGCTTTTGCCACAAAAGTTGGAGGCGGATATGCGGGTTTTAATTGCGTGGAAGGAGAGCGATGATTATGTTTTTGAGAGTCAAAGAGGCGGGAAATTGCATTCGAGGACGGCGCAAAAGATTTTCGGAAATGCGTTGAAAGATGCCGGGATAGTTAAAAATGCGACTTTTCATGCTCTGCGGCACTCTTTTGCGACACATTTGCTCGAAGATGGGGTCAGTATCAGATATGTGCAGGAGCTTCTGGGGCATCGCGATATCAGGACTACGCAGATTTATACCAAGGTGACACCAATGTCGCTTTCAAATATCAAAAGCCCTCTTTAGGGCTTGCGCGCAAGTTTTTTTTGCCAAAAAGATTTTTATTCGGAGTGGGGTTTGTGTTATAAATTATGTATGATTAGACCAAGAAGAGGAGGCAGGAAAGAATTTCTTTGGCCCTTTATTGTGATGATTACGGGAGGGCTGATCGTGGTACTTTTTATTCAGTTGATTGTGAGTTTTTTTGGGCAACGGGAGGCGGAGATGCGAAACAAGGCGAATTTTTATACCGATTATGGAAGAACCGAGATTATGGAGTGGGGGAGCGACGAATGGGTGAAAGCTTATAACGGTGGTGTTGTTTTGGATGGCGACTCGATTAAAACCAAGGCGGCAAGTAGGGGAGTTTTGGTTTTTTATAATGGAACGCAAATCAGGTTTGATCAGAATACTGAAGTTTCGGTTTCCACTCTTGAGAGTAATTCCGATACGGATTCCGTGGTTTTGGAGCTTGAAAAAGGTGAAATATGGGTTGAGCAGGTGATATCCGAAAAAGGTGTTGTGGATATGGTCATAAAAACCGGAAATTTGGACATATATTCGGAAGGCGGGCTGTATGATGTTCTGAACAGGGGAGAGCAAGCTGTCATGGTTATGGAAGGGGCTCTCAATGTTGATTTGATGGAAAGAACAGAAGGTAAAGATATTGTTATCGATGAGGTCGCTGTCGGTGTCGGCCAGCAAATTTATATGAGCGAAACCGATTCGGTCGACTTGGTCGCCAGGGAAAACATGAATTTTCTGGAGGCGCTTTCGGGTGAGTGGAAAGAGGAAAATTTTTATATTTGGAATATCGGGTATGAATTGGTGCTGGAAGATGAGGTCGAAGAAAATGAAGAAGTGAAGAACGAAAATGTCGAAGATGGGACGGGGAGTGTTGCGGAAGAGGTTTTGCCCGAGTATGACGATCCGGTTTTGACTTTGATCGCGCCTGGAATCAATCCTTATGAATTCGAAGGAGAACAGATTTATATAGTTGGAACGGTTTCCGGTTATGCCTCGAAAATCGTTGTTACTTCGTATTTGAAGGATGGTGCCGCCGAACCTTATAAACTGAGCTTGTTTGAGGCCGGAGGGACCGATTGGAGTTATAATGCGGCAAGAGATTATGGAAATTTACTCGAAGGTGAAAACGAGTATTTGATTACTGCTTACGATTATGACGGGATCGAGTCTGACAGCATGATTGTCACAATAAATGTCATCTCGGATTGGGAAGAGCTGGCTTGTGAAATTACTGTTCCCACCGTTACGACGATTGACGGAGTCGCTTACGATTCTGCAGTAATTCCAGAGGTTACTGGGGATTCCGTTACTATCGCGGGTTCGGTCGAGTGCGCTTACGGTGTGGTTGTCAACGGGTATAATTTAAGCCTTTTTCAGCCGGGTGACATAGAGTGGGTTTATACCGCGGCGGTCGAATATGGGAATTTGGTCGAGGGTGATAATTACTACAAGGTTTATTCGGTGGACGAAGAAGGAAATCAGAGCGAGAGCTTTGGTTTTACTGTGAAGTATGCGGCTTCGGATAGTCCGATAGACGAATAGAGGAGGGGGCGGCAACGCCGAATCGTGCTACCCCGTCTTGTATGCCTGCACGAGCTGGTCCACTTCGTATTTGGGGTTTGTTGTATCTGGAAAAGCGAGGAGTTGCCACTCGTAAGGTTGCTTCTCTTCGTTTGCGATGAGGCCGAGATGGCAGAGGTCGTGATGCGCCTTGCATAACGGGGTTATG
>LCFW01000009.1 GCA_000999315.1 Candidatus Peregrinibacteria bacterium GW2011_GWF2_43_17
CATAACCCCGTTATGCAAGGCGCATCACGACCTCTGCCATCTCGGCCTCATCGCAAACGAAGAGAAGCAACCTTACGAGTGGCAACTCCTCGCTTTTCCGGATACAACAAACCCCAAATACGAAGTGGACCAGCTCGTGCAGGCATACAAGACGGGGTGAAACCGCCCTTTGCGAAAATTCGCCGTAGCTCAATTTGCGCTGGTTGCGAATCCACCAACCTTTGTGCAACTCGTGCAGGCGCCGCCCTACCGTTCGACATCCTCCGCTCCGCGAATGCTCGCCAGGCCCTCGCTCATTCCGCCGCGAACCCTCCCGTATTTCACATGATTCCTTTTTTGCGTAATCAGGTAAGTTAATGCCGAGTATCCGAGAATCAAGAACGGAATCATCAAGAATGTCATATCCATTTCGAGCATCACGTTGAAAAATGCGTGGAGCACAATCGCATAGAATAATCCTTGTGTTCTTTTTTCTTGAGCGAAAATCGTGGACGACCTTAAATTTAATATATTATGCAGAAGTTTTATAAATGGGTGCCTTTGCGTCCTGATTTCTTCTTGATAAACGGGCTCCGCGAAATATGCCAAACCGTAATAATAGCCGTAGATGCCGGAGAATAAGATATGAGCAAATGTCGAGAAAACCGATCTGAAAACAAACGACAGATAAAGCGTATCTATCCCCTGATAATGCCATATGTAGAAAAAATACATCGTGTTCTCTATAAACGAAAAACCCAGCGCGGCAACAATCGCGTATTCGATCGAGTCGTCTATGCTTTTAAACCTGCCGTTATCCACGGTTTTAACGGCCAAATGTTTCATATATTCCTCTATCATTCCAACCAGGAAGAAACTAAGAAGAGTGCTTAACGGCAAATACAAAAGCCCGGTAAATCCAAGCACGTTACCGCTATATTCGTCGAAGTAATTAAACAGATTCAACTCGGGAAAATATTGCCAGCTCAATTTGTATAAAATAATCGGTGCCACCGACACCATGCCCGCAATAAATGTAAGTATCACGGTCCCTACCGGCTCACCGCTTCGCTTCAAAAAGATATATCCCCACATGATTACAGGTATAATAGCGAGGAAGGCGCAAATAATGATTTTGACGAGATGAGAATCCATGGGGGATAGGACGTTAGGGCTTTCAGATGCCATACTGCCCTGTTATTATAACATCTTTACGCCTCTTTGGCAATTACTCCGTTCGAGGCTGTCAGAATTTGGACATCTTTACCGAAAAGGCCGATATGTTCCCTGCAGGTGGTTGTGATGAAAGATTGATGATCCAGTATCGCCGATATCAAATGCTCCTGATGAGCATGGTCGAGCTCCGAAAAAACATCGTCGAGAAGCAGTACCGGTTGTTGGCCCGTGAATTCGCGTATAAGTTCGAGTTCAACAAGTTTCATCGCCAATACCGCGGTACGAAGTTCTCCCCGGGAGCTGAATTTCTTCATGTCTTCGCCGTTCAAGAGAACTTTGAAAGAGTCTCTGTGAGGACCCAAATGCGTAACACCCTTTTCGAGATCTTTTGCATAAGACTCTTTTAGGCGCAGGAGGTACTCTTCGATGGTTTGCGGGTGTTCTTGGTATTCGATTCCGATTTTATCGTTAGAGGTAGAAAGTTTTTGATATTTTTCGTTTATTTTTTTTGAAAAATACGCAATGATTTCGGCTCTTTTCTCCCAAATTTGGAGCCCGAACTCGGCAAGTTTCTCGTTCCAGACTTCCAAGTGGGCGCCTCCGGAGAGGAGGGCTTTATTCCTGTTGTATAAGGCTTTTTTGTAGGTCAGAAAAACGTCGAGGAAATCTTTGTAGGTTTGAATTGCGATCATGTTGAGATACTTTCTTTTATCGTCGGGCTCGCCTTTTATTATCTTGATATCTTCGGGGGTAAAAAGAACAACGTTCAAATTGTTCAGATATTTTTTTATGTCGGTTACCGCTTTGTCTTTTTTATATTTTTTCTGTTTAAAAGGCACCAGACCGAAAGCTATTTCCAGTTCTTTTTCTTCTTCGTCGTTTATCATGCCCTTAATTCTGCCGTGCTCTCTATCTTTCATTATCACTTCTTCGAAATTTTGCGTTTTGAAAGATTTTGTCAGGGCCAAGAAATAGACGCTCTCAAGTAAGTTTGTTTTGCCTTGAGCATTTTCACCTATGATAACCGTAACTTTTTTTCTCGGGTCGAAAGAGATGTCGAGAGAACTTATGTTGCGGAAGTTTTCGAGTTGGAGGGATTTTAGGAACATATGCGAAACCATTTTAGCAGATTGACACATCCTCGACACCGGAATAAGATTCTTTTGCTTAAGGACATGCTTTTGAGAAGCTGTTTCGTAGGGAATGAAGGCCTCGGACTGAAAGCCTTCTGAAACAGGTCTTAAAAAGTACTCCCTTGGGAAGTAAAAAATTCGTTATAAAGTGCCCCGCTAAGCGTGGGAAACAAGGTGGAACCGTCCCGCTAAGCGGGACCCTTGTAGATAATTTCTACGAGATATTTAACAATAAACAACATGTCAAAAGAGAAAAAGACATTCCCGGTCGAAACCATGCGTCACTCGTGTTCGCATATACTTGCGCAAGCTGTCGTGCAGATGTTCCCCGAGGCCAAGTTAGCTATCGGTCCCGACGTTGAAAACGGGTTTTATTATGATTTCGATTTGCCGAGAACCCTTATCCCGGAAGATTTGGCGCTACTGGAGAAAAAAATGAGGCAGATTTTTAAACAAACTCAAAAATTCGCGCAAAAATCTCTCCCTGTAGATGAGGCGATTTCGATTCTTCATCAATCCGGTCAGACTTACAAAGTCGAGATGGCAGAAGAGCTCAAAAAACAAGGCGAAAATCAGATCAGTTTCTATGAAAATATCGCGCAAAACGGAGAGGTCGTATTTATAGACATGTGTAAAGGTCCTCACGTTGAGCACTCCGGGCAAGTCGGAGCTTTCAAGCTCACTTCAATCGCCGGCGCGTATTGGCGCGGGGACGAAAAGAACAAGATGCTTCAAAGAATTTACGGTGTTTGTTTCGCAACTCAAGCCGAACTCGATGAACACATAAAAATGGTCGAAGAAGCTAAGAAACGCGATCACCGAAAACTCGGCAAGGAGCTCCAGCTTTTCGCGTTTGATGAAGATGTCGGACCGGGTTTGCCACTTTGGATGCCAAAGGGCGGTGCGCTGATTGAGATTTTGGAAAATTTGGCAAAAAAAACGGAAGACCGATACGGATATGTCAGAGTTAAAACGCCTCATCTTGCGAAAGAGTCCATGTACAAAAAAAGCGGTCATCTCCCCTATTATCAAGAGTCTATGTTCCCGCCGATGGATGTTGATGGAGTTAAGTATTATTTAAAAGCGATGAACTGCCCGCATCATCACAAAATTTTTGCGGCCGTGCCGAGAAGTTATCGTGAGTTGCCTCTGAGATTAGCGGAGTATGGAACTTGTTATCGCTATGAACAAACCGGCGAGCTGTTCGGGCTTATGAGGGTCAGGTCTTTGCAAATGAATGATGCGCATATTTATTGCACCGAGGAGCAGTTTGAGAAAGAGTTCCAGTCCGTAAATGAGATGTATTTGGAGTATTTTAAAATTTTCGGCATAGAAAAATACGTGATGAGATTTTCGACTCATGATCCCAAGAAACTCGGCGAGAAATTCGTGGATGAACCCGCGCTGTGGAAGAAAACCGAGGACATGGTCAGAAATGTCTTGATTAAGACAAAAACTCCGTTTATCGAAGTGCCGAACGAGGCGGCGTTTTACGGACCGAAGATAGACGTGCAGGTTTGGAGCGCTATCGGCAAAGAGTTCACTCTCGCAACCAATCAGGTGGATTTCGCAGTGCCGAGAAGATTCGATTTAACTTTCATAAATGAGGAAGGGAAATCAACGACTCCGCTTTGCATACACAGAGCTCCGCTCGGGACTCACGAGAGATTTATCGGATTCTTGATTGAACATTATGCGGGGGCTTTCCCTGCTTGGCTTGCGCCGATACAAGCGAGGATTTTGCCGGTAAGCGAGAAGTTTTATCCTTACGCTAAAGAAGTTTTTGACGATTATAAACGAGCCGGATTCAGAGTTGAAATTGATGATTCCGACGAAAGTTTGGGCAAAAAAATTCGCGATGCGGAAATGCAAAAGATTCCTTACATGCTCGTAGTTGGCGAAAAAGAGGTCGAAGGGAAAACTGTCGCGGTAAGAGATTACGCGACGAAGAAACAGGATGTTATGAAGACAAGCGAGTTTGCGAAGGTTTTGGGCGCCGGGAAGAAGATTTAGGGTTTCGGAGCCGCCGCTACGGGAGCCGCCGGAGCCACGTGCGCTTTTCCGGCGATTTCGTCTTCTATCTTTTTGCCGTGTTCGCCGCGAAGCCTTTCCAGCCTTGTGCGAACACCGCCGATTCCGGCTTTTTTTATCAGTGCGGCATGATCTTCTTTTATTCTGGCTCTCATGTGATTGAAGTTGGCTCTGCCGATTCCCGTTTTCATGGCATTCTTTATAAATATCTCGGTTGACTCGTGCAGTTCATCTACGGTTCTCGGCGGCTTGTTGCCGAAAACATTATCTCCGTACTTTTTCTGCATTGCGGCTACCATTTCCGGAAGCTTTTCTTTCGGTTCCACATCCGATTTATATACATAATCGAAGAATTCTTCATCAAACATTCCAATATATTCTTTTATCGTGTTCACATAGTCTATAGTTCTCTTGCCGGATGTGAATCCCGCATCCGTTTTCCCTCCGTCTTTCGCCAAATTCGTTGCATCCATCCCTCGTCCATACGAACCTCCGTATATGTACGTGGAGCGCGGTTCTCTTTCTTCCATCCCTCTCCATCTGAAATATCTTCGATCGTCGGCATATACCCTGTTGTTGGTGATGCCGTCAAACACCATGAACGCTCCGACAAATCTTGCGAATTGTTGATACATACCGGCTTCGCCCTCCGTCCCGAGTTCGTCGCCAAATTCAATCATGTTGTCCAGATATTGCAAGAAACCTACCGTGCCGTTTTGCAAACCGGTAGGAGGCATTCTCGCACCTTGCGCGTTTTCTTGAAGAATAGATTTCATTGTGTTCATATCGCCCGCGCCGAACCAGCCCGTCGCATCATCATGATCTTGTCCGACACCTTGTTGTAAGGCTTTGCCTACGCGCTGATAAACTTTCGGGATATGCAATATGTCCGTATACCACCATTTGTGGAATGCGGCGCCGGGTTCGTTTAAGTCCCAGTCCATTTTCGCCCATTCTTTGATGTCTCCTTTGGTGGGCCTTTCTCCTCTTTTCGTGTCGGAGCCGAAAAGATCTATGATCGGATATTCGTTGATATGTTGCGAGCTGAATTTCGACAAAGTACCCCATGGCAACAGCCCGCAAGCCACACCTTGTATGAGGTAGTATATTTTTGATTCAGGACTACCTTTGCCTTTATCAATGCCGTAATGAATGAGTTTTTCGAATTTGTGCGGGTCTATTTTCGGTGTATGTCCGTGGCTTTTTTCTTCTTTGTATGTTTTCAACATCGTTTTCATGGCACCGTCTATACCGCCGGCAGATTCGGCCGTTTGGTCGCAGTAACTGTTATATTTTTCGCGCGCGCTGGTCGCGTTCGTACCGTTTTCCTGTACCCATGTTTCGTAAGTGTCGAAATCCCACAAATAACCGATCGCTTTCGAGAGTTTCTCTTCGAACATGTGCTTGTTTATGGTTTCACCTTCGGGATTATCAATGTTGAATTGCACCGAGCCGTGAGTGAAGTACATTAATTGCTGCCAGAATTTCGTATTTTCCCACCCCATCCTGCCGTGATGACAAAGAAGCTTGATGCAAGCTTTGAATTCGTCTTTGTTTCTGGTTGTTTCCATTATTTCTTTTATCATCCATGCGTCTTTGTTTTTATATGCGTTTTCGTATTGTTCGACTTCTTCGATTTCGGAATGCTCTTTTATTCTTGAAAACTCATTCGAGGCGGTTTTAAGCGGACCCGGCAAATCTTTCAATAGTTTTGCGCCGAAATCACCCATGTTTTCATCCGTTCTTCTTGTATATTTTCTTTTTGCCCATTCCACGAGTTTTTCACCCATGTGTTTAAAGTCTTGGAATGAGAGGAAATAAATTTGAAACTTTTGCGTCGGGCGCATTTTGTTATTAAGATTCGAGATGTAGCCGTCGATCATCTTGTCATATTCGGGGAGTCTTTCAGTCAATGCTTTTTCCGGCTCTTCCATATTTTTCGTCATCTCGTCTATCATGTCTTGGGCCGTGAGCATTGCGGCTTTTCTCGAAATATCGTTGGCTTGCGGATGTTCTATAATCTTTATGTAATCGGCGATTCCGAGTTTCACCTCTCGTTTGTTGCCTTCTTCGTCCACCAGGTTGGCAAAATTAATATTTCCGTCTTTTAGCAATGCGTCCAAATCATCATCGCTTATCCCCGATGACAAAGATTTTTCGAATATATCGGAGATGTTCGTCCAGTCTTTTAAGGTTTTTTCCGCCTCTTCCACTTGTTTGAAATGCGCCTCTTTCAAATCTTTTCTGCCGGACGATCCCAAACTCTTCTCTATCGCGGGTCTCACTTCGCCGGTTATTCTGCCGAGAAGTCTGTTCGCTTGAGCCGCAAGCTTTTCCGCTATCGAGTCAACTTTTTCTTTTTTATCCTTCCTGAGTTTTTCGAGTTGTTCTTTCAAAGAACTTACGTCGAGAGTTTCCGCTTTTTTATCGTCATCGGCGACTTCACCCGCGGATCCTCCGAGCGCTTTTATCGAGCTCATCAGTTTGGATCTCATGCCAAGCTCATCGGTGAAATCGTTTTCCACTTTTATGCCGTCCAATTCCGCAGACGACATGGGAATCCCATATTTTTCGGGAGATATCAGGTACCAATGTCCCACTATGAAAAGTCCGACGTCTGAGGTCGAATCATCAAGCGATTCAAGTTCGTTTCTCGCTTTCTCCAAGACCCCTCTTTTACGACCGTTCTTTTCCGCTTGTATGTGCTTTCTTAATATTTTGGCGACTATTTTTTTCAAAATCTCCGGGTCGCCGGATTTTATGCCGTGAGCAAGCAAGTAAGCTTTCAATGCGGATAGCGCCGTTTCCAAATCGGATGCTCCTTCGCATTGACGTTGGAGTTCGACGATTTCTTCCGAAGGCTCGTACAATCTGTCGTAATCTTCGGCGTTGTCAGGGTTGTGTTCTCGCAATATTCGCGCCTTTTCGGGTTTCGATTTACTGGCTATACGTTCGAGGATTTCCAACGTTTTTCTCATCCCGGCGATTTTCTTTTTCAAATCTTCTCCTTTGTGAGTGTCTTTTGCCGGCGACTCTTCGAGTTTTTTCAACTTCGCTTCGATTGTCGCGTCTATTTTTGCAAAAACTTCTTGTTCCGCTTTTCTTTTCCGTTTTTTCGTTTCCTCCAGCATGGCTTTTACTATT
The DNA here is from genome assembly GCA_000999315.1 of Candidatus Peregrinibacteria bacterium GW2011_GWF2_43_17. Lineage (GTDB taxonomy): Bacteria > Patescibacteriota > Gracilibacteria > UBA1369 > UBA12470 > UBA12470. Next base: position 7,464 of record LCFW01000009.1, read on the forward strand.
TGAGTGGCGTCTCCTTTGATCGCCTCCTCGTCTGTAACTCTTTGCATATCGTCGTTTAGTCCGAGGACTTTTCTGGCGGAATTCAATTTTTGTTTAAATTCTTCAAATTTCCTTAAGGCTTCCGGATCGGTACCGGGCACGAACCATGCGTGTTCTTTTGTGATCATCATTCTAAGCATCCACTCAAGAAATTTCGCGTGGTAACTGTATGCGTTCATCTCTTTTATATCGTTATCCATGTCGCTCAATAACCGCCCGTCTTCTTTTTCGACGTAAGCTCCAAGTTCTCCTCTGAGTCTTTTTAAGTTTTCAAATTCGCTGTCGTAATTCTCTTGCGCCTCTCTTGCCAAGCTGGCGTCATCCGGAAAATCAATCGAGTCATCCACGGTTGGCGGTGGCGTTATCGGCGTCCCACCCGGAGGAGGAGTCGTGTTGGCATAAATCAATCTGCCTTCTTTGAAAGGATTTTTTTCGGGGTTAAGCAAGTTGTGAAGATTTATTTGGAACATTTAATTTATGAGTTTGGGGTTACCGGTGGTTCCGCCGGTGGCGTAGCTCCGGGGGCAAGTGCAGGTGCGGGTGTCGCCGGAGTTGTATATAAAGTAGAATTTGTAACTTTTACTTTGCCGCCCCCCATGTCTGCAAACTCTGTTTGTAACGGTTTTTTGCCTAATACGATTTTGATTTGTTCGTCTGTTAACATTGTTGTGCCATCTTTTTGGAACATCTTCCCTCTTAAGCCGCTAATGTCGGCTCCCTGCTGATATGTCGTTCCGCCACTGGCTATCACCTTATCCACGGTCACAGCCGTTCCGCCTGTAGCGGCCGCGGCATCTCCGGCTCTCGCCCTGTCGGTACTCGTACCCGATTCGGGCTCCGTTGTTGCGTCTGCGGTTCCTTTTGCAAATTCAACATCTTCGAAACTGACACCGGGGAATGCGTCTTGTACATTTTTCTTATGTGTTTTGTACCAAGCTTCGAATTGGTGAAGTCCACCGATGCCGTCAAGTTCTTTAACCCCCGCCGCTTTAAGAGCTTCGATGGCTTTATTCGCCTGCTGATCATCGGAAAGTCCTCCTTGTATCCATTGTTTCACTATTTCCCCTTTCTCCGGCGTAGTCCCGCTATTGAATTTGGTCATCAAATTATCAAATCCCGCGCTTTGATCGCCATAAAATTTGGGCATCCATTCGGCCGCGTATGTGCCGACTTTTTTACTGCTCAACATCTCCGGAAGCGCATATACTTTGTTAAGCATTCCACTGATATCCGCGAAGCTGAATTGCTCGGCCTCTTTGCCTCTCGTCATAACCGGCACAATAGGTACGTATTTGAGCAATGAGGCTGTGAATTTCACCGCTCTGGTACCGGCGTCTTTGATGCCGTTGGTTATAGAATTTGCGATTGTTTTGTCGGCCGCGCCGAATACGCCCAGCCATACAACCGCGACCGCGATACTCGCTATCATCAATTGTTGGATGTCGCTAATATTTGTTGAGAGCAGTGCGCCCGTAGCGTCTCCCGATGTCAGATCGCACATTTTCAAGTTGCCGAGTCCTCCGACTTCTATACCGCCGCTTCCGCTGGATTTTACCTGGCTTGTCATCAAATAACCTACGGACATCGCCAAGCCGATGGCTATCGGCGCCATTACGTGCTGTAAGAATTTTTCTCCGATTTTCAACTCCGAGACGTATTGGCCTATTTGCGGCACGACGTAAGTCAGCGCCATGATCGGCGACATGGCTATTACGAGCCATAAAACGACCAGCCTTGCCAGCAAGACTATAAGTAACGCAACATAGGCGAAACCGAAAACTATATACATTATTATCGAGAACAGAGTGTTTATCGTGAGATCTTTGAGTGTTACCGTAGATCCCGACGACGATACTTCGGTAAGCCTGTTAAGACTCCCCAAATTCACCGCCATTACCAAGCCGATATTGTTTTGGTCCATCTTGGAGAAGAAATTTTCACCCCAAGAGTTTAATTTGGGTCCTATTTGGGCGGTACCAGTACCGGTAGACGTCCATTCCATGTCACCACATGCCATATCGTCAGATGTAAAGTTCCCATCCGTTCTTTTTGTGCCTTTACAGCAAAAAGCTTTGGCTATTAACCCGGCTTTTTCATAATCCCAATATTCGCTTTCGTTACATTCGTCGATGCTCGCTGAAGATGATGTGGTTGATGCTGTATTAACCGTTGATCCCGTCTCGTCGCATCCCGCACTCGCCTCCGCCGCGCTTTCACAATTAAGTAGCGCCGGATTTGTACATATATATTTCTCCATATCCGCTTGCATATCCGCCGACTTATCTTGCGTCACCGAATCAGCAATATCGTAAACTGCGATGGTTACCACGTTCGCGGCATCCAATATCACTTTGCACGCGAAGAACGAGAAGTTTACGGCAACCAACGCTATAACGAATTTCGGAAGTATCGTTTTGAGAGCCATGTTGCCTTCTCCGCCCAGGCCCGTAACGTTATAAAACGCTATGACGAGCAATATGAATACGAAAATTATATTCACCAAATTCCTGATAACCACCCATATTTCTCTAAGCCTGTCTCCCGCACCGACTCCGAAAATCAGATCGTTGTCCATCAAACTGCCCACCAACATAAGTACCGGCCAAAATACCGCATGTATCAGTCCGAATCCCATGTTTACTTTTTGCTGGATTTGCATCATTGCGTCGTCAAGAGCGCTTGATATCGTGGATGTCGCCTCTACGGTGTCCGAATATATCAAGCATGAAGCTACGAATATGATCGCCGCAACCGGCATTATCAGATGAGGCTTCAACGCTTTTCTTAGGATTTTTCCGATTTTGAGAAGTATATTTTTCATGTTTTTAAGTTGTTCCGCCGGATAACATCGATCCGATTATCGCGGTTATTCCCATCCCGCCTCCGACCACCGCCGTCGCGATACCTTTCCCGCTCGTCGCTTTGGCCAGAAATGATTTTTTGCCTTGCGTGGCGACGCTCTGTTGTCTTGCCTCCATATCCGCGATTTCTTGCGCTTTTTGCGCCATGTCTTGCGCCAGTTCGTCATTGTAAGCCTCCATGTTTTGCTTTTCCGCTTGCGCTTGTCTCATTTCGGCAACCGTTTCCGCGGGTTCCTTTTTAACGGTTTCTTTTATCTCGGTTTTTTGCGGTTGTATCGGTTGCCTTGTCGTAATTTCCTCCTGAATTACGTCTTTTCTCGTCCTCTTTTTCGGAGATCTTAACCTTTGAGGCATGTCCATTCCGCCCGCGGTCGTTTCAAATTCGAATTTGTAACTTTCGTCTTTTTTCCCGCCAAAAATTCGCGGCAATAAAGATTTTTGTCGCTGAAACGCATCTTGTCGCCTTGAGTCTTGCAATGCCATATTCGCACCGAAAGCCGCGTTCATGAATTCGTTTTGATTGTGCATTTGCGCGATTTCCGAAACCGTATCTTTCAAAAACTCGTTCGGATCAAAATCATCACCGAGAGATATCTCTCCGGAAAGGAATTTCGCGAGTGAATTCATCTTTCGCGGTTCATCTTTTATTTTTTCGACTTTATCCAAAATCCTTTTTTGGACATCTTCCATCTTGGGGAAATAACGCTCGAGATATTTTTTCATAATTTCCCTTATCGCAGAACCCGGATCGGTGGAACCCCACGCATCCGCAAGCTCATCTCTGTTGAGCATGAGGTCGCGCATGGCCGGTATAAGCCTTTCGTCGAGTATCCTTTGAGTTTTGGGATTAAGTTCGTTCATTTTTTACACGGTTACAAATTGACTTTTTTCGATTTCTTCAAGATAAGCTTTCTGATCGGGAACTCTGATTTTTTTCATATCCGAGTAGATTGATTCGTACCACCCCGATATCGTTTCGAGCATTAATTTTTCTTCCGTCACTCCATCCATTTCCGATGGAGGATTTTCAATCCCCAGTCCCGCAAAAGTTGTCGCCTTGAATCCGCCTTTTTCGTGTTTCTCGTTTATTTTTTCAAAACCGTCGTTAATCGTCGGCAAATTGTCCTTGAACCATTTCCCGAGTTCCGGACGATTCAGGTAACTTTTCTTAAATTTTGTTTCTTTTTCCGCTTGAACTTCGCGAGCTTTTTCTTCATCCGTTTTCGACGCACCTGCGGCCAGCCTTCTAAGTCCGCCTTCCGTAACCACCTCGTACAAAGCCGCTCCGGTCGCCAAACCGCCCCACATCGGGACGTTTAGCAGCACTCCTTCCACATCTTTGTTTTTCGCGTTTATCACCAAGTTCAAAACCGCGATCGCTATAGCCGCTCTTCCGACTATTTCATATCCGAGAATATTCATGTATGACATGTAATGTTTAGCGATATTCGAGTGGAACATTTTATCGAAATTTTTACTCGCGTCTTTTTGCATTTCCACCATCTCTTCTTGTCCTTTTTGATAAGTGCCTTCGCTTTTCGCTTTGCCGTGCATCGCCAAAACATCCGACGACAACCCTTCGGCCGATCCGATCAGTTGATCGGTTTGCATAACCGTGAAATACCCGATTTTCGTCATTTCATGTATTACGCGAGCTCCGTCGTCGCCATATTTTTCAATAAGCGCCTTCCCCACTTCGTGCCTTTGAGCTGACGTCAAAAGCATCGCCGCCGACAAAACCGCCGTCTTGCCGATCGCCGCAATTTCATCTTCCATTTTGCCTTTCCCCGATAAATCTATCGTGAAAGCGGATGTATCCGATTTTGAAAGATTCACCATTCTTTCGGCGACATCTTCGTAATCCGTTTTTTCAAGTTGTTTTCCTTCTTCAACTTTGCTTATCACGTCAAACATTTTTTTATCTTTTTTGTCCGCTTTTTCGTAAACCGTTCCGTCGTTGACCGTATTGACAAGTTCGCGCAAATCCATGTTTTTCAAGATTGCGAACCCGTATTTTACGAAATCTATCATTTCCGTTTTCGTATCTATCAATTTCGACTTGCCTTCGCGACTGCCGTAAGCTTTGAGCGTATCGGTATATCTCTCGTGCAATTTCGCCAGTTCGTCTTTGTGTTTGGTTTTGATTTCCGTTTTCGCTTTTTGGTACGCTACGTCGGTTGAACTTTTTTCCGCGGCCTGTTTTTGTTCTATATCTTTTGCCGCAGTTAATCTGACCGAATCTTCCCTGAATTCTTGCAAAACGTTATCTCTGATAAAATCTCCTTTCGCTTTCGCCCGCAGTCCCATATCCATCACGTCATCCAATCTTTTTTCGAATTGATCGGATGCTTTTTGGGACTCTTCTGCGAGATCCTTATCGATCTTTGTGTCTTTTGGAGTCATTTTTATAATTTAAAAGCCCTGACCAGCATATCGAGAAAATTTTCTTCTTTGCCCTCCCATTCGGGAAGTTGCGTAAGAAGTGTTTTTCTAACTTCCACGGGGTCGTAATCCGCAAGTTGTATAATCAAATCCGCCATATGTTTTTTTGCGAATCTGACATGTAAAGTTTTTACAAACGGAGGCTCATATATGATCCAGAAAGCCCTCATGTGGCTAAACGGATATGTTTTATCCGCAACTCTGATCCCGAATTCCGAGATCTCGATTTCTATATCTTTCGGGTCTTGTCTGTATTCGAGATAATAAACTATCGCCAATACCGAAAATGCCACCGCCATAGTCCAGGAACTCGTAAGTATCGCGTAAGCTATCAAGGCCGCCGTCAAAGATATTGCAACCGTCGCCCACACGGGTCCTTTTTTATGTTTCACGTATTCCGGAGCTATCCATTTCATTTTTGTTTTTTTAAATCTTTATAGTTTATCATAAAATAACGGGAGAATCAACCCCCGTGAGCGGGCACATACGAAAAAAGCGCCTCGGTAAGCCGTTTTGGACTATCCGGGCGCCCTCTTGCCGTCCTGCGGACGGTCTACGGAACGAATGGCAACAAAGCCATCATTCTTGCGTTTTTGACCGCTTTTGCAACTTGTTTTTGATGAGCCAGGCACAATTTTGAGTACCTTCTGGCTTGTATCTTGTTGAACCCCGTTACATGCGGACGAAGAACGTTCAACTTTTTGTAATCGATGTACGTTGCTCCCATTTTGCAGAATCTACATTTTCCAGACATATGTTTTTATGGGTTTAATTATTAGCCTTCAAACGATAAATCGGCATCTATTGACGGTTCCATAACGCTACCCTCTTCTTTAACCGGTAGGGCTTCTTCTGCGGAAACACCTTCTTGCGCTTCACCATTTTTCTTCTTTTCAAGGATAATCATATCTTCAACGACAACTTCCGTCCTGTGTTTTCTTGTTCCGTCCGGCAAATCCCAAACTCTTGTTTTAAGATAACCTTCGACGTAAACAAGATTCCCTTTTTTAAGAAGCGTTGAGCATATTTCGGCCAGCTTGGACCAAGCTACACACTCCGTAAATTCGGCGGATTCGTGTTTTTCGCCGCCGGCTGTAACCCACGCTCTATTTGTCGCAACACCGAATGTGGCAACTTTTTGGCCGTTTTGGGTCTCTTTTAGTTCGGGCGCCCTTGTGAGGTTTCCGACCAGAATGACTTTGTTGACTGTTCTCATTCTTTTTTTGGTTAAATGTTTTCTATAAGCTTATATCGAGATCGGTATCGTCTATGATCGCTTTTAATTTTTCATCCAGGTCGCTCAACTTTTTCTTGCTATCTTTTTCTTCTTTTTTGGCAGGTTTTTTCTCTTCGACGACTTCTTCTACGACTTCCGTAATTTCCGGCTTTTTATCAATAACTTCTTCTTTTACGACTTTTTTCTTCAAAACTTTTTTCTCCTTTTTTACCTCTTTTGCTTCTTCTTTTTTCGCGGCTTCTTTTTTCTTGTCTTCCTTCGGTTTCTTTTTGAAATCCAAATCCTCTTCCGTGATTTTTCTTGGCGTGTAATCGTCAGGAGTGATTATCAAAAGACATCTCAAAACCCCTAGATTGATTCTTAGCGCATCCTGTATCTCTTTCAGCTTGGATGGTTCCAAATTGAAATTTAGAACGACGTAATATCCCACTTCCTCTTTTTTAATACCGTACTTCAAATCTCTTCTGCCCCATACGTCCTCGTGAAAAATATCGCCATTCGCATCGGAAATAATCTTCTTTACGGCTTCCAACTCCTTGGCGATAAGGTCGTCGGTTTTGTCAGCCTTGAAGATGATCATCAGCTCGTACTTGCGAGCTTCTTTGTTGTGTGCCATTTCTTCCTGTGGTTAAAGCCTTCAAATGCCTTTTCGAAAGCAGAAAGTATTTTTTTAAAAGCGGGGAGAAGATACCAGAGCAATCCCTTATTTGCAAATCTTTTTTAACAAGTAAAGTGTTCCTTTCGGTCCTTTTAAAATATCCCCCTTCTCATCAATGACAGGGGATGGCCATTTCTTATCTGTTATTTCGCCAACCGTGAACGGGGTCCCGTATTTGCCGCTCAAGAAAGCATCGTCGTTTCTGCCTTTTCCGGGCTGATCCCCTACGACCAGTATTTTTCTTGCCGATTTACCCGCATCCAAGCCATATATTCCTTTCAAATATTTGGCGAATCTGATGATGCCTTGGTCTTTATTGGCATTTTTGGGGCTTATATGGATTGCCAAGCCCGACTCCAAAGTTTCGAATTTATGTCCGTTTTTGAATTTATCAAGAATTTTTTCGCAGATTTTTGCGATCTTCTTAACCCGTTGGAATCTCGCTTGTTGGCTCTTAAGGTCTTTTTTATACAATCTGATTAAAAATTGTGTTTTTCTTGTCTCATCTACGGATTCAAGTATTTTACCCAATGTTTTTCGTATCTCTTCGCCCAGTTCTTTTCTGTCTAAAAGTTTCGAGTCCCATCTTATCCGATAAAATTCTTTGTAGCTCTTCGAGCTTTCATCAAAAAAATACCCGAGGGCGCCGTTCTCGCAGATCATATACCAGTTTTTACGTGCCAGTTTTTTATCTTTCGCATGTATTAAAATTTGCTCGTTAAATGTCTTTTCCGCATGTTTCATGTCTCTGCCCGTGGCAAACGCGAGTGGCATTTTTTCGCTCAAACAAGCCAGTTTTTTAGCTAAAGGTATAGGCATGTTGGTATGCTCGAGTTCAGTCAAAGTACCATCTATGTCGAACATCGCCGCGATAAAATGAGAATTTTTAGTGAAGATCATTTGTTTTAGGGCCTGTGCACACTATTGGTTTCGATTGGAATATCGCAGATATTATAGCAGTTCAAGGAACGACGACGAAGTGATACTGGAAACAGACCGTCCGAGAATGAACTTTTTTAAGAAAACGCATTGTTTTTAAATTTGCTTAATGATTCGCAATGCTTTTTGCTATCTGTTGCACAGAATAACATTTTACGGCTTGTTTAGGACCGTCCTCAAATTTCATTTTCGGACGGCTTGCCTTTTAAGTTCATCCAGTTTTTTTAGAGCTTCGAGCGGAGTTATACTATTTATATCAATCTTTTTCAAAGCTTCAAGCGCAGGATGCGTGATTTTTCCATGCTCTCTGGATGCCATTGTGGTCGACTGTATACCGAAAAGGTTCATTTGGTCCTGCGGAACTCTGGTTTTACCTTTTTTAAGGTGTTCTTGGATACTTTTTTCCAAAATCCCTTCTTCGAGATCTTCTAGAATTTGTTTCGATTTATTTATGATTTCAATGGGTAAGCCGGCAAGCTTGCCGACTTCGATGCCATAACTTTTATCTATACCGCCTTCAAGAATTTTATATAAGAAAATTATTCCTTTTTCAGCATCTTCTTTTGCGGTCACGTGATAATTAACACCCCTTTCCAGCCTCTCGACAACAGATATAAGCTCGTGATAATGGGTCGCAAATAATGTCTTGGCTTTTATTTTATCGTGGATGTATTCGCAAATCGCCCAAGCAATGCTCATCCCATCATAAGTGCTCGTTCCTCGACCGATTTCATCCAGAATTATCAAGCTTTTTTCAGTCGCGTTGTTGATAATATTCGCCGCTTCCTGCATCTCCACCATAAATGTGCTTTGCCCTTTTGTCAGGTTGTCTGACGCGCCGACTCTGGTAAAAATCCTATCCGTCATACAAATGTCAGCAGATTCCGCCGGCACATATGACCCTATATGCGCAAGGAGCGTTATCAGTGCGACTTGTCTCAAATAAGTTGATTTACCGCTCATGTTCGGACCTGTTATCAGCATGAATTGGCGTTTGGCGCAATTCAAGTCGGTATCATTTGGAACGAATGATCGCGAAAATGTCATTTGTTCAACGACCGGGTGCCTGCCGCCTTTGATTTCTATCGAGAATCTATTATTGATTTTTGGCTTGGCGTAGCGGTTTTTGATAGCTGTGTTCGCATATGATTGCAATACATCCAATGTTGCGATGATTGAGGCGTTTTTTTGAATATCTTCGATGTAAGTGAGGATTTGCGATTTAACTTCGAGGAAAATTTTGTATTCCAAATCCATGATTTTTTCTTCCGCCGTTAAAACTTTTTCCTCATATTCTTGCAGTTCCGGCGTTATGAATCTTTCCGCATTAGCCAAGGTTTGCTTTCTTATGTAATCCGGTGGGACAAAACTCAAATTCGATTTGCTGATTTCGATGTAGTAGCCGAAAACCCTGTTGTAGCGTACTTTCAGTGAATTTATACCTGTTCTTTTCGCTTCGCGTTCTTGCAGATTCTGAATAAAAGTTTTTCCTTCGCTTGAGATTTTTTTAAGGTCGTCGAGTTCTTTGTAAAATCCTTCTTTTATAATTCCGCCTTCTTTGAGGGCCAGCTTGGGTTCGTCCAAAATCGCCGATTCTATCAGGTCGACAAGGCTCTTATTTTCAATCAAATCGTTTCGCGCATATTCGAGCATTTCCGCCACGGAACCTTCGAGAAGTCTTTTCAATTTCGGTACGGCATTCATGGAGTTTTTTACCGCAATCAAGTCTCTCGCGTTCCCACTTTCGCAACTCAATCTGGCAACCAACCTTTCCATGTCCAATATCCGCGACAAAATTTGTTCCAGCTCAATTCTTCTTTCGGGTCTTTTTATAAGTTCTTCCACGACATCCAACCTTGCTTCTATCTCTTCTTTTTGTATCAAAGGTCGAAGTAGCCACTTCTTCATAAGTCGGCCGCCCATCGAGGTAATCGTTTTGTCTATCACCCCGAGCAGAGACCCCTCTTTTTTGGCTTCCCTAAGCGTAACAATAAGCTCAAGGTTTTGAATCGTGGACTCATCGAGCAACATCGCCTCGCCCGTACTGTAAGAACCTATTTTGGTGATATGTTTCAAGTCGTTTTTTTGCGTGTTTTTCAGATAATTTAAAAGTATTCCCGCCGCGCGTATCCCAAACGGCCATCTTTCTATCCCATAGCCATCCATGCTTTTCACTTTAAAATGGGCAAGTAAACTTTTATAAGGGTCTTCAAAATCTTCAAATTCAAACAGGTACATTTCTTCGAACTCTTTTAAGAAGTTTTTCAAATTTCCGTTTTCCGCAATCAAATCTTTTCTTATCACGCATTCCGATGGCTTCAATCTGATAATTTCGGTTTTCAGATTTTTCAATCCGTTCAATTCCGTGACTTTGAACTCCCCTGTCGTCAAATCCGCTATCGCAAGCCCGAAATAATCCCCTTTCGGGAAAATGCTTATTAAGAAATTGTTTGTTTTGTTGTCGAGAATATTTTCGTTAAAAGTTGTGCCCGGCGTAATCGTGCGGACCACATCGCGATCCACTATACCCGGCAAATTGGGATCGCTCAATTGCTCGCAAATCGTAACTTTTCTACCTGCGCGCGTAAGCTTGGCTATGTAAGTTTCAGCGGCATGATAAGGTATGCCGCACATCGGTATTTTATTTTCCCCTTTATTTCGTGCGGTTAAAGTTATGCCGAGAATTTTTGAAGCCTCTATCGCGTCTTGTCCAAACATTTCATAAAAATCTCCCAACCTGAAAAACAGTATCGCGTCCACGTTGAGCTCTTTTATCTTCCGATATTGTTGCATCATTGGGGTGGACATGGAGGAGACAATAGATTGTAGATAGTAGAGGGGATTGATTATAGTTAAAAAGCCCGGTTGTCGCCACTTTTTTACTTCGTATGCCTAAATTTCCAAAAGAGGATAGACGTCTATTGCGGGTTCTTCGTATGGATGAACTTTTTTGATTTCCGCGATTATTTGAACGACTTTTTCTTGAGGACAGATGGTTTCAATTCGCTCTTCCGGGACCTCTTCCACCTTCCCCGCTTCTCCTATAAACGGCTTTGCGCCTTTTAGAGGTTGAAATCTACCGACACCTTTTACCGAAAAAGAACAAGAATCGTAATTGCCGATATGGCCCGCGCCGGCTTGCGCAAGCGCTTGGCGAATCTTGTCGGCGTGAGAAGTCGGAGTGTAGATAACGATTTTAACGAGTGGCATAAGTATTTTTATGTATTATACTGGTATAAGAATATAATTTAATTCAAAAACATGAAAAGCAAATTAATAATTATCTTGTCGGTATTGGTTGGTTTGTTAATCGCCGTAATCGCCGTTATGTATGTCATGAAGACTCCTGATCCTGTTGTAACTGTTGTAGAGGATATAACGGTATCTGAAGCCGCGAAACCTTTGTATCTCACAACTATGACCCATCTTGAAGATGCCTGGAGTGTGGCCGCCACGGATGAATCTTTTTTTGATAAGATCGCCGCAGAATTACGCTACGGTATGGATTTCGCCGAAAAGTATGATGCCGTTTTAACTTTCGAGAGCGGATTGCCGTTTTCGCAAGGATGCGTGAATTTTGATGATAATGTTTTGATGGAAGCGATAGAACGAGGTCAGGGCGTTGGCACCCATGTTGATTTACCGGCGAAAAAAGAAATGTCTATTGATGACGCTGTTGCTTTTATAAGCGAACGCAAAGATGTAGTTGATAGCTTGGTTGGCGAAGAAAACAGTTTAGGATGTTCGGGGTTGGGCGGGAAAACAGATTGGTATGCCGTCGCTAAAGGTGCGGGATGTTCATATATCGACGGAACCGTTTCTGCACATTATCTGACAATGCCACTCGGAAATAGACCCGAGGGTTGGACAGATGAAGCCATTATGAATGAGTTTTGGCATTATCCCGCACCGGTTGGAGATGACAGATTTTATCCGTTTTGGATAAGCGGTTCCGATGATTTTGTCGAGGATGCTGATGGCGATATATTGCTTAGTTCGGGAGAGACTTTTGATATAGCGATGTGGGAAGAGACCGGAGGTAGAAATAATGATAGAGTCGACTGCGGAGCCGACGATTGCGCATTCACGGATAGCGATATTGAAGCGCTCGTGAAAGACATTACCGAATTTGCCACTTCTCGCGATACCTCGAAGATTGCAAAATATAACATATACATACCGGCTAAATTATTCGTGCCCGAAAATGAAGAGGTTTTAAATTTATTCTTTTCCGAAATGCAAAAACTTCAGGATGCCGGCATATTGGAATGGGCAAGTCAAAAGAGTGTTTACGAAGCTGTTCTTGCAGAGAAAACCTCTTAATGGTTAAATGGCGTGTGCCTATGCCGGGATAGCTCAGTGGTAGAGCAACGCACTCGTAACGCGTAGGTCGTGGGTTCAACTCCCATTCCCGGCTCCAGGATTTTTGTATTGGCTTTCACTGAAGTTGAACGGGATCGCTGCAGAATCGTTCAAGCCAATACAAAAATTCTTGTCATGGTAAGGGTTTTCCTACTAGTAATTTCTTATCAACCCCGTCACCACCCCTTGCACCTCCAAAGATTCAACCGGATAAATGTCTTCGTAATCCGGGTTTTCGGCTTTCAGGTATGCGCGCCCTTTTTCTCTGATGAATCTTTTCAATGTATTTCCGCCGTCTATCAATGCGACTACAACGTCGCCGTTTCTAGGTTCGATTTCGGTTGAAACTATGACGAGGTCGCCGTCCAATATGCCGGCACCTTCCATGCTTCTTCCCGAGACTTTCAAGATGAAGGACGAGTTGGGTTTCCTGACCATTGTGCTTTTAATCTCTATTCGATCTATAACCGTCTCTTCCGAGATAACGGGACCTCCCGCCGGGATCGTGCTTAAAACGGGAATGCTGACTATGTTGGAGGCCGCTTCGAATCTTTCTTTCACACTGCTTAAAAGTTTGATACTGCGAGGAGTATCGCCCTTGCTGATCATGCCTTTTTCTTCGAGATGGTTAAGGTGCTTTAAGATACTGTTGTCCGAACTCAGACCGAAGTATTCTTTCATTTCTCTTATGGTTGGAGAACCGCCGTTTTTGAACTGATACTTCTCGATGAATTTGAGAATTTTCGCTTGTTTTTCAGTGAGCATATTTATTTGGTTACGAATAAAGTTTTCTGGGTCGAGCGTGATTTGTTTATTTTCGATCTCCATATTTGTACGCGACTTTTTCGAAGTTCCCTCCTTTTATAATCTTTATATAAAGGTATGAGCATTAAAGCCAGCGCGATTTTTGCAACATATAGTGCTATAAATGTGTTCATAAATGAGGTTGGTTGTTATGGACCAAATGAGCGCTAGCGTTTCCTTTGGTCCGGTACGCTCACATGCTAGGTGAGTAGGAACTTACCGTCAAGCATCGCTTGCGCGATTTGGATTGACTTGGCTTCGAAAAGATTGCGGAAGAATCTCTTTTACGGAGGGGCTTGCGTTTTTCCGGCAAGCCCCTCCGTAATTCTATCTGTCGAAACGCCCTTGATTGACTCGCTCGACAGTGGTTCCGTCCCGTGCCATTTCTTCTCTAAACAATGGCGTGTCCGGATACACATACTTTGTCGCCCTGTCCGACATTGCGCACATGGCTTGGTAATACTTATTCGTCCATTTTCTAAGTTCGGCGTCCGGGTGGCTTATTTCGGAAGCCAAGGCCGCATAATCAAGAGCTTGGAAATATTCCGGATTCTCGATCAGTTGACTAACGATATCTTGGTTTTCCTTGGCCCTCCATGCGTCGGCTCCGGGTATGATGTGTTTTGCAACGTGCGGTCTCGGTACGGCTCCATATCTGTTTGCCATATCTTGTACGAAATCCAATGCCGTTTCCAGAGACTCTTGCGTATCTGTCGGGTGTCCGAAAACCATAAGTATTTCAGGAGTAATCCCATTTTCGGCGCATATTGAAATCGCATCAATACTTTTTTGCAAACCCTCCTTATCCTTATCCCCTATATTGTGACTTTTTCCGATAGCTCTCCACACTTCCGGCGTTGCTCCGTCTATACCAAATCCAACGGATGTAAACCCCGCATTGCGCAATGTTGGCAAGATGCCTTCGTGATTTTTTACCGCTCTCAAGAAGAATTCCAGCGTTGCAAGACATCTGAATTCGATTTTTATACCAAACTTGCGTTTTACCGATTCAACTATTTTCGCAAATTCGAGAAGTTTTTCCGGCGTTTGGAACCCGTCCAGGTTCGACATATAAAAGCTCAATTTCTCGATACCGAATGAAACGGCTTTGCCGGCAAGATATTCGAGTTCTTCTTGTACCACGTTCAGGTCTCTGTATTTTTCTTTTTTGCCTTTTTCCGCTTGGCAAAATTTACAATTAAATGTGCATCCTTGGCTCACATAGTAAGAGAATTCTCTGTTTAAATACTTTTTCATTTTTGCGTCATTGATTTTTTCCCAAACCGGTACTTGCGAAACCATTTCCTTTGGAGACATTGGACCCTGTAGCCAGAATGTTTTTTCCAAGACCAAGTCATCATTACCGTTTACCACCTCGACGTCATCCCTGATTCCCGAGAATAAACGAGCGAATTCTTCTTTCGATAATGCGTTAACGATCTGTCCGCCGAGAACCACTCCCGCCCCACTCCTGACTCTATCCCTAATCATAGAGATTGCTTTCGGAATATAAGGAGCGCCCACAAGATTTATTCCAATTATATCCGCATCTATTTCTCCCGTCTTTTCCGGTCCGAAATTTTCATCTTCCATGGCAAAGTCCAAACCCGGCTTTGCGGAAAGAATTCTTGCTACGGCTACCATAAGAGGACTGCTCAGATGGATGTGCCCATCTTCGTTTGGCACGGCGTAATTGTGACGCGGTTGAATGAATAGTGTTAGTTTTTCCATAAGTTGACAAATTAAGAATGAGTTTTATCGTATACGGTATTCGTGGAAGTGTCAACCTTCTACCGACATGTCGTAATCAGGCAATATAACCTGTTGACTTACGGGTTTGAATCGTGCTAAAATACAAACTGTCGAATATTTTTCCACAACACCAATGATCACGGACAAACTCAAAAAAATAGGCTTTTCGGACAAAGAAGCGCAAGTTTACATACACCTGATACAGCTTGGCGCCCAGCCTGTTTCCGTAATAGCGAGCCGTGCCAGCATTAATCGAACAACCGCTTACGACATCATAGAAAGCCTCATTAAGAAAGGACTTGTAAGTTCGACAAAAAAATCCGGAGCGACTTATTTCAAAGCTATGGACCCGAAACAATTAATCAGTTACCTGGAACGCGAAAAGGTCGAACATTTTAAAAGGCTCGAGAAACAACAAAAAGAGATCGAAGATGTTCTCCCGGAACTCGTATCCCTGGAAAACCCTCAAAGCACCAAGCCCAAGGTCTCTTTTTACGAAGGAGAGAAAGGTATGAGACAAGCTTACGAAGACACCCTGACCTCTACCGAAGATATTCTTGCTTACGCGAATGTCGAAGAAATGCATAAGGCTTTGCCCGATTTTTTCCCTGAATATTATTATCGTCGCGCTATAGAAAAGAACATACATATCAAGGCGATCATGCCGAATAATAAGATGTCTGCCGAGCGCGCAAAAAAAGACAAAGATGAGAATCGCGAATCTGTTCTCATACCAAAGAAAGAGTACGAATTCACTCCTGAAATTAATATTTATGACGACAAGGTTTTAATAGTTTCCTGGACCGAGAAAATGGCGATTTTGATTAAGTCGAAAGAGCTCGCCGATTTCCACAAGAAAATGTACAAACTGTGCTGGAAGGCGGCAAAGAAGGGGCGAGGTTAAGCCATTCCGAGCCTGGGCTTCATCTGCCGTATAGCGTCATCGTGTTCTTCAACTTTGCTATCCAATCGCTCTATAATTCTTGCCATCATTGCGTTTTCTTGAGAATTCCTCGTGCCAATTTCAACAACCTTGTCCAATGTTTCGTAAATCCTAACCAAGTCATGCTTGGTTGCCATATTTTCTTCAATTCTATCCAGTCTTATTTCATGGTTATCCAATCTATCATAGATACGCGTCAAATCCTGTTTGGTTGCCATATGTTTTTCAATACCATCCAGCCTGATTCTATGGTCTGTCAATTCTTCGCTAATCGGTTTCAAGTCCCTTTTAGTTGCGACATTTTTTTTGAGCCATTTTGTATTCGTATCGTCTTTTTTTGTAGCCATGTTGGGTTTAATCACGTTGGATTGCCAAAATACTACTCATTTGCAATTTTGGTCAATGAACTTGGGCTGGAAGTTTTGAGGAATTGTTGAGTGGTTTGTTTTTTAAGGAGATTGCATTCGCAATCGCTTAATAATAAGGTGCGAGGATCGGTCGCCCCGCTGAGCGGGGCTCCCTTCCTTGCGCTGAAAACCATCCTGATGGATTCGAAGTATCTCGATGAAATATGGGAGAAAAGGCTTGCCGGGTTTGGGGAAAAACCTGGATTTCTTCATGAAGGACATATGTGGTTTTTCAGGGCTTGTTTCTATATAATTCCGCATCTTCTCTTGTAATCATATTATCTCCGTTTACATCGTCTGCCGCACTGACAAACCCATCACCATTAATATCGTTAGGGATGAAGGAGTCCTCTGTAAGCCTCCTAATAACGATTCCTTGAACAGCGGCTTGCATACATTGTATTAACATGTCTTGTCGCCCAATAAGCGTATCGAGTGGAGGTCGTATTTCGTCACCCCAAGACTGTGGTACCTCACCTCTTGCTACAGACGCATCAATCCTTGCTAAATCAGCAGTTGTGCAAATAGCGACTTGCCAAGGACGATTTACGTAACCGATAGGAATTGAGAATTCATCAGCCGATATGCGGCTATCTGAATCTTCAGGGCCACGTACTCGATCTAATCCACCATTGTAATGATTTACAATTCCCGTACCCGCAGGAACATTATTGGTGATAAAAGAAAGACCATCATACTCCCTAATCCAGTTTGAAACATCGCTAATACATGTTTTTCCATTAGGGATTTGCGTATTGCATTCAGCAACAGTTGCGAGTTGATCTATATTGCCAGTAGTAGGGTTGGCACTACTTGCCAATGCTACATTGGCTACAAGCGATAAGGACCCACCTAATTTTACTAAACGACTAATCATATAAATAGATTACGGGGTATATGTCTGCGTGGAACAGTACCATGTTGTCACGAACTTGTCAATAGGTTGTATCTAAAAAGGCACCAGTTTCCCCAATGCGCGTTTTGTTTTTTAAAACTATCCTCGTAGATTCGAGGTATCTGGATGGAACGAAAATTTTCGACCTGCAATTTTGCATCTTAAGCCCAGATATATTTCGCAGTCTTGTAATCGCCCTCCTTTTTCATAATCCCTAACTCGATATATTTCTGAAACCTCAAGCGTACGGCTTCTGATGTCAGCTTCTTGGAAGTTAACTTAAGCGCTTTTTTCATAGTCAGCTCGTTGTTTTTCGCGAGATAATTGAGGATTTTTTTATCAAATTTATTCATAATCTTCCATTGCGGCAATGCATGTAATTTCATCAACCTTTCAATTAACACCTTGCTATCAAAAACTTTTTGTTGAGATTCCGTAATCCCTTTCAAGTAGAATTCCACAAACTCCGTTAAATCTTTTTGATCTCTTCCCCTGTTTAGAGCGAAATGATAGCGTTTTACATTTGCGTAATAATATTCAGATAAATTATAGAGTTTTTGCAGGTTATATCCCGCTTTTTTTAGCAACATATCTTCAATGACTCTTACAGTCCTGCCATTCCCGTTAATGAACGGGTGAATAGCTATAAAAACGAAATGGAATATGCCCGGAATTATAATTTTGTCCAAAGCATCGTTATTGTTTGTAAAATAGTTCAGCTTTTTCATCAATTTGGGTACCTCTTTCGGTTCCGGAAAAG
Organism: Candidatus Peregrinibacteria bacterium GW2011_GWF2_43_17; assembly: GCA_000999315.1. Lineage (GTDB taxonomy): Bacteria > Patescibacteriota > Gracilibacteria > UBA1369 > UBA12470 > UBA12470. The sequence goes on from LCFW01000009.1 coordinate 25,563, forward strand.
TATAACTAATCTGATCCGTAAAAGGATCTCCAAGATAATTTTTTATATTTCTATATCGACCGGCTCTATAATCCGGTTCCGTTAAAGAACCTTTCAGCCCTTCGCTTATTTGACTATGGACATCGATAATCAAGTCATCCGAAAGCCTTTTTTTCAGATATTTCGAGATAGCCATGTGGGCATTTGCAACATTCAAAATTTCGCGCTCTTCTTCATTTTTAGCCTTTTTGGAATAAAGAACTTTTTGCGCCGAGTTGTAATCTATCAAGCTGTATTCGATTTTTGTCGAACTATAAGCTTGCCTTAAATAATTATGTTTAAAGATTTCTTGAAATAACTCGTGCGTTATGGATAAGGCATTGAGTTGCTTTTCTTGCTTTTTAATTTGCGAAAGCAATGCTTTTATTTTCGGCGTTTCCGTTAATTCGTAATTTAGTATAATCATTGTCAGGACCTTAAGCCTTACATACACATAATATCAGATTCCCAGATAAAAACAAGTAGCTTTACTCCAAATTTACTCCAAGTTTTATTCCAAGCTTACGGTTATCTGTATTTTGCACCGATACGGTTTATTTCTAACAATGTCCGATTTGTCCTTATGGCGATTTCGTTATTTTATCCATGATTTTATTTCGTAATAGAGGTCGCTTCGCGACTACGGGTTGTCAAAATAATGCCTTTCTTTAAGTTCGGTCAATCCACTTTGACTGGAAGTTTCGTGGAATTGTTGAAATGTGTAGGATTCGTTATAGTCCCAGATACAACCCTCCCACCAGCAGAATACAAAGGTCCTTGGGAGATGGGAGCTAAATGTAACACAAATCTTTACTAATTTTTGCTATTAGTTGTCTCGAATTAACGGAGCACTTTGTTGACTTTGTCGACTTTTTTTCTGTAAGGAGTTTCGCATTCGCGAAACAATTTAATAATAAAGGCCGTCCAGTCGCCTTCGGCTCACTACCGGCTTCAGGTAGGGGTCGGTTTGATTTTCTACGAAATAAGTCACCTGTCGCTTACGCGAAGGATTCCTTATTTCTTGAAAATCATCCTTCGCTCTCGGAAGGCTCGATGGAACTCGCCTTCCTACCGCTTCGGAACGCCGCCCTCGCAACAGTCTGGTGCCCCCGACAGGAATTGAACCTGTAATTACTCCTTAGGAGAGAGTCGTTATATCCATTTTAACTACGGGGACTGGATGTTCTTGAGTTTTTTACATGGAGATCGCCTTCGGCGAATCGCTTAATATGTTGCGCGTGGAGCGTCCCGCTAAGCGGGGCTTCCTATAGCGCCGTTATCCCCAACATCGGCTTCAAAATTATGTAATCCGTCCTGTCGATCGGTAGTTCTTCTTTCTTTTTCACCTCGAATGATTCTAGTGGCTCAACCGTCGTTTTACCAACAGCTTTCAAGAATTCATCGAGCCCTCCTATATCCAACTTGGAACCTGGAATTTTGTAATACATCGGGATGACGATTTTTGGCTCGATTTGTTCGATAACTTCGATAGCTTTTTTATAATCTATGACCAAATTCCCTCCTATCGGGACCAAAAGAATGTCGACATCCCCTATCGACTCGGTCAATTCACTTGTAAGCCTATGTCCGAGTCCGCTCAAGTGGCAAATTTTATACCCGTTAAAGAAGAAATTGTAAATAACGATTTTGCAGTTTGCGTTTTTTTCATCTTCGGCGCTTTTTGCGAAATGGAAGGCGTTATAACCTTCGATTCCTATACCTTTTACCTCATATTCTCCGGGCCAAGAGAAAATTTTCGGTTCTCCTTCAACCTTGGCGACATTGCCTTCGCTGAATACAAGTTCGTCGGACAACGTGACAACATCGGCTTTGAGCGCCGGAAGTTTGGTGCCCAGATTGGTGTAAGGATCGGTTACTATAGTCACCCCTTTGTCCTTGATTGTGAAACACGAGTGACCGTGCCAGATGATTTCCATATAACTTTGAGATTAGAGTTTAGAGTAAAGCGGGGATATTTTAACGGAGATTGCATTCGCAATCAAACTTGATAATATGGCGCAAGGAATACTTCATATCCTTGCGCTTATGAATAAAATTACAAAAATTCTTGCCCGTGAGATATTGGATTCGCGTGGAAATCCTACGGTTGAGGTGGATGTTTACTGCGGAGATGTTTTTGGGCGCGCGGCTATCCCGAGCGGCGCTTCTACAGGTGTACACGAGGCTTGCGAGCTTAGAGATGGTGACGAAAAAAGATTCCTCGGGAAAGGCGTCTTGAATGCGTGTAAAAATGTCGAAGGTGAGATTTTTAAACGAGTAAAAGGGATGGATGTTTCGAAGCAAGAGGATCTGGATTTCGCTCTTATCGAACTTGATAGCACCCCTAATAAAGGGCGACTTGGGGCAAATGCGATTTTGGGAGTTTCAATTGCAGCTGCCAAATGCGCGGCCAATCTGAAAGAAGTTTCTTTATATAAATATTTCGGTGCTCATGCGCATATTTTGCCCGTGCCGATGATGAATATTTTGAACGGCGGGAAACATGCCGATAGCGGGCTCGATATTCAGGAGTTTATGATTATGCCTGTTGGCGCGAAAACTTTCGTCGAAGCTGTAAGAATAGGAGCCGAGGTTTTTCATAATTTAAAAAAATTATTGGCGGATGATAAATATTCAACTTCCGTTGGAGATGAAGGCGGTTTTGCACCGACTTTGGCAAAAAACGAAGATGCTTTTGAGTATATTTTAAAAGCCATAAAAAGTGCAGGTTATAAGGAAGGAACCGACGTCGTATTGGCGATAGATGCGGCGGCCAGCAGTTTTTACGAAGAAACAAAAGGGTACAAGATGAAAATCAACGGTAAAGAGGAAGTTTTATCGAGTGCCGATATGGTCGCTTATTATAAAAATTTAGTAAAAAAATATCCCATTGTTTCGATAGAAGACGGACTTGCGGAGGATGACTGGAGCGGATTTAGATCGCTAACAGAATCTATCGGAGACAAGGTTCAAATTGTCGGAGACGATCTTTTCGCAACAAATGTAAAAAGATTACAAAGAGGCATAAATGAAAGCACCGCGAACTCGATTTTGATAAAATTAAATCAGGTCGGAACGATAACCGAGACCATGAATGCGATTCACATGGCGCATGCCGCGAACTGGACTGCAATCGTATCTCATAGAAGCGGTGAAACGGAAGACACAACGATCGCGGATTTCGTCGTAGGAATGGAAACCGGACAGATTAAAACAGGGTCTTTGTGCAGGACGGAAAGGGTTGCGAAATACAATCAGCTTATTAGGGTAGAGCAGGAGTTGGGAGACAGGGCGAAGTATATCGGGAAGGATTGGAGATGAACGTGGCTATCCCTGAAAATCCTAGACACGCAAAAACCTGAGGGCACTAACATTAGTGAAGAAGTAGCCTCTGAAACAAAAAATTCAATTTATGCGTCAAAAATTCATTTTATCTATACTAAACATTTTAACACTTTGCGTAATTATCGCCGCGGTTAGCGTCTTTTTTGTTAACAATACTCATTGGACTGGCTTCATTTTAATCATTCTCTCCGTACTTTGCGTAGCTTCTCTCGTACCATTCAAAATAAAACTAAGATCTATTCAGCCCGACATTATTTTTGGTTTGATAGATAATGGGATTTTAGCCATCTTAGCCATTTTGGGTGGTCATTTTGCTGGTGTAGCTGGCGCTATTTTAGGTGGTGTTGTCGGCAATGCTATAACAGACGGAATCGCCGGAATATTTGAAGGACATTACGCTGAAAAATTAAGATTACAGTTAGTTCCAGAAGAAAGGACGATGCTCAAATCGGCTGTTGGGAAAATGGCTGGTTGTCTTTTAGGCGCAGGCGTTGTTTTGGTTATTGCCAACCTCATAAATTTTTAAAAATAGTGTCCGACTATTGTCGGAAAAAAGAAAAGCATACATCGCCTAATAGCGTGTATGCGGCTCGGCTGAAAGCCTCGCCCATATCACTTTGTCGTCATGTTGACCGTGGGTTTATTTTCGTATACCATTTGTCACCTTTAAAAGTAATCTATGGCTCCACGACTTCTACAATCTCCGATCAACGAAGAAACTATTGAGACGTATACGCGATATTCCGAGCTTCTCGAACAAGCATCCAACCCTGAAACGGCAAGTCGCATAATTAGAGATGAAGTTTGTTCCGTTTTTAGGAACGGGGAAACTCATAATCGTATCGTTCTTGGTCTAAGAAGATATTTGGCCGTAATAAGATCCAGAGTGGAACAACTTATGTCGGTGAATCCCGAACCCCTCAAGAGGGAAAATGGCACTTTCAAAAGTTCTCCGCGCACAAGAATCAAACTACTCCAAGAACTTTGTTCGAGACCCGTAATGCGACAAAATTTCGCACGAAATGATTTAGCACAACACGGCGAAGAATGGTGTGTAGACCAATGTATTATTGACCCCGACTTGATTGATGACCATCTGCTCGAATGTTTGGGGCTTGATGAATTTATGCCGAAAAATGTCGAGGCTTGTTTTCCTCCCTCGAGAAAATCCATACCGAGACAAGATCAGATTGCGGTCAGGGCGGAAGCTGTCCCGAGTGTAAAAGATATGTTTGCCACAGGGCTTGAACCTTTGCTTTTACAAGATGAGGAGTTGCAACTCGATGACAATGTACGCTATTTCCGATTTTTCAGAATCACGAAAGGTAAAAATCGCGGCAAGATTTTAGGAACATATAATACCCCCGATCATAAAAAGGATGTTTTCCTGGTTGATGATATAAATTCCGCTTATCGAAGAGTGGACCATATTTTACAAGGTTACGATGAAGAGATTCGTATTTTGCAAACCATAGATCGAAATATAAGACCTGTACGAGACAGGTATAATAAAGACTGGAAAAGTGTAAAAGAGAATAAGGAACTGCCTGCTTTGACAGCTAAAATCACGAGTATCGCCGATACGTTAAGTCCGCATGTAAAAAACGAGCATAAGAAAAATATCAGGAGGCAGGTCGCTGAATGTTTGACCGTTTTAGACAGCCGCGGGCGCGTCAATCCAAATGCGAAAGCGGCCAGATTAAGTACGGTACTTGATCGTATAGGCCGCAGGATAAGTGAGATTTCCGGCATTTCACAACATCTCGCGGGTGATCGTGTTCATTTGGGCAGATATCTCGAAGAAGAGCGCGGATTGGTTGTTGAGTTTTGCGATAAGGTCGAAGATGGCGCAAAACGGCACGATGGTAACTTGGCGGTGCTCGATACGGAACACGAAATCGAAGATAAATATCGCGCGAGAATATTGGCTAATTTAAGAGAAGCCAAAAGAACTTTTGAAAGATTTAAATTTCAACCTTATTTGGCTCTTTCCGCCGATATGATAAGGGATCTCGACATCGTTATTGATTCCGTTGAAAACCGAAAAGAAAATCCCGAAGATCGAGTGGCTCGACAACAAGCCTTTTTGAGGGTTTACGCGATCGCAAAAATGATCAAGTTGGAACACATGGTGGTTATGTCGAGAGATCGGTTCTTTAAGCCCGGTCGGAATCTGGAGGATTTAAACCCGGGATCTTTATTTGGAGAGATCAAAAAGCTTCAAGCATACTTTTCGCCAAAAAAACGCGCCGTGAGAAAAGATGTAAAGGTCCGACCTGTCACTGGAGCCGATGTCGTTATCCCAAATTCTTATCCGTTATATGTCGCAATACATGCGAAAATAAGAGAACTCTTACAACTTGCCAGGAGGGCTTGCAGTCGCGAATTACGAACAGCCGACAAAGCGGAAGAACGCGTGAAGCTGCTCCTTGAAATCGACCGGCGACTAAAAGTTTTCAGCATATCGAAATTGATGGAAGATATGCCTCCTGCGATACCCGAAACCGGTATCGCCAGGAATATCGAAGGGTATCGGAACGACCAATTTGCAAAAGCGGCGTTTAAAGAATTGAACGATTTATTTACTCCGGTTTATCAAGATCCATGGTTTGATCATGCAGCTCAATTAGAGGCTGTTCTTGAAAAAGCATCGGAATTAATAGATTCGATGATTGAGCCACTCGGAATACTCGAGGGCGATGATGCACTTAGGCGAAAATTCGTATCCGATGTTACAATGTGCGGAGATCATGCTAGAAAGATCGTGACTGGGAAATTTGGGATACGGAAGTAACCTGCCTGTTGGCAGACAGGGCGAATTTTAAAAACCGTGAGACGGTTTTCTCGCACTTACAAAAAACAGCCACTAGTTCCGAAATCCTATCAATGACATTTATAGTACACTGAGGACAATGTCCAGAATAAGTGGCTGACGGGTAGGTGACCAAACCTCCTCTATATGATGCTTTGTTCCGGTCTAGTTTATGGCCTGACCACGGCCGCCCCTTTATGTATCTTAGTGGCTGCGTAAAGCTGCACTTTGGAGAGACTAAAATACGAAGCTAAATTTTCGTGCGAGCCTTTAATCTCGCGCGCGATCTCCAGGGTCTCTTCCACATGGGAAGATGGGGATCAGTTACAAAGCAATCCTGAGAACCAAGAATCTTGGTTTTTCCGAATTTGGATTCGGGGGTAGCGTTGGCTTTTCTCGTCCCGCTTAGCGGGAGAGAATTTAGCGGCTTTCCCTTACCTGTTGGAGATTCGGATTGGCCTCTGTTTGAAGGTGAGCCCGATAAATATAATTTTTAGGCTGCAAACCTTACGTTTTAGAGGTGAAGTCCCTTAGCTCTACAGGATGGCTTTCTTTTGTTTTGGTTTTAAGCGCTTGTCGCGCCAGATGTGAAAGAACTTTTTTGAACATTTGAAAATCAAGTGTTCGTGTCATTGTATCCAAATTAAGACAAAAGTCAAATATTTGCGCATTGATGAAATGTCGTGATGTTTCATGGTTCGATTTTTTCAGGTTAGGATTGGCTTTGTTTTTTTTTGTGATAAAATTCTTTTCGCATTTATGAACCAATCAAAACCATTCAGAATAGCTGTTTTAGCCTCCACCAAAGGTACCGACCTTCAGGCTATTATAGACGAAGTCAAGGCTGGGACGCTACCTGTCGATCTTGCATGCGTGATTTCCAATAAGGAGTGTTATGCGATCCAGAGGGCGAAAGAACAGGGATATGAAACTTTTTATATCAATCCAAAGGGCAAAACGCGCGAAGAGTTTGATCGCGAAATGGCAAAGATACTGGATGACCACGGAGTACAACTGATTGTGCTCGTAGGATATATGAAGATTTTGAGCAATTGGTTTGTAAAACATTTTTGGAGAAAAATAATAAACGTACATCCTGCTCTCATACCTAAGTATTGCGGGCCCAATTTCTATGGTGCAAATGTCCATGAGGCGGTTTTGGCCAATCATGAAAAAGAGACCGGGATGACAATTCATTATGTTGATGAGATATGCGATCACGGTGAGATAATTTTACAAAAGAAATGCGAAGTTAAACCTGACGATACGCCTGATACTCTCAAGGCAAGAGTTCAGGGATTGGAGAAAAAATGGTATCCGGAAGTGATTAGGAAGATAGTAGATAGTAGAAAAATTTAATATATATAAAAAATAACCAAACACAAATCATGAAAAAGACAAAAGTAATCTTGTCGGTACTGCTAGTCGTCGTGGTCGTCGCTTTGGCGGTAGTAACCGTTTCAAGCGAAACCCTTATGGGCAGAATGAGACTAATAACACCCACTCCCGCCAGCAACCTTATTGTTACTACGGATGGAAGTGGTGATGGCATAAGTATGGCCGGCTTACCGAGCGGTTACGATACGGAGTTGCTAATTGGTGATGGCGTCGAGGTCTATCGTTTTACAGTAACCAACAATCAGCCGAGCGACATTGAACTTTATAAAGTTACCGCGGAATATAGCGTGTATGCCGCCGGAGATTTTGCAATCGGCACTATGGCCGCCGATATTACCGGGACTAATGCTTGGACACTTTATAACGCGGACGATCTTTCTACTCCGTTGGCTCATGGGACAATAGGAGATTATGGCTTAATCCCTTTCGTGTTAACAACTCCCAGTTCTATAGGGAGGGGGACTTCGAGCACTTTTGTTGTAGCTACAGAATTCTGGACTTATTCAACTACAACGGTCGATGCCGAGTTAAATGTATGGCTACAAGAAGATGCCGTTAGCGATAAGGCAAGAACTTATATTGACGTTAATTCATCAAATTTCATTTGGGCTAGCACCTCGTATGGCTTTTACAATGGTTATTATGTTGATGATTTACCATCTTACGGGCAAAGACATTCGGACGAATATGTAACAAGGGGTATGTTATGCAAAATGTTGGTTGAAGATACAGGAGCTACTATAGACACAACCGGTGGTCCGACTTTCCCTGATGTAGATACCACAAACGAGTATTACGATTATATTGAAACGGCTGTAAGCAATGGATGGATTGACAGTTATGACGATGGGACTTTTGCCCCTGACGATAATGTTAATCGGGCCGAAGCTGCGAAAATAGCGTATGTCGCATATGAATTAACTTCCGGATCAACAAGCGCAAGTGCATTCCCTGATGTCGATGCTGATGCATGGTATTTTGATTACGTTTCCGTTTTGTTCGACGAAGTACCGTATGCCGGATATGTGGATGGCGGATTTGGACCGGGCGAAACACTTTTGAGATCTTCATTTTACAATTGGTTATCGTTCCTTTAGACCGTAGATTGAGAAACAGCTCCGTGAAATAACGGGGCTGTTTTTTTGTTTCTCAGCATGTATAATTGCGCCCGTAAATATTTTTAATAAAAACATATGGCGCATACTGTTAAACATGATCGCGACAATTGTATAGGTTGCGGAGCTTGCGTGATGGTTTGCCCGAAGTTTTGGGAGATGGGAGATGACGGAAAGTCGGTTTTGAAAGGCAACAAAGACAACCAACTTGAGATAAGCGATGAAGATGTCGCCATAAACAAAGAGGCGGAAAGTTCATGTCCGGTAAATGTAATACATGTCGATTAAAACAGATTTTAGCTGGAAAGTTGCCGGAGAGGCCGGATATGGAATAATGGTAACCGGAGATATGTTTTCACGCGCCTGTATGAGATCGGGGGCTTATACTTTTGATTATCCGGAATATCCGTCGCTTATAAGGGGCGGGCACAATACTTATCAAACAAGGATTTCCGATCGGGAAGTTTTTTCTCAGGTTCGGGAAGTAAATATATTGATTGCACTGAATCAGGACGGAGTGGATTTGCATAAGGACGAGTTGGCGGAGGATGCTATTTTGATTTTCGATCCTGAAAATACAAAAACGGATTTCGCAAATAGCATTCCGTTACCGATGGCCGAAATAGTTGCGAAGTTCAATGGCGACAAAATAATGAGAAATACTGTCGCACTCGGAGCTTCTTTGGCCTTTGTGTGCGTTGATTTTGAAATACTGAAGGAGCTGATACGAGAAGCTTTTTCTAAAAAAGGAGAAGATGTCGTTAAGCATAATTTGGATATAGCAAAAGCCGGGTATGATTTCGTCGGAAAGAAAAAATGTGCATTTAAGGTACCTGCAAAAGCCGTGAAGAAGAAAATGCTCATGTCGGGGAATGATGCGATATCTCTTGGAGCGATCAAGGCGGGATGCAAATTCATGTCTACGTATCCGATGACGCCTGCAACTGCGATCATGCATTATTTCGCGAAACACGAGGAGGATATGGGGCTTATCATGAAGCATACTGAAGACGAAATTGCCGGAATTTTGATGGCTATCGGGGCCGGACATGCCGGAGCGAGAGCGATGGCTGCAACTTCGGGTGGCGGGTTCGCCTTGATGGTTGAGGCGCTTGGGATGGCTGCGATGACGGAAACGCCGGTTGTCGTTGTTGTGGCTCAGCGCCCCGGACCGAGTACCGGGCTTCCGACTTGGACAGAGCAAGGAGATTTGAGGTTTGTGTTACATGCTTCGCAAGGAGATTTTTTCAGGGTTGTTTTGACGCCGGGCGATCATGAAGAGTGTTTTGAGGCCGGGGTACAAGCTTTCAATTATGCGGAAAGATATCAGACTCCCGTAATAATTTTGACGGATAAATATCTTGGCGAAAGTTTCAGAAGCGTTGAGCCGTTCTCGTTTTCGGCAACGGTGAACCGAGGAAAACTGATTCTAAGTCCTGCTGCGGATTACAAAAGATATGAATTTTCGGATGATGGTATATCTCCAAGAGCTTTGCCCGGATCTGTCGTGTTCGGCGTTTTTTCAAACGAGCATAATAAAGATGGAGATTTCACCGAAGATCCCGAGATGAGAAACAGGATGAACGAGAAAAGGTGGGCGAAAATCGAAACCGCATCTAAGGAAATTGGTGATAAAGTCAGATATTACGGCGATAAAAATCCTGATGTTACCGTTTTTTCATGGGGCTCGACGAAAGGGCCGGTTTTGGAAGCGATGAAGCTGGCTAAGGGATTAAAAATAGGGCTTGTCCATACTTTCTGCATGATGCCATTCCCTACCGAAGAAATTTCCGAATATTTGAAATCCGCAAAGAGAGCTGTTCTGATTGAAGGGAATATTGGAGCTCAGTTCGGCGGTCTGATACGTGAATACACCGGAGTTGAAATAAAAGATAAACTTCTTAAATACAATGGTAGGCCTTTTTATCCCGAGGAAATTTTAAAATTCTTAAAAAAATGATTTTAGATACTATACAAAAAGGACGAAAACCCGATTGGTGCCCCGGATGCGGGAATTTCGGGATTCTGATGGCCTTAAAACAGGCTGTAACCGAGCTCAAATTGAATCCTGCAGAAACCGTTTTGGTTTCGGGGATAGGATGTGGGCCGAAAATGCCTCTTTGGATCGATGTTAGCGGATTTCAATCAATACATGGGCGGACTTTGCCGGTTGCAACCGGGATAAAACTTGCTAATCACAGGCTGAATGTATTCACCACGGCCGGAGATGGGGATTGTTACGGAATCGGGATGGGACATTTTATACATGCGATGAGAAGAAATATGGATATGGTTTGTATTGTTCATAACAACCAGGTTTACGGTCTTACTAAGGGTCAGACCTCTCCGACAAGCGATCAAGGCGCCAAGAGCCTATCTACTCCTGCCGGCGTTATAGAGGTACCAACAAGGCCTTTGTCTTTGGCAATTGTAAGCGGTGCGACTTTTGTGGCAAGAGGTTTCGCGGGGGACGCGCCTCATTTGAAAAATCTGATCATTGAAGCACATAAACATCGAGGATTTGCCTTGGTTGATGTTTTACAACCGTGCGTAACTTTTAATAAAACAAATACGTACGAATGGTTTCGGGAAAGAGTTTACAAATTGGAAGATGAAAAATCTTACGATCCCAAGAATAAAATGCTTGCGCTTAAGACTGCCGACAAGTGGAATACGAAAATCCCGATAGGCGTTTATTACAGAGAAGATCGCGAGTTGTACAGCGATAAGGTTGCGGCTATAAAAGATATGCCCTTGGTCGAACAAAATATTGATAATGTCAATATCGAAGAGTTGTATAAGGATTTCTATTGATTTTCTTCGTCAAAAACATCGTAGCCGCTCGTGGCGCCGATTTCTTCTTCGTAAGTTCTGAAGCTTTGAACCACTGATTCGAAATTCGAGGTGCAGATATCCTTGTTGTCGGCCGTGATGTTATGCAATTCGAAATTGTATGTTGCTCCGTTATATTCAACCGAAACGACTTCCATGTACGCTATGCCCGTATCGTTATAAAGCGTGTATTTTTTTGCCATAGTGTTGTTATCTAACACCAGGACGTCTTCTTCGTAACTTGCCGCTTCACTTAAATCTCGCAATGCGACACCTCCGTAAACCGAGCAACTATTTTCGGTATCCGTAATCATATTTTTTTCCAAATTTTCAACCGTCCATGTCGGAGGGTAATCCACTACGAATTTCGTTTCCTGGGTTTCGAGTAACGGGAGCGCTATTTTGGCCCACTTTGGCTGAAAAATCTCTTCTGCTATATATGTATCTTCGAGCTTGGTATTGAGCGTTTTGAAAGTCGCAATCATGTTGGAAACATCCGCGTTGCAAGTTTCCCAATTTTCTTCGGGATATTGCGCTTCCAAAATGTAATAATTTCCATCTTCGTCGGTAAACGTAGCGGTTCTGAAAACCGGCCTCCTTATCCCATCAACCGTTTCGTAGAAATACCAGTCGTCCGCCGTCCCCCATTCCGTCAAGGTTGACCATTGTTCTTTTTCCAAATCGGCGCTTACCCCGTATCCGACGGTACCCGGAAGAATTACGCATGAGTCGTCGTTATATTCACTGGAAGAGAGATATATATCTGTGTTGTATTCATCGTCTTTGTCGAGTTTCACTTCCCAATAATCGGGCATCAACATTTCGAATGCCGCGTCTTTGCTCCAAACCGTCGTGGCTCTAAGTATGTTCCTGCCGTTCGGATCTCCGATCAATTTTGCTATGTAATATGATTGGTTTTGGGTTTCTATGACACCTTGTTGTTGGCATCCGATCCCGAACATAATCAAGGTTGCAAACAATAATGCCGTGATTTTTTTCATCTTACGAATAGGTTAAAAAATATGCGGGAGGGATTTTACACTAGGGACGTCTCCATTTCCAGAAGTATTTGAGGGAACTTAATACATGAATCCAAAAGATCCCTTTTGTCAACTGGCCGAATATCGAGCCTTCGCTCAAACGTTTGTGATAATGCACCGCTTCCACTTCCGGATAATAGATTATTTTGTATCCGTGTTTTTTCACTTTTCTGCAAAGGTCGAAATCTTCCAAAAACAGGAAAAATCTTTCATCAAATCCGTCAACTTCATCGAAAACTTTTTTTGACATTAACAGAAACGCGCCGACCAAAAGATCCACTTCTTGAGTTTTATTATGATCAAAATCTTTCATCAGATAATTCTCGTAGCGCTTTTTGAAAGGTTGCACGTAGCGCAATGGAGTCCTTTTTACGACGAGATCCCAAAATGTCATAAACCTCCTGCAAGATTCTTGAGTGTGCCCACTGTGATAAATAAGTTTCGGGGCGAGAATCCCGATATCTTTATGTCTATCCATGAAATCCACCATCTTTTGCAAGGTGTCTTTTTCGACCGTTATGTCTTCATTCATTATCAAAATGTATTCGCCTTTCGCGTTTTTTGCCGCAAGATTGTTTGCGCGACCGTAGCCAAGATTTTTTTGCGATTTTATGAGGGTTATCGTGCCTTCGTTATGAGCTTTTTCAAGATAATGAAGGCTTTCGTCGCTCGAGTTGTTATCCACAACTATTATTTCGTAGTCGAAATCAGTTTCGCTTTTGCGCAATGATTCCACGCACATGCGCGGGAAATACTTCTGGTTGAAATTAACCAACGTTATAGAAAGCTTCATAGCGATCTTTTTAGTTTTGAACCGTCCAGTTTGTTTTCTTTTATTTCGAGTGTTACCTTGCCTTTTACAAAACTGTTATCGGGAATGTCTTGATTGATTATCAAGCCGCCGGTGATAAATGCGTTTTCACCGATTTTCACTCCGGGCATTATGCTGACGTTTATGCCGATTCTGCAATCTTTGCCTATGACGGAACCGAATTTATTTGAGTTAGAGCCGGTTTTTTCGCCTTGGATATCCATGCGGATTTCCCCTTCGTCCAGCCTCAAATTGCCCGTAACCGAGCCTGCGCCGAGAGCGGTGTTTTCGGAAACAATCGAGTCGCCGATATAATTGGTATGGAGCCAAACATGATCCGCCAAATTGCTTCTTGCGACTTCGGAATTGAAGCCTATTACACAGCTATCCCCTATCATTGACTCCCTAACGAGAGAGTTGTTCGCGATTATCGAGTTTTTGCCGATGTAGATCGGACCGACGACCGTAGCGTGGTCGAATATTTTCACGTTATCTTCGATGATAACCGAACCTTTGATTTGCGCCGATTTCGATATTTTTGCGGTTTTGGAAATTTTTGATTTCCTGATTGTGCTTAAAAAATATTTTTGAAGTTCGAGAATATGCCATGGATATTTGAGCGCTTGCCAAAGACCGGTATATGGTACCGCTTCCGCATGCGTGTCTTCTTTTATCAGTTTGGCTATCGCCATTTCGTATTTGTCGTCTTTGGCGGTTTTGATTTTCTTGATTGTTTCTATCAATTTTTTCGGATTTTTGTGGATGTGCAAAACTATGTTGATCATATCGCTCGGTTCTTTGCCTTCGCCGGGCTTCTCGATTATGTCGGTTATGCGATTTTTATTCGCGACTTCCAGATATCCGCCCGGGAAATAAGATTTTACTTTTTTTGCCAGCATTAAAATCTCCGCCGGGCTTTTTTCGGAAGCTTTTTTCATTAAATTGAAAGCCGATTCGTCCAAGAAATCGTTGGCGCTGAGAATCAAGATCGCTTCATCTTTCAGGTATGGATGCAGGCTGTCCATTGCACCCGCCATCCCTTCGTCGAGATTTTTCTGTTTTATCACTTCCAATTTCGGGAAAGTTTTTTTGATTTTCGCGATGTTGTGCTCGCCCGCAATAATCGTGATGTTTTTGAAGCCCGCTTTTTTGACAATATCAACCTGGCATTCGAGTAGAGTTTTACCCAGGAATTTCAAGAAGTTTTTATCCTCTATCGGTTTCATCCTTTTTGATCTGCCGGCGGCAAGAATTATTGCGCGCATATTTGATATGTTAAAACCATAGTATAATAGGCTTATAGTCTAATAGGCTCATAGTATGGATGCAAATCAATCACAAAATCAGATAAGCGAAGGTGTTTTTGATCAAGACGATAAAAAGAGAAAATTGATAGGTGAGATTAAAGATGCACTTGCCGTAAAAAACCTGGGCGGTGAGGATAAAAAAGAGCTTTTGCGAAAATTGAATTTACATACCGCGGTTTAGCTGGAAAAAACCAAAGCAGAAATACAAAAAGAAGGGTTGGCAGTCAGGAAAGATCAGGTGAGACAGGAAAAGAGAGTGGTTTAAGTGAGTATTTTGGCAAGTTTTTTCGACTTAATCGCGTCTTTGATTTCCATCGCGATTCTTTCACCATAACTCATCGAATCTGCGTATAAATAGCCCGAATATGGTGTAAACGCCGTTCCCGGGGATCCCGGTATTCTCATGCTTACGTCGAATATTACGAACTCCTCTTTGCCTTCGAATGCCGCTACCGCGCCTTGCAATGCGAATGGACCAAAAAGTCCCGGGGGTACCTCTTTCTTCATCGTTGCTACGAATTTTTCGCCGAGATCATAAGCTTTTTCGACCAATGACTCTTTCATCGTGACGGCGTAGTGGCCCGTTTCAATCATTGAAGGTTTATAACCTTGGTTCAAAAGGTCCGTTTGCGTTTTTGCGTCAAGCCTTAGGAAACCGTCCATGCTGGTTTGTCGTCTTGAATCCGTCCCAAGAAGTTCAAGTTCATCGTTTATAGCCGAATAAAAGAAGTTCAAATTAACTTGCGCGCCTATGATGAACTCTTCAATTACGGCGTTGTCGACGTTGGCTTGTGTCGTTTCCCCTCCCTTAATCATTTCCGCAGATTTTGTAAAATAATCATCCGTTTTTGTAATCACGAAAAATGCTCTTTCATATGATCTTATGGCCTCGTTCGCTTTCACGAGAAGTGGCAAGCGTTTCATTTGATCGAAATGATGATCCAAGCGTCTTCTCAACTCGGTTTCGCTCAATTTTTCCCCACCTTTTCTTATTATTCGTGGCATACGGATGCCGGCTTTCTCAAGGATCATATATTGATTAAGAGGCTGGTCGCGCTCTTCGAGTTTTACGCCTTGTCTAAGCCCGAAAATCGGTACGCGAAAGTTGTTTTCGATATCGGAGTAGTCTTTAAAATAAACCCAAAAATATCGATTATGTATAAAAATCGTGTTTAATTTGCGCAACTTTTCTTGGACCTCTTTTTTCGTGATGTCTAAAAATTTATCCACCAAAATAACTTCATCCACACAACCTTTTTCGCCACGAGTTTTATAATATTTGGCGTAAGTTTTTTCGCGACCGCGCTGGCAAATCGCGACCGTTTTGAACCCGTATTTTTTGGCGCCACGACAGACATCAAGCGCGCTATGACCACCAAGGACTCCTATTGAGATTTTTTTAAGGTCGTAATCTTTCAGGATGACCAGAATGTCTTTTGCGTTAATCATATATTTATTTTTTAACAAAATATTTAACTTTTTCAAATCGTTTTCGCGATTAGCCCAGTATGTCTTTTAGGCGTCCCACCTCTATCGCATTTTTTATTTCGCGTGCAATTCTTCTGCCGGTACTCATCGGTTCATTATATTTCAACCATGTGTAAGGCGAACCGTTTGTATACGGGTTGGTGCCGGCAACTATTCTGGCAGAGATTTCGAACGTATAGAAGCTCAATTTCGGATCCAAAATCGACTCCAGGCAGAATGGTCCATACAAGCCTTTATTCACGAGTTTTTTTGATTTTTCGACGACGTTTTTGCCCATTTCGAAAAGTTGAGGCAACAAAGATTCTCTTACAACTAACGGGATATTGCCCGTAATCGTATAACTTGTTTCGAGCCCTACGTCGAGCTGATCTTTGGCGGCGATTCTGCCTATCGAGTCGGCGTTTGATTCGTATCTTTTATCGAAACTCATGATCTCCAATTCGTCGGCGAGATTTGAATAAAAATAATGGGTGTAAATCGGCACTCCGACGATGTACTCTTGGATTACATATCCTTCGTGATCTTTGTATCTTTTTATTCTTTCATGAAACTCTTTGGCGTTGTTTGCGATGAAGTATCCGAAGCCGCCTTTCGCTCCGTGGAATTTGATAATTACGGGACGATCTATTTCTTCCGGTGATTTGAAAATTTTCGGCATTTTAAGACCGGCGTCGAGAAGCCATGTCCGCTCTTTTGTCCTGTCGGACTCCCATTCAAGTATCCCTTTGTCTCCATAATGCATGACTTTTATTTTTTTCACCTCTTCCGGACCGATGTAGCTGATGAACGAGCCATGTGGAATTACTATCGCGTTTTTCTTGATTAGCTCATTTTCGAGTTTGAAAAAACTGTCGGCCGAGAATTTTTCGACTTCCATTATTTCGTCTGCAACGCCGTAGCTCTTATACGGCTCCGATTTACCTTTTTCGCAAATGCACAAAGTCCTAAACCCTTCGTCTTTCGCGCCCTTCAGTATCTGTAAAGCCGTATGACTTCCGAGAGTTGCTATGATGTAGTTTTTTGTATTTGCCATAAAACGCAAATTAATTTTTTGCGATTGTAGCAAGATAAACACAGATTGTCCAGTTTTTTACAACATTCCTCTTAATATCTTTATCCTCTCTTCGATTGGAGGATGTGTGGAAAAAAGTCCCGAGAAAAATCCTTTTTTAAGCGGATTCGAAATGCACAAATGCGCACTGCTTTTCGGCATGGACATTAAAACCGAATTGCCGGAAATTTTTTCAAGCGCGTCGGCAAGCGCTCCCGGATTTCTGATGAGCAAAGCTCCCGAGGCGTCAGCCAGATATTCGCGTTTTCTCGATATGGCAAGCTGTATCATCATCGCGACAAGCGGACCGAATATCGAAAGCGCTATCGCAATCACAATCATGATAAGTTGAGCCTGCCCGCTCTTTTTGCCGCCTTTAAAATGGAAAGCGAATCTCAGGAAAATATCCGCCATTATCGAAATCGCCCCAACAAGCGCTATAACAAGCATCCCGAATCTGATATCGTAATTGCCCACATGGGAAAGCTCGTGAGCGATAACGGCTTCCAATTCTTGTTTTTCGAGTTTTTCTATGATTCCTCTGGTAAGCGCGATGGCGGAATGTTTCGGGTCCCTGCCTGTCGCAAACGCGTTGAGTGCGGGATCGTCCATAACGTAAATTTCGGGAGTGGGTAGCCCTCCGGCGATACAAAGATTTTCAACCATGTTGTAAATTTGCGGGAGGTTTTGACGATCTATTTTTTTCGCGCCTGCGGATGCGAGAGCGATTTTACTCCCGGCAAAATACATCACGAACCCGTAAATTATTGCGATGACTCCGGCAAGCGTTAGGCCACCGACTCCGCCTCCGCTTGCGGATGCCTCGCCGATTATGAAGCCGAAAATCATGAAAAACATCAAGAATCCCGCAAATAACAGGCTCGATTTAACTTTGTTTTTTGTAATTTCGTGGTAGACGAACATGGGGGAGAGATTTAGAACGAAACTTTGACATTTTCGCGTTCGGCCGCATCCCCTATCTCGAAAAACTCTTTTTTCTGGAAACCAAAGATGCTTGCAATGATGCTCGTCGGAAATACCTGAACGGCCGTATTGAAATCTTTAACCGTACCGTTAAAGAAGCGTCTTGACGCTTGGATTTTGTCTTCCGTATCCGCAAGTTGAGATTGAAGATCCAAGAAGTTTTGGTTGGCTTTCAAATCGGGATAACTTTCGGCAACGGCGAAAAGGGATTTCAAAGCATCTTTCAGTTGGTTCTCGGAAACCGCATGTTCGGCCGGGGTACCATGATTCCCCATGGCGGCGTTCCTGGCTTTTGTTACATTTTCCAAAACATCTTGTTCGTGTTTGGCGTAACCTTTTACGGATTCAACCAGGTTTGGAATCAAGTCGTATCGTCTTTTCAATTGGACATCTATATCCGACCATCCTTCTTCACATCTGACTCGTTTTTTAACAAGTCCGTTGTAAACGACTATCAAGTATACGAGCACGATAACCGCAAACAGCAGAATGATTATACCTGGTTCCATATTTTTTTGGTTAAAAAGGCGTAAAATATTTTATATCAATAAATAGTGCGATTGCAATCATCCCTATTAAAAACAGGTAATATGCAAACGGTTTTAATGTGTTGTTTTTGTAGAATTTCATCAGGAATCCTATTACGAAATAACTGGTGACGGCAGATACCAATGCGCCCACGACCGAAACGCTCACGGCCGGCAATTCGCCAATATCTTTTACCTGTAAAATTCCCGCTCCCGTAATCGCGATTGAGCCCAGTAAGAAAGAAAATTCCGCCGCTTTGGTCCTTTCAATGCCTGTCAATAATCCCGTCGCAAGCGTTGAGCCCGATCTTGAAATGCCGGGAATTAGGGCGCACATTTGGGCTAGACCGATAATGAAGCTGTTTTTCGCGTTAATGTTTTTATCTTTTAATTTAAATCTTTCCGCAATCAAATAAAATACACCCGTTGCCATCATCGCAATGCCTATTGGCAGAACTCCTCTGAATACGCTATCTATCGTGTCTTCAAGAGTAAATCCGGCTATGACTGCGGGAATGGTGCCGACTATCAAGTATCCGATATGTTTTCTGTCTTTTAATAAAATTTCCAGAATTCTTTTTCTAAAAAATACGATTATGCCGATCAAAGAACCGACATGAAGAAGAACGTCGAAACTTTTTAACGATTCGACTTTCAGATTAAATGCCGCTTCCGCGAGAACAAGATGCCCGGAAGAAGATATCGGCAGGAATTCAGTAATGCCTTGTAGAAGACCTAATATGAGAGATTGGAGAATTGACATAATGTATCCCTTCGGGATGTTTTTAATGTATGGCGCCGGGATCACTTCGTTTCCCTGCGCTGGCGCTAATGCTTAAACGATCTAATTCCCGTTACAACCATCACGATTCCCAGCTCATCCGCTCTTTTGAACACTTCCGCGTCTCTTACCGAACCGCCGGGTTGGATTATAGCGGAAACTCCGGCTTTGTGAGCCTCTTCGACTCCGTCCGAAAACGGGAAAAATGCGTCGGAAGCCAAGATGGAACCTTTTATACGTTTTCCTCCTTTGTGCGTCGCTATATGGACCGCGTCAACACGAGACATTTGCCCCGCCCCTATGCCTGTTGTCACCTCGACTCCGTCTTCGATTGTCGCGAAAACAACCGAGTTGGATTTCACATGTTTGACGACGTTGCGAGCGAATAACATGGCGCGGATTTGCTCTTCGGTGGGCTTGAGTTTGGTTACCACTTTTAAGTCTTTTTCGGTCACTATATATTGGTCGGCCGTTTGCACAAGCATGCCGCCGGAAACCGTTTTTATGTCTCTCTCAACGGGATTGATCCTAAGTTCGCCGGTTTCGAGAAGGCGCAAGTTTTGTTTTTGCTTGAGGATTGAAAGAGCTGATTTTTCAAATTCGGGAGCTATTATTATTTCGACGAAAAGTTTGTTATCTCTTATATATTCGGCGATTTCCTTGGTACATTTTCGGTTTAATCCGATAACGCAACCAAATGCCGACATCGGATCAACTTGGTGCGCTTTGATAAGCGCCGTTGTGATGGTATCTGCCGAGGCTACACCGCACGGATTAGTGTGCTTGATGACAGTCGCAGTCGGTCGCGCGAAATCTTTTACAAGTTCGATTGCCGCATTTGCATCCACTATATTGTTGAATGAAAGCTCTTTGCCTTGGAGCTGTTTCGCGTTCGTCACATTCGGGTAGTGATTGCGAGGGTCTCTGAAGAAAACGGCTTTCTGATGCGGATTTTCGCCATATCGTAGTTGTTGCGCTTTTTCGTAGTGGAGGTTGAGAAGTTCGACTTCTCCTCCTTTTGTTTTTAAGTATTCCGTGATTTTTTGATCGTAGTAAGAAGTTTTTTCGAAAACTTTTACAGCGAGACTGCGCCTCATCTCGAGCGGTATGCCGCCATGCGTTTTCAACGCATCAATAACGCTTGGATAATCTTTTATTGCCGTTACAACCGTTACGTATTTGAAATTTTTTGCCGCGCTACGAAGCATCGCCGGCCCTCCGATATCGATTTGTTCTATTGCCTCTTCCTCTGTGACGCCTTCTTTTTGAATGGTTTTCTGGAAAGGGTAAAGGTTGATGACCACCATATCTATCATTTCAATATCGTTTTTTTTCGCAGAATCCATGTGTTTTTTATCGTCCCGAACCGCAAGAAGACCGCCGTGAATTTTCGGGTGAAGTGTTTTTACGCGGCCGTCCATGATTTCCGGGAAACCGGTGTAGTCGGATACTTCTTTAACTTTTATTTTCGCATCTTGTAAAACTTTCGCCGTGCCTCCGGTCGAGAGAATTTCCACTCCCATTTTTTCAAGTTCTTTCGCGAGATCAACGATACCCGTTTTATCGGATACGCTGATCAAGGCTCTTTTTATCGGAATAATGTAAGGCGCACAGGTCTCTTCCGGCGACCGAAGCACTTTATTGGTCATATATGTTAGGGTTACTGATTGATTTGTTTAAACCGCTATGCGCCTATCATGGTAAATCCAAGCCGCCTTTGCTCCAAGGATTGCATCTCAAAATTCTCCAAATCGATTTTATGCTCCCTTTGATTACGCCATATCTTTCCAGTGCCATTTTCGAATATTGCGAACACGATGGCGTATATCTGCAAAATCCTCCTTTGAAAACATGCTTTAGCGGACCATGATCCGGCGATAAAGTTTGCTGATATAAGCTTATTGCCGCCACCATCAAATCGCGCGGAATGTTTATGATTTTGCGCAACATGAAACGGGTTAAGAGGATTGGACCGCGGGTATTTTAGTCTAAGTTTGTTTTATTGCAAAGACGAACGGTTGTGGAGACTGTAGAAGTGGGTAGTTCGATGGACGGATAGACTGGGTAGAGATTTTACTTACGAGGGGGCTGGCGGCAAGAGAGTGTCAGGCGAATCCTAACACACGGTTTTTGGCGATGGGTTTTGGGAGATGGAAAGGAAGTAGTCCGATAGGCGAATAGTCGTATAGTCTAATCCGGTGGGGATTTTATTTACTATCCTCCTTTTCGTGCTAAAATTCTCATGTGAGACCAATACAAAAAGACCACGGGGTTATAGATAAGATAGCGAGGGCGAGTCCCGTCAGGGACGAGCCCGAGCGTAGCGAGGGCGAGTCCCGTCAGGGACGAGCCCGAGCGTAGCGAGGGATGCGGTACGTCCACCTTCCGCGGGTTTGGTTTGTTCGGCAAGAAAGCCGGCGTTTCCCTCATCTTCGCGATCATCATCGTAACGGCATTGATGCTTGTGGCATCGCAAAGCGCAGACCTTACGGTCAGAAATCTCAAAAGAGTTGATGACCTTTGGGCAAGCGGACAAGCGCATTCAATGGCCGATTCCGCTTTCGGAGCCGCATCGGGATACATTAAACAAAACTGCGCCGACGCGGGTTGCGACTACTTGGGCGAGTATGCGATTGAGGAAGATGTCATTTATGGCGATTATGAAATCACGGGTCTCTCCGCCGAAAACGTTTCTGCGGGTGATGGATATTTCTACGTTCCCATCCCGGGCCGCGGCGATGCCGCGGGACGTTATGAATACGATGATGATTACGTTTGCGATCCGGAGGTTCCGGGAGATATTGATGACGAATGCAACTGGAACAAAATCTATTTCGGAGATTCGGTAACCGTACCTTTATACATAAGCGGGGATGATGAGTTTACGGGAAATGAATTGTATATAAGGGTAAGGACACCACTATGCGACGATGACGACTGGGACTGTGAAAACGACAGGAAGGTTATCGCATGCAAAGATGAGGCGAAAACCGCCACGGATACCCTCAACGGTTGCGACCTCGAAGATGACAAAGTAATCCTCTTCTGGCAGATAAGGGGGGACAGAGAGGATGGGACGGATTATGTGGAGGCGAGAGAGTATATAATTGGATTTCCAGTCGAAAAAAGGGATGACAATAATGACGCTGGCGAAGATTCGGAAATCTATACAACCCTCATCAACAACTCACTGTCCCACGATTATTCAGGCTGGGATTTCGGTTACAATGAAAATTATGTTGTCGTGAATATATACGACAAAGCCAATCCCGACGGAGGAGACAAAACCATCCTTGAAATCCTCACGGACGACGACCCGATGCTCTACCCGACACTGGTACTCGCGTACATCGAGACCATAAGGAACAACGACGGAGCTATACCTTACCTCGAATACCAAGTCGTCTCGGACGTGCAAATCTCCAACGATCGCAGTTTCATAACGGCAAGAGGGTTCGTGAAAAGCAAAGGAGACTCCTACTTTTGGATAGAAGAAGGTTGGTTTTCTCAATACACAAGTTCGATAATTAACTTCGCGTTCCAAAACTAGCTTGACTTATTCGTAAAATTTAATATAATTCTCTCTATCGGAAAGACCATCTGACAATCCATACCACTTCTTGAAATGGTTGCACGGCGAAGAGGTTGCCAAATCTCAATAACGCTGTCT
Organism: Candidatus Peregrinibacteria bacterium GW2011_GWF2_43_17; assembly: GCA_000999315.1. Taxonomy (GTDB): domain Bacteria; phylum Patescibacteriota; class Gracilibacteria; order UBA1369; family UBA12470; genus UBA12470. The sequence continues at coordinate 48,742 of LCFW01000009.1, forward strand.
CCATGGAACCAAACAATTTGGACCGAAATCCGGAGAAGTTCTTGGTTCGAAACCGAATAATCTTGCCGTAAGGTTGGGAACGACTGTCGCGGCGCTTTCGGCGTTGGCGGTACTGGGAGGAACTCCGAACAGGGCGGAAGCGGATATACCGACTTGCGATGTAGATACGATTGATACCGCTCTAACACCGGCGGCTTTGGCGGCATTGGATGCAATAGATATACCAATGTGGATATCGGAAAATGACACGGATGGAGTAAATACATATACCTGTACCGGGATAGATACGGATGGAGATTGGGTAGCAAATGAATACAAGTGTTGGGATGGGACATCTTGGTTGGATATGGATTTCTCGGGAACTTCTATGGATAGAGAAACAGATTTTATGGCATCAAGAATAGTAGATGGCTCTTTATTCGTAGGCAATGGTAGTGCCCTACAATTAGATGGCTCGGGGCTGAGCTGGAATACGGAAACAAATCTCAGAACCAGCTTAGGAATTCATGGTTATGAATTCACTTATGACCCATATACAGATGATTATTATTACCGCGAAACAGATCCGCGCACAGGGGAAGCGGCAATTTTCCAAAATTCTGACGACACTTATGCATTAATCAGTGACCTTACAGGAACTTACAGTTATCTAGATCCGGCAAGTTGTGGTGACGGCAACCTATACGTAACAGTTACCGATTATAGTTCTCTTTATCAGCTCTACGCATACGACATAGACAGCGGAGATTTCGAACCGATTGCCGAGATACCAAGAAGCGTTTACGCAACCTGCTCAACCGATGGAACCACCACCACTCTCTATTATACCGAACCATCTTCTGATTGGTCCTCCGGCACCCCCTACCAAATCACCTGCACACACGGTGGCGGCACGACTTATACTTATTACCTCGATGCCGATCTCGACTCTTACGGAGACTCTTCCGCAACAGCTGAAACCGGACCTTCCGTTCCAACAGGGTATTCCGAAAACAACACCGACTGCGATGATGCTGATGCGAGCGTAAATCCCAGAGCAACTGAATCTTGTAACGGCACAGACGACGATTGTGACGGTGACACCGACGAAGATGTTCTCAATACTTATTACCTCGATTCCGATAATGATGGTCATGGCGACCCTTCCTCCCCTGTCGAAGATTGCGCGGCTCCGAGCGGATATGTTTCGGAAGGAGATGATTGCGACAATGCCGATCCAACAACCTATCCCGATGCTCCCGA
>LCFW01000010.1 GCA_000999315.1 Candidatus Peregrinibacteria bacterium GW2011_GWF2_43_17
ACCCGTGAAAACAGCTTCGCCATACATTCCTGCGAAGATCAAAAAACACGTTGCCGCCAAAACCAACGGTCTATGTGCCCATCCTGACTGCAACAAACCCGCAGTAGAATTTCACCACACTAAAAGATTCTCCCTCAACCACGAACACCACCCCGACAACATCACCCATCTCTGCAAGGCGCATCACGACCTCTGCCATCTCGGCCTCATCGCAAACGAAGAGAAACAACCTTACGAGTGGCAACTGCTCGCTTTTCCGGACCAAACAAACCCCAAATACGAGGTGGACAAGATGGTGCAGGCGTATAAGACGGGTTAACAGGTTGCCGCGCGATTCAACGTTGATCGTAAATTCGGAAAGCATCACTCCCACTCTATCGTCGCAGGCGGCTTGTTCGTGATGTCGTAGAAAACGGCGGAAATGCCAGGGATTTTCATGATGTCTTTTGCGAGTTTCCGAACTTTATCCCAAGAAAGCTCTGTGAAGTTTGCCGTCATCGCCTCTTGCGAGGAAACCGGACGGAGAACGATCGACTCTTCGCCTTCGACGTTAACAGATAGCGGGATTAAGACTGTCGGACATTGCCAAACCTCTTTTTCGTCTTTAATTGCAGACATAACAAGTGAATCGGCGGCTTGGAGTGTTTTTATGCGGTCGGGGGTGAGATAAGCCGGGGTAACAGAAACGGAATTGATTTCTTCTTTGTCCCCTTGAAAAGCTATTTTTAACAAAACTCTGTTTAGCCTTGGGTTTATGTTTGTAATCGTGGGCGCGATTAGTCTTAATTCTTCCCACGAGTGCTTCTGTGGTTTTGCGGCTATCAATACGGTCGGATGGCGATATGTTCGCTCGTCACCCTGCACGCCAACGCTTTTTATCGGCAAAGTTTGTCCAATATATCGCCCTCCCATTGGTCCATGATAAGTTATTTTTTTCTTTTCTTCTTCTGTTAATTCATCCGCACCCTCCGCACACAAGCATCTGACCGCCAATCCCGGACCCGGGAACGGGTGCCTGTTGACCATTTCTTCCGGTAGCCCGAGGCGCTTGCCGACCATGCGGACTTCGTCCTTATATAATTCTTTGATCGGCTCGATGATTTTGCCTTGGCGGATCATCTCTTCGATTTCGGGGACGCGGTTATGGTGAGTTTTGATCTTATCGGCGTTGCGCGTACCGCCGGATTCGATAGTATCGGGATAAATCGTGCCTTGGCCGAGGAGCCATTCGGATGGATTAAGGTTAAGTTTTTTCGCGACGGCACGTTGGATTTCGAGAAATTTGTCGCCGATTATTTTGCGTTTTTGTTCGGGATCGTAAATGCCTTTCAGAGCCGTAAAAAAATCGTCGCCGGCCATTTCGGTATGGAGACTTTTTATACCTATGCTCGCAAGGGACACCTTGATGTGCGCAGTTTCGTCTTTGCGCATAAAGCCGGTGTCGACATACATGGCATAGATGCGATCTTCGCCGAGAGCCTTGGCTAGTAGTGCATAGGCGACGGTGGAATCAACTCCGCCAGAAACCAGCATGAAAACTTTTTTGTTGCCGACTTTTTCGTTTATCGAGGCGATTTCTCGCTCTATAAATTTGTCTATCGACCAGTCGCGAGTCGCACCGGTTATATCTATAAATGCGTCGAGAATTTGTTGGCCGCATTCGGTGTGCGTGACTTCGGGGTGGAATTGGACGGTGTAAATTTTTCTTCGCTCGTTTGCGGTTGCCGACATTTTGTCGTCTTTCGTTTCTCCCGTTATTTCGAATCCTTCGGAAACGGATTCAACAGTATCAAAGTGGCTCGCATAAACTTTGTAAGATTTTTTTTCGAGTTTTTTAAAAATTCCTATGTTTTTCGTAACCGTAAATTCGGTCAGCCCGTACTCGCCTATTTTGCCTTTGGCGACGCGGCCGCCGAGAGATTTCATCGTGTATTGGTGCCCGTAACAGATACCGAGGATAGGGATTTTTAATTCATAAATCCGCGAATCCAATTGTGGCGAAGAAGGATCGTTTACCGAAGCCGGACCGCCCGATATAATTATGCCTTTGTAACGGCTTAAATCTTGTAACGACGAATCGGAGGAAATAATTTCCGAATAAACGCCAAGCCTTCTAACCCTATCGGCGATCAGGTGCGCGTACTGACCTCCGAAATCCATAACTGCGATTTTATCCATATGTTGTGATTACTTTCTTCTGTCACCAATCGCTTCCAATACCGCCAAAGTGGCCTCATCCATTTTGCCCCCAACGAGCGTGGCTTGCCAATCTATGTATGCTTGCGATAAGTCGTTCGCTTCTATCCCGGCCATATCGAAAGTTCCGTCGGCTCGTAAAAAAGGTCTTAACTGCTCGGGAATGGCGTCTGTTTCAGACTGTAATTCCTCCGGTACCCCAATGCCCATGTTTTTTTGATTAACGGTGACCAGACTATGCCACATTTTGCCTTTTACGTAAATAGGTAGGGGTTTACACGAATTGTTTTTTGAGTATAATCGGGCCTCAATTAACTTTAAAATTAAATGATAGTCGAAAGTTTTGGAGGTTGGAGAGTTGATGGCGAAGCTCTTCGACGTGCTTTTGAAGAACCGGCTCGGACTGAAGGCGCGCAAGCGGTAGCTTTTGAAACATCCGTTATCGCGCAACGCACGCGTGAGGCTCTCACAGCCCTCTCTGCACAACTGTCACCGTTCGCGGATTCGGATCAAGATAGTTCCTATGCTTGTCCCGAATGTTCCGCAAAATGACATCGTAAAACTCTTCATCTTGGCTAGTCATGCCCGCCGTGTCCAGCCATACATCTCCTCCCGTACAAGTGATGGAAACTATAGACACCGTGTCCGTTTGTCCGGACACCGTCTTGTCCGTATCCACTATGCTGTAACCGAATGAATCGGCCGCCGTCCCGCAGTCAAGAGGCTCGTTGAAGCCTATGTAGATTTTATTAAGCTCGACGATTTCGTGGGAGTGAATTCGCGGGGAGTTTTCGTCGGGATTTATTTTCAAAGAAACTTGCGTGTCTTTTTCCAAATCCAGCGATAAATATGCATGCTCTTCGCGGGTTTCAAAATCTTCGCTTTCAAGCGCGGAGCCTTGTTCGGTATGAACGATAATTTCGTAGTGGTCGGCATCGGTACCGGGCTGTTTTATCAAATTGAGATCGTAAGTGCCGTCGGAAACGAGGCTGATCGGCAGAGAGTATCGGTAGGTGAGAGTTGTTTGCGCCGTATCCTCAAGTTTGACTATGTCGCCGAAGGATTGATAAGTGCCGTAATTTTCGGTTTTTGTTTCGGTTGAACTTGATATCAAAGTCGCTGTCGCCGGAACGTATGCGCGGAGATACCCTTTATAATCACCGCTAAGCGGGATGTTGACGCCTCCGAAATGATCCATTGTGATTTCGAGAGTGCATAAAATTTCATCATCTTGAATATCAACTTCGTATTTAATATTTCGCGCCATATATCTGTCGTTTTTCATGCCGCCCAGGTTGCTTTCACTCACCGCCAGAAGATCACCCGTTGTTTCCGGCATGGTCGCACTCCAGCCGAGATTTTTTACTTTTTTTTCGAGAGATAGATCGGCGAACCAGAGAATTGCATGCTTCGTGGCGAAATTTTCAGCCAAAAGATCGAATAGGTCATTTTGTTTGAAAGGGTGAAAGATCGCTTTTTTTATCAAATTTTCAATCACATCTTTCATGATATCTTTTCTGGTTGAAAGTGCCTCCTCGCTGTGACGATTTATGTCGGAAACTTCCGCTTCAAGAGTTTCAAAAAGATTATTCTTGGTAAGCTCGAATTCGCCAGCCGCAACAGGTTCGTAAAGACCGACCAAATCTTCCAAAGTCGAGAAGTCCACCGTCAAAATGCCGGAGATTTGCGCGTCGGGGTTGGTAAGAGTGTACATTTTTATAATTTCGGCCGCAGAATCTTCGAAATCCGCGAACCAGTTCGAATCCCTGAAAGTATATCCTCCATACATGGGACCGCCGAGAAGCTCCTCCATGGGGTAGTATGGCGGATTCGTATATTCGTGATCGTCTATTTCTCCGTAAACATCGTAAAAATTGATACTTGGGATACCGAAATTCGTTTCGAGAACGCCGTAAGCCGATATAAATCCTCCCGTTGAGCGAAGTTCGTAGTTGTTTTGGAAAAGAACCAAGTACGTACCGGAGTCAAAAATCATGTTGGGCAGAAATGCACGGAAAGGACCCAGGATGTATATTCCGTAGATAATCCCGAGTAAGCCGAGAGAGATTAGGGTTATGAGAATTTTTTTCATTACTATGAGTCTATATGACTATGAGCCTATTAGTCTACCATCATCATTTTAGCAGTTGATTTGAGGGCTTGAAAATGGTATAATTTAGGGATTTAAAATTAACAAAAATAAAAATGAGTTTCTTACAACCTGAACGTTTTGTTCGTTTAAGCGGTTCTCCCGAAAAAGCTTCGTCTTATAGTGAAAGCGCAATGTGGGAGAAATATGCCAAGGAGCAGTTGGTTTCCGTCGAAAGCGGAAGAAGGATAGATTTCGATGGGACGGATAGACGCGGTTTGGTCGCCAAGCTTACGGATCTTTATAAAGATCAAGGATACGACGATGCCAAATCCAAAAAGGCCGCGATGGGTTTGACAGGTAGGCTGGTTATGAAGGCCGGTGAGATGCCGGGGTTTGATGTGAATTATTTCAGGAAAGGGGACTCTTTGAGGTTTTTACCTGATGAAAAAGTGATGATAACGTATACGCCGCGCGGTTCGGTAGCTCCTATGGCTGTTGCTATTGATTACGGACTGCTCGGAGTGATTAACCCCGAGCATATGCATATCGGGACGATAGACAGAACCAGGGCCGCTCTTGAAGGACAGAGGAAGGATGTCCTTCTGGAGGCTTGTAAAAGGGAAACTTTGTATAATGTCGTTTCGGTTTTGGGATATAGGTGGGGCAATACTGCGGATATGGCGGATTTCTGGATTAATCTCTCTGAGTTAGGACTTAGTGACGCAAAAATGAAAGAGTTGGCTCCGAGCTTGAGGGGGTCCGCGCAAAAGAATGTGGCGGCTTGCAGATTTATAAAAGAAATGATTGGTAATGGAGTCCCTATTGAAAATTTGATGAAGAATCGGCCAAGAAGCACTACCGGCACGGCGCCTGAAGCGCCGGTTGTGGCACCGGTTGCGCCTACCGCCGCGATGTCCGGAGGAGTGGTGCCATTATCTACCAGTTCGGCTCCGGTGGCTGTGCCTACAAGCGGTTTGTGGAGACCGCCGGCAGAGTATGATGAAGAAAAGTTGCTACAGGGTGAAGATATTATGAGTCCGGAAATCCAATGGGAAAGATTAAAAGCAATACTTTTGGATACTCAATTTGCAACTGCCGAAAAGGCTGGAATAACTCATGAAATACTCGAAACTCCTGCGGAGATAAGGGCGACCATGCCTCGTTCAAGAATGGATGTCGGGAGCCCGTCCAAAGCCATCAAATTCTCAAAGGATGGCGAGGATTGGTATGTTTTAATTTATAGAAAGCCGATTATTGAAAGGGGCACGTCTTATCTGAGATTGGAATCTTCCGTGTTTAATGAGCGCGAAGGTGTTGTAAAAACTTCGGGAGAAGATTTTATTGACAATGTGCGTTATGTAGTTGATCAATTGGGCGAAACAAAGCCCGCGCCGACAGAAACCGTGAGCGTGGAGCCGGCACCGATTGATACCACGCGAGAGGATGTTGCGCCATCATCCGCCGATGCTCCAGTCGAAGAGCCAGGGGTCAGTAGCGAGGAGTTTGATGAAGTATTGAGAAGATTAGACCGTGCGGACATTGACGTTGCCCCTGCGGCGACACCCGTTGTGGCTCCGGTCGTTGTGTCTCCCGCCCCCGAAACAGCTCCGGCGGAAGAGGTCGCACCGGAAGTCGCCAAAAGCAATATTTTGGTAATTGATGCTGGACATGGGGATGAAGCGACATGGAAGAGGGAAGTCTTGAGAGCGTCCAAAAGACAAACCATAGTCGTTGATTTCCATTCCACATCTGCAGATAAGATTGCGTCCGATGCAAATTCAGCGGCGCTTGATGCATGGGCGAAAGATCATCCCGATGTCAAAGTTGTCAGATTCGAGAGAGGGACGGACACTATTGGAGACTTTGTCGGAAATCAATATCACAAGTTGCATTATCCGATAATGATGTTGGCTCGAAAAGGAAAATTAAGCGAAGAATTTTCTTCTATTGAAGGATTGGAGCGGGCGCTACGATAAAGGCATACAAATAATGTCTTTTTTACTCCTCCGTCTCGCGTGGTACATCTTCAACGTATCGTTCGACCTCGCGAATGGCTTTTTTGTCCCTCGCTTCGTCTGTCGGATTCAACCATGCACTTCCCAAGTCGAAATGTCCGGCGGCCATCGGGTTTTCGACTACAAATTGTCCCGCCAAGCCATATGTCATGCCCTGAAAGTTTTTTGAATCCATTACTGTTTCTAAAGTAGCCGGCAGTCCCCAAACCCCGTCGAGCCTTTTATCGTCCACGATTTCGTATAAAGATGATGGTGTTTCGAACCTTTCTTGAAGATGCAATACGGCATTCCCGATGTCGCCACATATCCGTTGTGTCGTTACGGCAACTACATCGTTTGTAATATCATCACTTCCTATCAATCGCGCCGTGCTCTCGTCGCTTACCGGAACGTCCGAACATATCACTCCTTTATCTTTATCTGTTGCCAAAGGTACCGCCGTTCTTGATATCAATTGCATCGCAATAGCCGTGACCGTCCCTTGCGGATTCACATTCAGGTTTTCCCCTTCTTCCCTGTAACGTTGTACAGCCGCCCCTCGTATGCTCTCCGCCAAGATGGTCGTTTCCTCCTCCTCTCGTCCTTTTATTAACATTTCCGGCGTGCCATCCCCGTATGCAGCGTTTGCCAATCTGAGCCCTTCTTCGAACATACCTTGCGGATCCATGGGATGGGCATGTTTTTTCCCGCCATATTGCACCGTCCAATCCAAAACGCCCGAACTTACGCGCATGGCAACAGCTCTCAAGCCCAAATTTCTCATCATGCTCGCCACCATTTTGCTTTCGAGGTCGCGCGCAAACGGATTGCCCGTTTCGTTCATTCCTATACCGAATCTATCTTCTCTTTTTTCGCCGACTATAATCATGGACGGTCCGGTTCTGACATCTTCCGTGTCGTCCTCCTCGCTACTCCTTGATTCGTCGGCCATGACAACTTCCAACCCTGTCGGGATTATTTGGTTTATATCGGAGCAATATTTCTCGACAGACGTAATAGCTACTTGAAGTTGGTGTCTTTCTTCTTGGATTTCGGCTATTTTCTCCGGTAGCAATCCTTGGCACGACGCATCCTCTCCCAAATAAGCATCTTCCGGGGCGTCCATCGTTGAGAACAATTTTTGAATTGCGACAATGGTAATTCCAATTTGTTGTCGTTCTTTTTCTATTTCGGTTGCTTCCTCCTGTGTTACCCCCTCTTGGTATGACCTTTGCTCTAAGCTTTTCAATCGGCTTTCGTAAACTCCCAACTCTCTTGTCAGTAAAGCATCCAGGCTCGTTAAACGACTGTTCAAAGCGCGCGATTCTTCCTCCAGCAGTTTAAGTTGTTTTGAAAAAGGTATGCGGGCTTTGTTCATCGTTCTGATTTTTGCCACGACAATTTCGTCCATCGCCCTGTCAAGAAGCGCGAGGGCGGCTTCGATTCGGTCAAGTTCTCCGGATGTAATTCCTTCTTTGGTTTTCGCCTCTATTAAGATCGCCTTTTCTTGTCTTATAAGTCGCATTTGTTCTTCCGGGGATGTTTTCTTTTTACTCCACTGCGTGATCTGGTTTCGGATGTGCTCTTCCGGCGTTTTTGCCGCAACTTCTTCCGTTTGTAACTCTTCCATCATAATCGCCAGCCGTCCCAATCTGTCTATGGCTATCGGTGTTTTTTGGGCCGAATCTTGTGCCAAAGGTTCCCAGTCCACATACGGTCTGTTTGTAAAAGTTGCAGAAAAAGTTTCTTTCGCTCTTTCAGAATCGCCATTCTCCAACAATTCTATATATTCGGATAACGCGGCTATCATTTCCAGAGCTACCGGAGCGCGATTAAAAGCTCGAATAAATCCTGCGTCAAATCCGTCATCTTTGGTAAATATATAACCGTCAACGCTTTTGCCTTTTTTCAAATCGGCAACCATCGCAAGTATCTCTTCGCGCATTCTTTGCGCTTTTTCGGCTGAATCTTGCGCTCTTAACGTTTCCTGACTGAATCCTCCGCGGAGAACGTCGCGCCCTCTGTTGATTTCGATTATTGCGTTTTCGCCCGTTTGCACGCTCAATAATCTTTCCTCTTCTCTGTCGAAAACTCTCAAGCATATGGCGTACACCTCTTCCAATCTGGCTTTTTCATTCCACAGGTCGCGTATAAATTCCGCTTTTTGTTTTTCCAATGCATTTTTGTGTCTTTCCAAATGCGCCAGCTCTTGCGCGACAATATAGTCGGCATCTCCGACTCCTTCCATTCTCAGCTGATCCAGTAACGGTTTTGTGATTTCGGTATAAACGTAATCTGTTTCGGTTTTCACCGAAGTCTCTTCCTGTCTTATAGGGATAACGACTCGTTCTTCCAGGTATAAATCCGATACTCCTTCGTCGTAATCGGCGGTCCAAGTCAACCATGTTCGCATTATTGATTCCATCGCCTCTTCCGACCATCTTTGTCCGATTTTTTCTCTGGCTCTTACCCCATCCATAATCTGTTCGGGAAGTTGTTCGGTTCTCGCATCCTCTTTTCTCGCGCCTCCTTGTGCCGGCACAGGCATGCTTAATGCGGCAATAACAGGAGTGGCAAGCAAGGTCGCGCGCAACCCTTTCTTGGCAAGCATTGCCAAGGCGCGTGATAATGCCGATTTGCCGCCTCTCGCCGAGTCAAGATTTTGACACATACGATCCCTCATGATTTCAACAGATTAAAATTGTATAAGAAGTTACTTATACATAAGAAGGGTTGACTTGTCAAGGTTTTATTGCGCAATTTACTGTTTCGCCGCCTCTTCAAACCTTTGTACTACGAAATCCTTATCGAGAGCTTCGAGAAACCAGCCCGCTTGCGGACCTGAATCTTTCCCGAGAAGGGCAAGATATATTGCCTGAAAAGCTTCTCGCGCCTCTATTGTCGAAGATTTTCTAAGTTCGTGAATTTTTGCATGAAGCGCTTCGCCCTTCAGATCATCGCCTTTCATGATTTTTGCGATGCCGGAAAGGAACTCTTTTTGAGCAGGGGAGAGAGTGATTTTTGGCAACTCTTTTTGGATTTCAAAAACGAATGCTGCCGGCGCGTAAGAGTCGAGCCATTTTTTGCCGTATTCGACACGTGTTTTTATCTCTTCTTTGTCTTCCGTGGTCAGCTTGTCGCCTTTTAATTCGGCGATCTCTTTTTCGGCATCCATGTGTGGCATTTGCAAGAAGAAAATCACTCGCGTGAAGCGAGGCATGTAATGTTTTTTCGGAGCCTTGTCCGAGACTTGCGAATAATGGAAAAGACGCACTTGGTCTTGATTCGTCGGAGCGTCTGCGAAAAATTGTTCGGCGGCTTGATCAAATTGATCAAAAAGCACCGGTATCGTGGATCCTTCCGGATTAAAATCTATCGGATGTTTCGGTTGATTTTTTATCATTAAAAATCTCGTCAACTCGGGCGGGAGAAGGTCTGCGATCTCTTTCGAGCTTGAACCGCGACCTTTCGAGGAGCTCATTTTTGCGCCTTCTATTAAGAAAAACTCGTATGGAATATTGTAAGGTACCGGCATCTCGAGAATTTCTTTGCAAATTCGGCTCGCGATCTGATGAGAACCTCCGGCGGCGTTATGATCTTTGCCGGAACCTTCGATGTCTACCGGCAAACCGCACCATTTGACGGCCCATTCGGCTTTCCATGGGAGTTTGCTGCGGCCGTCGTAAGGATTAACTTCGCCTTCGTGGCCGCATCCTTGTGCCCATTTAACCATATCGGGCTCGCATTTATATGTAACTTTGTCGCCTTTTACTCCTGTAACTTTTGTTGTGCCGACTTTGCCGCATTTTTCACAAATAACCTGTAAAGGGTACCAGTCGTCCGGCTTTTGTGAGCCCGAGACTTCTTTGTAAATTTTCCTGATTTCCGCCGGATGGGCGATAATTTTTTCGATCCATTTGTTATATTTACCGCTTAAATAAAGGTCGCTTCCGCGAATAATTTTCGGCGTAAAGCCGAGTCGATTAATTACTTCTAAAAATTCCGCTCCGAAATATTCGGCGTAGTTCTTGTGTGCCGGATCAGGGGAGGGAACCGTATAAAGAGGTTGGCCCATGTAAGGCTTGTATTTCTCTTCGTCGAGATAGACAGGCAGCCCGTCCATCGGGTCAAAATCATTGAATTCAAAATAATATTCCGCTTCTTTGCCACGTTCTTGAAGAGCTTGCGCAACGAGACCGTGAATGACAACGCCGCGAAGCGAACCCACGTGAACGCGACCGGACAAAGTTTTTTCATCTCTGATGATGAACTTTTTCTTGTCAGGATTTTTTTGGATAATGTCTTCCGCGATGGAGTCTGCCCAGAACATGGAGTAGTTGAGTTTTTAGTGAGGTCTTGGACCGGGGAGAAAATACCTTGTTTTACAGGGAAAGTCCACGGTTGTATGCAGAAAACGGCGTGTTCTCGCTATGCATTCTTACACATTCACCATCGTCCCCTCCTGCGTCCTCTTCTTCTCGATGTTATAGAACCTCATCTGCTCTTTCTTGAACATAAGTTCGATGCGACCGATCGGACCGTTTCTGTGTTTGCGAATATAAAGATCCGTAATGCCTGCACGATCAGTGTCTTCTTCGTAATAATCTTCCCTGTACATCATCAACACAACATCGGCGTCTTGTTCGATTGCACCGGACTCTCTTAAGTCGGAAAGTTGAGGGATTTTGCTTGGACGTTGTTCAACGGCACGAGAAAGCTGAGAAAGCGCCATGATCGGAATTCGCATTTCGCGAGCAAGAGATTTGAATGAGCGGGAAATTTCGGAAATTTCCTGAACACGATTTGTCAAAGAAGTACTCATTTTGCCCAAACTCATAAGTTGCAAATAGTCGATGATTAAGAAGTCGAGACCGTGCTCGGCTTGAAGACGGCGGGCCTTCGCTCTAAGTTCCGCGATAGAGCCGCCCACGGAGTCGTCGATAAATATTTTGGATTGGTTGAGTTCGTCCATTATTGAACCGATTCGAGCAAAATCTTCTTCCGTTAAACGACCTGTGCGCATTTTCCAAGAGTCTACGGCCAGGAGAGCGCAGAACAGGCGTTCTACGAGTTGCTCTTTCGACATTTCGAGCGAAATTATGCCAACCGATTTGCCCGTTTTCGCAACGTTTTGCGCTATGTTAAGGGCAAGTGATGTTTTACCCATGGAGGGTCTTGCCGCCAGGACCAAAAGATCGGATGGTTGTAGGCCGGAAAGCATGTTGTCCAAGTGCGAAAAACCGGTTGGGATTCCACGATATTTTTCTTTTGCGTCGGGGTCGTGAAGGTCTGAGATTTTTTCATATGTCTGGGCAAGGATGTCTTTGATATGAACGAATTTGTTTCTTAAAAAAGTTTTTGAAACGGAAAAGACGCTTTTCTCAGCCGATTCGACAAGCTCGTCAATATCCTCTGTTTCGTCGAATCCCAACGCTGAAATTTCTTGACCGGATTTGATAAGTTTGCGAAGCGTGGATTTCTGCTTAACGATCACCGCATATTGAACAATGTGAGAAACCGTAATAACTTCATTTACCATTTCTGTCAGGTAAACATTGCCACCGATTATGTCTAAAAGACTGTTGTCTTTCAGGTAGGTGCTTAATGTCAGAATATCTATCGGGATTCTTTTTGCGAAAAGTTCAAGTATCGCCTTGTATATCGCCTTGTGATTGTCGTAATAAAAATCGTCGGGCTCGAGCATGTCCGCAACTTTGATAATCGAATCTTTGTCGAGCAGGATTGAGCCTAAGACCGATTTCTCGGCTTCGATATTGTGTGGCGGGATTTTTGAGAGGTCTGCCATTTGCAAATAAAGTTGGGCTTCGTAATTTACTGCGGGAGGGGAGGAGATGCAATAAATTAATGTTGACGCGGAGTCCATAGTCCACAGTCCGTTTTTAACATTTTTTTAACATTTCAGTGCTATACAACGGGTGTGCAGAATCATGGTGAGAAAATCGCGGAAAAATATTTAATAAGTCTTGGCTATCGCATACTCGAAAGAAATTTCAGATATAAAAATTGGGGCGAAATAGACCTGATATGCCGGTATAAAAACGAATTTGTTTTCGTCGAGGTGCGGGAGAGGAATAATTTGAATTTTGGCAGACCCGAAGAGAGTGTTGGACGTGAGAAATTCAGAAAAATTGCGCGGGTGGCACGGATTTATTTGAGTCGGAATGCCACGGATTGCGATTTTAGGTTCGAAGTTGTTTCGATTTTTAACGGGAAGGTTTATAATTTGGACACTTCTTAATAAAAATCAAAATGAATAAGAAAATTTTATTGTTGGCGCTTTTTGTGATTACGTTGGGCGCAGTGGTTATATTTTTATTTATGATACCGAAAAGCGGAGTGGTGGTTCTAACCGCCGATCCGGAATTTCTACCGTTTACCGTGAAAACCGCAACAATAGAGACGACGTGTGAAAATATTGAGTGCTCTGTCGAGGTTGATGCCGGGAAAGTAGATATTTATATGGAAAAAGACGGATATTATGCGCAGAATGAATATTTCGACCTGAAAAAAGGCGAGACGAAAAACATCACTGTTTCGCTTGAAGTGATGGGCGGAGTTGCCGTTGATGCCGCGTCTGTCGATGAGAAGATTTTTGAAAATTGTTATGGAGATTCGGTTGCGTGCGAAAATGATTTTTATATAAAAGAGGATGCCGATACGGGATATATGGCTTTATGGGAAGGGGAGACAAGAAGGGCAACTTTTACGCAAGGCATGACGAATGCGAAAATTTTTACGGGAGGGGCGGAGAACGGAGTGATTGTTTATGACGAAGACAGCGGAGATGCTTATTTCGTGGATTTCGTTATCGATTCGAGAGAATTGGCGTTTAATATTGATAAAAATTTCGATTTGACCGAGCTGAAAGTGTTCGGGGGTAATGAGTATTTGTTAAAAATCGGGGATAGTATTTTTTGGCAAAATTATGCCGAGGAAATAGAGGTCGCCAACGGGTTGGATTTGGAGAAATTCACATATAAGGACGATTATGTTTATTTCATGGCGGACAGCGGAAGTGTTGCGGATTTTATTGGGAATATTTCTGCGAGCGGAGTTTGTGTTTTCAAATTCACGCCCGGAAGCTACGAAGCGGTGCTGAACGATATTGAGTTCTCGTTTGAGGATGCGGTGCTGGGAAGTGACGAGAGCGGGGTTTACGGGAAGAGTGGAGGAGAGGTGTGGAGGGTGGAGTGATGTGGATCAGCGCAGGGAACATGCCCGAAGCTAAGGAACCTCCTTTCGAGCGAAAATAGCGAAGACCGACGAAGTCGTCCCGCTTAGCGGGACGTCGAGAAGGTCTGAGCTGTTTGCAGTAGGAAGTATGTTTTTCAGAGATTCCCTAATCACCATATAGGCGCATAGACCTTATAATTTAACAGATTAATGTTTTCTCCCCAGGACGGCCTGATACGAGATTGCATTCCTGCCTGCCCTGCCTTTGCCGGCAGGCAGGCGGCAGGCAGGCGCAATCAGCTTGAATATAGGCCGGTAGTCCCGCTTGGCGGGACTACCGGCTTTTTAACCTAAATTTAACATTTGTGTGATATCTAACCTGTCGAACAGTAAATTTTTAAATCAACAAAAATATGTCGACAGTAGTTTTTTCAGCAATGACGGAGGGGGTGGCAAGTAAGATCGTCGGGGTCGAAACCGAGCTTGCGCGCGGGATGCCTTATTTTATTATGGTCGGGCTCGCCGACACGGAAGTGACCGAGGCGAAAGAGAGGGTGCGGACCGCGATTTTGAGTTCAGGGTTTGAGTTTCCGAGATTCAGAAAAGTGATAAATTTGGCGCCTTCCAATCTGAGAAAACATGGAACGCAATTCGATTTGCCGATAGCGGTCGGGCTTTTGGCGGCTACGGCGAAAATCAAACCGGATTTATTGGATTCGAGTGTTTTTATCGGAGAGTTGGCTTTGGGCGGAGCGATACGCGGGGTCCGAGGAACGCTGTCCATGGTTGAAGAGGCTAAAAATGCAGGATTCAAGAGGGTTTTTGTGAGTGCCGACAGAGCGAAGGAGGCGGGATTGGTCCCGGGGATTGAGATTTTTATACCGAAAAATCTTAAAGAACTTGTTTCTCATTTAAACGGTGGCAAAGAAGTCACGAAATATTCTGTGGAAAAATTTGAAATAAAAAGACCCGAGGGTACTGTCGGGATCAAAGGTCATTCGATCGTCAAAAGAGCGCTTTCGATAGCCATTTCGGGCAGACATCACATCGTTTTGGTCGGGGCGGCCGGCATGGGTAAAACCATCTTGGCGAAAAGCGTGACCGGACTTATGCCGCCTTTATCGCAAGAAGATATTTCGGAAATCGTAAAAGTTTATTCCTCTTTCACGGATGACGATCTTTCTTCCGGAATCGAGAGGCCGTTTCGCGAAATCAGCAATACCGTGAGTGTCGGGACTTTGATCGGAGGCGGATCGAAGCTCCGCGCCGGAGAGATGACTTTGGCGCATAAAGGGGTGCTTATGACGGACGACATACATACTTTTTCGCGAGCGCATGTTGAAGCTTTGCTCAAGCCGATGGAAGAGAAGGTTGTTTTGGTTTCGACCGGCAAAAAGAAGGTTCTGTTGCCTGCGGATTTTTCGTTGATTGCGACCATGAATCCGTGCCCGTGCGGCGAGAGGCTTGCGTACAATGATTTCAAATGCGGGTGCAAAAGTTCCGAAGTGAAAAGATTTCTTTCGAAATTCCCGCAAGCTTTTTGGGATCGCGTCGATATGGTTTTGGAGGTACCGCGACTCGAAGAAGAAGATTTGACGCCCGACGACGCCAATGTCCGCGGTGTCGATTTGAAAAAAATCTACGAAAGACAGCATGGCAGACTTTCCAAATTCGGACTCAAATTCAACGGGGAAATGGATGTTGCGATTGTCGGAAACGCTTGCGAACTTAAAAAAGGCGCGTCGGAGTTGCTTAACAGGGCGCTCGCGGCAAATATGGTTTCGGGGCGGGGATATTTCAATACGATAAAAGTCGCCCGGAGCATCGCGGATTTCGAAGATCACAAAGATATAGAGCCTTCGGATATCGCGGAGGCGTTGTCTTACAGGAAATCCTCTGCGACCATTTGACGAGGTGATACACCGGTGATACACTTTAATAAAATCACATATGGAATACCCCATGCCAACTTCTAAAAAAAGAATGAATATAAGTCTGCCCAAGGATGTCGAGAACGCTCTTTACAATCTGGCAAAAAGGGATGATTTACCTCCCGCCACCAAGGCCCTACATCTCATCAAGGTTGCCATGGAAATTGACGAAGATGACGTATTGGATCTCGTGGCGTCCGGGCGCGATATCAAAGGTGCGAAATTTGTAGAGCATGACAAAGCATGGAGATGAATTTTCGAATCAAATACCATGATGCAGTTTGCAGATTCGACGTGCCAAAATTGCCGAAAAGCATCGGGAAGAGAATCAAATTCGCGATCGAAGAGAAGCTGATGACCGAGCCTGCAAAGTTTGGCAAACCGCTTAGGCGCTCATTGAAAGGATATCGAAAGTTGCGAGTTGGGGATTATCGAATTGTTTTTAGAATAGAAGGTGATAGCGTTTTGATTTTTGCGATCGAGCACAGGTCGAGGGTGTACCTGAAAATTACGAAGAGAAGCTCGCTTGATCATTCGATTGCATCTATGGACCGACTACTCGATAAAATCGATACAAGCAAATTGCCATCGGCAAAAGAGCAGTTTAAAGATATATGAAAGTATTTCTTGCAGAACATTTTAAAAATCAGATGGGAGGCATCTTGTGAATATGTTCAAAACGAGGAGTTCTATCGGGAAGTTTGTCGGACGCAAGGTCGCGACCTTCTTCGGGATCGCATATAACCCCGAGAGTAAGTTCGCGTATTGTCTTGGCGCATCCCGTCACAACATTGGGGTTGAGTTGCCTCTTCGGTCCCATAGCATAAAAAACGATCTCTTCCGGAGAGCGTCGTCTGCGAGGAGTCTCAGCCATATACGTAAGGGGTAAGTGATGTTTAATTTTTAACAAAATCATCCTGAAATGGCAAGTTCTTCCAGAAGAAAAACGTCGATCAAACACGGGTTTCCGCCTGACGGCATTGCCGGACTATGCCGACCTTGGGCAAACCGAGAATAGGCATAACAGCTCTAAGCCTATCTCTGGCTTTTTCAACATCCGTGCCCCCACCGAAAAGCTTTCTTATCTCTGCATCTCCCGCTTCGAAATCGCGACAGGTTGTAGCTCCGTCGATCTTTATCGCAATTGAATCCAGCTCTTTGCCGGTTATTTTTTCCTCCGATAATTTGATTTTACTTTTGGCGCCGTCAACCGGGATTAAAATCATGCACCTTACCCCTTGTCCCCTCATGTTGGTGTAGTAAATTTCTCCTCCGTATTCCGAGATCGTCTCCCTTGTCGTATGCAAGCCTATACCGCTTGACAGATACCCTCCCGTCTTTAATGGAACTGAGCGATGTCTTTGTGAAAGATAATCGAGAAGGTCTCTGACGTTCGCATCTCTAAATTCAAAATCCCCCATGCCAACATCATCTTTAATCCTGTTCAAATCTATTTGCGCACCGCGATCTACGATTTCAACTTTTACAAATCTTTCGCCTCTAAGCACAACTTCTTCCGTCAAAATCGTTACGTACGGTTTCCTCGCCTCTGCAAGCCTAGCTAGTTCCTCAGGTTCGATTTTCCCAGGGCGAGCCGTATTGGCCATAGGCTCTTTTATTGCGCCAATAATTTTGCCCATGTCTGCATTACGCAGTATCGCATCTCCAATCGTAATTACTTCAACCGGCATGCCTGTTTGGGCCAATGCTGCATACATCGATTCTCCTAAAAATCTTGCTTCGTATAAAAGCCTGTTGGCTCGTAAAACTTCCGCCATGCTTACGTCTTTTTCGATCGTCTCGCTTGAAATTTGCCTGCTATACGCATCAAGCAATTCGCACGTATAACCAATTGCTTTAGCTTGGCTCAACATGTAAACAACTTCGTGTCGAGATTTTGTATCGACAAGAAAAGCGAGGCCATGAATATCTATTAAGTGGGAAAAAGAGTGTAAAAAATTTTCTGCGATTTTCAACTTGGATGCCCAGCGGGGTTCGTCAACGTCTATCTTTTCAAAAGGATATCCTAACGGACTTTTTGACAATGCTTGTTTAGGACGATCAAAGCCCATAGCCTGAATCATATTGCCTGCGTTGATAAGTTTCCCGATTTCGGTTCCGTCTCGTTCGATACCTCCAAATGTTTGACCGTCTATGATGCCATTTGATTCCACGATTCTGTCAAAAACTTGTCGCCAGAATGGCAAGGTCAATACCTCTTTCAGTTCCGTCATTGCGTCTTGGCAAAGCCTTTCGTAAAGCTCCAACAATTTTTCGTTATCGTCACCGAGCACCCTATCAACAATTTCTTTCAGGCGATCGTGTTTTTCAGTAATACCAAGTCTCGCAGTCTTACAATCGACAAAAGCTCTTCTCAACTCTGCATATTCTCCCGGTGGGATTAGCCGTTCTTTTGGTTGCGTAGTTTCCATCGTATATAAAAATAGTGCGTAGCTTCGCATGAAAAAATAGATTTGTCAAACCTTATGGAATGGCTGTATATTCCACTTCGGAAATTTTTACAGAAATAATTGCCTCCTAAAAAAACCAAGACAATCCATAAGGAGTTTTCGAAGACGAAAGTCCTGATTCTCGGATCGGGGGCGCTCAAGATCGGGGAGGCCGGGGAGTTCGACTATTCCGGTTCACAGGCGATTAAGGCTCTCAAAGAAGAGGGGATTTCGACCGTGCTTATAAATCCGAATATTGCGACGAATCAAACCAGTAAGGGGCTCGCGAATAAGGTTTATTTTTTGCCTGTTAATAAATATTTTGTAGAGAAGGTTATTGCAAAAGAAAAGCCGGATGGAATTTTGTTAAGTTTCGGCGGGCAGACGGCGCTCAATTGCGGGATCGAGCTTTCAAAGTCGGGAATTCTTAAAAAATATGGCGTAAAAGTTCTTGGGACTCCGGTTTCCGCGATAGAAAAAACCGAGGATAGGGAGCTTTTTAATAAAACTTTGGCGGAAATCGGCGTGAAAGTCCCGCGAAGTCGCGCTTGCTATTCGGTAAAGGAAGGGCTCGCCGCGGTGAAAATAATCGGCTACCCGGTCATCGTCAGGGCGGCTTTCGCTCTCGGAGGAAAAGGGTCCGGATTTGCGTACAACGAAGAGGAGCTGAAGACGCTTCTGGAAAATGCTTTTTCGTACAGCTCTCAGGTTTTGGTGGAAGAGAATTTAAAAGGATGGAAAGAGGTTGAGTACGAAGTCGTCAGAGATGCTTTCGACAACTGCATCACGGTTTGCAACATGGAAAATTTTGATCCGCTCGGGATTCATACGGGCGAAAGCATTGTCGTTGCGCCGTCGCAAACTTTGACAAACAGCGAATATCATAAGCTTAGAGAGTTGGCGATCAGGACAATTAGACATTTGGGGATTGTGGGGGAGTGCAATATTCAATATGCGCTTGATCCGAAGTCGGAAGATTATCGAGTAATCGAGGTTAATGCGAGGTTGTCGCGCTCTTCGGCGCTCGCATCTAAGGCGACGGGATATCCGCTTGCGCACGTTGCGGCAAAGTTGGCGCTCGGGTACGCACTGCCGGATTTGAAAAATGCCGTTACTAAGAATACGACCGCATGTTTCGAACCTGCGCTGGATTATTTGGCATTGAAAATCCCGAGATGGGATTTGAATAAATTTAGAAAAGTTTCAAAAGAGATTACGAGCGAAATGAAGTCGGTTGGCGAGGTTATGGCGCTTGGAAGAAATTTCGAAGAGGTGATGCAAAAGGGCTTAAGGATGCTACAAGTCGGGTTTTACGGACTGACCGGGAATGAGAGACTTGACGTTAAACCGGAAAAATTAAAACACGATATCGAGGTGGCTACACCCAAGAGGATTTTGGCTATAGTTGAGGCTATAAGGCAGGGATGGAGCACTAAAAAAATCAGCGACTTGAGCGGAATCGACAAGTGGTTTTTGGATAAAATAAAAAATGTCGTGGAGATGGATGATGAGATTAAGTCGGCAAAAAAAATCTCCGCGGAACTCATGACGAAGGCAAAAAAACACGGTTTTTCAGATATGCAAATCGCTATCGCGACCGGGAAAAGAGAGCTCGAGATCAGAGATATGCGAAAGAAACTTGGCGTTTTACCATCTATAAAACAGGTAGATACGATGGCGGCCGAGTGGCCCGCAAGCACGAATTATCTTTATCTGACTTATCACGGCGAAAAAGATGACACGAAAAGATCGGCGCGCAAAAAAGTTATAGTTTTGGGGTCGGGTCCTTATTGTATCGGGTCGTCGGTCGAGTTCGACTGGTGTTGTGTAAATGCGGTTCGCACTTTGGACAAAGAGGGATATGAAACGATTATGATCAACTACAATCCGGAGACGGTTTCGACGGATTATGACATTTGCGACAAATTGTATTTTGACGAGCTTTCGCTCGAGAGGGTTTTGGATATCTATGAGTTTGAAAAACCGAACGGGGTTGTCATTTCAACCGGAGGACAGATACCGAATAATTTGGCGATGAAGCTTTACAAAGAAGGAGTGAAAATTCTTGGTACTTCTCCGCTCGATATTGATCGCGCGGAAAATCGGCATAAGTTTTCGGGACTGATGGATAAAATCGAAGTCGCTCAGCCGAAATGGAAAGATTTTTCGAATGTGGAAGACGCCTATAGATTTGCTCGCGAGGTTGAATACCCTGTTTTGGTGCGACCTTCTTATGTTCTTTCGGGCGCGGCGATGAATGTCGCGCAAAATGAAGAAGATCTCAGGGCTTATTTATCAACCGCCGCAAAAATCTCCGTAGATGCTCCGGTGGTTATAAGCAAGTTTGAAAAAGGTGCGAAAGAGATTGAAGTTGATGCCGTTGCGACACGTGGCGAAGTCATTATTTGGGCGATAGCCGAACATATCGAAAATGCCGGCGTCCATTCCGGAGATGCGACCATAGTTTTGCCTCCGCAGAAACTTTATTTGGAAACCATAAAAAGAGTTCGCCAAATAACGAAACAAATCGCGAAAGAGCTACACATTACCGGGCCTTTTAATATTCAATTTTTGGCAAAAAGCAATGAGATAAAAGTTATCGAATGCAACTTGCGCGCAAGCCGAAGTTTTCCGTTCAGCTCAAAAGTTACAGGTTATAATTTCATAGAAATCGCAACGAAGGCGATGCTTGGTAAAAACGCAAAAGCGCTGAAAAAGGGTCATTATCGAACGCTTGATTTGGATCATGTTGGAGTGAAGGCTCCGCAGTTTAGTTTTTCGCGATTGAAAGGTGCCGATCCTGTGCTCGGAGTCGAGATGGCGTCTACGGGAGAAGTCGCATGTTTTGGAGAAAATGTAGAGGAGGCGTTTTTGAAAGCTATGATTTCCGTCGGGTTCGAACTACCAAAGAAAAATATTTTGTTGAGTATTGGCAGGCTGCAGGACAAGGTGGATTTTTTGAGCTCGGCGAAAAGGTTGAAGGGGATGGGGTTTAGTTTGTTTGCGACTGACGGGACTGGGCATTTTTTGAAGGAGCATGGGGTCGAGGCGCATATTTTGCATAAAATCGGGGACGGGCGAAGTCCAAATTTGGACGAATATTTGCGCGACAGGTGTATCGATTTGGTTATAAATATTCCGACAAATTACAGCCATGAAGAGATGACTGCTGGGTATCATATCAGGAGAAGGACTATTGATTTGAATATACCTTTAATTACAAATTTGCAGGTCGCGAGGCTGATGGCAAGAACGCTGGCAAAGTACGGGGTGGGGGATTTGAAGGTAAAAAGTTGGGACGAGTATGTGGGGTAGCGAGATAGACGAATAGGCGCAAAGCGGAGCTCCTTGCTGTGAAAAAGTTTTGACACAGCCCGATTGCAGATTTTGGGGCGGATACCTTTAACAGGTTTGCAAGCCGTTGATTCAAGGTCTTTTTGCTAAATACGACTGGCAATACGTCTTGACAAGCTGTCAAGTATCGGCTAGAGTAGCGCCTACCATTCGATCACAAAACTCGTTATGCTTTCCAAGGTTTTCCAAATTTTGGGGCTCAGGGAGAAAGATGAGCAAATATACCTGACCGCTCTGGAGCTCGGGGCGATGCAACCGGCAAGCGTGATCGCAAGGATTTCCGGATTTAAACGAATAGATGCTTACAATCATCTTTGCGGAATGGCCGAGATGGGGATTTTCAATATCCGCAACAAGAACGGGGTGATTTATTTTGAACCTCGCGATGTTCCAAGCCTTAAGTCGCTGGCGCAGAGGAGGTTTGAGTTTTGAATGGGGGGTGTTAAAATGCGTCCGTATGATTAAAAAGAATACACCGAAACTCAAAAAGGGGCTCGCGCAGATGTTAAAGGGCGGGGTTATAATGGATGTCGTGAATGCCGATCAGGCTAAAATTGCCGAAAAGGCGGGGGCGGTTGCGGTGATGGCTCTCGAGAGAGTGCCGGCGGATATCAGGAAGGATGGAGGAGTGGCAAGGATGAGCGATCCCAAAATGGTTAAAGATATTATGAAAGCTGTCTCGATACCGGTTATGGCAAAAATCAGGATTGGGCATTTTGTTGAAGCGCAAATATTGCAGGCTATCGGGATAGATTACATAGACGAGAGCGAGGTTTTGACTCCTGCGGATCCGGCGTCTCATGTCGATAAGTCGAAATTCAAAGTGCCGGTTGTTTGCGGGGCTGTGAACTTGGGAGAGGCTTTGAGAAGAATTGACGAAGGGGCCGCTATGATCAGGACAAAAGGGGAGGCGGGTACGGGAAATGTTGTCGAGGCGGTGAGACATTGGAAGAAAATTTTGGGAGAGATCGAAGGCTTGAAAAAAATGTCGGTCGGCGAAATAAAACGCGTTGCGCAAGAGATGAGAGTCCCCGTTGAACTCGTTTCTCAGGTTGCCAAGGCGGGAAGATTGCCGGTTGTGAATTTCGCGGCGGGCGGAATTGCGACTCCGGCCGATGCGGCAATGATGATGCAACTCGGATGCGACGGGGTATTCGTAGGGAGCGGCATTTTCAAATCATCGGATCCGGCGAGAAGGGCCCGCGCAATCGTTGAGGCCGTGTTGCATTTTAACGATCCCGCGCGCATCGCGAAGGCGTCGGAAGGGCTTGGAGAAGCCATGGAGAGTCTTGAAATCGGGAAGCTGGCGGACAAGTATGCGGAGAGAGGATGGTAGGGATTTTTGTTGTGCCTCTCGCTAGGTACTCGCTTACCATTCTTAAGAAGTAGAATGGTAGCGCTGCGTAATCGCTCGAGCCACAACAAAAATCCCTTGCCTGTTTTGATGGATGTATGTTTCTCGTTCGTGGCATCGCTTTTAGGACCGTCCTCCAACCTGTCGGACGGCCTGGCGTTTTCAAACCCTCTTGTTTACGCTATCATTCCTCCGTCTATTCGTTACAAATTATATGGTCGGCGTTCTTGCAATCCAGGGATCGGTTATCGAGCATGTTGCGGCATTAAAACGAGCCGGGGCGGATGATGTTTTGGAGGTTAGAACTGTTGCCGATTTAAACCGAGTTGATTCTTTGATTATCCCCGGGGGCGAAAGCACGACAATAGGGAAATTGCTTAAACTTGAAGGATTGGATCGCGAAATTATCAAAAGAGCTCGTGGCGGGATGCCTATTTACGGGACGTGCGCGGGAACGATTTTGGTGGCGAAAAAGATTTTAGGCAGAGAAAAAGCCGGGCATTTGGGGCTTATCGATATAGAGGTCGAGAGAAATGCTTACGGGAGGCAAGTTGACAGTTTTGAAACTGAAATCTCTGCGCCCAAGGTAAGCCTGAATCCGATTAAAGCGATATTTATTCGCGCGCCGAAGATTTTGGCGGCCGGCAAGGATGTTGAAATTTTGGCTAAATACAAAGGTGATACTATAATGTGCCGTCAAGGTCGTATTTTGGTTTCGACATTTCATCCCGAGCTAACGGATGACATGAGTGTTCACACCTATTTTCTAAAAATGAGCGAATGAGACAACTTAATCCAAACGGACTTCGGTCGAAATATTCCTCCGCCCTGTTTGAAAAAATGTTGAAGAAATTTTTCACTGAAATCGGTGACGACCCGAACAGGGAAGGGTTGATTGAAACGCCGAAAAGGGTCGAGAAGATGGCGGAGAAATTATTTGGCGGATACAAGCAGGATCCGAAAAGCGTTTTCAAGACTTTTGACGGGGAAAATTATGACGAGATGATTGTTGTGAAAAATATCGAGTTCTATTCGATGTGCGAACACCACATGATGCCGTTTTTCGGGAGGGTACATATCGGATATATCCCGAATGGAAAAATCGTCGGGGTCAGCAAATTGCCGAGGCTGGTTGAGATTTTTTCACGCAGATTGCAAAATCAAGAGAGGCTCACTCAACAGATTGCGGATGCGATAAATAAATTCCTGCGTCCGCGAGGAGTGGCCGTCATTATAGAAGCCAAACATCTCTGTATGATGGCAAGAGGAGTGGAAAAACAAAACAGTGAAGTTTCCACGTCGGCAGTCAGAGGGCTTTTCAAAAAAAACACAAATACCAGGAGTGAGTTTTTAAAGTTAGTTCGCAGTTAATAGCCCTTGCGCTTATGACCAAGTATCTGCCAAAAAATATAGACGACCTGATAAAAGAGTTTAATCGGCTTCCGGGAATCGGGCCGAAGACCGCGCAAAGGCTGGCTTTTCATATATTAAAAAGTTCCGATTTGGTTGCGGGCGAATTGGCGAGAGCGCTTGTTGATGTGAAAAAGGGGGTTCGGTTTTGTAAAAAATGTTTCACGCTGACGACGGATGAGGTTTGCGGGATTTGTTTCGATGCGGGAAGGGATGCGAGTGTGGTTTGCGTGGTTGAGGATACTCTTGATCTTGTGGCGATAGAAAAGGCGGGAGGATACAAGGGTTTGTATCATGTGCTTCATGGAGCAATGGCGCCGTTGGACGGGATCGGACCGGAGGATTTGAAAATGAAAGAGCTGGCGGACAGGGTGGCCGAGGGAGAAATCAAAGAGGTGATCGTTGCCACGAATCCGAATTTGGAAGGCGAGGCGACAGGGTTGTATATTTCAAAAATTCTTGCCGGATTCGACGTAAAAATCACAAGAATCGCGAGAGGACTGCCATCCGGTGGAGATATCGAATATGCCGATCAGACGACGATCATGAGGGCAATGAAGGGGAGGGTGGGAATTTAATCTACCACGTCGCTCAGGGTCATGTTTTCGTCCGTCTTGTATTCGGATGGCAAAAGATCCGATAAACTGGGTTGAGTATGCGAAGCACTGCTATCCGGTATGCCGGCCGGGTTCCCGCCATAATAATAATCATTTGTGGCGCCCGGTTCGCCCGTTGTTCCAACGCCATCGGTGATTGCGCTCATGATTTCGCTCCATATCGCCGCCGTGCACGGATTGAAAATCGGGTTGTCGTAATGAACATCTCTGAAACAAGCTTCGTGAATTTTCCCGGGGTTATTAAATAAACCTGATGAACATAAGTCTTGAGCTGAATCTAAAAGCGTTTGAAGCATGGCGGTAGGGATTTAGGAGTTTAGGGATTTTTGCCAAATTAATATATTGATTTTCCTCAACATGGATATTGTTTTTTTAAGCAGGATTAAGCTATCCGCCCATTTGCCGTTTTTGAAATCTTTTATTATTTTTTTCGATTCACCAATCAGGGCTTTTTTCACAACCGGATGTTTTTTTATCAAATTAAACAGACCGTAAATATCGATACCCAATGTCGGGACCAATAAGATTATAAATATGATCGGCGTCACAACTCCTCCGCCCAGCATATATAACCAATCGTAATTTTCGACAAAGCTGATATTCACGATTGCATGCTCCAAGACGATCCATGCGAAACCGGCCAAAGGAAGTATCCACCAAAGTTTTTTTAAAGATGTTATTTTGGATTTCAAATAAAGCCCCAATCCGAAACACATACCGATTAAACCGGTTGCGGCCGAATGACCGATGTATCCGATGCCATCGGCGCTAAGTGCATCCGGGAAAAAATAAATTCCGCCCAGATGAGGGCCGTAAGTATAAGAAAATGTCACGTCGCCAAAGTACATTTTTTCAACCATGCTGAATCCCGCACCTGACAAGACCGAAATCCAGAGATAATCGGATGGGTTTAAGAATGTTTTTTTACGACGGTAAATCAAATAAGTGATCAGCAAAACCGGCAAAAATTTGGCCGCTTCTTCAAGTGGCGGAATCAAGATGCCGCTTGTGAAGATCGTGTCCTCTTCGAATCCGATCCCCAGCACAAGAAAATAAACCAGCAATGACAAGCCGACTCCGATATAAATCCCTTTTGAAAAAGCGGAAAGCGAAATGCGAAAAGGTGTCGTCTTGGTTAAAAACGTGAGTATGAAAATTTCAACCACAAACCATACTTCTATAAAAAACCATTTCCCGCCAAACCAGAAGAGGGTCGAGAGGATGAATACGAGTAAAATCGATGGTAGAAATTCCAGTGATTTTTTAAACATAGCCTTCATGATGAAAAGTTTAGCCCTTTGGCGAAATAAGGCAAGAAGTAGTAGGCCGATCCCGCCCCCGACAGATGATTTGGATACGTAGTCGGGAACAGCAATTCAAAATCGTTATGCAAATTGTTAATTACACCTTTGAGATCGTTGTCCGCTAGTGCTTTTATGAGTTTTTCGGTTTTTGCATGATTGCGCCCTGTCGGCAAAGCATCTATTTTCGAATACATCTCCGCGGTGGATGTTTTTGATTTGTCGTTAAAAACAAGTTGCGGCTTAAGTCGCAGGTCGGTTTTTATAGACTCGATTATTTCGCCAAAGTGTGTCGCGCGGGCGATACCACCGGTTATGAAAAATGGCGCGTCCATCGAGATGGTGGCGGCAAGATGGCGGAGAGCCCGGACGTCCAAGTTCAGTCCAAGCTGGCGATTTAATTCTTTCAATACCGTTGCCGCGTTGCTTGAGCCGCCGCCGAGTCCTGAACGAAGCGGAATGTTTTTTTTGATAAAAATTCTTATTGATGCTTTTGGTGCTATCAGTTTCGCGGCCTTGTAGGCAAGGTTGTTTTCGGGATCACGGTTGAGCTCTTTGTTGGAAGTTTTTATTTCGATTTTGCCGCCGGTCTTCGATAGAAGTTCGATCGTGATTTCGTCGTAAAGATTTTCAACTTCGCAAATAACGGTATTGACGAGATGGTAATCGCCATCTTTACCGAGAATGTCGAGAGTGAGATTTATTTTGGCCGGGGATTTTAGTATGTTTTTTTTTGATAACATTTTTCGCAATAAATTATTTCCGGTCTGTCGGGTGAATAAGTCGTGTAGAATTTCTCTTGGCACTTGGTGCATTGCCTGATCCAGAATTTTCTTGGATTTCTTTTTTGCATTCTTGAAATGCGCCTGCATTCAAAACATTTTCTCGGCAGGGGGTATCCGTGTTTTTTATAAAATTTAAGCTCCTGCTCAATAATTTTGTAGTTTTTTTGACAATTTTCGCAGGTTAAAATTTCTTTAGTAGTGTCGTTATGAGTGTTTTTTATATCATCCGGCAATTCGCCAATTGTACCCTTCCCATAAGTGCCCGGTAAGCTATCTTGCCAGCGCCAACCTTTTGCCAGAACCTGTTCTTTTGTCATCGGATACCAAAGTTGAGCCGTAGTTTCATTGTAAGTCGATTGGCTATATTGAATCGGCAAAAATTCGCCAAATTCTCCGTCTTTTTTCATTTTTGCAATAAGTTTTTCTTTTAAATTAAAATATTCTTGCTCGGCGTATTGCTTATTGAGAATGCAGTATTGGTTGTGGTTCAATCCGAAACATCCGAAACAATCCCGGCTACTATAAGATTCGGCGCAATAAGTCAGATTGGTAACCTGCCAAAGGCAAAGATAACAGAATTGAATATTGTAAGCGTTCGTTCCAACCATCGCGCCTTCGTAACATAGTTCGGAATTTATGCCGTACTGATATATGTCGTAACAATAGCGCACGCCGAGTTGCATTTGACTGCAATATTTTGATTTTTCAATGTCGCTTGTATCAAAACAGTAAAACGAATCTTTTGCGTTATACAAATGATCGCCGAGAGAATTTTCAATCATATTATTCTGAAGATAGCGGTATGTGTGTTTCAACTGCAAGTCTGAAAATTGAGCGAGGTGCTTTTGGAGCTGCTGGTGAGAACCTAGGTTGATTTCGGAGAGGCGTTTTTTATACTCATCTTTTGTGAGCTGTTCGTTTAAAAAACAATGGTTTTTATTACGCAAACCGGTGCACATAAAACAGTCCACGCAGTTAATGCAATCTCTTAAGAAATAACTGCTTCCACAGTTTGAACAATCCTGACTCCACGCGAGATTATAGCAATCTTTTATATCTATACATTCATAACAAAAATTCGATTGGTGGCAGTAGTGGACATCAATGCAGTCTTTGGCTTTTTTGATGCCGTAGCCGTAATAACAATCTTCTGCAAAGGTTGCGTGAAAAATCATGTAGCAGTTTTTTTCTTGGCCGGCGTAGTGAGTATATTCGCTGTTGACCGCGCTGGTATCTATCGAGACACAGCAATGGGGTATGGTTAGTTCGAGCTCGTGGAATTGCTCAAGAAATGGTTTTGTCCAATCTATAACGCGGCCATACGCGAGTGGATCCCATTTGTCGCTCCACCAGCATTGGATGCAGTAGGCGGGGCGCGGGTTTGAGGAGCCGAATTGGGCGACGATTTTTTTACCACATAATTTGCATGTGTTTGGATAAAGATACATTTCGTTACACCAAGCCATGCGGCGCATTTCACGGCAGGACGGACACCACTTGGGGGGCGGGACTTGTAGTTTGTTGTAGTAGGCTAAATCGTCTTCCGAGGTGACGAATTCCAGTTGGCAATTTTGGCAGGTTGGCATGTGGGTATTTTAGGAGATGTTCCGTACGGTGTAAAATCTTGTTCGCGGGGTTTGCGAGAGAGCGAAGTGCAATGCGGGGTTTTTTCATGCAACTTCGAAGGGGAGGATTTGGCACGGGATGGAGTGATTTTTGCATTAAAATCTTGACCGCGCAACGCGAAGGTGTTCTGTGAAATTCCGACACGAATTTGATGCGAGGTGCTACGAAATTTCGATATAAATTTAGCGTATCGCAACACGAAAAAGGTGAGCGCGCCATCACTGCGCGAAAAGTCCAGCCGAGATGATGGATTTCCTCCTGTTAAAGTGATATAAGAGAGGCACGATTTAACTGCGAAAATATGAAAAACATACACTCGGAATTTGTGAAGTACGGGAAGAACGCGAAATATTGGTTGAGACGGTGCGAAATGTTACTGCCGGAGATAGCGAG
>LCFW01000011.1 GCA_000999315.1 Candidatus Peregrinibacteria bacterium GW2011_GWF2_43_17
GTCTCTTGAATTCCATGCCCAAAAGATACCACATCAAGAAGATGCGGGACACACTTCATCCGCCAGCTCACGCTGGCGGGTCTGCGTAGGTAGGCTAGACTATCAGTCTACTTCCCCTCCTTTTGTTTATTCCTAAAATCCAAAACCGCATTTTGGAAAACTTTCAAGAAAGATTCCGCAGTCTTATGAGTCATGTTAACCCTTTGTAAAACTTTAACAACTCTCTCTTGTCCTGCCGGCATCAAATAACCGAAATCCAAAACGACTTCATTTGAAGAAACATTCACGGAAACCGCATTTGAATAAATCCCAGCTTGCGCCTGCTCGCTCAATACGACTTTAACTTTTCCCTGTTGTGGTTGTGGTTCAGTCATTTTTTAAAATTAAAAGATAAAAAAACACTTACATTTAAGCACGAAAACTAAAATTAGTACATCAATCTTGCGGTAAGGAAACATTTAAGAAAGTTGTACCATCCTCCGAATCCCAAAATCCAAAAGATGCTCGATCACCAATAACAATAGAAGCACCGGGATCATCATCAATGAATTTATCATTATCCAATTCGGCCATTCTCATCCTCACATCGCCTTGAGCTCCTTCCAGCAAAACTTTTTTTCCGGAATCCATATCTGCAATCGCGTAAAATTCACCGGAATCGAGAAGTATTATATTGCTGGAATCAACCTCGCCACCCAAATCATAAGTTTTACTCAAAACCTCTCCGGTATTTAAATCCAAAACATAAAAACAATAGCCATCATGCACAACCATATGCCCATCACTATTTACATTGCTAAAACCAAATAGACCACTCTGTAATTTCAACTTAGTCTCCATTTCACCCATCATGTTTTTACCAACATCAAAATATTGTATTACCACTTGCCCATCCGGAAAACCCCAAGGGACCATCCATACCTTATTGTCATAAACAGCTGTTTTGTTGATACCGCCGATTGCACCCACCTTCCACGATACAATTTCGGAAAACTGACCGCTGACCAAATCAAGCTCGATTAATTTCAAATCATAATCTTTAGATGCCACCATATAAATACCCCTATCGGATTCGGAAAAACTAAACAAATTTAAATCCCATCCTTCCTCCATATCGAAGCTATACTCTTGAACTTCACCTCCTTCCGCCTCCAACGACAATCGGAAACCACCATTATAAGTGTATGCAATTAATTTCAGGAGTCCGGATTCCGTCAATATAAGATCGCTAAATCCATTATCTTCTCCGTTTGCATTATAAAAACCTCGAGTTGTTTCAATCTGAGAATAAGCGGGAACAAGCATATCGCCGGTTTGAACCTTCGCCCGATTAACCGATCTTGTTAACCCCTCTTCCCCCAAAAAAGTTAAAGGACTAATCCCCCATGTTGATATTGTTTCAGCATAGTGTTCCTCAGGTCCCGCACATGCATAGAAGCTTACACATTGATCGTCCAAATCAACACCCGACACGGACTCGCCCTGATATATCCCATGATAATTAATATCGGCAAAATCATCTTTCCATTCGGGCCAACCCATTTCCCCATAATCTGCTTGACCATGAGTAAATTCGTGAAAAACAGCACGATCAAAAAGATTCTGTTGGAATCCGAAGGTATCTTCCGGAATATAAACAGTATCAACAGTATCATAAGAAGCCGCCGCATCATTACTATTTTTCGTTCTCTCCGCGAACTCCCGATCACTCAAAGCAACCATACTGTCAACCGGACACGTCAAAGTTTGATAAACCGATTCTCCGTGTTCCACAGCCGCTTCTATCTTCTCTTTTATTGAAAGGGTGGATGTACTTACAGTTTGATTACTTATTTCGGGCACACCACAAGCATTCTCAAAATTAGCACATCCCGCAGATACACCACTAGCCAATAGAGCACTGCCCAATAACAACAATCCCTTTTTACCATCATGCGGATTTTCATCATACGGATTTTTCATTTTTGCAAATTCTACGTGTATTATAACACATTTCGGCAAGCACGACAAATGACCACACAGGGGGAAAAAATAACTATTTTGCAAATATCTGCAATGCTCCTGCTTTTCTGAAGTCGTACATGCTAGACTGAAGAAAATAGGAAATGAAGCCGTTTGCAAAATAGTTATTTTCTCCCTGCCAACTGCCCGCACGCCGCATCAATACTTTGCCCCAAACTAACCCTCACCGTAACCGGCACACGATAAGTCTCGACAATCCTTTTGAACTCTTCAACCTTCTGATCCCTCGATCTTCTGAACTTCGTCTTATCCGTAAAATTATAAGGGATCAAATTCACATGACAAAGCCTCCCTTTAAGCAATTTTCCCAATTCATGAGCCAAACTCAAACTATCGTTTACACCGGCAAGCATCACGTACTCATAAGAAATCCTTCGGTGAGTTTTATCGGTATACTCTTTCAAAGCATCCATCAGCTCGATCAAAGGATATTTCTTAGCGATAGGCACCAACTCCTGACGCAACTCCTGATTCGGCGCATGCAAAGAAATCGCCAAATTAACCTGTAAATCTTCGGGAATTAATTGCAAAATCCCCGGGATCACACCCGCAGTCGACAAAGTAATATTCCTCGCCCCCAAATTCATGCCCCGACTATCATTTAAATGCCTGCAAGCGCGAAGAACATTTTCATAATTATTAAAAGGTTCACCCATCCCCATAAAAACAACATTTGTTATCTCCTCCTCCGAATCCAAAACGAAATACAAAACCTGATCCGCTATCTCTTCATAACTCAAACTTCTTTTAAACCCCATCTTCCCCGTAGCGCAAAAAACGCATTTAACCGCACACCCAACTTGAGAAGAAACACAAACCGTCCTTCTCCCATCCCTGAATCTCATCAAAACTGACTCGATCTTTTTACCATCTTTTTTACATCTAAATAAAATTTTGCGCACGGAACCATCAGGAGTAATCGAAACATGCTTCTCTTCTATAGATAAAACCGGAACCTTCTCCGACAAAACATCCCGAAGTCCTTGCGGCAAATTGATCATTTGCGAATAATCGGCAATACCTTTCTTAAAAACATCATGCAAAACTTGGCTCGCCCTAAAAGGCGGATGCCCCGCATTCTCCAATATTGAAACCAACTCTGCGTAATCTTTCATGTCACAACTTTATGACAATAAATAAAAAAATCAACCCGTTACGAAAATAGTGTCACGAAAATTTGACAGAATTTGCATCACAGACCCTTGCAAAACTCAAGTTATAAGGAAGAGAATAGCACACCGACCAAAAAACCACTCTATGCATGCACTCATCGTAACATGCAGACCGGAATGTACCGGCGACATAAAAAAGCTTCTCGGCAAGTCCGGTATTGAATGTACAACAACAACCCCAAGAAACCTGGATAAAATATGGTTCCATCAATATCACATCGCATACATCCACCCGCCAATCGAAGAAGAAGATTGCACCCACGCCATTAAAAAAATTCGCGAAACAAACTCGCAAATCCCGATACTTCTCCCCTACCCGATAACACAATTGATAGAAAATGCTTACGTCTTACCACGCAACATCTCGAAAAACGACATCACTCTCACCATAAAAGCTCTCTCGATAATAAAATCGGAAAAACTCAAGAAAAATCTCAAATTCCAAGACCTCGTTCTCGACCCAAGCAAAAGGGTTGTCAGAAGAAGTGGAAAACTCGTAAATTTAAGGAATAAAGCATTCTGCATACTTGAAATTCTCATGCAAAATCCAAAAAGGATAATTTCGAGAGAAGAAATCACGGAAATCATATGGGACAGAAACTCGATTCTCACAAGCAACACAATAAACTCACACATATCCCATCTAAGAAAACAGATAGACAAAGGAT
The DNA here is from genome assembly GCA_000999315.1 of Candidatus Peregrinibacteria bacterium GW2011_GWF2_43_17. Classification (GTDB taxonomy): domain Bacteria; phylum Patescibacteriota; class Gracilibacteria; order UBA1369; family UBA12470; genus UBA12470. Next base: position 3,863 of record LCFW01000011.1, read on the forward strand.
TTAAACAAAAATTAATACACACGGTACACTACGCAGGCTACAAGCTGGACACATCAAAATACTAACAAAATAAAAATAAAACCGCGCAACAAATCAGCTAACGCCACAACAAAAAAAGCAATTATCAACTCTTTACTTGCTACAAACATGTGTGCTAGATTTCGACACACATTGACGACCACTACTATTTAAAACAAAATTTTATGCCCACTCCGAATTTCACCATCAACGCAAACGCAACGGCGAACGACATAAAACTTGGTGAATTGGTAAACAATCTGCTTATCGTTTTGAACGAGAAAGAGAAGCATATTATTCAAAATCGCTTCGCTTTGAACCAGGGCAACAAGCAAACTTTGGAGCAGATCGGTCAAAAATTTTCTGTCACCCGAGAAAGAATCAGACAAATTGAAAAAAACGCACTCAAGAAACTTTCGAGAAACGCACAAAACACGAACTTGAAGACTTTAAACGAATATGCAAAAACAATCGTCAGAAAACACGCCGGTATAATGACGGAAGAAACTCTAACCTCGACGGTTTTAAATTCTCTGAAAAACATATCCGCGACAGAGGTCAATGAATTAAAATTGGCACTTGCCCTCGATGCGGAACTCGAGAAAATCTCCAACACGATCAACTACGAACCGAACTGGAGACTGAAAACAATTCCGTTCCAATTGATAAAAGAGATCACCCAACACGCAATAAAAGTTCTAAACGAATCAAAAGATGTCATGGATCCGGCGATTTTGGCACAAAAAACGTTGGAAAAACTTTCAGACAAAACCGATCCGGCATTGATAGTCAGCACGATAAGAATAGACAAGAGAGTAAAATTCACCGAAAAAGGTGTCGGCTTGAAACTCTGGAGGCACATCAACCCGAGAACACTCCGCGACAAGATCAACTTCGTTTTGGAACGAGAACAAAAACCTCTTCACTTCGTCAAAATCTCAAATCTGATAACAGACACCCGATTCGACAACAAGATGGTAAACGTCCAAGCAGTCCACAACGAACTCATCAGAAATAAAGATTTTGTTTTGATCGGTCGAGGTATCTACGCATTGTCAAAATGGGGATTCAACCCGGGGACGGTTTCCGACATAATTTCAAAAATCCTTGAAGGTGACAAAAGCATGACACGCGAAGAAATCATCAGGGAAGTTTTGAAACAAAGACAAGTAAAAACAATCACGATTTATTTGAATCTGAAAAACAAGAAACACTTCAAGAGAGTCGGCAAAGATTCATACGCCCTTATATCATAAACTCACAGCTCTTTTGCTCTTCGAAAGGCCGCCTCTGCGGCCTTTTTTAAAACATCTTTCCAAGCCGCATCATTAAGAACTTTTAAAGCGACCTCTGTAGTTCCACCTTTTGACTCAACTTTGGAAATAGCTTCCTTCGGGCTCAAGCCTTGTAATGCCCCCATTGCCCCATCTACAAAAACAGGCAAAGCTTTATCCAACAGCTTTTCATCAAATCCAAACTCCAAGCCCTTCTCCATCAAAGCATCCAAAAACAGATACAAATAAGCCGGCCCACACCCAAACAACGCCGTCATTTTATCTATCTCATCATCACTCTTAACCTCAATCGCCACACCAAATTTCTCAAGCAAATTTTTAACAAAAATCTTGTCGTCAGCACTCACATCCCCACAAATAAAAGCATTCACGCTCTTCCCAACTCGCGCACCAAGATTCGGCATTACGCGAACGACCCTCGCGGGCAAATCGGCAAGCTTCACTCCGGCCATAATCGAAACAACCAACTTGTCTTTAAAATCAACTTTCATCTCACGAAAATTTTGTGGCTTAATAGCCAACAACACACAATCAACCGCATCCACAAGCGCCTCGACAGAATCCGCAACCGAAATCCCAAGCGCCTCAACTTTTTCACGATTATTATCAAATCCAACCAGTTTTTCCCCGGGAAGAAATCCCGCAATCGCACTTCCCATAACTCCACAACCTATGATTCCTACGGTTCTGGAAAGCGAAACGGTTCCAATTTTGCGCATATTATCTTGTTAAATAATCAGAAACACACTGCCACTTATAAGTCGTCAACTCCCTTATCCCCATCGGACCTCTCGCATGCAATTTTTGCGTACTTATACCGATTTCACCACCCAATCCAAACATTCCACCATCAGTAAATCGCGTGGAAGTGTTGACGTACACAACAGCGGCATCAACTCTATTTGAAAACTCGCGAGCATGCTCCTTATTTGATGTCAAAATCGCCTCCGAATGTTTTGAAGAATATTTCGCGATATGATCTATCGCTTCATCCAAACCGCCAACGATTTTAATCGACATTTTTAAGGATAAAAATTCCCGCCCGAACTCACTGCAAATCTCAACTCCGGCAGATTTTAATTTCGGCAACAACTCTTTCAAAAATTTCTTTTCGATCTTTTTATGAACCAAAAGTGTATCCAGCGCATTACAAACCGACGGACGTGAAACTTTCGCATTAAAAACAACCTCCGCCGCCTTCTTAATATCAACTTCACTATCAACATAAGTATGCACAACTCCGGCACCGGTTTCGATTATAGGGATTCTGGAATTCTCGCGAACCATATCTATAAGCCCCCTGCCTCCGCGCGGAATAACAACATCAATATATTTATTCGCCTTAAGCATTTCCGCAACAAGCACGCGATCCGTCCCCAACAAAGCAACACAATCTCGCGGCAAACCGGCCTCAACCAAAGCCTCAACGATAATCGCCACCAACACCTTATTCGAATTGTAAGCCTCGCTACCGCCGCGTAAAACGACACAATTGCCGGATTTGATACACAAAGCCGCAACATCGGAAGTCACATTCGGCCTGGATTCATAAATCACACCGATAACACCCAATGGAACGGAAACTTTCTTTAAATTTAATTCATTCACATTACGCTCTTCAAGAATTCGCCCAAGCGGATCTTCCATCCCTGCAATCTCTTTTAAAGAGTCAGCCATAGCAAAAATCCTGGCCTCATTAAGCATTAAACGATCCCTCATCGGATCATCGGCACGCAAACCGGTAAGATCTTTTTTATTCGCCTCAATAATTTTATCCACATTTTTTTTGAGATTTTTCGCCAAAACGCGAAGAAACTTATTTCGCTTCACGACAGGTTCATTTGCCAGAACCCTCTCCGCCTCCGCAACTTTTTTTAGAATTTTCTCCATAAATCATAAAATTACAACATTGTCTGCATGAATCACCTCTTTTCTATTCTTTTTATCTTTCAATTTCAACGCTTCCACTAACTCTCCAGAAGAATAATTCGCAATTCCAACCACCAAATTTTCACCTCGCTCATTATATACATCCACAGTATCACGTTTCTCAAACTCGCCTGCGACACTTTTCACACCAACCAATAACAAACTTTTTTTATTCAAAAGTGCTTTCGCGGCACCATCATCAATCACAATCCGCGAAAACGAAAGCGCACCTGCGGTAAGCCACCTTTGAAACCCTTTTAGACCTTTTTCTTTGGCTGAAAATTTCGTTCCTTCAAAACAGCCATCAAGAACCGTATCAACCAAATTTCCCTTCTTCTTCCCGTTTATAACAAAAGTCTCAATCCCCGCTCTGGTAGCCAACCGCGCAGAATTCAATTTACTAACCATCCCGCCAAGCCCGTTTGTACTGACAGACTTTCCGCACATTTGGTAAATTTCTTCCGTTATAGCAGAAACTTCTTTCACAACTCGCGCATTTTTATTTTTAACCGGATCAGAGTCATACAAGCCGTTTATCGAAGAACAAATCACGAGTTTTTTCGCTCCCAACATCACGGCGAGAAGCGTCGCAAGTTCATCGTTATCACCAAACCTAAGCTCCTTATCGGCAATAACATCATTTTCATTCACGATCGGCACAACTCCATTATTGAGAAGCTCGGATACAACACCTCTAACAGATAAGAATCTCTTCCTGTCGGAAAAATTTTCTCTCTCAAGCAAAATTTGCGCGACCTTCAACCCCTCTTTACCAAAAAAATCGGAATAATAGTGCATAAGCCTCGCCTGCCCGATCGCGGCAAGCACCTGTTTTTGCAAAATCTTATCTTTTATAAGCGATCCGTCAAAAACCTCTCTTCCGGATCCAACCGCACCCGAACTCACAAGCACAACATGCCACCCATCGCGTTTCAAAAGAGCAATTTCACTCGAAAATCTCCTAAGTACATTCAAATTCAGTTCATTTTCAGAATCGAGCAAAACCTGCGTCCCAACCTTAACCACCACGATCCCCTTGGAACGATTTTGTGATAAATAGTCGAAAAATTCTTTTTTTGGAATCTTAAAAGATTTGCCAACCTTTTGCGCCGGAATCTTTCCCGACCTTACGTACAAATAAACAGTTCGAACCTGTATTCCAAGCATCTTAGCAACATCTTCCGTACTAAAAAATTCAAAATCAGACATGTAGACTTACATTAATATGCCAACATGATAGTGACAAATAGTGATAAAGGCAAGAAAGAATTACGCCGGGCCGTCTTAGACAAAACGTAAACAAGTAGGAACTAAATCAATCCCACCATCTCCTTAATCCGTCCATAACTCTCCTGCGTCAAATGCCCCTTCCCATTCTCAACTATAACCTCCCCGCCAGTCACCTCCTGATATTTACAACCATGTTCTAACGGCACATAGGGATCATTGTCCGAATTCAAGATAAAAAACTTCTTCGCCTTTTTCGATATATCTTGCGCAATCACTCCTTTTTTGAAAAATGGCTTCAAGGTGGGCCATCCCAAGTCATCAAACGGCGCCGCAACCAAGAAAACCGCCAAAAACGGCTCGCCTTCCCATCCGCTCAAAAATCTCGGGATTAAAGCCCCTCCCAAACTATGCCCAATCAAAACGGTTTCAGCCGAATCCAACTTTTTCACAACCCCTTGAAGACCCTCAACCCATTTCTCAAAAATCGGCACCTCGTCTTGCCCGAAATTCGGTACAAAAACTTTCAATCCTTCCTTTTCAAGCTCTTTTTTAAGCCAATTAAACCAATGCGAACTCGGATCACACCCGTAACAATGCGCTATAACGACATTTTTTATCATAAAAGGTGAGTAAAACAGCTTGAGTTCGAGTAGCGAAATGATAGTTTGGGTCTCGCTGGGTCCCAAATTAACATTTCGCGAGCCTTCACGAAAGCTGTTTTACGAACAACAGAAACCAGCCGTTTCCCTCACGCTACTTTAACCATTTCTGTATTTTATTAAAATCTCTATCAACTTCACCATCCATCTGATCTGAATACCCAAATACCATTCCAAACATAAGTTCCTGCGACTCTTTCATCCCAACACTAATTAACTCTTCACGAGCCGCATGACACGCATACCCGATCATACAACTCGCAATCCCCTGTTCTCGCGCATATAAGCACATATTTTCGGCCGCCATCCCGCAATCTATTGGCGCATAAGCGCTATCTTTTTCGACAACAACAAGCACAACACAAGGCGCCCCATAAAAAACAGTATCTTCTTTCAATTCAAGTCTCTTTTTCACCCTTTCGACTCTCTCTTCAGAGCCAAAATCGGCAATTGCATTTTCACCGGAAACTTTTTCCAAAAGATACCCCTGCACCGACGCACTCAACCCGTTTATCGCATCTCTATTTGTAATCACGATAAAATTCCACGGCTGATGATTGTGAGCCGACGGCGCCATCATTCCCGCCTCAAGAATCGCCTTAATCTGCTTATCGGTTAAAAAATCAGGTTTATAAGAACGAACCGACCTGCGAGAACGAATCATATCAAGAATGGACATATTGAGATTGATTAAAAATACAAAAGAAATATAACAAAAAAAACGATCCATATAAAGATTCCACAACACAAATAAAGAGATTGGAGACCATCTGCTTCGCTACCGGCCTACTGGTGGGCGCTATAGGGCTCGAACCTATGACCTACTGGGTGTAAACCAGTCGCTCTAGCCAACTGAGCTAAGCGCCCAACACAAGGAACCTTTTACCAAAACCACAAGAAAATATCAATCAAATTCCTCATTAAAAGCATAAAACGTCTCCCGGAACCCCCAGGCTGTCCGAGAATGAACTTTTTTAAGAAAACGCATTGTTTTTAAATTTGCTTAATGATTCGCAATGCTTTTTGCTATCTGTTGCACAGAATAACATGGCCCGTCCTCCAATTTCATTGTCGGACGGTCTGGTCTCTCCGATCAACGTACATCTCGAAATCAATAGGGCGCACAGACCCTAAAAGTAAAAACCTTCCCCTTGGTGCCGTGGAGAGGACTCGAACCTCCAAGCCTTTCGGCATACGCACCTCAAGCGTACGTGTATACCATTCCACCACCACGGCAAATTTTGAAAGAGCGAGGACATTTTACCGACCACCCGCAAAAAAACAATAGTCCCGGATTTTCATTGAAAATCCTCCTCCTTACTCTGCCCCAACGTCACCTTCACCTCAATCTCTTCGCCATCCCTCCAAACCTTCAATATAACTTCATCCCCTATTTCATAATCCAAAATTACATCTTTCAAGTCATTACTCTCATCAATTTTCACCCCATCAACCTCCAAAATAATATCCTTGGCTTGTAATCCTGCCTCATCCGCCGGACTCCCTTCCACGACAGCGGAAGTTTCAGTGGTAGGATCCCCAACGATAGCCGCCCCGTAATCAACGCCCAAATCCAACCTCTCATTCGCCTGTTCGTTCACCAAAACATACATTACCCCCAAATAAGGATAAGCTATATATCCATACTGCTCATAAGAATCAACGATCTGCGCCACATCATTTATGGGTATCGCAAATCCTATACCTTGCGCCTCCGAATCAACAGCCGTATTAATACCGATCACTTGTCCATCCAAATTCACCAAAGGACCGCCGCTGTTTCCGGGATTGATGGCCGCATCCGTTTGTAACAAGTCCACAAGCTCGCTCGGATTTCTGCCAAACATATCCGAAGCGACAATCTCTCGACCCGTAGCGCTTATAATTCCCGCAGTCGTAGTGTTTTCATATTCGGCAAAAGCGTTACCGATAGCAAGCACCATCTGTCCAACCTTCACACTGTCCGAATCGCCAAACTCAACATAAGGCAAAGACCCGACCAAACCAGCCGCATCTGTTCCCTCGTCGGCTTTCAACTGCAAAATCGCCAAATCGTTAGACTGATCTATCTCCAAAATCTCAACATCAAACTGCACTCCATCGGCAGTATAAGCGACATACTCCAAAGTCGTATCCTCGATAACATGTCTGTTTGTAATAGCCATACCATCTTTAGTGATCAGAAAACCGGTTCCTCCACCAACTTCTTGCAAATTATCCTCCGATTCAGATTCGTCATAAGAATAATAATAATCGAGCGGCCCCCAGAAGTATTCATCATAATAAGAGTTCAAATCCTGAAGCGCAATTATACTGATAACGGCAGGCGAAACTTTATCGTAAGCCGCAATTATTTTGGACTCTTCGGTATAAACCTCTCCGACAGTGGTATTCACGGATTCCTGCGATTCAACTTCGACAATCCCGCTCGTAAGAAGATACATACTGGTACCGGCACCCGAAACACCGCCTAAAATCAGACTGAAAAGCACGGATACAAGAAAGGTTGTTCTCCCTCTGGACATATTTGTTTTTATTAAAAATTACGTGCGACAATTTTAACCCTTTCGGCACATAAAAACAATATTGAAAAGTTTTGAACTAAAGCTAAAATACCCACGGTCAAGAAAAACACGAATTTTGATTCAAAAACAGAAAATAAGAGAAGAAGTCAAAAGAAAAAGGCACAGCCTCGGACTCTTAAAAAAAATTTCCCTGAACAAAAAAATCAGAGCTAATTTGGAAAATCTGCAAGATTTCAAAAACGCAAAAACAATCCTCATATATACATCGATGAAAGACGAAGTTGACACCTTGAAAATCATTAAAAAACACTTCAAAGAAAAACGCCTGATCCTCCCTACGGTCTGCAAAGATTCAAACACACTGAAGCTTTATCATTTGGAGAATTTAAAAGAACTTAAAAAAGGATACCAAGGCATCCTCGAGATCCCTCACTGCACAAAAAATACAACCCTTCCAAGCGAAATCGAACTTTGTATAATCCCGGGGCTCGCATTCGACTTAAACGGCAATCGGATCGGCTACGGCAAAGGTTTCTTCGACTCTCTCCTCAAAAACATCCACGCGAAAAAAATCGCACTGGCATACGACTTTCAAATATACGAAACACTCCCTTGTCACGAAGACGACGTGCCGATAAACTCAATCATCACCGAATCTCAAATAATTAATATTTAACAAAAACGCCAATGTCAGCAATCCAAAACCAAGACCCGGCAGTTTACACGGCAATCGTAGGAGAAAAAAAACGCGAAGCGGAAGGACTCGAACTGATAGCTTCGGAAAACTACGTCTCACCGGCGGTACTCGAAGCATTAGGAACGGTTTTTACAAATAAATATTCCGAAGGTTATCCGGGAAAACGTTATTACGGCGGACAAACTTACACCGACCAAGTCGAATCCCTGGCAATCGAAAGAGCCAAGCAACTTTTCGGCGCGGACCACGTCAATGTCCAACCGCTTTCCGGCGCTCCGGCAAACATAGCCGCATACTTTTCAATCCTTGAACCCGGCGACACGGTCTTAGGCATGGATTTATCACACGGCGGACATTTGACCCACGGTCACCCTGTCACTTATATCGCGAAACTTTTTAAATTCATCAGATACAAAACCACCGAAGAAGGCTCAATCGACTACGATGAAATCGAAAGAATGGCAAAAGAACACAAACCCAAACTAATTCTCATGGGTTACTCCGCATACTCTCGCGAAATCGACTACACAAGAGTTAAAAAAATCGCAGACTCCGTAGGCTCGCTCACAATGGCCGACATCGCACACTTGGCGGGTCTGATAGCCGGAGGCGAAATGAACAATCCCGTCCCGTTATTCGACCTTGTCACAACCACAACTCACAAAACATTACGTGGCCCTCGCGGCGGCATGATTATGTGCAAATCACACTTAGCAAAAGCTGTGGACAAATCGGTCTTCCCTGGCTTCCAAGGCGGTCCTCATGAAAATAACATCGCCGCAAAAGCGGTAGCTTTCGGCGAAGCTTTAAAACCTGAATTCAAAGAGTATGCACGCCAAATCAAAAAAAATGCGAAAACGATGGAAAACGAACTTCGCGAACTTGGATTTAAACTCATGTTCGGCGGAACCGACAATCACCTCCTATTAATAGATGTCTCAAACAAAAACGCCACGGGCAAAGAAGCCGAAATCGCACTCGACAAAGCCGGCATCACCGTCAACAAAAACATGATCCCAAACGATCCTCGCTCTCCTATGGATCCATCCGGCATCAGAATCGGCACCCCGGCCATGACAACCCGCGGAATGAAAGAAGCCGAAATGGTCAAAGTCGCAAAATGGATGGACCTCGCCATCGCAAACAGAACCAACGAACAAGAACTCGCAAAGATAAAAGAAGAGGTGAAAGAGCTTTGCAAAGGGTTTCCGGTACCGGGAATAGGCAATGATAGTCCGATAAACCGATAAACTAATAGTCACATAGTATGGATATCACAAATACTTGCGCAAAATGCCAAAATAATTTCATCTTCACCGGAGATGACGAACAATTTTTGCGAAAAATAAGTCCCGAGTTTAATGGCAAAAAATATCAAATCCCACCGCCAAAATTATGCCCGGATTGCAGACAACAAAGACGATTAACCTGGCGAAACGAACGAAACCTCTATCAGCGAACTTGCAATCTTTGTAAGAAAAAAATGCTGTCGATTTATCGTGAAGACAATCCGTTCCCGGTCTGTTGTCTCGATTGCTGGTGGAGTGACAAATGGGATCCGCTCGCCTATGGCAAAGAGTTCGATTTCAATCGTTCCTTCTTCGAACAATTCAAGGAATTACACAACTCCGTCCCGAGAATGACGGTTCTGCAATCCCAAAACGAAAATAGCGAATATACCGCCAACGTATCTCATCTGAAAAATTGCTATCTGCTTTTCTCCGCGGATTTCAGTAAAGATTGTTATTACGGAGTTTTGATTGAAAACTGCCAAGACAGTATTGACAACCTCATAATAAACAAATGCCAACTTGCTCACGAAGCGATTTTTTCCAACAATATTTATAACAGCACTTTTGTAATACACTCCTCTCAATGCTCGGATTCGGCTTTTCTTCTTGATTGCAAAAACTGTTCTCGTTGTTTTATGTGTTACGGATTACGGAATAAGCAATACTGCATTGGGAACAAGCAGTATTCCAAAGAAGAATATTTTGAGAAAATTAATTCTTCCCCATTATCTTCCCATAAAAACTACGAAAACTTTAAACAGCACTTTCTTGAACTGATTAAAAACGTACCATATCTTTTCATGTGGAGAAATGGTCACATCGTAGACTCGAGCGGAGATCTTTTAATAGATGTGAAAAATTGCCTGGAATGTTACGAGGTTACGGAAGGACGCGATTGTAAATATATTCAAGGAGCATATCAAATAGCGGATGTACGCGATTGTTCGTATGTTAACGGCGAATTGGGTTACGAAAATTGCGAATGTTTCCCGATGCCAATGAGATCTGCATTTAATTTAAACAGTTATAACGGAAATGATGTTTATTACAGCGACATGTGCATGAACAACAATTCCTATCTTTTGGGATGTATAAGCCTAAAAAGAAGTAAATATTGCATCTTGAATAAACAATATAATCCCACAGAATATAACGAGCTGGCTTCAAAAATAATTGAACACATGCAAAGAACAGGAGAATACGGTGAATTCCCCCCTTCCTCTCTTTCGCCATTTAATTACAATGAAACAAATGCTCAGGAATTTTTCCCGTTAACCAGAGAGGAAGCTTTAGCGCAAAACTACACTTGGCTTGAAAAAGAACAAAAATATTACCAACCACAAACTTACGAAATACCCGACGACATTAGAGATACCCCAAAAGACATCCTCAACCATATTCTATCATGCAAACAATGTGGTAAAAATTACAAAATAATCGGGCAAGAATATGACCTGTTACAAAAACTGCAATTACCGATTCCATGTTTGTGTTTTGATTGCCGCCATAACAATCGAAGCACCTTCTTTCGCAAACCAAGAAAACTCTATAATAGGAAGTGTTATAAATGCGGAAACGACATCCAAACAAACTATTCACCCGAACATCCCGAAAAAGTCTATTGCGAAACGTGTTATATGGGAGAAGTTTACTAGGGTCTGTGCACACTAGCGAAGACAATTACAATCCTTTTCTGTATTTAAACTTGTCGTACTCATCTTCATACGCAGGATCGCTTACTTTTCTAAACCCGGCCTTTTCATGAGCTCTAACAGAAGCAATATTACTTCTGCTAATTGTAGCAATTAAAAATTCCAATCCGGTTTTCTCAAGCAAAACTTGATAAAATTTCGAAGGTAATCCCCTACCACGATATTTTGGATCAACAACGATATGGGTAATATTTTTCTCACTATCGGTATCATAGACACCTACAACCCCAAGCTTTTCCCCATTCTCACCGATAACAATATAATATCTCTGATTTCTACAATTCTCCATCCCTAAAGCAATCCATCCGTCAGTTCCTTCCAACTGATAAAAATAATCCATATCGCCCTTCGGATTAAAATCATGGAGCTCCAATTTGCCGAAATCACTTTCTTGCAGACCTTCAATATTCTCTCTCATTCTATTCCCAAAACCATTTCTTTCATCGGCAACATCGCTATCTTTAACCAAAATCGAATAACCCGTTTCAGATAAATGCTTTATACGACCATTATCTTTTTGTATTAAATCCGCAAATTCGGGATATGGAACCTTTCTATACCCTTTCTCAACAGCATAACCATGCATCGTTTTCGTAACAGAAACCAGAATCGACCTCGGATCATTCTTCATAATATCAGACTCCAAATTCGAAACGATATCATCACCGACTCTAAATCCGCGATGAGAAGGCAAAACAACTATCCGTCGCCACTCACAAACCGGAGCACCATCCTTGGTAACTCCATCAACCTCCCACATACCAAAACCTATCAACTTATCACCATCAAAAACCAATACGGTTTTTGGATCCTTAACAGCTCTTGAAAAAATCTCACGCACATCACCCCTTTCTTTATTCGCTTCTTCAGGAGTATCAGAAACGGAATCAACATAGCAATCCGCAATTCGGTTAACAACATCTTCAGACAAGCTTACGTCGAGCCCACCCCTCATAACGGATACACTATCCGGATTTTTTAGCACATCATTTCCCATTCAAAGCGTTTAATTACTTTCGAAATAAACATCTGCAGTGATCCTCGTTTCTCGAAGGCGTACACGATAGCCTGAGAGAAACAGGAAACGAAGCCGTTTATAAGAAAGTAATTAAATGCGCTTCACCACAACTATCGTCATATCATCCGCCTGTTTCGCCTTCCCCATAAACTCCTTCACATCCGCCAAAAGCGCATTTTTGATACCGTCGGAAGTAACCAAATCGCAATACTCCGAAACGGCTCGTTTGAACATCGGCATCCCGTATTGTTCATCTTTCATATTCCTCGCTTCGGGCATCCCATCGCTATAAATTATTAGCACGTCGCCGGTCCTCATCGAAACCTCAACCTCATTCAAAGTTTTCCCTATATCCTCAACCATCCCAAGCGCGATACCGCCCGTCGGCATCTCCTCGACCTTCTTTTCCGCCGCATTGAATTTCAAAATCTGATTATGACCAGCGCTGATATAGCGCAACACGCCGGTTTTCTCATCTATGCTCGCAAGCGCCATCGTCATAAACATATTTGCGGCAGTTTTTTCATTCAAAATATCATTCACATTGATCAATATATCTTTGGAATCAGAGGTAAAATTCGTCGCACTATAAAGCAAAGCATTCGCGACCGAAGCAACTATTCCGGCCGGCACACCGTGACCCGTCACATCGCCAAGATACAAATAAAATCGTCCGTCTTTGGTTTTTATAAAATCATAACAATCCCCTCCAACTTCATCCGCAGGTATCAACCCGCCAGTAATATCAAACCCGACAACTGAAGGCTTTCCCTTGGGCAAAATCTCTTTCTGAATTCTACTGGCAAGCTCGAGCTCTTTCGCAACCCTCTCCTTATAAACAAGTGCTTTCGTACTCACTTCAAGATCGGATGCCATCTTATTAAAAGCTTTTGACAGAACACCGAGCTCATCATTGCTTTTCACAACCACTCTCGAAGCGAAATCTCCCGTCGCGATTTTCAAAACTCCCATCTCAAGCGCCTTAACCGGCTTAACTACCGAAGATGCCATTGAAAAACTCAAGAAAAACGCCACCACGACACCAAGCAACATCAAAATCAAAATCCTGGTCTTTGTCGCATCTATTCTCGACTGCAAATTTTCATAAGAAATATCGTAAATAACCGCATATTTCCCATCATAAGGATAAACTATATTCGATACCCTATCCGCCTCCGTAATCCCCTCCTCCAAAACATTCTCGTTTTGATCCACAAAATACTCATTCCCATCAGCATCTTCTTTGATATAAACGATACTTCCGTCCTCAAGCAAATAAGATGAGTTCGCGGCCTTAATTCTATCCGTCATCCACGATTCGCTAACCGTTCTCTCATCACCCGTATATTGCGCAACCTCTTCCGTTTCCGAATCATATAAAACCTCTCCGGCATAAGTCGCAAGATAAATTCTGTCCACATCATCATTTTTCTTAAAAATCTCTTTTATCTCTCTATTAAAATTTAAAAATCCGTCCTGCTCCAAATAATTTTGGCTCAAGAGAACTATATCCTCAGCGGTAAGCTCGGAAAAGCTTTTCGCGTTCCTGTAAATATCATGCGAAAGTTCGAGTGATTTCTCCTTTAAAAGCATAAAACCCGTAAGCCCGAAAAGGAGCACTATCAGCACCGAAACAACCGCTATGAATTTGGTCTTTAGGGAATAAAAAAACATAATATTGATTCAAGACTATCAATATATTTTACCACAAAAGCCGGGAAGCGACAATCTAAAACTCAGCCGCCAAAATATACCCGTCAACCCTCGAGCTCCAACTCACTCCCTCCGAGAACCCGTAAATAAATTTAGATTCGAACAAAGGAACCCCCGCCAAATCTTCCTCGATCAAAATATGCATAATCTCCTTCAAGATCGAAATTCTTTCCATGGAATCACTCTCCGAAAAAGACTCCTCTATAAGCTCATCAACTTCCGAATTCTCATACCCGACATTATAAGCCCCGTAAAACTCATCTTTGCTGTGAAAAACCGTCTCATATAAATCCACCGCATCACCAAGCTCGGATTTCCAACCCGTAAAATAAACATCATAAGAACCTTCCGTCATAGCCAATGTCAAATCAGCCGCACTCAAGTACTCCGCGTTGACTTCAACCCCCGCCCCAAAAGCGAACATATCCTGCAAATACCCACCGAGTTCCTCCATCCCATCGGCCATCGCAATAGAGAAATCGAAAACCTCATTCTCTTCAAAAACACTTTTCGCACCATCCGCATCATAAGCAGGCATCTTTATAGTCGAATCATATCCGCTGACACCTTTCCCCACAAACTGATCCGCCACTTGTGCATATTCCGAAAACCCGGAAACCAAATCTTCCGTATCAACAGCCATCGCGAAAGCCTCCCTCAAAACGACATCCTCAAACACACTTTCGGTATTGAATAAGAAAAAATTCACTTCCAAACTCGGCTGAGTCACAACAGAAATCCCGGCAGTTTCCAAGTCGGCAACAGACTCCGGCGCAACGTTCGCCAACACATCAATTTCGCCATTTAAAAGCGCCTCTTCCCTTTTCTCGCTATCCGATATTGAAACAATCTTCACACTCTCGTAAGAAGGCTTGAAACCCCAATAATATGAAAAATACCGGAGAACAAGTTCGCTATCCCCCGAATCGGAAGAGACATTATAAGAGATTGCGGAATATGGTCCTGTACCTATAGGCGCATCTTGCACATCTTCATCCGAAGGAAAAACATTGATATAAGCCAATCTATTCGGCAAAATCGGATCTATTTTATTTGTTGTAATCAAAACCGTTAAATCATCCGTCGCCTCGACATTTTCTATCGAGCTCAAAACCGACATCATCTGCGAATTTTCATCATCCATCGCATAATTGATACTTGCCAAAACATCCGCAGAATCAAATATCGTCCCATCATGGAAATAGACCTCATCCCTCAATTTAAACTCCCATGTAAACTGATCAATCTGCCCCCAGCTTATCGCCAAACACGGTTCAAGCGCCAAATTTTTATCAAATCTGGTCAACCCCTCATAAATATTACCGAGAAATTTCCTGTTTCTGACATCGTAATTCGCCGGATCAAAACTCGTCAGCCCCTCGGCATAAGCAATCACCAACATCTCATCATTCACACTCTTTTCCGTCTTAAAAGTATCCTCTACAAACCTCGAAACACTATCCCTGAAATAATAAACAATCCCAGCAACAATCGTAACAATTATCAAAAACACCATCATCTTAACCACACTCGGTCGTCCGCTTTGTTCTGTTTGTATTTGTTCGTCCATGACGCATGGATATAGTACATACGACGCAGTCCGTAGTCCATAGTCTGTAGCAAGTATCAGAAAACAATGCCACAAACGAACCAATAATTATCTCTTCAATACTGCCATAAACGCCTCTTGCGGCACATTCACCCTCCCCACCATCTTCATTCTTTTCTTTCCCTCTTTTTGCTTCTTAAGAAGTTTATCTTTTCTGCTTCTATCACCTCCGTAAAGATATCCGGTCACATCTTTTCTATATGCTGGAATAGTTTCACGAGCGATAATTTTAACACCGATAGCGGCTTGAATCGGTATCTCAAATTGAGTACGCGGAATCAACTCTTTCAACTTTTTCGCGACAGCCGAACCGACATAATAAGCCTCGCTTTTATGCATAATCATAGACAAAGGCGGCACAATATCACCGGCAACCAAGATGTCAACTTTTACCAAATTTTCCTCCCTGTAATCCAAAAACTCGTAGTTCATCGAAGCATATCCGGAAGAGATACTTTTAAGTTTGTCATAAAAATCCACAACTATCGAAGCCAACGGGATTTCATAATCCAAAACGACTCTCGATTCGCTCAAGTAATGCATACCTTTACTGATACCTCTTCTCTCTTGTAAAAGTTTTATAACCGCACCCGTATACTCTTTCGGCACCAAAATCTCAACCTTAACCCAAGGCTCTTTAACCGCCGTAAGATACGACCTGTCGGGCAAATCCGAAGGACTTTCTATCGCCTGCTCCTCCCCCGTCGTCAGTATCGCCTTATAAGATACCGACGGAGCCGTAACCACCAAATTCAAATCGTACTCCCTTTCCAATCTTTCTTGAACAATATCAAGATGTAAAAGCCCCAAAAATCCGCATCTGAAACCATGCCCCAACGCATTCGATCTTTCGGGCTCATAAGACAAAGCCGAATCATTCAAACTCAACTTCTCAAGAGCATCACGCAAAACAGGATAATCATCCCCTTCCACACAAAATATACTGGCAAAAACAAAAGGAGTGACTTTTTTATAACCTGCCAAAGGTTTTGCAAAAATCAAATCCGTCTTGTCGCTCTTCCACAAAGTATCACCAACTCTCGCCTCAGATATGGTTTTCAACCCTGTAACCACATACCCGACCTCTCCACACGCAATCACGTCTGCCGGCTTATATTTCGGTTTAAAATACCCAACCTCCAATATATCGAAAACCGCCCTCGTGTGGAGCATCGTAATTTTATCCCCTCTCTTAAGACTCCCCTCTTTTACCCTGACATAAGTCACAACTCCCTTATAAGAATCGTAAACAGAGTCAAAAATCAAAGCCTTGGTCTCTCCCGTATCATCTGTTTTCGGAGGCGGAACAGTCTCAACAACCCTCTTCAAAACCTCCTCGACGTTTGTCCCTTCCTTCGCAGAGACTGCAATGATTTCGTCAGCGGGAATCCCAAGCGCTTCTTCTATTTCCTTAGCCCTCTTTGACACTTCCGCAGCAGGCAAATCTATCTTATTCAAAACCGGAACAATCGTTAAATTATGATCTAAAGCCATATAACAATTCGCAAGCGTCTGAGCCTCAATCCCCTGCGTCGAATCAACTATCAAAATCGCCCCCTCGCACGCTGCAAGACTTCTCGAAACCTCATAGGAAAAGTCTACATGCCCCGGAGTATCTATCAGGTTCAAAATGTAATTCTCTCCTCCATAATTCCACTCCATCCTAACCGGCTGAAGTTTTATTGTAATACCTCTCTCCTGCTCAAGCTCCATCGTATCGAGCATCTGAGCATGTTTCATGTCTCGCTTCGAAATCGTCCCGGTCAACTCAAGCAACCTGTCGGCAAGAGTTGATTTGCCATGATCTATATGCGCAATTATGCAGAAATTTCTTATATTATTTGCCATTTCAATCTGTTATACACGGGCAAGATTCTATCATAAGCCATCACGCCACTCAAATCTCGAAATTCAAAACTACAAATCATTGTCATATCGTCACATATAGGATTAAATAACAGCAGGTATAACTCGCATCTCCAATGAATTCATGCACCAAATGCCATTCCTCGTTCCAAATTACCACTCAAGAAGAGAAGTACTACATAACCAACGACTTACCGGCACCTACGCAATGTCCGGAATGTCGGCTAATACGACGATTACAGGAAAGAAACGCACGAAAATTGTATTATAGAAAGTGTGACCTTTCGGGCAAAACCATACTTTCCATGTACCATCAAGATCAACCGTTCCCGGTTTACGATCAGGCACTTTGGTGGCAAGACAGCTGGAACGAACTCGATTATGGAATGGATTTTGATTTCAACAAAACATTTTTTGAACAATTCAAAACACTCAAAAATCGTGTCCCGCATTTCTCGGTTTTCGTAGTTGGCGGCACATTGGAAAATAGCGATTTCACAAATTGCACAGGATATCTCAAGAATTGCTATCTGATTTCTGAAAGCGATTATGACGAAGATTGCCTATACTCAAACCGCATTTATCATTCCAAAAAACTAATAGATTGTACGAACTGCTATAACTCAGAATGGTGTTACGAATGCATAGACTGTCAAAATGTTTACGATCTCAAATGGTCGCAAGAATGTGAAAATTGCCACTCGAGTGCTTTTTTAAAAAACTGTATAGGATGCAGAAATTGCATAGCTTGCATCAACCAACGACACAAAGAGTTCATGATTTTCAACAAGCAATATTCTCCTGAAGAATACAAAAAAGCATCATTAGATTTAAGCCTATACAACGCGGAGCAAATCGAAAAATTCTTCACTTCACAGCCGCAAAAAGCGGTTCAAGGCGAACATAACGAAAATGTAATTGGCGATCACGTATACAACTCAAAAAACAGCACCGAGTGCTTCGACTGCAAAGATTTGGAAGATTGCCTTTATTGCGCAAAAACAGCTGTAAGCGTCAAAAACTGCATCGACTACACAGCATGGGGATTCAAAGCCGAACTTGTATATCAATCCGCCGCTTGCGGCGACAATATATACGATTGCAAATTTTGCGTCACGTGCACAACCAACCTGTCTAACGCAGAATATTGTTCCCTCTGTAGCAGCTCAAATCATATCTTCGGATGCGTCGGACTCAAAAAAAAGAAATTTTGTATATTAAACAAAGAGTATTCCGAACAGAACTTTTACAAATTAAGAGAAAAAATAATCGCACATATGAAAAAAACCGGCGAATGGGGCCAGTTTTTCCCAATAGACATATGTTCATTCGGATACAACGAAACATTAGCCATGGACCATTTCCCAATCACCAAAGAAGAAGCCTTAGCTAAAGGATATAAATGGTCGGATTACGAAATGCCAACTCAAAAAACATCAAACGACATTACAGATAAAATCATTCTATGTGAAATAACAAAAAAACCTTTCAAACTTACAACACAAGAATTGGACTTCTATCAAAAAATGAATATCCCATACCCCAACAAGCGACCAGATCAGCGACATGCCGACAGAATGTCCAAACGGTCCGCTTACAGGTTGAAAATGGCACCATGCAGTTCATGCAAACGTGAAATCATCCAAAGTATAAATCAAACACCTTTGGAAAAGCCACTTTGCAACGAATGTTATCTAAAATTGGTTTACTAAAGAAAGCAGAATAAAAGAGAAAATCTGTTTATCTATAATTCTGCCTTCCGCAACCCTGCTTTTCGTGCTATAATTAATAGATTTAAAAGGGCCAACTATGCAATTCAAGGTTCCACAAAACGTCCAGATGGAAGACAAAATCGTCGGTCCTCTAACCCTAAAACAGCTCATAATCTGCGCTGTCGGAGGCGGCATATCTTATTTCATCTACATCAGCACCTCCAACATCTACGTTCTCTCCATCTGGTTACCGGCAACATCAATTCCGGCATTAATCACAGTCGCAATCGCATTTGTAAAAATTAAAGACATTCCATTCATAAAATTCGTATTCCTGGAACTGGAAAGACTCCTCGTCCCTCAAAAAAGATTTTTCATCAAAGGAAGCGCCGAAACTTACAAGTCATGTCTTTATCAAGAACAAACAAAAAAACAGATCAAAAAAGAGGCCGACAACATTAAGAAGAAAAACGAAGCCGTAAAAGGAAAAATTAAAGACATAGACAAGCTCACTAAAATTTTAGATTCACAAGGAGTAACCAAATAAAAAATGGCAGATCCACAAACAGCCTACAAAGATTCAATCAAGGGCACGGCAAAAAACGCGATGTTGGGCACTCAAGTGCACATGAAAATCGCGGAAATCCACGACAACGCAATCGTACTGAAAAACGGCGGCATCCGCGCTGTTCTCAAGACTTCGAGCGTCAACTTGCATTTAAAATCGGAAGAGGAAAGAAACGCAATTATTTTCTCATATCAAAGCTTCTTAAACTCTCTAGAATTCCCAATTCAAATCGTAGTCAGATCGAAAAAACTCGACCTCGATAACTACATCGTAAATCTGAAAAAAATCGAATCCAAGCAACCAAACAGACTTCTTCGCGAGCAAACCGCCGAATACATCGAGTACATCCAAAAACTGATCGAGTATGCCGACATTATGGAAAAAGAGTTCTACGTCGTCATCCCTCAAGATCCTTTCAGAATGCAAAAAACGAGTTTCATAAAATCGCTGATGGAAAATTTCAATCCGAAAGACACCATCGCAAAAATCAATCAACGCAAAAACGAATTCGAAAATCTGAAAAAACAACTAAATCAAAGAGTTAACGTCATCAAATCGGGCCTGGAAAACTGCGGCCTGCACGTCGAAACACTCGATACAACACAATTGATCGAACTTTTCTACGAAACATACAACCCGCTGACGGCCCGAAATCAAAAAATCACACAGCTCGACAAAATAAACGTTCAAGCGGACCCGGATTTAAGACCGAATCCAAACGCCACGGGGAGTAACGAATAACTCCCGTTAAGTAATAAAAAAGGCATGGTCTTGGCAACGCCCTACTCTCCCGATCATCACCAGATCAGTACCATCGGCGAAGGTTGGCTTAACTACTGTGTTCGGGATGGGAACAGGTGTATCCCAACCTCAATAATTGCCAAGACCATACCTTTTTTTGGAAAAGAACAATTTCTATAAAATATCAGACAAAAAGTTTTCTATCGTTCAGTGACAAAGGCCATATGCGCCCTCGTCACTGACGAAAGATAAGGAAGTTACAAATAAATCAGTGACCTGTTAGTACCACTCGGCTCAATACATCTCTGTACTTACACCTGTGGCCTATCAAACCCGTAGTCTACGGGCAGGTTCATAGGGAAATCTTTCTTGGGAGCGGTTTCCCACTTAGATGCTTTCAGCGGTTATCCGTTCCGAACATAGCTACCCTGCACTGCCGCTGACGCGACAACAGGTATACTAGAGGTTCGTCCATCCAGGTCCTCTCGTACTGTGGACAGCATCCCTCAAATTTCCTTCAACCACAGTAGATAGAGGCCAAACTGTCTCACGACGTTTTGAACCCAGCTCGCGTACCGCTTTAATTGGCGAACAGCCAAACCCTTGGGAGCTTCTCCACCCCCAGGATGCGACGAGCCGACATCGAGGTGCCGAACTGCTTCGTCGATGTGAACTCTTGGAAGCAACTAGCCTGTTATCCCCGGCGTAACTTTTATCCGTTGAGCGATAGCGGACCCACGTCCTACTACCGGATCACTTTCGCCTACTTTCGTACCTGCTCGACTTGTTGGTCTTGCAGTCAAGCTCCCTTATGCGAATACACTATCAGCCTGATTTCCATCCAGGCCTAGGGAACCATCGCGCGCCTCCGTTACTCTTTGGGAGGCGACCGCCCCAGTCAAACTACCCACCAAACACTGTCCCCTCCAAAAAAGGAAGGTTAGAACCAAAATATATCCAGGGTGGTATCTCAACGTCGACTCCATCCCGACTAACGTCGGGACTTCAAAGTCTCCCACCTATCCTGCACAAGATAAATCTCGACTCAATGCCAAGCTATAGTAAAGCTGCACGGGGTCTTTTCGTCTTACTGTGGTTAAACGGCATTTTTACCGTCTCTGTAATTTCGCTGAGTCTCTCGTTGAGACAGTACTCATATCATTACGCTTTTCGTGCGGGTCGGAACTTACCCGACAAGGAATTTCGCTACCTTAGGACCGTTATAGTTACGGCCGCCGTTCACCAGGGCTTAGATTCAAGGCGTTAACCTCTCCTCGTGACCTTCTGGCACTGGGCAAGCGTCAGCCCCTATACTTCACCTTACGGTTTAGCAGAGACCTGTGTTTTTGATAAACAGTTGCATGAGTTCTTTAACTGCGGCCAAATCATAATCATAATCGAAACTACGACCTGATTTGGCAAGGCTTATCCCGAAGTTACGCCTGCTGTTTTGCCGAGTTCCTTAACGAGAGTTGTCTCATCCACCTTGGTATACTCAACCTATCTACCAGTGTCGGTTTGCGGTACGGTAACTTGCATTTCTCGCTACGAAGGTTTTCTTGGCTCCCGAAATCATCAGAATCTTCCGTCACAAAGGACAGAATTTGCGTCACTCCTCGCGAATCCCTACGGATTTACCTATAGGAACATAAACTTAGAGATTGCACAGAAATTCATTAATCTGCTCTGATTATCCAAAAGCGTCACTCCTTAGCTAGCGCCACCTTCACTTGGCAAATTTCTAGGCTTCATCCAACCGAAGTCTTCAGAAACTTTGAAAAAATGCCGTGTTCCAGTATTGCTCTGGCGAAATACAAGTTGTACAGGAATATTAACCTGTCGTCCATCAGCTTCGCCTTTCAGCTACACCTTAGGACCGACTAACCCCAAGTCGACTGACGTGGCTTGGGAAACCTGAGATTTTCGGTGGCCAGGGTTTTCACCTGACTTTACGCTACTTATACCAACATTTTCACTTCTCAGCGCTCCAGCCAACCTTACGATTGACCTTCATTGCTGCTGAGAACGCTCTCCTACCGCCCATTTCTCGCATAAATGCGAGAAGGACCCGTGTCTTCGGTTAGAACTTTGAGCCCCGTTGTATTTTCGGCGCGGGATCACATAGACCAGTGAGCTGTTACGCACTCTTTAAATGATTGCTGCTTCTAAGCAAACATCCTGGCTGTATAAACAATCCCACATCCTTTGCCACTTAAGTTCTATTAGGGACCTTAGACGTCGGTCTGGGCTGTTCCCCTCATGTCAATGGCACTTAGCTGTCACTGACTGACTCCCGATTAATGCACACCGGTATTCGAAGTTTATCTAGATTTGGTAGACTTATTTTGTCCCCTAGTCTAAATAGAGCTCTACCCCCAGTGCTATAAAATCGAGGCTAGCCCTAAAGCTATATCGGAGAGAACCAGCTATCCCCGGGTTCGATTGGAATTTCTCCTCTACCCACAAGTCATCCCCCGCTCTTGCAATAACGGTGGGTTCGGCCCTTCCCTCGATTTTACTCGAGGTTCAGCCTGCTCATGGGTAGCTCACCCGGATTCGGGTCTAGTGCATGCGACTATTCGCCGGTGAAGACTTGCTTTCGCTACGATTACCTCCAAATAAGGAGTTAACCTTGCCGCATACAACTAACTCGTTGGTCCGTTCTACAAAAAGTACACCGTCACTCCGCCGAAGCGGAGCTCCGATTTTATTTAGGCATAGAGTTTCAGGTTCTATTTCATCCCCCTAACCGGGGTGCTTTTCACCTTTCCCTCACGGTACTAGTTCGCTATCGCTCTCGAGATCTATTTAGCCTTGGAAGGTGGTCCTCCCAGATTCAAGCCGGATTACACGTGTCCGACCCTACTTAGGAACATCCTAGGATTTAAACCTATTTTTATCTACGGGGCTTTTACCCTGTTTCGCCGCTCTTCCCAGAGACATTCGATTAATAGGAAATATATCCATATTGGAGTCCTGCAACCCTCTCCCGCAATGCGGGAAAGTTTAGGCTATTCCCTTTTCGCTCGCCACTACTAAGGGAATCTCTATATCGTCATAAGACGAATTTGATTTCTTTACCTTGGTTACTTAGAT
Organism: Candidatus Peregrinibacteria bacterium GW2011_GWF2_43_17; assembly: GCA_000999315.1. Taxonomy (GTDB): domain Bacteria; phylum Patescibacteriota; class Gracilibacteria; order UBA1369; family UBA12470; genus UBA12470. Next base: position 27,543 of record LCFW01000011.1, read on the forward strand.
GTTTCAGTTCACCAAGTGTCCTCTCTTCCGCAAAGCGGAAGAAAAATCCGACATTACTCGGATTGGGTTACCCCATTCGGAAATCCCCGGGTCACTGTTTGCTTAGCAACTCACCGAGGCTTATCGCAGCTTGCCGCGTCCTTCATCGGAATCTCGAGTCTAGGCATTCACTCTACGCCTTGTTTACAATTTACTTATGAGACTTCCTCACTTTTTGTCTGATAACTTACAGAAAGATTATCAGGCAAAAATAAAAATATTTTTTAAACTTAACTTAATTCTACTTGATTGCCGTTTTCCATTACTTAACGAATTGTCAATGAGCTTCAGAAGATAAAAAAGAGTGCGATTCTACGCACTCTTCAACCTAAACCCGGAAGTTTGGGACCGCTTAAGTCTTTAAGCTGAAGATTGCGTAAAAGTTTGAGTTTTTCAGTACCAATTAATTTGGTTTAACTTAACAAAGCGAAAAGATTATATTTATCCGAGAACCTGATGTCAACACTTTTTTTGAAAAATCTTGCAATATACGAAAAATCACATGGAATTCACGGCCCCCGCACCCGCATCGCCAAACCTTAAAACGGAAAAATCGTTCCACTCGCGCGCCCTAAAAAAAACTCCCAAACAAACTTTCAAAAGCCCCCTGAAAAGTCCCCGCCGCCCACATAAGCCCGAATATAAATGTAAAAATCCCCAAAAGAATATAAAAGGTCCAAGTTCCGCCCGACCCAAGATACTTTTCCGCAAACCCGATATCTCCCGTAATATCTTTAAGTTTTGCACGATAAATAAGGATCAAGAAACCCGCAACCATCGCGCCAAACCCAACTATATATCTGTTCATTATTCTTTGTGTATTAAATGCCCCACGAAAACCATAGGTAGTAAAGCAAACCCCGTAACCAAAAACAAGATTTCATATCCGAATAAAACCGCGACAATCCCCCCAAAAATAGGTCCGACGAAATATCCCAGTTGCCTCGCAGTGGAATATATGGGAAAAAGATCGGCCTCTTCATGCTTGCCGAGATGCATAAAAAGATAAGTTTCTTTTACAGGCTCGACAAAAGCCGCTCCGATGCTCACCACGACAAACATCGCAATGGAAAAATAAACATTTTTAAATATAAAAGTTGCCATCAGCGCCAAAACCATAATCAAAAAACCCTTCCTGATATTCGCACCCATATTGCCATTTTTAACATGTTCCCCCACCCACTTTTCAAGCACAACCAAAGGAACAAGTGTCAAAGCCATGACTATACCTATATAAAAATCGTTGAAATCATAAAGCAACATATATAAAGGCACCGAAATTGTGGAAATCGCCCACCAAAAATACAACCCGAAATCCACCAAATACGCCTTACGCAACTGTTTCCTGGTCCAAAACTGCTTAATCCCATAAATTAACGGAAGTCTCGTAACATTATTAACTTTATCGGCAATCAGAGATACTTTCTTATGTTGCAAAAAGAAAGCCGCGCAAACAAACACAACCATCGAAAACAAAAACAGAAACCTTTGATCGAATTTTAAAGATAAAAGACCTCCCAAAATCGGACCGATAATCCAAGCGATATTCATAAACCAATAATAAACCCCCTCCTCTTTAGATAACTTATCCTCATCCGTATAATCTTTAACCATCAAAGGTATCACCACGAGCAATATCGCTATCGCAAACCCTTTCACAAACTGCAAAAATAAAACCGGATAAAATCCGCTCGCAAAAAAATACATCATGAAAACCAACGCCATCCCCAAAAAACCCGCATACAAAAGAAGCATCCTGGAATATTTGTGCAAAAATTTCGGAACCAACAAGCTCCCCAAAAAAGTCATCAACGAAGATACCGCCACAAAAAGCCCCACATAAAATTCCGACCTCGAAACATCTTCCAAATATCCCGGAAAAATCGGCGACACTATCGCAACAGCCAGACAATAGAAGAAAATCATATAAGAGAATACTCTCCCTCGGCTTGTTAATTTCGGCGTTTTGTATTTAACAAATTGAAACATCTGCTAGAAAATTTGACAAAAAGGTATATCGTTTAATTATACCAGAAAAGTCGCCAAACTTAAAGAGTTAATCAGCCTTCCTCCATATACCTCTTGCTTTCCTATAAGCCTGAATCAATGGCAACCTATCAAATAATGGCGTTATATCGAGATATCCATAACCAATATCGGAGGGAACCATGTCGACGGGACGAGTATCATCATGCTCAACAACCAAAGTTCGCTCAACATTGATACCGTCATCGAAACTATACTGTTTAGCCACCACAACAGATTCAGCGGGATTCAGCCCTGTTATATCTTTATCATACTGATGAGGCTTAACTGAAAACGGACCGCAAAGTAAAACAGACTTTCTCGTACCAAAGCTGGTTATTTCACCACCAACCTCCTGTATATGATCAACCCAAACACGACCTTTTATATCTGAAACCATATCAAAATGAAGCTGTATTCCGCGATAATTATGCTCATATTTTTCTATTCGAACTCCATCCATACGAACATAAACAGTAGCAGGATCCTTGCTGAAATCAGGAATAAAATCATCCGGAACAGAATCTTGGCCGAAGAACCTATCAACATCTTCCCTATGAGCCAAAGCGAGATTCGGATCGATATCCGATAAATGATAAAAACCAGGTAACGGCAACCTCTTTACAACACCCTCGCGATCATATGTCTCAATCTCTCTCGCATCATCACTGGGAAAATCAAAATCCATAGAGATTATCCTGGAACCATCAAACGAACTTTCAAGTTCATTCAAAACACTATCAACTTCGTCAATCGGAATCGTTTCAGAGGCATAAGAAGAAAAACCTTTCCCATATGTACCTAGATACGAAGAGACCCTCCATCTAACCCCCGATCTGGATTTATAAGCCAATCTCGGATAACAAAAACCATCCGGAGTTAAAACGAAAAACAGACATTCTAAATAAGAATTGTCAGAGCCTGATTTTGAAACGGGAGTAAACAAAAAACTATATCCGCCAACATCAACTTTTCTGCAAATTTCACTCCCAAATCTATCCAAAACTATCTTGGTCGCATTAGGCATACAAACGCTAACATTACCTGCAAGCGGAATATCGAAATCTTCTTTCCAAATTTCTTTAGACTCTTTGAAAATATTTTTCCATTTCGATGCTAAATTCGAAACCAACTCGAAAATATAACCTCTCTGCAACCTGAAAGCACTTTCAAATCCCTCGGTTTCATTAACACTCTCGATCAATCCCAGGAAATCACGGAATTCCTTGCTCAAAAGCCCGGTTATATTCAGTTTCAAAAGCCGATGTTCCTTATCGGCAACAAGAAAACGATCCGATAAAATCTCAAAAAAAACAGAAACACGTCTCAAGAATTTAACCCTTTCGGCAATATCAACACTTCCCAAATCGAAAGAATCAATATCGGTAGCAAAACCTTCAACAACAACGCCCATATCGGCATCGCCCTTACTGCTATTGCGAGGACTCCTCGGTTTATCACAAGATAAATTCAAAACAAGCAAACCATCTCGAACACTAAACCGACACGATACGGAACCTCTACCCCATAATTTTCCTGGAGAAGCGTCTCTAATTCGCTTTGCCAAAATCCCTCTTGGCGAATCTGAGAAAAAAGACATCTTGATTTTTTCTTGCACGTATTCAAACATCTCGCCCACCCAAGCTTTTCTACCAAGTAAGCCCACCTTCTGAAAATTATCTTCATTCAAATCAATTTCTTCTTGAACAAAATCGATATCGGCCAATTCAACCAAAGGTATTTCCAATCGAACACGACTTTCTCCAGTATAAAACCTAGTAAAATCACCCTCGTTTAAACCCGCAATCTTTCCGTCGATAGCATCATGAATTTTCCTCCATCGATCATCCGAATCGGGAGAAAATACGGGAAGAGGTTTTGATTTGGGCACGTCAGTACCAACATAAGTTTTTGGTCCTTTATCTCTAAAAACTTTTAAAGTACATGCTCTTGTTGAATATCTTACTGCAAAACACGACGGATCATCTCCCGGGTGCTCTCGAACAACCTGATCCAATTCTTCTGTTTGAACAGGAACATCATATAAGCGCCTCTTTCCACTATGCGGAACAATATACTTACCTTTATCCATATTTGCACAAAATTACTTCTTTAAATTATAACAATAAACGACCAAGACGTCAATCGCGAGTCTTGTCCAAATCTATTCGCGGAACTGCGCACTGTGGTGGTGGAGCATGAGGGAGTCGAACCCTCGACCTCCGCGGTGCAAGCGCGGCGCTCTAGCCAACTAAGCTAATGCCCCACAGTATTCAATAAGTTTTATAAGGAGATTGCTATCGCAATCAGCTTATAGAATAGGCCGTCTGTTTCACTTCCGGCCTTTGGTGGGCGGGAGTGGACTCGAACCACTGACCTCGTCGTTATCAGCGACGCGCTCTAACCACCTGAGCTACTCGCCCATTAATTTCAAAAAAGCAAAAGCAATTTAATGAAAAGATAACCCTTAGTCAAACGGAAAACAAAACACACAGATTGTTATTTTTATTTCGAACGACTCCACAGCACTACCGTCCCGCTTAGCGGGACGGTAAGCGAGGTCCTAAACTTCCGCCAGCTTACGCAGGCGGGGTTAGCGTAGTTCAAGCTTCGCTTGTCCCGCATCTTCTTGACCTTGGTTCTCAATATACGCACGAATGA
>LCFW01000012.1 GCA_000999315.1 Candidatus Peregrinibacteria bacterium GW2011_GWF2_43_17
TTGGCGATGAGACCGAGATGGCAGAGGTCGTGATGGGCCTTGCAGAGATGGGTGATGTGGTCGGGGTGGTGGTGTGATGAAATTCTATGGCAGGTTTGTTGCAATCGGGATGAGCACAGATGCCGTTGGTTTTGGTGGCAACGTGTTTCTTGATTGCGACGGGAATGTAGGGTGATTCTGTTTTCACAGGTTCGGGCTTGGGCTGTCCGTCCATGAGCTCCTTCATGAACGTATTCCAATCACGATCGCCTTTCATCTTCTTGAGAAGTTCGGCCACCTTCGGGTCTAGCTCCATTTCGACATTAACAGATTCAATCTTATTCTCCCCGGGGGTCGAGTTCCGCCTTGCTCATCGTGTTTGTTTTCTCGGCCCAGAATCCGGCATTTTCTTTCGTCACGATTGCTATTACCGGCTTCACGCAGTTAATACCCTTCTTCTCCACAATCTCCTTCATTCTACCGCTCTGATAACCCACAACGCCGTATCCACCATCGCCTTACTCATCCCTGCCAATTTCGCCGCATAATCGTAAATACTTGAAAAACCTTTTTCGCGCCAAATCTCCTCTCGCGCTATCTCGGGTAACAATAAAGCGCACCGTCTCAGCCAATATTTCGCACTCTTCCCATACTTCACAAATTCCGCATGTATGTTTTTCATATTTTTGTGATTATTTTCTATCAACTATATACCACTTTAACAGGAGGAAATCCACCATCTCGACTGGACTTTTCGCGCAGTGATGGCGCGCTCACCTTTTCCGCGTTACGGGAACGTGGTTTTAATGTAAAAATCGCCTCCGCCACCATGTTGTAGCATGCTGAATTCGTGTCAGAATTTCGCGAAAAAACTTCTCAACATCAACACCTCGCATCAATTTCGTATCGGAATTCGCCCCGATTTTCGCACACAAAAACACGCCTCCACAACGCCTCACGAAACAACCTCGCGTTGCAACACACAAAATTTATACCAAAATTCGCACCGGCTTTCCGCTAAAAACATTTCCTCCCTACTCAAGCTCCACCTGTATCCCGCCGATCTTCCCCGCAATCGCATTGTAAATCAACGCGCACAGCCCTCCCGCAAAATATCCGATAACCAATCCCGCTAGTACGCCGATTACCAATATGCCAATTCCTCCACCAAGAACATAATATCCACCTCCCGTCACAAACACGCTCAGCCCGACAATTGTCACTATCACTCCGCCGAACCCATACATCACCGCCAGCATCACGGCATAAAATTTCGCACATGACGCTACCCCGATTTTCTTCAAAGTTTTCATTTTTTGTTTTTGTTAAAATTTAAATCACACAAACTTCGCAAAAAATTTTATCCTAAAATCGCAACCCGTTCAATTTAATCTTCGGCCATTTTCTTTTAAACAACGCCTCCGCCGTCTCGCAACTCACCTCAATATTCTCCAATTTTAACTTCTCAAGCACGCCATACACGATCTTCTCCGATCGCCCCTCTATCTCGGCATAAATAATCCCTTTCGGATACCGATCGATATCTATATGCACCCCATCGAGTTCCCAAGAATCGCGTTTTTTTTCACAATAAAAAGTCTCCTTCATACCCACCGCATCAAGAACTCGGCAAACCGCGGACGGGTCTGAAACAAGCGCCTGAATTTCCTCACGCACTTTGCATTTCCCGCTCTTGATTTTCGGTCCCTTATAAGCAAATTCGTGAACCTCGTCGCCGATAGATCTCACCCTAATCAACTTACCCTTCGCGCGCAGTCTCCCGTCCGGGAAATCAAAATGCCTCACCACCATCATTCCCCCGCCAATCTTAAACCCTCCAAGCGCACGAATTTTGTGCTCAAGCAACGCCTTCTCAATCCCCAAAATTTTTATTTCGATTTCTTTCATCCGGTAAGTCTTGCAAGAAAATCTCTCAATGGACGATACCTCTTAACCGGAGGTCTGATCGTATCAAATTCACGAATGATTTTCGCCAATTCCAAAAGCTCCTCATCCCCGGCCTTTTCTTGACATTCCTTTTCCGGCCTACATCCTTTACAAACATATATTCCTCCACATTCATCCAAAAACCACAAAGAATTGTTAAGCCGAATACCATCCGAATATGTAATTTGAATATAAAATCCTCCATCACGCTCCCGAACCATAGCCATGATCTCCTCATCCGGCAAATCAACTTTGCCTTCATACGGCTCGGCAAGCACTTTCATAGCAAAATTACGCACCATCCTGGAGCGCCCTATCATCGCCATCCTCTCGGATTGTTGATCCACTCCACTCATAAAATACAACTTGATTTAAAGCTGATTATACTACGAAACAGGGGGAACGCAAGCTAGGCGGCCATTAGCCTTATCCTATATAATTATAACCGTTGTTTCAGAAACAAAATCAAATTATCGTATTGATACTTGGCGGAATTCATTACCGCTTGATAAAAATACGTTTTGACCATTTTGCGTTAATGGCACTAATCGCAATTTTCTCCACAGATCGCCACCACTACTGAACAAACACTTTTTCAAATCTCCCTGGGCCCTATCGCCGCCACCCTCAACTTCTCTTCCGTCAACAATTTTCTCGCAACCCTTATCACATCTTCCGCCGTCACCGCCTCGATCGCGAAAAGCACCTCTTCCGGCGTTTTCATCCGCCCATAAAGAAGTTCGTATTTCCCGAGTAAATGCGCCATCTCTTCGCTATCTTCAAGGCTCAAAACGATTTTGCCCTTCATATACTCTTTAGCTTTCCTTAGCTCTTTTTCGTCCACAATCTCATCGCAAATTCGAGCATATTCGCCCTTAATCGCCTTAATCGCCAGCCCGGCACGCTCAATATCCACACCCGCGCTCGTGGAAATAATTCCGCAATCAGTATAATCGTCCGTCGCCGTCTTGATATAGTAACAAAGCCCCTTCTCTTCGCGCACCGACAAAAACATCCTCGAACTCATTCCCCCACCCAAAATAACAGATAGAACTTGCACCGGATAATGATCAACACTCGACTCCGGCACGCCTTCCGCACCACAAACGATATGAGTCTGTTCGGTTTTCTTTTTATGCATAAAAGTTTTCTCCGCAGAAAGCCCGCCCTTAATCGCCTCGAATACTTTGGCTTTTTTATTCACTCCAAATTTGAATTTCTCGCCAACAACTTTCAAAACATCTTTTTCAGAAACATTCCCGACAACCGCAATCACGCAATTGTCCGCCGTATAAAGAGATTTTTTATATTCGGCAAAATCTTCGTGCGTCACGTTTTTAATCAACTCTTTCGTACCGATTTGATCCCATCCCATCGGCTGATCGCCGAAAACCAATCTTTCAAAATCCCATCCAATCTGATACATCGGCGTATCTTGATACATGTTGTACTCCTCCAAAATCACGCCCCTCTCTTTATCTATTTCTTTCGTATCGAATTTTGCATTTAAAAGCATATCCGACAAAACATCACACGCCGTCTCAAAATGTTCCGCCGCAACTTTTACATAATATCCCGCGTACTCTTTCCCCGTAAAAGCATTGAACTCGCCACCCACACCATCTATCGCTTCCGACACCGCCTTCGCGTTTTTATATTTATCCGCCCCTTTAAAAAACATGTGTTCCAAAAAGTGCGAAATCCCGCGATTCCCCGCATGTTCATATCTCGACCCCGCCCCACACAAAATCAAAACCGTTACCGCTTTCGTCCCCGAAAGATGTTTGGTAACAAGACGCAGCCCATGTGGAAGGAGGAGTTTTTGCATAACGAAAAATTAAGTATAGACAAAGCTTATCATCTTTAAAAACTTATTACCAAAAACAAACGATATTATGCAAACGTAGAACGACCAGGAGGAGTATTGGCCTGAACACTCTTCACGGGCGATTTTCGAGGATTAATAATTTCAGTTTGAAACTTCTGATTCAAATAATCACACATTTGTGCTAACCGTAACGGATCGTTATAACCACTCGCACCATCTACCACTATAGGATCGCTCTCTCTAGTAGTTCGGAATAAAATCATATTACCAGTTAAAAGAAATGGTCGATCCTTGTATCTAGGATTAGGGGGGTTATTTTCGTATGTTTTGAACTGTTCATCAACGAATTGACGCTCGGCATCAGTCAAATTACTACTGGTCACAGGTTCTACTTGCCAATATCTTTCATTCGTAGAATCATCGCTCACCCATTTATATCCGTCGATCATAGTATAATCGTCATGATTGTCGGAAGATTCATCTTCAAGAGTTGAGGTAACCACACCTTTTTCCAGCGCCTCCTCCAAATCCATAACTTTCGGAGTGGACTCTTTCGCCTCAAATAATGCTTTTTCAAGATCGAGATAAGGATCTTTTGACCATGTACCTTTTTCCGTTCTGACATAAACATGTTTGTCGGGATTGAATTTCCAACCAATTAAAACCGTATGCTTGCCACCTTCATGCTTGGAAATACCGAGCCCTTCGGCGAGATCTTCCGCAACTTCTTCATTGGGGATGTAATCCAAATTCCATCTGACAAGTTGCTCTCCGTAATCGTCAGATAACAGCCTGCCATATATCCAGCTTTCCGGGTGCGTAATACGCTCTCCGTCCGGCGGTTTTGGAACAACAAGACCAAGTTCCAAACCATCGTCATGAGAGAGCGTACCTCCTATGCCGGAAGGCATCGCTACTTCGCTACTTTCACCTGCCGCTCCACTACCGCCACCACCGCTTCCACCACCCACTCTTCTCCCCCCCGCCAACGCCCTCAAAGCGCTTACATAAGGAGCGGAACTTGACACGGCAAGATAATCTTCAAACCCTTTATTTATATCCAAAGTCCTAACATCAATTTTGCTCAAATCTATACTGGTACCGGTATTCGGAGCGGTATTCGGATCTCTGCCCGCATTAACCAACCCATTCATGGCCATAACAATTGCGAAATGTTTCTTCGTGTCTTCACGTCCGGCATCCCAAGCAACACCGAATTTATTTCCAACTATCTTGGAAAGGGTATCGCCATCTTGAACCTCGTAAACATCCGAACCCGCCTCTGGAGCAGCCGCGGGAACGGCTAATTCCGCTCTCAGGCGATTAAGACTCGCATTCATATCCGTATAAATATTATTCAAATTAGACCTATCAACTTGAGGCGGCACAACCTCATCGCTGCTCTCGGCAACTTCCCAATATTGTTGTTCAACCACGCCGACACTTTGAAGTATTTGTAAAACCTCTTGCAACATCTCGGTCTTTTTCTCGGGAGGCAACGTGGAATCGTCTATTTGGTTCTGGAACGCATCAACCTGCTCGAGAAGCACGCGCTGATATTCGGCATAATCTTTATCCAAACGCTCCTTTAATGCGTCATCGGACACCTCCGTCTTTTTTTCATCATCGATTATCGCCTTCACCTGCCCCTGCTTATCATCAATCTGCGCATCCAACGCCGTCGTCGGATCTTCTACGGGTTGTGGTACTTCTGCTGATGAATCACTACTCATAAATTTTAAAATTAATTATTTAAAGCGTTTTTCAAACCCTCTTCCGCCTCCGAAACCTCTTTTTCATGCTCCGTATCGGCAATCTCTTTCCTAGCATTTTTCCCATAAGCTTTCAGTTTTTGAATAACCTTATGCTCGGGATCTCTTTTCGCGACTTCAAGAAGAAAACCTTTAAAATCAGATTCCGTTTTCTCCAAAATCGCGACCAGTCTTTTCAAATCGGCAACCTTCATCGTCGGAACCATCCCCTTCCATTCTTCCCTGTCTTTCAAACTCAAAAACAGGTTCCGCAGAATCATCGCATCCGCCTTGATCTTGAGATCTTTTTTAAGCATAAAACATTTTTGTTTTGAATTTTTATCTTTAAATTATACCATTTTCGCAACTCGAAATCAATAGGCTGTTTTAACGGCTCAATAGCTTCGCATCACCCATTAATCTTTGGCAACACGCTCGATCATGAATTTGACAGCCTCGTTCATATTTATCGGAACAAGCTGAATCCGAGGATATCGCTTTTTAAAAACTCTGAAAATTTCATCGGCAAAGGCTTGCCCGACTCCGGATATTTTATCAAAATCCAAGATTACCATACGAAATTTGTTTAACCCGGAAAGAACGCGCCTCGCTTGAGAACGAGAAATATAAACGGGTCCCATCGCATAAAGCCGGATTTTGATCTCCGTCTTATCGAAAGCCAACTCGTCCGGATCGGTATAATATTTTTTAAAAACATCGTTTAAACGCCCCCGATACGTATCGTCTATTTCAACCGCAACGCGCGTACCGCGCTCCACGGACGGAACTTCGCTTACAAAAACATCTTCGACCTTGTTATCAACCCTCAACTGATAACCGAAACTTTCCAAGACGAAAACGTCGGCAACCTTGGAAGTGAAAAAAATACCTTCACCGGAATGAGCATGCGGCATCGTGGTTGTTTTCCCCTTCATTAAATCTTGAATCGCATCAAGTTCCGACTCGAGCTTGCGTCTGCGCATAACATTACGGAAAACGCCTACGCCGAAATCTTTGACCTCAAAACGCAACATTCTCTTTATCTTCTCGACTTTTATGGAAATAAACGCCGACGATGAATGCTCTATCGCATTATTAACCATCTCCGAAAAAGCGTAAGCGAAAATGTTACGAATATTCTCGGGCAAATCATCAACAACGGAAATGGCAGACACAAACTCTTGCAATATTTCATGCTCCTTAAGATTCTTATTGGCGTAACGCTTATAAAAAGAATTGGGCAAGAACTTCTCTTTACCGGCCTTGGCATACAAAGACGAATGGGTGGAGCCCGACTTGCGAAGCTCGCCGGATTTAAGAAGCCGATTTATAAATCTGAGCACATAAGCCCTCGTATACCTTTTCTGCAAAGCGACAAGAACATCATTCGTTGAAAACACCTTCTTTCTTTCCGCAACTCCCAGAATAACATTCTTGATATCCATAAAGAAAATTCAACTCTGCGCTAATTATATACAAAAAAAATATAATTGTAAACTAATTGTATACGGCTTCTTGGCACAAACCGAATTAGGATGTAAACTTCAAGCACATTCTAACAAAAAACATCGGTGAAAAAACTCATCATCTGCCTCCTGTTATCTGCAATCTACGTCCTACCATCCTCCGCCAGCGACAACACAAACCCGACAGCAAGCCTCTTCCCAGCAGAAACTTATTACCTCGTAAACCTATATCCCGAAAACACCGCATCCACCTTGAACGAACTTTACGATACATACGTCACCATCTATGGGGAAGCGGCCGTATCGGGAAGCTTGGGAACCGACCAAACATCCGACGCAACGGCAATATCGGAAATTTTACAATCGGCGATATCGGAAAATGGCATAAGCGTGGGAGGATTCGGAGAAACGCTCGCAACAGTAGCGGCAATCGAAATAACAGAAGAGGAGTTTAACTCCATACTGACACTTTGCGGCACGTATTTGAGCGACCTCGTGACGGAAACCGACCCGAAAATATATTACATCAATACCGAATGGGCATCGTCATCATATTTCGCATATAAGGACGGATATTTATTCGTGGTGGACTCACCTTACGAAACGGCACTCACGGAAATACTCGCCACCACCGCCGAGTCGTCCCTTGCAACCAACGAAAAATACATTGAAACCGAATCCGAATTTCTGGAAGGCAATTTTATAAATCTATACGTGGATCTGGACTATTTCATTTCGACATTTGTTGAAGAAAGCACGGAAACGAGCATGCTTCTCGCCATGGAAAATTATGGACTTTCAATCGAGCAAACTTCTGCCGGATTTCAAATCCAAAACCACTCCGGTACCGACGAATCGGTGCTCGAAAACCTCGGAATCGATTATTCGGAAGTCAATGCGGTCCCGAGTATATATGAATATATGCCATCCGATACGCCGATTCTCTACACCGAATTTTTCAACCCTGCTTACATGTGGGACGTACTGCAATCATCCGGTGTTTTAACCAAAAATGACATTGACGCGACAACGACCTCTTTCTACAACACGCTCGGGCTAGACCTCGAATCCGAATTTCTTCCCATCCTGACTCAAGGTTTCGGCTTCCTGATCCAGGACAGCGGCGACTATTTGCCGACAATCACGATTATGACCGACGTAAGTGAAAACTCAATCGTCGCGCAACTGACTTTGAATAAAATAATAGATTGGATTTGGACGGAAATACAAGCAAACCCGGATGAAAACACGACGGTTGAGATGCTTGAAGGCGACATGACGACATTCACCATAGACATCACCCAGCCCAAATCCGAAAACCCGTACGCCATTTATATGCCCGACGATTTCTTTGACACAATAATCACAATCGGCATCACGGAAGACGACATCCTTCTCATATCAACCAATCCGGATATCGAAGAGGAATATGGAGCAAATTTATCTGATACCGACACGTTCAACAGACTTTTTGAAGACAAAAACGAAGAATCGACAAGCATCACATACTTCCGAATAGACAATGCGAGCGGGTATATAAAAGACCTCATTTCGGAAATCGAAGAAGTCGCCGGAACGGACAGCGATTTTGACGAAGCGAGAAACGCAATAGACAACTTTTTCTCGCTGTTTCACAACGTTTTTTACAGATCGCTCTCAACAAGCTCCGCATCAGACTCCAAGCTCACGCTTGAACTCGACTTCGACGACATCTTGAACATCGAAGACTACTTCTGGGAAACAACCGAAACGACAACCGAAAGTTTCGAGACAATCACGAACTCGCAACAAGATTTCTCCGACGTTGACAGCGCAGAGTGGTACGGAGAAGATGTTTATTATCTAACTTCCGAAGGTGTGGTTGAAGGATACGAAGACGGCACATACGCACCGAGCAGTGAAATCACGAGAGCGGAATTTATAACCCTCATTATGAGAGCCTTGTACGAAAAAGGTTATTTCGAAAACGGTTGCACCGACACAAGCACGGCATTCTGGGACATCTCTTATGAAGATTGGTATTCCGACGATATTCACACCGCAACCTGCTTGGGAATTGTAAAAGGGTATGATGACGGATATTTTTATCCGAATGCAAATATCACAAGAGCGGAAGCGGTACAAATTATCTCAAACGCACTGACGCTGGTAATGGAAAATAATGCCGGCGCACCGGGAAACTCATACCCCGACATATCGCAAGAAGATTGGTACTACACAGCGGTCTTGCAATCAACCGCCTATGGAATTGTCGAAGGAACACCGGAAGGAAATTTCGAGCCGAATCGTTCAATCAACCGCGCCGAAAGCTCCAAAATCATTAAAAAATTCATGGATCTGCTATGAGCCCTCGCCTTAAAATCGCAACAATTTTCATCTTTCTGATAACGGGCATAATCACCGTTCGCCTTTTCCAACTTCAAGTCATATCCCACGGCTACTATCACGACATCGCGCAAAAAGAACACAGCGGCTTTACCGAACTTCCCGCGCGCAGGGGCGAGATTTTAATAGAAGATAAAAACTCCGGCGAAGTTTTCAAACTCGCGACAAACACAACCCTCAACCTACTTTACGCAGACCCGTATTTGATTGAAAATCCCGACCTGGTGGCCAAAACGCTGACGCCGTTGATTTTCGATCTCGAACAAGAAAAAGAACTCGATACGGAACGAATGGAAACGGAAACCGACACGGCATACGAAATCGAAGATGAACTCACCCGCGAAGAAGCCCTCTCGAAAATCGCTCTCAAGACAGACACCGAACTTTTTGAAGATTTTCAAGACAACCTCAAAGACGAACTCGGCGAAAAAACTCGCTCGCAAATTCTCCTCGCGGAAGAGGTTGACCAAGAAACGATCACCGAACTGACCACGACCGACCTCGACGGAATATTGGTCACCGAAAACGGCGATGTTTACGCAATGCCACCGGAAATCAACGACAAAGGTGACGTCGCCAAAGCGCTCGCGGAAATTTTCCAAGTGGACGCGGAAACGCTCGAAAGCACACTCGAAGGCACCAACCGTTACATCGTATTAAAACGTAAGCTCGAACCGGAAATTTCATCGCAAATACAAGACCTCATCGACAACGACCCCGACGACAACTTCCTCGGAATAGGTATGATCGAAGAATATTACCGCTATTATCCGGAAGGAGAACTCGCCTCACAAGTGCTCGGCTACGTAAATTACGCGGGAGTCGGACAATATGGCATCGAAGGATTTTTCAACTCAAGCCTAACCGGTAAAAAAGGTTATTTCACTTCTCAAATAGACGGCACCGGCAACCAAATCACTGTCGGCGACAGCGTGATTGATCCTGCGGAAGATGGCGACAACATCATGTTAACACTTGATAGAACCATTCAGCTTGAAGTGGAAAAACTTATTCAAAAAGGAGTCGAAAATTACCAAGCCGAAAGCGGTCAAGTCATCGTAATGGATCCCGAAACGGGAGAGATTTTAGCCATGGCGAACTACCCGACATACGATCCCAACATATACGGCGATGTTTACGATCTGACCGAAATCGAACTCACGGACGAACAGTTCCAATACGTCTACAATATGGGCACGGAAGAAGAGCCGACTTATTGGCTCTACACTCACGTCGATCCCGACGAGAGAATCAGGATTTTTCAAGACGAAGACGATCCCGAAACTTGGTACTCTTATGAAAATTTTTACGGCCCCGAAGTTTACAAAAACAAAACCATCCAGGCGATTTACGAACCCGGCTCGGTTTTCAAACCTGTCGCAATGTCGGCAGCCATCAACGCGGGAGAAGTCACTCCAAACTCCACTCATTATTGCGGAGGTCCGATACAAGTTGACGAATTTGAAATTCACACTTTCAACGACGAATACCATGGCACGGAAACTATGACCGAAGTCTTGGTCCACTCCTGCAATATCGGCATGTCTTACGTCGCCGAACTGCTCGGCCGAAGCTTATTCGCAAGTTACATAGAAGGATTTGGTTTCGGCACCAGAACCGATATACAACTCGATGGCGAAGAGTCGGGCTACATTGAATATTACGAAGATTGGGCCGACTCCGAATTGGTAACTCACGCATTCGGTCAAGGTATCGCCGTAACTCCTCTTCAGATGATCACAGCCATAGCCGCAATCGCCAACGACGGCGTTTTGATGCAACCTTACGTCGTCAAATATACCGAATCCTCTGATGGCACAAAAACGGAATACGAGCCTGAAATTATCAGACAAGTTGTCACAAAAGAGACCGCAGACACGATGGTCGCCATGCTCACCGCCGTAATCGAACAAGGCATCCCGACAGCGGTCCTCGACGACCACTACGTCGCCGGCAAATCTGGCACCGCCCAAACTTACAAATGGGGCAAGGCTCTTACCGGTCCCGGCACCACAATCACTTCTTTCATAGGGTTCGGTCCGATAGACGATCCTCAATTCATAATCCTCACGAAGCTCGACTACCCTAAAACCAGCGAGTGGTGCACCGCAACCGCGGCCCCGGTTGGAAAAGAAGTGTTGGATTTCTTATACGATTATTACAATATCCCGCCGGACAAGTAGACCACAGAAAGCGAAGCGATTCCGTGGTCCATACGTTGTCAAAACTTCTTCATCTTCCCAAAATACAGCGCATCCGACAACCATTGTAGCTTTCCGTGCGTATTGACTTTTTTCCATCGTCTAAGTAAATCAACATCGAATTCGATTTTTTTTGCCGGCTTGTTCGCGCATTTTTTCTTCATAAACTTTTCAGATTAATAAGGGCTTCGAGATCGATAAAATCTTGCTCCCTACCGGCTTTCTTTTTCATCTTAATCAAATCTTGAATCGAAACAACGGGAATCGGAGTATCGCTTATACGTTTTACAATCTTGTTTTTTTCGAATTCGGGAAAACGCAAAGACTCGTCAACGATAATATCGATTTGCAAAGGATTATCTTTCAATGGCACAAAAGAATACGCTCGCATGTTTTTTTCTTTCAACCATTTTTGCACCTGCCGCCGATCTTTTAGCGCCAAAAGCGAAACTGGCAACCTTTCACTATAACCAAGCGACTTCATAACCTTGTCCATCTTCTTCAAATTTTCTTCTTCCATCAAGACTAAAAGGTCGAGGTCACCGGTAAATCTAACATAGCCATGCAGGTTTACCGCAACACCTCCAACAACGACATATTGGATACGCGCTTTATTTAACGATTTAAAAACTTTTTCAAAAATATTCACACTCGAATTATACCACAACGCCTATGTGACTATTCGTTTGTTAAGCTATATACTACCCACCGTACTAACCCCCACCCCATGATCGCAAAACAAATAATGACGACTCGCGTCCACACGGCATCTCCAAACGACCTCGTGAACAAGCTGATTCACAAGATGGCGAAAGAAGGCATCAGCGGCCTCCCCGTCGTTGATAAAAATAAAAAACTTCTCGGCATCATCACCGAAACCGACATCGCCGAACACGAATCCAACCCTCACACTCCCCGCGCAATCTCCATCTTGGGCGGACTGATTTATCTCGACGATTTGAACTCCTACAACGAAACTTTGAAAAAAATCTGCGCCCAAAAAGCCAAAGATTTGATGTCTGAAAATCTCGTAACCGTAGACGAAAACGCAACACTGGAAGAGATAATTAAAACAATGAACTCGCGCAACTTAAGCCGCCTTCCGGTAACCGACAAAAAAGGGCACCTCAAGGGAATAATTACGAGGACGGATATAATCAGAAAATTATAAAAGGTCCCTGAACGCTATTCGCATCAAGGACCTTTTTCAAAAATGATTATTACGCTCTGTCTGCAACTACTCTTTCTCTCAACAAATTCATATCATCGCACGCATCTTCAAACATCTTTCTATATCCGGCAACGGTGCCAGTATCTCCCCTTGCCTCGGCTTCTTCCCTTTTCGCATGCACTACTGCCATATAACCATCAAACGCATTCTCCAGCTCGGTTATGTTTATCGGCGCGACTCCGGCTCCTCCGGCAACCGTTCTGCCTACCAAGAGCATAGCTAGGTTGTCCGCAAGAACATTTCTGGAAACACCGACCGGGAATCCGGCTCTCGTCTTGGACCAAGATTGCAAACCGGCGAATTTTCTCATGGCTTCGTTTCTTTCTTCCCTGGTAGCTTTGGCCGCCTCCTCACTTCTCGCCCTGGCGGCTATGGTATCGCGCGCCGTTACGATTTTACGAACAAGCGCCTGACTCTTGCTCACCGCTTTATCATAAAGCCTTTGATCGTATCCGTTCTCTCCAACCATGCCTAAAATTCGCTCTTCACCCAATTCTCCCACCCTTATAAACATATCTTCCAATTCCGTATCGGGGATACCATCACTCGCCCGCTCACTCATTTTATCAACTTCCGCAAGAACTAATGATATTACTCTATTTTTAACCCTACTCTTTAACACATCAAAAGATTTTTCGGCCGCGGTTTTAGCGGCAGAAATTGATTCGCAATAAAAGGAAAGATCTTCGTCAACCGCGCTGCCTTTCGCTATCAAACTCGGTAAACCGATTTTCAATTCATCAATTTGGACCAAAGCATTTCTCGCCATATCATACCCGGCAACCAAATTGGCAAGTTCGGTCGCCTTTGTCACGGATTCGGCGATATCCGCACAAACCATAAACGCAACTTTATCCATAATCGTAACTTTCGCATTGGAAATCGCCTGCTCCGCACTCAATCTCGCATCTCGAACCGATTCATCTGACGCTACGAGATTATCATCCGGGAAAACAATTCCACGAATTTCATCTAAAGCTTTTCTCGCATCCTCATATGTCGCAACACTTCGAGCGATATTATTAGCCCTCTTCCCAAGATTACCAAATCTTTCAACAGTTATATCAATACCTTTTTGGCGGATAATCGCGGCAACTTCCGAAGAGCCTTTCTTGTTTTCAGGGAATATTCCACCCGCGACAATCGCTTTATATTTCGTATCCAAAGCCACAAGCGCGATTTCGGCCTCATCGATTTCTTCATCGGTAGCATTAATTATCTTGAGCTCATTTGCCGCTATCATAATATTACCCAAATCTTCACCCTGCAGTCTGACATTTTCTCCATGAAGATGCTGATCGTTCAATTTTTCCGCGGCACTAAGCGTCGAACCCGATATTTCTCTATCCGGATTCAAAACCTCACCAACCGTAATCAACCCCGGCAGAATCCTGCTCAAAATACCCGCAACCTCATTCGGATTGGACTCGATGGCTCCGATAGCATCCATTTTTAAATTATGCATTCTCGCAATCTCGGTCTCTTTCCAGCTATTCCCTCTCGCAACTTCACCAAGACCGACCATCCCAAGCAGTCTTCTACCAAGACCCGCTCTCTTACTACCCTTATCCAATTCCGCAACAATCTCATCAATCCTGCCTTCAACAGCCGCTCTGACAGTTTCCTCCCTAAGAGGCTCTTTTTTAAAATAGTTGGCATAAGGCCCGCTATTCAAAGCGATTGTCAAAGCGTTCACGATGGCATCAACTCTCGGTTTGGCATACTCTCCTTCAACTTTCGCGGACTTGGTACGATCCTGCCTATAAACCGTCTTTGTACCCCATAAGAAAACTTGGTTGCCGTGCGTGGCCGCGATACCAAGGATTAGAGCCAAAGACCAAAGTAAAGTTTTCGCAAAAGGATCTTTTCCTCTTGTCGCCGCCAATAATATTTCATCAAAACTTCTGTATTTCATTTCGGAAATTTCCGGGACACTCCTGTCAATATCTACCGATGGCAATTCAAGCAAAGCCAAATTGGATGCTTGCGCATTGGGATAAGCGCCCGACTTAAGCGCAATCTCGGCTATAACTTGTAAAACACCGTTATACAATTCAGCACGCTCTTCCATATCTTCCGGCATATCACCTATGGCATCTGTAACTTTTATCAAGTCGGCAACCACTTGTCTGATATCAACATTGATAAATTCAATATCTTTTTCCGGATCTAATTGCATAATCGCCCGCTTAACTCCATCCAAAAGATCTCGAGCTTGTTCGGCTCTATCTTTAGTCACGGATTCAAAATCTTGTCGAATCGTTCGACCATCCATCAAGTCCGAGTTTTGTACGGCACCTCTCAACTCCTCTTGAAGCCGAGGATACTGACCGGAAACAACCAGATCGAGAGGTTCTTCATTATAAAGCGCCGCCTTTGTCCTGCTCACAGGTCCATCGGTGGCAACACCCGTGACACTGGTTCCGGCAACCTCACTCGTCAAATCCACCGTCGCTTTTTCCTCCATATCCGTCGGCACCGCAGACACGGTAGTAAGAAATCTTTCCAATTGAGCTACTCTGGCATTAAGATCATCCCTCGATTCCTCCAGTTGCTCTGCCTTATCGGCCCTGCCGCCCACACCGGCAACCACACCGGCAACATTTGTGGCACCATCGGCAAACACGGCGGCCATAACTATCGCGGGAACAACTCCAAGTCTGGCAAGCTGTCTCCATGCCCCTCTCATACCCTTACCCGCCGAAATTGACCCGAAAGCGGCTATAAAACCTTTTGCAACTCCTTTTTGCCCTTCATTAACCTCTTTGCTCCACCTCTCTTTAAATTTGAAAACCATTTGCGATGTTACAACCGCGGCAGATACGGCCAAAAGCGACCTTATTGCCATTCTAAAAAGAGGCTCGCATTGATACGAAACAACTCGTTCGAACCATTGAATCCCCGTGCCGGCATAATATTGTGCGCCAATATATGTCGTCACCGTAGAAACCACCCACAACAACACGTTCGCCGTATTATTCACCCCGAACAACCATTTCCTGTTTGAAACAATCGTCGGATCGTAATCCGCGGGAACTTTCCTTTTCGCCAAAGCGGGATTGTTCACCGAGCTATGAGCGTGATATTTCAAAAAAACCGTGATTATCGCCGCTCCGACATCCTCGATATCTTGTTCTGTAACTTGTCTGCGTTCTTTTTTGCATCTTTGAACAAGAGCGAAAAAATCCCTGAAAACATTCGCGATATCCTCTCTCAAAGCATCAATATCTGTTATTTCCTGCCGTAAAGGCTCCGGCATGGAATCAATAATCGCCCTAACCAAAGAATCAATTTTCTCGCCGCTCGGTTCCCCGTTAACGGCAATATCGGATCTAAGACGACGAAGCTGTAATTTGACCTGATCGTCAAGATAAAGCGAAACATCCTCCCCGGGAACCTCAACCCCGAGCATTCTGTCATCCGGTATCCCGCCTTCTTCAACCTCAACGGGGACAGCATCACGATTCTTGTTCGTAGCACACATAATTTTTATAAGTTAAATATTTATAAATTATTGACCGACAACCGGATTCAAGAACAAATATTTATTATAATACCTGCGCGCGCTTTCCCCACATTCAACAACCGCATTCGTAAGTGCCTCTTTCGCCTCGGCCGACAACCAAACCGGAACACCGTACAGATTAAACTCGTTGGAACGAGCATTTTCGACTATCGCATCAACTTTTGCATCAACCATCTCCGCCCTAGCGGTTCCCATAGAGCCATCAACCAATCTCTCAGCGTCACGATCAAAATCTTCCAAAGCCTCTCTCTTCGCTTTAACCAACAGGTCCTCGATAAGCGGCGCAACATATTGCCTATAAGCCAAGCTTGATTGATCAAGGAACACCTTGCGTATACAATTCGGTGCATCAAAAACGTCATTCACCGATTCGATTATTTCAACAATCCGACTGATAACCGTACTTCTCAATTCGGCTTCGACTCGGAGAGTCGCAACAACCCTGGCATCGCTCTCAAAACGCGTTACCAGCGCCTTGAAATCAGGTCGCGTACCAACCTGTCGAAGCAAATCGGTATCGCTCGTCTTGTTATAAAGCTGACCCGTAGCTTTTCTTTTCTCATTCAAAGCCATTTTTTGCGCCTCCTGGGCAACACTCGCATCAACAAGATGTTGCAAATCGGCATCATAACCATTACCACCAAAAACACCAAGCTCGTTATATGCCTCCCTGATATCAATATTATAAGCACCGTTTTCCACGTCGGCTTTAATAACATTGACATACGACGCATGGACTGGCTGAGCAATAATTCCATTTATTATATCTAGCCTATCTTCATCACTTATCTCCGGATCGGTATAGCCCGCCTTTCTCTCCATGATCGCGCAATATGCTTCGCCACTTTGTATTTTGACGATTACTTCGTCATCGGTAAACTCATCCATCACTTCGTTTCTTAAATCTCTCAACGCACCTTCATCCCGAGTCCAAGGTCTAGCGACCCCCTGCGTCACATAATCGTCTTGGATTAATCCACCCAAAGCGCATTGTACGAACTCATCCAGAGCTTTTCTCTGAACCGCTGTAATTAATTGCTCTTCAACGGCCACCACGAAAGCGTGATTTATATCTCTCAACATCACAGCCAAGTCCACAATCGTATCGGTTCCACGTAATCTCATAAGATCTTGCAACCCTTTTACAAAGACCAGAATGGCATCCCCCTGCTTCTCAAAAAAATCCCAAGCGCCCGCATCCGCGACACGTCCATCGGAATTCTTCCCGCTATAGTGCGGAGATGGCAATCTTTTACCGGGTTCCGACTCAAAACCTTCATATAAATTACCCAATAAATCCAAAAGATACTTGACCACATTAATCGCTTTGCGCTCAACTGAACCTCCTTCGCTATTTCTCTGTACGGCCCCGACATTTTCATAAATCTTGCGAGATATTTTACCAAAAGACCCCTGATAATCAGCGGGGCTACTTACATCGGGAAAAGGCAGGAGATAACTTCTTTGAACCTGTCCCGCGCCTTCATCTGCATCGCAAGCATAATGACCGCTGGTACCCCGCACTGCAGCGACAGCGTTTTTTGCCGCCTCGCTTATTTGAGGTTGTTGGATTTTAACCACAAATGGTTGCGCCGCGGCAACATTGCGGGTTTTGGCCGCTTGGATGCGAGCCAATATTTGATCGCTTGTACGTTTTTCTAAAATCTCGCCTTCCAAACGAACGACATCTTCATTAGAAACAATCATATTTTTTATGATTAAAAATTAATACAGAACCGTTTTATACCAAATGGTTGCCTGTTTGTCAAGCATATTTGATAGCATACCACGAAAATACGCAAATAACAGGAGGCGGCGAATTTTCGCGAGTTGCAGTTTTACCCCGTCTTGTACGCCTGCACCATCTGATCCACCTCGTATTTAGGGTTAGTCTGGTCGGGGAAAGTAAGCAAGCTCCACTCGTAAGGTTGTTTCTCTTCGTTGGCGATGAGACCGAGATGGCAGAGGTCGTGATGGGCCTTGCAGAGATGGGTGATGTGGTCGGGGTGGTGGTGTGATGAAATTCTATGGCAGGTTTGT
>LCFW01000013.1 GCA_000999315.1 Candidatus Peregrinibacteria bacterium GW2011_GWF2_43_17
AATGATTCGCAATGCTTTTTGCTATCTGTTGCACAGAATAACATTTTACGCGTCAATCCTTCGCTTGTTTAGGACCGTCCTCCAATTTCATTGTCGGACAGCCTGTTTCCAGTATCACTTCGTCGTCGTGCCTTGAACTGCACAAAATCTGTAGCTTCCATCTGCAAAAAATATATGTGAACACTGCCTAGCAAAATCCCCGCCCCCTTATTACAACTTGCCGTCGTCAATAGCTCTAACAGTATCATCAAAAGCACGCCAAACCTGACTTCCAAATTCTCGACCATTTCTACCTCTCTTGCCACCACTGGCACTAGGATCAATGCCGAAATTAAGTCTCTGATCAAGTATTCCACTTTGAACTCTTCTAAAACAAGTCATTATGTCATCAACGCTACCACGAACTGCTTCACCACGAAAACAAGACTCGCATGAAGAACCATCAGTTATTTTTCTATCCTGGCATTCATCATGATCCGGACAACCTTCCAACCCGCCAAAATGGTTTCTTGCATCACTCATATTTTCGAATTTTAAGGAATAAAACGCTGGAATTATAAACAACTCCTCGCCCATGTCAAGTCCGTGTCAAACTTTTCACACAAACCGCCACCCCTAGGAGCCTGGCGGCCTAAAACCCTACCCCCAACACCCTCCCCTCCTCAAACTGCCTGCCGATCACCTGCAAACCTATCGGTAAACCTGCCGCACTCACCCCACAAGGCACGCTTAACGCCGGCAAACCTGCCGCACTCGCGGGAATAGTTAACGCATCCGCCATATACATTTTCAGAGGATCATCGAGATTTTCACCCAATTTAAAAGCCGGAAAAGGCGAAACTGGCGCACAAAGCACATCAACCTCGTCAAAAACCTTTCCGAAATCTTTTATTATCAAAGTTCTAACTTTCTGCGCCTTCTTATAATAAGCATCATAATAACCGGCTGACAAAACATAAGTTCCAATCATAATCCTTCTCTTGATCTCATCCCCAAAACCCGACCCTCTCACCTTCTCATAATACTCATTCAAGTCGTCACCTTTATCATCAATATTCAATCCGAATCTCACACCATCATACCTGGCAAGATTCGCCGACAACTCGGCTGGCATCGAAATATAATAAACCGCAATCGCATACTTGGTCATCGGCAATGAAACCTCCTTCAAAATCGCACCTTTTTTTTCTAAACCCTTGATCGCTTGCATCACAATATTTTTCGTTTCCTCTTCGACACCTTCACCGAAATATTCTTTGGGGATGCCTATTTTTAAACCTTTAATATCTTGATGCAAAGCTCCCGCGTAATCCGGAACCGCAACGTCCGGAGTCGTAGAGTCGCGACTATCGCAACCCGCCATAACTTCCAGCATAATCGCGATATCTTCCGCACTTCTGGCAAAAGGCCCGATAGTGTCCCAACTGCTCGCCATTGCCAAAACACCATATCTGGAAACCCGCCCATAAGTCGGCTTCAACCCGTAACACCCGCAAAAACTCGCAGGCTGTCTTATCGAACCGCCCGTATCCGTCCCGATAGCCGCCAAGCACATATTATCGGCAACCGCCGCCGCACTTCCTCCGCTTGATCCACCGGGAACACGCTCGGAATCTTTCGGATTCTTCGTAACTCCGTAACAAGAATGTTCGGTAGATGCCCCGCAAGCGAACTCATCCATATTCGTCCTGCCAAGAAAAACCGCCCCGGCAGACCTCAATTTGCCAACAACAGTCGCGTCATACGGAGAAGAAAAACCGTCTAAGATTTTTGACGCACCGGTCGTCTTCATCCCTTTTACACAAAAAATATCTTTAATCCCGATCGGAATCCCTGACAACATCCCCTTCACGCCCTCTTTATCCACTTTTTTGGCCTGCGCGAGCGCGATATCGGAAGTGACTTCAATAAAAGCATTCAAGGTAGGATTCCTCTCGGAGATCCTTCTAAGACACGCATTCGTAAGCTCTTCGGAAGAGAATTTTTTCGCCTTCAGCCCATCATGCGCTTCTCGAATTGTTAGTTCATTGAGATTCATAGGACTTTCATAACCTTAATTTGTCCATCCTCGACTTCGAGAGGTGTTTTTTTAAGAAGATCTTCTTTGTTATCAAAATTCTCAATCTCGTCTTCTCTCATAACATTTTTTAAACCCGTAACTTGCGCTGTCGGCTCAACATTTTCCGTATCAACTTCGTTCAAAATATCCATATACCCGAAAACCTTGTCGAGCTGATTTGAGAACTTTTCAACTTCCTCTTCGCTAAGCTTCACCCTTGCAAGCTTTGCAACTTTTTCAACCTGTTGTTTTGAGATTTTAGACATAAAAAAAATTACAAATGCATAATACATCAATCCTAAGTCCGTAGTCCACATCACACTGCGGGCTACGGACTATAGACTTAAGGCTACGGACTATTCTATAATTCGACCTGATGAGTAAAACTATCGAAAACATAAACAAAATTTCATTTCCGTTTTTCGCGGTATTGGGAATCACACACATTCTTTCAATGCTCATGTTGGCAAACAACTACGTGCCGACCATAGCGGAAATAATTTACAAAACGCTTGACTTGCCGTTCCTTTTATCGGCATTGATATACGGAAGTAGCGCGTTTCAACTCGGACTCTATAAAATCCGCTTGCACTCGCGGATTTTGACGATTATCTTGGTCATCCTGTCTTCAATGATTTTCATGACAGCGATCTACCTCAATTTTTTCACGACTTAAGATCATGGTAAAAGTTATGGCATTCGGGACATTCGACTATTTTCATGCGGGACATGAGAGTTATTTGAAACAAGCCAAAGCGCTTGGAGATAATTTAACAGTAGTAATCGCAAGAGACGAAACGGTTAAACACATAAAAGGTCACAACCCCGACATCTCGGAGAAAAAACGCCTGAAAACCATAAAGACACTGCCCTTCGTAGACAAAGTGATTTTGGGCAACAAGTCGGACAAATTTAAAATCATAAGAAGTTACAAGCCGGACATCATCGCGCTCGGTTACGACCAATTCGTTTTCACTTACCAACTCAAGACTTTGCTAATAAAATACAAGATGAACACGAAAATCGTGCGACTCGAACCTTTCCAACCCGATATCAATAAATCTTCGATAATCAAAAACAAAAAAATATGCGCCTCTTTGGAAGAAGTGGAAAGCTCGCCGTTATAAATCTTTGGCGAAACAAAATCCTCTCCATATCAACAATCGTGGTAATGAGCCTGATACTCTTCATTTTCAACGTAATCCTCACCTTAAACGTCCTATCCGGAAGTATAATCAAAGACATCTACAAACAAGTTGACATGATCGTCTATTTGCAAGACGAGACCGACATATTCGAAGTAAACTTGCTGGTCGAAGAACTCAAAACTATCGAAAACGTAATTGACGTCACCTACACAACCAAAGAAGAAGCGCTCGAAGATTATCTTTCACTCTATCCCGATCAAGAAAACCCGTTTTCCGCATACGGTTTGGAAAATCCTTTACCCGCCAACATTCAAATAACCACCAACTCTCCCGAAGATCATGAAAAAGTCTCCGAAATACTCGACAAAACCGAATACGAAAATCTCCTACTTACGACAGTCAACAACAACGAAAACGAAAGCCTCATAGACCAAGTACTTTCAATCGGAACTTACACAAAAAACCTCACGATAACACTTCTGACAATCTTCGTCGTAACAAGTTTCATCATCATCCTAAACTCGATGTATCTGGTAATTTTCAATAGAAAAAAAGAACTGGAAATAATGGAATTGGTAGGAGCACCGATCGCATCCATCAGAATGCCGTTTATCATCGAAGGAGCACTGATAAGCGCAAGCGCGGCAATCATCAGCCTGCTCTTAATCGGAACTTTCATCTCATCATTAAATTTACCCATAACAATCGAGTCGCTCGCAACAACGGGCAAAATACTGACAATGGCAATTTTTGAAATAATAATCAGCATCGGCATCGGAATATTGAGCGGATCAATGGCAATCGAACATCACCTGAATGCGAACTCTTAAATTAAAAGGCGTAATCATAGGCAAAAAGGATTTCGGCGAACAAGACCGACTTTTTAAGATTTTTACGAAAGATGAAGGCAAGCTCGAAGTGATCGCAAAAAACGTCAGAAACGGATCGTCGAAAAGAAACGGCCATCTCGAACTTTTCAATTACGGAGATTTTTTCTTATATAAAAGCACCAACCACTTCTATTTAAATCAATGCACGACGATAAACGAATTCCCGTTTTTAAAATCGAACTTGGACACGATAGGCTCGGCGTACTTGATAGTGGAAATTTTGGATGGTTTAACACCGATAGGCGAACCGTCACGAGAAATTTTCGATAACACTCTCGACGTTTTCAAAAGACTCGAAGAAAAACCTCTCAAAAACGAAATCCTGCTCCTGGCATACAAAATCAAACTGCTGTCGGAACTGGGCGTTTTGCCACACTTGATTCAATGCGGAAATTGCGGCAACAACCTCGCCCCGAGAATGTCTTACGTCCCCGAAGACCATGCATTTTACTGCCCGTCATGCATAAAAAAACCGGCAACAACAATTTCTCCAACTTCGATAAAACTTTTTTATTTTCTATTAAAAAACCCTCTGTCGGAAGCTGTTAAAATCAAAAACGACGACGCACTCACGGAATCATTGAAAGAGCTGGGACTTTTCTTGGACATACTTATCGGGACCTAGCGACCGAAACTTTATTTACCCCGAAAATCCCTTCGATTTTATCGAGAATTTTCGCAAGCTGATCATAATCGGAAACTTCAACGATCAATTTGCCGGAAACCTTGCCATCAACGGACCTGTCAAATGATATGTACGAGATATTCGCCCCCAAACTCGAAATCGCCACAGTTAAATCCGACAGAAACCCTTTTCTATCATCCGCAAAAACAGATAAGAAAACCTGGTAAGCGGCTCTTTTTTTGTCGGATTTCCATTCAACATTCACAAACCTCTCATCGTCCAAAACCCGTAAACTTTTACAATCGCTCGCATGAATCCTGATCTTTTTCCCTCGTCCGACATATCCGACAATCGGCTGACCATATTTCGGCTTGCAACAACCGCTCAAAACAACCGATAAGTCATCATACCCGGAAACCAAAATCTTTTTATCGTCCGGAATTTTATCGAAGGAAGATTTAACACTGCGCGCGGGAACCCCGGAAACAAGATCGCTCTCCGGAAAAATCTGCTTCAAAACCTGATTAACGGTCAATGTCCCGTTACCCAAAGATTCAAGAATATCTTTTCTCTGCTCCTCATTAAGGACCTCCCCGTCATACTTCTTAAACAGCGATAATGACGGATTCAGAACCGGCTTATGCAATCTTCTTAAATATTTATTTAAAAGTTCTCTCCCGGCTTTCAAATTGCTTTCCCTGTCGAAAGTTTTAAACCAATTTTTAATCTTATTGGATGCGGCATTCGTCTTAACAAAAGACAACCAATACCGATTCGGCTTGGGCTCTTTTCTTGTCAAAATCTCAACAACCTGCCCGTTTTGCAGTTCGTAATCCAAAGGAACGATTCTCCCGTCAACCTTTGCCTGATTACACCTGTTACCCACATCGCCGTGAACACTATAAGCGAAATCCACGGGCGTCGCGCCCTGAGGCAAATCTTTCACATCGCCATGCGGAGTCAAAACAAAAATCCTATCTTTAAAAACATCCAACTTAACATTTTCGGATTTAAGTTGCTGAAGTTCCGGTAACCACTCGATCGAAGGCTTCGCCTCTTTATATCGCCAATGCGCTGCGATACCATATTCGGCCTCTTCATGCATCGCCTTGGTCCTGATTTGTATCTCAACCGGTTTCGAAATCTTATCTATCAAACCCACAACAACGGTATGAAGACTCCTGTAACCGTTGGCTTTCGGCATCGCAATATAATCCTTAAACCTCTTTGTCAAAGGCTTAAAATGACTGTGAATCACACCAAGCACTCCATAAAGATGCGAGAAATCTTCCGAATCCGGCAAAACCACCCTGATCGCATAAATATCATAAAGTTCATCCAAATCGGTAAAACCCTTTCTCTTGAGCTTGTTATAAATACCGTATAAATGTTTCTCTCTACCCGAAACTTCCGCCGAAACACTTTCTTTTTCAAGGACCGTTTTAACCCTTTTCACCGCCGACTCGATCAACGCATGTTGCGCCTTGGAATAAATTTTCAAATCGGAAACGAGATTTTTATATTCGCGAGGATACAGGAATTTAAAACACAAATCTTCAAGCTTACTTTTAAATTGATAGATACCTAAACGCGAAGCTATCGGCGCATAAACATCGAACGTCTGTTTCACCATCTCCTTTTTAAACGGCGGATTCCAATGATCCAACATCATCATGTCGTGTAATCTGTCAGCCAACTTTACGAAAACCACCCTTAAATCTTTCGCCATCGCAAGAAACATCCTCCTTAAAGTTTCAGCCTGACTCTCGTCGGGTCTGACATAAACCATACTCAAGCTCCTGATATCCGACACCAAGCTGTAAACCTCCTCGCTGAAATTTTTCTTGATAAAGTCCATCGCTTTATCGTCATGCAAATGCGTATCGTGCAAAATACAAGCGATGATCGTCTCAATATCGGGCTTTAAAGGCATCATCAAATAAGTCGCACTCAACGGATGTAAAATGTAAGGCGTTTTCCCATATTTAAACTTGCCTTCGTGAACTTTTTTCGCAAAAGAATAAGCCTTGAGAATCAACTTCTCATCAAGGTCGGGCATATACTCTTTCGCCTTTTTTATTATTTGTTCAATGGAAACCCGCATAGTACATAGATAGTTCGATAAACTAATAAACTAATAGGCACATAGTAGTCAACCATCCGTCTGCGTCTACTCAAGCTCTTCCTCAACCACCAAATCCAAATTCGATCCGGCAACATCAACAACCTGAATACCTTTCACAAGAGCTTCTTTGTTATAAGTTATATCGTTAATTCTGGCCTCCAAATAAGCCAAGCCTCTATCCATAAGATCGTAAATTTTCGCCATCGCCTTGTACCTGCTTTTTACCTCGATTTGTTCTTTTGATACTTCTATAAAAGAGTTCAAAGCCGTAACCGCATCGTCCCCGTCCTGCACCTCAATTTCGGCAAAAAATTCACCCTCATAAACGGCTTTCGATTCTGTATCCGATGCGAACTTCGCCTCAAGTTCGGCGATTCCATATTCGAGATCGCTCAAAATCTCATTGCCCTCGTCGTAAACGACGGTAAGTTCCGCAAGCAAATCACCAACGGCTTGAGATCTGTCTTCGTAATCGTTCAAATAATCGTTTACATCGAAATCTATCGAGTTAATAACTTTGCCGAGATGCTCTATTTGATAAGAAAGTTCATCCGAATAAGTTTCCGCAACCTCTCCCAGCTCGGTACCCTCCTCAACCCCGCCCTGCACTTCCAAAGTTTCATCGCCACCAACCAAAATCCCTCCATATAAAGAAGAATCGACCCAAACTTGATCTCCGGAAACATCCGGCTCAACCACGATATCGTCATCTCCTTCGTCAACCGGAATATCAATTTGTTCGGAATCCTTTCCATCACCAAATCCGCCTACAAAACCGCTGAAAAACTTGAATCCGAAAAACACTATCGCGAACATAGCCGCCAAAATCAAAACCCCTCCGCAACAGAAGTAAAGATGCCTTCTGGAAAGACCGGCATCGTGCAAAACATTGTCAACTTTGTTTGAAAAGCTATCCACATCCTTGGTTATCTCGGCATCTGCAACCGCATCGTCTTTAACTGCCGGAGCATGGGCGGATGCCGCAGACCTGACTTCAGCCCGAACATCCTGAACTCCTATATCGTCATCTTTTCCCGGCATAAAAACTCAATTATATCTATAAATTATACCATAATCGCATCCCAAATGGAAGATGCCAGTTCGTGACTTTTATTACCCGAAACGGAAACCCCCGACCCGTTCCCGGAAAGAACGGTCGCGAAACTCGACTCCGCTCCTATATTCGAAATATGATTCGCCACCATAAAATCACAATTTTTCTCCACCATTTTCACCTTCGCATTTGCCTCGACATCCGAATCTTCCAACGCAAACCCGACAACAACTTGCCTTTTTTTATTCTCACCCGCCCATTTCAAAATATCGGGAGTGGGAAGCCATTTAACATCCGGCACTCCATAAGCTTTTTTCATTTTCCCGAATATTTTTTGAGGTTTAAAATCACAAACCGCCGCACAAGACACAAAATGAGAACACCCGGCAAACCTCGCCTTCACAGCCTCAAACATCTCATCCGCGGAAACAACATTCGCAACCTCCATATCGTAAGGTTTCTCGAGCGCAACCGGTCCCGAAACCAAAGTCACATCCGCCCCCCTGAGCCAAGCCTCTTTCGCCAAAGAGTATCCCGTTTTACCACTCGAAAGATTTGTAATACACCTGACCGAATCCCACATCTCAACCGTCGGCCCCGCGGTAATAAGAATTTTCTTCCCACTCAAATTTTTCGGAGCAAAAATCCTCTCCATATACGCAAAAACCATATCCAAAGGCGCCATTCTGCCCAACCCCTCATCCCCGCAAGCCAACCCGCCATAAACCGGCCCGCACAAAGTCACGCCTCTCGACCGCAACTTTTCAACATTCTCAACAATAACAGGTTTCCGCCACATCGCATCATTCATCGCAGGCACCACCATAAGCGGAGCCTCCGATGCCAAAACCGTCGTAGTCAACAAATCGTCCGCAAACCCGTAAGCGATTTTCGAAATAATATTCGCCGTCGCCGGCAAGACGCAAACCAAATCGGCCTTCTTAAGGCTTATATGAGCCATCGCATCGCCAATGTTTTCTCCCGCAATCGCTGAAAACAACTCGCGCGAAATCATTTTAGCCGCATTCTCGGTCAATACCGGATAAACCTTAACCCCGTTTTTCACGAGCAATCTTATAAACTCCAGCGACTTATAAATCGCCGCACCGGCCGAAACGCCAAGAACTATGGTTTTATCGGTTAGGTAATTCATAGCACGATATTATCAATCAATCGGACCCCGTCAATCTTCACCGCAATCAAAAGCACACCATCGCGCTCCTCCCAATATTCAACATCCAAGCCGTCAAGAATAGAACTATCTCGCGCCTGCAAAGCCTTATAAATCATCTTCGCCTTTTCACGCCCCTCCCTGGAAAGCCCCCGATTTCTTGAACTCATCGCAAGCCCATCAACCTCTCTCACGGTGGGACAAATTTTCATCTCAATTCCAAAATCCAAATCCGAAATCAAGCTTTTAACAATCACCGCCTGCTGATAATCTTTTTGCCCGAAATAAACCTTGTGAGGAGTAATAATATTAAAAAGTTTCGCGCAAACCCGCACAACTCCCTCGAAATGTCCGGGACGCGACTTGGCACATCCCCAATCGAGAAGATCCGAAGGCAATTTAAACTCGATCATTTCACCGACAGGATAAATTTCTTCGGTCGAAGGATAAAAAAGATAATCAACTTCTGATCTTTCAAGCAAAAGCCTATCTTTCTCAAAATCTCTCGGATATCTGTCGAAATCCTCACCCGCCCCAAACTGCGTCGGATTCACGAAAATACTGACAACCACAACATCGCATTCATTCTTCGCTTTCGCAATCAGGCTCAAATGTCCTTCATGCAAAGCACCCATCGTCGGAACAAGCCCTATCGTTTTCCCCTGTTCGCGGGTAAGCGACATCATCTGTCGAATTATTCTTATAGTTTTGAGGATTTGCATGATTATTTGGTAATCAACATGAGAATTAACCCTATCATACGCTCCTTATCTTTGGAATTGCTTTCGGCAACCAACAACGTCAATGCAGTTAAAGCTTCAGCAGAAAGACAAGAAGGATTTAAAATACCGGCTCGCCGCAAAAACCAAACAAACGCAAAAGCACCATTCCGTTTATTACCATCAACGAAAGGATGATTTTTAACCATAAAATACAACAAATGAGCAGCTTTAACTTCAACGGTCGGATAAAGCTCCGCACCACCGAATGACTGAAAAACATTACCAAGAATTCCCTCAACAGCCCTCTCCGCTCTTTCAGCACCGAATAAATGACTCGCTTGACGTTTGGACATAAGCTCTTTTTTCAAATTGGACAAAGCGCCTGCAAGATCTTCAGCTGTAATTCCAACCTGTTTTTTGGTTACTCCGATTTTTGGGAAATAAGATCTGTCATATGCATCCAAGGAAAGCCACGTTGAAGCAAACATCTTCACAAGCTCCAGAGCACTACCGGCATCTACAGCACCACCAGAAGGTAATAATTTTCTTACATCCTCGACAGCTTTAAGAAACGCACCGTAATTTTTCTCCAAACGCTTCTTGTTTATCGTATAGCCATCAACTATATGTGCTCGTAAAGTTTTGGTCGCCCATTGGCGAAACTGAATAGCTCGTACCGAATTCGCTCGATAACCAACCGCAAGAATTACGTCCAAATTGTAAAACTGCACCTGATAAGTCTTCCCATCATTAGCAGTATGTGCAAATTTTGCACATACTGAATATTCATCAAGCTCTTTGTCTCTCAAAATATTACGAATATGTTTTGTAACAACCGAACGATCAAGATCGAAAATCACAGCAACTTGCGCCTGCGTAGCCCACAAAGTATCTTTCTCAAAATCACCCCTAAGCTCTATCGCTCCGCTTTTCGACTGATATATGACTACTTGTTTATTTGTCTTGACCATAACTTTCGCTTGCAGAAGGGAAAATCCCCTTCTCTACATCCTCTTTATACCTCTTTACCGCATTTTTCGCCACCCCATAAACGTCCGCATATTTGCGCAAGAATTTAGGCTTAAAATCAGGATTCAAACCCAGCATATCGGGCAAAACCAAAATCTGCCCATCGCAACCAACTCCAGCCCCTATCCCAATAGTTGGAATTCTTAACTCATCGGTAATCCTACACGCCAAATCCGCCGGCACACATTCAAGAACAATCGAAAAGGCTCCCGCCGCCTCAATCGCCTTCGCCTCATCCAAAACAAAATCACCCCTCTGAACCTTAAACGTATCCGCTTCCTGCGGCTTAAGACCCGTATGCCCCATAACCTCAAAACCCGCTGAAACCAAAGCCCGAACCAATTCCGGCTTCCCCTCGATTTTCATACAACCGCATCCTGTAATCTCACGCACTTTCCGCGCATCAACCAAGACACGCGAAACACTTACGCAACTCTCAAGAGGCAAATCGCAAACCACAAGCGCATTTCGAACACCCTTCATAACGGCACCGGTATGTCTAATCATATCCTCGATAGTCACCCCTTTAGTATCACAAGCGCCAAGCACAACCATCCCGAGCGAATCGCCAACCAACACAACATCAATCCCCGCCTCATCAACAACTCGCGCCATCAAAAAATCATAAGCCGTCAAAGCCGAGATCTTCCGAACCCCCTTCAGTTTTCGTATATCCATACTGTTAGACCCTAAAAGCTATACCCCATCATTCCTCCCATCATCAATCCGCCAAACACGATCCCACATAAGCCGCCCACGACAACCATGGCGATAAGCGCAACAACCAACGCCCCAACCGCAGATCCGTCATCAAGTTTCTGAACATTCTTAAGAAGCATAAAATAAACCACCAGCATCCACAATCCGGCCAGCATACCAACCATAGGAATCAAACCGGTAACTCCCAATAATGAAGAGTATCCGCAAGCTCTGAAAAACTCGCACGGCTTGGCCTTCCCTTTAAATAATTTTTGAGCAATAAAACCCAAAACAAAAATGCCAACAGCACTAAAAACCGCATACAAAATCGCCTGAACAATTACACTGTCCAACCCGGGTCTATAAGAAATGCCCATAATTTCATACGGAAACAAATATTGATTAAATGCCATCGCCAAAGACGCCAACACGATAAAAGCACCTGCGGGAACATTACCTTTTTCATCACCGGCAACCTCGGTCATAACGGTGGTTTTCAATTTAATAATTTCAACAGCCCTCATGACCTCTTTTTTCCAAGCCGCAACCGTCTTGGGGAAATAATAAGTATGATGATGAGGCATTTTTGGAGCTTCCATTTTGTTTTTGTTAAATTTATTCTTGCGACATTCTAAACGAGACCGTAATCGGACGCAACCTTAGCTCCGATCGCTGAAACATAAGGAGCATTTTCCGGGATAAAAACTTCAACCCCGTAACTTTTAACAATATCAAAAACAATATCGGATATAACCACCGCTTTGGTCAATTTACCGGTCAAAACAACTTTTGAAATTTTCCCAGCCTGAGCCGCAAAAGCCACAGACACGCCTATGGTTTGCCCTATCAGATTTATAATCCCAGCCGCCAGATCTTCTCTTTTAAAATTTATCTCGGAAGAAAGTTTACCAAGATTCGACGCCGTCGCATCCGCGGAAATCCTACCTATTCCGGATCCGACAATCTCTTTAACCGAAATATCGACATTCTCACTCGAACCTTTCGCTCCAAGCCTAAGCAACTCATCAATATCCGAAATCCCAAGCAACTCTTTCCCCAAGCCAACAAACGTTCCACCCCCAACCCCGGTCCCACCAAGATGCTTCACTTTAATTCCACCATTTGTAATTCTGCTCTCTACCATACATGTTCCCGTCCCCATGCTAACAACCAAAATTGCTTCCTCTCCTCCGGTAAGAGCCCGCCCGCCACACCCTATCGCTTCTATCTCGCCAACTTTTACCACGAGTATATTTGAAAAATTCTCTTTCATAAAACCGCTCTTCCCGCCGGTAATAAAAATCTTGTCGACATCGGCAAAATTCAATTTGGACAAATCCAAATCTTTGGACTCGAAAGTTTTCAGAGACAAAACCTCATCTTGATCCCAATAAATGGCATCTGTCGTGGATCCGCCGAAATCGATGGATAGTAGCATAATAGACCGGTAAACTAATTTATCAACTCATACAAAAGCTCCCGTAGTTCATCCAACGATTTGGTATTCCCGTTGGTAAACTCTTCACGCATATCCGGTTTGCCGGAAATTTTTATGTAAAAATTATCGCCAATATCGAATGTTTGTGGAATCATTGAGAGAGGCCAATACATTGTGATCTGCCGATCCCCCGATTGAATCGACGTGGTCACCTTCTCGGCGTCTTTCGTTAAAATTGTCGCCTTTAACTGCATATTTTTTTTGTTTTTGTGTAAGGAGAAAATCTTAGTATTTTTGTACGACAACTTCAACCACATATATAACGATATATGTGGCGGGATTTTCTTAGTATTTTAAAATTTAACTCAAAAGGCTTGTTCCTGCAATTATCGGGGCAATGATAAGTGCTATCGTGTTAATAACTTTTATCAAAGCGTTCAAAGCCGGACCGGCCGTATCCTTATACGGATCACCGACAGTATCGCCAACCACCGCGGCTTTGTGAGCATCACCGCCTTTGCCTCCGAAATTGCCATCTTCGATATATTTTTTCGCATTATCCCAAGCTCCTCCTCCATTACACATTTGAATCGCGCTCAACAAACCGGAAATGATTACTCCGGCAAGAAGACCTCCCAGCGCCTCGGGACCAAGAACAAAACCTACAAATATCGGAGCAATTACGGCTATTGCGCCGGGAAAAATCATTTCCTTCAACGCCGCCTTTGTAACTATATCAACACAAGTGTCGTATTGCGGCTTATTTTTACCTTCCATAATACCGGGAATCTCTTTGAATTGTCTCCTGACTTCTTCCACAACCTTGTGAGCGGCTTTACCAACAGCCTCCATACAGAAAGAACTAAACAAGAACGGAAGCATGCCTCCCAAGAATAATCCAATTAAAACCATATGATTATCTATGCTGAATTCAAAACTCTTACCAACCGTATTTTTCATAAGCTCCTCACCGTATGCTTGGAAAAGAACCAATGCCGCAAGTGCCGCAGATCCGATCGCGTAACCTTTTGTTACGGCTTTCGTAGTATTACCGACCGCATCCAGCGCATCCGTATTTTTTCTTACCGATTCGGGCAATCCCGCCATCTCGGCTATACCGCCGGCATTATCCGTTATCGGACCGTAAGAGTCCGTAGCTATAACGATTCCGGTTGTTGAAAGCATCGCAACCGCCGCTATCGCTATTCCGTAAATACCGCTTTGCAAAGTTGACGTCGAACCGAAATAGTAAGCAAGTCCGATCGCTATAACTATCAAAACTACAGGCATGAATGTACTTTGCAAGCCTACGGCTAAGCCGGTAATTATGTTTGTTCCGGCACCTGTCTTTGACGCTTCGGCAATCTTCTGCACCGGTCTATACTCCTTCGCGGTATAATATTCCGTAATTATATTTATAAACAAAGTCACGCCCAATCCGACCAAAGTCGCGTAATAGATACTCATATCGTTCAAAATATACTTCGTTGCGAAATAGAAACCGACTGCGGAAATAAGTCCCGTCATCATCATACCTTTATACATTGCTCCCATAATATTTTCGTTCTTACCCAGTCTTACGAAGAAAATCCCTATAATCGAGGCAATTGCCGCGATCGCGCCCAACATGATCGGATATTCGATACTCTTCGCTCCGGTTTGCGTTACGAGCGTTGAAGCCGCAAGGATCATCGCCGCTATCAACGTAACCGCATAAGTTTCAAAAAGGTCGGCACCCATGCCGGCGCAATCCCCAACGTTATCTCCAACATTATCGGCGATAACCGCAGGATTTCTCGGATCATCTTCGGGAATACCTTTCTCGATTTTACCAACCAAATCGGCACCAACATCCGCCGCTTTCGTAAATATACCTCCACCGACTCTCGCGAATAATGAAATCAAAGAAGCTCCGAATGCGAACCCGATTAAAAGACTCGGAGCCATATCAATCGGTATATTCCAAACTCTTGTGAATAAATAATAAAATCCCGAAACTCCCAAAAGCGCCAAGGCAACTACGCATAACCCGGTTACCGCTCCTCCTTTAAAAGCTATGTTCAGCGCATCTTTCAAACTTTTCTTGGCCGCATTCGCCGTTCTTACATTCGCCCTTACGCTCATCCCCATACCTATATAACCCGCAAGCGCCGAAAATACGGCTCCAACCAAAAACCCAATGGCGATCAAGTAACTGTTATGGAATTCTCCCTTTGGCAAAAACATTCCCAAAATAAAGAAGATCACTATCGCAAAAACCGCAATAGTCTTGAACTGCCTGTTCAAGTAAGCCATAGCACCTTGCTGGATGGAAGCCGCAATCTCTTGCATCGTTGTTGTACCAGGCATCTCTTTAAGAACCTGTACAACCAAGAAAACCGCTACCGCCAAGGCGATCAAACTTGCAATCATCGCCATAATTACAATGTCCATTTTTTTATGGGGTTATATGTTTTGAACAACGACAGATATTTTACCAGAAAGATTCCCGATGCAAAAATCAAAAAACGACGCGTGGTAATGGGAAAGGCAGACCGTACTATCCGTGCCTACTCCTTCTTCTTCACTTCTTCCTTTTTCCCCTCCTCCGCACCGGCAACGGCGGGAGCGCCTTCTTCCACCTTCTCTATCGGCACACCTTCGGCATTAACATCGACACCAACGGCAGGTTTGATCTCTTCTTCCTCGGCTCTCGGAGCAACGGCGGAAGCGATAGCTTGTTCTTGTTTCTCCAAAACCACAACACCTTCAGGCAATTTAATATCTTTAACCGTAACAACGGTTCTGAAATCCACGATCGGAGTAATATCAACTTCGATTTTACCTGGCAACTTAGCCGGCAAACATCTGACAGTCAAACGATCTCGAGAATGAACAATCGTACCACCCAAATCTTTGACAGCCAAAGATATTCCAAAGAACTCCAACGGAACCTGTGCCGTAATCTCTCGATCCATTCTTACATTGATAAAATCAATATGAGCGATTTTATCCGTAACAGGATCGAAATCTACATGATGCACAAGCGCCTTATACTCCTTATCCCCCACTTTCAAATCTATAATATTGTTACCGCCGGCTTTCCTATAAACCTTTCTGAAAGGTTGATATTCGACTTGCATGGCCAAACTATCAATACCTTTTCCGTAAATCACGCAAGGAATCAACTCCTGTTTCCTCAAATTCCTAACTTTCTTTTTCAAATCTCGAAGTGACAGCTCCAATTTGTAAGTATCCATATTAATTAACTTTTAAAAAAACAAGCGAGCGAAACATTACTATAATAGGATTGTAAGCGCAAGAGATATTTGCAAACACCCGCCGCCTAGTGTACTTTTAAGCCCGATTTTTAACCAAAACAAATATGGGAGTCTTCGGACAAATGAAAGATATGTACAAAATACAAAAACAGGCAAAAGAGATTAAAAAAGAACTTTCACACCTGCACATAGAAGCTGAAATTGAAGACATAGTTGTCACCATCAACGGAGAACAAGAAGTCGTCGAAGTAAAAATCCCGGACGAAAAAAGAAACGACCCTAAACTTGCAAAATACCTGCTCGAAGCTTTCAACAAAGCGATTAAAAAAGCTCAAGCGATCGCCGCAGACAGGATGAAAGACGTAATGGATCAAATGGGCCTAAACTTCCCAGCCGCAAAATGAAACTTAGAAAGCTAATACCAACAACGCTCCTCGGAGGAATAATAATTTTCGGCCTACACGCAAACGCCGTAA
The DNA here is from genome assembly GCA_000999315.1 of Candidatus Peregrinibacteria bacterium GW2011_GWF2_43_17. GTDB lineage: Bacteria > Patescibacteriota > Gracilibacteria > UBA1369 > UBA12470 > UBA12470. Next base: position 16,697 of record LCFW01000013.1, read on the forward strand.
ATTCGTTAAATCGCGCAATCGACATAAGTGACACCGGAAATATTATTTTCGAAGTGCAAACCGGTCAAACCGCCTCCGAAATAGGAGATACTCTTAAAATTTCCGGCCTCATCAAATCACCTTACGCATTTTCAAAATATCTGGAGAAAAACGACCTCGACTCTGAAATCCAAGCCGGCAAATTCATTTTAAGTCCATCAATGACAGGTATTGAAATAATCGGAACACTAACCGGCGAATCCACAGGAGAAATCGTCTTTACGATCCCCGAAGGTTACACAATCAAAGACATAGACGAAAAACTTGCCGAAGAAGGACTGATCCAATCGGGCGACTTCATCGCCTGCACAGAAACATGCGACTTCTCGGATTATGAATTCTTACCCGGATACCTCGAGGGATACCTTTTCCCCAACACTTTTTTCTTGAGCAAAGACACCTTCTCAACAGAGGGATTCATAAGACAACTTCTTACGAACTTTGAATCGAAAATCACCGATCAAATGCTCACCGACATAGAGTCCGACGACAGAACTCTCGAAGAAACAATGATCGTGGCATCAATGATAGAAAAAGAGGTCGTCACCGAAAAAGACCGCAAAATGGTCTCGGACATAATTTGGCGCAGACTGGACGCGGGCTGGATGCTCGGCATGTGCTCGACAATCAACTACCTGACCGGCAACAGCGACATCACCGAAGAAGATCTGCAAATAGATTCACCTTACAACACCAGAATTTACGCCGGCTTACCACCAACCCCGATATCAAACCCAGGTCTCGCTTCAATAACTGCCGCAATTTACCCGGAAACAAACGAATATTGGTTCTACTTAACTGCGACGGAAACGGGAAAAACGATCTACGCCGTGACAAACGAAGAACATGAAGCGAATAAGGAGAGGTATCTCTAATCGGCTACAACTCTTTTTTCGTGAAATTCCGATACGGGTTTGGCGTGGTGCGGAGGCATGTTTTTGTGTGCGAAAATCGTGGCGAATTCCGATACGAAATTGATGCGAGGTGTTGCGAAATTTCGACACGAATTTGACATGCTACAATACGAAGTTTTTTCGTGAAATTCCGACACGGGTTCGGCGTGCTACGACGTGGGGGCGGAGGCGATTTTTACATTAAAACCTTGACCGCGCAACGCACAAGGTTGTTTCGTGAAATGTTGCGAAATTTCGACACGAATTCCACTT
>LCFW01000014.1:0-6946 GCA_000999315.1 Candidatus Peregrinibacteria bacterium GW2011_GWF2_43_17
GCGCCGCCCGAAAGGGGGCGGGCGGCGCGCAATGCTTACATTATTCCTCAAAATTTCAGCTTTCTTTTTTAAAAAGCATGAACCATGAACTAAAAAGGGCGCTTGCGACAATTTTTATATGTGAACAGATTTATGTCATCACTCACTCCTGCCGTTTCAAAGACGAAATCAAATTGTCGTATTGATCAATAATTTTTTGCAAAACCTGGCGGATTCCATCTTCTCCAGATAAAAGTAAGCTTTGGCCATTTTGCGTCAATGGTACTAATCGCAATTTTCTCCGGAGATCACCGCCACCATTAGAGAATTGAATATCAAAATCCGGCCCTACAAGGGGCTGCCAAAAATCTTGTAGCTGTTTCATTAGCGGCAATGCTGAACCTCCGTCATGACTTCCATAAAAATCATTTTCAACATATTCCTCGCTAACATCTTCAGCGTTTGCTCCAACGGCCTTTAAAATATTACCGATACGAAATTTTTGTGCTTCATCTTTAGGAAAGTATTTCACGAGACACTCCATAACAGAGGGAGCTATAAGTCCGATATTTTCCAGTCGGCCACCTTCGCCATGTTCTAAAAACGCTTCTCTCCACCACGGTTTTTGAAGATCGAGTATGGGCGTGTAAGAACGAGCAAGCCCTGAAGGTTCAGTGTGTGTTTGAAGTACCGCCGAATCATTTCCATAGAAAAATACTTTTCGCCCATAAACTCTTTCTTCCACGCGCACAGCCACTCCTTCACGCGCCCCTTTATCTTTTAGATAAGTAAATACTTTTCCGGAAAACGTATCCAAAAAAACCTGCTCGTCCATTTTTGCAATAGTTGCTTTATGGGCTTCATCCCATTCGGGGTGTTCATCTATTTCTGTTTTTAATTCATCAAGTAATCCCATAAAATAAAAATTAAGAATTTAAATTAACAAGATGTCGTTCGAAATCCGCAATAATTGGATTACCACTTTCGTCTATCACTCTAATCAAAAGTTTTTCACTCGCACCCCCGAGACTCCTCGAGGCTTCGTAAGCTCTCCATATTTGATATTCTCCAATTCCCACTTTTACAGATTCAGTTGTTCCGTCTGCTTTATAAGATAATTCAGAAACCTTCGTACGATTTAATTCCTCAAATCTTGCTCGATCAACCGTTACAGTTAAATTTTTTCCGGAAAGTCTCACACCCTTTACGCTTTCGCATCCCCCAAAATGCCGAACAGATCCGGTGTTTTGTGCAATACCTATTTCTCTAATACGGTTTCCGTGCGTTTCTACTTCATTCGCATATCTAGGATTGCGCATAACATCATCAATAAGGCGTTCTTTATATGTTTTTATAATTATTCCAATGTCTGCCTGTGTATCAACTGATAATTTATCTAAGATAGCTTTGAATTGAGGATCGGCCAGAACTTCAGCCATATCCATTTTGCCCTTTTTACAACGCTCCAATGCTTCCAAAAGCTTGCCCGTGGGAGGTTTCTGTCCTTCCAGAGGTCCAAAAATTCTATATATTTCTCTAAAAGCCTCGGTGCGTTGAACTTCTGAAAAACGTTCAGCGGTCATATCAAGATTATCCGTCAACCGGATCATGTAATTCATTGGGTCATCGAGGAGTGTAACTTCTCGGTATTGTAGGCCAAGCATTTCGTCTCCCTTTGTCGTTAAATCAACTCCTCGTCCTCTAAACTTTCCTTCGACTGTAATTTCTCCGGTTACCGGCCTTCTGAATTCAAAAGTGTCATAAGCAATACCGCCTTTCGATAATTCAGCCTTCATTTTTGTTTCCACCGCTTCGGTGCAAACGACCTGTATTTTTTCTTTCCTTCCTGCGCCGGAGAAACGATGATATATATGAACAATATTATCCGCATCTATTATGAATTCTCCATGTGCGATCTTAATTTTTGCATCCCGAAAAATTTCAACTTTATCAGCCGAGTGGTACAAAATACCATTTTTAAAATCAAACATGAGTTCATCAAATTTTGCCCCTTTCGTGCCAATAACATCCTTCATGATAGCGAGGAATTCATCGGTTGCGGCAATTTCGGCACCGATCACACCGTGAAGCGCTTTTCCTAATTCGCCGACTTCGGGATACCCGAAGTCATGATATACCGCCATCATTCGCATCATGGTTACACTCTCCGCTTTTGAAATCCCATATTTTTTCATCATCGTTTCGACGATTTGCGGATTATCGCGCATCGCATTCTCCATGTGATGTTTTACATTGAGAGAATGGTCAAAACCATGACTCACATACTGCTCGGGGTTTTCAAAATGTTGTTCCAGCGCATGGCGCTCGGTATAGGCACGCAGTTGCTGTAGCGCTTCGTCCGGGACACCATCAAGACCCTCAAAAATTTTATTGAGTTCCGCCTGAGTTTTTTTATCGCTGATAAAATCAATTGATTGCTGGTACGCATTAATCTTCTGGGTACGTGTTGCCTCATCAAGCTGAGAGAATCTTGCTTGAAGATATTTATCCAATACGGCTCGCGAGCGGTGGGCTTGATAAGCAACTTCATTTTCAAAAAGCTGCAATGTTCCTTTAGCGTTAAACGCGAGCACTCCTTCCTTGGATTCGCGGATTTTTTTGAATGATTTTTCAGGAAAACCGTCAGGATATTTTGTATTAAATTCATCAATAAATCTCTGAAGTCTCGCACCTTTCAATTTAAATGCCGCTTCGAGTTCCGGGGCGATCTGAATTATTTCTTTGCGGTGAGAAAGGACGCGTATGCTTCCTTGCAATCTTTCGCTTTTTTGGAGAGCGCCTTTGTACTCCAGAAATTCACGAATGGCACCGGAATCTTTAATGCCAGCCTTCGCGAGATCATCCGGAGAAAGTTTTGCGAGCTCACGCGAGTTTTTGCCCCCAATAGCTTCCAATTCGGAAACTTTTTTCCCTCCGATGGTAAAATCTTCAAGTCCTTTTGAGGCTTTAGCTAACTCGTCTCCCATTTCCGAAATTTCTTTTCCTAATCTTCCTGCGGTTCCCACCTTCATATTTTCAAGCAATCTGCCGGGAGCACGCAATAATTTCCCCGTAGCGGAAAGGGCTTCGCCGGGAAGCCTTGCAACGCCATGAGAAAATTCTCCGGCAAACAATCTCGCGCCGGTTCCGGCCGCTCGCAGAGACGCGCGTGCGACACCCGCGCCCGATGCTCTTGCCACAGAATAAGCAATGGACGCGGCTTGCGCACCTTTTGCTCCGGCGCCTATTCCTGTCGCTGTTAGAAGTACGTTGAGCGCAACTTTTCCAACTCCTTTTCCGACTTCACCTTTTTCAAAATTTTCATAAGCAATAAGCGCTTTACCCATCTCGCGCCATGCATTTCCGGCACTCGATAGAGACCATTCGCCGGTTTGCGGATTCCTTCCGATGAGTGTACCGATACCGGCAATCGCATCTACCGGATGGGCGATCATTGTGGCAACGCCGTTGACCAATTCACCGGCGCCTTCAATGACGCCCGAAGGGAAATCAATGATTACATTTGCTCCAACTTCTGTAATGACATTGAGAACGGGAATATCTTTTGTCACTTCCTTTAGCCATTTACTTGCCGGATCGAGCAACATGCCGCAGACCACATCTTTTGTGAGTAAACTCCATCCTTCTCCAATTTTTCCAAATACAAGACCGCCGGTCGCATTCCAAAGATTGGGACGGTCAATGCTGATCGCATCAAGCGACTGCTTTTGCGTTACAAGACTCGCTATTGCCTGTTCATTGGCAAGATTGTTTTCCAAAACATTATCCGCGACAGCGGCATCAACCGTATCAATGGTTTGCAGAATTTCCGCATATTGCGCCTCTATTTGTTCACGCTGGGTTCCATTTTGTAGTTTTGCAATTTCTAATGCTTGGATTGAGCCGGTAAGTGCTTCCATGCCCGGATTTACCGTATTGGCGAGGTATGTATCAAGGGTCAATAATGTTGATTCTGTTTCGCCGCGTTTTCCCTGCAAAGTTTGTTCAGCAGAACCGAGCTCCGTTTCGGCGCCCTGTGTTTGAAAAATGGCAGCATCAACATTTTCTTTATGTCCTAAAAGTTCTGCCTTTTTTGCCTCAAGTTGCTCTCGTTGCGGTGAGGGGGGGGTATTTGCCAGCGCGTCATCAATTACGGCAACCGCAGCTTCAAGCTGTCCGTTGAATTCTCCAAACTGATCAGAGTGAACTTGAACCTGTTCTCTGGATGCAGAAATTCCGGCGAGCCCTTGAACCAAATCATCGTGATAATCGGCCATGGCATCTCTCTGGCCATACAATTTTTGCTGCTGTGCCTCCAATGCGCGATATTGTGTTTCATTTTTCTTTTGAGTTTGTTCCGCTTGAGTACCTTGCTCATCAATTTCCCGAAATTTTCCGTCACGTTCATCAATTTTTTGACGTTTCATGGTGTCTCCGGCTCCATTTAATTTCTGCCCGTATTCGGATAGCGTGCGTTTCTTCTCCTCTAGCTTTTGCATTTTTTCATCGAGTGTGCGTTTCAGGGTTGAAAGCTGGGTTCTCAACTGTTCGGTTTCCGGATCGTCAACAAAAGGGCTGCCGCGCAAAAATACGCTCCAATCATTTTTTCCTTCTTCAAAACGCTGAAAAGCCTGCTGAAAATCCCCAATATTTACCGAAAGCGATCCGACCTCCTTGTGCATGTCAGCGCTCTGCATATTGAATTTTGCCAACTCCTGCTGAATACCCTGCGGTGTCTGCAAGCTGGCTTCATTGAAATTGGTATCTTTGATTTCAATTGCTGCTGATTCTTGCGCGGCCTGTGCCGCATCGACCGCGCCTTCTTTTTGTTGCTTTTTCGCCTCAAGGATTTCCGCCGATGGCGTGTAACGCGCAATGGTTTCACTAACTTTCTGCAACATGTCGCGCTTGTATTTTTCAAATTCATCTTTGCTTAAGCCGACTTCGGCATCTGTGTCATAACGTTCGACAGATGTACGCAAGTATTGAACAAGATTATCGTGCAAAGAATCCTGAAATGATTTTGGCAAATCTTTCAGGCGATCTTTTGAAGACTGAACCAATGTGTGAACTTGTCTTTCAAATGCTTCAAGGTTTACCGGTTCCGGTTTTTTCTTTAAGGATTTTTCACCTTCGGCAAGCGAAGGCCCCGGTTGGGTTTCTCTTTTTTCAGGTTCAAATCTTGGTGTTTCTTTAGACATTTTTTGTTTAAAATTTTGAGATAATTGAATCCGCAATTAAAACATCGGCATTGCCATCAAGAAATATTTCAAGTTTTTTGGTAAATTGCGGATCAATTTTGTTTATTTTTGAAAAATATTGTTTCTGATCATTTTTTGAGTTTTCGATGATATCGAGAATTTCCGTGAGGGCATGCTCGGGTAAATTGTCCATTTGACTCAAAAGTTGATCTCTCTCTTGAGAATTCAAGAGATAGAGAGATGAAAGCTCCCTGCGAATTTTTTCTTTAATTTGAGACATAAAATGTGTTTACAAAATCTTATTATTTTATCATATTTATCTGTAAAGTTCAATCCGTTATTGCTAAAAAGGCACGAATTTTAAGCTAGTTAACCTGTTAAAAAGGCTGTTTGAAAAGCGAAAAAAGGGTTAAAGTTTTGAAGAATGAGCTTTAAAACCAACCCCTTTTTCTATGATGAAATATATACACGACACGATACAAAATACCAGCCGTAGCATTTTTAAAGGGTTCACACGTCCGCAAAAGAAAGCGGTTACCGAAGTGATTCGTGGACTGTTTGTAGCCGGAGAGCCGATATTACGAAGGCTGGCACAACACCCCGAGAAGAGTTCAAAAAGGCAGGGGGACAAGTATTCGTTTCATCTCGGCAATATTAACTTGCCGGATGTTGTTGATGAAATGGCTTTGAAAAGAGCAAAAGCCGAGGTGAAGAAAAATACGATCATTGCATATGACCTAACCGACATTTCAAAAGAAGCGGCCGAAAAAATGGAAAAATTAACATGGGTGCACGATGGGAGCACAAATACCATACAGCCCGGATATACGCTCCACGGCATCGGTGTGAATGGGCTTCTTTTAAAGTTGCGCGTACATGAGGGAGATATTCATACCGTCAACCAAACGCGCAAAGAGATCGTGAAAAATCTATCACGGTCATTCAATGGGAAAGGTATATGGGTTTTTGACCGTGGCAACGATTGCAAGCAATGGTTTGTCGATCTTCGTCAGGAAATAAATACGCAGTTTATCTGTCGTCTTAGGGAAAAACGGCTTGTTGTGATTAAGGAAACAGGTGCCATAATGAAACTCAAGGAACTTCCCGAAGGAGTTTTTGAAATATACCTCATGAACAAAAACAATACGCGGGTTGATAGACGATATGTTCATACACTGGTCATCCGGAAGCATCTGCCAAACAAGCCTCCGATACGTTTACTGTGCCATCTTCATGACGTATACACCTCAAAGGAAATCGTCGAAATGTATCTGCAAAGATGGGGAGTAGAGAACCTATTCAAACGCGCAAAACAAAAATTCCTGCTTGAAAAAATCAGGGTCTTAAACTACCAAAAGTTCGTCAATCTTGTTGCATTAATCCAGTTCGTCACAAACGTTTCCACAATCAGCTTTTTCAATCTTCAACGGCTCACAAATTCTTTAATTTCCGGTGCCCTTTTGAGCTACCAGTTTTTCATCAAAAGGCATACGCTCTCATTTAACGTTGATTCATTCATTACTTTTCTTCAACAATCCCTCAAACCGTTCATCTTTCACGCCGAAAAGCCTCCAAATCAACAAAATCTCTTCTCAAAACACCAATTAGGAAAACTCGTGCCTTTTTAGGTTATTGGCCAAATCTCGGATATTAACAATGATAAAGCACCCTTTTTAGTTCATGGTTCATGCTTTTTAAAAAAGAAAGCTGAAATTTTGAGGAATAATGTAAGCATTGCGCGCCGCCCGCCCCCTTTCGGGCGGCGC
>LCFW01000014.1:6973-23892 GCA_000999315.1 Candidatus Peregrinibacteria bacterium GW2011_GWF2_43_17
GCGCAGTGTCCCCCCCGTAGTCAGTTTTTCAAAAAATCACTGGAGGCTAGCCTCCAGTTCCTCTAAAATAGGTTCGAGCAGAGTTGTATAACTCCACCACCAAAATCTTATCTATTTAATCTCCAAACTTTCCACCATGTTGACACAAGTATCTGTTACGAATGTGTCTTCGTTTGGTAAGAAGCTTGCTGTTGCAATATATCCGATGCCGTCTTTGACTGCATAAACCTGAATGAATTTTAAGGTGTTCGTGTCGGGTGAATTTCGACCTTCGAAATAATTTCTGTAAGCTGGAGTGAGTTGGCCTCCGACGAATATTTCAACCTCTTTTTGTTCTAGGAGTGTGTAATCGATGAGCGTTTCGGAGTGCTTCTTTAACATTTCGATTGCGTAATCGCCGTTGCTGATTTCTCCGACCGTGTTTCCGACAATGTTTACATTTGCCAGAAAATCTTGTTCTTTAATGTTGTTTCTGAATGCGACGAGAGTGTTCGTCGGATAATCCGATGTGAATTGGCTTATAACTTCCCAGTCGTTGGGAACTTCGAGTGAAAATGAGTTGGTCGAATAGACATAGTAAGTTGGGTTGGTACCTTGTTCCGGGGTGGTCTCCTCATTACTGCAACCTGAAAAGGCGATTAAAAGTGCGACTAACGCGAGAATTTTTTTCATTTTGATATTTTTAATTCTCTTGAAGTTTAACGCTTTTTCTTTGTGAAAGTAAGAGTTTTGTCTTTTACGCCGATTTTGATTGTGTCGCCTTTTGCGAACTCTTTTGTGAGGATCCCGGTTGCGAGACGGTTTTCGATTTGTCTTTGGATTTCTCTTTTAAGCGGTCTTGCGCCGAATACAGGATCGAATCCATCTTCGGCGAGTTTATCTTTTGCTTGAGGTGAAACTTCTATTCTGATTTCTTGGCTTGCCAATTTCTGTTCGGTCTCTTTTAATAGTAAATCTGCGATTTGTCTGACCTCTTCTTTTGCGAGGGCGTTGAAGATTATGATTTCATCAAGTCTGTTTAAAAATTCCGGGCGGAAATGGTTCTTAAGTTCTTGCATTAATAGGTCTTTTACATCTTCGGACTGCGATTCTTGTATGAGTTTTGAACCTATGTTTGATGTCGCGATTATTATGCAGTTTTTGAAGTCTACGGTTCTGCCTTTTGAATCCGTTAATCTCCCATCTTCGAGTACTTGTAGAAGTATGTTGAATACGTCCGGGTGGGCTTTTTCGATTTCATCGAGTAAGATTACGGAATATGGTTTTCTGCGAATTTTTTCGGTTAATTGTCCGCCTTCTTCGAAACCGACGTATCCCGGAGGGGAGCCGATTAGTTTTGAAACGCTGTGTTTCTCCATGTATTCGCTCATGTCCAGCCTTATCATTGCATTTCTGTCTGCGAAAAGTTCTTCAGTAAGGATTTTTGTAAGTTCGGTTTTGCCGACGCCGGTTGGGCCTAAGAATAGGAATGAGCCTACCGGTTTGTGCGGGTCTTTCAGGCCGGCTCGCCCGCGTCTTATTGCTTCCGAAACCGCTTTGATTGCGTCTTTTTGGCCGATTACTTTGTTGCCAAGTTTTCCTTCTAGTTTCATCAATCGTTCCATCTCGTTTTCGGTGAGTTTTGTTAGAGGTACTCCTGACCATGAGCTGATCAGTTCGCGGATATCGTCGGATGTGACTTGTCCCAACGTGGTTGATGTTTTTATCTTGGACTGTTTTTCGAGTTCTGATTTTTGATTTGAAAGTTTTTCAATCTCTTTTTTTATCTCTGCGGCTTTTTTGAAACTTTGTGCGGCGATCGCCGACTCTTTTTCTTTTTCAAATGATTTTATGTCTTTTTCGATCTTAAGAATTGATTCCGGTGCGTTAAGTGTTTGCAAGTGCACTTTCGCGGCGGATTCGTCTATGAGGTCTATGGCTTTATCAGGCAAGAATCTGTCGGTTATAAATTTGTTTGAAAGTGTGACTGCGGCGATTATCGCAGAGTCCAGAATTTCGACTTTGTGATGGGCTTCATAACGGTCTTTTAATCCTCTTAAGATTTCTATCGCGTCTTCGACTGAAGGTTCTTTTACTTGGATCGGTTGGAATCTGCGTTCGAGTGCCGAATCTTTTTCAATATATTTTTTGTATTCGTTTAAAGTTGTGGCTCCGACAACTTGCAGGTCTCCTCTTGAGAGAGCGGGTTTGAGCATGTTTGCCGTGTCCATTTGACCTTCTTGGGCGCCTGCGCCGACGATTGTATGAAGTTCATCGATAAATAGTATGATATTGCGTTTTTCTTTTTCGATTTCGTCGAGGATTTTCTTGATTCGTTCTTCGAATTCGCCTCTGTATTTTGAGCCCGCTATTGCGGAGCCAAGATCGAGGGCTACCACCCTTTTATCTTTGAGTGTTTCCGGGATATTGCCTTTCACGATTCTTTGAGCCAGACCTTCGACGATTGCGGTTTTGCCTGTTCCGGGTTCGCCGATTAAGACGGGGTTGTTTTTTATGCGTCTTGAAAGGATTTGGATCATTCTTTCGACTTCAAGTGCGCGACCGATTACAGGGTCGAGTTTGCCGGCGCGTGCCATTGAAGTTAAATCTTTGCTGAACTTGTCTAAGGTTGGTGTATTTGTCGGTTGCGAATCCGCCGTTTTGCCATCTTTATCAGGTTTTACTTTTGAAAGTATTATTTGTTTTAGTTTTTCTTCCGTGAGTCCATGTTTTGAAAGGATCATGTGGGCGAGTCCTTCTTGTTCTTTAAGGAGGGCAAGAAGCATATGTTCCGGACCGACGTAGTTGTGGCCGATTTTTTTTGCTTCTTGAAAAGCTTCCCGAAGGACGTTTTTCGTTTTTGGTGAAAGGTCTATCTCGATTTCAGATTGATCGAGCGGTGTAATTTTTTTATCCGGGATGTTCTCTTCGGTGTAGTTTTTCAGGTCCGTGGTGTTGAGTTTCAGGTGTTCAAAAATTTTGTTCACGACCGGGTCGTCGGCTTTTAAAATACCCAAGAGAATATGCTCGGTGTCTATCCTTTTTTTACCTCTTGAAACTGCTTCTTCCGCGGCGGTTTGTATTGCGCGATTGGCCCTATCCGAGAAATTGTCGGCGATATTAACTTCTTCACGGTGTTTCCTGCCCGGGTGGGGAAGTGTTGAAAATGGGTTTTCTCCGAAAAAGGAGTCGAACAGCGAGCCTCCTTCGAAAAACGAGTTTTGGATTTCATACTCTTCTGTGCAGTGATTGCACAGAAGGTGATCTTCTTTTCTTCCGTTGCGGGTGGTGCTGAATTTGATTTGCGCGGGTCTTTTTCCGCAGTTATCGCATAAAGGTGTCATAAATTGAATGTAGTTAATTTTGCATGTTAGCACTCAAAAGTATAGAGTGCCAGTTTCCATGAGTCAAGTATGACTTTTATATCTATAAATTATAGCATGAATCTGGGTAATTGACAATACGATGATTTTATTGTAGTATCTTGGCGATTTACAAATGAATTATGAAAGAATTATTGGTCCCGGCATTGGCTTTAACGGTAGGATGTTCTCCTTTTGAAGTAACCACTTTGAGAGCTCAAGATTGGGCTGTGGATGAACTTAGTTGTGGTGATGATAGAGTTGGTTATATCAGATGGGAGATTGGGAGCAGCGTGAATTTTAAAATCGGGATGGTGTCCGATAAGGCGGATTTAACCAGAGCGGAGATGGCGGATGTTGTGGATACGATTTCCGATGCCTGGCAACCATTGTTGGAACAATACGATATAACGCTTAACGTTGATCGGGAAGATAGCTCTTATGCGGACATGTATTGTCGTGATTTGTACGGAGATCAATCGGCGATTAATGATGCGGGTGATGTGGTTATATGTGTGTCGAATGCGGGCGGTGATATCCCTTTCGGAGCTTCCGAGTCCGAGGTTGACGGGGAAGAAGAATCTTTCGTTTGGACCAATCCGTTTAATCCGGATCGTTATATTTATGGATCGACCGTGCGTTTGCCTTACGATTATTTCGTTTCTGATGATGAAACTCGTCGTTTGGATGTTTTGAGAGAGCTTACTTCTCATGAGATGGGGCATGTGCTTGGGCTCAAACATGCTTTGGATTCGGATACTTTAATGAGTGCGTCGGGGCTTTATGCCACTGATGACGCTTATATTCCAAATCCTGATACCGAAGGGTATGGTATTGATTGTGTATATAAAGATGAGTGTAGAGATGAGATTGAAGTGGAGGAAGCGGAGGACTAGACAGTGTTCACATATATTTTTTGCAGTTCAAGGCACGACGACGAAGTGATACCGGGAAGTATTGAAATACACAAAATCTGTAGCTTCCCTTCGGGTTGAGGCACATAACACATCTGTCTTCTGTGTTACTCGTTGTTTCTGTACCTTTTAGGTATAGCGCACTTCTCGTGTCGTGAATCCAGACATGTTATATGTGAACACCGCCTAGTTGAGGAATAAAAAATCCGCCTTTTTGATGTTTATATGTATCGAAAAGACGGATTTCCCGAATTACTTTTTAAAAATAGTAATAAAAATAATTATTGAGAGAGTTTGTTTCTTCACCTCCGCCGATAGAATATTCTACGAATGCTTCCAGGTAGGAGCCATTTTCGATAATAGATTCCAGTTCTTCGTTCGATAATTCGACCGTAACCGTTTCGCACGTGTTATGTTCCGGCATTGTGCCAATCCCGGCGTATTTGTCCTCTACCAAGGTGTCAAAATTTCCATCAGCCGAGACTATGGAGAACCTGACCGTCCCTATTTCGTCACCTCTTGTCGCAAATCCGCAAACTTCGGCATAAAGCTCGTTCTCGCTCAAGCCCGCATCTCGCACCTCGATATCCGGCAAGATTGTGATCGTGTCGGTTTCTTCCGTGCCGGCAACCGAAATCGTCAAGTCGTATTCTTCGTAAGCATATATTTCTATCCCGAATTCCGCCGTATCAAATGATATGTCTTCGCATTCGCCCCCTTGTATGTCTGCATATGCCTCTTCGGTGTGTCCATTCATTTCAAAAAACATTCTTGCGTGCGCTCGTTTTGTCGTATCTGTTGATGTATTGCAAATTGGTGTCGATACCGTCTCGTAATCAGAGCTGATCGTCGTGTTGTCTATTGATAATATCGACGGGATTGTGAATGTATAGCTTTTTTTGTTCGTGCTGCTTGCGGCGATTGTCGCGATGCTGCTTGTTGGGTAAGAAGAATACCCTCCGGCTATTATTTCAGCGCTTGTTGCGGCGTCCAATGCAACCATGTTCACTGTATAGGTTGCGCCTTGCGTGAAACCGGGGGGTGCATATACCGATATGCCGGCCTTGTAACCGCATGTCACACTTGTATACAATGTAAAGTTTCTATCCGCGCTTTCATATACAACCGTGCCGCCGCTGTCGGTGTAATTGTAGTATATAACAATTGCTTGGTTGCTTGCCGGTGGTGTCCCGCTCCAGCAAATTTCCGCTTCATGCACTCCAAAATACATATTGCAATGTACGCTATCGCAATCTCCCAGGCTTGTTATCGAATAAGCGCTTGATACCAAGCTTGCCGTTGCGCTTGTACCGGTTGTGGTTGCGGTTGTGGTTGTGGTTGCCGGCGCAGTAGCCGTGATTGCGGTTGTCGATTTGGTTTTCGTTGTCGCTTTTAATGCGCCGAGATAGTTTGTCGATGTGCCCAATATAAGCACTATCAACAATAAGCTTGCGGCGATCCCGCCGAGAATCCATTGTCTTTTGTTTCTCATGTTTTTTTGGTTATGTGTTTTTTGAGATTTCATGAAATATATGTAAAGTTTATTTGTTGTCTAAAAATTTTTCCGCGTTTTTCTTGATGATGTCTATCTGTTCCATTTCCGCTTTTCTTTTTCTTAAAGTCTCCAAAATGTTTCCCGATGAACTGTCTTCGTTTTCGGCAAACAGCGATTTTATAGAAGTCATCGCTTTATCCATTTTGGCTTTGTCGAGCGCTTTTGCCTTGAAAAGTTTTATGATTTTGTTGTCGGGATCGCGCATCAAAAGCCTTTCGCAAATCTCTATGACGTCTTGATATTTTCCGCCATTGAACCACATGCCTATCAGTTCCAAAACGACGTCTTCGTCTTTTTTGACCATTAAAGATTTTCCATTCTCTCCGATCAGGACGAGATGACCGGCTTTTCTGTGCATTAAGAATTGAACATATGTGAATCCAACCACTATCAAAGCCATTGCCTCTATAAGCATGTTCATTTGCAGGAAGAAGTTGAATGCGGCGTGCATTCCCATCGCTATCAAAAGACCGGTTAGCAATTTTTGATATCTTACCGTAACACTATTTTTGATTCCGGTGATTTTATTTATAAAGTTCGCCAATGTGTGGTTTTCGCCGGTCCATTTTTCTTGTTCAACTATGTTTTGTGAAAATTTTCCAAGTCCGTAAAAATAACCGAAAATCGATGAAAATATCATGTGTCCGCATACGGTGAAGCTTGATCTGAATACTAACGTGGAGAACAGATCCGCCATGCTTCCGGAAGACATAACCGAATAGAAATACAAGATGTTTTCCGAGAAAGCGAATCCGAGTGCGGCAAGTATGCTGAATTTGACGGCGTCGTTGATTGTCATGATTTTCATTTTCGACACATCCGCGATTCTGACTACGCCCATTTTTACCAACTCTTCCATAATTCCGACTACGATGAAAGTCGCCAGAAATCCTATTTGCAAATTCTCCGACGAGATATTTTGATCTATCCAAAGATAAACATCCCATTCGGGGTGAAATATCCATAAGTATTGGATGCCTATTAACGGGAGTACCGTTAATGTTCCCAATAGGAATACTTTAACGAGCGATTTTATCGAGTGCTGTTTTCTTTTAAGCATTATTTCGACCCAGATGAATACCGGGGCGAGTGCCAGGAGTATCGCTACCAATATTTGCCACCAAATGATTCCTTCGAACATTTTTATGTTTTTTTGTTATCTATGTATTATACAACGTTCGCCGTGCCGCGTAAAGTGCCTTTTGGTTGCTTTTTGCTTATCGCGGTTTATACAATGCCGTTGTTTAAAATTCTTTTATGCGTGTTGGAATACTTTCATTTCGTCCTTTGGATAAACCCATCTCTTATGAGGAGGGGAGGCTTCGTACTGCGGTTAGAGAGCTCGGTTATAAGCCGAAAGTTCTAAGAGCGGCCAATTGCGAGCTTTATTTCGATAAAGCCGGGCTTACTCTTTATTACTTGGGTAAGAAATTCCCGAGTTTGGATGTCGTTATCCCGAGAGTTTCAATACTGAATAACGTTGATTTGCAATCTTCGGTTGTCAGGCAACTTGAGCTTGTTGGTATGCCCGTTTTGAATAAATACGACGCGATTGTAAGAGCGAAAAATAAACTTAAGACGTTACAGATACTTTCTCATTATGGGATCCCTATTCCCAAAACTGTTGTTATCGGTTCTCGCGACGATTTGAAGTCCGCTATAGACAGGGTGGGGGGTGCTCCCGTGATTTTGAAATATCCTTTCGGGTCTCTGGGATCGGGGGTTGTTATTGCTGAAAGTTATCGTGCGGCTTTGTCCACACTCGATTTACTTTGGAGTTCGGCCGTTACCCAAATTATGCTTGTTCAAGAATATGTTAAGGAGTCAAAAGGTAAAGATACTCGCGTGTTTGTTGTCGGCGGAAAAGTTGTCGCGTCTATGCAAAGGTCTGCCAAGAAAGGCGAATTCAGATCAAACGCGGCTCTTGGCGGTAGTGGTAAAAGTATAGAAATAAGTGATGAATATAAAGATATCGCTATAAAATCCGCCGAGCTTCTCGGTCTTGAGATGGCAGGTGTCGATATTATTACGACAAATAATGGTCCGGCTGTTCTTGAAGTTAATTGCAATCCCGGTTTTGAAGAGCTTGAAGAAGCCACGAGAGTTGATGTTGCCAAGGCGATAGTTGAGAGGGCCGTGGAACTTCCGGTTGCGTAGTATATAGTCTACGCTTTACCCTTCACATGTATCAACGAAAACATTGTGATCGCTATAATTGAGAGCGCGAAGCCCCATCCGAATGTTGCCGCTGGGCTGAATGTTTCCCATAAAATACCCGCGATGAAGCCCGCAGGCAGTTCCATTAATCCAACCGCGGTGTGGAACGAGCCCAATGCCGTGGCTTTCAATTCCGGTTCCGCCAAATCTACGGTGAAAGCTCTTTGACTGGCATCCAGCATAGAGAAGAACATCCCGTAACCGACTGCGCATATAACCAACCCTGTTATACCCGATGTGATCATCAAGCCCAATGACGTTGCGGCGAATATGGCGTATCCTCCTATCAATATCGGTTTTCTGCCAATTTTATCGGATAAAGAGCCGATCGGCATGTTCCATATTGCGAATGTCAGATAAAAGATTGTGTAAAGCATGATCGCTTTGATATCCGTGAGTCCCAGGTCTTTGGCTTTTAACAGCAAGAATGCATAACCGTAGTTTCCGAGAGTGAAAATCGCGGATATTAGTATGAAATACTTGAGTTTTTTTGGCAGATTTTTGAAACTTTTTTTAAAACTTAGTTTTTCTTGTTCTTTAATCGCCGCTTTTTCTTGTTTTTTCTCTTTTACCAATAAAATAGTTATTACGGCGATAATTCCCGGGATGATTGTTGCGATGAACATTTTTTCGTATCCGAGAATCGGGAGAAGCATGAGGGCGAGGATGGCTCCTATAACCGATCCGACTCCATCCATCGCGCGTTGGAAGCCGAATGCTTTGCCTCTTACGTTTTCGGCACATGATTCCGCGACCATCGCGTCACGTGGCGCTTCTCGCATCCCTTTACCGGTTCTTTCGGTTATTCTTATGAAAAGTACGAGCGGCCATGTATTGGCCAGTGCGAAGAAAGGCTTTACCAAAGATGAGATCGAGTATCCCAGCAGGATGAGAGGTTTTCGTTTGTGCGTTTTGTCCGAAATGTAGCCTGAAAAGACTTTTAATAAAGAAGTCATTGCTTCCGCCGATCCTTCAATTAATCCGACAATATATGCCGGCGCGGCGAGTGTTCCCGTTACAAAAAGAGGAATTAACGGAAAAATCATCTGGCTTCCCAAATCGGTGAGCATGCTTACAAAGCCGAGAATGATGATGTTGGTGGTGAGACCCTTGAAGAAAGAAAGTTTTTTCATTTCGATTTGTCTTTTGATGTTTGCGTGGTGTTTGTTTTTCTTAGGCGTATGGAAAATGATTCTAAGGGTTGTTGCAAATCAGATAACGGTATACTGATGTGGATTTCCAATGGTGATATCTTCTCTACAAGTCTTTCTATGGCTCGAATCCACATAGGCTTCGTAGAGGTTCCGAGTATTTCTTTACTTGCCATAAAGTATTATAATTTTTCCCGATGCATGAAGCCAGTTTATATAAAAAACTTGGAAATAACACTGTGAAATGTGGTTTGTGTAATCACTTTTGCTTGATCGAGGCTGACAAAAGAGGTGCTTGCGGCGTGCGCGAGAATCATGACGGCAAGCTTGTTTCTTTAAATTACGGCAAGTTGGTTGCCGAGCATATTGATCCGATTGAGAAGAAACCTTTTTTCCATTTTTTGCCCGGGAGTCAGGCGTACTCGATATCTACTGTCGGGTGTAATTTCGGGTGTTTGTTTTGCCAAAATTGGGAAATTTCGCAATCTCCAAAAGGTGGCGGTGTGATCGATGGTGAAGTTGTTAAACCTGAAGATGTCGTGAAGGCGGTGAAGGAGAATGGTTGCGAATCGATTGCTTATACTTATGTCGAGCCGACGATCTTTTATGAATATGCGCGAGATGTTGCGGTTTTGGCTAAGAAAGAGAGGATTCGGAATGTTTGGGTGAGTAACGGTTTTATGTCGCGAGAGATGCTTGATGATTTGATTGAAAACAACCTGATGGATGCGATAAATGTGGATTTAAAATCTTTTTCCGAAAAATTTTATCTGACAAAATGTAAGGCTAAAGTTGAGCCTGTAAAAGAAAATATTAAGTTTTTGGCAAAAAGTCCCGTTTGGCTCGAGGTGACAATGTTATTGATTCCGGGAGCGAATGATTCTGATGATGAAATTAAAGGTTGCGCGGATTTTTTGGCAGATATTTCAAAAGATATTCCGTGGCATGTTTCGGCTTTTTATCCCGCTTATAAAATGATGAATAGTGCGCCTACTCTTCCGGAGACACTTGTAAAGGCGAGGGATATTGGCTTAAAAGCCGGTTTGAAATATGTTTATATTGGGAATTTACCTTATCTGAACGGTGAAAATACGATTTGTCCGAAATGCGGAGAGGCGGTGATAGAGAGAATGGGTTATAGCGTTAGAAGAAATGATAACAAAGGAAAGTGTGTTTCGTGCGGAGAAAATCTGGAAGGAATTTGGTGTGAATAGATAATTTCGTGGTAAAATTGCAGGTGATTTAAAGATTTTTTATGCCTTTGATTGGCGCTTTCATTGTTCCGCATCCTCCCATAATAGTTCCTTCGGTTGGTGGTAAAGAAGGCTTAAAGCCGATTGAGAAGACTGTTAAGGCGATGGTTGAGGTTGCGAAAATCGTGGCTGATTTGAAGCCGGATACTGTTGTGATTATTACTCCGCATGGGCCGGTTTATCCCGATAGAATAAGTATTCGGATGCCTCTTTCGGGCAAGTTGAAGGGCGATCTTACTGCTTTTGGTTCAAGCGATGGGATTGAGGTTTTAAGCGATTCTTCGCTTGGAGATAAAATTTTAGATGCCTCTTTGGGCGTGAAAGTTGTTTCTATTGATGATGAGGAGTTGGACCATGGAGTTTTGGCTCCGATGTATTATTTGAATAAATCTCTGGGTGGGAAATATAAACTTTTGAGTATGAATATATCTTTTGCCGGATATAAAATACATTATGAGTTCGGGCGGATTTTAAGGAGTATTTTCGATAAAATTGATGGAAAAATTTTGTTTGTGGCTTCCGGTGATTTGTCTCACGCTTTGACCAAGGATGCCCCGTGCGGGTTTTGTAAAGAGGGAGCGAAATTCGATAAAAAACTGGTGAAGATGATTGAGAAGGGTGATGTTGATGGGGTATTGGCTCTTGATCCTTTTTGGGTTGATGATGCAAAAGAGTGCGGGCTAAGGTCGGTTTGTACCGCGCTTGGTGTGATAGGGGAGAGCGAGAAGTTCAAGGTGTTGTCGTATGAGGGACCGTACGGAGTGGGGTATTTGGTGGCTAGCGCAAGGAACCCCGCTTAGCGGGGGCTCCTTACTCAAATTTCTAAGTTCGAATCTATGCATCCGTATTGCGAATTGGCATTCAGGGCGATAAAAACTTATCTTGAAAGTGGTAAAATTATTGATTTGCCGAAAAATGCTCCTGCTGAACTTAAGACGAGGGAGGCCGGGGCTTTTGTTTCATTGCATTTAAAAGATAAGAGTTTGAGAGGTTGTATCGGTACTTTTTTGCCGACTTGCAAATGTCTTGGCGATGAAGTTATTCAAAATGCGATTTCTGCGGCGACCGATGATCCGAGATTTATGCCGGTGATTGCGTCAGAGCTTGAAGATTTGGATATTTCTGTTGATGTTTTGTCGGAGCCTGAGAAATGTGAAATCGTGGATTTGGATCCGAAAAAATATGGAATCATTGTTACTTGTGGTGGTAGGCGAGGATTATTACTGCCTGATCTGGAAGGTGTGGATACGGTAGCGGCTCAATTAAAAATCGCTTGCAGGAAGGCGGGGATAGATTATGAAGATGAAAAGTTTGAGGTGGAGAGGTTTACTGTGAAAAGGTATGCCTAGTAGTTGGTTAGGCGCGGAACCGGTCAGGTCCCACGAATTCTTCTAAGGTTTGTCCTTCTTCTCCTTCCGGTATTATGAACGGTGCTAAAGGTCTGGTGAAACCAGCTCTTGTTTCTCTTAAAGCAAGTTCCATTATTTCTTCCGCACTATTTTATCGATCAATCCATATTTAAGCGCGTCTTCGGCGCTCATGAAATTGTCGCGATCAGTATCTTTTTCAACTTCGGAAACTTTTTTACCGGTGTGTTTCGCGATGAGTTCGTTTAAGCGGGTCTTTGTTTTCAAGATGTGTTTTGCGTGAATTTCGATTTCGGTTGCTTGACCTTCAACGCCTCCAAGAGGTTGATGAATCATAACTTCCGCATTTGGAAGTGAGAATCTTTTACCCTTAGCTCCTCCGCAGAGAAGTACCGCGCCCATTGATGCGGCCATGCCTACGCAAACTGTTGAAACGTCGCATTTCAGGTGTTGCATTGTGTCATAAATTGCCAATCCCGCTGTTACATGACCTCCGGGGCTGTTTATGTACATGGTGATGTCTTTCTTTGGATTTTCATTGTCCAAGAAAAGAAGTTGAGCGATGATCAAATTTGCTACGTTCCCATCTATTGTAGTGCCCAAGAAAATGATTCTGTCTTTGAGTAGGCGAGAGTAGATGTCGTAAGATCTTTCACCTTGTGCTGTTTTTTCGAGTACGGTTGGTACCAGGATGCTCGATTGGATTGGTGCGTAAGCCTGTTTTGTTTTTGTCATAAAAATTTTAAATTTATGTTTACTGTGAAATTATACCATTTTTTGACGGATTAATTAATGAGGAGGTGTTGACGCTCGTTTTACATATTTTCTAAAACCTTTCTTCCGTTTACGCTTGCAATATCCGATAATTTTTCCATATCGTAATATCGGCAGTTTTCGATTAGGAATACGAGTTCTGTGAAAATATCTCCGTCTATGAACGGACAGAAATAGTCGTATACATTATCAACTCCGAGGGCGACATTTATTCCGGCTTCAATCAATTGAGGAACAGGTGCGATTGAGTTGTGAACCGGAGCCATTTTTTGCCTTAGCTGAACGCCGTCTATCATTGATCTTGGACAAACGATTACGCTCATTTTCGACTCTTTGATGAGTTTGATAACTTCGTTCATGTAGTCATCTTTTTGTGCCGCCAAGGAACAACAATGAATCGCGTTTACGCGTCCTTGAAGCTTGTGTTCTATAACTTTGCGGGCGAGTAGTTCCGTGTCTTTTTCGTCCGGGTCATTGTTTTGATCTATATGGACATCGACGGTTTTATTATGCTTTTTTGCCATTTCGAAAATGTAGTCCAAATGTTCCGCTTGATTCGGTCTGTCGCGAGAGGGGAGTCCGCCGAGTACGTCCACATAAGGTGCGGCTTTCTCTATCCATTCGCGAGCTTTCGGATCGAGTGCGCCATCAAGTATTTGCGAACAAATTTGGATTTTGATCTTGTCCTTATATTTTTCTTTTAATTCGAGCGCCGCTTCAACGCACATCATTCCGACTGCGGTATCTACATCTATATTTGTTCTTGTGATTGTCGATCCTTGAGCGATAAATTTCTCGACGCTTATGGACATTCTTTCCACGAGATTTTCGTGCGTGTAACTCTTTTTAACATCTTTCCAAAGTCCCCATTTTGCCTCCATGCTTGCCAGCGTCATGTCGAGTGTTTCGGGTGTTACCACGTGTGCCTTGTCAAAATGCGCATGGCAGGAGACCGGACCGCCTTTTTCTTCGATCTTCTTTTTGAGAATTGAAAGCAGATCCCAGTTTTGCATAAATTATTTTTTAATTAAATTCTTTATTTCAGATTCAATTTTAGCGAGTTGCAAATTCCCTGTTCCTCCTTGATGCGTGGACATTTTCAGCCATTTAGAGATTTCTTTTTCGGTGACTTTAATTTTATTTATATTCGTGCCGACCTCTCTGTAAGCATCGCGAAAAGTCATACCTTCTTTAACTTTTTCAAAAGCTTTGTGGGCGGCAAATAGCCCTGGGCATCCCAACATTGATTTCATCAAAATTTCTTTATTTGGTTTTATGTTTTCTAAAATTACCCCCATGGCATCAATCGACATTTCCGTGTATTTCAAGCCTAAAAACAAGGGTCTTTTAATCTCTTGTCCGTCGCGATGATAGCCGGAAATTTTATTCAAAATATTCATCGTGGTTTCATTTCTGCATGCCAAAACTGTCGCAGTTCTGCCCCTTATAAGTTCCGCCACGTCGAGATTTTTCTTTTGTGGCATTATCGAAGAGCCTGTCGCAATCGAATCATCCATTAAGAAGAATTGGAATTCTTGTGTTGTGAAGAATAGAAGGTCGCAAGCAAGCCTGTTTAGGGTGAGCATTATTTGCGAGCATGCTTCGAGTACGAGCCCTTCGATTTTTCCGCGGGAGTTGTGGCAATAAATCACGTTGTTTTGCGTCTTTTTGAAGCCGATTTCGCGGCTTAGCCAGTCTCTATCAAAATCAAAAGGTGAGCCATATCCCGCTCCTGAGCCCAGAGGATTTTGGTCCACGATGTTATCTTGAATTGCGATTAAGAGCTTTGCGTCGTCGGTCAAACTTTCCGCGAAAGCGCCCATCCATGTCCCGACCGTTGTCGGCATGGCTTTTTGCATATGCGTGTAACCCGGCATTGGTACCATTTCGTGTTTTTTTGCGAAGTCTAAGAATTTGAGTGCGAGCTTGAGAGATTTTTCTCTTATAAACTTCGTTTTGCGCTTTAAAAACCATCTCATCATAACAAGCACTTGATCGTTTCTTGATCTACCTGTGTGGATTTTTTTACCCGTGTCGCCAAATCTTTCTATTAAATAATCTTCTATTTTAGTGTGGCAATCTTCATCTTCGAGCTTGAGTGCAAATTCTCCTTTCTTATATAAGGCGAGAATTTCGTCGAGTCCTTGTTCGAGTTGTTTCAGCTCTTTGTCGGTTAGCAAATTGTGCTTATTGAGCATTCGCGCATAACATCGTGAGCACCACACATCGTCCGGAATCATTGCTTGGTCATAAATGATGTCTTCGCCTGCGTTGAACTCTTCGACAACTCTATTCAAGACAACCTCTTTGTTCTTGAACCATATCTTTTTCTTTATTGCCTTGGCCATTTTGTTTTGGGTTAGAAAAGATGTTTTCTGGTGTATTTTACTGTTTTGTATCGCCAAAAACAACAGTTTGCAAAAATTGATTTGACAATGTGTTTTACCCTGCTAAAATACATCCGCTCTTAGGGGGCAAAACCCCTTACGAACATCATTGTTCCTTAACAATTTGAATGTAGTAGAGAAGTCACGTCAATTTTTTCAAATTTCGTCTCTCGTTTATTCGAGGGATTAAATATTTTTGGAGAGTTTGATCCTGGCTCAGGATTAACGCTGGCGGTGTGTATAATACATGCAAGTCGTGCGTCCCGCACTTTGCTTTCAAGCAAGTATGAAAGTAGCTTGAAGGTTGGGTGTGGGACGCGGCAAACGGGTGAGTAACGCGTTGGAATATGCCTCGCACTCAGGGATAGCCCACCGAAAGGTGGATTAATACCGGATGGTCCCGCAAGGGTAAAGCTTTTGCGGTGCGAGAGTAGCCTGCGCAGTATCAGCTAGTTGGTAGGGTAACGGCCTACCAAGGCTATGACGCTTAGCTGGTCTGAGAGGATGATCAGCCACAATGGGACTGAGACACGGCCCATACTCCTACGGGAGGCAGCAGTAGAGAATTTTTCGCAATGGGGGAAACCCTGACGGAGCAACACCGCGTGATCGATGAAGGTCTTCGGATTGTAAAGATCTTTTCTGAGGGACTAATTCTGAACGTACCTTAGGAATAAGCACCGGCTAATTTCGTGCCAGCAGCCGCGGTAATACGAAAGGTGCAAGCGTTATCCGGAATTATTGGGCGTAAAGCGTCCTTAGGCGGTAAGTTAAGTCGGATGTTAAATTCAAGGGCTCAACCCTTGATCTGTATCTGATACTGACTTACTAGAGGCTCGTAGAGGCACATGGAATTCTGTGTGTAGGGGTAAAATCCGTTGATACACAGAGGAACACCAAAAGCGAAGGCAGTGTGCTGGGCGAGTTCTGACGCTCCAAGACGACAGCGTGGGGAGCAAACGGGATTAGATACCCCGGTAGTCCACGCCGTAAACTATGGATGCTAGGTGTTGGCTCATCGACCGAGTCAGTGCCGTCGCAAACGCATTAAGCATCCCGCCTGGGAAGTACGGTCGCAAGATTAAAACTCAAAGGAATAGACGGGGACCCACACAAGCGGTGGAGCATGTGGTTTAATTCGATAGTAAACGAAGGACCTTACCAAGGCTTGACATCTCGGGAATCCTGCCGAAAGGCGGGAGTGCCGTAAGGAACCCGATGACAGGTGCTGCATGGTTGTCGTCAGCTCGTGCCTTGAGGTGTACGGTTAAGTCCGCAAACGAGCGCAACCCTTGTCCTTAGTTGCATTTTTTCTAAGGAGACTGCCCTGACTTAGTTAGGGAGGAAGGTAGGGACGACGTCAAATCAGCATGGCCCTTATGCCTTGGGCCACACACGTGCTACAATGGTCGGTACAGCGGGAAGCCAAGCGGTAACGCGGAGCCAATCCCTAAAAACCGATCTCAGTTCAGATTGAGGGCTGCAACTCGCCCTCATGAAGTTGGAATCGCTAGTAACCGCGCATCAGCCATGGTGCGGTGAATATGTTCCTGGGTCTTGTACTCACCGCCCGTCACATTCTGAAAGGTGAGGGTGCCCAAAGGTCCCCGCTCAGCGGGGGACTAAGGCAAAATCATTGATTGGAATGAAGTCGTAACAAGGTATCCGTAGGAGAACCTGCGGATGGAACACCTCCTTTCTAGGGAGTTCTATTCTCCGCTCTGCGGAGAATCTCCTAGGTCGATGTCCCGCAAGGGATACATGAGAATCAGTAATGGTTTTCAAACCCCGTGACGATGGGGTTACCAAGAAGGTTTCTCTATTACATTCAGATTGTTATGGATTGTTATTTTTATTTCTCTCTAGCCTACCTACGCAGACCCGCCAGCGTGAGCTGGCGGATGAAGTGTGTCCCGCATCTTCTTGATGTGGTATCTTTTGGGCATGGAATTCAAGAGAC
>LCFW01000015.1 GCA_000999315.1 Candidatus Peregrinibacteria bacterium GW2011_GWF2_43_17
TAGGTGGAATTTTTGTTGCGAATAATTTCACTGATTTTTGTGATTTGCGGAAATGGATATTTTTGATTTTTGCGTTAGTGTTTTGTTTCGCTTTTAAATTCAAGTCGAAAATATTGTGGCTGGTTTGCGGGATTTTGCTTGGTGTTTCCAGGTTTTTTATTTCTATGCCGGATTTCGCGGATGTGAATTTTATTTCTTATTATAATGGAAGCGAGGAGTTCTATTTTGAAGGTGAAATTGTGCGCGAAATTGATACGCGGGTTGATAGTCAGTATTTGACAATCGAAGTCGTGGAGCCGTTTTACGGGCTTGCTTATGCGAAAGTCGACAGGTATCCGGGATATAATTACGGGGATTTCGTTTCGGTTCACGGTGAATTGCAGGAGCCTTTTATATTCGAAGATTTTTCTTATAAAGATTATTTGGCGAGGTATGGGATTTATAGCGTTTTGTATTATCCGTCCATTTCCGTGATTGAAGAGGGGAGGGGGAGTTTGTTTTGGGAGACGATGTTTTTTTTGAAGGGGAAGTTTGAGGCGGCTCTTAATGAAATTTTTCCGGAGCCGACGGCGAGTTTGGCGTCCGGTTTGTTGCTCGGATCAAGGAAGGGGATGCCGGATGAGATTTTGGAGAATTTCAGGATATCGGGGCTGACGCATATCGTTGCGATTTCCGGTTACAATATTACAATCGTGATAGCTTTTGTCGGGGCGATTTTTTCTTTTATGCCAAAAAGGAAACAGATAATTTTTGCGTGTGTTTTCGTTGTTTTGTTTGCGCTTTTCGTTGGTGCTTCAGCGGCCGTTGTGAGAGCGTCCATAATGGGGGTGATTGGACTGACTGCGATTTGGTTTGGCAGACAAAATGTTACTTTGAATGCGATGATTTTGGCGGCGACGCTTATGAATTTGTGGAACCCTAAGATTATTTTATGGGATGTCGGGTTTCAGTTGTCGTTTATGGCGACGCTGGGGATTGTTTATGTGTCTCCGACGATGAAGTTTTTTTGTGAGAACAGGTTGAAATTTCTTTTTTCGATTGTGCCGGAAAGTCTTGGGATCAGGGATGCGTTGATTTTGACTTTGTCGGCGCAGACGGCATCTTTGCCGATAATTTTTAACAGTTTCGGGCGAATTTCATGGGTGGCTCCGATTGCGAATATGTTGGTTGCGCCGTTGATACCGCTTGCGATGTTGTTTTCGTTTGGCGCGGCGGTTTTGTATTTATTTGGGATGAAATTCTTGGGGTTGGTTGTCGGATATTATGCGTGGTTTTTCATGGAGGCGATATGTTGGGTGGCGGAGGTGGGGGCCGGGGGTTTTTGAAAAATGCTTATTCAAACGGCTTCGCTTACAGTTCTTTTTCGGGCATACATGATGCCTTCCAAAGAAACGGTATCGCTGCAGATGTTTTCGTAAGCATTTTTCAAAAACCATTCTTGGGTTGATCTTTTTCGAGCGAGAGGCATGCTAAATCTCGTATACCCAAATCGGGCAAATATTCTGTTCTCTTATTCGCGGTTCTTCGTGAATGAGTTTGAGGCCGGGGATTTTGAATGAGTAAGAGATGATGCGAGTGCCCTTTTTGAGTGTTTTAAATTTATCGAGCATTTTTTGAAGAGTACCGGGCATTAGGTAGCAAACCACAACGTTTGCGTCGGAGATGTCTTGACTGTGAAAATTTCGGAATTTGATTTTCGCTTTCGATCTCCAGAAAGGTTGTAAGAATTTCGCGATTGCGAATATGAGCGGTGAGAGTTCGAATCCGACTGCGTTGGCCTTGTACTCTTTTGAAGCGGCGTGAACCAAGCGGCCGTCTCCGCAACCCAAGTCGTAAATTTTGTCGCCTTCTTTTATATTTGCCAGTTTAAGCATTTTGCGAACCGCTTTCATCGGAGTCGGTACGAATGGGGCGGAAAACAGAGCCCACAATGTCGGGATGGTCAGAGCGATGAGGATGGCTATTTCTATGGATGATAATGCGAAGATTTGAGATTTGAGCATTTGTATTTAAGAAAGAAAAGTTGTAGCATTAGTTTAGTTTAAGTTTACAAATAACCAAAAACAAAATGTTATTTCGAAATGCAAAGTCGTTAAATTGGCAACATATGTTGCTTATCGGCTTGATTTGCGCCGCCATCTCATTGCTCGTAACGGCCTTAATGGTTGTTATTCCTTCTTATGTGCTTGAGTTCGCGACGCAAAACAGTTTGTTCTTTATCGAGCCGTGGATAGTTGCCGGCACTTTTGTGCTTGCGATCGCCGCGCAATTTCTTGTCATCTTTGGGCCGGCATTTTATTACGCCGTTTTGCACAAAAAAGTCGGATATGGGATTCAGGTTCTTTTCTGTACTTTGGTCATGGAAATTCTTTTAATGCTTGTTGTGATTGCGGTTTGTTATTTTGTTTGGGGGACGCCGTATGTGGTCGAAGATTTAGTGTATTAACCTTTCGCAAATGGCTTCGTTTCCTGTTTCCCTCAGGCTAACTTGTACGCCTTCGGGAAACAATGAGCACTGCAGATATTTGCTCAAGATTAATAACTAAATGCTATTAATTAGATGTTAAAAAAAATCCCCCCGAGCGAACGAGGGGATTTTCATTTATTCTTTTTTGGGAAAGAATTATTTCGCCTTCTTCAACATTGGAAGGCCTGTTCTCTTGTTCTCGACTACCTTGTAGCCGTCCGGTATTGCCTCGATTTCATCTTTTCCCTTTGGTTTTCGGGCAAAGTAGAAGATCTTTAGTTTAAGACCTCCCCTTAGGGTGACCATTCTACCGTGTAGGTAGTATGACTCCCCCTTGCTGTTCTTGTGCATGTAAGCCATGTTTTTTTGGGTTAGGAGTATTTAATCTGTTGTGAGTATATAATTACAGATTAAAATAAGTAAAGAGGGCTTACAGATGTCGGCTTTACGGATTTTCGGAATGTTTTTTTGTTGATTCGCGGGTTTTTTTCTGGTTGTATGGTGGATGAAGAATTTTAAAAGAGATTTTTATGCCGAAATATATAGGATTAACAGGTTACATGGGGAGCGGGAAAGGTATACTTGCCGATATGTTGAAAGCAAAAGGGTACAGATATATTTCGCTTTCCGACATTGTGAGGAAGGAGGCGACGTTTCGCGATTTGCCTCATGACAGGGAGAGTTTGCAAAATATCGGGAATGAGCTTAGAGCTAAACATGGTGCCGGTATATTAGGTAAAGGGGTTCGTGAAGAGGTGCTGAAGGATCCGGATGCGAATTTTGTTATTGACGGGATTCGAAATCCCGCTTGTATAAATGAGCTTCGCGAGCTTAAGGAGTTCCATGTTGTCGGCGTGAGTGCCGCCGATGAGATTTTAATAAAAAGAGTATCTGAGCGCGGAAGAGAAGGTTCTCCGTTAACCAGGGATGAGATTGTGGCCAAATTGAATCGGGAGAAAGGTATGGGTGAGCCGGGTGATGGTCAACAGGTGCGAAAATGTTTGGGTATGGCGGACTATTTTATGTTAAATGAAGGGGCTCTTGATGAACTTGAAAAGAAATTCATGCATTTTTTGAAACTTTTGGATGGGACCGACAGACCGACTTTTGATGAGATATTTATGGAGATCGCTTGTACATGGGCGAAAAGAGCGACGTGTTTGAGGAGGCAGGTGGGTGCCGTGATTGCGAAAGATGGTCAGCAGTTGACTGCCGGATACAATGGGGCGCCAAGAGGCGTGCCGCATTGTGCCGAGATGGGTGGATGTTTGAGGATGAAATTGGGGATTCCTTCCGGGCAAAGGCATGAAATATGCAGAGGGACGCATGCGGAACAGAATGCGATTACGCAGGCGGCGAAGTTTGGAATAAATATTCAAGGAGGAACACTCTATTGTAATACGTTCCCGTGTGTGATTTGTACGAAGATGATTTTGAATGCCGGGATAGTGAAGGTTGTTTACGACAGCGATTATGACGACCTGCTATCCAAGGAGATTCTCGGGCAACAGGAGATTTTGGAGCTGAAGAGATATGAGGGAAGTCGGACCGCTTAGCGGGACGACTAAGAAATTAAAATCGAGAGTTTTCCCGATTCTATTCCGACACAACGGAGGTGGAGTTCTTTTGCCGGTTCTCCTCCATAAAGAGTGTCGCCGACTATTGGGTGGCCGATTGCCGCCAAGTGGACTCTGATCTGATGTCTTGTACCTTTTTTGATTGAGCATTTTATGTGATTTTTGCCGAGGTTTTCGTATTCGGTTTCCGTTTCGATTGAGGATCCTTTGTAGTTGATTTTTTTGCCCGGCAAAATGGCAACCATTTTTTTCGAAGATTTATGGGCGATAGGGTAGGAGATTGTGTCTTTTTTTCGGAGAGAGTTCGGATTTGAAATTTCCGCGATGTAGATTTTTTTCAAATTCGGGTCGAGGGTGAAATCGTCGAATGCTTGTTTGTTTTTGGCGAAAAGCAGGAGGCCTGATGTTTCGTTGTCCAATCTGTAAAGTAGGCCGCCTTCTTCTTTTTTAAATCCCGTAAATGTGAAAAGTTCCGGATGGGATTTTTTTACTTCTTCGACGAAACAGGATTTTTCTTTGCCATAAGTTGTCGGCATATTGGTTGGTTTGTCGAAACCAATATAATTTTTATCTTTGTAAATTGTTGCAATTTTGGTCATCGAGTGAAGAGTATCAGGAGTGGACGGGTAAAATCAATTGACTTTTGTATCTGAATCTTTATATTTATTGGGCTTTTTATGGGGCTATCGTCTAGTGGTTAGGACGTCGGATTTTCAATCCGATAACAGGGGTTCAATTCCCCTTAGCCCTACCAATCTGAATTACAAAACATATCTTGACTTTTGTCGAGGCTTTGGTATGCTTAAAGAGATAAACATTCTTTAATTTTATCCTTATGATATCTGAGAATCCCAGCAGTTCCGATCGGCAACAACCTGTTTTTAAGAATAGTATTCGTTCTTTGAATCAATTGAAAGATCCGATGAATTTCCAACCGGGGGATGTAGTTAGACTAAGAAACAAACCGAATGATGGACCCGATCTTGAGTTTAAGATTGTCAGGGTTGTAAAAAGAGATAATAGAAATTGGGATAATCCTCAAATATGGTTGCAGGCGGACCGTGGGGAGGAGATGGGGCCTTATGATGCTAAGGATTATGTTTGTCTTTATGATGCGGATCATCCGATCATCGATGTGAATAATTTCGGGTACGATCCGAAGAGAGATTATGGTACCCATCCGATTGTTTTTGCTCGTAGAGTCACGTTTGGTCCCGAGCGCATTATTGATGATAGGCGTGGCCATTATGATGAAGAGGGCGTTTTTGAGGATGATCATGGTATCCTTTATCAACGAGGTTATGTAGCTGGTACCATGTGTATGTCAACTTTTCGCAGGGGTCATCATCGGAATCCAGGTGGTAGCTTGGGGCCGATGACAGTAAATGATATTTAGAGGTGGTGATTCAGCAGTTCTATAATCATCTCTTTTGGGCTACCACAGCGCAAGGAAGCGAAGCGATCCTCGCGCCTTATTATAAGTTGTTTCGCGGATGCGAAACTCCATACATGCACTAAGTGACCTCTTAACTCTTATACCTGAGGTGAAGATGGAGGCTCTATTTTGTTTACCTTGGTGTGTTTTTGCTCCTTGGGTGCGTTTTCCGGAGCGTATAAGGGTTCTATACTCTTACACCTGAGGGGAAGATGCACTAAGTGAGAGGGGGCAATCTTGTTATCTATTTGATTATTGTCTTCGTTTTTTTTGCCATTACGAGATTTTGAATCAGTTCCACGACTGAATCTTCCGTTCCGATGCCAAGCGAAAATCTCCATCTTTTGTTGAGTTTGTTATTGATGTCCACTATCGTTTTATAGACTTCATAAGTTCTGTTTATGATCGGTAAAGAATCCATAGATTTAGGGTTAGAAAATATTTATGAAAGCTGGTTTGCGTATAGAAAAGGCAAGAAACCTTTTCCTGATTTGGACTACTTCCAGTACAATCTTGAAGGAGAATTGCATGCGCTTCATACGGATTTGAGTAATGGTGTTTATAAGCATGGAAAATATAGAAAATTTATAGTTACAGACAACAAAACCAGAGAGATTTCCGTGGCTTCGGTCAGAGATAGAGTTGTCCATCGGCTTTTTTATGATTATTTGGTCGAGATTTTTGATGGAATCTTTATATTTGACGCTTGGTCTTGCAGGAGAAACAAAAGGTTGATTGGTGCCATCGATAGAACGCAGTCGTTTATTGGGAAATATGCGAACGGTTTTGTAATGATCCTATTGGGTAGCCACGCATTAATGAATCGAATAATTTCGTGATTTGTTCTGGCTCCCATACGAATTCTCTCTGGATTGCTGGCAAGAGATGCTGTTTTTTGTGAACTTTGTTAACAACTTACTTCTTCGTAAGCCGAAAGGAAAAGCTTGTAATAATCGGTTTGCCTTTTTGTTGAATATATTTGCGAGAGGATTGTGGTTTTGCCCGCACCTCTAAGCCCCGTTTCTTGTCAATTGTAATTGCATGGAGCGATTTCGGTTCGTTTTTGATGTGTAATTATGTCAATATCGAGGTGTTTTTTTTAATGTGGTAAAATTTCTTTACTTATTTCTTAATTTTTAAGTATGAAAGTTGATTTCAAGAAGGTTTTTCATTCAAAAACTTTCAAAATCGTTGTTGGTGTTTTGATTTTGGTTGCAGTGTTTGTCGGAGGGAAAGAGTTGGGAGACAGCGATGATTATTATGGCGGGTATGCGGGATCGAATTATTACGATTATGATTACGCCGAAGAGTCTTATTATGTCGAAGCGGAATCCATCATGTCGAAGAGCGAGGTTTCTTACGATTATTTGTATGCGCTGCAGGCGAGTACCGATGGTACCGTTGTCGATGTGGACGCGGCTGATTTTCAAGAATCAATGATAATCAAAACCGGTTATCTCGAGGTTGAGGTTGAAAGCACGATCGAGGCGATGACGCAGGTTTCGGATGCGGCGAAGGTTTTTGGTGGGTATGTTGAATCTTCTTATACGAGCGAAGATGTTGATGGTTCCATGTACGGGAGTATCACTTTCAGAGTCCCTGTCGATCAGTTTGATAGCGCTCTTGCCAAAGTGAAGGAGTTTTCGGATACGGTTTCTTATGAATCCGTTGATGCGCAGGATGTGACGGAGGATTATATAGATATTACGGCGAGATTGAATACGAAGTACGAACTTGAACAGCAGTATTTGTCGGTTTTGGATAAAGCGACTACGACTACCGAAATATTGGAGGTTTACAGTTATTTGCAAACGGTTCGTGCGGATATAGAGTCGCTTGAATCGAGCAAGCAGTATTATGAAAATCAAGCTTCTTATTCGACGATCAGCGTTTATATGGAGGAGAATGTTTCCGTGTTTGTGCCGACTCGCGATTGGAAGCCGATTGAAGTTGTGAAGACCGCTTTCCAAAATTGGATAAAATTCTTGGAAAAATGTGTGAACGGTATCATATGGCTTGCCGTTTATTTGTGGCCCCTTGTGATCGCTTGGATCGGGTGGAAGTTGGTGAGGAGGATTAGGAGGAGAAAGTAGGTCGTACAGCAACATTATTCTGAACGTGAGGTTCGCCTGTGTTCGCGAAATATACATCCAGGCTGTCTATGGTATCCCATTTTATATAATTCGTGTAAATGTTAAAATGCGCCCGTGTATTTTTAATCATTATTTTTATGATCTCTCGTATTTCCGATCTTGCCGATCATGTTGGTAAAGAAGTTACGATTCAGGGTTGGATGTATAACAAGCGCGGGAGCGGGAAGATTTATTTTTTGCAGTTGAGGGACGGGAGCGGGTTTGCGCAGGCGGTTGTTTCAGTGGATTCGGTTTCGGTGGAGGTGATGGCGAAAGCCGACAAACTACAGATGGAATCTTCTTGTAAAGTGACGGGGATGGCGACCAAGCATCCGAAGTTTGATGATGTCTTCGAGTTGCAAGTTACGGATATAGAAATTGTGCAGATTCCGCCCGAGGAGTATCCGATTTCGAAAAAGGAGCATGGGCCGGATTTTTTGCTTGACAATAGACATTTGTGGTTGAGATCAAGCAAGCAATGGGCGATTCAGAGGGTACGCGACATCATTATTTCGGCGGTTTATGATTATTTTCATCGGGAGGGTTTTATCAAAATAGATACTCCGATTTTGACGCCAAATGCGTGCGAGGGGGCGACGACTCTTTTTGAAATAAATTATTTCGATGAGGCGACGTTGTATTTGTCGCAATCGGGGCAGTTGTATCTTGAGGCGGCTACGATGGCGGTTGGCAGGGCTTTTGATTTCGGACCGACTTTCAGGGCTGAAAAAAGTAAAACCAAGAGGCATCTGACCGAATTTTGGATGATGGATGCGGAGGCGGCTTATGTTGAACACGAGGAGAATTTGAAAATTCAGGAGAATATGGTCGTTTTTATAGTTGAAAGATGTCTTGAAAAGTGCGCGAAAGAGCTGAAAATTCTCGAGAGAAATATTGAGCCTTTGCGGAAGATCAAGGTGCCGTTCAAGAGGCTGACTTATACCGAGGCGATTGAAGAACTGCATAAGAAGGGATCGGATATTAAGTTCGGGGAGGATTTGGGGAATGACGACGAAGTTCTTTTGACGCGCGACAGCGAGGCGCCGGTTTTTATTCATAAATGGCCGAAGGCGATCAAACCTTTTTACATGAAAACCGATCCTGCGAATCCGGAGTTAGTTTTGAATGATGACTTGATTGGGACGGAAGGGTCGGGCGAGCTTATCGGTGGGTCGCAAAGAGAGGATGATTATGAGGTTTTGAAGGCGGCTATTGAGAAGGAAGGATTAAAGGGGCCGGAATATCAGTGGTACCTTGATTTGCGCAAATATGGCGGTGTCCCGCACAGCGGATTCGGGTTGGGGCTGGAAAGGATGGTGAGGTTTGTTTGCGGATTTGAACATATAAGGGAGGCGATACCGTTTCCGAGGATGTTGTCGAGATTCAGACCATAAGGGGTGATTTTTTGTTGTCTCTCACTAGGTCCTCGCTTCCTATTTCGGGTATTGAAATAGGATCGCTGTGGAGTCGTTCGAGACAACAAAAAATTACCTGATGGTGGGGTTGTCTCTCGAGAGGTTTTGAAGGTGAATTTTTTCTTTTCCCTTGTTTCCCTGGGCAAAGTTGGGCAAGTGTGAAAAAGCCCCAGTTTTTCGAGGATTGTGCGATTTGACATATGTGGGCATCTAGCCTACCTACGCAGACCCGCCAGCGTGAGCTGGCGGATGAAGTGTGTCCCGCATCTTCTTGATGTGGTATCTTTTGGGCATGGAATTCAAGAGAC
>LCFW01000016.1 GCA_000999315.1 Candidatus Peregrinibacteria bacterium GW2011_GWF2_43_17
TCGGGAGCATCGGGATAGGTTGTTGGATCGGCATTGTCGCAATCATCTCCTTCCGAAACATATCCGCTCGGAGCCGCGCAATCTTCGACAGGGGAGGAAAAGTCGCCATGACCATCACTATCGGAATCGGGATAATAAGTATCGAGAACACCTTCGTCGGTTAAGCCGTCGCAATCGTCGTCGGTGCCGTTACAGACTTCGGTTGCTCCGGGATTCACGCCGGCATCGAAGTCGTCGCAGTCCGTATTGTATTCGGAATAACCCGTTGGAACGGAAGGTCCGGTTTCAGCTGTTGCGGAAGAGTCTCCGTAAGAGTCGAGATCGGCATCGAGGTAATAAGTATAAGTCGTGCCGCCACCGTGAGTGCAGGTGATTTGGTAGGGGGTGCCGGAGGAGTATAGATCGGCGGATGGTTCGGTATAATAAAGAGTAGTTGTAGTTCCATCGGTTGAGCAAGTTGCGTAAACGCTTCTTGGTATCTCGGCAATCGGTTCGAAATCTCCGCTGTCTATGTCGTATGCGTAGAGTTGTAAAAACGAACTACGATCTGTAACGCTTACATACAATGTTCCATCGCCACAACTTCCCACATCCACATAGTCATAACTTCCGGTCAAATCGCTGATTGTTGCGTAAGTTCGATCTGCAAGATCGAATACAGCATCATTCCCTGTTCGCGGATCTGTGCTTATATAATAATACGAACCTGTATACAGATCGTATGTAAACTCTGCGCCAAGCCCTAATGTTGTCCTGAGATTTGTTTCTGTGTTCCAGTTCAACCCGGATCCGTCAAGCTTTACCGCACTACTTGGCGACCCTACTCCTTCGGCGTAAAAAGATCCATCTATTATTCTACATGAGCCGAATCCTGTATCTCCATCCATGGAAGTTCCGGAGAAGTCTGGATTTTGCCATGTTGCTCCGTCCCAACATTTGTATTCTTCCGCTCTCCAATCACCATCTGTATCTATTCCGGAGCACATATATGTTGTTATCCCATCTGTATCGTTTTCCGATATCCATACGGGTATGTCGGATGTCGATAGTCCCGCAAGCGCATCCGCCGACAATGCGGTCGTAATAGTGGAAGCATCGCACGTCGGTATATCCGCGCGAGCTTTTTCCGGAGTACTGGCAACTATCGCCAAAGCCGAAATAGCGGCTACGGTCGTTCCCAATCGTACAGCCAGATTATTCGATTTTGAACCAAGAACTTCTCCGGATTTCGGTCCGTTTCTTTTTTCTATCGAGTGGCGCAAATTGTTTGGTTCCATGGAGACAGCGTTATTGAGATTTGGCAACGGTCTTTTTGATAGAGTGAATTATATTTGATTTTGTAAAAAAGTCAATTTGAAATTGAGATTGCATTCCTGTCTGCCGACAGGCAGGCGCAATCGGTTAGAGCCAGACCGTCCGACAATGAAATTGGAGGACGGTCCTAAACAAGCGAAGGATTGACGCGTAAAATGTTATTCTGTGCAACAGATAGCAAAAAGCATTGCACAATGCGTTTTCTTAAAAAAGTTCATTGTCGGACAGCCTGTTCCGCGCGCTTTAATTTTGGAAGGCGAAGTTGATTATTGAATTTGTGTACTGAGAGAGCCAGCCTTCTTCCAGCCAAAAGTAGGAATCTCCTTTGCTTTTTACGAATCCTCTCGCCGTTATGAAACTGCGATCGTTTGATATTTGAGCGTCCGAAACTATTTGATATTCGAGGTACGGGATGGCTCCGTCATTGTTTCTTATGGTTTGGATATGTGAAATTTGCAAGGTCGGGTAGAGCATGGGGTCTGCTCCGTCTGTGAGAATGTCGAAGATAATGTTCTCTTCTCCCTGATCTGCGTCCGGATTTACCATATCATCCATATTCACGACGACATAATTTTCAAGGTATGAATCTGAGTCTGAGTAGTCGTTTGATAGAGAATTATTTATAAGGGTTGTGTAGATTTCCGAATCTGTACCTGGGTTTGTGTCGTCTCTAATTTCTATGAAGGCTCCAGTTGTTCCCTCCCTCGACTCCACATAATCCGTCCCATCCTCTCTGTCCCCCCTTATCTGCCAGAAGAGGATTACTTTATCGTCTTCGAGGTCGCAACCGTTGAGGGTATCCGTGGCGGTTTTCGCCTCATCCTCGCATGCAATTAACTTCCTGTCGTTTTCACAGTCCCAGTCGTCATCGTCGCATAGCGGTGTCCTTACCCTTATATACAATTCATTTCCCGTAAACTCGTCATCCTCGCTTACATACAAAGGAATCGTTACCGAATCTCCGAAGTAGATTTTGTTCCAGTTGCATTCGTCATCAATATCGCCCGGAGCCTCCGGATCACAAACGTAATTCTCGTCGTAGTTGCCGGCGGCGGAGCCGTAGCCGGGGATGGGGACATAGAAATATCCATCGCCCGAAGTGATGTTTTCGGCGGAGAGACCTGTGATTTCATAATCTCCATAAATGATATCGGTTTCGATATCGGTTTCGCCGATTTCGTTACAGCCGGCATTGGGGCAGTTTTCATAAATATATTTTGTTGCAGATTCAAAAGCGGAGTCGGCCATAAGTTGGGCTTGAATGGAGGAGCCGAGATCGTCAACCCGTTGCAGATTTCGGACAGTGATGTCGGCCAAAGATGCGGACATGATCATCATGGCTGTGACTATGATAATGGCAAAGATGAGGGAGATGCCTTTTTTCATGTTTTTTTACGACATTAGAATTTGCTTATGATTGCGGTTTCACTTATAGTTTTTTGCTTACCTGCGGTCGTCCATCCCACTTCGGAAACGATTTTCATCGAAGTTGCATCCGGGTATGTGATATAGATACTCCTGTAAAAAGTTGTTTCTTCGGTGCAGTAGGGGACAGTATCGTTGCCCGGATTCGCGTAGAGAGTCGCGCCGCCGAAGTCGCAGAGATAGATTTGATATTCATTATCGAAAACATCATCCGTGCTGGCTTCTTCAAGATAGTATCCGAGAGTTTCCATGTCGGCTCTGAGGATGTAGTAGGTTTCGTCCTCGATGAGGGTTAGTTCGCAGTCGTCGGAACTTGTGCCTTCGAGAGAGTTCCAGCAGGAGTCGAGTTCGCCGCCGTATCTTATGAAGTTGGTATCTTTGATGATGCCGATCGCGGAGGTGCCTTCGCGGGCGAGATTGAGAGCAAGCATTCTGTCTTGTGAAAGTTCGTTGCCCAAAAGTGCCGTTCTTGTCAAAACCGCTGCGCCGGTCGCGCCGAGCGCGATGACGGTTACGGCAACGATTGTTTCAATTAAGGATTCGGCCCGAAAGATTTTTCTTGGTGTTTGCACGAGGAAATTCTAGCACGACAAGTTGCAATTTGTAACTATCAACTTGTTCCTTATTCGGCTTCCAGCACCATCAGCAGTCTGAAAAGATTTTCGCAAACTCCGCATGTCTGCCGGGAGAATGAAGGCGACATAGTTCGTGCTACGTCCGTTGTGGCTGGATTCTCCCTGCCATACTTCGCCGACACATTCGCCGGTGTACTCCTCTTCGTTATCCAAGAAACAGATCCATGTGTATTCCGCGAATTCGTATTCGGCCGGATATTTCGAATCGTACAGAGTCATCTTTACGTCCTCGCCGGCGTTTGATTCCGTGATGTATGAAATATCATATTCTTCCAAATATTCGATTTCTTCGTCTGCGGCTTGAGCGGGGGAGAAACTTGCAAGCGTTGCAAGAAGGATAATGGCGGTGAGAAGTTTTTTGAGCATGGAGAGTGGGGTAAAATGGTTAAGCGAGGGAATTGTACCAGTCAACTTTTCTGGTTATATACATGACGATGGCGAGAACCATGAAAAGCAAGATGCTTCCAATCAGCAATGAGTAATCGGCAAGTTGAAGAATGACATAGAGAAGAAGGTATAAGGCCGTAAAAAACAGAGTGATCATTCCGGCCATTTTCTTGCTTTGCAAAATGCTTTTCGAGTAAGCGCCGAGCATGCCGGCTATGCCGATCGTGGCTATTAAATAAGCCGCGTCGAAGCCGAGGTGTTCCGACAAAGAAAGTAAAAGCAGGTAGAATAAAATCAAAGCCATGGCTACCAACATATATTGGATCGGGTGGATTCTTTTTTTACCTAAAACTTCAATGAAGAAAAATACGAAAAATGTCAGAAAGACGAACAGCACCATGTATTTTGCCGAGCGTGAAATTTTTTGATATGAATCCGCAGGGACAAAAAGCTCTACGCCGAATTCGGAATTCGCAAGATTGTAAGCGTTTCCAACCCATTGTTGAGGATAGTTGCGATTTAAATAAAGTATGTTCCAGTTTGCGGTGAATCCGGATTCGCCGATCTCATGCGATTCCGGCAAGAAAGCTCCGTCAAAGCTGGGGTTTCGCCAATCGGAAGTGATTTCCACCGTTGTGGTTCTGCCGACAGGGCTGAAATAAAGTCCGGTACTGCCTTTCAGGTCGAGGTTGATTTGGAAAGAGTATGCTGTTCCCGATTGGATTGGAGTTGATATACTCATGCCATTGTCGATGACATCTTTATCCGGTACTCCGGGGTTGAATATGCCAGATGTTCCGTTCCAGGTTAAAGTTACTTCTTGTTCAATTCCTTGCATGTCGGTTAGACCGAGCAAAAGAGAGGCATCTTCCCAAAGCATATCTTTTTCGGCAATGCCGAGCTCTTCGAAATCGAGATTCTCGAATTTGCCGGTTATAACCAGTTCGGTTTCATATACCGAAATATCGTAAATTCCCCTGCTTCGGTTTTCTGTGGTCACCGATCCTTCGGTGTTAAGTTCGTCCGGCAAGAAATAGGCGTAGTTGGTGGTGACTTTGACGTTACCGTCGGCATCCTTTTGTTCATACGAGTAGGGGATTGACAGCAGTGGTCCGTTGACAACTTGAAGGTCTCCCCATTTTCCGCTCACTTCAACTATCGCATTTTGTCTTATGTCTTCCCTTTCTCCCACGAGCGAAAGAAGCCATTGGCTCGGGATGAATGCAAGTATCACCACCAGCCCTGAAAAAACGAGTTTTAATACGAAGGAATTTTGAGTGGAGTCGGGCATGGTAGATGGATTAAAATATTGAGAAATTATTCATACTTTAACATGCAAACAATATCAAATAAATGCTGTCACGGGTGTCTCGAAAGCGGCTCTTGTCTCTTCGGGCATTTTGACAGCTTCACCCGTTTCGTAATTGAGAACCATGTAGAGAGGGATGTCGTTGATGTCGGTATATTTATGGTTAATACAAAGAATTTCTAAGTTCATTAGGGGCATACATTTTTATTTCATTTATTCCAATGTCTTTAAGCGTAGCATCTATATTTTCGTCATTTATAGATTCGCTTAATGATTGATTGTTTAAGTTGATGATGTACCAGCAAAAAGTATCTAAAGGATTGCCAGCGTCATCTAAAAATTCTCTTTTTATAACAATATAAGATTCGTCCCATCCAAGTTCTATGATTTTGGCAGGCACATTGATGTCGTTTATACCGTATAAACTAATATTGTTTGCACTTGAACGACTTAGCCCATATCCATCGATAAATTGTCCATCGTAATCCGCTATTCCCGGTCCAAAACAGCCACTGATATATGATATACTTGTTAGTATTAACATAATTTTAGTTATTGTTTTCATGTATAATGGTTTTTATTATTCCTGTTTTTTTCTGACAGGAGTTTCTTCGGTGATAGTACCTTCTATTTCATATGGTACCAATTCTTTCAAGTATTGATTTGCGAATCCAAAATTATTAATTGCATCTGCAATTGGGTTATCATAACTGTTCCAGTCAAAATCATATGTGTCCGAAAAGGTAATATTTATAGTGTATACCCCTTCTTGATCACTATTTTCGGTAGCCGTATAAGTAAAGCTTACTTTCCCCAAGCCAAAGGCCAAATCAGTATCTTCGCTATATGTGGAAAAGTTATAACTACCTTTTCCTTCAAGGCCTCCATCCTGAATGTCTGTTGCAATATCTAGTAGTATGTCCTGATATCCTTTCGAATCTCTTATCGATTGTCCAATTATATCCGAATTACCAAAAGTATATTTGGGTTTACTGTGTTCTGTTATTTTGAATGGACTGGCAATTGCATAATTTAAAAGTGTTCCTGTAACTTCATACCCATGAAAATTCAATGTTGATGCAACTGTCTTCCAAAATATGTATCCAGGACGCTCCCCTCCCACATCCACATACCCCAACGGATTATCCCTGCAGTAGGTGTATGAGTTTAAGGACTGCGGGTCGGCGATCAGCCCGGGTCCGTCTTCGTTCGGGAACAATCTTCCATCGTACACCGCCGGATCTTGGCTCGCGAATCTGCCGATGTCGGCG